>NZ_KV812882.1:758226-760856 GCF_001813565.1 Rothia sp. HMSC068E02
GGGGGGGGGGCGCCTCCAGAAAACCCCTCGCCGCACAATATTTTTTTGTGTATTTTCTCCGGCGTGGGCGGTGCAGCCCCTTATCTTGTCAGGGGCGCCCCGTACCTTTGGTGGTAGAGAACAACGACGCGTTCTCACCCACTCCGCCGAGCGACCAAAGGAGCCCCTCATGTACACGGTTGGTTACTACAATGACGAAGACTTCCGCGCCTTCTACTCCGGCCAGGACGCCGCCAACATTGACGACTTCTTCACTGACAACGGCGAATACCTCACGGTGTACCTGCCGGAGGTGACCGACCGCGAGTTCCTCGCTGGCCTCCGCTACGGTAACGGCTGCGATGCGCTCTGCCAGAGCGGATATGCCCTCGACGAGGCGGAAGAGGCACTTCGCGACATGTATGCGCTCGCCGTGTAGCCCGCCCACCTGTCACAGATGGGGATCCGGTCATGAGTTGCGGATTTGTGCCATAGGTTAGCGTCTTTGGTCGTAGTTAAAAACCATGGTCGAAGACACTAAACCATGGCACAAATTCTGCAGGGGCAGAGCCTCCGTGAGTGTAGATTTATTTGATGCATAAAGCATTGATGTGTCCGAATAATGACGTTCAGATACTATTGCACTCAAAGCAACACAAATAGACACAAAGATGCGGTAGGGTGGTAACTGTAGTGTTCCATAACGCATTGATGCGTTTGTTGGGTGCGCTACGGGGCTGTTTTCCTTCCGGCAGCCAACTTGACCTGCGAATAACGGGCCGACTAGTAACTAAACAACACACCATCACCGACGATAGGAGCGTATCTTCCATGGATTCGACCATCTTTAATCGCCGTACCCTGCTGGGTAGCGGCGCACTTGTGGGCCTGGGTGCCTTGCTCGCAGCCTGCGGTCAGCAGGCTAATAACGAGGCGGCAGCTACCGCCTCCGCCACGCCGAGCGAGACCACCTCGGCGTCTGCGGCGGCATCTGAGTCGCCCTTGGCGAGTGCTACCCCGTCTACTGTCCGCGGTTATTCGGGTGGTTCGAAGGCGCCTGACGGCGAGTATCGCCCTGCTGATAAGTACGGTCCGGCGCAGAATGTGCCCAAGCCTGCTGAGCCTGAAGACGGGTACCGTGAGAAGTCTGTTGAAGGTATGCGTAAGACTTTGGACGCTTGGGTTAAATGGGGTAATTATGGCGTGCAGACTGGTGATTATTCGATGGCTCGTCAGTTTGTGTCGCCGACTTTTAAGAGCGAGTTGGAGGCTTATGAGGGTGTCGAGAGGCTTTACCAGCATGGTGGTTGGGTGATTGATGGTATTGAAAGCTTGACTGCTGATGGCGCGCCGTGGTCTGAGGACGGGGAGACTTATTTTTGGAAGGCTTACCATGTCTGGGAAAAGGAGATTTATGTCGCGGCTGATGGTAGTTGGCGCTCTTGGACCAATGAAGATAAAACTAACGACACTTATAAAATTGAGCTAAAGCACAACGGTCAAAAATGGGAGCTTATTGGGTATGTAAAGGTTGAAGATTAAAATGAAGCAGTGGCATAAAATTCTCTTCCTCCCTTTTGTAAGCATACAAATATTTCAACTTAGTATTCTCCCCTCATTTGCAGATGTAAAAACGAGTGAATGTTCATCAAATAATACTGCTAGCATATGCCAAGAGAAAATTCCTCCTAAAGAAATGGTTGGAAATGAAAATACGGAAAGAACAGGAAGCGCTTCAGATATTGATTCCGTTACAAACCAGCCAGTAACGCCTGCCCCCGAAACAGATACGACAAAACGGCGCGAGGGATTTTATGTTACATCTTATAAAGACAACCCCAACAATTTCTTCTGCACCACGCTAGACGGACGAGTAGGGCATGTTGGATATACAAACATGACCGTAGACGAAAACGGAATTCCTATCGACCGTGGTGGAAGCAGACATAGTCCTTCTTCTGCTAGCTGCATTCCCAACGATACCCGCACCCTGACCAGCGCCGACAGCCCCGGACCCACCGGCCCGACCTACGAAGAAGTCATGGAGGAAATCCTCCACGCAGCAGAATCGCTAGAGCCGGGCAAGCCGACCCTGCACCAGTCCTACAACAACCCCGCAGGCACTGGCCGAGCAGAAGGCGACCCCAACGTCTACAAGGGCGACCAGATCAACTTCTACGTCGACGACGGAGGCCCCTACCGCCTCGAAGCAGACATGCTCGCCGGACACGTCGAAATTGAGCTCATGCCCTCCTCCTATGTCATCGAGTACGGCAACGGCGATACAGACACCAACTACACCGCGGGCAAACCGGTCACCACCTACCCTCGTGAGCGTCCGCGGCAGACGGATACCAGCTACGCTTACCAGCGTTCCGGTAATTTCCATGCGTATGCGACCGTGCATTACACGGCTCGTTTCCGTGTGGATGGTGGCCCCTGGCAAATGATGATGGTGACCCCGCAGGCGACCAGTGATCCGTTGCTGGTGCGTGTGTGGTGGGTTGATGTGGGACGCGTCGGCGGCACCTGCGATGAAGACGACACCCGTTGGGGCTGCAAGAACGACCCCACCATGGGTAAAAAAGATAACCCGAACCCGCGCCTACGTAAGGCCGATATCCGTACCGGTCAGCGCTGGCACCTGAATG
>NZ_KV812882.1:760956-825236 GCF_001813565.1 Rothia sp. HMSC068E02
ATTCGCTGCACCGCGACTGGCCCGACATGTAAAGTCCACTGTGGGTCTTACGTTGAGAAGCCACATGTTCGCCGAGAAGCCACCATTCTCGTGGCTTTTCGAAACACATGTGGCTTCTCAGCTATCGGGGTTCTCCCCTTCAGCTGGTTAGTCTTCCGGTTTCTAACCAGCCCCCCTATTCACACTTCACACCGATACGAGGAATGTATTTCCATGACTTCCGTTATTTTGAACCGCCGCACACTGTTGAGCGGCGGTACCCTTCTGGGTCTTGGTGCCCTGCTTGCGGCATGCGGCCAGCAGGCGGCTAATGAGGCGAGCGCCTCGGCAGCACCGAGCGAGACCGCCTCCGCCACGCCGAGCGAAATGACTTCCGCTTCAGCTTCTACGGCGGCTTCCGATGCCTCTTCTGCATCAGCTACTCCGAGCCCGGTCATTACCCGCGGCTACTCCGGCGGCTCAAAGGCACCTGACGGGGAGTACCGCGGAGCTGACCCTAACGGTCCGGCACAAAACGTTCCGAAACCTGCATCACCTGAGGACGGATACCGAGAAAAATCCAATGAAGGTCTACGCAAAACACTCAACGCGTGGATTGAATGGAACAACTACGGCGCCCAAACCGGAGACTACAGCCAAGCACGCAAATTCGTTGATAGCAGCTTTACCGAACTACTAGACTCCTACGAAGGTCTTGAAGCCCTCTACAAGCGAGGCGGCTGGATTATCGCGGGACTTGATCACTACATTGCTGACGGGAACCCCTGGATCGAGGGGGAGACTTACTTCTGGAAGGCGTACCGGGAGTGGGGTTACGTTATGTACATTGAACCTAACGGTGATTGGAAGTCTTACGAGAATGACAGAAAGGATGACGACACGTGGAAGTTCTCGTTCAAGTACACCTCTGAGGGCTGGAAGATTATCGATTTTGAACAAGTAGATGACTAAATAGGAAATATAAAGCACTTATTAGTATCGCAAGAATTCTTATTCTTGCTTCGAGAATTTCTCTATCTTCCGCTTTCTAATCAGCATCCCCCATTCACACCACACCGATAGAAGGAATCTACTTCCATGACTTCCGTTTTTCTTACTCGTCGAGCGTTGTTGAACGGCGGCGCACTCATGGGTCTCAGTACCCTTCTTGGAGCCTGCGGTCAGCAAGCTAATAACGAGGCGGCAGCCACGACTTCCGCCGCGCCGAGCGAGACGGCTTCGGCGTCTGTAGCGGTGTCGGAGTCGCCTTCGGCAAGCGCTACCCCGTCTACTGTCCGAGGCTACTCGGGCGGATCAAAAGCACCCGATGGCGAGTACCGCCCTGCTGATAAATACGGTCCAGCACAGAATGTACCGAAACCCAATGCTCCGGAGGACGGCTACAACGAAAAGTCTCTAGAGGGCATACGCAAGACGATGGATGCCTGGATCTTGTGGGGTAATTACGGTACTCAAACTGGCGATTACTCGATGGCTTTCAAGTTCATGTCCCCTACTTTTGAAGACGAACGTAAGGCCTATACAGGCGTCGAGGACCTTTACAAGAGAGGCGGATGGGTCATTGGCGGTATAAACCATTATCTTGCTGACGGTAACCCCTGGTCAGAAGACGGTGAAACCTATTTCTGGAAGGCGTACCGCGAATGGGATTACGAGACTTATGTTGAATCTGACGGTAGCTGGCGCAAATGGAGTAATGACGATAAAACCGATGACACCTTTAGATTTGAGCTGAAGCACAACGGGCAGAAATGGGAAATCATGAATTATGAGCCCGTTGATGACTAGTCCCTCCAGCCGATCCTAAAAGTCCGCACCCCGCAGATATCCCGCATCCCACAGACACCCAGCAGACATTCCGCAGACACGCAGAAGCCACATGTATTTCAAGAAGCCACCAAAAAAGTGGCTTTTCGAAACACATGTGGCTTCTCGGCGTTAATTACACCGTTATTTAGACCGTCGGCTAGACCCTAGTTGCCGAAGCCCTGCAGGGTTGCTGCCCAGGCGCGGCGCGCCTCCAGAGCTTCCTTAGCCTTGGCGATCTTCTTGGAGTCGCCGCCCTTTTCAGCTGCTGCGAGCTCTGCTTCCAGCTCGGCGAGAGAGTCCTCGATCTGTGCGAGCAGGGAGTTCGCGCGTGCCGCCTTGGCGGGGTCGTTGCGCTTCCACTTTGCCTCTTCGGCGCCGTTGATTTCGTCCTGAATACGGCGCAGTTCGCCGTCGACGCGGCGCAGGTCGTTGCGGGGCACGCGGCCTGCCGCATCCCAGCGGTCCAGGATCTTCTCGAAGGATGCCTTTGCTGCCTCGATGTCTTCGACGGGCAGGAGTGCGCGTGCTTCTTCGAGCAGTGCTTCCTTGACCTTGAGGTTTTCGGCGTAGACTGCGTCCTGCGCTGCTTCGGCTTCGTTGCGGGCGTTGAAGAACACGTCCTGTGCCGCGCGGAAGCGTGCCCACAGCTTGTCGTCTTCGCGACGGTGGCCGCGGGGTACCTGCTTCCAGGCGCGCATCAGGTCGCCGTATACGCGGGAAGTCTCAGACCAGTCAGTCGAGGTGGACAGCTCTTCCGCACGTGCAATCAGCTCTTCCTTGGCGCGCTTGATGCGTGCGTTGCGGTCGTCGAGCTGAGAGAAGTGTGCGCGGCGGTTGCGGTCGAAGGTGGTGCGGGCTGCACGGAAACGCTTCCACAGCTCGTCCTCTACGCTCTTTGCCAGGTGAATTTCGCGCTGTGCCTTCTTCCACGCTTCGAACAGTTCGTTCATGCGGGAGTGGGAGTTCTTCCAGTGGATCTGGTCGGGGTCCTGGCCGGCGATCTGCTCGGCTTCCGCGACGATTTCTTCGCGGACGGCGAGGGCGCGTTCACGGTTTTCGGTGCGTGCCTGCTGCTGCTTTTCGCCGAGTTCAGCGATCTGCTCTGCGAGGGAGATGAGGCGCTTCTGCAGGCCGGAGTAGTCACCGACCATGTTGCGCACACCAATCTGTGCACCGATGGAGGTGATGCCCTTCTGCAGGTCTGCGGCAGGGGCGTTGTTGGCGAGGCGGGATTCGAGCAGGGCAACCTGCGCCTCGACGTTTTCAAACTTGCGGGCGAAGTAGCTGAGCGCTTCTTCTTCGGAGGCGCCGGGCAGCTGGCCTACGGCGTATTCTTCGCCGTCGACAATGACGAAGACGTGGCCGTCCTCGGAGACGCGGCCGTACTGGCGTGCCTTTTCGAGGTTTACAGTGTCGTCGGGTTTGGTAGTCACCGCTATAACTCTTTCACTCGGGGGTGCTGGGGGTGGGGCGCCTTTGCGCTGTTCCCCGTGGTGGGCACCCGTTTGGGTGTGCGTGTGCACCTCCTAAGCATAGCCTCTGTGGGGTGTGTGTGAGTAGTGTCTGGTCGTGTTGTGTTGTGGGCGAACCTGCCGGCTGCGGGTTTGCGCGGGTTTGTGTCGGGTGAGCTGGGGGAGTGGGTGCTGTGCTGGGGCGGGTGTTGGTATGATGGGTAGATATGCCCGGAGGTGTTCCGGGGTTTTGTTGTCGAGTTCTTTGTCAAGGAGTATCGCGTATGGCTCGCAAGGCTTCGCTGTCTGGTTTTCCCGAGTATCTTCCGGCTGAGCGGTTGGTTGAGAATCATGTTCTGGACACTTTGCGTGAGACTTTTGAGTTGCACGGTTTCTCCCCGATTGAGACTCGTTCGGTAGAGACTATTGAGCAGCTGCTGCGCAAGGGTGAGATTGACAAAGAAGTTTACGCAATTTCTCGCCTGCAGGAGGACGAGGCTGCGAAGGCTAAGGAAAAGCTGGCTCTGCACTTTGACCTGACCGTGCCGTTTGCCCGTTACGTGGTGGAGAACGCCGGTTACCTGAATTTCCCGTTCTCGCGTTACCAGATTCAGAAGGTGTGGCGTGGTGAGCGTCCGCAGGAGGGCCGTGCCCGCGAGTTCACTCAGGCTGATATTGACGTGGTTGGCGACGGTGAGCTGCCGTTCCGTTACGACGTGACCTTGGCGCTGGTTGTTGTTGATGCGCTGTCGAAGCTGCCGATTCCTGAGTTCAAGCTGCGTGTGAATAACCGCAAGCTGGCTGAGGGTTTCTATCTGGGCTTGGGTTTGACTGATACTGCGGCTGTTCTGCGTTCTATTGACAAGCTGGAGAAGATCGGTGCTGAGCGTGTGGCTGAGGAGCTGCAGGCTGAGGCTGGTGCGAGCGCGGATGCTGCCGCTGCCGCCTTGGAGCTGGCGCAGATCCGCACTGAGGATGCTTCTTTTGTGGAGCAGGTGCGTGCGCTTGCGGCTAAGTATTCGGTGGAGCATGAGCTGCTGGATCAGGGTCTTGCTGAGCTGGCTGAGGTCATTGAGGAGGCGGCTCGCCGTGCGCCGGGTAAGGTGCTGGCTGACCTGTCGATTGCTCGCGGCCTGGACTACTACACCGGCACCGTGTATGAGACTGTTCTGGTTGGTCACGAGTCGCTGGGTTCGATTTGCTCGGGCGGCCGTTATGAGTCGCTGGCGTCGAACGGTAAGAAGACGTACCCGGGTGTTGGCCTGTCGATTGGTGTGACTCGTGTGGTGGCTCGTATTCTGTCGCAGGGTTTTGCGCAGGCGAGCCGTAAGGTGCCTTCGGCTGTGTTTGTTGCCCTGACGAATGATGAGGGCTGGTCGGCCGCGAATGATGTTGCAGATGCGCTGCGTGCCCGCGGCATTGCCTGCGAGGTGTCTGCGAATGCGGCGAAGTTCGGTAAGCAGATTAAGTACGCTGAGAAGCGCGGCATTCCGTTCGTGTGGTTCATTTCGTCGGATGAGTCGGGTGCCCCGGTTCACGAGGTGAAGGATATCCGTTCGGGTGAGCAGGTTGCTGCTGATCCGGCTTCGTGGATGCCGCCGGCTGAGGACCTGCACGTTCAGATTGTGCGTGCTGAGGGCCTGTAAACATTAGGGGCCTGTCATCTTAGGGCCTGTAATGCCTGCGGTGTTTTGCCGCTGTAGTATCTGGCTGCTGTAATAATTTGGTTACTGTAGCCTGCATATGGATGTGTACCCGCCTGGTGGGGAGGACTGACCTCCCTGCCGGGCGGGTCTTTTGTGTGAGCCCAGATTTTCGATAGGTTAGTGTCTTCGCCGTGGGTCTTTAACCCGGGGTGAAGGCGCTAACCTATCGACTGAGGCGTTTCCTCGCTTTATCTCAAGAGTAGTTTCCGCAAGTGGGTGATGACTTCCCGCTCTTTTTGAAAGATGTCAGCCCATGTGAGGTGTACGACCGTCCAGCCGGCGCGGGTTAGAGCACGGTCGCGGGTGGCTTCGTAGCGGTCCCTGCCGGGGTGGTCCACGTATTTCTGTTCGCCGTCGAACTCGAGAATGACGCGCGCCTCGGGCCAGGTGAAGTCCACTCGATAGTTACGGCCTTCGCATGAAATCGGGTACTGCGTTACGGGGAGGGGCAGCCTGTGCTCCATGAGTAGGCACCGGGTGAGGCTTTCACCAGCCGACTCGCTGGATGCATCCACCGCCTGCGCCAGGAGAGGCCCGGCGGAGCCGCCGTACCCGGTGAGGTTCAGTAGAATCTCAGTCACCTCGTGGGGTTCCAAGAGTTTCCGCCGCATGATGGAGTCAGCGAGGACCACCGCCTCCCGAAAGGGCATGCTGCGAGCACAATCCTGCAGCGTGCGAGCCACCGTCGTAACCATGATGGATGTGCCCGGCAACCTGGTGACTTCCTCGGGGCCAGGGGCGCTGTAATGCCGGGTGATTCTTCCCTTGTCAGAGGTGCTATGACTACAGCTATACACGCTTATCATTTGGGGAACAGAGAGTACATCAAGTCCCCATAGCGCCGCGGCTGATGTGTGGGAGAAGATTCCTTGAAGACCCATCATCTGAGCAGCGATGCACCGTACCGTGAGCCGCTCTTCGGGGGTGAGCGCTTGGGCATCGCGGGTGTAAATATAGGCTCCTCGCTGGATACGTTGCAGAGACCCTTCCGCCACTAGCTTGCGAATGCGTTTTGGCCCGATTCCTCGCAGGTTGAGCATCTGGGAGTTCAGCACGAATGGGTGCAGATCTGCGGCGCGGGTAATTTCTGGTGTAGCCGGTAGTACGTTTGGGACGCGTTGCCACGGAATAGTTACGGTGTTCATAGGCTTTATCCTGGCAGGCTGTGTGAGGTTGTGGGGCTTGTTTGTGAAATCTGTGGATAACTTCGCGGATTCTACCGAAAAAGTGTTTGTCCACAGGCATGCGGAGTGGATTCCCCGGTAATACTTCGATAGGGTAGTGGCTTTTCGATAGGTTAATGCCTTCACCCCGGGTTAAAGACCCATGGCGAAGACACTAACCTATCGACCGCAGACACCCACGAACCTGCCGCCCTACCCGCATCCCGCCTCCGCACCCCATTTTCTGGTGCCTGACTTGCCCCGACCCGCCATCGACCTGCCCGGAGGGGATACAATATATGAGGCGCACGCAGTGTGCGCATATCATCAACCGCGTGTACCCGGCTACTGTCTATAGTCGTGAGGTGCCCGCTATGAAAGGAATGTCTGTGCTTCGCACTCACACCAACGGCGAGCTGACCGCCGCAAATATTGGAGAGACTGTTACCCTGACCGGTTGGGTGGCTCGCCGCCGCGACCACGGTGGTGTCGCTTTCGTTGACCTGCGTGACCGTGAGGGTGTCACCCAGTGTGTTTTCCACAATGAGGCTGATTTTGAGCACCTGCGCAACGAGTATGTGCTGCGTGTGACCGGTCTGGTGACTAAGCGCCCGGAGGGTAACGAGAACCCGAACCTGGCGACCGGCGAGATTGAGGTTGAGGTGTCCGCCGTTGAGGTGCTGAACACTGCCGCTCCGCTGCCTTTCCAGATTGACGAGCACGTTGAGGTGGGTGAGGAGGCGCGCCTGCGCTACCGCTACCTGGATCTTCGCCGCCCGGAGCCGGCTCGCATCATGCGCCTGCGTTCGGACGCGAACCGTGCGGCACGCAACCTGCTGGCCGAGGACGGCTACATTGAGGTTGAGACCCCGACCCTGACCCGTTCGACCCCTGAGGGTGCGCGTGACTTCCTGGTGCCGGCTCGTCTGGCTCCGGGTTCTTGGTATGCTCTGCCGCAGTCCCCGCAGCTGTTCAAGCAGCTACTGCAGGTGGGCGGTATTGAGAAGTACTACCAGATTGCTCGTTGCTACCGTGATGAGGATTTCCGTGCGGACCGTCAGCCTGAGTTCACTCAGCTGGACATCGAGGCTTCCTTCGTTGATCAGGAAGACATCATTGAGCTGGGCGAGCGCATCGTTGAGGCTGTGTGGAACCTGATTGATGTGAAGGTTCCCCGCCCGATTCAGCGCATGACCTACAAGGATGCGATGGAGAAGTACGGTACGGACAAGCCTGACCTGCGTTTTGGTCTGGAGCTGACTGAGCTGACCGAGTACTTCAAGGACACCACTTTCCGCGTTTTCAAGGCTCCTTACGTGGGTGCTGTTGTGATGCCCGGCGGTGCTTCTCAGCCTCGCCGTACCCTGGACGCTTGGCAGGAGTGGGCGAAGCAGCGCGGCGCTAAGGGTCTGGCTTATGTCCTCATTCAGGAGGATGGCGAGCTGACCGGTCCGGTGGCTAAGAACATTACTGACGCTGAGCGTGCTGGCCTGGCTGAGGCTACCGGTGCGAAGCCCGGCGACTGCATCTTCTTCGCTGCTGGTGAGGCTAAGGCTTCCCGTGCGCTGCTGGGTGCTGCTCGTGTTGAGATTGGTCACCGTACCGGCCTGATTAAGGACGGCGAGTGGTCCTTCGTGTGGGTTGTTGACGCTCCCATGTTCGAGTCTTCTGCTGAGGCTACTGAGTCCGGTGACGTGGCTCTGGGTCACTCCGCGTGGACTGCTGTGCACCACGCGTTCACCTCCCCGAAGCCCGAGTTCATGGATACTTTCGACACTGACCCCGGCTCGGCTCTGGCGTACGCTTACGACATTGTCTGCAACGGTAACGAGATTGGTGGCGGTTCAATCCGTATTCACCGCCGTGACGTGCAGGAACGCGTGTTCGCTGTGATGGGCATTGGTGAGGAAGAGGCTCAGGAGAAGTTCGGCTTCCTGCTGGATGCGTTCAAGTACGGTGCGCCGCCCATGGGTGGTATTGCGTTCGGTTGGGACCGTATTGTGTCTCTGCTGGCTGGCGTTGATTCGATTCGCGAGGTTATTGCGTTCCCGAAGACCGGTAACGGTTTCGATCCGCTGACTGCGGCTCCTGCACCGATTACTCCGGAGCAGCGTAAGGAAGCTGGCGTTGATTTCAAGCCGAAGAAGAAGGACGAGGAGTAATCTTCTCTAGTCTTTGGTCGTGCGCCCCGTAGGGGTGTGGGCCTGTGCGGCGTGAACCTGGCGGGCGTTGAGTTGTGCCGGGGTCGCCGTTGAGGGTGGGCTGTGTATTCTGCTGGTGCAGGGTCGCAGCCCACCTTTTGTATCAACTGGCGTGCGTGCCGATTTGTGTACTAACCAAAGGGGGAGGGGAGCATGCGTATTCTGATTGCCGGCCCGAGCGGTAGCGGTAAGACGACGTTCGCGGCGCGGTTGGGGCGCCTCCTGGACATTCCGCATACGGAGATGGACTCGTTGCATTGGGGTCCGAACTGGACTCCGCGCCCTAGTTTTGAAGCGGATGTTCAGACGCTCATTGAGCGGCCTGCGTGGATTACGGAGTGGCAGTATCCGCAGGTGCGCGGCCGCCTGCTGGAGCGTGCGGA
Organism: Rothia sp. HMSC068E02; assembly: GCF_001813565.1. NCBI lineage: Bacteria > Bacillati > Actinomycetota > Actinomycetes > Micrococcales > Micrococcaceae > Rothia > Rothia sp. HMSC068E02. Next base: position 769,670 of record NZ_KV812882.1, read on the forward strand.
TGTGGTGATTTACTTGCACTATAGCCGTGCGGTGGTTATGTGGCGTGTGGTTCGCCGGACGGTGCGCCGTGCCGTGACGGGTCAGAGGCTGTGGGCTGATAATGTGGAGCCGCCGCTGAAGAATATTCTGCGCGACCCGGACAACATGATTCGGTACACGTGGAGGAGCTACCCGCACGTCGGGGAGTTGCTGGCGGAGGCTCGCGGGCAGCATCTGCAGAAGCGTTTTATTGAGTTTCGTACCCCGCGGGCGGCGAACCAGTTTTTGCGTGCCGTGCAGTTGCGCGGCGTGCTCTGAGGCTGTTGCTTCTAGAACTGCGGCTCCCCTAAACCAGCCGCTGAGAGTGGTGTCGAAAGAGATGTATGAGCCCGGCGAAGGCCGGTTCCATGATGAAAGGTGAACGATGCGAGTAGTTATTCAGCGCGTGACCCGCGCGGCGGTACGTGTGGCGGGTGAGACGGTCGGTGCGATTGAGCAGCCCGGCTACCTGGTTCTGGTCGGTATCACGCACGGTGACGGTGCGGCACAGATTGCGAAGCTTGCCGATAAGACCGCGAACCTGCGCCTGCTGGAGGGGGAGAAGTCCCTGCTCGATGAGGGCGCACCCGTACTGGCGGTCAGCCAGTTCACCCTGTACGGGGATGCGAAGAAGGGCCGCCGCCCCTCCTGGTCTGCTGCTGCGCCCGGTGCGGTGAGCGAGCCGCTGTTCAACGACTATGTTCAGGCGCTGCGTGAGCGTGGCCTGCACGTGGAGACCGGCGTGTTCGGTGCGGACATGCAGGTGGAGCTCGTCAATGACGGCCCGGTGACCCTGATTCTCGATAGTGAGACCCTTTAAGAGCGGCGCTAACCCGTGTGGTGTCACGCCGCGAGCTAAATCCGCAGCTGTATATCCACACCCCGTACCCGCCTCCAGATTGTGAAACGATAGAGTAAGACTATGGCTGATTCCCTCTTTGATCTTGAGTTGCCCGATGACGGGGACCGCGTGAGCCTGATTGGTGCGCCCGCTGAGGAGCCCTCCTCCTCGCGTGCCTCTGCGTCGCGTGCGTATTCTGCCCGTTCGGCGTCTCGTGCGCCGTTGGCGGTGCGTATGCGTCCGCGCACGATTGATGAGGTTCTCGGCCAGGAGCATCTGCTGACTCCGGGTGCGCCTCTGCGCGTGTTGGCGGGGGAGAATGCCGGCCCGGCTGGCCCGTCCTCGGTGATTTTGTACGGCCCTCCGGGTACGGGTAAGACCACCCTGGCGCATGTGATTGCGCGCGCGCCGGGTCGTAAGTTCGTGGAGCTTTCGGCGATTACCGCGGGCGTGAAGGATGTGCGCGCAGTCATGGATCAGGCGTTGCTCGACCGCGACATGTACGGTACGACCACAGTGCTCTTCCTCGACGAGATTCACCGTTTCACGAAGGCTCAGCAGGATGCGCTCCTGCCCGGCGTGGAGAACCGCTGGGTGATTCTGGTGGCGGCTACGACGGAGAACCCGTCGTTCAGCATTATTTCGCCGCTGCTTTCGCGCTCGCTGCTGCTGCGGGTTCATTCGCTGGAGCAGTCCGATATTGAGCAGCTGATTGACCGTGCGTTGGCTGACCCGCGCGGTTTTGACGGTGCGGCGGTCATTGATGAGGATGCGCGCGCCCACCTCGCGGCGGTTTCGGGAGGCGACGCTCGCCGCTCCCTGACCTCGCTGGAGGCGGCGGCTGCGATTGCGTTTAGCGAGGCCGAACAGGCTTCGGCAGAATCTGCCCGCTCCGCCGAGGATTTGGCAGATTTGGCAGACCCGGCGGGGGAGTCGGGGGAGAAGTCTACGAAACCTGCCGCGCCCGTGCGCATCACCCTGGCGCATGCTACGGAGGCGGTGGACCGCGCCGCGATCCGCTACGACCGTTCGGGCGATCAGCATTATGACGTGGTGAGTGCGTTCATTAAGTCCATGCGCGGCTCTGATGCGGATGCCGCGGTGCACTATCTGGCGCGCATGTTGGAGGGCGGCGAGGATCCGCGTTTTGTGGCGCGTCGCATCATGATTTTGGCGAGTGAAGATATTGGCCTGGCTGATCCGCAGGCGTTGCAGGTGGCGACGGCTACGGCGCAGTCGGTGGCGCTGGTGGGCATGCCGGAGGCGCGTATTATCCTCTCGCAGGCGGTGATTTATTGTGCGCTCGCGCCGAAGTCGAACGCGGCGTATAACGCGATTAACCGCGCGATTGCGGATGTGCGTGCGGGTGCTTCGGGTCAGGTTCCGGTGCATTTGCGTGATGGTCATTATGCGGGGGCTAAGCAGTTTGGTCACGGCGTGGGGTATGTGTATGCGCATGATGAGCCGGGGCATGTGGCGGCGCAGCAGTACCTACCGGATACTCTGCGCGGCACGGTCTACTACGAGCCGACGCAGCACGGTTTTGAGCGTACGTTGACGGAGCGTCGTGAGCGTATTCGCCGTATTTTGGATGCGGCACCGGTGCAGGATACGACCCGTTAGCTTACGCGGCGCCTAGTAATACTTAGGAAATGAACGGATGAAGCTCTCTCTTTCCTCACCTCCTATAACTGCTACCGAGCTGGTGCATGATTTCAGCGGGCTTAGTTCGCGAGGTGAACTTTATGCTGGGCGGAAGGCCTATTGTTTGGCGCGCCGGTCGGCACTTTACATGAAGGGTGAGCCGGAGCTTCTGTCGGAGGCGGGCCTTCGCTTTACGGTAGGTGACGGTACCTATGAGGCGACCGTGTGTCTCGTGCATCAGAAGTACGTGGACTGGCATATTGTGAGTAACCCTCTGCAGGGTGGAATTGCCGGTCAGAGGTCTGCTGTAGAGGTAGCTTTTGGCCCGTACACCCATGTTTTCACCCCGTATTCTCTGCTCCATGCTGTGGCTCCGGAGGGGTGGACTACGTGGCGTGAGGTGCTTGACAGGGAACTGCTCACTTATACGCTACTTTTTGCAGAGGTGACAGATAATCTTGCGGGGGATATGCGCAGCCTACCGTCTGTTGTTGAGCTTTTTGGTGTTCCTGCTGAGGAAGTCGTTCTTTTTGTGTTCGATATTGAATGGGATGATTCTGCTTTGCCGAACCCAGACGAGGTCGTTGCAGAGCTTCTTGCCTCAAACGAAGGTACAGCTGCTGCACTGTGTGGGTACAGTTTTACGGCGTAGATTTGCTTGCGCGATGAGCCCCGTATCAACTAGCCGCGCGGGAGGGTTCGCCGGGCAGCTTACCCACCCCTCCTAAAAGAGGGTAAACAGAAAGCGGTGCGTAGTACCTCGGTAGTACTGCGCACCGCGTCAGAGTTTTGAGTTGTGATAGACGTCTTGACTGTCGGCCTTCCCGGAAGGGCGGACGCCAAGCTTGTTATGGTTTCTAGTCTAGGCGATATGGGGGTCTGATTCAAGCTATTCCCATAAAGACACAGGTTAAAAATAACGAAATGATTACAATCCAACATCCCAGCACCGCAATTTTTTGGGGAAGTCGCACCTAAATAGCTCTGACGGGCATAAATAATTCCTGTGGGGTCGTGTGGGTAAGTGTCAAAAACCCACACGCACAGTGATTTGAACCAAAGATTTCCCAAAAGGCTGGTAAAGCCCTGGCGCATCCGGTAAGCTTGACGGGTCTGGCAATTACTATGCCCGCATTCGTGCGAGCGTCAGTAATGTAGCTGCGGGGTACTCTGCCCCGAGCTCTCCGCCCCACCGCCGTACAGCAACGACCGAACCGGTCGCGTACGGATCCCGGCGGGGTCAACCGAGGAGGCCAGTATTCAACAGACCGAGGCCCCACCCGCAAGGGTGCAGGAGCCTCACATAGAAAGGTAGATTGTGGCTAAGCACAACCGCACCCGCCGTACCGTGCGTCAGTCCCGTGCCCTGGGCATTGCACTGACCCCGAAGGCAGAAAAGTACCTCGAGCGTCGTCCTTACGGCCCCGGCCAGCACGGCCGTGCCCGCAAGAAGGCTGACTCCAACTACGCTACCCAGCTGAAGGAAAAGCAGCGTCTGCGCGCTCAGTACAACATCCGCGAGGCACAGATGCGCCGCGCATACCTCGAGGCAAAGCGTACCGAGGGCCAGACCGGTAAGAACATGGTCGAGCTGCTCGAGACCCGCCTCGACGCTCTGGTTCTGCGTGCAGGCTTCGCCCGCACCATTGCACAGGCACGTCAGATGGTTGTTCACCGTCACATCATGGTTGACGGCGTTCGCGTGGACCGCCCCTCGTTCCACGTCAAGCCCGGCCAGCTGATCCACGTTCACCCCAAGGCTGAGAAGACCACCCCCTTCCAGGCTGCGGCTGCAGGTGAGAACCAGGCAGTTCTGCCCGAGGTTCCCGCATACCTGAACGTTGAGATCGAGAAGCTGCACGCAAAGCTTGAGCGCAAGCCCAAGCGCGAAGAGATCCCCGTGATCTGCGACGAGCAGCTGGTCGTTGAGTACTACTCGCGTCTGGCATAATCTCGATTTTTCGAGAAGCAACCCGTCCTGCACCGTTCGGTGGGGGCGGGTTGTTCCCGTTTAACGCGTGGGTTTTTGGGGCTTATACACTACAGGGCTGTGGCGCTGCTGAACCTGTGAATCTTCCGTCGCTGGGAGTTTCATGAGAGTTTAGGGGGCGCTTGAAGGATTTTTCGACTAAAATAGGGGATTGAGCTGTGTATATAGTCCTGAACTGTATGCACGATCCGGCTGCGCGCCACGGTGGCGTCCAGCCTTGTACGACTATTGATAAGCATCATGCATTGAGCGGAATGGGGTTATAGATGACCGGCGGAGATATTGCGGGCCTGATTGCAGCAGGAGTTTTTGCGATTCTGGTGGCTCTGCTTGCGCTACCCATTATTCGCCTGACCAAGGTGTTTGATGAGCTTATCGTGACGATTCGTTCGCTCAACCAGAGCACCGGCCCTCTCATTGAAGAGGTGACCCGTACTGTGGTGACCACCAATGAGCAGCTGGAGAAGGTTGACGACATCACCTCGAACGTTTCGGATGCGTCCGCGAACGTTTCTGCGCTGTCCTCGCTGGTGACTTCGACTGTGGGTCAGCCGCTGATTAAGGTTGCGTCCTTCTCGTACGGTGTGCGTCAGGCGTTCCGCGGCGGTAAGTCCGGCGATGCACACGGCACCGCCAACACTGGTAGCACTGGCGGTCAGTACGGTTCGGCACAGTCCTCTTACTCTGCAGGCGGTGAGAACTAATGGGTCTGCTTCGTTCAGCTCTTCTGCTTGGCGCCGGCGCGGCGGTTGGTTACTTCGCTTCCAGGCGTGCCGCCTCCGAACCTGCTCAGCGTACCCCCGGCAGCGCCCTGCTCATGCGTGAGCATGGTGAGCTTGCCCTCAACCCGGAGTCTCAGATGGGAAAGTTCTTCGATTCGCCGATTGGCAAGCCCCTGCAGCCGTATGCGTTGCGTGCTGTTGAGTTTGCCGCCCGCGTGCGTGAAGGCATGCAGGAGAAGGAGATGGAGCTCAACGCTAAGGTGGAGCGCCAGAAGCAGGATCTGCGTCCTGGCTCCCTGGATACGTGGGACCGCCAGATGAGCTCGGCTGAGATTGAGTCCACGAACCGCCGCCTGGCTGAGCGTGAACTCATTGAGGTGGAGGCTGAGATTGCCTCCTTGGAAGAGGCTCAGAAGCGAGCACGTGAGCAGCGTATTGCGCGTGACCGTCAGCTCGGTGACGGCTTCTTCAACTAGGTTTTAAAAGATGGTGTTTTCGCCCGTAAACCACGGTACGAGACTGGCTCGATTAGCCATTTTGCTCTCGGGCAGGCACCATAGGTCAGTAGACTAATTTAGAATTTCGCACAGATTACTCTAAGGAACGAGATGCTCTCACAGGAGATTTCTAAGCGCTGGATCGATTTCTTCGCTTCCCGCGGCCATACTGTGGTGCCTTCGGCATCGCTGATTTCGAACGAGCCCGGCGCTATGTTCACCATCGCCGGTATGGTGCCGTTCATTCCCTACTTCCTGGGCCGTGAGACCCCTCCGTTCTCCCGCGCGACCAGCGTGCAGAAGTGCATCCGCACCCTGGACATTGAAGAGGTCGGTAAGACTGCGCGTCACGGTACCTTCTTCCAGATGGCTGGTAACTTCTCCTTCGGTGATTACTTCAAGGAGAAGGCGATTCCTTTCGCTTACGAGCTGCTGACCACCCCTCAGGATAAGGGCGGCTACGGCCTGGACCCCGAGCGTCTGTGGGTCACCATTTATGAGGGTGACGATGAGGCTTTCGACATTTGGCACAACAAGGTGGGCTTCCCGGCTGAGCGTATTCAGCGTATGGGCATGAAGGAAAACTACTGGTCCACCGGTCAGCCCGGCCCCGCAGGCCCCGACTCGGAGATCTTCTACGACCGTGGCCCCGCGTATGGTAAGGAAGGCGGCCCGGCGGCTGACGACGACCGTTACATTGAGATTTGGAACCTCGTGTTCATGCAGTACCAGCGTGGCGAGGGCATCGGTAAGGATGACTTCGAGATTCTGGGTGACCTGCCGAAGAAGAACATCGATACCGGTCTGGGCGTTGAGCGTCTTGCCATGCTGCTGCAGGGTGTTGAGAACTTCTACGAGACCGACCAGGTTCGCCCCGTTCTGGATGCTGCTTCTAAGCTGTCCGGTAAGAAGTACCACGGCTCTGAGTCCGCTGAGGACGAGGGCTATGAGGACGACGTGCGTATGCGCGTGGTGGCTGACCACATCCGCTCTTCGCTGATGCTGATTGCTGATGGCGTGACCCCCTCCAACGAGGGTCGCGGCTACATTCTGCGCCGTCTGATGCGCCGTGCGATTCGTGCGATGCGTCTGCTGGGTGTGACTGAGCCCTGCCTGCCCGTACTGTTCCCGGCTTCGCGTGATGCGATGAAGGGTGCGTTCCCGTACGTTGCTGACGACTTCGAGCGTATTTCCCGTATTGCGTACGCTGAGGAGAAGGCGTTCCTGCACACCATTGAGACCGGTACTGAGCGTCTGGAAGAGGCTGTTGCTGCGGCTAAGAAGGACGGCTCTAACGCTGTTTCTGGTGCTGAGGCGTTTGCTCTGCACGACACCTACGGCTTCCCGATTGACCTGACCCTGGAGATGGCTGCTGAGGCTGGCGTGAAGGTTGACGAGAAGTCCTTCCGTGAGCTGATGGCTGAGCAGCGTCACCGTGCGCAGGCTGACGCTAAGGCGAAGAAGGGCGCGTTCGCTGACCTGTCTGAGCTGCGTAAGCTCGTGGACGAGCGCGGCTCCATCTTCACCGGTTACACCGAGCTGCGTACTGAGACTAAGCTGCGTGCAATCCTGGTGGACGGCGTGTCCGTGCCCGCCGCCAAGGCCGGCGACAAGATTGAGGTCGTCCTGGACGAGACCCCGTTCTACGCCGAGGCTGGTGGCCAGGCAGCCGACACCGGTGTTATCACCGGTAACGGCTTCATCATTGACGTTCAGGACGTTCAGCAGCCCGTGAAGGGCCTGAGCGTTCACCGCGCCGTTGTGCGTGAGGGCGAGGTTCACGTCGGTGCCGATGTTGTGGCACAGGTTGACATTCAGCGCCGCCGCGACGGTGAGAAGGCACACTCCGGTACCCACATCATTCACGCTGCCCTGCACCAGGTGCTCGGCAACGAGGCTACTCAGCGTGGCTCTTTCAACAAGGAAGGCTACCTGCGCTTCGACTTCGCGTGGGGCGAGGGCCTGTCCGAGTCCGCTAAGCGTGAGGTGGAAGAGGTCGCTAACCTCGCAATCCGCGATAACCACGAGGTGATTACCCGTGAGATGCCGCTGGCTGAGGCTAAGGCTCTGGGCGCTATGAGCCTCTTCGGTGAGAAGTACGGCGACGTGGTGCGTGTTGTTGAAATCGGCGGCGAGTTCTCCCGCGAGCTGTGCGGTGGTACCCACGTTGGTTCGTCCGCTGAGATTGGTTCGCTGACCCTGCTGACCGAGGGCTCTGTTGGCTCCGGTAACCGCCGTGTTGAGGCTCTGGTGGGTCTGGATTCCTTCAACCACCTGGCTGCTGAGCGTACCCTGGTGAACCAGCTGACCGGCCTGATGAAGGTTCAGTCTTCCGCTGATCTGCCGGAGAAGATTAACCAGACTCTGGCTAAGCTGAAGGCTGCTGAGAAGGAACTAGCTCAGCTGCGCCGCGAGAAGCTGCAGGCTGAGGCTGGCAAGCTGCTGGAGAACGCACAGACCATCGGTTCTGTTCGCGTTCTGGCACATGACGCTGGCGAGCTGGACGCTAACGGCGTTCGTGACCTGGCTCTGGATCTGCGTTCGCGCTTCGGCTCCGAGGCTGCTGTTGTCGCCGTGGTGGGTGTGGCTAATGGCCGCCCCGTCGTCCTGGTGGCAACCAATGAAGGTGCTCGTGAGGCTGGCGTGAAGGCTGGCGCTCTGGTTCGCGTCGCTGCCGGTGTTCTCGGCGGCGGTGGCGGCGGTAAGGACGACGTCGCTCAGGGTGGTGGCCAGGACGCATCCAAGATTGGTGCTGCACTGGACGCTGTCCGCGACGCTATCGCACAGGCTCAGGCCTAAACATGGCAGAATTCCAGCGCGGAGTGCGGATGGGTGTCGATGTGGGTAACGCCCGCGTCGGCACCGCCCTCAGCGACCCCGACGGTATTCTCGCCACCCCGCTCAAGACGCTGCGCCGCGACGCGAAGAAGAACTCTGACCGCCGCGTTCTGCGTAAGCTGATTGAGGTGAACGAGGTGGTGGAGGTTTTCGTCGGGCTTCCGAAGACCATGCGTGGTGGGGATTCTCCCTCCACGGAGATGGCTCGGGAGTACGCTCAGGCTCTGCGCTCCGAGCTGGATGCCGAAGAGAAAACACACATTAACATTTGGCTGGTGGATGAGCGACTCACCACCGTGAGCGCTCACCGTGCACTGCACGAGGCTGGGGTTTCCAGCCGAGATTTCAAGACTATGGTTGACCAGGTGGCGGCTGTGAACATTTTGCAGTACAGCCTGGATGCCCTCAAAGCGGGGCAGTCCGTAGCCGGGTACAAGGTGAGCGATCCGGCCCACGAAGAAAACCGACCGTCCGAGTCAGAAGGGACCACGGTCGGTGCCGTCAACGAAACGGAGAACCTTCAGTGACCGAACAGAATAAACATCCCGAAGAGAGCGGGCTCGACCTCTTTAGGCCGACAGCCGAGGATGAACGTAAGGGCATCACCGGCATCACGATGGAACAGGAAATCGTGTCGGTGGCTACGTTGCGTGCGCGTAAGCGCCGCCGCCACGCCGTTTTGCTGGGCGCAATTTCCTTGTTTATCGTGGCTCTGGTCATTATTTCTGGTGCCCTGATTACTCGCTATGACCCGTTCAAGACTCGTGACTACTCGGGTGGCGGCAATGGTACGACCGTGACGTTCACGATTCGTTCCGGCCAGTCCACCGCGCAGGTGGCGCAGGAGCTTGAGGCGGCGGGCGTTATTGCTGATGCTGATAAGTTCGTTGAGGTGTACACCAAGGAGAGCAAGGGCAAGTACCTGCAGCCTGGCACCTACGAACTGCAGCAGCACATGAGCAGCTCGAGCGCGATTACGACCATTATCGAGGCGAACAGCAACGTACTGTACCTGGCGATTCCGCAGGGTAAGCGCGTGAGCGAGACCATCGATCTGATTGTTTCTGGCTCCGATGGCGCGTTCACCCGCAAGCAGGTTGAGGACGCGGTCAGCAACTACACCCAGTACGGTGTGCCGAGCAACTTCCCCTCGATTGAGGGTTGGTTGCACCCGGGTGAGTACCGCTTCCCGAAGGACACCGACATCAAGAAGGTCATTCAGACCATGGTTGATAAGACCAAGGCTGACCTGAAGGAAGCCGGCGTGAGCGGCGACCAGAAGACCTTCGAGGTTCTGACCATCGCCTCCATCGTGGAGCTTGAGGCTCAGCCGAAGGACTACGTGGCGGTTGCAGGCATCATTGAGAATCGTCTGAACAACCCCGATGGTGAGACCTCGGGTCTGATCCAGTCGGATGCGACCGTGACTTACGGTCTGGGTGTCCGTTCGTACCACCTGACTGAAGAGCAGAAGGCCGATAAGAGCAATAAGTACAACACTTATGCGAATAAGGGTCTTCCGAAGGGTCCGATTGGTTCCCCGCAGCTGGCTTCGATTAAGGCTGCTGCGGCTCCCGAGAAGAACCCGTACTACTACTGGGTGACTGTGGACCTGGACTCCGGTGAGACTAAGTACTCCCGCACGTACGCTGAGCACCAGCGTTATGTTGAAGAGTACAACCAGTGGTGTTCTAAGCACCCGAACCGCTGTAGCTAAGTTGTAGCTAATCGGTTTAGCTGGTAGCTACGATTTAGTAGCTTTGGACTGAAGGTTCCTTGCTGAGGCGGGTACCGCCTCCACGAGAGTGGGGGAGGTGCCCGCCTTTGCTGTACCTGAATATTGGTTTGTCCCTTAAAATGGGTAGAGTGCGCCTATGAACGCGGGTTCGTGGCGTGCGTGTCCGCAAGCCCGCAAGCCCCGAGCGTTGAGTGTTGAGAGTGTTCCCCAGCGTTGAGAGCGAAAGAGTATCTATCGATGAAGACTGAACCGTACCGCGAAGCTCCGTATCTTCGCCGCGCCTACGTGCTGGGGCACCCTATTGCGCATTCGCTGTCGCCTGCGCTGCATCGTGCCGCGTATGACTTTTTGGGTGAGCAGAATTTGGGTTATGATCGCCGCGATACTCTGCCCGATGATTTGCCGGAGATTATGCACGGGGTGCGCCACCCGAAGGGTACGGAGGACGCCCCGTATATTGCGGGTCTGTCGGTGACGATGCCGTTGAAGACCGCGGTCATTCAGTATTGCGATGAGCTGAGTGAGACTGCCCGAGTGACCGGTGCGGTGAACACGGTGTATCCGCGCGGTGAGAAGGTGCTGGGCGATAACACGGATGTGATTGGCATTGTGAACGCGCTGCGCCACGCCGGTTTGGAGCCGCAGCCGCTCAAGGATTCTGCCGCGATTGTGGGCGGGGGAGCGACCGCTATTTCTGCTTTGGCGGCGTTGCACGCGTTGGGGTACCGCCGCGTGAGCGTGTACGCCCGTTCCCTGCATAAGCTCGGTAGCGTGCAGGAGGCGGCGGACCGCCTGGGCGTTCAGATGGAGCAGATTTCCCTAGTTGAGCTACCGCAGAATCTTGCGGAGCGCGGTCATCACCCGGTGGTGTCTACTCTTCCTGCTCGTGCGGCGGATGAGTGGGCGAGCCAGCTGAGCGGGCTGAAGGGCGCCTCCGCGACGCACCGGCCGGTACTGCTCGATGTTGCGTATAACCCGTGGCCTTCGGTGCTGGCGAGCGCTTGGGAGGCTAGCGGCGGCACGATGGTTTCTGGCCTGGAGATGCTGCTGTATCAGGCGGTGGAGCAGGTGCTGCTGTTTACCGACCGTGAACTGCAGCCCGCCGAACTGCTGGGTCTAATCAATGCGATGTGCGCGGCGGTTGATCTTGCGCCTCGTGCTTCCGTTTCGTGAAAAAAGCGTGCTTTCACTCGCTCAGTAAACAGGCATTTTATACACTATTTATACACGTGAAGAATTATTATTCCTTCCTCCTGCGCTGCGGTGCGGGTGCGATGAAAAGAGGTTAACCTATGGCCCTGCGTTGGCTCACTGCCGGAGAATCCCACGGCGAGGCGCTCGTCGGCATTATTGAGGGCGTACCCGCCGGTGTGGAACTCACCAGCGACATGGTGCGTGACGCCCTGGCTCGTCGCCGCCTTGGCTACGGCCGCGGTGCCCGCATGAAGTTCGAGGAGGACCGCGTGCGCATCCTGGGCGGTGTGCGTCACGGCCTGACTCAGGGCGGCCCGGTCGCGATTGAGATCGCGAACACCGAGTGGCCCAAGTGGACTGACGTGATGAGCTCCGACCCGGTGGATCCGAAGCTGATTGAGGGTCGTGCGCGTAACGCTGCGCTGACCCGTCCGCGCCCCGGTCACGCCGATTTTGCGGGTATGCAGAAGTACAACTTCTCTGAGGCTCGCCCGGTGCTGGAGCGCGCCTCCGCACGTGAGACTGCGACCCGCGTGGCTCTTGGCGTGGTTGCCGCCCAGATTTTGAAGGCTCTGGGTGTTGAGCTGGTTTCTCACACCGTGGCTGTGGGTGGCGTGCACGCTCCCGAGGGCGCCCCGGTGCCTTCGCCCCGCAACGTTGACCAGCTGGATGCTGACCCGCTGCGCTGCTTCGACAAGGCAACCTCCGACGCGATGGTTCAGCGCGTGGACGAGGCGCACAAGGACGGCGAGACTCTCGGCGGTGTGGTTGAGGTGCTCGCATACGGCATGCCTCCCGGACTGGGTTCGTACGTGCACTGGGACCGCCGCCTGGACGCGCGCCTTGCCGCAGCGCTGATGGGTATTCAGGCGATTAAGGGCGTTGAGGTTGGCGACGGTTTTGCGACCGCTGACCGCCCGGGCACTGCCGCTCATGACGAGATTTCCATTGGTGAGCACGGCGTAACGCGCGATACCAACCGTGCAGGTGGTATTGAGGGCGGCATGAGCATTGGTGACCTGCTGCGTGTGCGCGCGGCAATGAAGCCCATTGCGACCGTGCCGAAGGCCCTGAAGACCATTGACACTTCTACCGGTGAAGAGGCTCGCGCCCACCACCAGCGTTCGGACGTGTGTGCTGTTCCCGCCGCAGGCGTGGTAGCGGAGGCTATGGTCGCCCTGGTGCTCGCTGAGGCTGCGCTGGAGAAGTTTGGTGGCGACTCGATTGGTGAGACTCGCCGCAACATGGATTCCTACCTGGACGCTATTCCGGCGTCTCTGGCGTGGGAGTCTAACGTGGCTGGTTGGGACGCGTAGTGCCCCTTCCGGCGGAGTCTGAGGGCCGCGGCGCGAAGGGTCGCGGTTCCGGGGAGGTTTCTGTGGAGCAGGGTGTTCGCCCGGTCGCTTCGAGCCCCCTTGCGCGTATTGCTGCGGCAACGCAGCGTGCGCGAGGGGGCGCTTCGCCGCGCCCGGAAACCGGCACAGAACCCGGTGTATCTGAACCCGGTGTACCTGCTGCGGCTGAGCAGAGTGTTGAGGCTGCGGGCGCTGGGGCTGTTGAGGCTGCCGCATCGGTTTCTTCCGCATCGGTTTCTTCCGCGTCAGTTTCTTCTGCGCGCCCGGCTTCTCGCGTGCCCACCCCCGCTGACCTGATGCGTTCCGGGGCCCGCCCCCTGCCCGCCGCCGCTGCGGCGAACACGCAGGGTGTGCGCCTGTACGCCTCCTCGGTATCTGAGGACGCCGACCCGGCGCTCGGCCTGGATGAGGACCTGCGCCTGAAGCTGCTCAGCGCCCTGCAGGGCATGGGCACCGCTGAAGAGGAACCCCGCAAGGAACCCGCACAGGCGGATGCACCCAAGCCCGTAGCTCCAAAACCGGCCGCGCCGTCAGTAGTCGCTGCCCCCAAGCCGACTGCGCCTAAGCCGGCCGCACCGTCGGTAGTCGCTACGCCCAAGCCGACTGTGCCTAAGCCTGCCGTGCCCAAGCCGGCACCTCCGAAGCAGGCTCAGCCTGCAGAAGCGGCGGGGGAGAGCGCTTCTGCTCCCGTGCAGAAGGCTGAACCCCAGTCTGCGCCGGCTGCGCCCGCAGCCCCCGTAGGTGTGCCCGCGGCTGAACCCGCCAAGCCGGTCCGTCCGACCCCGGCGCTGTTTGGCAAGGTTCAGGTTGCCGCGCCCGCAGTACCTGCCGCGCCCCCCGCGGAAGAAGAGAACCAGGCGGGGGAGAAGCCCCTCGACGCTTCCGAGCTGCCCGCAACCCTGGCTGAATCTGTGGCACCCGCAGAGCTCACCGTCCCCACAGAGCTTGCTGTCCCCGCAGACGCGCTCGCAGAAGACGAGTCCGCCGGCGCTCGCATCCACCCGCAGCAGGTGCGTGAAATGCACGAGAACTTCGCGGAACGCTCCCGACCCATCGTGCTCATTGGCCCCATGGCGGCAGGTAAGACCTACATTGGTACGCACCTGGCGCGTTTCTACGGCTACGAGTTCCTCGACGCCGACCAGCTCATCGTGGAACGCTACGGCGAAGTCTCCGAAATCTTCGAGATTTTCGGTGAGGCGTACTTCCGCGAGCTCGAACGCAAAACCATCGAAGAGGTCCTCACCTCGCCCGTGTACCGCAACACGGTGTTCTCCCTCGGTGGCGGCGCGCCCATGACCGACTCGGTCGCGGAGCTGCTCAAGGACGAATGCGTGGTGTACATCCTCGTTGATGCTGACACCGTCACCCCGCGCATTACCGGCAATAAGACCCGCCCGCTGCTACAGCCGAACCCGGTCGAGCGGTGGACCGAAATTTTTGAGCGCCGCCGCAGCCGATACGAAGAGCTGGCGCACTTCACCCTGGACGCACGAGGCGGCCGCCCCATCACCGAGATGACCGCCGAAATCCAGGCGTACGTGACCGCAACCCGCACCTCCCGCGCGCAGCGCCCCCAAGCATAACCCCTCACCTGTGAAAGGACACATGATGAGCACTCAGCCCACCCCCACTTTCGGTGCCTCCGGCGCGGAAGATATTACCCGCATCCCGGTGACCGGCAGTTCCCCGCGTGAGAACTATGAGGTTCTCATCGGCCACAACCTGCTCGGTAAAATCCCCGAAATTCTGGGCAACCGCGCCAAGAAGGTGCTCGTGATTCACCCGCGTGCCCTGCGTTCCACCGGTGAGCTGGTCATGGAAGACCTGCGCGCCATGGGCTACGAATCGTTCAGCGCCGAAATCCCGGACGCTGAGGAAGCGAAGCACTACCAGGTGGCGGCGTTCTGCTGGCAGGTGCTCGGTCAGAACGACTTCACCCGCACCGACGCGATCATCTCCGTGGGCGGCGGCGCTATTACCGACGTTGCCGGCTTCGTCGCGGCAACCTGGCTGCGCGGCGTGCGCGTTATTCACATTCCGACCACCCTGCTCGGCATGGTGGACGCTGCCGTGGGCGGTAAGACCGGCATCAACACCGCCGAAGGTAAGAACCTGGTCGGCGCGTTCTGGCCGCCCGCAGCGGTGCTCTGCGAAATCGGTACCCTGCGCACCCTGCCTGAACATGAGCTGCTGACCGGCATGGGTGAGGTCGTCAAGTGCGGCTTCATCGCAGACCCCGAAATCCTTGACCTGATCGAGGCGAACCCGAACGCCGTACGCGACTCGCAGTCCGCCGTGATGCGTGAACTCATTGAACGCAGCGTACGCGTGAAGGCGGAGGTCGTCTCCGAGGACCTGCGCGAATCCGGCCGCCGCGAAATCCTGAACTACGGCCACACCCTCGCCCACGCCATCGAACGTAACGAACGCTACCAGTGGCGTCACGGCGCGGCAGTGTCCGTCGGCATGGTCTACGCCGCCGAACTGGCGCTGGCAACCGGCCACGCCGACGAAGAACTCGTGGCACGCACCCGCCGCATCCTCGAATCCCTGGGCCTGCCCACCTCCTACAAGGCTGACGCATGGCCCCAGCTGCTCGAAGCGATGCGCCGCGACAAGAAGGCACGCGGCAACCTGCTGCGCTTCATCATTCTTGACGGTTTGGCTCGCCCGCGCGTCTACGAGGTGCCGGACGACTCGATCCTGTACATGACCTACCAGGAAATCATCTCCGAGTAGTTGTGAGTCCCGTATATTCACCGGATGCACTCGGTACGTATTTGCTAATACGCGCCAGCCGGGCGGGGTGCACAAAAAAACTGTGGCGCCCCTGCTAGGCAAACTCGTGCGCATCCTGTAGAATGTACGGGACATATTTTTGCTCATTGAAAACTTAGCGCCTCGCCGGGTACCACTACGGCGTGAGCGTCGATGACACGAAGGAGAGCCCCATGGCATCCACTACCGATATTAAGAACGGCGCCGTCCTGAAGATTGACGGCAACCTCTGGTCCGTCGTAGAGTTCCAGCACGTTAAGCCCGGTAAGGGTGGCGCGTTCGTTCGCACCAAGCTGCGCAACGTTACCTCCGGCAAGGTCGTCGACCGTACCTTCAACGCTGGCGCTAAGATCGAAACCGCAACCGTTGACCGCTCCGACTACCAGTACCTGTACCAGGACGGCGACGACTACGTCTTCATGGACATGAAGACCTACGACCAGATCAACGTTCCCGCAACCGTTGTTGGCGACGCAGCAAACTACATGCTCGAGTCCCAGACCGCAACCATCGCAATGCACGAGGGTAGCCCCCTGTACATCGAGCTGCCCGCATCCGTGGTCCTCGAAATCACCTACACCGAGCCCGGCCTGCAGGGTGACCGCTCCACCGGCGGCACCAAGCCCGCAACCGTTGAGACCGGCTACGAGATCCAGGTTCCCCTGTTCCTGGAGACCGGCACCAAGGTCAAGGTTGACACCCGCACCGGTGAGTACCTCGGTCGCGTGAACGACTAATGAATTCGCGTACGAAAGCCCGATTGCGCGCCCTCGAAGTGCTCTTCGAGGCGGATCAGCGCAACGAAGATTATATTGAGGTACTCCGCCGCCGCCGACTGTACACGGTAGCGCAGATCTCTGCTTACTCTGAGGAAATCATTCGTGGCGTCCGCGACCACGACGAAGAAATCCGCGAGTTTGTGGAGACTTACGCCCGTGACTGGTCCTTCGAGCGTATGCCCGCCGTGGACCGTGCCGTGCTGCGTATTGGCACTTGGGAGCTTCTGTACAATGACGAAGTTCCGGATGCTGTCGCAATTTCTGAGGCTGTCGGTCTGGCGCGTGTGCTGTCCACGAATGAATCTCCGAAGTTCGTGAACGGTCTGCTGGATAAGCTCCGTCAGGTGAAGCCGACCCTGCTCGCGTAAGACGTCCCGCCGCGGCCTGCCCGCTAGCCCGTAGCTGGTTGGTTCGCTGTTTGAGGATGCACCCGCAGGGGAGCGTACGTGAAACCCCCGCTGTACTGTAGTTCGCTACAGGACGGCGGGGGTTTTCTGTGTCTAGGTTGCGCTTGGTTGGTGCAGTTCTGCGTGGGGTTCCGTATTGGGTGCGGATGCGCTCGCAGGATTTGTTAGCAACAGTTGAGGCTTCACCGGACAACGCGGGCGGGGGAGTGCCCCCTCTGCGGCGCTGAGCGCCTTGAGGACGGAGCCCCCGCCCTGCGTGCCCGGTATGCGCTCGTGCAGTATCAGTTACTCACCTTGAGCGGATGCGGTCGCCTCGCGTGCCCGGCATGCGCCTCTATGCATACCTCAGATATGCCCTTGTCTGCACCTATATGAACGGAATATTGCCAAAATGGACAAATAGGGAACCAGGGTGTGTGCTCTGTGGATATATGTTAGGATAATGGCATCAACCGATAACATTCCGCTGAATTCCACACGTTGTTGCGTGGATAATTCTGCGGTTTTACACAACCACACACCAGAAAAGAACCAACAATGATGTTCAACCGTAGTTCTATTGCCGCGCTTTCTGCGGCAATGATGCTCACCCTGTCCGCTTGTTCTGGCGGCGCGCAGGTCAGTGCAGAATCGAGTGCTTCCACTTCCGCGAGCGCTGAATCGGCAAGTGCCGAAGCTTCCGCAACTCCCACTCCTTCACCCACTCCGACGGGTTATGAGCCCGTGCTGATTCGTGCGAACGTTGATTTGGATAACCCGTCGAAGGAAGCAGCAGATGCGACCCTCAAGGCTGCATACGATGCGTTGGAACAGTACCGACTCATTTGGAATGCATGGATGCATGGGAGCATGGAGCACACGAGCGATGAAGAGCTGCTCCGATACGTGCATAAAAACTTCCTGGAAGACACAAAGGAGGAAGTGGAGAATATTCAAAAGTTCACAGAAGAAAACCACGGTCCTATCAAGGGCGAAATTGCCTTCAATAACATCGATCCAGTCACCTATGGAACCATGAACGACGATGGTTCTGTCTCATACAACACCGGCGCAACCATCACGTTCTGTGAAGACTGGAGCAACGTTCGCTCTGCTGAGGGTAAGAAATTTAAGGACCCGCAGCTAACGCGACGGGTCTTTGTTGTTCGCCGTTCTGAAGATAATGCGTTTGTTGTTATCAAGTCTGAGACCCTTCATAACGGTTGCGGAGACGAAGCAGACGCTACGAGCGAGGCGACCGCATCCGCTCAAGGTGAGTAGCTGATGTGCCCTGTACAATGTGCCTCGGCTGCTTTTGGGCAAGGTGCCCACTAGCGGAATGAGTACAGAAAACCCGGCTAACCTGTAGTTTGTTACAGATTAGCCGGGCTTTTATATGTATCCAGGGAGCGCCAGAATGGGGAGAGCCCCACCGTGTACTACGCACGGTGGGGCTCTCCCTTTATCTCATTAGCTCTCTCGCAAGCTCTCAGGTTAGGCGTTGTCCTCCAGAACCTCGAAACGGGGGAGCGTACCCACCAGCTTCTGAGTCTCCAGCGAGACAGTCACCAGACGCTTGATCAAGTCGACGATGTACCGCGGGTCATTGACAGCACGGCAGTAATCGTTCGGGTCATTCGTAATGAGCGACTTCTTATCAGTCTTCACCTGGTAGCGGTCGATGACCCATTCCAGTGCAGACCTGCCGTTCACCTGGTACTCGTAGGCTTCCTCCGGGATGCCCTTGAGAGTCAAGTGCCCGTTGTACTTGATGCGAGTCTTATCCTTCTTGGGACCAAACTGTAGCTTCTGCACCCGGTAGAACTCGAAGCGCTCCTCAAGGTCCTCGGGAGCGGGGGAGGAGACCACCTCATCGAGAGGGTAGGGCTCCACGCTCTCGTAACCCAGGTGAATCTCTGCCAGGGCGCGACCAGCACGCGAGTACTCCCAGAAGCCCTTCACCAGAGGGATACGCGGGAGCATCTTCTTCAAATCCGCCGCGTACTTCTCACGGTACTCCGGGTGGTGCAACAGCGCGTAGATGTAGTAGAAGATATCCTCCTTCGCGATGCCCTCGTCACCATAGGTGCTACGGTATGCTACCAGGGTAGCGTCGGTAATGTTCTCCTTGCGGGTGTAGCCGTCCACGACCTCGCCGCCGCCCAGGTTGAGGTTGAGTCCTCCGTCATCCTCAACGACCGGCTCATAGGTGTAGAGGCTAAAGGTCTGAGCATCTCCCACGAGGTGCAGGTCAGGTAGCGTGTCGGTAATAAGCACGCTGAAATCCTTGGTACCGGCAACTGAAGTGATAATCGCGATGTTTTCGTGCTCCGGGGTCGGGAAGAGCTTCTGCAATTGGTACGTACGATTGTTGAACTGGTTCGTCAGATCGAAGTACACCGATTGCTTACAGAACGGACGGTACAGTGAAGCGCGCACCTTCGAGGGGTCAAAGGTACCCTTCTTACCTCGAACGATATCGGTCTTGTTGATAGCGTCCCAGGTAAACTGCGTCGAGTCGAAGTCAACGAAATCTTCGACTTTAATTTTATTCGCGGGTCCGTCAGCCTGCTGGTAGCGGTCGACCTCGGAGTTGTAGAACTCAATCATGCGGCGCACATTGTCCTCGACCGCGCGTACCGAGAAGTTGTACACCCACGCGTCACGGCTCGTCGCCAGGCCACGAGAGTAAAGCTGGAAAACGCCCGGGGTGTTCGGCTTACCCTTGGTCGCCTTATCGCCGATGGGCTGGTAGGTGTCGTACTTCTCATTGCGATGATTAATCCAGTCGGCAGCCTCGTTGGGAACAATAACCTCCCACTCGGTATGCGCGATAGAACCCTCTCGCGCGATGATGTCGAGCTTCTCCTCGCGGCTCAGGTAGTCGCCAATATCGCGGTAGTGCAGCACGGCCTCGCCCGTGTGCGAGGGGTCCTTCACGAGCACGCAAATAGTCACAGGGGTACGGGAACCCGAACCGAAAATCTTGCCGCCCTCGCGGCGAGACTGCTCGCCCGAGGTGCGCTGGTTACCGCGCAGGTTGTACACGTATAGCTTCGAGAATTCGCCCACCAGGCACTTGCGCAGGCCATCCGCCGCGTTGCCGTCAATGAAAGAGCCGTTGGAAACGAAAGCAATGACACCGCTATCCTTCACCCGGTCCGATGCCCAACGAATCGCACGAATATACGAGTCGTAGATGCTGTTCTTCAGCGTGGCCGTAGAACGCGCAACGTAGGTATTCTCGATGCGCTCATCCAGCTTGGGGTACTTCTCGTTCTGGTTATTATCATTCGCGCTGTTCTGACCCGAGGAGTACGGCGGGTTCATCACAATCACCCGAATATCCTGCTCAAGCTCACGCTCCGCGCGCTCGCTATTGGCGCGGAACGCCGGCAGGTTCAGGTGGTGCGAAGACTCGGAAAGCTGGAAGGTATCCGTCAGAACCATGCCGTTAAACGGCACATACTCCGACCCCAGGCCGTGCTCCTGCGCCACCTCGCCGTACACCGTCTCGATGTTAATCGCCGCAATGTAGTACGAGAGCAACACAATCTCATTCGCGAACAGCTCGCGAGTGTACTTGCGCTCCAGGTCCTCGGGGCGAATCAGACCCAGCTGCAGCAGGCGGGTGATGAACGTACCCGTGCCCACGAAAGGCTCAATAATGCTCACGCCCTCATCAGAGAGCGACTTGCCGAAGGACTCCCGCAGAGCCACATCCGCCGAGCGGAGGATATAATCCACCACCGGAACCGGGGTAAAGACAATACCCAGGCGCTCCGCAATGCGCGGGAAGGCGTTCTGGAAGAACTTATCGTAGAGGTCCTTAATCACGTGCTGCTTCGCCGCCGCATTATCGAGGTCCTTCACGCGACGCTGAACCGACTCGTAGAAGGCCGACAGCGACTCGCGCTCCTTCTCAAAGGCCGCGTTCGCGTTCAGATGGTCCACCACGTTCTGCATGGCCAGCGAAATCGGGTTCAGCTCGGTAAAGCGGTGCCCGGCGAACATCGCGTCAAAGACAGGCTTCGTAATCAGGTGCTGTGCCAGCATTTCGATGGCCTGGTCCTCGTCAATCGCGGGGTTCAGGGTCTGCTGCAGGCCCTCCACAAACTGAGCGAAGACGGTGCGCAGCTCGCTTTCGGGAGCCGCCTCATCCAGCAGGTGACGAATCATCGTGATATGGCGGCCCGCAATGGTCGCAATATCCTTCGACCAGTCATCCCAGTACTCGCGGGTGCCCACCTTGTCCACAATCTTGGCGTACACGCCGTCCTTCCACTCCTGGGCGGGGAAGGTCAGGGTCGTCTGCTCAGCCGGGGTGATGGAATCATTTGGTGCCTCAGTATCGTTCGCGCCGATGCTGTCCTTCTCCTTCTTCGGCGCCAGGTCAACGGTCTGCACAATAATCGACTCGGGGTCGGAGGCGTTCAGCTCGATCTGGTGAATCGTCGCGTCCATGCGCTCATCGTGCGCGCGGAGCGCCTGGAGCACCTGCCACACCACCTTGTAGCGCTTGTTATCGCTCAGTGCCTGCGCGGTGGACATGCCGTCGGGAATAGCAATCGGCAGAATAATGTAGCCGTACTTCTTACCCTCGGCGCGACGCATCACGCGGCCCACCGCCTGAATAACATCCACCATGGAGTTGCGGGGGTTCAGGAAGAGCACCGCGTCAAGGTTCGGAACGTCCACGCCCTCGGTCAGGCAGCGAGCGTTCGTCAGGATGCGGCAAATCGGGCCCTCCTCATTCGGCTCCTGCTTGAGCCAGTTCAGGAGCTCGGCACGGCTCTGCGCGTTAAAACCGCCGTCAATGTGACGAACCTGCACGCCCAGGTCGTCGGTCAGGTCGTCGTTCTCGCGGTTGCGCAGGTTAATGCGCACGAGGTCCTCGAACTCGCGCTCAATCTTCTGGGAATCCTTAATCGAACGGCTGAAGGCCACGGCACGCTTCATGGGCTCGATGTCATCGCCGAAGGAAGCCTCCAGCTCACCGCTGCGGCGCTTGGCGAGGCCGTTCCAACAACCCACCAGCTTCGCCACATCATCAATGGCGAGCTCGTTAGACTCATCAGCCAAAAGGTTCTGGAAAGAGGTCGCAATCTGCGACTCGGAAACGCCCAGCACCAGAACCTTGTAATCGGTCAGCAAACCCTTCTCAACAGCCTCGCCAAAGCCGATACGGTAGAACACCGGACCGAAGGTATCCATGTCATCCATGGAACAGAGCACGGCGGCCTTCTCGCTCGCCTGGAACTTCGTGTCCTCATTAAAAATCTTGGGGGTAGCCGTCATGTAGACGCGCTTGCGGCCCGACACACACGTATCGTCGTGAATCTTCACGAAGTTCGACTCCGATTCATCCGCCAGAGTCACACCGGTCGTGCGGTGCGCCTCATCGCAAATAATCAGGTCAAACTCGCCGACACCCGCATCCTGAGCCGCAGACACAGCATCAATAGAGTGGTAAGTAGAGAAGACCACTTCAAGGCCCTCATCCAGCGGGTTAGCGTTCATCGCGTTTGCCAGCTTGGTGCCGTCCGTCGTGGCAGGTATCTGCAGGTCCTCAACGCGCAGGTCTGCTAGGTCGTCATTAGCACCACCGCGCTTCCTCTCGCGGCCCACCTTCGAATCGGAGCACACCGCATAAGCATGGAACGGACCCTCAATCTCGTTCGAGAACTCCGAAATGGACTGCGACATCAGCGCCAAGGAAGGCACCATAAAGAGCACACGCGCGTGACCGCCATTCTGCTCGGCAAACTTCTCAGCCAAGCGAATAGCGGTAAAAGTCTTACCCGTACCGCAGGCCATAATCAGCTGACCGCGGTCGTTCTCCTGCAGACCAATCAAGGTATTCGTAATAGCTCGGTCCTGGTGCGGGCGGAGCTCCTTATGCGGCTTGTGACCCACCTGCTGCTCGCTCGGGTCATCCAGGGAATAAGTCGACCAATCGATATTAGAATCGCGGAAATTCTGCAGGCCCATGCGCTGCACAGGGAAGCGCTGCTCCTCCAGCATCTTCTCCGCATTCTTCGACCACTTATCGGTCGTGGACACAATAATGCGGTGCGTAAACGGCTCACGACCAGAAGCCGAAATAAAGGAATCGATATTTTCCTTAGCAATCGTGCTCTGCTCATCGTAGAACTTGCACTGAATAGCGGTCACGCCGCCGTCAACATTCTCAGCCACCAGGTCGATACCAATATCGCCGTAGCCCTCGCGGCCCTCCCACTCGTTCCACAGATGCACATCCTTATACAGGCGGCTCTGGATACTGTCCTGGGTCAGGAACAGCTTAGTCAGGCGCTCCAAACGGTCGCCCTGTTCGCGGGTATTACGGGCAGTATCTCGAAGCTGATGAATCAAGCTGTCAAAGTCCCTCGACGTCTTCGTCGAAGCGTCGGCAGGGGTGCCGGAGGCGGTCATGAACTCTCCTAAATGGTGTGAGTTGATAGAGATGTACCCCTTCATCTTATATTGCGGCGGGTTAGATAGCCTCTCCAACGGTTATTGGGGCTCCTGGGGTTTATCAGGTGCGGTAATTCTGTGAAGGTAAGAGCCAGCCAGAAAGTCTTTCTACGTGGTGATTCGAAGTGAGCGGTCTCTCGCCGAACCTGAACGTAGCCTGTGAACTGTGGTACCCTACTAGAAGCACAAAACCTTTAAATCCGTCCCGTGAGGCGGGGAAGGAGACGGCTATGCCTGGGTCAACTGTACCCACATCCGGCGCGAACCAGGGGCGAAATGTAACCGCAGCCCCCCATTCGGCAACCCCTCAAAGCACCTCCGAGGACGCGACCACCGTCGGCCGCACCATCCTCAGCGAGGACGAAATCCGCCGCGCCCTCACCCGCATCGCCTACGAAATTATTGAAACCAATAAAGGCGTAGAAAACCTCGTACTCATCGGCATCCGCTCCCGCGGCGTGCCCCTCGCCGTACGACTCGCAGCCCGCATCCAAGCCATCGAGCCGAACTTCAACGCAGAAACACGAATCGGCGCCCTGGACATCACCGCCTACCGCGACGACCAGCGAACCGGCGGCACCACCTCCCCAGATACCGCAGGGGAGAGCATCATGCCCAGCATCGGCATTGAAGGTAAAACCGTAGTCCTCGTTGACGACGTCCTCTACTCCGGCCGCACCGTACGCGCCGCCCTCGACGCACTCAACGCCCACGGACGACCCGCCCTCGTACGCCTGGCAGTCCTCGTAGACCGCGGACACCGGCAACTACCCATCCGCGCCGACCACGTGGGCAAAAACCTGCCCACCAGCGCCAGCGAAACCGTGCGCGTCGTACTGACTGAAACCGACAACGCAACAGACCGAGTTGACATTATCCAGCTGGGAGGGCTCTCATGAAGCATCTGCTCGACACCCGCGAACTAACCCGCGAAGAAGCCATCGAAATCCTTGACGTCGCCGACTACATGGCGCAGGTCAAAGCCGAAAACCGCACCCTCAACGTGCTCAACGGCAAGACCGTCGTCAACCTCTTCTTCGAGGACTCCACCCGAACCCGCCTCTCCTTCGAAGCCGCGGAGAAGCGCCTGGGCGCCGCCGTCACCAACTTCTCCGCATCTGGCTCCTCCCTGTCTAAGGGCGAGTCGCTCAAGGACACCGCGCAGACCCTCAAGGCGATTGCCGCGGATGCGTTCGTGATCCGCCACTCGGCATCCGGCGCACCGCAGCGCCTCGCCGAGGCAGGCTGGACCGACATTCCCGTGCTCAACGCGGGCGACGGCACCCACGCACACCCCACCCAGGCACTGCTCGACGCCGTATCCCTGCGCCAGTACAAGGCAGAACGCGACGGCCTGAACAGCCCTCGCGGCACCGACCTGTCCGGCATGCGCGTGCTCATCGTCGGCGACATCCTGCACTCGCGCGTGGCACGCTCCAACCTCTGGCTGCTGCACACCCTCGGCGCGCAGGTCGTCTTCGTCGCACCGCCGACCCTGCTGCCGCTGAACACCGCCTCCTGGGTTGAAGAAGCCGGCGTAGAGATTTTCCACGACTTCGACGAAGCCATCGCCACCAACCCCGACGCCGTCATGCTGCTGCGCATCCAGAAGGAACGCATGAACGCCGCGTACTTCCCCTCCGCAGAGGAGTACACCGACCTGTGGGGCCTGACCGCCGAACGCTTCGCAACCCTGCAGTCACAGCCGCAACCGGTCGCAATCCTGCACCCGGGCCCCATGAACCGCGGCCTGGAAATCTGCACCGAAGCCGCCGACGCCACCAACTCCTGGGTCCTGCGCCAGGTCAGTAACGGCGTGGCGCTACGCATGGCGGTGCTCTACCTGCTTCTGACCGACGGCTCCAGCGCCAAGCTCTACGCCGGCGACGAATCCTAAACGACCTTCCTAACGAGAGGAACCAACACCATGAGCAAGTACCTGATCAAGGGCGCAAGCCTCTACGGCGAAAAGGTCGCCGACATCCTCATCGAGGACGGCGTGATTAGCCGCATCGCAGAGAACATTGACGCCGCAGACGCACAGGTCGTCGAGGCGGCAGGCCAGGTGGCACTGCCCGGTCTGGTCGACATCCACACCCACCTGCGTCAGCCCGGCTACGAGGCATCCGAAACCGTTGAGACCGGCACCCGTGCAGCAGCCCTGGGCGGCTACACCGCAGTGTTCGCCATGGCAAACTCCATGCCCGTGGCAGACACCGCCGCAGTCGTTGAGCAGGTTGACCGCCTCGGCAAGGAATCCGCATGGTGCCGCGTGCAGCCCATCGGCGCAGTAACCGTGGGCCTGAAGGGCGAGCGCCTCTCCGACATTGGCGGCATGGCGAACTCCACCGCGAACGTGCGCGTGTTCTCTGACGACGGCATGTGCGTGTACGACCCCGCCGTGATGCGCCGCGCCCTCGAATACGTCAAGACCTTCGACGGCGTTATTGCGCAGCACGCGCAGGAGCCGCGCCTGACCGAAGGCGCCCAGATGAACGAAGGTAAGGTGTCCGCTGATCTGGGTCTGACCGGTTGGCCCGCTGTCGCTGAAGAGGCAATCATTGCCCGCGACGTGCTGCTGGCTGAGCACCTGGACTCTAAGCTGCACATCTGCCACCTGTCCACCAAGGGCTCCATTGAGGTTGTGCGCTGGGCTAAGTCCCGCGGCGTGAAGGTGACCGCGGAGGCAACCCCGCACCACCTGCTGCTCACCGACGAGACTGCACGCACCTACGACCCGATTTTCAAGGTGAACCCGCCGCTGCGCACCGAAGAGGACGTCATGGCGCTGCGTCAGGCTGTTGCTGACGGCATCATCGACGTGATTGGTACCGACCACGCACCGCACCCGGCAGAGACCAAGGAATGCGAGTGGGCGTGCGCCGCGAACGGTATGACCGGTCTGGAGCAGGCACTGTCCATCATCCAGATGACCCTGGTTGACACCGGCATGATTACCTGGCGCGATGTGGCACGCATCCTCTCCGAGGAGCCCGCGAAGATTGGTCGCCTGGACCACGAGCAGGGCCGCCCGCTTGCCGAAGGCGAACCGGCAAACATTGTGCTGGTCGACCCGAAGGCAACCCGCGTGATTAAGCCGGAGGAGCAGGCTACCAAGGGTAAGAACAACCCCTACCGCGACATGGAGGTGCCCGGCTCGATCCGTGCAACCTTCTACGCTGGCCACCCGACCGTGCTGAACGGCGAGCTGGCAACCCCGCGCCGCTAAACCCGCGAGGCGAACGCACGTGGTGACCGTGCCTGGCGGTGGTAGGTTCACGCCTGCCACCGCCTCGCCGGGAGCACCGCCCCCAACCTCACCAACCCAGGCCGAGATCATCGACCGAGACCCCAACCGAAAGAGAGAACCTTCGTGGGAAAGTTCCTGACCGCCATCATCTGCATCGCCCTGGTCGCCCTGTGCATCTACGGCATGTGGCACGGATGGCGCTCGCGCCTGGCACGCCAGGCGAACATGTTCGGCTCCCTCAAGGAAGTTCCCGAACGCTACGAGGGCATGACCGCTGACGCCGCTTTTGAGGGCGAGTACGTCAGCACCACGATCTTCGGTAACTGGCTGGACCGCGTGGGTTTCGATTCGCTCGGCTTCAAGAGCAAGTCCACCCTGCTGATTTACCCGGACAGCATCATCTTCACCCGTAACGGAGCGAAGGACCTGTGGATTCCGGCGAAGAAGCTCGCCGTCATCACCACCGACCGCGGTATGGCGGGCAAGGTTGTGGAGAAGAACGGCCTGGTCGTGATTGGTTGGACCCTGGACGGTCACCGCGTGCAGACCGGCTTCCGCACCCGCTACGCCGAGGACAAGCAGGCGGTACTGCAGGAGCTGCGCCGCATCGCCCCGAACGCGGTGGATGCGCCCGAGAAGTGGACGGCAGAACCGGAAGCCTAAATCCCGGTGTAATATCCCTGCGCACCCACACCCATAGATTTTGCCTGAGGTCAGGCGAACACCCGCCGAAGGCACCATAGACTACCCCGGAACCTGCACGGTAGAGGCCGTACAGGAAGCGGGGGAGAACACCAGAGAAAAGGAAGAAGAGCATGACTGACATGACACGATCCGGCGCCCTGCGTACGGACCGCGCGCTGCTCGTCCTGGAGGACGGCACCGTCTACCGCGGCTACGGCTACGGCGCAACCGGCGCGTCCCTGGGCGAGGCGGTTTTCTCGACCGGTATGACCGGCTACCAGGAAACCCTGACCGACCCCTCCTACGCGGGTCAGATTGTGGTTCAGACCGCTCCCCATATCGGCAACACCGGCGTGAACACCACCGACGCTGAGTCCCGCAAGATTTGGGTTGCCGGCTACGTGGTTCGCGACGCAGCACGTGTGGCATCCAACTGGCGTTCTGAGCGCACCCTCGACGAAGAGCTCATCGAGCAGGGCATCGTCGGTATTCAGGGCATTGACACTCGCGCCCTGACCCGCCGCCTGCGTTCGAGCGGTTCGATGCGTGCGGGCGTGTTCTCCGGTGAGCACGCAGAACGCCCCGAAGCTGAACTGCTGGAGGAGGTGCGCGCCTCCGAGCCGATGGCTGGCCGTAAGCTCGCTGACTCCGTTTCGGTTGACACCGCCTACACCGTTGAGCCGCACCAGTTCAACTGGTTCGCACCCCCGGTCGCAACCATCGTCGCCCTGGACCTGGGCATTAAGTCGATGACCCCGCAGCGTTTCGCTGAGCGTGGCGTGCGCGTGCACGTGCTGCCCGCAAGCGCAACCCTCGAGGACATCTACTCCCACAACCCCGACGGCGTGTTCTTCTCCAACGGCCCCGGTGACCCGGCAACCGCTGACGAGCAGGTTGAGCTGCTGCAGGGCGTGCTGCGTAAGGGCACCCCGTTCTTCGGCATCTGCTTCGGTAACCAGCTGCTCGGCCGCGCCCTGGGCTTCGGCACCTACAAGCTGCCCTTCGGCCACCGCGGCATCAACCAGCCGGTCATGGACAAGACCACCGGCAAGGTTGAAATCACCGCGCAGAACCACGGCTTCGCTGTGGACGCGCCGATTGGCGACTACGTGACCGCACCGAACGCTGAGTTCGGTCAGGTCATGGTCTCCCACGTGGGTCTGAACGACAACGTGGTTGAGGGCCTGACCTGTAAGGACATCCCCGCGTTCTCCGTGCAGTACCACCCCGAGGCTGCCGCGGGCCCGCACGATTCCGCCTACCTCTTTGACCGTTTCATCGACCTGATGGTCGCAACCAAGACTGCAAAGGAAGCATAAATGCCTCGTCGTACTGACCTTAATAGCGTCCTCGTCATCGGTTCCGGCCCCATCGTCATCGGTCAGGCAGCGGAATTTGACTACTCCGGCACTCAGGCACTGCGCGTGCTGAAGGAGGAGGGCGTGCGCGTCATCCTCGTGAACTCGAACCCGGCAACCATCATGACCGACCCCGAGTTCGCGGACGCCACCTACATTGAACCCATCACCCCCGAGGTGATTGAGAAGATCATCGAGAAGGAAAAGCCGGACGCAATCCTGCCGACCCTGGGTGGTCAGACCGCGCTGAACGCGGCTATCTCCCTGGATGAGCGCGGCGTGCTCGCCAAGTACAATGTTGAGCTGATCGGCGCGAACATTGAGGCGATTAACCTCGGTGAGGACCGTGAAGCATTCAAGGGCGTGGTGGATCGCGCCGGCGGCGAGTCTGCACGCTCGGTGATTGTTCACTCCATGCCGGAGGCGCTGGAAGCCGCTAAGGAGCTGGGCTACCCGATGGTGGTCCGCCCCTCCTTCACCATGGGTGGTCTCGGCTCAGGTATGGCGTACAACGAGGAAGACCTCTACCGTATTGCTGGCGCCGGTATTCAGTACTCGCCGACCAGCGAGGTCCTGCTGGAGGAGTCCATCCTCGGCTGGAAGGAATACGAGCTGGAGATGATGCGTGACACCAACGACAACGTCGTGGTCGTCTGCTCCATCGAGAACTTCGACCCCGTGGGCGTGCACACCGGTGACTCCATCACCGTGGCACCCGCACTGACCCTGACCGACCGTGAGTTCCAGAAGCTGCGCGACATCGCGATTAACGTGATTCGTGAGGTTGGCGTGGACACCGGTGGTTGTAACATCCAGTTCGCGATTGACCCGAAGACCGGCCGCATCATCGTCATTGAGATGAACCCGCGCGTGTCTCGTTCCTCGGCGCTCGCGTCGAAGGCTACCGGCTTCCCGATTGCGAAGATTGCGACCAAGCTGTCCCTGGGTTACACCCTGGATGAGATTCCGAACGATATCACCCAGAAGACCCCGGCGTCCTTCGAGCCGACCCTCGACTACGTGGTCGTGAAGGTTCCGCGCTTCGCGTTTGAGAAGTTCCCGGCTGCTGACCCGACCCTGACCACCACCATGAAGAGTGTTGGTGAGGCTATGGCTCTGGGCCGTAACTTCACTGAGGCTCTGCAGAAGGCGATGCGTTCGCTGGAGCAGAAGGGTGCGTCCTTCTCGTTCAAGCCGCTGTCCCTGTCTGAGGCTGAGCTGGCTGAGCTGGTTGAGAAGACTAAGGTTGCGACCACTCAGCGTATCTACCAGGTTCAGCAGGCTCTGCTGGCTGGCGCTACCGTGGAGCAGCTGCACGAGGCGACCAAGATTGACCCGTGGTTCCTGGATCAGCTGGTGCTGCTGAATGAGGTTGCCGGTGTGGTTCACGCTAAGCGTGACAACCTTGACCCGGAGACCCTGAAGCTGGCTAAGCGTCACGGTTTCTCGGACGCTCAGATTGCTGAGATTATCGGCTCTTCTGAGGATGTTGTGCGCGGTGTTCGCCACGCTCTGGGTATCCGCCCGGTCTTCAAGACTGTTGACACCTGTGCAGCCGAGTTTGAGGCGTTCACTCCGTACCACTACTCCTCCTACGACCTGGAGGATGAGGTTGCGCACCACGAGAAGCCCTCGATTATGATTCTGGGTTCGGGCCCGAACCGTATCGGTCAGGGTATCGAGTTCGACTACTCCTGTGTGCACGCTTCGCTGGTGCTGCGTTCGCTCGGTTACGAGACTGTCATGGTCAACTGCAACCCTGAGACTGTTTCGACTGACTACGATATTTCGACTCGCCTGTACTTTGAGCCGCTGACCCTTGAGGATGTGCTTGAGATTGTTGAGTCGGAGCGTCGTACCGGCGGTCTGATGGGCGTGTTCGTGCAGCTGGGCGGTCAGACTCCGCTGAAACTGGCTCGTGCCCTGAAGGATGCGGGCGTGCCGATTCTGGGCACCACCCCCGAGGCTATTGACCTGGCTGAGGACCGCGGCGAGTTCTCCCGCGTGCTGGAGGAGGGCGGCCTGATTTCGCCCAAGAACGGTACCGCGTTCACTTTCGAGGGTGCTAAGCGCATCGCTGACGAGATTGGTTACCCGGTTCTGGTTCGTCCTTCGTACGTGCTGGGTGGCCGTGGCATGGAGATCGTCTACGATGAGGCGAACCTGGCACGCTACCTGGAGAACGCTACCGAGGTTTCGCCTTCGCAGCCCGCTCTGATTGATAAGTTCCTTGAGGACGCTATCGAGATTGACGTTGACGCCCTGTTCGACGGCGATGAGCTGTACCTGGGCGGCGTCATGGAGCACATTGAGGAAGCCGGTATTCACTCGGGTGACTCTTCCTGTACTCTGCCTCCGATTACTCTCGGCCCGGACATCATCGCGAAGGTGAAGGACGCTACCGAGAAGATTGCTCGCGGCACCGGTGTGCGCGGCCTGATTAACATTCAGTTCGCGTACGTGTCTGAGAACCTGTACGTGATTGAGGCGAACCCGCGTGCGTCTCGTACTGTTCCGTTCGTGTCGAAGGCTACCGGCGTGCAGATGGCTAAGGCTGCTGTGCTGATTGGTCTGGGTAAGAGCATTGCTGAGCTGAAGGCTGAGGGCTACCTGCCGTCGAACATGGATGGCGCATCCCTGCCTGAGGAGACTGCGATTGCTGTGAAGGCTGCGGTTCTGCCGTTCGCTCGTTTCCGCACCCCGGAGGGTGTTGTGGTGGATTCGCTGCTGAGCCCGGAGATGCGTTCGACCGGTGAGGTCATGGGTCTGGATAAGCACTATGACACCGCGTTCGCGAAGGCTCAGGCTGGTGCTGGTTCGCCGCTGCCCACCTCCGGTAAGGTGTTCATTTCGGTGGCTAACCACGATAAGCGTAACGTCATTATTTACGCGAAGATGCTGGAGTCGCTGGGCTTTGAGATCGTTTCGACCGGTGGTACCGCTGAGATTCTGCGCCGTAACGGCTTGAACTCGGTGATTGTGGCTTCGAAGTTCGCTGAGGCGAATGGCGACCACTCGATTGTGGACATGGTCCGCAACGGTGATATTGACCTGATTCTGAACACCCCTGCCGGTGGTGCTGCTCGTAGCGATGGTTACGAGATTCGTGCTGCTGCTGTTTCGGTGGGCTGCCCGGTCATGACTACCATTTCTGAGTTCGCTGCGGCTGTTCAGGCGATTAATGCTCTGCGTGAGCACAGCTGGGACATCATGAGCCTGCAGGAGCACGGCGTTCAGCTGGCTGCCGCTGTGGATGCTCGTTCCGAGGGTGGCGAGGCGTAATGTCCGCTGCTTTTGGTGATCGTCTGGCGAAGGCGATGGCGGAGCGCGGCCCGCTGTGTGTGGGTATTGACCCGCATCCGAACCTGCTGGAGCAGTGGGGTCTTGAGGATTCTGCTGCCGGCCTGGCTGCTTTTACTGAGGCGGTCTATGAGGGTTGCGCACCGTTTGCGGCGGCGTTGAAGCCTCAAGTGGCGCTGTTTGAGCGTCACGGTTCAGCTGGTCTTGCTGTGCTGGAGGCGCTGTTTGCCCGCGCTGCCGCTGATGGTGTGCTGATTGTTGCTGACGCTAAGCGCGGCGATATCGGTTCGACCATGAAGGCGTACGCGGATGCGTGGCTCGGCTCGTCTTCGCCGCTGGGTACCGATTCGGTGACTTTGAGCCCGTATCTGGGTTTTGAGTCGCTGCGTCCGGCGCTGGATTTGGCTGATGAGAATGACCGCGGCACTTTCGTGTTGGCGCTGACCTCGAACCCTGAGGGTAAGAGCGTTCAGCACGTGGGCGCGTCGGAGTCTGGTCATTCTGGCGAGTCTGAGGGTCATTCCGGCGAGTCTGGGGGCGCTGTGGCTAAGCGTATTATCGCTGCGGCTACCGCTGAGAATGCTTCCCGCGAGTGGGAGCAGATGGGCCCGTGCGGCCTGGTGGTTGGCGCGACCGTTGGTCAGGCGCTGGTTGATTTGGGTATTGACCTGGGCGTGTTCAACGGCCCGATTCTGTCGCCGGGTTATGGTGCGCAGGGCGCTTCGGCGGCTGACCTGTACCGCGTGTTTGCGGGTGTTGAGTCGCAGGTGCTGGTGAATTCCAGCCGTGGCGTGCTTGCTGCTGGCCCGTCGGTTGAGGGTTTGGCGCAGGCGGCGCAGGCGGCTCGTGATGACCTGTTGGCGGCTCGCGGCGCGTAGTTCGCGTGTTGTGTGAGAGGGGCGTGTGCTCCGGGTGGATTCTGTTGAGGGTCTGCTCGGGGTGCGCGCCCCTTTTGCATACCCCCTGTGTGTGCCTGTTTTATCGCATTTTTTCGGTACATCCGCATGCATAATTTTGCCGCCGCCCGCTCGCGCCGATGCGAGTTTGCTCACCTCTGTAGCGGGGGAGTGCGCCCGCTCTATGAGGTGCGTGCGTGGCTCCACTTTTGATAGGGCGAATACTCCGCTATGCTATAGGGGTACTCCCTAATATTTACGTGCTGACGTGCGTAGACGCATTGTTGGTGCGAGGGTGAGTGCCGCGGGTGGAACGAGGATTCTCGTGCTATCCGTGTTACATTAGTTGATAAGTAAAATTCTATAACTCGCAGAAATGGGGGACCCAACCATGCCGCTGACTCCGCTAACTGAGGATGCGCGCGCCTCCGCCCGCGAGAAGGCAGTACTTGCCCGAGCACACCGCCAGGAAATTAAGCGTGCACTGAGTGACCGTGAACTTTCTGTGCGTCAGGTGCTCGATATGGTCGATTCCGACCCTGCACTGGCTAAAATGCCGGTGGGGCAGATGCTGCGCGCACTTCCGGGCATTGGTGCCGTTCGAGCTGAACGCATCATTGAAGAACTTCATATTGCACCGACTCGCCGCCTTGGCGGCCTTGGTGTACACCAGCGTCGCAAGATGGTGGAGTACTTCAACCGTAATTCGCGGTATTTGAACCGTGCACGTCGCAGGACTAATACTCTGCCTCCTGAATCTTCTCAGCCCTAATACCTCGTGCCTTCAGCCGATGAAGGCGCAGTAAGGAAGCTATGTCTCAGCCGACTCTCACCGTACTGGCTGGCCCCACTGCTGTTGGCAAGGGTACGGTGTGCCAGTACATTCGTGAGAACTACCCGAACGTGTGGTTCTCTGTTTCCGCTACTACTCGTGATCCTCGCCCCGGTGAGGTTGACGGTACTCACTACTATTTCGTTTCGATGGAAGAGTTTGACCAGATGATTGCTGACGGTCAGATGCTTGAGTACGCTGTGGTACACGGTAAGAACAAGTACGGTACTCCGCGCGCTAAGGTCCAGGAGGCTCTGGATGCTGGCCGCCCGGTGATTCTTGAGATTGACCTGCAGGGTGCTCGCCAGATTCGCGAGACCATGCCTGATGCTCGCCTGATTTTCTTGGCTCCTCCGAGCTGGGATGAGCTGGTGTCGCGTCTGGTGGGTCGAGGTACCGAGAGTGAGCAGGAGCAAGCTCGTCGCCTTGAAACCGCGAAGGTTGAGTTGGCTGCTGAGAAGGAGTTTGACGTCACGGTCGTCAACGACACTGTTGAGCGTGCAGCGAAGGAGATCGCTGAGCTGATTGGCGCCGCCTAATCTGCATGCTTTGCGTTCGCGGTGGGGCTAGAGTTTCTTCCGACCTGTGGTTCTGCCGTGAGGCGTTGTGAAGGGTGGGGGTTCCGAAGAGTTTTCTTCGGAGCCCCCACCTTTTGTTTGCCCTGTGTCTGCTGGTTCGGGGTTTTTATCTGGGCTGGTACGTGCGTTTTAGCCGTTGAGAGGGTAGAATAGTTCTTTAGTTTTGACCGTGCCCTCAGTCTGCCCGGTTTGCGCCATAGCGCGAACGGTGTGCGGGGGTGTTCGGTACGTACATTCCATCAAGCTATTTGGAGTTTTTAGTGGCAAACGAAATCAAGGAACACGAGGACTACAACTTCGTTGACGGTGTCGCTCCCGAGGGCATCGTGAGCCCCAGCGCTGACGCGCTGATTGAGAAGGCTGAGTCCAAGTACGGCCTGGTGATTTTCGGTGCCCGCCGTGCACGCCAGATTAACGCGTACTACGCTAACCTGCAGGACAATACTGCTGCGCACGTTGGCCCGCTGGTTGACGCTGAGTCGAACGAGAAGTCCCTGTCGGTGGCAATGCGTGAAATCATTGCTGACCGTGTTGTGGCGGAGCACCGCCCGGACGCAAAGTTCGACGAGGACGGCTACCCGATTCCCGAGGACCTGTCCGCTGTGATTGATTTCAGCGCGGCTGAGTTCCCCGGCGCTATCGAGGAGGAGTACATCCCCGCAGGTAGCGAAGAGGTTATCGCTATCGAAGAGGTTATCCTCGACGAGTCCGCTGAGTAATCTGCATTCTTTCAGGTTAAGGATTCTTTAACGTACCATGCGCATTATCGTTGGTATTGGAGGGGGCATTGCTGCGTATAAGGCGGCGATGCTCCTTCGTCTTTTTGCGAAGAATGGCGACGAGGTGATCGCCATGCCCACCCCGAACGCGACGAAGTTTGTGGGTGTTCCCACGCTGGAGGCGCTGAGCGGCAACCCCGTCTCAACGGACGTGTTTGACCGCGTGCCGGAGGTGAACCATGTGCGTCAGGCTGAGAAGGCTGACGCTGTGGTGATTGCCCCGGCGACCGCCGACCTGCTGGCTCGTTTGGCGGCTGGTCGTGCCGATGATTTGCTGTCCTCTACCGTGTTGACCACGCACGCCCCGGTGATTTTGGCGCCCGCGATGCACACTCAGATGTGGGAGCATCCGGCGACTCAGGCGAATGTGCAGACTCTGCGTTCGTGGGGTTATCACGTGATTGAGCCTGCGATTGGGCGTTTGACCGGCCCGGATTCTGGTCCGGGCCGCATGCCTGAGCCGGAGGACATTTTCGCGGTCGCGCTGGATGTGATTGCCCGCTTCCCGAAGGGTCAGGTGCACCCGGTGTACACGCCCGGTTACGCGCCGACTGAGCCCCTGTACACGGGTACGGAGCAGGAGCGTATGGCGGCGGCGCGTGCGGCGACGCTGACTTCGGCGCTGCTGGGGCAGGTTGATGCAGGCCAGGGTGAACCCAGCCAGGCAACTGGCGCATCCGAATCGCTGCGTGGTCCTCTGGCCGGCCGCCTCGTGGTCATTACCGCTGGCGGCACCCGTGAGGCACTGGACCCGGTACGCTTCCTCGGCAACCGTTCGACCGGCAAGCAGGGCGTGGCGCTCGCGGAGGCGGCACGCGATCTGGGCGCGACCGTGCACCTGATCGGTGCGAACCTTGAGGTTCCCGCGCCGGAGGGTGTGCAGGTGACCCGCGTGGTGAGCGCCCTGGAGCTGCGTGAGGCGACCCTTGAGGCGAGCGCGGCGGCGGATGTGCTGATCATGTCTGCGGCGGTGGCTGATTTTAGGCCCGCCGAGTTTGCCGAGTTCAAGATTAAGAAGAGCGCAGATTCTGAGGATGCGCCGGTGATTCAGCTGGTGCGCAACCCGGATATTCTGCGTGAGGTCGTGGTGCGCCGCCAGCAGGCTCGTGAGACGGGGGAGAGCACCCTCGGTCCGAAGCTCATTGTTGGTTTTGCGGCGGAGACCGGTTCGGCGGAGAAGACTCCGTTGGAGCTGGGTCGTGAGAAGCTGCAGCGTAAGGGCACGGACTTCTTGGCGGTCAATACGGTGGGTGTGAATCGTGGTTTCGGCACGGACGATAACACGATTACGCTGCTGTCGACTCTGAATGATGAGGCGCCGGTGTTCTCCGGTTCGAAGAAGGAGCTGTCTGTGCGTCTGTTGGAGCATGTGGCGGCTTTCCTGCCTGAACTTTCTGCCTGAGTTTTCTACATAAGGCAACCTGGCGTATCCGCGTAAAGTATTCGGAGCGTTTATAGTGTGGAGCCCGTGCGGTACTTCCTGTGGGAGGTATCGTGCGGGCTTTGCTGTACCCTCCGTAGCTCTGCCGCCTGCCTCTTTCTGTAGACCCCTCGGGGAGCATTATGTGCAAGCACTTGTGATGCGGGTTTCTTTCTTCTGGGGTTCCTTCTGGGGTTCCGCCGGGGGAGCATCTCATATTTCTGTCATAGTGGTGAAATTTCTGACCGTACCCCTGAACCGTCAGATAAAGGTCTAGTATCATGGCATAGAGAGTATTTCGCGTTGAAGGGGAAGAAGCACCATGCCCGAGAATCAGAGCAAGCCCGCCACGGTACAGCCCGCCCAGAGTGAGGAGCGTCCTCAGATTCTGGTGATCACCGGTATTTCCGGTGCAGGCCGCAGCACCGTCGCAAACGTACTGGAGGATGAGGGCTGGTACGTTATCGATAACATCCCGCCGCAGATGCTCGGTTCCCTGGCTGATTTGGTGACCCGCGACGGTGCGCGAGTGCCGAAGGTGGCGCTCGGTATTGACGTCCGCGCCCGCGCCCTGTTCTCTGATTTGCCCGCTGCAATTGAGACTTTGCGCAAGTCCGATATTGACTTCTCCATGCTCTTCCTTGACGCCAAGGACGAGACCATTATTGCCCGCTACGAGGCTCAGCGCCGCCCGCACCCGCTGCAGGGTGAGGGCCGCGTCCTCGACGGTATCCGCGCTGAACGCACTCTCTTCGAAGGTCTGCGCCTCGCTTCTGACCGCACCATTGACACCACCGGCATGAACGTGCACGAGCTGGCTCGTACCGTGCGTGAAATGTTCGCTGAGGGTGCGGATAAGAAGCTGAACCTGACCGTGATGAGCTTCGGCTTCAAGTACGGTGCGCCTTCGGACGCTAACTACATGGCTGATATGCGTTTCATCCCGAACCCGCATTGGGTTCCGGAGTTGCGCCCCCTGACCGGTCAGGACACCCCGGTGCGCGACTACGTGCTGGAGCACGCCGGCACCGAGGAGTTCATCAGCAACTACCTTGCGGCTCTTCGCCCCGTGCTTGAAGGTTACCGCCGTGAGGGCAAGTACTACGCCACCATCGCAATTGGCTGCACCGGTGGTAAGCACCGTTCCGTGGCTGTGACGGAAGAACTGGCTCGTCGTCTCTCTGCTTTCGGTGAGCTGAACGTGAATGTTCAGCACCGCGACAAGGGCCGCGAGTAAGTTCCACCCGGCGCGTCCCAACCACCGCGTCGTGTTTCATTAGCCGCCGTCCGGCCCCGCACCCGTGGGCCGGCATACCATTCCTTCCGGGTATGTGAGGTATTACTATGTCCACCCATTCGACCAGTTATGACACTCAGGGCATTCCGCGCCTGCCGGCTCTGCCGACTCAGGCGTTGCGCCTGTTGAAGACCACGCACCGTTCGCCGAAGGTCACGGCGATGGGCGGCGGTCACGGGCTGTACGGTTCCCTGTCTGCGTTGCGCCACGTCACGCCTGATTTGACGGCTGTTGTGACGGTTGCTGACGATGGCGGTTCGTCGGGTCGTTTGCGTGAGGAGATGGGTATTCTCCCTCCGGGGGACTTGCGTATGGCGCTTTCTGCGCTGTGTGATGACACCGATTGGGGTCGCACGTGGCGTGATGTGATGCAGCATCGTTTTAGCGCGCCCGAGGGGTACGAGGGCGAGTTCCCGCTGGATTATCACGCGCTCGGTAACCTGCTGATTGCTACTCTCTGGCAGCTGCTGGATGACCCGGTTGCGGGTCTGGACTGGGCGGGTGCGCTGCTGAATGCGCGCGGCCGCGTGCTGCCGATGGCGTTGGATCCGATGGTCATTTACGGCACCGTGCTGCGTGAGCATAACGGCGGCGGTATTGAGCGCGTGAAGGTGGTCGGCCAGGTGAACCTCTCTAAGGAGGAGCGCGTTCACGATATCGGTTTGACCCCTGAGAATGCTCGCCCCTGCCCGGAGGCGCTCTCCGCTATTGAAGAATCGGACTGGATTGTTTTGGGTCCGGGTTCTTGGCGTACGTCGGTTCTGCCGCATCTGCTGTTGGACGCTCAGCGTGAGGCGATTATCCGCACGGAGGCGCGCCGCTGCGTGGTCATGAACCTTTCCGACGATAAGGAGACGGTCGGCTTCACCCCGGCAACGCACTTGGATTTGTTGCGCCAGTATGCCCCGAAGCTTCACCTTGACGCGGTGATTGCTGACGCTGACATGCAGGCTGATCACCGTTCCGAGCTGGAGCGTGAGGCTTCTGCGATGGGTGCGAAGGTTGTGTGGGCGCATCTGCGTTCGAGCTCCCAGCCGAATGTGCACGACCCGCTGAAGCTTGCGGCTGCGTATAACGAAGCGTTTGAGCTGAGCTCCTAGAATCACCGTTGCGGCTGCTATTTTGGTGTGCCCATTTCCCGAAGTTATAGACTCTTAGACACTACGCCCAGAAGGACCTGTTCATGGCATTAACCACGCTCGTCAAGGACGAACTCGCCAACTACGAGGCAACGAAAGTCTCTGCTCGTAAGGCAGAAATCTCTACGATTCTGCGTTTTACCGGAGGCCTGCACATTGTCTCGGGGCGAATCGTGGTGGAGTCTGAGGTCGACCACGAAGCAACCGCCCACCGCATGCGCCGCACCATCGCGGAGATTTACGGCCACGACTCTGAGCTGACCAGCGTCAGCGGTGGTGGCCTGCGTCGAGGCGGCCGCTACATTGTGCGTGTGGATCACGGCGGTGAGGCGCTGGCTCGCCAGACCGGTCTGCTGGATTTGCGTGGCCGCCCGGTGCGTGGTCTGCCGCCGGCTGTGGTGAACGGCTCCCTGCAGGACGCCGAGGCGGTCATGCGCGGTGCGTTCTTGGCGCACGGTTCGCTGACTGAGCCGGGTCGCTCCTCCTCCCTGGAAATTACCTGCCCCGGTCCGGAGGCGGCGCTCGCGCTGGTGGGTGCGGCTCGTCGCCTGGACATTATTGCGAAGGCACGCGAGGTGCGCGGCACGGACCGTGTGGTGGTGCGTGACGGCGAGACGATTTCGCAGCTGTTGGAGCGTATGGGCGCGACCGGCACCCTGACCACGTGGCGTGAGGCGCGTACCCGCAAGGAGGTTCGTGCGACCGCGAACCGTCTGGCGAATTTTGATGATGCGAACCTGCGCCGTAGCGCTCAGGCGGCTGTTGCGGCGAGCGCTCGCGTGGAGCGTGCCCTGCAGATTCTGGGTCATGAGGCGCCGGATCATCTGCGCTATGCCGGTGAGCTACGTGTGTTGCATAAGCATGCGTCGTTGGATGAGCTGGGTCGTCTGGCTGATCCGCCGATGACGAAGGACGCGATTGCGGGCCGTATTCGTCGCCTGCTGGTGATGGCTGATAAGCGTGCTTCGGAGCTGGGCGTTCCGGGTACTGAGTTGCCGCGTGAGGACTAAGCGAGGGCTAGATTCTGGTCTGTGCGGCGCGGTCTGCGCGTGTGGCGGTGCTTGTGTCTGGGCATGTGGCTGAGGTGTTTGTGACGGTTTTATGACAAACCGAAACCCGCCGTTTTTGAACAAAAACCGCATATTTTTCAAAAATGAGCCTGTGGATAGCTTCTTTCTCGTTGTTCGAGGGGAGTTATCCACAGGTTCTTTGTTCGCGCTCGTGCGTTCGCGCGCGTGAGCCTAGGGTAGGGGTATGACGAGCATGACCCCCAACCCCGACCAGAACGCTGTACAGAGCCCTGCGCAGGACAGCGCAGCCCAGCCTGGCAACACAACCCAGCAGGGCGGCGCGCAGCGTAGCGCCCGCTCCCTGATGAACAGCCTCTACCGCAGCCCCCGCGCCCGCAAGAACGGTGCGCCGGATGCCGAGGACACCGTGCCGCTGGCTATTGCCGCTGAGGTAACGCCCGCGGAGGCGCCTGCCGAAGAAACACCTGCCGAGCCCGCGGCATCCCAGCCGGAGTCGAATGGTTGGGCTGACTGGGATCAGCAACCCGATTGGAACGAGGTGGACGACTGGGCGGAGTGGGAGCAGGCTGATCAGCCCGGCACCACCCGCAGTGCCCGTTGGGGCTTGTCGCCGCGCGTGCTGCTTCTGGTGGCGGTGTTGGCGTTGGGTGCCGTGGTGTGGGGTGTGACCCAGTTTTCGGCGGCGCCGCGTGCCGAGCAGGTCGCCTCCCCGAGTGCTTCCGCCGAGTCGGTGCAGGCGGTGGGTGCCCAGCAGAGCCCCGGTGCTCAGCCTGGCACCCAGTCTACTGCCCAGCCGGGCGCTAACCCGAGTGAATCTGCGCAGAGTGGCGCCTCCGGTGAGGCTACCGTGCGGGTGCACGTGGCGGGTGCCGTGAACAACCCCGGCGTGTACACGCTGCCCGCGCAGGGTCGTGCCGTGGATGCGATTGCCGCCGCCTCCGGTGCGGCCGCGGATGCTGACCTGGACCGCGTGAATCTTGCCGGTGCGCTCAGTGATGGGGTGCAGATTTATGTGCCGCATCGTGGCGAGACGGCTGCTCCGGCGCAGATTCAGCCTAACGGTGGTACGGCGAATGCGGGTCAGGGTAACGCGGCGAATGGTGCATCGCAGGGTGGCACTCAGCCTCAGCCTGCACGCACGCTAACTCCTGCAGGCAGTGCGCAGAAGGGTTCAACCCCGGTGAACATTAACACCGCCACCGCTGAGGAGCTGCAGACCCTGCCGCGTATTGGTCCGGCGATGGCTCAGCGCATTATTGCCTGGCGTGAGGCGCACGGCGGTTTCCGTAGCGTGGATGAGCTGGATGCGGTGCCCGGCATTGGTCCGTCGATGCTGGAGAATCTGCGCCCGCTGGTGACGGTCTAATGCCCCGGCAGAACCGCAGGCCGAATCGCTTGCAGGCAGGGGAGCGGGAACTCTTTCCCGGTTCCTTGCGCCTCACCCGGCGCCTCACCGGGTCGGCGGCTACGGCGTATGACCGTGCCCGCTACCGCTGGAGCATCGGCGCTGAACGGTGGCGTACCCGCCGCGATGAGCAGGAGCTGCGCGCCCAGGGAAGCCTCATTCACCTGGACTTTCGCCTGAGTTTTACGGTGCTGGCACTGTGGGCTTTTACCGCGGCGGCGCTGACCGTGGGCACGTGGCGGGTGGTGCATCCGCTGGCGTGCGTACTTATTGCCCTGCTGGGGTGCCTGGCGATTCTGCTGTTCTTTCCGCCGCGTGCGGTGATGCCCTACATCCTGCTCTTTCGCACGACCGGTCAGCTGGTTTTTCTGGCGTGTATTGTTACGGTTCAGGCGGTGCTTTTGTGTGCTACGGGGGTAGATGCATCCCGCGCCACGCTACAGCAGGCTCAGGGTGCTTCGCTTCGTTTGAATGGCACGGTGGAGCAGGTTCGCCGCGTGGATCCGCGCACTACTCTGGTGGTTATTAAACTGGAGGAAATTCAGGGGCGGAGCGTGCGTGCGCTGGTGAATGAGCGGGTGCGCGTGTACCGGCGTGACGGTTCGGCAAAGAGCACTGCGCAGCGTCTAGAGGCACGTTCGGCGGCGAGTTCGGCGACTCAACAACAGGGGAGCGGCACCGTGCGCTCGCAGGCGATTTATCCAGGCATGAAGGTGACCGCCCTCGGTACGGTGGAATTCAACGGCTCCACGGCGAAGCTGAGCGGCGCGACTATTTTTCCTGCGCCCGCCTACGGTGCCGGATCGAACGCTGTCACCCGGACGGCGGCGGAGCCGTACCTGTCCACGGTCAAGGAGCAGCTGCGCACCCGCGCCTTGGACACTCTCGGCACGGAGTCGGCGGCGCTGGTTTTGGGTACCGCCTACGGGGACGATTCGCTGATGAGTTCCACCGCGCGGGAGGAGTATAAGCTCAGCGGGCTCAGCCATATTACGGCGGTGTCCGGGGCGAATATTGCCATTGTGTTTTTGGGTGCGTACCGGCTGGTGTTGGCTATTCGTCCGTACCGCCTCGCCAGCGCATACCTGCTGTTCCGTTCCTGGATGCAGTGGTTGCGGGGGAGAGGCGCGGCTCGTTCTCGCCGCCCCGCCCACTCTCAACAATCGGCCTACCCTCAACAACCTACCCCGCCAAATGCCCACGCCCTGCCGCCGCTCGTGTACCGGCTGAGCACCTTCGCCATTCCGCACCGCGTCATGG
Organism: Rothia sp. HMSC068E02; assembly: GCF_001813565.1. Classification (NCBI taxonomy): domain Bacteria; kingdom Bacillati; phylum Actinomycetota; class Actinomycetes; order Micrococcales; family Micrococcaceae; genus Rothia; species Rothia sp. HMSC068E02. The sequence goes on from NZ_KV812882.1 coordinate 812,160, forward strand.
TGCTGTGCGGGGTTGCGGCGGTGCTCGCCTACGCCATGCTGCTGGACTCTGAGGGTTCCGTGATTCGTTCCCTCGCCATGGGCCTGCTCGGTGCTTACGCGATGCTGCGCGGTTCGGGTCGCCAGTCTTTGGCGGCGCTGCAAACAACGGTGCTGATGTGTCTGCTTGCCGCCCCGCACCTCGCCGTGGATATGGGGTTCGCCCTGTCGGTGACGGCAACCTCCGCGCTGATCCTGCTGGGCCCGCCGCTGATTCGCCTGCTCATGCGCATCATGCCGGTGTTCTGCGCGGAAATGCTCGCCGCGCCCATCGTGGCATCCCTGTGGTGCACCCCGCTGATTTTGGCGATGAGCGGTAAAGTGCCGCTCTACTCGGTTCCGGCGAATCTGGTTGCCGCTCCTTTGGCGCCGCTGAGTATGCTCGCCGGGCTGGTTGCGCTCGGATTCATGCTCCTGGGTTTGCCCACTGCGGCGGATCTGTGTCTTCGCGCCGGTGGTCTTGCCGCGCAGGGCATCGAGTGGGCGGCACACACTGCCGCGCATGCGCCGGGTAACCCGTGGGAGCCCGGTTCGAGCGTCCCGGCGGTGGTGTGGAGCGCCCTCTGCGTGCTGGCGTTGAGCATTGCCCTCTGGTGGGTGGATGCGCGCCGCTACCGTGCGGTCACGCACCGGCAGTATTTGCGGGTAGTACCGCACACCGCGCGCTCCCATCAGCCCGCCCGTTCCTAACCGACTAACTGCGGGCATCTAACCGCAAACATCTACCTCTGACCGACTGACCCTGACAGACTACCCCTAACCACCGCTAGGAGGCATCTGAGAAGAAAACGCTATGATGGATACTCGAGACTCTACCCGCGCAGCACCCCCGTGCGTAGCGGGGCCGAGTTCAGCCCGTACCCTGCAGATAAAGGCGAGTGATAAGCGTGTCCGAGCGTAAGCGTTCAACCCAGCGTGGTGGTTCCCGAGGCTACGCCCGCCGAGGCGGCCCCGCCCTCGACACCGCGTGGCGTACCGTCACCCCGGCACCCGCCGTCATGCTCTACGGCCCGGAGGAGTACTTCGCCTCCCGCGCTGCGGCGCGCCTGCGTGAGTTGTTCCGCAGCATCCACCCGGAGGTGGACCGCGTTCAGATTAACGCCGCCACCTACACGGCGGGGGAGCTGATTCTGCACGCTTCGCCCTCCCTGTTCGGTTCGGCGAAGATCATTGAGGTTGAGAACGTCGCCTCCATGAGCGACGAGTTTTTGACCGATACGCTCGCCTACCTGAACGCCCCCGAGCCGGACATCATGCTCATTCTGAACCACTCGGGCGGTAACCGCGGCAAGAAGCTCATCGACCTGGTCCGCTCCCAGTTCGTGCTCATTAACTGCAAGGCGCTCAAGACCGACCGTGAGAAGAGCGAGTTCTTGGCGGGGGAGTTTGCCGCCGCTCAGCGCCCGATTACCGGCGGCGCTCTGGCGTTGCTGACGGCCGCCGCCTCCGACACTGCTGAGCTTGCCGCCGCATGCCAGCAGCTGCTCTCAGACGTACCCGGCGACATCACCGAAGAGGCTGTGAACCGCTACTACGGCGGCCGCACCGAGGTCACCGCGTTCCGCGTCAGTGACGCCGCGATTTCCGGTAACGCCCCGGAGGCTCTGCGTCTGCTCCGCCACTCTCTCGCCACCGGCACGGAGCCGATTCCGATGCTGGGCGCGCTCGCCATGCGTATCCGTAATATTGCGCGCGTGCACCACGTGCGTATGAGCGCTAACGAGCTGGCGCGTGAGGTGGGTATGTCACCGTGGCAGGTTGAGCAGGCTCAGCGTGACGGCCGCCGTTTTACCGGCGCCCAGTTGGCGCATATTGTGCAGCTTCTGGCTGATGCGGACGCGCAGCTGAAGGGTGAGTCGCAGGACGCGGTGTATGCGGTGGAGCAGGCTGTTTTGGCGATTGCTCTACCTCCGCGCCTGTAGTGCATAATAGAGCCCATGCTCGAAATTCTGAAGAAAATTTTCTTTGCCCTGCTGCCCTTCCTGCAGAAGGCGGCAGAGGATGCCCTCAACGACGCTACTGCGTCTAAGGGCGGCTCCGAGTCCTCCCAGAAGAGCGAGTCCCACAAGGGCGAATCTCGTCAGGGTGAGGCTCGTGCCTCCGGCTCTTCGGCGCCTAAGCCGAGCGCTCCGAAGTCTTCCTCGGCACCTAAGCCTTCCGCACCGGCTTCGACCGGCGCATCCGACGGTTCGGATTACCCGGGCGATTACCGCGACATGATTAACTTTGAGTACTCGCCTTCCCTGGACGGCGACGCTGACCCGGGTGAAATCGTGTGGACGTGGGTTCCCTTCGAGGAGGACCACTCGCAGGGTAAGGACCGCCCGGTGATCCTGGTGGGTCGTGACGGTGAGTACCTGCTGGCGCTGATGATGACCAGCAAGGACCACAATAACCGTGAGCACGCTGATTCGAACTACCTTGATATTGGTTCGGGTCCGTGGGATCCGCAGGGCCGCGCTTCTGAGGTGAAACTGAACCGTGTGATTCGTGTTCGCCCGGATTCGATGCGCCGTGAGGGTGCGATTATGCCGGAGGATACGTTCCGCCTGATTGAGCGTGCGTGGACTCGCCGTAACGGCTAGCACCCTGTGCTTTACGCCGGGAACCTGTTTGGGCGACCGGCGTTAGATGTGGAAGCTGCGTGTAGCGGTTTTCACAGTATTTTTCTCTCCGCGAGGGTCTGTCGTGGAGGCTGTTCATCTGGTATTATGTGTGGTTGAGTGTCCGATGGTCATCGGGCACTGCTGGCCGGTTGCCATAGGCATCCCCACGCCGCTCAGTCGATGATCGGCCAGCGTCGCCCTCACCGACCAATAAGACAAAACAGAAAGTTTAATTGTGGCTAACATTAAGTCTCAGAAGAAGCGTATCCTCACCAACGAGAAGGCTCGCCTGCGCAACAACATTGTAAAGTCCGAGCTGAAGACCGCGACCCGCAAGGTCAAGGCTGCTGTTGAGGCACAGAACCAGGAAGCTGCTGTTGAGGCTCTGCGTTTTGTGAACCGTAAGCTGGACAAGGCTGTTTCCAAGGGTGTTCTGCACAAGAAGACCGCTGCAAACAAGAAGTCCGGTCTTGCTGCGCTGGTAAACAAGGCTTTCTAAAACTTGCGGGGTACCTAAGTACCTCTCTGGTTTAAGGGCAGAGACCCCCTGTGTTCCCCCTCCTCTAAGGGGAACGCAGGGGGTTTCTTTATGCCCGAATCGTTTATTGTGGGTGTTTACCCGTTATAAAGTTGTGAGTAAATCGCAATCAATCTATGTACCTGATGACGCTCTCCGAACTATAACCTAGTTATCGCGAGGCATAACTAAAGTTAGAGGATCCTTCGGAAAGACCCTTACCAGTTCCTGGTTATAAATAGATTGATGATGAACTCAACCTATTTTACCTATTTAGTAGGAGGTCGAGATTATATTCAATTGGGACGCAGAGGATATTATCCCGCCCGTCGATTCGGAGACGCAGGTTTAAGTCTGACCCATGATGATATAGTTCAAATCGGACCATCTCGCCAGAGCCAAACTCTTTCTCAATAGTCTCTTTGAGGTTTTCTTGATTCCCAAACTCGCTTAAGTTAACCACCTCAAGAACCTTAATAGGGCCCATAGTGACATTACGTAGCCTAAAGGTTTCCTTCCCTAATACATGAGTCAGTTCAAACTCAGGCCGCCATAGGTTGGAAGCAATATCTGACATCTGCTCAAGCAATTCCTCAGCCTGATTGACTTGTTCTTCCGCAGCCTTTGCGGAGCGTTCAGCCTGCTTGACCTTTTCTTGTGCAACTTCTGCAGAACGCTGAGCCGCATCACGCATATCTAGAGCTGCTTTATGCGCTTCATCTGCCTTTGCCTTGGCCTCCTTAGAGCCAAGGGCTTGACGCCACGTAATATAGGCAAAAATCGCCGAAACGATAGCTCCAAGGGCCGACAGACCAGCAAAAAAAATTTGAAAAAATTGATCCATACTAACCATTCTAAGTAAATGCGGTCCGATACAAATAGCAAGCCGATATCTATACACATCTGCTTGTAGGTGATGTATTCGTAGCTGACGACTCGTTACTGAATTTTTTAGCAGGATTATGGGGAGGCGCCCGCGCCCGGTGACGAAACTGCTTGCGGGTCGCGGAAGAGGCCGTATAGTGGGAACTATCAGCGGTACCGCACACCGCCCGCACCTATCTTTAGCGCCCCACGCGGCGTTGCACATGGCGCCGGTGTGGGTACACATTTTTGCATATTATCAGGAGGTTCCCCATGAGTAGCGAGATTGCAGAAGAAGCTTACGATTATCGTGAAGACCCTGAGTATTGGCGTGCCCCGTTCGATTTTACGAAGCCCATATCTGATGCAAATACTCCGGAGGGGTGGATGCGTGCTGAGTTGAAAGGGCGTTTTTTCAACGCTCCGGTGGCACGCCCCGGTGCCGAATATGAGTGGGGTTTAGCAGAGATTAAGCGTAGGAACGAAGCTAAGGAATTCCCCTTCAAATATAGCGAAGTAACCAGGTTGTATCGTGAGAAGGTAGCTAATGGTGAGTTGCCGGATGTTTATGCCGGTACTCCATACGATTTGGCGCTTCTGCCTTTCTAAAACTTGCGGGGTACGTGAGTACCTCTCTGGTTTAAGGGCAGAGACCCCCTGTGTTCCCCCTCCTCTAAGGGGAACGCAGGGGGTTTCTTTATGCCCAGATTCTCACCCAGATTCTTGGCACGGATTCCCTGCCCAGATTCGGGGAGGTGCCCGCCCGGTGACGAAACCGCTTGCGGGTTGCGGAAGAGCCCGTATAGTGGGAACTATCGGCGGTACCGCACACCGCCCGCGCCCTAGCAATAGTGCCGTATAGACGGTACCGGGGGAGTGAGCATCGCCGATACACACCACACAACCACCGATGGTTCACCGGCAACTTTCCATACACCCCCATGTACCCGGTGAACCGACCACGAGCTAAGGACAACGATGAGCCAGCCGAACTTCCCGCCCGCCCGACTCTTTGACGCTTTCGCCAAGCCCGCCTCCACAGAACAGCCCGCGAAGAAGGGCCTGCTTGGCAAGCTGGGCCTGGGCGAGTCCTCCGAGGAGGACAACTACACGACCGTCATGCTGGTCGGTTTCAACTCCGCGAAGGAACCCCCGGGCAACGGCGAGGACGCCCTCGACGTGATTCACCGCGCATTCGACCCGTGCGATGAGAGCCCCGGCTTCGACATGGACGACTTCTACGACTATGCTTCCGTCGCCCCGCAGCTGCAGAACAGCGACGACTCCGAATCCACGGTTCTGGTGTGGCCCAAGATGTTCTACAACATGGTCACCATCCCGGAGCGTCGCCTGCGCCTGCTCGTGGTGACCGGCCCCGCTCCCAGCCTGTGCCTGCGGCGGTTCATGACCCGCTTCTTCAAGTACGTGAAGAAGCTCCACGTGGACCACGCGATCTTCGTTGAGACCTTTGAGGATCAGGTGGCGCACACCCGCCCGTACCCGTACACGCTGACCACTCACGACGAGAAGCTGGCGGCTATCCCCGGTATTCTGCACGAGTACTTCACCGGTTCTACCTCGGTGACGATGGCAATGTCTGCGCTCGCCGCCGAGCACGGCCTGTCCTCCTCGGTCATGCTGCGTATGAGCATCCCGGGGTATCTGAGCTTTGACCAGCAGAACCCGCGCGCGGTCGTGAGCCTGATCGAGGCGCTGGAGGTCATCCTCGGCATTAAGGTTGAGTCGGAGGAGTACGACCGCCTGCGTACCCACGCTGATGAGTGGGAGGCGGAGCTCGCCGAAGAAATGGCGAAGGACTACGAGAAGGTCGAGCTGGTGCGTGAGATTGAGCAGAAGATGGATTCGACTCTGCGCACTGTCTCCGGCGAAGTGATTGCCGAGGATATTGAGGGCTACCTGGATTCCCTCAGCGGCGCCTCCGAGGGCGTAAATCCTGCCGATGATGGTGCGGATTCCGCGGAGGATTCTTCGGAACGTTAGGTCCGTTCGCACATATGGCGCGGGTATGGGAAAATGATAGGTAACTATGCCCATACCCGCAGCCAGCATCTCGAAAGGATGATGTGATTGGCACCCATGTCGAAGAACCCGCCCGTTCCGGCGGCGACCGACCCCGCGATTATTCGCAACTTCTGCATTATCGCCCACATTGACCACGGTAAGTCCACCCTCGCGGACCGCATGCTGCAGGCCACCGGCGTGGTTGCCCCGCGCGATATGAAGGCGCAGTACCTGGACCGCATGGACATTGAACGTGAGCGCGGTATCACCATTAAGTCTCAGGCTGTGCGCATGCCCTGGGATGTTGACGGCACCTCCTACGCGCTGAACATGATTGACACCCCCGGCCACGTGGACTTCACCTATGAGGTGTCCCGCTCCCTGGCCGCGTGTGAGGGTGCGCTTCTGCTCGTGGACGCCGCCCAGGGTATTGAGGCTCAGACTCTGGCTAACCTGTACTTGGCGATGGAGAACGACCTGACCATCATCCCGGTGCTGAACAAGATTGACCTTCCCGCGGCTCAGCCCGATAAGTACGCTGAGGAGCTGGCGAACCTGATTGGTTGCGAGCCGGACGAGGTTCTGCGCGTATCGGGTAAGACCGGTGAGGGTGTTGAGGCTCTGCTGGACCGTATTGTGGAGGCGATTCCCGCCCCGCAGGGTGACGCATCCGCCCCGGCGCGTGCCATGATTTTTGACTCGGTGTACGACTCGTACCGCGGCGTGGTCACCTATGTGCGTGTTGTGGACGGTAGCCTGCAGCCGCGTCAGAAGATTAAGATGATGTCCACCGGCGCTGAGCATGACCTGCTTGAAATCGGTGTGATTTCCCCTGAGCCCGTCCCGTCGAAGGGCCTGGGCGTGGGCGAGGTGGGTTACCTCATTACCGGTGTGAAGGATGTCCGTCAGTCCCGTGTGGGTGATACCGTCACCTCCGCCGCGAAGCCTGCGCAGGAGTCCCTGGGCGGTTACGAGGACCCCAAGCCGATGGTGTTCTCTGGCCTGTTCCCGATTGATGGTTCGGACTACCCGGCGCTGCGTGACGCGCTGGATAAGCTGAAGCTTAACGACGCTGCGCTGATTTATGAGCCGGAGACTTCTGCCGCTCTGGGCTTCGGTTTCCGCTGTGGCTTCCTGGGTCTGCTGCACCTGGAGATTGTGCGTGAGCGCCTGGAACGCGAGTTCAACCTGGACCTGATTTCGACCGCGCCGAACGTTATTTACGACGTGGTGGATGAGGCCGGTAACGCTAAGCGCGTGACCAATCCGAGCGAATTCCCCGAGGGTAAGGTCGCGACGATTCGCGAGCCCATGGTGGCGTGTACGATTATTGCCCCGAGCGAGTACATTGGCGCGATTATGGAGCTGTGCCAGGCTCGCCGCGGCCAGATCGGCGGCATGGATTACCTGTCCGAGGATCGTGTGGAGATGCGTTACCGCCTGCCCCTGGCAGAGATCGTGTTCGACTTCTTCGATCAGTTGAAGTCCCGTACCCGCGGTTATGCGTCACTGGACTGGAAGTTCGACGGTGAGGAAGAGGCTGACCTGGTGAAGGTCGACATCCTGCTGCAGGGCGAGAAGGTGGACGCGTTCAGCGCCATTACTCACCGCGATAAGGCGTACTCGTACGGCCTGATGATGACTTCTAAGCTGCGTGAGCTGATTCCTCGTCAGCAGTTTGAGGTGCCGATTCAGGCGGCTATCGGTTCGCGTATTATTGCCCGCGAGAATATTCGTGCGATGCGTAAGGACGTTCTTTCGAAGTGTTACGGTGGCGATATTTCGCGTAAGCGTAAGCTGCTGGAGAAGCAGAAGGAAGGCAAGAAGCGCATGAAGATGGTCGGTCGTGTGGAGGTTCCTCAGGAAGCCTTCATTGCGGCACTGTCTTCGAGCGAGGAGAAGGAAAAGAAGAAGTAGCCTTTCGCTGCTTTGTAGCTTTTCCGGCTGTGTGCTGACCTGTTGATTGTGGAGAACCCGGCTGGTGCCTCGTGTACCGCCGGGTTCTCTGCACGCTGTCTGTTGATGCCACCCGCCATATTATTGATTCACGACCCGTACACCCACTTCCAGGAGGCAGAATGCCCGCCCAGCCCACCGGCGACCCCGCACCCCGCGACGGGCGCATCCCCGCCACCAGCGCGGCAGGATGCGAAACCCGCGACTTCAGCCTCTACGTACACATCCCCTTCTGCTCCGTACGCTGCGGCTACTGCGACTTCAACACCTACGCCGCCGAAGACTTCGGCGACGGCATCGGCCTCGGCACCTACGCCGACGACGCCATCGCAGAAATCCTCTTCGCCGCCCGCACCCTCGAAGCATCCGGCGTCGCAAAACGCCCCATGCACACCGTCTTCTTCGGAGGCGGCACCCCCACCAAACTGCCCGCCCGCGACCTCGTACGCATCCTGCAGGCAGCCATCGACGTATTCGGCCTCGTCGAGGGCGCAGAAGTCACCACCGAAGCGAACCCCGACTCCGTCACCCGCGAAGACCTGCAAACCCTCAAGGACGGTGGCTTCACCCGCGTATCCTTCGGCATGCAGTCTGTCGTCCCCGAGGTGCTACAGGTACTCGACCGCACCCACACACCCTCCAACGTGCCGAAGGTCGTCGCCTGGGCCAAGGAGGTCGGCCTGCAGGTGTCCGTGGACCTGATTTACGGTTCGCCGGGGGAGAGCCAGCAGCAGTGGGAGCAAAGTGTTCGCGCCGCAATTTCCTACGAGCCGGACCATATTTCCGCGTACTCTCTGATCGTGGAGGACGGCACCAAGCTTGCCGCCCAGATCCGCCGCGGCGAGTACACCATGCCCGACGAAGACCTCATGGCGGACATGTACCTGCTCGCCGAGGAGCTGCTCACCGAAGCCGGCTACAACTGGTACGAGGTCTCCAACTACTCGCGCAGCGAGGACACCCGCAGCGACCACAACCTCGCCTACTGGCGCAACCAGGACTGGTGGGGCATCGGTCCCGGCGCACACTCGCACGTGAACGGTACCCGCTGGTGGAACGTGAAGCACCCGGTGCCCTACGCGCAGAAGGTGCGTGCGGGGGAGTCCCCGGCGGCGGCACGTGAGGTGCTGGACACCGCCACTCGTGCTTTTGAGACGATTATGCTCATGATCCGTGTGCGTGAGGGCTTGGCGATGCGCGAGCTGCTCGCCGTGCACGATGAGGCGCAACTGGGTGCCTCCCTGCGCTGGCTGGTTTCTCAAGCTCTGATTGAGCCTGATGCTTTGAATTCTCAAGCTGAACCTGACCCTGAAGCTCACGTGCGACTAACCCTCAAGGGCCGCCTACTGGGCGATGCGGTCACCCGCGAGCTGCTCCCGGAGGTCCCTGAAGAGCACGAAGGGCACTAAGAAGCATTGGTCTGACAAGGGGCTTTTCAATCGGGGCGGCGTTCCGGTTCTGGTTTGTCGCAGCTCCACTAGATGCTTTTCTCTAACGCTGCCTGCGAATGGCGTGCGCCCCGGTATTGCCGTAATATTTCGGTGATTTCGGGGCATTTTTGCGGGTCTCAAAAAACTTTTAAAAAATTTTTTGGGGCTGTTTGGAGGGGCTTGAGGGGAGCACCAAACCTTACATTGGCGTGCTAATTGTTTGCATTTGTGCTGGACTAGCCGAAAGAATTTTCCACTCCTTCATGCCGCTTTTAGGGTGCGTATTTTTCGATTACTTTCCCGAGAAAAAATTTTCCAAAACACCCAATTTCAAGTTGTGGTTGAAGGTTACGCTGTGCCATAATAGGTCATGGCAGGACGGTATATGTCTAACAGCGTGTTCTCGTCTTTGCTGAAGTTGAGTGAATACGGTTGTGGGCTCCTGGTAACAGGGGCCCACGATCGTTTAATAATGATTATTTACAGCGCCATTCGGTAGAGTTTGTAGTAATTCACGCGCACTAGGCAAAGAAGCCCCACTTAAACGTAGAACGCCCCGCACACAACGTGCGGGGCGTTCAAACGTAAAAGCTATCAGCGCGGTTTAGGACCGGCAGTTCTTAGGACTCTGCAGACTCTGCGTTCTCGGTGGAGTAGAAGCGGTCCAGCAGGCGCGGGTTCATACGGTAGCTGTACGGCTCACCGCGGTTCACCTCAATACCGGCACGCAACGACGCAATAGCCATGAACAGCCACACGAGCGCACCCAGAACCATGGCAATGTTGCCCATGCCGGGCAGGAACGACACAACCCACAGCGCCACCAGAGCAATGGAGGGCAGGAGGGTGAAGTTCATCGCCTCGCGAGCCTCCTGCTCAGCGAAGGGCGCGTTATTGCGGCTGACGTAGAAAACCGCAGCGGAAGGGATGATGCCGAGAATGCCGCCGAAATGCGCGAGAGTCGCACGGTTGCGGTCCTGAATCACGCTAATCTTACGGGTTTTCTGAGGCCCGGTTGCCGGGCGAACATCGTTAGTCACGAAAATCCTGGTTCGATAGAAGTTTCTTGTGGTGATCACCTAAGCCGGTGGACCTGCCCTCCGAGGAGGTGAATCGTTTGAGCGGTGGTGACCCAGAGTGTAGTGATGGTGCAACATAAACCCACAGAGGCAATGCCACACGCTCAACTATTGTACCGCTTTAGGGGACAAAACCCACAGGATAATGCCCTCGAGGGAAAGGTTCTGAGCAAATTCACACCTGCGCCCGCAGACAGGGGCGCAATAGCGGGTCTCGGGTGCGGTTAGGCACCCGGCTCGGTGAGAAAATCGATGAGCGATTCGACCGGGCCGAGTAGCGTCGGATCCAGGTCGGCGTAGGAGTCAACGCGGGAGAGAATGTGCTTCCATGCCTGCGCCACATCCGCCTGCGTTTCGTGCGGCTGACCCAGACGACGTAGCGTGCCCTTCTTGAAGTCCTCACCGCGCGGCACCTGCGGCCACGCCTTCAAACCCAGCACCGACGGCTTGACCGCCTGCCAAATATCGATGAACGGGTGACCCACGATCTTCACGTGCCCGGCGGCACCCGGCACAGCCAACGCATCCGCAACAATTCGCTGCTCCTTCGTGCCCTCAATCAGGTGGTCGACCAGAATACCCAGGCGGCGACCCGGGCCCGGCGCGAACTCACGAATGGCACCGGCGAGATCATCCACGCCGTGCAGCGGTTCCACGACAATGCCCTCAATGCGCAGATCGTGGCCCCAGACCTTTTCCACCAGCTCAGCGTCGTGCAGACCCTCAACCCAGATGCGGGAGGCGCGCGCCATCTTAGCCGGGGCGTTCTTCACCGCGATAGAACCGGAACGAGAAATCGTGCGCTTCGGCTCCTTCGCGGCCATCGGGGCGACAATCTCAACGGGCTCACCCTCAATCAGGTAGCCCGGACCCAGCGGAAAATTCTTTACGCGACCCTTCGCGTCCTCGAGTCCGAAGAACAGGGCACCGCCGATGCGTTCAGCCTTCACGACCTCACCCACCCAGCCGTTAATATCCTCAATCAGCAGGCCGCGGCGCAGTGGCACCTTACGCGGGGCCGGCGCCTGGCGGCTCATGCGGGCGGCGTTTAGATCCTGGGCACCCCAGCCGTAGGGGGAGCGGTGGGTACTCAACGTATTCTCCTTTGGGGCGGTAGGGACAGCAGAGCCAGTAGGGGCGGTGACCGTGCCGGAACCATAAGACAGAACAATCAGACGGAACCGTGAGACAGAACCGGCGGGGGAACTAAAACGGGGTTCGGGGCGCACCGCAGATTAAGCGGATAGCGGGAGCGACCCCCATTCAGCCTAGCCATTGTATCGGGTCGGGGGTAGTATCCCCTAGAATTGATACGACCATTGTTGGCGGTGCACTCATCGAGCACCGCCATCGTCTCGAGAGGAAGGAACCGCATGAGCCACTACGATACTCTCGGCGTATCGAACGACGCCAGCCCCGAAGAGATCAAGAAGGCGTACCGAAAGAAGGCACGCCAACTGCACCCCGACGTGAACCCCTCCGAGGACGCAGCCGAAGAGTTCAAGCGTGTCACCCTCGCCTACGAGGTGCTCTCCGACCCCGAAAAGCGCCGCAACTATGACACCACCGGCGACGAACAGGGCCGCGCAGGCTACCCCGGAGGCGGCGGCTACCCGGGCGGCGGATTCAGCGGCTTCGGCGGTTTCGAGGACCTGCTGAACATGTTTACCGGCGGCGCGGCAGGTGCCCGCGGCCCCGCATCCCGCATGCGTCAGGGCCAGGACGACCTGATTACCGTCTCCATCAGCCTGCAGGACGCCGTGTTCGGTGTTGAGAAGACCATTGAGCGTCGCTCCGCCGTGACCTGTAAGTCCTGTAACGGTGAAGGCACCGCGGAGGGCACCCAGCCCGAAACCTGCACCACCTGCTCCGGTCACGGTTTCATGCAGCGCCGTGTGCAGTCCATCCTCGGTACCGTCATGCAGCAGGTTGAATGCCCCGACTGCCACGGCTACGGCACCGTCATCAAGACCCCCTGCCCTGAATGCCACGGTCAGGGTCGCGTCCGTGAAGACGTGCCGCTGACCTTCAACGTTCCCGCCGGCGTGCACGACCAGGCGCGTATCCGCCTGCGCGGCAAGGGCGAAGCAGGCCTGTACGGTGGCCCCAACGGTGATCTGTACATTGACCTGAACGTCAAGCGCGACAAGTACTTTAGCCGCGAGGGCGACAACCTGGTCACCACCGTGAATATCCCCATGGTCGCAGCGGCGCTGGGCACCACCATTCCGCTGAAGACTTTCGACGGCGACCAGGAAGTTGTGATCCCCGCAGGCACTCAGAGCGGTGACGTGATCACCCTCAACGGCCTGGGCGCAACCGTGCTCGGCACCGAGCGTCGCGGCGACCTGCTGGTGCGTATCCAGGTGGTCACCCCCACCGACATGACCGAAGAACAGCGTGAACTGCTGCGCCAGTTCGCTTCCCTGCGCGGTGAATCCCTCACCGAAGGTTCGCAGGTCAAGTCCCGCGGCGGTCTTTTCTCCCGCCTGAAGGACCAGTTCAAGTAGGATTCCTACACCAAGCTGAGGATGCGGCGGGTGCGGTACTCAACCCGCACCCGCC
>NZ_KV812882.1:825336-915162 GCF_001813565.1 Rothia sp. HMSC068E02
CCCCCCGCCGCATTCCTGTCAGCATTGCGCTGTACGCGCCCGCGCTAAGCTATACACCTATTTCACACTCCACCCACGCTTTCAGCCCGCACCTCAAGGAGAACCATGAGCGCCCCCATCTTCTACATCAGCACGGAAGAATACGACGCACTCACCCCCGGCGCCACCTGTGCGCTCGGCGGCTCCGAAGGCAAGCACGCCCTCGTCAAGCGCCTTGAGCTCGGCGAACGCATCGACCTGGGCGACGGCACCGGCCGCCGCGCACTCGGTACGGTCGCCTCCATCAATGCGGACGGCGTGAGCGTGCAGGTGCAGGAGCTGCGCGAGGAACGTAGCGTGCCCTCCATCTACCTGGTGCAGGCGCTCGCGAAGGACGGCCGCGACCTGCTCGCCATCGAAACCGCGACCGAGCTGGGCGTGTACGGTGTGCTTCCGTGGAGCGCGGACCGCTCCATCGTGCGCTGGAAGGGGGAGCGCGCCTCCAAGGCACACACCAAGTGGCAGAACACCGTCACCGCCGCGGCGAAGCAGTCGCGCCGCGCGCTCATTCCCGAAGTGTACGACCTGTACAGCACCGCCGACCTGGTGGAACTCATTGAAGAAGTTGCCGGTGAAGGCTCCGAGCAGTCCGCCGCCGTGTTCATCCTGCATGAGCAGGCGACCGAACGCCTCAGCGCCCTGGCACGCAAGCTGGTAGAGGCAGAGAACCTGCCCGAAGAGATCTACCTGCTCGTCGGCCCCGAAGGCGGCATCAGCGACCGCGAAGTGCAGCTCTTCACCGACGCCGGCGCGCAGCTGGCACTACTCGGCGACGAGGTGCTGCGTTCCTCCACCGCCGGTTCTGCCGCCATGTGCACCCTGAACGTGGTGCTGGGCCGCTGGTAGAGCGCCCGCTACTGGATTCCCTCCGGTGCGTGGTGCATCACGCGCATCTATACTTGTAAATACATCACTAGCCAAGGAGCCCATATGACTACCTCCCGACCTCTCTCGACCGCGCGCACCGTATCCTTCAAGAGCGCCGCAGAAATGATCGCCGTGCTCGGCCCGCAGGACGCGCACCTGGCGATTATCGAGGACTACTTCGAGCAGATTAGCCTGCGTCCCAAGGACCTGGACGTGCTCATCACCGGCCCCTCCGAGGCCGTGAACACCGCCGCAAAGCTGCTGAACGAGCTGCGCGTGCTCTCCAGCCACGACACGCAGATTACCGTGCAGGTCATTCACCGCCTCATGGGCATGCTCGGTGACGAGCTGAGCAACCCGGCGCACTCGCTGTCCGCCAGCATCCTCTCCACCCGCGGCACCACGATTCGCCCCAAGACTATTAACCAGAAGAAGTACGTGGACGCTATCGACGCGAACACCGTCATCTTCGGTATCGGCCCGGCGGGTACCGGTAAGACCTACCTCGCCATGGCGAAGGCTGTGCAGGCGCTGCAGAGCCACGAAGTGAACCGCATTATCCTCACCCGCCCCGCCGTGGAGGCTGGCGAGCGTCTGGGCTTCCTGCCCGGCACCCTCAACGAGAAGATCGACCCGTACCTGCGCCCGCTCTACGACGCACTGCACGACATGCTCGAACCCGAAACCATCCCCAAGCTCATGGAGGCGGGCACCATCGAGGTCGCACCGCTGGCGTACATGCGCGGCCGCACCCTCAATGACGCGTTCATCATCCTTGACGAGGCGCAGAACACCACCGCCGAGCAGATGAAGATGTTCCTGACCCGCCTGGGCTTCGGCTCGAAGATGGTCATTACCGGTGACATCACCCAGATTGACCTGCCTGGTGGCGCGGCCTCCGGTCTGAAGCAGGTGCGCAACATTCTGCAGGGCGTGGAGGATATTCACTTCAGCATCCTGGAATCCTCTGACGTGGTTCGCCACACCCTGGTGTCGAACATTGTGTCCGCCTACGACCAGTGGGGCGAAGACCAGAAGGCGATGGAACGCAAGCGCAACCGCAAGGTCAAGCGCGCTACCATCGAGGCCGCAGCCGAGAAGCTGCTGGACCGCGCCGGCATCAACGGCGGCTCCGAAAAGAACGCCGAGCAGAACCCCGACAACGCACAGACCACCCCGGAAGGACGCTAAACGGTGGCAGAGATCGAATTCGACTGTGAAGAACCCGCAACCGGTGCCGACCCGGCAACCGACGCCTTCATCCGCGAATCTTTCGAAGCGGTAGACACCGAGGTGCTCACCCGCCTCGTCGAGCACGCCTTCAAGCGCATGCACCTTGCCGATGACACCTACCTGTCCATCGCTATCGTGAACGAAGACGAAATGGAACGCGTGCACATCGAGTGGATGGACCTGCCCGGTGCAACCGACGTGATGAGCTTCCCCATGGACGAGCTGGAACCGGGAACCCCCGAAAACCCCTCCAGCGGCATGCTCGGCGACATCATCCTCTGCCCACCCGTCGCCGCACGTCAGGGCGCAGACGCGGGCCACAGCACCCTCGATGAGCTGTGCCTGCTCACCACCCACGGCATTCTGCACTGCCTCGGCTACGACCACGGCACCGCCGAAGAGGAAGCTGAAATGTTCGGCATTCAGCGCTCCATCCTCGAAGAGTTCCTGGGCCGCCCGGCACCGGTCGAAACCCGACACTAGGGGAGCGGCGTGGACATTCTACTCACAGCCCTCCTCGCCGTTCTCGCGCTCTGCCTGACCGTGGTCGCGGCAATCGCCGAAACCGCATTCACCTACCTGCCGCACAACGAGGCCGAGGAGGCAGTGGAGGCACACCCGGACACCCTCGGCGCCCGCGTCCTGCAACGCACCCTCGACGGTGACTCCGAGGCGTACACGCACCCGCTGCGCCTGACCCGCCTCATTGCGGCAGCCGCCGCAGTGCTCGCCACCATGACCTGCCTGCTGAACCTGGTCGAGGTGCACGCGCTCGCCGTCGTGCTGACCCTCGTGATTGTTGCGCTGGTGGGCTACCCGATTCTGCATGTGCTGGCGCGTGCTCTGGGCCGTAACCGCCCGGTCGCGTCTATTCGTATGCTGGCTCGCCCGGTGCACTACCTGTCGGTTCTGTTGAGCCCGGCGACCGGTCTGCTCGATAAGCTCAGCGTGCGCCTGGCGCCGGAACGTTCGGCTGAGGCCCCGGTGGGCGTGTTCGATGAGGAGGAGCTGCGCGAGTTCCTGGACCGCGCCTCCGACGCTGAAACCATTGAGGACGACGAGGCGCAGATGGTGCAGTCCGTCTTTGAGATGGACGATACCCGCATCCGTTCGCTCATGGTTCCGCGTACCGACATGCTCACCGCCAGCCGTGACACCCCTCTGCGTGAGGCGCTGAGCCTGTTCCTGCGTTCGGGTTATTCGCGCATGCCGGTGATTGGTGATTCGAGCGATGAGATTCTGGGCGTGCTCTACCTGAAGGACGCGATGCGCGCCTTCATCCTGCATTCGGAGTCTCCGGAGGGTACCGCCCTGCCGACCGTGGTTGAGCTGATGCGCCCGGCTCGTTTTGAGCCCGAGTCGAAGCGCGCCATGGACCTGCTGCGTGAGATGCAGCGCGAGTCCACGCACGTGGCGATCATTGTTGATGAGTACGGCGGCACCGCCGGTCTGATTACCCTTGAGGACCTGATTGAGGAGCTGGTCGGTGACATTTCTGATGAGTACGACCGTGAGCGCCCCGAGTACACGCTGAATGACGACGGCACGTTCCGTCTCTCTGCCCGTCTGGGTATTGATGAGCTGGGCGAAATTTTCGGTCGTGAACTCGACGATGAAGATGTTGATACGGTGGGCGGTCTGCTCGCTAAGCATCTGGGTATGGTGCCGATTGTCGGTTCTGAGATTGAGATTGACGGCATTCATATTCGTGCGATTGGTTCGTCGGGCCGCCGCCACCAGGTCGATATGTTGCAGGCGTGGTATGAGCCGCCTCGTGATGAGCAGCAGAACGCTGAAGGTTCCACGGCGTCTAATTCCCCGGCCTCTAATTCCCCGAAGTCTGAGGTTGCTGACATCCTCACCGTGGATACCGACCCGCCCGCTGTAGCTGAGCCGCATGCGCATCCGGATCTTCCGGGAGATATTGCAGAGGCTGAACCGGCAATCGATCAGCACGGCAACCGCTAGATATCGAATATAGACACCGCATTTTCCCTAACACACTTTGAGTCGGCCGCCCCGCCCCGGAAGGCGCAGGCAGATGAGGCTGGCATCCCATACCCCGCACGGGGTTTGACCCCGGGATTTAACAAGGAGAAACACATGGACCAGGAGTACACCCCGCTCGATTTGAGCACTCTGGACTTGAGCACCCCGCTACCGACCTACCCGGAGAATTTCCGTTCGGGCTTCGCGTCGCTGGTGGGCCGCCCGAATGCGGGTAAGTCTACTCTGACGAACGCTATGGTCGGTCAGAAGGTGGCTATCACCTCGAACCGTCCGCAGACGACCCGCCACACGATCCGCGGTATTGTGCACAAGGACGAGTACCAGCTGATTCTGGTGGACACCCCGGGTATTCACCGCCCCCGCACTCTGCTGGGTGAGCGTCTGAACGACCTGGTGGCGAGCACTCTTTCGCAGGTGGATGTGCTGGGCTTCTGCATTCCGGCGAATGAGAAGATCGGTCCGGGTGACCGTTACATTGCGTCGCAGCTGGTGGCGTCGAGCAATAAGCCGGTGGTTGCTATTGTGACCAAGGCCGATACCGTGAACTCCGACGAGCTGCGTGAGCAGCTGCTGGCTGTTGAGGCGCTCGGCGAGGAAGTCATGAGCGCTGAGCGTGCGGCTCGTGCTAAGCGCGCCGCGCATCGTGCGAAGCAGAAAGGTAAGGGCCCCAAGGGTAAGGGCGGCAAGAATGATGCTGTGCCTTTCGCGAAGGGTTCGGGCCCTGCGGCTAAGCGCCGTGCCGGTGAGGTCGCTGAGCCGATGCCGGTTGACGGTAAGGGCGGCTGGGCTGCGATTATCCCGGTGTCTGCTGTGAAGCATTTCCAGGTGGATGCGGTTGCTGACCTGCTGGCGCAGTACACTCCGCTGTCGCCGCCGCTGTACCCGGATGGTGAGCTGACCGATGAGCCGGAGGCAACCCTCATCGCGGAGCTGGTGCGTGAGGCGGCCCTGGAGGGTGCGCGTGAGGAGCTGCCCCACTCGATTGCTGTGACGGTTGAGGAGATGGAGTTCCGTGAGGGCCGCCCGGAGGATAACCCGCTGCTGGATGTGCACGTGAACCTGTATGTGGAGCGCGAGTCGCAGAAGTACATCATTATCGGTAAGGGCGGCTCGAACCTGCGCAAGATTGGTACGAAGGCTCGTGAGCAGATTGAGGCGCTGCTCGGTACCCGCGTTTATTTGAATATTCATGTGAAGGTTGCGAAGGAATGGCAGTCTGACGCGCGTGCGTTGAACCGTTTGGGATTCTAGTAGCTTTCCTGAGCGCATCGCCCAGAGAATTTGCGCTGAGAGGTCACCCCTGCGAGGTCACCCCGAAAGGTGGCCCTGAGAGGTTGTCTTCGGGGCGGTCGCGCATCCATAGTTTTCACCCGGTGGCTTGCAGAAATATGTGCATGCCTCCGGGTGAAACTTTTCACTCTCATTCGGCGCTCATAGGGAAGAGTGTTACTCTGAGAAAGCACTTGCTCACCGGCAGAAAGAGAAAAGGTATGCCCCAGGCACCTCGTTTACGAAGCACCGGTCGTCATATGCGCACGACGGTGATGACTTCAAACCGCAATAAGTGGATTGCTCTGCTTACTGCTTGCATGCTCGTCATTGTTGTTGGCTTTGGTGGCGTGTTGGCTCTGCGTATGCGCAATAATCTGCATACTCAGGAGCTGAACATCAGCAATTACAAGAACGGCCTGGAGAACGGCGCCTTGGACATTCTCGTGATTGGCTCCGACACCCGTAAGGGCAATAACGGCGCGTACGGCGATGAGGATGACCGCAATTCTGAGGCTCGCGCGGACGTGATGATGCTGCTGCAGATCAGCAAGGACCGTAAGAACGTGAGCGTGCTGTCGTTCCCGCGTGACCTGATGGTTGATGTGCCGCAGTGTACTGATCCTGAGAGCGGCACCGTGTACCCGGCTGAGGAGAACGTTCAGATTAACGAGTCTCTGTCTCGCGGTGGCCCCGGTTGTACTGTGGCAACCATTAGCAAGCTGACCGGTGTGAATATTGACCACTTCATGTTGGTGGACTTTAACGCTGTGAAGGAGCTGTCGAAGGTTGTTGGCGGCGTTCAGGTGTGTGTGGACGCTCCGATTGATGACGAGTACAGTGGCCTGAAGCTTCCTGCGGGTACTTCTACTGTTGAGGGTGAGCAGGCTCTTGCGTTCTTGCGTAGCCGCCACGGCTTCTCGGATGGTTCCGATATTGGTCGTATTCAGGCTCAGCAGGGCTTCTTGTCTTCGCTGCTGCGTAAGGTGAAGAGCGAGGGTACTCTGTCGAATCCGGGCCGTCTGATTAATATTGCTGAGGCGATTACTCAGAACGTGACGGTGGATAAGAACCTGGGTAATATCAGCACTCTGGTGGGTGTTGGTGCGGCTCTTGGTGGCGTGGACCTGTCGAATGTTGTGTTTGCGACGGTGCCGACTGAGCCGTGGAGCCAGGATGAGAACCGCCTGCAGGTTTCTGCGGATGCTGCGAACGTGTTCCAGCGTCTGCGTGACGATAAGTCGCTGAAGGAGGAGAAGGCTCCGGAGGCGCCGGCTACTTCTGCCGCTCCGGTTCAGCTGGATCGTACGGTTCCGGTGAACGTGTACAACGCGACCGGTCTGGATGGTCGCTCGGCTACGATCGCTTCGGTGATTGAGGGCCTAGGCTACACGAATGTTACTCCCGGTACTTCGGCTAACCCGACGAACTTCACCACGGTGTTCTACTCGACCGGTTACGAGGCGGAGGCGAAGGAAATCGCCGCGAAGCTGAACGTGACCCGCGTGGTGGCTACTGAAGAGGTTCTGGGCGTGTCGGTGACGATTGGTACTGACTTCCCGTCCGGTGAGGCGATGGAGAAGCAGGAGGCTGCGATTGCGGGTAACGCGACCGGTCAGACTGCTGATCAGCACAAGTGCCAGACTGCTTTCGCCTACTAGGTTGTAGCTAGTAGAACATAGCGCAGATACGTGAATATTGAGTGAAGGGGCGTAGCGCCAGAAATGGTGGCTGCGCCCCTTTGTCGTTGATTCTTTCCAGATGATGGACGGCTTCCCGGGTGCCCTGCCGCCGCCTCCGACCCCTGTGATAGCGTGGAGGCATGACTATTGACGGTGAGAGCATGCGCGGGGTTACTCGCCAGGCAGTGAACCTGCTGCTTATTCGCCGGAACGGGGCACACTAGAATCTGCCGCGACCGTTCCGGCTTTTTGACGCGGCATCTCACCTTTGCATCCTTTCTGATGCACCGCCTTGACCACGGCTGCCGGGGACCGATACCCGGCACGGTACGAGCCCCACAATTGGGGTAGAGCGAGACGGACCAACCAACAGGAAATTCATCATGAAAAACCACCAGAAGCCCAGCCCCATGCCGGTACACAAGTACCGCCCTTTCCACGAGCAGATTGTTGTTGACCTGCCGGACCGCACCTGGCCGGATAAGGTCATTGAGAAGGCTCCGCGCTGGTGCGCAGTGGATCTGCGTGACGGCAACCAGGCGCTGATTGACCCCATGGACACCGACCGTAAGCTTGCCATGTTCAAGTTGCTGGTGAAGATGGGTTACAAGGAAATTGAGGTTGGTTTCCCTTCGGCGTCGCAGACTGACTTTGATTTTGTGCGTACTCTCGTTGAGGACGGTCATATTCCTTCGGATGTGACCATTCAGGTTCTGGTGCAGGCGCGTGAGCACCTGATTGCCCGCACTTTTGAGGCGATTGAGGGCGCACCGCAGGCGATTGTGCACTTCTACAACTCGACCTCCGTTCTGCAGCGTCGCGTGGTGTTCAACCAGGATCAGGAGGGCGTGCTGGATATCGCCCTGCAGGGTGCGCGCCTGTGCCGCAAGTACGAAGAGCAGATGATCTCTGACACTAAGGTCATCTACGAGTACTCGCCCGAGTCTTTCACCGGCACTGAGCTGGAGTACGCGGCTCGCGTGGTGAACGCTGTGGCTGAGGAGCTGGAGGTCGGTCAGAACGGCCGCGAGCTGATTGTGAACCTGCCCGCTACCGTTGAGATGGCTACCCCGAACGTGTACGCCGACTCTGTCGAGTGGATGCACCGCAACCTGAACCACCGCGAGCACATTGTGCTGTCGCTGCACCCGCATAATGACCGCGGTACCGGCGTGGCTGCTGCTGAGCTGGGTTACCTGGCGGGCGCTGACCGTATTGAGGGTTGCCTTTTCGGTAATGGCGAGCGCACCGGTAACGTTGACCTGGTGACTTTGGGTCTGAACATGTACACCCAGGGTATTGATCCGCAGATTGATTTCTCTGATATTGACGGTATCCGTAAGACTGTTGAGTACTGCAACCAGTTGAAGGTGCACGAGCGTTCGCCGTATGGTGGCGATCTGGTGTTCACTGCGTTCTCTGGTTCTCACCAGGACGCTATTAAGAAGGGCTTTGAGGCTCTGGAGCGTACCGCTGCTGAGGCGGGTAAGACCGTGGACGAGGTGTACTGGGAGGTTCCGTACCTGCCGATTGATCCTCGCGATCTGGGTCGTACCTATGAGGCGATTATTCGTGTGAACTCGCAGTCCGGTAAGGGCGGTATGGCGTACCTGCTGAAGCAGGATCACGGCCTGGATCTGCCGCGTCGTGCTCAGGTTGAGTTCTCGAAGATTGTTCAGGCTCGTACTGACGCTGAGGGCGGCGAGATGACCAGCCAGAAGCTGTGGAACATCTTCGCGGATGAGTACCTGCCGGCTCCGGATCCGCAGAACCGTTGGGGTAAGTACCGTATTGAGTCGATTAATATTGATTCGGCTGATACCGGTGCGACTACTCTGCGTGTTGGTCTGAACATTGATGGTCACACGTACACTCGTACTGCTTCGGGTACCGGTCCGGTGGATGCTCTGCAGAACATCCTTTCGGGCGAGGGCGTGGATATTCGCGTGATGGATTATTCGGAGCACACCATGTCGTCTTCGTCGACTGCTAACGCTGCCTGCTACGTTGAGGCTGCTGTTGGTTCTCGCGTGCTGTGGGGTATTGGCGTGGACAGCTCGACGACTCGTGCGGCTTTGAAGGCGATGATTTCGGCTGTGAACCGTGCGCTGCGTGATGAGCGTCAGGCGTAGGCGATAGCCGTACATGCTTTGTGCAAGGTTTTCGGGTGACCGTTAGCCGCGCATGAAGCGGGGGCGGGACGCATACTGGGAGTATGTATCCCGCCCCTTAGGCGTTTAATGTGCGCAGGTGGTGTGCGCATTGGCGGGCTGTGGGGCGAATAATCTGCGGAGAGGAACTCTCATGAAAAGCTACGCGATGGTGTTTAGCCCCGTTGATGCGGCGGGCACCGATTCTTCTGCTCGTGCCTGGAATTATGAGCTGCGCGGTGGTGATGATACTGCTCTGCCTGCCGGTTACCCCGAGGTGTGGGAAGCTGGCTGGGTGGGCTCGACTGGTCCCGGTATTGAGCAGGATCAGTGGCCGCGCAGTACGTTTACTGGTTTGCCGATGCAGCATATTTTTACGGTGAGGTTGCCGGGGGAGTACCTGCCGGATGCGCAGAAGTATCCGGGCGTTGTGGCGTTCTCTTTCTTTGCCGGTGATGGCCAGTTCGCTGAGGATGAGGCGACTGAGGGTGTTGCTAATGCTGCTAGTGATGACCCGTTTGAGGTGCAGTATGCGCAGGCGCGGGTGCATCCGTATCAGTTGTTGTTGCGCGATATTTTGGATGCTGAGTTTGCGGTGCTGTACCTGAGTGAGGAGGAGTTCTCGTCCCGTACGGAGCCGCCGCAGGATGTGCGCCGGCCCGGTGAGCATCGCGGTGAGGAGGAGAGCTTCAGCGCCTGGGCTTTGGCGGATCGTCAGCAGCCGCTGGCTCGTAAGCCTGCTCTTGTGGGGTGGGTTCCGACGGATGATCCGAATGCCGGTAAGGTTCCCAGTGATGTGTTTGAGAATGTTGACCCGCAGACTGGTTATCTGAGTCCTTTCGATTGGGATGCTGAGGATTCGGCGTGGTTTGAGTGGGCGAAGCCGCTAATTGCGGTGGGTACTCACCTGGGTGGCACTCATTTTTATGCGCAGGCTCTGCCGGATAATCTGACGGCTCGTTATATTGAGTTCGATGAGTTTGATGTGCTGAATTTTGGGTGCGGTAGCGCTGTTTTTGATTTTGAGACTGGTGTTTTTGACTGGTCGTGCGGCTAGTACGCTTGCCCGTTGACGCACCTTCGACTCGCCGGAGAGCGCGCATTTGAGGTGTTTGCGCGGTCTCCTTGAACCGTGGATAAGCCCCGGTTGCACCGTGGTGTACCGCCGGAACCGGCACCCTGAGCGTTTCACAGTGTGGACGGGGCGGTTTGCGGAAGTTCCACATCACCTTCGGCGAACCGCCCCGGGCGGGTGCGCCTCCTGTATCCTTGAATGCGTGGAATGGATTCAAGCAATTATTTTGGGCTTCGTTCAGGGCCTTACCGAATTTCTGCCGATTTCATCATCGGCGCATCTGAACATTGTTGGTCAGATCCTGCCGGAGAGGGCTGACCCGGGCGCCGCGTTTACCGCAATCACCCAGCTGGGTACTGAGACTGCGGTTCTGATTTTCTTCTGGCGCGATATTGTGCGCATTGTGAAGGCGTGGTTTGGCGCTCTTACCGGTCGTGTACCGCGCAATGACCCGGATGCCCGCATGGGTTGGCTGATTATTATTGGCTCCCTGCCCATCGGCGTTCTGGGCCTGCTGCTGGAAGACTACATTGACACGCAGTTCCGTAGCCTGTGGATTGTGGCGACCATGCTGATTGTGTTTGCTGTGTTCCTGGGCCTTGCGGACCGTTTTGGTCGTGAGCAGCGTGAGCTGAAGGACCTGACTTTCCGTCACGGCCTGCTGTACGGTTGCGCACAGGCGCTGGCACTGATCCCGGGTGTTTCCCGTTCGGGCGGTACGATTACTGCGGGTCTGTTCATGGGGTACACCCGTGAGGCTGCGGCACGTTACTCGTTCCTGCTGGCCATGCCTGCCGTGTTCATGTCTGGCCTGTACAAGACCTTCAAGGTGGTCACCGGCGAGGAGGCGACCGGCTACTACGGTATTCCCTCGACTATCGTGGCTACTCTGGTTGCGTTTGTGGTGGGTTACCTGATGATTGGCTGGTTCTTGAAGTACGTGTCTTCGAAGTCCTACGGCATTTTCATCTGGTACCGCATTGCGCTCGGTATCCTGATTTTCGTTGGTCTGGGCACTGGCGTTCTGAACGCTACTTCTTCGGCGTTCTAAGGCTTTAGCCCTCAGCGTGATATGACATACCCGTCCGTGAGTTTCTCACGGGCGGGTATTCTTATTGGAGTAGATTTTTTGGCACCCGCATGCCTTGAGGTTGGGCGGCGGGTGTGGCGCGTCCACCGGTTGTGGGCGTTTTTACGGAAAGGAAACCCATGCGAGCTTGGGATGCCCCCGCCTCTGTAACTCTGCCCGGTCAGGCTGCTCTGCCCCGTATTTTTGATACTGCGGCTGGTGAGATTGTTCAGGTTCAGGAGGATAAGGCGGCGAGCCTGTACGTTTGCGGTATCACCCCGTACGACGCGACGCATATGGGTCACGCCTCCACCTATGTTGCTTTTGACCTGCTGCACCGCGCCTGGCTGGATGCGGGCGTGCCGGTCACCTATGTGCAGAACGTGACCGATGTGGACGACCCGCTGCTGGAGCGTGCGACCGCCACGAACGTTGATTGGCGTGAGCTGGCTGAGGATCAGACGGAGCTGTTCCGCACCGACATGAAGGCGCTGAACGTGATTCCGCCGGCGCACTATGTGGGTGTGGTGGAGTCCATTGAGTGGCTGTTCCCGCTGATTGAGGATTTGCTGCGCCGCGGCCTGGCGTACCGCGTGCCCGGTTTCACCGACGAGCAGGGTGTGGTGCATCCTGACGGTGACGTGTACCTGGATCTGAAGGCTGTGCGTGAGCTGCCCGCGAACGCTGAGGGCTACTCGTGGGCGCCGGGCGAGGTCTGCCACTTGACCCGTGATGAGATGCTGGAGATTTTCGCTGAGCGCGGCGGCGACCCGAACCGTGCCGGTAAGCGTGACGCACTGGATCCGCTGCTGTGGCGTGTGAAGCGTGAGGGCGAGCCGAGCTGGGACGCCGGCGAGCTGGGCGCGGGCCGCCCCGGCTGGCACATCGAGTGCACGATGATTGCCCGCCAGTTCGTGGATGGTTCGCTGACCGTTCAGGCTGGTGGTAACGACCTGACCTTCCCGCACCACGACCTGGGTGCTGGCCATTCGTGGGCTGTGTCTGCACGCCCGCACGCGAAGCATTACGCGCACACCGGCATGGTCGGTTTGGACGGCCACAAGATGAGCAAGTCCCGCGGCAACCTGGTGCTGGTTTCGCGTCTGCGCGCAGCCGGTGAGGATGCGAACGCAGTGCGCCTGGCGATTATGGGTCAGCATTACCGTTCGGATTGGTTCTGGACTGACGAGCTCCTGGAGCACGCGAAGGCTCGCCTGGACACTTACCGTCATGCGGTGTCGATGGCTGAGGGCCGTGAGGGTTCCGAAGGCGTTACCGATGAGGCGGCTGTTGAGCTGCTGGGCGATGTGCGTGAGGCGCTCGGCGAGGACCTGAACGCACCGGCGGCACTGGCGGCTGTGGATGCGTGGGCTGTGAAGGCTCTGGCGGACACCACCGTCGGCGGTGGCGCGCTGGTGCGTGACATCCTGGCGGCACGCCTGGGCGTGGTCCTCTAAGGAACAACACCCCACAAAACGTTGAAGCGCAGGAGCGGCGCTACGGTGTGAAAGCCGTGGCTGCCGCCCTGCGCTTTTTTGTGCCTCCATGTAATGCGCCAGCTTTCTACCGCGGTGTAATAAAACCGGGCGGGGGAGCCGCCGCCTCATTATCACGCTTGCGGGGTAACACGCCACAGCCGATTTGCAGTCTCCGCTAAAATAGAAAAGGACTTTTTCCGTCCACAGTTCGCCGCAAAGCGCGAACAGCACAGACTGACCCAAACCCGAGGAGAATCACCCCGTGAGCAGCGGCACCCCCACCCCCACCGGCGCAATCAACCGCCGCGGCCCCTTCCGCCCCGGCGAGCGCGTCCAGATCACTGACGAACGCGGCCGCATCACCACCATTACCCTCGCCGAAGGCGGCGAATACCACTCCCACAAGGGCTTCCTCAAGCACGATGACCTCATCGGCGCACCCGAAGGCACCGTCATCGCCAACACTCACGGCATCCTCTACCAGGCGCTGCGCCCCCTCTACAAGGACTTCGTGCTCTCCATGCCGCGCGGCGCAGCCGTCGTCTACCCCAAGGACGCCGCCCAGATTATCGTCAAGGCTGACATCTTCCCCGGCGCGCGCGTCGTCGAGGCAGGCGTCGGTTCCGGTGCGCTGTCCATCGCCCTGCTACGTGCGGTCGGCGACTACGGTTGCGTGCACTCCTTCGAACGTCGCGAAGAGTTCGCAGACGTCGCCCGCGGCAACATTGAGACTATGTTCGGTGGCCCGCACCCGGCGTGGAAGCTGAGCATCGGCGACCTGCAGGACACCCTGCCGCAGGTTGAAGAGCCCGGCAGCGTCGACCGCGTCGTCCTCGACATGCTCGCACCCTGGGAGTGCCTGGACGCTGTGGCGGAGGCGCTCGCACCCGGCGGCGTGCTCATCTGCTACGTTGCGACCGTGACCCAGATGTCCCGCCTGGTTGAGGGCATGCGCCTGGACGGCCGCTTCACCGAACCCGAATGTGACGAGACCATTGTTCGCGGCTGGCACGTGGAGGGTCTGGCGGTCCGCCCCGACCACCGCATGGTTGCGCACACCGCGTTCCTGGTGGTTGCCCGTCGCCTGGCTGACGGTGCGGTGCGCCTGGCACCGAAGCGTCGCGCGTCCAAGACTGACTTCTCTGAAGAAGATATGAACGCGTGGATTCCCATGAATGTGGGCGAGCGTGAGGTGACCGATAAGAAGATCCGCCGCGCAGCCCGCGATGCGAAGAACCTTGCCGCTCACGCCGCACGCGCGAACGAGATTGCGCTGGAACAGAACGGTACCGCGCAAAACGACGCAGCTGCTGAAACTGACTCTGCGGCGACTGAGTCCGCCGAATAATTTGAACCACTGACCTGCGGGGGCACGGGCGTTGCCTGGAGCCCCCGCAGTGCATCCACCAGGCTACTCGCCTTACCCGACCACCCGCATCGAGTAGCCGCCGATCAGGACGAACAGCTAAAGGAGCTACCGTGTCCACCCACGAATCTGCAGATCAGGCAGGAACCCCCCAGTACGGCACCGCCCACAGTGCAGCCAGCGCGGCACCGCACTACTCGGCTGCTTTCGGGTCGACCTCCCTGCCCGGCAGTCAGCCCGTCAGCGCGCAGGAGTATGACGCCGTGCTGCGTCGACTCTCCGCGGCGGAGGCAACCCGCGACAATATGAGCCGACAGATTCGTGGTGCGGGGGAGAAGAACCGCAAGCTCGTTGAGGCAATCACCAGCATGCGCTACCAGGTGGAGCGTCTGCGCGCGTCCCTGTCGCAGAATGTTATGCCGCCGCTGAATTCGGCGATTGTGCTGGCGGTGCATGAGGGTCAGACCATGACCTACGAGCAGGTCGCTGATGATAAGACCCCCGCCGAGATTGATACGTACCTGGATGTTCAGGTGAG
Organism: Rothia sp. HMSC068E02; assembly: GCF_001813565.1. Classification (NCBI taxonomy): domain Bacteria; kingdom Bacillati; phylum Actinomycetota; class Actinomycetes; order Micrococcales; family Micrococcaceae; genus Rothia; species Rothia sp. HMSC068E02. The sequence continues at coordinate 840,113 of NZ_KV812882.1, forward strand.
CGGCCGCATGATGCGTATTCCCGTGTCCCCGCTCATTGACCTGTCGACGCTGACCCCCGGCATGACGGTGCTCCTCAACGACAAGTCCGAGGCCGTGGTCGCCCTGGACACCGAGCCCTTTGGCGACGTGGTGACCGTGCGCGAGGTGCTCGACGGCGAGCGCGTGCTGGTCGATACCTCCTCGGGTGCTCAGCAGGTGGCGCGCGTGGCCGGTTCCCTGGATGTTGAGCAGTTGCGCACCGGCGACGCGGTGACCCTCGATACGCGCACCCGCATGATTACCTCGCAGGTGCCCGCCTCCCGCTCGCAGGAGCTGGTCCTGGAAGAGATTCCGGACGTCACCTACGAGCAGATTGGTGGCCTGGGCGCGCAGATTGAGCAGATTCGCGACGCGGTGGAGCTGCCCTACCTGCACCCCGAGATTTTCGAGCGCTACCACCTGGCACCGCCCAAGGGTATTCTGCTCTACGGTCCTCCCGGTAACGGTAAGACCATGATTGCTAAGGCCGTGGCGAACTCCCTGGCCGCCCGTGCCGCAGCGCTGAACCCGGGTTCGAATACCCGCGGCTACTTCTTGAACATTAAGGGCCCCGAGCTGCTGGATAAGTTCGTCGGTGAGACCGAGCGTCAGATTCGCGATATTTTCGTTGCCGCCCGTGAAAAGGCGGAGGCTGGCCACCCGGTCGTCGTGTTCTTTGACGAGATGGAGTCGCTGTTCCGTATGCGCGGTTCGGGTCGTTCCTCCGATATTGAGACGACCATCGTGCCGCAGCTGCTTGCCGAAATTGACGGTGTGGAGTCGCTGCAGAACGTCATCGTCATTGGTGCGACCAACCGTGAAGACCTCATCGATGCCGCCGTGATGCGCCCGGGCCGACTCGACCTGAAGATCCGCATTAACCGCCCGGACGCCGCCGGTGCGGCAGAGATTTTCGGCCTGTACCTGACCGAGGACCTGCCCCTGGACGCTGCGGAGGTGGCAGCCGCCGGCTCGACCCGCGCCGCCCTGACCGCGATGATTGCGGCGGCGGCAGGTCAGCTGTACGCGCGCACCCCCTCCACGGCGTACGCTGTGGCGACCGTGGATTCTTCCATGGTCGTTGGTTCTGGTGCGAGCGCGAACCTGTCCACTCACACGCTGTACCGCGGCGATTTCGCGTCGGGCGCGGTGATTCGCAATATTGTGGACCGCGCGAAGAAGGCCGCGATTAAGGAGCAGCTGCAGGCGCTGACCGCCGGTGCGGACGCCTCGAGCGTTGGTATTGGTACCCGCCACCTGCTGGAGGCGGTACGCGCCGAGTTTGAGGATCAGGTGGACTTGCCGCCGCTGCCCGATATTGAGGATGCGCTCACCGTTGCCGGTGTGCGTGGCCGCTTGGTGTCGGTGGAGCCGCCGCGCTAAACCCGCGCCCACTCAACCGTGCGCTCAGCCCACACCCCGCGCTTATCCCGCATCAACCCAGCATTACCGCAGGTCCAAAGCCTTTGGATGGTATAGATTTTTCAGGAGAACCCCATGAACTCCACCCCCAGCTACGGCGTGCACCGCATTATGGGTGCCGAAACCGAGTACGGCGTCATCGCCCCCTCCGCGCCGGGCACCAACCCGACCGTGCTGTCCGCACTGGTGGTCAACACCTACGCCAAGCTCGCCTTCCGCCGCGGCGCCGCCTTCCGCGAGGAGCTACAGCGCCGCGCCCTGGCGGATGAGCTGACCGCCGAGCAGGCACGCCAGGCAGAGAACTACTCGACCGCCACCCCCGAGGGTCAGTGGCTGGGCGAGTCCGAGTCGCCGCTGCGTGATGCGTTCGGTCAGGTTCAGGACGCATCCACCGCCCACTCGAGCCAGATGACGCACACCCGCACCGAGCTGACCAGCGAAGACATCGCCCTGGAGATTATGCGTGAGGCGGGCGTTCAGGCACCGGGTGAGCCCGCCGAGCCGCGGAGCGCCCTGGATGCGCTCGCCGGTGTGCACGGCCGCGGTGGTTTCCCGGAGCGTCTGGATTGGGACCGCGTGACCATGAACGCGATTCTGCCTAATGGTGCACGCCTGTATGTGGATCACGCGCATCCGGAGTATTCCTCGCCGGAGGTTCTGACCCCCGCCGACGCGGTGCTCTATGACGCTGCCGGTGACGCGCTGGCGTATGAGTCGCTGGTTGAGCTGGGCAACCACGCGCAGGATTTGCCGCAGGTGAAGCTGTACAAGAACAACACCGACTCGAAGGGCCAGTCGTACGGCGCCCACGAAAACTACCTGATCAGCCGTGATGTTCCGTTTGAGCAGGTTGCGGATGCGCTCCTGCCGTTCTTTGCGACCCGCGCTATTTTTACGGGTGCGGGCCGTGTGGGTATTGGTACGCACGGTGAGGTTCCGGGTTTTCAGATTAGTTCACGTGCTGATTTCTTTGAGCGCACGATTGGTCTGGAGACCACGATTCGCCGCCCGATTGTGAATACGCGCGATGAGCCGCATGCGGATGAGTCGAAGTACCGCCGCCTGCACGTGATTCCGGCGGATGCGAACCTGTCGCACTATTCGAACCTGTTGAAGTTTGGTACGGCGGCGCTGGTGATGAACCTGATTGAGTCGCACAGCGAGCAGGCTCCGGTGTTGCCGGGTGTGCGCCTGTCTGATCCGGTGGCGGCGATGCACGCGGTCAGCCACGATTTGTCGCTGTCGATTCAGCTGCCGTTAGCGCCGTCTTCGGCGACCCTGCCGAACCCGGTGTCCACGAGCGGTTCGGCGAGCGCCCTGCAGATTCAACGCGCCTACTATGAGGCATCCCGTGCGCACGAGGAGTCGAACCCGGCGGGTGTGGATGCTGCGACCGCGCAGATTCTCAACCTGTGGGGCGAGGTTCTGGATGCTCTGGAAACCAACCCGCTCTCGCTGGCGGATCGTCTGGATTGGGTGGCGAAGTATGCGCTGGTGCGCGGTTATGTCGCTCAGGGCGTAGATTATGCGAATCCGAAGTTGAAGGCGTTGGATTTGCAGTACGCTGATATTGACCCGTCGAAGAGCCTGTATCACCGTCTGGTGGCGCGTGGCCGTATGCGCACGCTGTTCTCTGCCGAGCAGATTGAGCGTGCGACAACTGAGCCGCCGCGTGAGACCCGCGCGTTTTTGCGTGGCACGTTGATGGCGCGTTGGCCGGAGGAGATTCTCGGTATTAACTGGGATACAGTGTCCTGCCGCGGCAGGTATTCGAAGAATCTGACTCGTTTTACGATGATGGAGCCGACCCGGTACGGTGCCGCCCAGGTGGAGCCGCTGCTGGATGAGGTGAACCATTCGGATGAGTTGCTGAACCGCCTGCGCTAGTAGCACCCCCCTAAACCCACATAAACTCACATTCTTCCCTGGGGCGAATACCCCCATTCGGAAGAGTAAAAACCACATAACCCACAGGTAGGGTGCAGGAAGGTCCGGGTACCAAACCCTTACACCCCGCACCCGACCCCACTAAAAACTTATTTGTCCACAACCGAAAACCCCTTGAGGAGAGAACCATGAGCCGCGAACGCATCAGCGCACAGCAGACCGAAACCACCGCAGCCGAGCAGGAGCAGGAACTGACCCTCGCCGCCTCCCACGTTGTCTCTGACGTGAGCGAGGTCGACGACCTGCTCGACGAAATTGACGGCCTGCTCGCTGAGAACGCTGAAGACTTCGTCACCGGCTTCGTCCAGAAGGGCGGCGAGTAACCGGCGCACCTGCGTGCCGGGTCAGCATCATGGAACACCGTATTTTCGGCATTGAAAGCGAATTCGGGCTCAGCTACGTCCCGCACGGGCTCGGTCGGCTGAGCATCGAAGAGTCCGCCGCCGCCCTTTTCAAGCCCGTCCTGGATCAGTGGCGTTCAACGAACGTCTTCCTGCCTAACGGCGGTAGGCTCTACCTTGATGTGGGTTCGCACCCCGAGTACGCCTCCGCCGAATGCGGCAGCATTGACGAACTACTCGCGCAGGAACGCGCCGGTGAGCTGCTGTTCGCTGATCTGGCGCGTACCGCCCGCAAGCGCCTGCTCGCAGGTTCGGAGGGCCGCCCCCTCGACGGTGAACTGTACCTGTTCAAGAACAACGTGGATTCGGCGGGCAACTCCTACGGCAGCCACGAGAACTACCTGATCAGCCGCAAACTGCAGTTCAACGACCTGATTGCCCAGCTCGTGCCGTTCCTGGTGACCCGCCAGATTCTGGTTGGTGCCGGTAAGACCCACCCGAATGGCGGCCCGGTGCCCGGTTCGACCGATCCGGCGTCCAGCACGGGTGTGCCTTCGTATTCGTTCTCGCAGCGTGCCGACCATATTTGGGAGGCGGCATCCACCTCAACCTCGCGCGCTCGCCCGCTCATTAACACGCGCGACGAGCCGCACGCGGACGCTTCGAAGTTCCGCCGCATGCACGTCATTAATGGCGACTCGAATATGGCGGAGCCGACGACCCTGCTGAAGATTGCCAGCACCGACCTGGTGTTGCGCATGCTGGAGGACCGCTTCCCGGTCACGAGCCTGGATATTGTGTCTGTTCCGGCGGCTCTGCGCGCTATCAGCCACGATCTGACCGGCACCGCGACCTTCGAGACCACGGACGGTAAGCACTACACGGCGTTGAGCGTTCAGCGCCACTACCTGGATGCGGCACGCCAGTACGTGCAGCAGTACGGCGCGCACCACCATCACGTGGAATACGCCCTGGACCTGTGGCAACGCACCCTGGACGCTATCGAGTCCGGCGACTACAGCAGCATTGATACTGAGATTGACTGGGCGATTAAGAAGAAGCTTCTGGATGCGTATATTGCCCGCGCCCGCGCGGCTGGTCAGCCTGCCGATTATGCGAGCGCCCGCATCCGTCAGCTGGATTTGGCGTACCACGACATCGACCCGGAGCGTAGCGTCTTCCACGCGCTGGTTCGTCGCGGTGCGGTCAAGCGCATCCTGCCCGAGGGTGCTGCGGAGGCGGCGAAGACTCAGCCGCCGAACACTCGCGCTCTGCAGCGTTCGCGTTTCATTAACGCGGCGGTTGCGGCGGGGGAGCAGTTCACCGTGGATTGGGTGCACTTGAAGCTCAACGCCTACCCGCAGCACACGCTGGTGTGTAAGGACCCGTTTGCTACTGGCAGCGAGGAGCTGGAGGAGGTGCTAAGCCTGTTGGCGTCTAAGGCGCGTCAGCATCAGGAGGCGGCATTCCCGCCGCCCTGCTAAAACCCCAGCTCACCCCGCGCCGCGACACAGCCTGAACACAGCTACGTGCCGTAGCATAAAACAGCTAAACCTATACCTGTAAACTGTTCTGTGGCACACGGGCACTCACACGCCCCACTCTCACAGAAAACCCCAGAGGATAACACTATGACCAAACGCTCTAAGCTCACTATTTTCGGTGCCAGCGCGGCAGCTCTCGCGCTTGCACTGTCCGCATGTGGCGCGCAGTCCAGCGGCGACCTGTCTAAGGTGCAGTACACCCTGAAGAACGCGACCGCTGAGCCTGAGGCGTCCTTCGCGACTCCCTTCGCCGCTTCTAGCCCCTCCGCGTACGTGATTGAGGAAGGCAACGGCGACTCCATCAATGATGGTGACTACGTGCTCGTTGAGGCTGCCGTGTTCAACGGCACCGACGGCAAGCTTAACGGTTCCACTTACTCCAGCGAGCCGATTCTGCTGCCGATTAACGATCAGCTGAAGCAGGCTGCACCGCAGGTGTACGAAACCCTGAAGAAGATTAAGGTTGGCGGTTCTTTCTCGTACACCACCAACGTTCTGCAGCAGCGCAGCACTGCGGGCGTGACCACTACGACCGCTTCGCCCGGTGCCGCAACTAACGTTGAGGTGTACACCGTGAAGACGAAGCTGCCCAAGTACGCAACCGGTAAGGCTGTTGAGGCTGACCCGTCGCTGCCGTCCTTCACTCTGGATGAGTCCACCGGCAAGGCTGATATTAAGCTGCCCGACACCAAGCAGGAATACACTGAGCTCGTCTCGAAGAACCTCATTGAGGGCGAGGGCGCCGAGGTCAAGGAAACCGATACCGTGTACGTGCGTTACATTGGCGTGCAGTACTCCGACGGTAAGGTCTTCGACGGCAACTATGACGCTTCCACCCCGATGGGCCTCTCCCTGCAGGGCGTTATCAAGGGCTGGACTCAGGGTCTGAAGGGCAAGAAGGTCGGCTCCCGCGTTGAGCTAGTCATCCCGGCGGATTTGGCGTACGGTAACGACACCGGCGGTTCCAAGCCTTCGGGCACTCTGGTGTTCGTTGTTGATATTCTGGGCGCGGAGGAGAACCCGCAGACCCTGCAGCGTGCTCAGGCGGCTTCTAGCGCGGCCGCTGCGGAGGCGAGCGCCTCGGCAACCGCTTCTGCGACCGCAACCCCGGCGGCTACCGCCTCGGCTACCGCACAGTAGCCCGGCAACCACATTTTTATATAGTGTTTTATACAGCGCTCGCCGCTTATATGACGTAGGCGGCGGGCGCACCCACTATTTCGATTCATTTCGAACCAATCAAAGGAGACACCCATGTCTTTCGGTCAGCGTAACCTCGACCGCGAAAAGCCCGAAATCGATTTCCCCGAGGGCGACGCCCCCACCGAGCTGGTCATCACCGACCTGATCGAGGGTGCAGGCGCTGAAGTTGTTCCCGGCTCCCGCGTGCTCACCCACTACGTTGGTGTGGCATTCTCCACCGGTGAAGAGTTTGACGCGTCCTGGAACCGTGGCGAGCCGCTGCCGTTCCAGGTGGGCGTTGGCCAGGTTATCCGCGGTTGGGATGAGGGTCTGCTCGGCATGAAGGTCGGCGGCCGTCGTCGCCTGGAGATTCCCGCCGACATGGCGTACGGTGACCGCGGCGCTGGTTCGGTCATTAAGCCCGGCGAGTCCCTGATTTTCGTGGTGGACCTGCTGGACGTCCGCTAAGGATTAGCAAGGTTCTCGCGTTTTTCGCGCTTCTCACGTAAGACGCGCAGAGACGCGCAGCCCGGTGCTTTCTCCCGATTGTGGGAGGGGCGCCGGGCTTTTGTGTATCAAGTTTTTGTACTGGGCTTTTTTGTACTGGGCTATCGGCGCGTCCGCGAAATTTTATACCCGCGCATTCTTCTCGCAGCCACCCCACACGCAAGTAAGTGCCGCGGAACACACACGGTATGATGGAATCATGTCCACCGCAGCCCAGCTTTACATGACTCTTCACCGCCTCTCCACCGCCGCCGAGGCACCCGATGCCGCAACCCGAACCCAGGGCATCAGCCGCAACGAGCTACTGACCCTGCTCGGTATTAGCACGCGCGCTAACGGCTCCCTCAGCGAGGCCCAGGAACGCGCCTTTGAACGAGCCAAGCAGACCCTGCGTGATGCCGGCGCGCGCATCACCCACGTGACCACTGACCTGGGGGAGCGCTACCGCCTCGAACCCAGCGACGCAGCTAAGCTACCCGCATGGAACCCCACCGCCGAGGATTTCCGCCTCATCAACACCATCCTGCGCGGCTGGGAAGGCACCGAACTGCAGGATGACGCCTACCGCATCCTGCGTAAGATTGCGCTGACCAGCGAGAACCTCACCGATGAGGCGCTCGCCGCCGCGAAGATCCTGGAGCCGAAGACCGGCAAGCGTCAGCGCGCGAAGAACCTGTACACCTACCGCGAGCCCCTTCAGCGCATTTACTTTAGCGATAACCCGCACCTGAATGAGCTGTTTACCGCCTATGCGGAGCGTAAGACGGTCACGTTCACCTATCAGACGGCTGCCGGTGCGACCCGCACGCAGGAGAAGGTCAGTGTTGCCGGTATTGGGTACCGTTACGGCACCTGGTATTTTGTCGGCTACTACACTGAGAGCTCGGAGCGTAAGGAGTACACGTTCCGTGCCAGCCGTATTCAGAAGCTCACGATGCTCTCACGTATCGATTCGACCCCCATCAACGCGACGTTCAACGCCAAGAACTGGCTTGAAGACATTAAGGGCTACGAAGAGAGCCTGATTGTTGCCGAGGTCAACGCCGATTCGACGTTGTCGGAGCCCTTCACCGTGCCCTCGTACGGCACGATTGATAGCGCTGTGGCGGCGACCAGCTACAGCTGCGTGATCGAGCCGCCCGAGGAATCGGAGGATGCCTCTACCCGCCAGCGTGACAGTTACGCCGCCCAGCAGCAGCTGTTGCGCACCCTCACCGACCTGCACAGTGGCACGGTCGAAGATCCCGGCACCTGGGCAGATATCAACCAGCGCAACCGTAACAACTCCCTCGACGACCTTGTGGACCTGCTCCTGGGTCTGCACCGTGCCGACCGCTGGGCGAGCGCCCACGATGAGGCGCCCATGCCGTTGAACCAGCTCAACGCCCTCTACAGCGTGGACACCGAGAAGAACCGTGCCCTCGGCAAAACCATTGCCGAGATTTTCGCGCAGGTAGACACCGTACCCTTCGAGTCTGATCCCAAGGACCCGGACGCCCTCAAGCCCACCTACATTAACCTGCTGCCGGACTTTGGCGGCGCCACCCCGAACACGCTGCTGAACTACGCGCGCCTTACTGACACTGAGCTCGCCATTCTCGTCTTCACCCTCTCTGCCGCAGATATTCTGCACCCGGCGGATGCGCGCCTGGGCAGTATCCGTGCGGCGCTCGCCGCCGCGTACCCGAACGCGCCTATCTATACGCAGCATCTGTGCTTCGCCCCGGAGGAGCCCCTACTGCAGGAGGCGACTGCCGCCCTGAGCAGCGGCAACGCCGTGACCATTGGTTACGGTGAGCGTGCCGCGGACCGCCTGGTGGACCCGTATGCGTTGGTGCTGCACCGCGACCACATGTATCTGCATGCGTGGTGCCGTACCGCTGAGGAACGCTACTATGCCGCGCGCGGTGAAGAGGTGCCCGAGTATGTGCCCGAGGCTTTTGCTCACCCCACCACCGGCGAGGCAGAGAACAGCGAAGTTGCAGACAGCGAGGCGGCGGACAATGAGGCAGGGGAGAAGACCCCCACTTTCTGGCGTAACTTCCGCCTCACCCGCATCAATCACATTCACGAGGCGGGCGCGGGTCGCGCCCACCCGGTCACCGGTGACACCGTCCCGCATTGGCACGCGCAGCAGCACAGCACTCAGACCAACCCGTTCGCTGAGTTGCGGATTCACCCGACCGAGCATATTCCCAGCGGTGAGCCGCTCGATACGCTCACCGCAACGTACATGCGCCGCAGCACCCACCACGTGAAGAAAGCTTCACGCACCCAGTACGTGCGCATCCACTACTACAACAACGCCCACGGTGCTGGCGATAAGAACATCCTCGACACCGTCATCGCGCACCGAGGTGCCCTCGAACTGGTCGGTCCCGCGCACCTGCGCGCGGCGTTGCTTGACCAGTTGCAAACCCTCAAAGCGAGCAGCCGCAGGTGTGCGCCCGCAGGTGCGCCCGCAGAAAAATAGAACTTCACCCACAAGCAAAAACACCCTAAAAACCCATCTAAGGCGCCAAAACATTAACCTAAAACTTGTATAATGGTGCTCATGTCTTGGTGGTTCTGGATTTTGCTATGGGGCGCGCTCATCATCTGCTCGCTCCTCTATTTGGCATGGTTCACCTACAAAGCACTCACTCGCGGTTTCACACTCCTTGACGAAACCGTAACCTGGGTCGAGTCAATCGAGGGACAATTCGACGCAGCGCAAGCGAACGCAAGCCGAAAACTCCCGCGAGACACCACCCTCGGGGTATTCACACCCATCACCGAGGCATACAATAACTACGAACAAGGTAAGCAGACACGCAGGTCTGAGCGGATCAAGCGACGGGTCTCCCGACGAGATCGACTCGGCCAACCTCAAAACATCGGAGACCTGCTCTAACAGAAAGGCACACCACCATGGGCCAGATTTTCAGCCACCCCGCGACCATCATCGTCGTTATCCTCCTCATCGTCCTGCTCTTCGGCGCACCCAAGCTGCCCGGCATGGCACGCAGCCTCGGCCAGTCCATGCGCATCTTCAAGACCGAAGTTGAGGGTCTGAAGAACGACTCCAAGAAGGACCCCCGCGAGAAGGACGGCGAAGAGGTCGTCACCGCTGAGGTCGTAGACAACGGCAAGGACGGCAAGACCGAAACCAAGTAACGGTCCCGCCACCGATGCACCAAACCCGTGCCAGCCCACCGGCCGGCACGGGTTTTGCGGCACCACCCCATAAACACCCCACCAGACCCCCTCAGCCGAATCACACACGGCACCGACACCCAGAGGACACCACGTGGCAACACCCGACCAGGACGTGCGCAACCGCAAAATCAATCCTGAAGCACGCATGGAACTCAAGGAACACCTGCGCGAATTCCGCGACCGCCTCATCAAAGCGGCTATCGCAACCGTCATCGCAGCCATCATCGGTACGGTCTTCCTCTACCAGCCTTTCATCGAAATGATCTCTGTGCCCCTGCAGCAGATCAACGCAGAAACCGGCCGCAACGCAAACCTGAACTACGGTAGCGTCGCATCTCCTTTCGACCAGCTGCTTAAGGTCGGTATGTACATCGGCTTGGTGATCGCCTCTCCCGTCTGGCTCTACCAGGCGCTGCGATTCCTGCTGCCGGCACTGCACACCAAGGAGAAGAGGTATCTCTTCGGCTTCCTCACCGCATCTATTTTCGCGTTTGCCTGCGGTGTCGCCATTTCGTACTTCACCCTCCCCGGCGTGGTCTACGCACTGCTGAAGTTCACCCCCCTCAACGACAGTAACTACATTGACGCGGGCGTGTACATCTCCTTCATCCTGAAGTTCGTTGTGACGTTCTCCTGCGCCTTCATCATCCCTGTGATTCTGGTCGGCATTAACATGCTGGGCCTGATTCGCGGTAAGACCATCCTGAAGTCTTGGCGCTGGGTTGTTGTGCTCGTTGCGGTTATCGCAGCGCTGACTGCACCCGGTAGCGACATCATGATGATGTTCGTGCTCATGGCGCCGCTGCTGATTTTCTTTTTCGCAGCAATCCTCATCTGCATGATTAACGACAAGCGCCGCGACCGCAAGCTTGCCAAGCTGGCGCAGGGTTCGGATGAAGCAAGCCTGAACACCGCAACCAGCAGTGAAGACCTGGCGAAGATGGGTTACTTCGAGGACGAGAAGACTTCCTAAATTGAATAGCTCGCTTTGAGCAACCTAACCGAAAGGGGCGGGGTACAGAGAACCTGTACCCTGCCCCTTTCGCATGTTCCGCAACAGCGTCCCGAGGCGCACAGACGAAGAGGCGCACAGACGAATTTTTACAGCGCCCGCCGGTACATCTCCACGAAAAACCGCGCCCCTTTCGCACGCCGCCGATGCGCTCGCTGTTCGCCCATACCGGATTAGTGCCCGTGCAGGGTGCTTTCTGAAGGCTCGCGGCGGGTGAACCGTTACACTGGACATACTATGAGCAAGCACCACGCACAGCACACATCCGACGCACACACTTCTAACTCTTCTAACGCACAGACCCCCGCGGAGCGCACCGACTACGCTGCCGCCTACGCCGCATCCCGAGAACGCGCCGCATACGCGAAGACCGCCCTCGGGGCTTTTGAGGCGTCCCTTGATTTTCCGCTGGATGATTTTCAGCGTCAGGCGTGTGCCGCTGTGGAGGCGGACCGCTCCGTCCTCGTTGCAGCGCCTACCGGTGCCGGTAAGACCATTGTGGGTGAGTTCGGTATCTACCTGGCGTTGCGCCGCGGCATGAAGGCGTTCTACACAACCCCTATTAAGGCGCTGAGCAACCAGAAGTACCACGACTTTGTGCGCGCGTACGGTGAGGATTACGTGGGTCTGCTCACCGGCGATACGAGCATTAACACGGAAGCACCCGTGGTCGTCATGACCACCGAGGTGCTGCGCAACATGCTCTACGCTAACTCGACCACGCTGACCGGCCTGGGCTATGTGGTCATGGATGAGGTGCACTACCTGGCGGACCGTTTCCGTGGCGCGGTGTGGGAAGAGGCGATTATTCACCTTCCCGAGCACGTGAACGTCATTTCTCTGTCGGCGACGGTGTCGAACGTTGAGGAGTTCGGCGCGTGGCTGGATACAGTGCGCGGCGGCACGGACATTATTGTTTCCGAGCACCGCCCGGTGCCCCTGTGGCAGCACATGATGGTTGGTCACCGCGTGGTGGACCTGTTCGTACCCGAAGACAACTCCGCGCAGGGTAAGAACCAGGAGCCGGAGGAGAAGCTCTCCCGCAAGCAGGCGAAGAAGGCACAGAAAGCTAAGCAGCGCGGCGCAACCGTAGAGGCGGGCGCCAACCCACTGCTTGCCGGTCTGCGTCTGAACCCGCAGCTGAAGGCGCTACGCCCCGGCTTCCGTTCCGCACCGGGCCGTGGACGCTACGGCGGCAAGCGTGAGCGTTTCCGTCACCGCCGTGAAGGCTGGCTCAATGAGACGTTCAGCAGCGGCGAGCGCGGCCGCTCGGACCGTCGTGACCGTTTCAGCAACGACCGGGACTTTGATGCGCGCGGTGAGCAGAAGCCTCTGCGCCCGCAGCGTATCACCCGCCCGGAGATGGTGCGCGCCCTCGATAAGCAGGGCCTGCTACCCGCAATCTGCTTTATCTTCTCCCGTGCCGGTTGCGACGGCGCGGTCAGCCACTGCGTATCCGCAGATATTACGCTGACCACCCCCGAACAGCAGCAGACCATCCGCGCCTACATTGCGGAAGCAACCGCTCACCTGGACACCCGCGACCTGAACACCCTCGGCTACTACGAGTGGCGTGACGGCCTCATTCGCGGTATCGCCGCGCACCACGCCGGCCTGCTACCCCTGTTCAAGGAGGTCGTCGAAACCCTCTTCGCACAGGGCCTGATTAAGCTGGTCTTCGCCACCGAAACCCTCGCCCTGGGTATCAACATGCCCGCACGCACCGTCATCCTGGAAAAGCTCACCAAATACAACGGCGAATCCCACGTGGACATCACCCCCGGCGAGTACACCCAGCTGACCGGACGCGCAGGCCGCCGCGGCATCGACATCGAAGGCCACGCCGTCGTCATGTGGCGCCCCGGCATGTCCCCGGAGCACGTGGCGACCCTCGCCTCAACCCGCACCTACCCGCTGAACTCCTCATTCCGCCCCACCTACAACATGGCGGCAAACCTCATCGCCTCCTACGGCGCCGAACGCACCCGCAAAATCCTGGAATCCTCCTTCGCACAGTTCCAAGCAGACAAGTCGGTCGTGGGCGTCGCCTCCCGCGTACGCAAAAACGAAAGCGCCCTCGAAGGCTACCGCGAAGCCATGGCATGCCACCTGGGCGACTTCACCGAATACGTGCAGCTCAGCCGCCAAATCGCCGAACTGGAAAAGAAGGCGTCCAAGAGCAACGAGCGTCACGCCCGCGCGCAAGCACACCACAGCATCCAGCAGCTGTTGCCCGGCGACATCATCTACATTCCGCACGGCCGCTCCCGCGGCTACGCGGTCGTGGTCACCCGCTCCGATTCGCACGCCGACCCGCGCATCGGCATCCTTACCGAGGACGCACACCAGCGCACCGCCTCAACCCGCGACTTCGAAGGCGCCGTCGAACCGGTCTCACGCATCAAAATCCCCAAGCGACTGAGCCTCAAAACCCCCAAGGAACGCCGCGACACCGCAAGCCGCATGCGTCAGGCGCTCTACGACGGCCGCGCCCCGCGTGCGCTCGCACAGCAGAACATCCCTGCACGCCAAAACAGCATCGACGCGCAGCTGGAGGCTCTGCAGGCTCAGCTGCGTAACCACCCGTGCCACGGCTGCTCCGACCGTGCAAACCACATGCGTTGGGCTGAACGCTGGCAGAAGCTCAACTCTGAAACCGAAGGGTTGCGCCGTCAGATTGCCCGCCGCACCAACACGATCGCTCAGGTCTTCAACCGCATTGCGCGTCTGCTGGAGAGCTACGGCTACGTCGAACGCACCGAGGATAACGAACTATCGCTAACCACCGGCGGACAGGCTCTACGCCGCATCTACGGCGAGCGTGACCTACTGACCGCCCTGTGCCTGGACGCGCACTTCCTCGACGGACTGGAACCCGCCGCCATCGCGGCAACCGTTGCCGCGCTGACCTACCAGGGCAAGCGCGACGCGGTGGAATACCTGGCTCACTACCCGCACCCGTCCCTGCGCGCACCCATCGCGACGATTACGCAGCGCCTCGCCGACCTGAACGCAGCCGAGGAACAGTTCAAGGTCAACCCGACCCCCGCATGCGACTTCGGCCTGGTTGAACCCATGTACGCCTGGGCGAACGGCGCGCACCTCGCAAAGGCAATCGAGGACACCGGCCTTGCCGCCGGCGACTTCGTACGTTGGGCAAAGCAGGTACTGGACGCCCTGGACCAAATCGCGCACATCCGCTCACTGGACCCGGTCATTCGAGCCCGCTGTGAAGAAGCGATTGAGGCGGTACGCCGCGGCGTAGTCGCCCTGGACGTCTAGCCCGCGCCTTAGCTACACCGTACATAGTGCTACACCGCGCCCGACCAGTTCGGGCCACCACCCCCGCTACTGTGCATTGTTCTACATCATCTAAGTTCCGCCTCATCTAAGGACGAACGAACTATCGCAGGCAGCGGGGGTGCTTCTATACTCAAATGAGACGCTCAGCTAAGCTACGCGAGCACAATTGAAGTGCCCGCCCTCGTGTGCGCCTCGGCGCGCCTCAAAGGTGAAAGGAATCTAATGTCTACCCGTATTTTCGTAGATGGTAGCGTGTACAGCCCCGTCGACCCGTACGCAACCGCAATGCTCGTCGAAGACGGCTTCGTCCGCTGGGTTGGTTCCGACTCCGGGGCGCGTTCAATTGCCGACGAATCAGCCACCATCACCGAACTTGACGGCGCCCTACTAACCCCCGCCTTCGCGCGCGCACTGGCACCGGTAGCAGGCAAAGAAGCACCCGAAATCCTCGACTACCTGCAGGCATACCGCGCAGCCGGCTACCACACGCACACCCTACTCGCCGGCATGGAAGACGTCCCCGACCTCGTCTCCACACTCAGCTACTACAGCGCCGAACACGGCACACCCGACATCCGTCTCATCCTCAACGCCACCGGCATTGAGACCGACGAACTGATCAGCGCCATCAAAGCACTACGCCCCCTCACCGAAGGCGAACGCGCCATCAAGGGCCTGCAACTGGTCGGCATCTCTGTCACACCCGAAGAGGCACCCGCAGCAGCACAAGTAGCCGAAGACGCCGCACTCCTGCTCTCCATCGACGCATCCACCGGCTTCACCACCGCAGCCGATGCCGCGCTCGCCGCACGCGAAAACCGCCCCTGGTTGCCCATCCGCCTCGACGCAGCAATCAGCACCCCGCAAGACCCCATCACCGACGAATACCTCACCAAACTGGCAGAAGCACGCATCAACCTCGGCCTGAGCGTCTGCGAACCCGAAGAAGACGAAGCAACCAACGACACCGTCCAGGCACTCCTCGCACACGCCGGGGCAGAAGCACGCGAGTCGGTAGCCTCCGTAGCACGCCGCGCAAACGCAGCCGGCACCTCCATCGCCCTCGGCTCCGACACCCAACTCTACGCACCCGGCGCCTGGTCCCTCATCCGCGAACTCGTCAACGACGAACACGGCATCTCCGCACGCAGCGCCTTCGCCGCCCTCACCCGCGGCGTCTACCGCCTAGCACACGAAGAAAACCCCTTCACCGGCCAGCTCACCCCCGACACCCCCGCATACGTAGCACAATGGCGCGTCGAAGCCCTCATGGTTCAAGCACCCGACTCCCGCGTTGCATCGTGGAGCACCGACCCCCGCGCTCGCATTCCGCTACTTCCGGTGCTGGATGAGGATTCGCCTCTGCCCATCCTGGAATCTGTTTACACTGAAAGTAACTAATTTTTTAGCTTGTCAACACCTTTTTAGGCAGTTTAGGAGCAGTGGAGGCCGCCAATGGTTCAGTTGCTCAAATATTTACCCGGTATACTGGATACCTACACTGCCTGTTTTATATGCACCTGTGAGGGAGTAATATGCGCGTTCTAACTGTCATCCCGACGTATAACGAGAAGGAGAACCTGCCCATCGTGGTAGAGCGTCTTCGCAAGGCAGCTCCCGAGGTGGATATTCTCGTGGTGGATGATAACAGCCCCGACGGTACCGGTCAGATTGCTGATGAGCTGTCGGCTAAGGATTCCCAGATTCACGTTCTGCACCGCACCGTTAAGGACGGTCTGGGTGGCGCATACCTCGCTGGCTTCGATTGGGGCCTTGAGGCAGGCTACGACGTTCTGATTGAGATGGACGCTGACTGCTCGCACCAGCCTGAGCAGCTTCCTTCTCTGGTTCGTGCTGTGGAGGCGGGCGCTGACCTGGCTATTGGTTCGCGTTACGTTCCCGGCGGCAAGACCAAGAACTGGCCGGCTCACCGCCAGATTCTCTCTCGCGGTGCTAACCTGTACACCCGCCTGATTCTGGGCACCTCCATTAAGGACATTACCGCTGGTTTCCGTGCGTACCGTCGTGACGCTCTGCAGCGCCTGAACCTTGAGGGCATCGACTCGAAGGGCTACGTGTTCCAGGTTGATCTGGCGTGGCGTTCTGAGCAGGCTGGCCTGAAGATTGTTGAGGTTCCGATTACCTTCGTTGAGCGTGAGATTGGCGCTTCGAAGATGGACGGCAACATTATCTTTGACTCCATGTCTAAGGTGACTCGCTGGGGTATGGCTAACCGCATTCAGAAGCTGAAGAAGGCTCTGGGCAAGTAAGCCCGGTAGCTTTTTGCGCAGACGCTTCTCGCGCCTGAGCTTTAAACGAAAGACCGGGGCGGATACATAACGTATCCGCCCCGGTCTTTTTATGCTGTCTGTAGCGCTCTTTCCTGGCTCATGTACCGACGGAACCAGCGCCAAAACAAGAAGCCCGCTAAGAGCACGAGTGGTGCTTAGCGGGCCCTTCTTACAGCGCGGGCTTCTACAGCGTTTCTACGGCGCCTCTACGGCGCTTTTAGAGCGCGTAGTGCTTGCGGTAGTATTCTAGGCGGTCTTCCAGAGTCTTTTCCAGCTCTTCGATGCTGCGGCGTTCCATGAGCATATCCCAGTGGGTACGTGCGGGCTTCTCTTCTTCGGCGTCTGCGGTGGAGTCGCCGTTGACGAGGTATGCTTCCTTGCCGGACTTTGCGGTCCATACCGAGGGGATTTCTGCTTCTGCCGCGAAGGTCACGAAAACGCGGTCACCGTCTGCGGTACGGTATTCGACGCGCTGGCGGGGCGCGGGCTGTACGTTCGATTCGGTTTCCATCGACTGGGAACCCAGGCGCATACCGCGCAGGCTACGATCGCTCATTTTTCCTCCAGTGTCGTCGGGTGCGCTCTTTGGCGCTTTAGGCATAACGTTGGGCGGGGGAGAACTATTCCCTCGAACGTTTACAAAACATCCATTATATCGGTAATAGTCTCCACCCGCCCAGCGTGGTGGTGTTTATTCGGCGTGATTTTTGGTGATTCACGCCTTTTTATGCGTTAGATTTCGCGTTTAGCCGTTGATGCCGTAGCTTCCGGGTGCCTGCGGTGCGCTCTTGGGTGCCTGTGCTGCGGGCTTCTTCGGTGCGTCTGCCAGGTCGGATGCGGGCAGGGTGCCGAATGCGTTGCCCAGGCCGCGCAGTGCATCGCCGAGTTCGGTCGGGATGAACCAGAGCTTGTTGGCGTCGCCTTCGGCGAGCTTGGGCAGGGTCTGCAGGTACTGGTAGGTGAGCAGCTGCTGGCTGGGGTTGGATTCGTGGATTGCTGCGAAGACCTTCTGCACGGCTTCTGCTTCACCGTTTGCGCGCAGGATTGCGGACTGTGCGTCACCTTCTGCACGAAGGATCTGTGCCTGCTTTTCACCCTCTGCACGCAGGATGGCTGCGCGGGATTCACCTTCTGCGGTCAGAATGTCGGACTGCTTCTGGCCTTCTGCGGTGAGGATTGCGGCGCGGCGGTCACGCTCTGCACGCATCTGCTTCTCCATGGAGTCCTGGATGGATACCGGGGGCTGGATTTCCTTGATGTCCACGCGGGAGACGCGCAGGCCCCAGCGGCCAGTGGTGGAGTCGAGTACGCCTCGCAGCTCCGCGTTGATCTGGTCGCGGGAGGTGAGGGTCTGCTCCAGGTTCAGGCCACCGACGACGTTACGCAGGGTTGCGCTGGTCAGCTCGTCTACGGCGCGAATGTAGTTGGTGATTTCGTAGGTTGCAGCCTGGGGGTCGGTGACCTGGAAGTACACGACGGTGTCGATACCGACCACGAGGTTATCTTCGGTAATCACGGACTGCGAGGGGAAGGAAACGACCTGTTCACGCAGGTCGATGAGGGGCAGCACGCGGTCAATCACGGGGATGACGATGTGCAGGCCGGGCTTGAGAACGGCGTGGAACTTACCCAGTCGTTCGACGATGCCGGCTCGTCCCTGCGGGATGACGCGCACGGTCTTTGCGAGCATCGTCAGCACGAAGAGGATGAGTAGGACCGTCAGAATAAGGCTGATAGGCATTGTTTCTCCTTATCGGTGAGTTATATGGTGTGTTTTTGGAGTATCTGAGTTGGCTTTTGGAGCCGGTATTCAGATGGGTCTTAGTTTGTTGGTCTTAGTCATGGGGGAGAGGCTCTACGATTGCGGTAGCACCCTCAATGGCTCGTACCCTCGCGTGTGATCCTACTACGAGCGTTCCGGAGGCGGTGCGCGCCGTCCAGGTGTCGCCAGCTAGTACAACCAAACCGGTTTCACTAGTCACATCTTGAGTGACGCGCACCTCAGCACCAACGAGTGCTTCAGCATTAGTGACAGCTCCGGTGGCTGATTTATTGAGCTTTTTCAGCAGCGGCGGGCGCAGGCCAAGAACCAAAATCAGGCAGATCACCACGAAAATAACGGTTCGAATCAGCATGTTATCCACGAAGGGCGATATTGCTGCGGTGATGCCTGCGCTAATCGCCAGCATGAGAAAGAACAGGTCGAGGCTGAGCATTTCTATGACGGCGAAAACGAGGGCGAGTGCAACCCAGAGTGTCCAGGGTGTCTCAAAGAGCCAATCCACGAGTTTTCTCCTTTGGTGTACATCAACCGGCGTGGTTGACGTTGAATCTGCACACGAGGCGACAGCACCTTCGTGATGCGGGGTATATCCATTATTTCAGGCGGATTGAGTACTGGCGACAGTTCTGGTGACCGAGTGAGGTTAATACATGAACTGTTAAGACTTTATTTAGATACGGGGAATCTTTGGTTCATTCTAGACCTCCCTAAAAAGCCGATAATATACATTATGTAAAGTAGACCTATTTTCACTACCCCACCGGATGCTCACCGGTGCTTTCTACGCTCAGGCTGGCACACTCTGAATGATGCGGGTCGAGCCGGTGCTCCTCGTGGCGCAACTACGCTGTTCTCGTCCGCCACTCTGAACTCCGCGCGCCTCAGCTTCCTCAACCCGCAACTACGCGCTCAAATGCTCCGAACCTTTGGGCTCCTCAGTATGTCCCTCAGCGCCTCTCGTTAAACGACAAACACCCGAGACTCCACACCTTTCGGTGTGCTCTGTTCGTCTCGGGTGCCTGCTATCGATTTCCTAGAGCTTTACGCTTCTGCGTGCTTTTCGCTGAACTCTACCCAGGCGTTGAGCACACGCTCCGCTGCACCGGATGCAATGGATTCGCGTGCATCGGCCAAAGCCTGAGTGAAACGGGTCTCAAAGCTCTCCCCGTTGACCGGGCGGTACGCGACCAGGCCAGCCGCAGCGTTGATGAGCACAGCGTCGTGAATGGCGCGTAGCGGGCTCTTCGGGGACTCGCCCTCCCCCGCCAAAATTGCACGGAAAATGCCCGCGTTGTACTCGGCGTCGCCGCCTCGCAGCTGCTCCAGCGGTGCATTCTGCAGACCATACTCGGTCGGGTCAAAACGGTATTCGGTCAGTTCGCCGTCGACAGCCTCCCACAGGCGGCTCGTGGTGGCGATGGTCAGCTCGTCCAGGCCGTCATCACCGCGGAAAATCAGGGCGTGGTCGCCGCGCTCCGCAAAGACGTGAGCCATCTTCTCAGCCATGACCGGGTTAGCAACGCCGATAGCCGAGGACTTCACGCGAGCCGGGTTCGTCATGGGACCCAGGTAGTTGAACGCGGTCGGAATGCCCAGCAGGCGGCGGGTCGGGCCCACGTGGCGCATTGCCGGGTGGAAAGTCATCGCAAACAGGAACGTGATGCCAGTCTCGCGAGCGCATTCGGCGACTGCGGGAATGGGCATGTCGAGGCGGATTCCGAGGGCTTCGAGGACGTCTGCGGAGCCGGATTTGGAGGTGGAGGCGCGGTTGCCGTGTTTGACGACGGTGGCGCCGGTTCCTGCGATGACGAGGGCTGCCATGGTGGAGATGTTGACGGTGTTTTGCTGGTCGCCGCCGGTGCCGACGATGTCTACGGCGTGGGGGTCGATGTCGACGGTTTCGGCTTTGGCGATCATGCCGGCTGCGAGGGCGCCGAGTTCTTCGGGGGTTTCACCTTTGGAGTGGAGGGCGGTGAGGAAGGATGCGAGAATCGGCTGTTCGGTTTGGCCGGTCATGATGTGGTCCATTGCCCAGGCGACTTCGGTGTCGGTGAGGTTTTGGTGTTTGACGAGCTGGTTGAGGATGTATTTCCAGGTGATTTCGTGCGTAGTCATGTGTTAAGTGTAAAACCCCCGCCGCGTATCTGCATGGTTGGGTGCAGTATGCGAGACGGGGGTTTGTTAGGCGTGTTACACCGTGGGGTGCTTAGCGCTGGGGTGTCTTCGGTTTAGTGGAAGGAGTCACCGCATGCGCAGGAGCCTGCTGCGTTGGGGTTGTCGATGGAGAAGCCCTGCTTTTCGATGGTGTCTTCGAAGTCGATGGTGGAGCCGTCGAGGTAGGGTGCGCTCATCTTGTCGACGATGACTTCTACGCCGTCGAAGTCGCGGACTGCGTCGCCGTCGAGGACGCGCTCGTCGAAGTAGAGCTGGTAGATGAGGCCGGAGCAGCCGCCGGGCTGGACGGCGATGCGCAGGCGCAGGTCGGTGCGGCCTTCCTGTTCGAGGAGGGTGCGGACCTTGGTCTGTGCTACTTCGGTGAGGTTGACGCCGTGGGTCGGCAGTTCGGTGGTGGTTTCACTCATTGGTGTTGTCCTTTTGTTTTGTTGGTTGCCCGTGTGCGCCGCGTGTGGGTGCGTGTGGGCGTTTTAGCCTTCACGATACGCGCCCGGGTGTCTGATGTACAACCTAGGGTGTGCATAGTTCGCCGGGGGCGTGAGTGTTGGTGTGGGGGCTTGACATGTAATTCTGCTTCTAGGATACCGAAAAAGTGGGGGTTGGGGTTTGTGACCCTTCTCCCCCACTTTTTGTGGATGTTCCTAGCGAGCGCGTTTAGCGGGCACCGAGTGCGCTCAGAAGCAGCGCCTCCGCGAGGATTGCGTTCTTGAAGTCCGGGATGTAGAGGGACTCGTTGGCGCTGTGTGCGCGGGTGTCGGGGTCTTCTACGCCGGTGACGAGGATCTGTGCTTGCGGGAAGAGGTCCTTGAGGTCGGAGATGAACGGGATGGAGCCGCCCATGCCGGTCTGTACGGGTTCGACGTCCCATGCGGCGCGCATTGCGTCGAGGGCGGTCTGTGCGCCGTCTGCGTCGACTTCGGTGGCGAAGGGCATGCCGGAGTCAACGGCGGTGTAGTTCGCCTGTGCGCCGTGGGGTGCGTGTGCCTTGATGTGTTCGGCGAGTGCGCGGTGTGCGTTTTCGGGGTTGTCGCCGGGTGCTAGGCGGGTGCTGATGCGTGCGCGGGATACGACGGCGAGGGTGTTGGAGGAGGTTGCGATGGAGGGGATGTCCATGCCGATGACGGAGATTGCCGGCTGGGTCCACAGGCGGGAGGCAACGCTACCGGTGCCTGCCAGGGGTACGGTGTCGAGGATACCGGAGTCGTTGCGGAAGTCTGCTTCGGCGTATTCGAGTTCGGGTTCGGGTGCGCGGTGCAGGCCTTCGACGGCTACGGCGCCGGTGGCGTCGTGCAGGGTGGCAATGAGCTGTGCCATGAGGGTGTGGGCGTCGAGCATGGGGCCGCCGAACATGCCGGAGTGAATGGCGTGGCTGCCGACGCGCACTTCGATGTCGCCGGATGCGACGCCACGCAGGCTGGTGGTCAGTGCGGGTACGCCAGCGCGCCAGTTGGCGGAGTCTGCGACGACAATGTAGTCGGCGGACAGTTCCTCACGGTAGGTGTTGAGGAAGGAGACGAAGGAGGGCGAGCCTGCCTCTTCTTCACCCTCGATGAAGAGCTTCACACCGAGCTTGAAGTCCTCGCCGAGAGTTTCGTTGAGGGCTGCGAGCGCGGCGAGGTGCACGAGGATGCCTGCCTTGTCGTCTGCTGCGCCGCGGCCGTAGAGGCGGTCGCCCTTGCGGGTTGCGACGAAGGGGTCGGTGTCCCACAGGTCGAGGTTGCCGGCGGGCTGCACGTCGTGGTGGGCGTAGAGCAGGATGGTCGGGTAGCCTTCTGCGGCGGGGCGGGAGGCGATGACGGCGGGCATGCCCTGCTTTTCGGTGCCGTCTGCGGTAGTGTAGGTGGCGCGTTCGATGCGTACGTTGTCGAAACCTGCCTTGGTTGCGAGCGCGGCGACTGCCTCGGCGCTGCGGTCTACCTGGGTGAGGTCGTGCGATTCCCAGGCGATGGAGGGAATGGCGACGAGCTCGGTGAGGGTCTGCAGGGTTGCTTCGAAGTTTTTGGTGACGGCGTCGCTCAGGGCGCTGTGGTGGGTGAATTCAGTAGTCATGTTTCTACCTTACCCCCACCTTGACCCCGTCTTAGCCTCAACCGCCGGGTGGTTGGGTTCGTTTCAGTTGCTGGTGTGGGCTTGTGGGGGCGGGTTTGGTGTGTGCCGTTCGGGTATGATGGGAGGGTGTTTGGTCGTAAGAAAGAGAAGGCTGAAGCGGAAGCTGTTCAGCCGCAGGTTGTAGAGGAGCCTCAGGCTCCGGTTAATCCGAAGTTCACCCCGAAGAAGGGCCGTCCTACTCCTTCGCGTAAGGAGCAGCAGGCGGCTCGTCGTCAGCCTCTGGTTGTTAATGACCGTAAGGAGGCGAAGGCTCGTGAACGTGAGGCGATGGCGAAGGCTCGTGAGCGTCAGAATGATGCGTTGATGGGTGGCGATCAGCGTTACCTGCCCGCCGTGGATCGTGGTTCGCAGCGCCGTTATATCCGTGATTATGTGGATGCGCGCCGTAACCTTGGCGATTTTATGTTGGCTGTGCTGCTGGTTCTGCTTATTGGTGGCTGGATTGCTCAGGGTGTGTCGGGTACGTCTACTGCGGCGGCACCGATTTATTACGGTTCCGTGTACGCAATGTATGCGCTGATGATTCTGTGGGTTGTTGACTACTTTATTTTGTGGCGTAGCCTGAAGAAGAAGCTGATTGCGAAGTTCGGCGAGGTTCAGCGTGGTTCTGGCATGTATGCGTTTAACCGTGTGATGATGATTCGTCGTATGCGCCGCCCGGTTCCGATGGTGAAGTACGGCGAGTACCCGCACTAAGTCGTTAGTGCCTTATAGGTGCTTGGGGAGAGGTCCTGAAGGTTCAGGCCTCTCCCCTATTTTTATGCCCGCTGGTCTTTACACTCTTACGCGTGGACATATATGTCGCGGCTAGACGCCGGTACGGTTAGGCTTCGATTCGGGAGTAGAGAATCTGCCACCTGCCGTCGCGGTGTTCGAGGGCGAAGGTGTAGATTTCTTCTTCCTTGTCGCTGCTCCAGGTTTCTTGGCGGCCGTCGGGTTCTACCTCGGTGTGTTTGTCCCATTCGTGGTTGGTTTCCAGGTAGTAGGTTTGATGGTCGTCGGTCCTGGGTATGCCGGCGGGTTCGAAGTGTTCGATGCCGTCGATGACCCAGCCGCCGCGCTGATAGAGCGCTTCTATTTCGCGATAGATTTTGAGTTCTCCGTCGTTTGAGGTGGAGAGGAATTCGCGTGCTTTGCTGTAGTCGCCGGTTTGGACGCCGTAGTTGATCCACTGGTTCCAGGCATCCATGGTTTTGAGGAGGCCGTCGGGGGTCTTGTCGCGGTATCCGTTTTCGGGGGCATTGGGTTTGGGGACGTTTTGGGCGGGGCCTTTGGCGTCTGCTTTGCGGTATTCACCGTTGCCGGCGTTGTTGCCGGCGCTGTTGCTTGAGCCGCTGTTGGTGGCAGGCTTGCCGGAGGCGGTGGATCCGTCTCCTGCAGTTGTGATGTCGTGCGGCACGCAGGCGGCGAGTAGGGTGCTGAGGCTGATGAGTGTGCCTCCGGTCAGCATTGAGCGGCGGTTCAGCATGTTGGGGTTCATGGTTGGTCCTCCACATCATTGTAGTGCACATCGCTGTAGTGCATGGTCTCCCGCTTATCTCCATTATGCGCGAGCGCGCACTGGGAGCCTAACATTGATTTCTCAAGTTTTAAGTTACTTCTTCTTAGACATCAAGACACTAAAAATAAGTATTATTTTCTACCATATATCGGATATAAATATATGGCGTACCCCGAATCTTCAACAGTTTCGAGGTACGCCATATATTGTAGCAATTCTATCTTGCCAAAATTGCATCAATCTGCTTAGCAAAATCCGGACTCTTATTTATTTCATTTCGCTCGACTCCGGCATTATGAATGGTTTCAATTGCCTCATCAATAACATCTTTTGATTCACAAAAAACTTCTTCAAGGTCCGTGAATCCATTTTCAAACTCTTTAAGATACACCTCGAGAAGATTTTTCATCTTCCGCAGGTTACCATGATTAGTAACATCATCCAGAATAGAAATATTTTTCTTCGAATACAAATCCCGTTGGATTATTCTAGATACCGCATACATAAGATGCCATCGATTGCGCTTATACTCAGTGAGAATCTTTTGATTCCTCAGCCAATCATCCAAATCAACATAAATTCGTGCAGCGAGATAGTAAGACTCACAGTTATGGATCTCGGAAAATATACCCGGATTGTCGCGCGTTGCTAGCTTGCTGAGCTTCCCATAGTATCGAGCACTATCATGGGGACGGTTGAGATAGATGCTTGCAAACGATTTCATTAACTCAACGACACCGATTTTATGCTTAAAAGATCCAATTGAATTGAGATATTGATTCTTCCTTCTTTCGTAGACCAAAACCCCTTGGTTTTTGTTTTTAAAATAATATTCCAGCTCTTTATTAAATGAAGAGCGCGAGGAAAGAACCAAGTCATTGACGGGATTTTGAGTGTTAGTAGATGAAATAATCATATCAATAACATCATCATTTTGCGTGTGAATTATTCTAATTGGAATGCAAATAGAAGACTCCACATCTTTAATAAATGCTTGATGCTCTTTAAGGTTTTCAATATTTGAAGTAAGATTCTCTATCCAATCTTCACCGAGATTTTCTCCCGACTTCATAGCCTTATAGATACTCTTCATAATACCTGTCTCATCCTTGTCAAGATATTCTATAGGAACTTTTTTTTGCAAATCTTTTAACTTATTTTTTAATTCCGTGTAATATTCATGAAGTATGTGACTCGTCTGACACCCATTGACAATCTGATAGCCCCTAATACGCATGAGGGTGGCCGAGCCCTTGGGCTCCTCGAGATTTTTAGCAATAATCGTAATTCCGTTATTCATTGCGAAGAAAAGATCTCGACCAATCCTTCGATCTTCCTCCGTTTTCGTATTGCCTTGATTCCTTCCATTACGAAGAGAGTCTTTAATTGATTTATTAATATTTGCAGTATCTAGATACCCTCGAACATTTTCACTGAAAATCCCACCTTTAAGATTCCCAGATTCGTCATGAATTATATTCAGGTATTCCCCAAGAGATAGGTATCCTGTATATATTTTATTAATACCGTGCCTTGATATATTATTACTTTCCTCAAAGGACTTCAGCGTACCCTTGTAAAACTCTGCCGTAGATCCAATAAAAATATCCTCATAAATACTGCGAATTGTTTCACTACCAGCAAATAGGGTATCATGCACAGAATATTCTCCCACTTTTTCAAGGTTTCTAATATTCTGCGCAATCTGCTCCTTTGCCCCCTCTAGGCTATCATTTTTATTTTTTTCACTTGCAGCAACTGCATAGCAGGTATATACATTAATGTTCTTTCCAAAGGGTAATTTTTTCACCTTTCCATCTATATTTATCTTTCCACTTTCTATAACGTTCTTAATTTCAGCAAAATTACGAAGTGAAGGGGTTACTCCCTCCGGAAGTTTTTCAGATTCCAGAATTGAACATACCCCAGAAATAAACTTGCTGTGATTCCCCAAGATATCCGAATATTTATCAGAGTATTTTGACTGTGTAAAAACGTATGACACTTCCATCATATTGCCAAAATCTTTATATTTTTCTTCAAGATACTCAACGTTAGGAACAACGATCCCATCAATAATTACAGCCGCTGAATCAATTGACCTTTCACTCCCTGGGGTGCCTTTACTTTGACCAGAGCAAATATCTTGTATATCAAAATTATAATCTGAGGCATATTTACAAGTCATCAAATAGGCAATAAGTTTTTCAAAAACCTTCTCGCCTTCTTCACCGGGTTCTATATCTTTATCAAAAAGAATTCTAAATTGATTTATAATGTCATCAATGAGCATTTTTGACATTTCAATCTCCTTTGAATGTGTAGTGTGGTGGTGCAATCGTCGGTGCTGCACCACTCTGATAGTACTATCGCTCCAGGTCAGGGTGCAATCCACAACACACCAAACGTCAACAGAATCTCAAGTAAAGCTTCAGGTCTCCTCCCCTCAGATCTCAGCACAACCATCCCTTACACGTTGAGTAGGCATGCAAAAGAGAGCACCACATCCACCCCAACGGGTAGAGAACGGTGCCCCCCTTTCAGTGCGCCGAGTCAGCACGTCGGGGAGCTTGAAGCCCCGCCTGTACACCTTTTAGCAGCGATCGACGAAGCCGAAGCGCTTGCCCTGATAGAAGCCTGCTGGCTGCACGCCGCAAACAGAGCGGATGCACCAAAGAAAGTAACGCCACTCAACACTGCACGGCGACTCAACGCATCAGAATCCTGCAGGAACTTTTTTATAATTACTTATCCACACTTTCGTAGCCCATAATTTCCCATTTCTGACCATCATGCTTCAGCTCAAATTTGAAGGTATCGTCAGTTTTGTCGTCATTGGTCCAGCTAACCCAGCTCCCATCAGGCTCAACAAAAATCTCACGATCCCATTCGCGATAGGCTTTCCAGAAGTAGGTTTCACCGTCTTCGGACCAAGGGTTTCCATCGGCTAGAAAATGGTCGATTCCACCAATAATCCATCCACCGCTTTGATAAAGCTCTTCTGCATTTTTATACTCTTCCAATTCACGTTTGAAATTTGGCGAGATGAACTTGCGAGCCATCGAGTAATCGCCAGTTTGAGTGCCGTAATTTGCCCACAAAATCCAGGCATCCATTGTCTTGCGCATGCCCTCCAAAGACTTTTCGTTGTAGCCGTCCTCCGGAACGTTAGGCTTCGGTACATTCTGTGCCGGACCGTACTTATCAGCAGGGCGGTATTCCCCATCCGGCGCCTTGGAACCGCCAGAGTAGCCTCGGACAGTAGAGGGGGTTGCTGAAGCTGATGCAGATTCAGATGCCGCAGCAGAAGTAGATGCCGATTCGCTTGGTGCGGCAGTTGCGGTGGCTGCTGCCTCGTTAGAAGCCTGCTGGCCACACGCCGCAAGCAGGGCGCCAAGGCCCACAAGTGCGCCGCTACCCAGCAGGGTACGGCGAGGAATTTGGCTACGGTAAAGGAAGGTACGAGGCTCCATGACGGTGCGCTCCTATCGTCGGTGATGGCGTGTATGCACTTGTCAGGCTGGTAAAAATGGTCATTACTGACCGCCGGAAGAACCCAGCCGCACAGCGTACCCGGCAGACGCAACAATGCATCACGGGACGCTACATATAAAACCCTACCGCATATTTACAGTCGTTTGCTTTGCAATGAGTGTAATAGCAACAAATCATCACCATTCGAACAATTCAATGCTTTATGCATCAAATAACTATGCGTGCTCAGAAGCCACATGTGTTTCGAAAAGCTACTTCTTTGGTGGCTTTTCGAAACACATGTGGCTTTTCGGCGGAATAGAGGGCACGCAAAAGGGGCACCGCCTCCACCTCCTACGGGTAGAGAACGGTGCCCCCTTTCAGCACGCAGAGTCAGCACGCCAAGTCAGCACGCCAAGTCAGCGCGCCGGGAAGCATAACGCTCCCGCCTGCAAACCTTCTAGCGGCGAGCGCGGCGCAACTTCACCAGGCCACGGTTAATGTGTGCCGCCCAGAGCGGGCCCTCATACAGGAACGCAGTGTAGCCCTGCACCAGGTCAGCGCCAGCGTCCAGGCGCTCCTGCACATCCTTAGCGGTGGTCACGCCGCCAACGGAGATAATCGCGAGGTCGTCACCGATTTCGCGCTTGAGCAGGCGTAGCACCTCCAGGGAGCGGGGCTTCAGCGGTGCACCGGAGAGGCCGCCGGCACCAATTTCCTTAACCTTGGTCATGTCGCTGGTCAGACCCAGACCCTCGCGGGCGATGGTGGTGTTGGTGGCGATAATGCCGTCCAGCTTCAGCTCCTTAGCGAGGGCTGCCACCTCGATAACGTCCTCATCGACCAGGTCCGGTGCGATCTTCACGGTCAGCGGTACGTGGCGGTTGGGGCATACGCGGTCTGCCTCCTCACGCACGGCGGCAAGCAGCGGGCGCAGCGACTCGATAGCCTGCAGGGTGCGCAGACCCGGAGTGTTCGGGGAAGAAACGTTGACGACCAGGTAGTCTGCCTGCGGTGCCAAGGTGCGGGTGGAAATCAGGTAGTCCTCGATAGCGTTCTCAAGCTCGACGACCTTGGTCTTGCCAATGTTCACGCCGATGACCGGGCGTACAGCGCCGCGGTATTCGGTTTCGAGGTCTGCGCGGGCGGCAGCAACACGCGGGCCAGCCGCTGCGGCACCGTCATTGTTGAAGCCCATGCGGTTGATAACCGCCTTATCTTCCACGAGGCGGAAGAGGCGCGGCTGCGGGTTACCGGGCTGCGCCTGACCGGTGATGGTGCCGATCTCGACGTGGCCGAAGCCGATACCAGCCAGCGCGGCAATGCCCTTACCGCCCTTGTCGAAGCCTGCAGCCAGGCCGAACGGCGAGGGGAAAGTAATGCCCATGACGGTGGTTGCCAGTTCGGGGGCGGGCTGGAAGTACTTGCGCAGCGCGCGGGTGATGCCGACGTTGCGCAGGGTCTGAACGCCCCAGAAGCCGACGTGGTGTGCCTTCTCGGGGTCCATGCCCTTGAAGAAGATGTTGAAGAAGGTCGGGTAGATGCGCATTTGTTCTCCCTAAGGTTGGAGGGTGTGGGTGGTTTATGGGGCTATGAGCCGGGACTGTATGCCGGGCCGCTACTTGTCGTTGGCAACGGCGTCAACAGCGCCACCGTAGCGGCGGTCGCGGCGCGCATACTCTTCGACAGCTTCCCAGAGGGTGCGGCGGTCAACGTCGGGCCAGAGCACGTTCATGAAAATCATCTCAGCGTAGGCGCTCTGCCACAGCAGGAAGTTCGAGATGCGCTGCTCACCGGAGGAACGCAGGAACAGGTCAACGTCGGGCAGGTCGGGCTCGTCCAGGTACTTCTGGATGGTCTTTTCGGTAATGTTGCCGGGCTTAATCTTGCCCGCCACAGCGTCCGCTGCGATAGCAGCCGCCGCGTCGGCGATTTCTGCGCGGCCGCCGTAGTTCACGCACATGGTGAGGGTGCAGACAGTGTTATCGATGGTTTCGCGCTCGCAGTGTTCGAGCTCTTCGATGACGTTCTTCCACAGCTTGGGTCGGCGGCCAGCCCAGCGGATGCGCACACCCCAGGTCTTGAGGGTTGCCAGCTGACGCTGCAGCACCTCGGTGGAGAAACGCATGATGAACGCGACTTCGCTGGGTGAGCGCTTCCAGTTTTCGGTGGAGAACGCGTAGGCGGTCACGTACGGGATGCCCATTTCGATAGCGCCCGCGACAACGTCCAGCAGTGCCGCCTCGCCGGCACGGTGGCCCTCGGTGCGGGGCAGGCCGCGTTCGTTCGCCCAGCGTCCGTTACCGTCCATGACGACGGCGACGTGCTGCGGAATGAACTTCTTCGGGATCGGCGGCGGGGTTACCCCGGTGGGGTGCGCGGGCGGAGGTACGGGCTGGGTGCGTGCCATGTGTGCCTTTCTTCCCTGGCGGGGTTCTCCCCCGGGGTCGTTTGCCTAGATATGCGCCAGAAATAAACGCTGGCGTGCTGTTAGCTATTTTACCGTGACACAGCGCGCAGGGGCGGGTGCTTCGGGGGTTATTTTGCGTCCTGGTTGGCCCATGTTTGACGCATCCGCGTGCATCTAAACTATGCGGGCGGTTCTTTACTGCGTCGGTTTTACGGTGCAGGGATCTCCGCTTCGAGGGCGCTCGCCGTTTTCAGGGGGTGTTCGAGCAGGTTCTGGGTGGTTTTCAGGTAGAGTCCCAGAATTTTGGAGGCGACCGGCACGGGTGCTGCGTCGATAGTTGCCCAGGCGCGCGGATCCGCCGATGCGGTGGCGAGCGCATAGCCGAGCTCTTCGGCACGCAGGCCGGTCAGAGGCGTGTCGGTGGCGGGTGCGCATTGGGGGCAGAGGATGGTGTGGTGCCCGTAGGTGTGGGCGGTGTGGAAGGCAATGTATCTGCCGCTTCCGCCTGTAGCGCCGGGGGTGCTACTGTCTGCTCGGTTATCGCTCTGACTATCAGCGCTGACAAGCGGGTTGCCGCATCGGGTGCAGTTTTCACCGATGAGCGGCCAGCCGGCGGCGTTCATGCTGCGCGCCAGGTAGCGGGTCAGAATCCTCTGCGGCACATGTTGGCCGTGCGCGAGCGCGGCAAGCGCCCCGTGGGTCAGGGTGTAGATATCGGCGGTGCTGTCGGTGTCTTTGGTGAGTGCTTCCGCCAGTTCGGCGATGGTGGAGGCGCACGTGTACGCATCGTAGTTCGCCATAATCGGTGCGGTGTAGGCGTGCAGGGTTGCCGCCTGGGTGATGGTGTGCAGGTTGGTTCTGCCGCGACTGAAGGACAGGTCGGTGTGCATGAACGGTTCGAGTCGTCCACCGAATTTGGAGGTGGGTTTGCGTACGGCTTTGGCGACGGCGTGGGTGATTCCGCCGTCGCGGGTGAGCATGATGATGATGCGGTCGGTTTCGCCGAGTTTTTGGGTGCGGAGGATGAGGGCGGCGTCGCGCCAGGTGCGGGGTTCGCTCACGGGTGTCTCCGTTCTCGGTACATGCTCTGTGGGTGCGTGGTGGATGCTCAGTAGATGCTGAGGGCAGGTGTTGCGGGTACGGTTCGACCCCTGCCTCGTTACCCCGCATAGGGGGTACCGGTCAGGGGTCGGTCCGTAACGTATAGTCGAGGCGCTAGTTAGTCCTCGTACTCGATATCGTCGTCGATGTCGTCTTCATCGTCGAGGATTTCTTCAAGGTCGTCCTCGTCTTCATCGCCGTAGACGCTCAAGGGGGTGACCTCGTTGTGAGCCTCGAAGAGGGCATCTTCGTAGGCTTCGAAGGCGTTGGCGATTTCTACGTACGCCTCATCGACGGCGGGGTCGTGCTCGCCGGTTCGGTTTACGACGGCGGTCAGGTGCGCCTCCAGCGCGTCAAGGAGGCGGGTGAGTTCGGTGCGAGGATCAATGCTCATGCCATTTATTCTACTACCTACAGGCCGATGGTGTGCGCCGGGCGGTCATGCGGCGGTTTAAACGCGGAACTATGAACGGGTGCGGCAGGTAAATCAGCGGGTAAATTCGGTGGCGTGAAGAGAACACCAAAGCCAGAGCGGTAAGCCCAGGTTGGTCGAGTCAGGCTCGGCAAGCCAGATTGGTCAAGCCAAGCAGCACGCGGCGCATCAAACCCCGCATAAAAACCTTACAGACACAGCGAACCCGCCGTCCCCAGGTCCCCTACCCCTCAAGAGGCGGGTGCCGGGTGCGGCGGGTTCTTCTGTCGGTTAGCTCAGCTTGACGCTGCACCTACTGAATGTTTGCTTCTTACGGGTTGAGCCCGAGAGAATGAGAAGCCGGGGTTTTAGAAGCCCAGGGATGCTGCGGATGCGCGGATTGCCTCAGCGGATGCCTTCAGCTGTGCCAGCTCAGCCTCGTTCATGGGAACCTCGAGCACGCGCTGGATGCCCTCACGGTTGACGATGGTGGGCAGGGACAGTGCAACGTCCTTGAAGCCGTACAGCTCGCCTGCAATGGTGGTGGAGACGGGCAGCACTGCGTTCTGGCCGCCGAGGAATGCCTCAGCGATACGTGCGCCGGAGATACCGATTGCGTAGTTGGTGGAACCCTTGCCCTCGATGACCTTGTATGCTGCGCGCATAGCTTCGGTTGCGAGCTCTGCACGGACCTCTTCGGTGAAGACAGGCTTGCCGTCCTGCTCCCACTCGGTCAGGGGAACCATGCCGATGTTTGCTGCGGACCAGACGGGGAACTCGGAGTCGCCGTGCTCACCAACAACGTTTGCGTGAACGCTCTTGATGGAGACGCCAGCCTTGTTAGCAATCAGCCAACGCAGGCGGGAGGAGTCCAGAACGGTACCGGAGGACAGCACGCGGTTTGCGGGCAGGCCGGTAATCTTCTGGGCCACAACGGTGAGAACGTCACAGGGGTTGGTGACGAGCATGATAATCGCGTTGGGTGCTACGGACAGAATGTTCGGCAGCAGCTTCTCGAGGATTGCGACGTTTGCGCCTGCCAGTTCGAGACGGGGCTGGCCGGGCTTCTGGCGAGCACCAGCGGTGATGATGACCATGTCGCAGTCGCGCAGCAGTTCGATGTCGTCGCCACCGGTTACGGTTGCTTCGTGTGCGAACATTGCGCCGTGTGCGATGTCCAGTGCTTCAGCGTGTGCGCGCTTGCCGTCGATGTCGTACAGGACAATTTCGTCTGCGGAGCCGCGGACCATAGCTGCGTATGCGGTTGCGCTACCGACGCCGCCTGCACCGATGACGCCGAGCTTGGTGGGGTTGTTGACACCGTTCATTGCTGTATGCCCTCTTTTCGTGAGAGTTATCCGTGTGGTGCGAGAGGATTCTCGCGGGGTTTATTAGGAAGCGGGTGTGTGCCTCGGGGTTGAATTTCCTTGGATGGGCGTCCTTCCCCGGTGAGCTTGCTTCGTTACTTTCTATTATGCCGCAGATTCTGCGTTTTGTGTTGGGTTATTTTGCTTTTTTCGATGGGTGCTGGTGACTTTATGGGCTATTAGGGGTGTTTTTCACTCATAAAACCAAATAATGACCTTCTGACCTTTTGAGCAAGCTCACATGTCGCTCTCACATATCACTAAAGTAGCCCTCAACATCCACGGCACCGCCGGAAGCCTCAAAATCAGCACGAACCGCCTGCGCCAACTTGTCGTCAATCAGGAAATCCAAAGCCACAGAAGCCAAACCGAACGACGCATCCAAAGCAGCATCCGCCGCCGCCGGAGTGTCCGCACAGTGCGCGAACTCCACCGTGTGCATACCGGTACCTTCGGGCGCAATCTGAATCAGCGGGTGAATACCGGGCACGCGCAGGCTCACATTACCGAAATCAGTAGAAGCCGCCAGGGTGTCGCTGACCGTGCCGGGCGGGTACGGGTGGCGACCCACCGATCGCTGAGCCGAAACCCAACGCTTGAGCAACGGGCGGTTCGTGCGCACTGGCATGGTCATCGGCGAAGAATCCCACGTCACCTCCGCACTCACGCCAGCCATGAGCGCCGCACCGCGCAACACCTCCTCAACTCGTCGCGACAGAGCACGCAGAGTCGGCGCGTGCTTAGAACGGATATTAATGTGCAGGCTCGCGGTAGCAGGAATCAGGTTCGGGGCGTCCCCGCCGTGATCAATAATCGCGTGAATACGATCAGAGCCGGGAATCTGCTGACGCAACAAACCCAAACCCTGATACGCCAGATTCGCCGCATCCAGGGCGTTACGACCCATAAACGGGTGCGAGGACGCGTGCGCACTCACGCCCCTATAAGTCACGCGGCATTCGCGGCGGCCCAACCACGCCTGATCAGCCACATCCATAAAGTAGGGGTGCACCATAATGGCGGCATCCACCCGCTCGAACGCACCGGCGCGCGCCATCAGCTCCTTACCGGCATCGGACTCTTCAGCGGGCGTTCCGTAGTAGAGGACCCTGCCGCTGAACGCCTCGGGGTCGGTGGCGAGCGCATCCGCCAGGGCAAGGAAAGCGCCCAGTCCGGATACCGCAATGACGTTGTGGCCGCAGCCGTGACCGATGCCCGGCAGTGCGTCATATTCGGAGAGAATCGCGATGGTGCGGTGCTTGGCGGGGTCGTAGTCGGCGCTGGCGAGCTCCACCTTAAAGGCAGTATCCAGCCCGAAGGCGGGGTACTCGACGCTAAGGTTCGGGTGGGCTTCGCGGACGGCGTCAACGAGCGTGCGGGAGGCAAAATACTCCTCGTAGGCAGTCTCGGGATGCGCGTGAATCGCCTTGAGAATTGCGGTCAGAGAATCCGCGCGAGTGGCGACTGATTCGGCGAGGTCGCGGCGAATATGCGCCAGTCCGCTGTCATCGTCGAGGCGGTGCCCGTGATGCTTGCCGTGACTACGTTCCTGCTCGGGATGCGCATGGTCGGGGTGCTTGTGTCCGCGCTTGCGGCGGTGCTCAGCGGCACGCTTACGCTGCTCAGTTTCAAGGGCAAGGATCTCGGAATACTCGCTACCGCGCACGCAATCGGCATCGGGTGCGTCGTAGTGGCGGGTTGTTGCGGCGGGTCGGTTCGGTACCGTTCGACCGGAGTTGTCGGAAGTGGGCTGGGTGTGGGCGGCGGTGCCCTGTGCGTTCGCGTCAGTCATGCTTCTACGCTACCGTCTGCGCTCGCCGGGCGCTAGAGGGTCGGGCGTGATGGAGTCGAAAACACCCAAAAAGAAATTTGTGTCACATAAAAGAAATTTTGTATATATCCTAGGAATCTTTGATTCATTGGAGTAGCGTTAAGCACAAGGGAGCGACAATCCAGCCGCACCCGTCACCATCCGGCGCTAGCGATGCGAATGCCGGCAGGACAGTTCACAACCGGTCCAAACCATGTCGTTTGGGCCTCTGTCAATACCGTGACAGACCCATGGATGCGAACCGTACCGGCAAGCACACACCGCAGTGAGCGCCATAACCACGCTAAGGAGCTCCATCCCATGAAGGCAGCACGCTTCTACGACCGTAACGACATCCGCATTGAAGACATCCCCGCACCCGAAGCCGCTGCGGGCGAGGTTCTGGTCAAGGTCGCCTGGTGCGGCATTTGCGGTACCGACCTGCACGAATACCTCGACGGCCCCATCTTCTGCCCCCAGCACGGTCACCCCCACCCCATTTCTGGTGAGGACTCCCCCGTCACCCTCGGTCACGAATTCTCCGGTGTTGTTGAGGCACTGGGCGAAGGCGTAGACGACCTTGAGGTTGGCGACCACGTTGTTGTCGAGCCCTACATCATTCGCGATGACGTTTACACCGGCCCCGACTCCAAGGACTACCACCTTTCCAAGGACATGAACTTCATCGGCCTGGCAGGTCGC
This sequence comes from Rothia sp. HMSC068E02, assembly GCF_001813565.1. Classification (NCBI taxonomy): domain Bacteria; kingdom Bacillati; phylum Actinomycetota; class Actinomycetes; order Micrococcales; family Micrococcaceae; genus Rothia; species Rothia sp. HMSC068E02. Next base: position 875,723 of record NZ_KV812882.1, read on the forward strand.
GGTGGCGGTCTGTCCGAGAAGGTTGCTGTCAAGCGCCGCTGGGTTCACAAGATCCCCAACACCATTCCCCTGGACGAGGCTGCACTGATTGAGCCCCTGAGCGTTGGCTACCACGCTGTTGAGCGTGCAGGCGAGTTCGAAGAGGGCGCATTCGCACTGGTTACCGGTGCTGGCCCCATCGGTCTGCTGACCTCCGCAGTTCTGAAGGCTAAGGGCGCTAAGGTCATCATCTCTGAGCTGTCCCCGCTGCGCCGCCAGAAGGCTCTGGACTCCGGCGTTGCTGACTACGCTTTCTCCCCCGCTGAGGTTGACGTTCTGGCTGAGATTCACAAGCTGACCGACGGCCGTGGCGCTGACATCGCGTTCGAGTGCACCTCCGTTCAGCCCGCACTGGACCTGATTCTGGATGCCCTCAAGCCCACCGGTAAGGTCGTCATCGTCTCCATTTGGGGTAAGCCCGCATCCCTGGATGTTCAGAAGGTTGTGCTCAAGGAGCTCGATATCCGCGGCACCATCGCATACGTGAACTCCCACCCCGAGACCATTAAGCTCGTTGAGTCCGGCAAGATTGACCTGAAGCCCTTCATCACCGGCAAGATCGCTGTGGAAGACCTGATTGACAAGGGCTTCGACACCCTGATTCACCACAACGAGACCGCTGTGAAGATTCTGGTCACCACCGACCCGGAGCGTCTGGCTGAGTAATCTCTTCGAGTGAGACTGCATGATACTGATTCGTTCAGTTTCAGCTGATGCAGCTGTTCTTCTAGCTTCCTTAGCGTAGCTAGTGTGGGGTGAGGCTCCTATCAAGGAGCCTCACCCCACTACTTTTTTGTGTACTTTTTACCGGGCATACTCTACCGGGCATACAAAAATCCCCGGTTCCAAAGAACCGGGGATTATCTGTGCGCGAGGGGGGACTTGAACCCCCACCCTCTAATACGAGGACTAGCACCTCAAGCTAGCGCGTCTGCCTATTCCGCCACCCGCGCAGGTGACTTTCGAACGTTTTCCTTTCGGTGCCGTTCGAAGCAACACGTAATACTATACGGGCTTTCTGGATACTCCGCAAATCGAAAGAGTATGTTCTGCATCACACATTATAGGTTGGTTGGTTCCCCACACCCCCGGCGATCTTCTCGCACCGTAAGTAATATGACCGGCACGCCCACTCAACTGCCATATTTTCGGTCATAACGACTAGAATAAAGAGCATGAATAATGAGAACCTCTCCCGCGAAGAAGCCGCAGAACGTTCGGCTCTCATCAGTGTCGACACCTACGACGTGCATGTCGACCTGACTAACGCCAAGGACCCCGAATTCGAGTCCTACCCCACCGTCACCACCGTCCGATTCTCCTGCAACACCCCCGGTGCAGAAACCTTCATCGACTACATCCACCACAGCGTCGACTCCGTTAAGCTCAACGGCACCGAACTGACCCTGGCTGATGTCGTCAACGGCGCACGCATCACCCTGCCCAACCTGCAGGCAGAAAACGTGCTCACCATTCACGGTCGCTCCTACTACTCCCGCTCCGGCGAAGGTATGCACCGCTACTTCGACCCCTCCGACGGTCGCGTCTACCTGTACACCCAGTACGAGCCCTCCGACTGCCGCCGAGTCTTCCCGAACTTCGAGCAGCCCGACCTGAAGGCAGTCTTCAACTTCCGCATCACCGCGCCCAAGGACTGGGTCGTCAGCTCCAACGGCGTACTCGAAAGCCAGGTCGTAGACCCCACCGACGACTCCATCACCAAGCGAGTCTTCTCCCCCACCGCAAAGATCTCCACCTACATCACCGCAATCGTTGCCGGCGAATACTTCACCGCAACCACCACCTACAAGCCCAAGAGCAAAGTCAACAGCGGTGACATTCCCCTGGTCGTCTACTGCCGCCAGTCCCTCAAGCCGCACTTCGACTACGACCACATCTTCAAGGTCACCGAAAACGGCCTGGACTTCTTCCAGGACCTCTTCGACTACCCCTACCCGTACCCCAAGTACGAGCAGGCATTCGTGCCCGAATACAACATCGGCGCAATGGAGAACCCCGGCCTGGTCACCTTCACCGAAGACTACATCTTCGTCTCCGGCGCAACCGAGGACGACCTCGAAGGCCGTACCAACACCATCTGCCACGAAATGGCACACATGTGGTTCGGCGACCTCGTCACCATGAAGTGGTGGGACGACCTGTGGCTCAAGGAATCCTTCGCAGACTTCATGGGCACCCTCGGCGCTAAGGAAGCCAACAACTTTAACGACGCATGGGTCACCTTCGCAAACAACCGCAAGGCATGGGCATACATGCAGGACCAGCTGCCCACCACCCACCCCATCGTCGCTGACATCCCCCACCTGGAAGCAGCATCGCAGAACTTCGACGGCATCACCTACGCAAAGGGCGCATCCGTGCTCAAGCAGCTGGTCGCCTACGTCGGCTTCGACACCTTCATCGAGGCAGCACGCGTGTACTTCAAGCGCTTCGAGTGGGGCAACACCTCCCTGAACGACTTCCTGCAGGTACTCAACGAGGTGTCCGGCCGCGACATGCAGGCATGGGCTAACGCATGGCTGCAGACCTCCGGCGTGTCCGCACTGGGCACCAAGCGCGTCTACGGCGAAGACGGCCAGCTCACCGACCTGATCCTCACTCAGGAACTGCCCGCACAGCAGCCCGCAGGTCTGGGCCGCCCCCACGTTGCAAAGCTGGAAACCTTCGCGCTGACCGACGGCAAGCTCACCTCCACCGGCCTGCTCTCCCTCGAGTACCCGGCAGAGCCCGTCTCCGAGCACCGCGTGGAGCTCACCGACGAGCAGAAGAAGCTCGTTGGCGAAGCTGACCTGCTCATGCTTAACGCAGAAGACCACACCTACGCCAAGGTTGCTCTGACCGACGAAGACGGCCTGCAGGCAGCTATCGAAGGTGTCTCCACCCTCGAATCCGCGCTCTCCCGCGGCCTCATCTGGGGCTCCCTCTGGGAGAACGTGCGCGATGCACGCCTGCCCGTCACCACCTACGTCGACGCAGTCGTCCGCAACGTCTCCAAGGAACCGAGCGCATCCCTGCTGGGCACCATGGTCAACAACGCACAGGTCGCTATCGCAACCTTCTCCGCACCCACCGGCCGCGAGCGCCTCTATGACGCTCTCTATGACGCATTCGCAGCCGCACTGGCACAGGCTAAGCCCGGCTCCGACGAGCAGCTGATTCTGCTGCGCGCCCTGATTTCGGTCTCCACCAACGCGACCAAGGGTGAAGAGCTCTGCCGCGATATTGCCCGCGGTGCTTTCGAAGACACCACCGGCGATATTGCTGACGCAACCGGCATTCCTTACGACCAGAACCTGGGTTGGAGTGCACTGGGTGCGCTCGCAAGCCGTGACCTGGTGACCGTTGAGGATCTGGACCGTGCGGCGAAGTACAGCCCCTCCTCGATTTCTTCGAATGGTTACGCGTACGCGGTTGCTGCTCTGCCCTCTGCTGAGCGTAAGGCTGCCGCATACAAGACCATCATGGAAGACGAGTCGCTGTCGAACGACGCTCTGGCTTCGACCATTAACGGTTTTGCTCGCGGTCCGGTTGAGCTGCGTGAGTCCTACTACGACTCCTATTTTGAGGCTCTGCTGCCCATTTGGGCGTCCCGTTCGATTGGTATGGCGACCCGCATTGTGCGTGGCCTGTACCCGAAGGCTCCGTACAACACCGGCTCCACCGAGGGTCTGGGTGTTGAGGGTAACCCCTCCGTTGCGTTGGCTCAGCGTTGGCTGGAGGCGAACCCCGAGGCTCCTTCGGCTCTGCGTCGTCTGGTTCTGGAGGCTCAGGATCACGGCCACCGTTCGATTGTGGCTCAGAAGTTCAACGCCTCCCTGCAGGACTAAGCTGCATGGTTTGAGGGCTTGTGGCGGGGTGTGAGCCGGTATCTAGACTAGGTTCCGCTCTCCCCCGCTAGGTTCTCTAGCCTCTTTGAGAGACTGCCGTTCGGCACGCTCCCGGTAACGTACCGGGACGCGCCGGGCGGTGGTCTTTTTCTGGCTCATCTATAGAATTCATAGCGGCGGTATGCCGTCTCAATATTTCCCTCATACAGTAGTTCACATACTGACAAGGGCACCTATTACCGGGGCAGTTTCATCAGGGCACAAAACTATATGCACCCGGTGCTAAAAGACAGATAAATGTCACCCGTTTTTGTGAGCTGTCCACCCTGAAAGCATGAGAGAATAGACTAGGTATCCGCTCGCTTAGACACATCAGAAGGAGTTTTCAGTGGTCGATTACGCACTCGGTGACCGCGGTAGCGTTGACATTGTCACCGATGATTACTACGAAGCAGAAACCCTCCAAATCTTTGAGGAACTGCACATCGACCGTGAACGTATCTGGTACGGTGAAGCGCGCCTCGTTCCCGAACCGGATAACCCCTACGAGCCCAATAGCATCGCCGTCTACATTGACGAATTCAAGGTAGGCCGCATGAGCGCGGCAGACTCCGCCGCGTACTGGGATTCTATTACCCGCGTGGTCGCCTCCGGCTACGAACCCATCGCGCACCTGCAGCTTTCCGCCGTTGCCGTGCGTGCTGAAGGCGGCGGCATGCACGTGAAGAGCACCGGTGTGCTCTCCCTGTCCGCACCCGGTTCCCTCTTCCCCCTCAACGACGCACCGACCCGCGCGACCCTGCTGCCCCAGGGCCCGTCGATGAAGGTGCTCGACGAGAAGGAACACTCCGAATACCTGCACAGCATCCTGCCGCCCAGCGGTGAAGGCCGCGTGATCCTGACCCTGGAAGCGAACCAGCTCAAGACCTCCGACGGCCGTTTCGTTGACAGTGTTGAGGTGCGCCACGACCGCAAGCTCGTGGGCCGCCTGAGCACCCAGATGTCTGAGCAGCTGACGCCCGTCATCCGTTACGCTTTTGAGAACGACCGCCTCACCAGCGCGTGGGGCACTATCCGCGGTAACACCCTCGAGCTGTCCCTGACCGTTCAGGCTGCACGACCCGCCGATATTCCGCAGGAATGGTACGAGACCCTGCCCAACAACGTTCCGGCTCTGCTGCCCGTTGGTGAAGACTACGAGGTGCCCCCGGCATTCGTGCCCACCGAAGGCGAACGCCACTACCTGGAGTCCTCTGCACAGCAGGCGCCGAAGAAGCGTCGCGGTTTCATGAGCTCCCTGACCGGTGGTTCCTCCGCCCCCGAGCCGACCCATCATGAGCCCGCCGCAGAGAAGCCTGCCATCGAATACAGCCTGGAAGAAGAGGAGTACTACGAGCCGAACGAGCGTGACCGCCTGCTGAACCTGATCAAGGGTGCAGGCCTCGCCGTTCTGGTCGCCGGCCTGATCTCGATACTGTGGACCCCGATGCTCGGCATCCTCATCGCTATCCTGGGTGGCGCTGTCGCGGCTGTAGCATTCTACTTTGGTCGTCAGCCCTACTACGATGACTACGAAGCCTACGACGAATACGAGGACGAAGAGGCTACCGAGGAAGAGGAAGAGCCCGAATCGAAGGCATAAGCCTCTCCCCTCAGAACATACGCACAAAGGGCGGCTACCCACCATTACGGTGAGGTAGCCGCCCTTTCACGTACCCTGTTTTCCCAGGAACGGTTAACTAGGAACGGTTAAACACAGCGGGGGTGAAAGCGCATACAAGCGTTCACCCCCGCAAGGAGTTAGATCTTAGTCCTGACCGTAAGTAGCCATGAACTGATCCATCGTGTCATTCTGCAGTGCGCTTGCCAGGTGGGCATTTGCAGCCTGGTTAACCAGAATGATTGACTGACCATCATAGGACCAACCCGGACCTGCGTTCGGAAGAGTGGTCATGCGCATCGTGGTGTCACCACTAGTCAGCACCGGAGCCGCAATCTGAGCAATCTGCGCTGCGTTTAGACCCTGGTCCACGCGCATATAGTCAGTCAGAGACTCGATAGAAGACTGGAAAGATGCCACGTTGCTCAACGCGCCCTTCGCCTTCATCGTGTTGTACAGACCGCGCAGGAACGCACGCTGGTTACGGACACGCTGGTAGTCGCCATCAGCGAAAGAGTAACGTTCACGAACAAAGCTCAGAGCGCCACTACCGTTGAGGTGCATCAGACCCGGAGTAAAAGTCCAGACATTACTGGTGAATGCGAAGGGAACCTGAACGTCCACGCCGCCAATAGCGTTCACGAGAGACTTGAAGCCTTCAAACTCAATCTCAGCCACGTGGTCGATCTTGACGCCCACCAAGTTCTCGATGGTAGCAACCTGCAGGGAAACACCGCCATAGTTCAGTGCTGCGTTCACCTTAGCCGTACCATATCCGGGAATATCAACCCAGGTATCTCGCATAATCGAGATGATGTACACGCCCTTGCCGTCAGCCGGGATGTGCATGAGCATAATGGTGTCTGCACGGGAACCGCTCACCAGAGCTGCATCAGCGCCGGTACGAGTATCGCTACCGAGCAGCAGGATATTCTTGCCGGGGCCCTTGATAACGCCGTAATTATAGCCGTTATCCAGGATACCGTCGCCGTCCTTATCGTGCTCGCTAGCGTTCGCTGCAAGAGCCGCGGCAGCATCGGAGCCGTTAGCGTTAGTGCCGTTCTTGCCAGTATCCGAGTTAGTCACGGTCGGAGCCTTCAGCTCCGTCACATTGAGCTTCTTAGCCTCGCCAAGCTGCTCCTTAATTTTACTGAGGTCTTCATCCACCTTAGTGATGGAGTCGAACTTCTCGGTCTTGCTATCCCAGGTGTGGCCAGCACGCCAGATAAAGAAACCAATACCGAGGGTAATAACCAGCAGAAGAATCAGCAGAATCAGCAGAATACGCTTGACCCATTTCTTCTTCTGCGACGGTTCAGAGTGAGCGTCGCCCATTAAGTTGTCCTTTGTTTGAGGTGGTGATACGCGAGGTGCGCGGCGCATCCAGCGAAGTCTCTAGAGTGCAGAGAGCCGGAAAATAACCCGCCGATATAGGGCGGTGCTGAAGGGCACAGAAAATGCACAGCTCGCAAAATACTTTCCCATTGTAACGCCGTCAGCGAGTCTACGCACCAGTGAACGAAAGGTTTTACATTACAACTTTCCTCACGTTCGCGCGAGCTATTCTGCGATGATTTGCAGAACGCACAATGCCCCGCCTCCCTGAAAACCAAGGAGAACGGGGCATTGATTTCGCTAAAAAGCAAAACCTGGAAAGAAGATTTACTTCTTACCGAAGTTGCCGAAGCGTGCGTTGAAGCGCTCGACGCGACCTGCGGAGTCCATGATGCGCTGCTTACCGGTGTAGAACGGGTGCGACTCGGACGAGATTTCAACCTCGACGATCGGGTACTCGTTGCCGTCTTCCCACTTCTCGGTCTTGTCCGAGGTCATGGTGGAACGGGTCAGGAAGACCTTGCCGGATGCGAGGTCGCGGAACAGAACCAGGTTGTAGTCCGGGTGGATTTCTGCCTTCATTGATTACCTTCTTCTGCTACTGGATTTTGCCAGTAGCCCTTATATAGATGGAGTAGGTTTTTCGATGTGCAGCTATCGAGAAAATCTCAGAGCGCATCACCATTGTGCACGCATAGGGCGCGCACAACCCATTAAGGGTACCACCTTCACGGATTAAATCCCAGTACGTTCCCTCACAGGCACCAACCTAGCTGCCGCAAGGGTACCCGAAGGAGGCGCTCACGCGGACTAAGAATCAGATGAGAACTCAGGTTATGAACGCGGGCGAGTCTCCCAGAACGCCACGGCGCTCGCCGCCGCAACGTTCAAAGAATCCACGCCGTGCGACATCGGAATCATGACCGTATCGTCACACGCTGCCAGGGTGCGCGGCGACAGTCCGTGCCCCTCCGTGCCCAGAATCAGTGCAAGCTTCTCATCCCGGCGAGCAGACAGCTCCTCCAGGGTCAGCGAGTCCTCCTCCAGCGCGAGCGCTGCGCTCTTAAAGCCCAGCTCGTGCAGGGTCTGCAGGTCGGCAGGCCACGACTCCAGACGAGCCCACGGCACCTGAAAAACGGTACCCATCGACACACGAATCGAGCGGCGGTACAGCGGATCAGCGCACCGCGGAGTCACCAGCACAGCATCCACGTTCAACGCGGCAGCCGAACGGAAAATCGCGCCCACATTCGTGTGGTCCACAATATCTTCCAAAATCGCCACGCGAGACGCACCCTGCAACAACTGCTCTAGAGGCTGCGGCGCAGGACGAGCCATCGCTGCCAACGCGCCACGGTGCAGGTGAAAACCGGTTACCTGCTCCAGCTGCTCCTCACTACCCACATACGCGGGAGTGTCAGGATGAGCGCGCAACACATCCGCCAAATCATCAGCCCACTTCTCGCTCATCAGGAAAGAAACGGGCTGATGGCCGGCAGCGAGCGCGCGACGAATCACCTTCGAGGACTCCGCAATGTAGATACCCCACTGCGGTTCCATGGCGCTACGGAGCTTCACATCGGTCAGCTGCGTGTAGTAGCGCAGAGCCTGCTCGGGTGCCTGCGCCAGAGCCGTGACCGACTCGATGGCGTAGACACGCTCGGCACGCTCAGCGATCTGTTCGGCGCTCAGCTGCTTCGGGGCACGACTCATGCGCGCTTGAACGCGGAGTAACGACCCGCGGGGGTCACGGTCAGAGCCAGGTCCATGTCGTAGGTTGCTGCGAGGTTCGCCTCGGTAATGGTGGACAGGATCGGGCCTGCAGCGACCACGCCGCCGTCACGGACCAGCAGGGCGTGGGTGAAGCCAGCCGGGATTTCCTCGAGGTGGTGGGTGATGAGCACGGTAGCCGGTGCGTAGGGGTCAGCGGCAAGCGCGGTCAGACGCTCGACCAGGTCCTCACGACCGGAAATGTCCATGCCTGCGCCGGGCTCGTCCAGCAGCAGCAGTTCGGGGTCGGTCATCAGTGCGCGAGCAATCAGCGCACGCTTGCGCTCGCCGTCGGAGAGGGAGCCGAAGGTGCGGTCAGCGAGGGTGTCGACGCCCCACTCAGCCAGCAGTTCGGTGGCACGCTCGTCGTCCATGACGTCGTATTCTTCCTTCCAACGACCGGACACAGCGTACGCTGCGGTCACGACAACGTCGGAAACCTTCTCGTTGGCGGGAATCTGGGTTGCCGAAGCACCGGAGGACAGACCAATGCGCGGGCGCAGGTCGAACACGTCAACAGCGCCGAGGGTCTCGTCAAGGATTTCAACCTCGCCGCTGGTCGGGTGCAGGCGAGCTGCCGCAATCGAAAGCAGAGTGGACTTACCGGCGCCGTTGGGGCCCAGAACAACCCAGCGTTCACCTTCGTTCACAGTCCAGGAAACGTCGTTGAGAATCTTGCGGCCGCCGCGAATCACGGAGACATTCTGAAGGTTGAGTACGGTGCTCATGGTTCTTCTTCCAGTGAGTTAGATGGATGGGATGCGCCCCCCCCTACCTCGCAACCTAGCCTGGTTGCCGGTGCAGTGAGCGCATAGTGCGCGGGTACCCCACATTGGGTTCCTCGCGCAAAGAATAAGGGGCTACAGGTGCCGCCACGGAAGGCGTGAGCGCATCCGTAACGGCACCTAAAGCAACAGAGTATTAGTCGATGAAGCCGCGTGCGCCACCGACCAGCTCAACGTGGCCGGTCTCAACGTCTGCGGTGACCATCTTCGCGATTTCCTGCGCGAACTCGTTGACGGTGTAAAGCTTGCCGGCGGTCTCGCGGCGCTGCTCAATAGCGCCGGGGTGCAGGCGGTTCAGCAGGGTTGCGGTGACGGTGCCTTCAATCATGTCAGCGGACACCACGACCAGGGAGATGCCCTTCTCGGAGAGTGCGGGAATCTCAGCAATTAGTGCGTCTTCGCCAGCGCGCTTGGACTCTGCAACGGGCTTGTACTCGTCCATGGTCTCAACTTCGCGGATGAAGTGTGCCTGGTGGCTGGTCACGAACACGATGCGTGCGCCCTCGGGCATCTTCTCTGCAGCCAGGCGTGCCAGGTTCAGCTGTGCGTCACGGTTCAGGCGCATTGCGTAGTCCTCACCCATGCCGGTCTCCATGCCGCCCGAAGCGTTCAGGATCAGGTAGTCCAGGGAGCCGAAGGTCTCCACTGCGGTGTTGACGAGGTTCTGCAGGTCCTCAGCCTTGGTCACGTCAGCCTGCACTGCAACTGCCTTGCCGCCAGCCTCTTCAATAGCCTTGACGATCTTGTTTGCGCGCGGTGCCTTGGAGCGGTAGTTCACCACAATGTTCGCGCCCTCAGCGGCGAGAATCTGTGCGGTGTCTGCGCCAACGCCGCGGGAGGAGCCGGTGATGATAATGGTCTTGCCGGTCAGCTGTGCCATAGTGTTATGTCCTTAGGTTTAGAAAGGGTGCGCCCATGCTCGGGCGCTTCATGCAGTCCGTACGGGGTGGGCTTAGTGGCCCATGCCCAGGCCGCCATCAACGGGGATGACAGCGCCAGAAATGTAGCTAGCTTCATCGGATGCGAGCCAGCGAATCACGCGAGCGACCTCTTCAGCCTCCGCGAAACGGCCAGCCGGGATGGATGCGAGGTAGTTCTTCTTGGTTTCCTCGGGCAGAACCTCGGTCATAGCGGTGTTAATGAAGCCCGGTGCCACCACGTTAGCGGTGATGTTACGGCCGCCCAGCTCGCGGGTGATGGAGCGTGCCATACCGACCAGTGCAGCCTTAGATGCGGAGTAGTTGACCTGGCCGGGGGAACCGTACAGACCCACCACGGAGGAAACCAGGATGATGCGGCCGCGCTTGAGCTTCAGCATGCCCTTGATAGCACGCTGAACCACGCGGAACGAACCGGTCAGGTTGGTGTCGATGACGTCGGTGAAGTCGGATTCCTTCATGCGCATCAGCAGCATGTCGCGGGTGATACCTGCATTGGCGACCAGTACCTCCACGGGGCCGAATTCTGCTTCAATTTCCTTGAAAGCTTCGTTAATGCTGTCGGCATCGCGTACATCTGCCTTGACGGCGAAAAATTCTTCGGGGGCTTCACCGCTACGGTAGGTGATGCAGACGTTGTGTCCTGCTGCCTGGAATTCCTTGGCAATTTCGTAGCCGATGCCTCGGTTGCCGCCGGTGACCAGCACGGTCTTGGGAGTGTTCTCGCTCATGAGCTTCCTTGATGAGTCGACCCCTCACGATCAGAGCCGATGCAGCGGCTACGCGGTTGGGGTGTGGACGGATGGACAGACAAACCCTATTTTACCGCGTTTTAGCGCAAAGGTGCCGCAGGCTACACTCCACTCTTGAACACTGAACACCTGCTCCTCTTCTTTTACATGCCTCATCGGACGCGTACACTATCTGAAGCGGAACAGCCCGCACCCCTTTTCTGCCCGGTCGCGCGGGCACGGAATAACACCGCACGTCGAGGCGCAATAGTAAGGATAAGAAGACATGGATCTGCTCGGTTCACTTTCTCAGGATGCACAGCCCGAGTACGCCAAGTGCTCCCGCAAGGGCTGCCAGCAGGCGGCAGAATTTCAGTTGCTCTGGAACAACCCGAAGGTGCACGCCCCCGAGCGCCGCAAGATCTGGTTGGCGTGCTCCGAGCACGTGGGCTGGCTGGAGAATTACCTGCGCGAGCGTGAGTTCTGGAAGCAGACTCTGCCCTTTAAGGGGTAGTGCCACTTGAGAGGTGATGCCGCTTGAGGTGGCTCCGCTTGAGTAATAACCCAGCCTATCGAAAGTAATTTCGATATATGCTATATTTGTTCTAATTAGTTCGAGTGAACATCCCGGCACCCAGGCAACCACACTCGCAGGGCAATCACACTCGCTGAGCAATCGCATTCAAGGAGGCACCTCCCCATGATGGGCTATTCGCACACCGTCAGCGCCGCAGCTGGCTGGCTAGTGCTCGTCGAGACGGGAGTGGTGCAGGTTCCCGATACCCCCACCCTCATCGTGACCGCCCTGGCGTGCGCCGGTGCGGGCATGCTACCGGATATTGACCACCACAACGGCAGTATCGCCAACTCCATCCCGCCTATTTCACGCTGGGTAGCACGCATTGTTGGGGCAGTCAGCGGCGGACACCGCAAGGGAACGCACTCCATTTTGGGTCTGGTAGCTTTCTGGGCAATTGCCTATTTCAGCGCCAACCTGAGCTACAACGGAATCCCCTGGGCTTCACTACTTCTTGCCGCATTCTCGGGCGGTCTGGCATTGCGCGTGCTCGGCGCACCGGGTGGATGGATCGGTGCCGTCGCCCTCGGGTACGCCGCCTACACGACTGATTCGCTGGCACTGCTCCCCTGGGCTATTTCGGTCGGCGCCACCATTCACCTGATTGGCGATCTACTGACAACCCGCGGACTGCTGCCCCTCTACCCCATTGTTATCAAACCCCTGGTGGCGTCCCCCCTATGGAAAAAGAGCGGCTACATGGCACTGCCTATTCTGGGCGATGCTGGCAGCGTACGCGAGAAGGCACTCGTTCTAACACTGACCGGGTACATCGCCTGGTACGCGGCAGCCATGATGGGCTTTACCGAATACCCTCTGCAAATGTTCGGACTGGGTATTCACGCCGCATAACTAAATTCTCACCGAGGACAGCAAAGCGCCCCGTCACTTCCCTACGGAAGCGGCGGGGCGCTTTTCTAATCCTTATCCCGACCTATCGGGGTGAGAGATTAAGCGTCCTGGATGGGCCAGAAGACGTCAACCTCAACGTTCTCTTCACCAGAGGTGGGGTACTTCTCGAACTCAGTGTTGTGCATTGGCAGTTCTCCTTCGTGAGCGGGCGGGAATCTCTTCTCCCCCGCGTTAGCTCACCATCGGTAGTGAGCCCTAATGTTTCGCATTTGCGTCCTCGCAATGGCGGGAACAGTTATAAGTCTACGCCCCACGCTTGTTGTGTTTCTACCATTTTTCCCACAATGTATGTAGAGACACATGAAAAATTCAAAAAGCCCACACAGACCCCCTGAAATATCGCCTGAGAGCTTTTCTTTCCCTCAGAAAAACCCACAAGGCAACATTATTTCCCGTCAAATACGCCGCAAGTTTCGTGTGTCAGAACCCACAGTTCCCATGCACAGGAACGCAATAACAGCACACACGCTCAGAAAACAATACAACCCCACGGGTCAGGTCACATTTTTCCGCACTATTCACGAAAAAAATACCGACAACATCTCCGCAACACATTTTCAGAACATAAAAAATACGCCCTGGACAATACGCCGCAAACAATACGCCCCGGACAATAAATCAACGCGCAATACACGCAAAGAGGCCCCGGCACCACACGGTACCGGAGCCTCCCCCGTACTTTTATGTCGGCTTTTATGTCAGCGGATAATGCTTTACGCCAGCGAAATCAAATCCTGGTAATCCTTCGACCACAAATCCTCCACCGCATCCGGCAGAAGCAGCACACGCTCAGGATCCAGCGCCTCCACGGCACCCTCATCGTGAGAAACCATCACGATAGCACCCTGGTACGCCTTCAACGCGTTCAGAATCTCCTCACGCGAGGCGGGGTCCAGGTTGTTGGTCGGCTCATCGAGCAGCAGCACGTTCGCGCTCGATGCCACCAGGGTCGCCAGGGACAGGCGGGTCTTCTCACCGCCGGAAAGCACACCGGCAGGCTTATCCACATCATCACCGGAGAACAGGAACGAACCCAAAATTGTACGCACGCGGGTGTCATCCAGATCCGGCGCGGCAGACTTCATGTTCTCAAAGACAGTGCGGTCACCATCAAGAATTTCGTGTTCCTGCGCAAAATAGCCCAGCTTCGCGCCGTGACCGTACACGACCTCACCCGTATCAGGCTCGGTGGAACCAGCCAGCATGCGCAGCAGAGTGGTCTTACCGGCACCATTCAAGCCCAGCACCACCACGCGCGAACCGCGGTCAATCGCCAAATCAACGTCCGTGAAAATCTCCAGAGAGCCATAGGACTTCGACAGGCCCTGGGCAGAGAGCGGAGTCTTACCGCACGGCGCCGGATCCGGGAAGCGAATCGCCGCAACCTTATCGCTCTGACGCTCCTCCTCCAGGCCGCGCAGAAGCTTCTCAGCACGCTTAATCATCTGCTGAGCAGCAACAGCCTTCGTCGCCTTCGCGCGCATCTTATTCGCCTGCTCCATCAGAGCATTCGCCTTCTTCTGCGCATTCGCACGCTCACGCTTGCGGCGGTGCTCATCCTGCTCACGCTGAGTCAGGTAGTTCTTCCAGCCCATGTTGTACTGGTCAATCACGCAGCGGTTCGCGTCCAGGTAGAAGACGCGGTTGACGACCAGCTCCATCAGGTCAACATCGTGGCTAATGACCATCAGGCCGCCCGAGAAGTTCTTCAAGAAGTCACGCAGCCACATAATGGAGTCAGCATCCAGGTGGTTGGTCGGCTCATCCAGCAGCATGGTGTCCGCATTGGAGAAGAGAATACGCGCCAGCTCCACACGGCGACGCTGACCACCCGACAGAGTAGACAGCGGCTGGGCGAGCACACGCTCCGGCAAGTCCAGGTTGGAGGTGATGACCGCCGCCTCCGACTCAGCCGCGTAGCCGCCACCGGCAATAAACTCAGCCTCAAGACGGTCGTAGCGGCGCATACCCTTAGCGCGCACCGCCGGGTCCTCACTCGCCATATCGTCCTGCGCCTGACGCATCTTGCGCGCCACACCATCCAGGCCACGCGCCGAAAGGATGCGGTCACGCGCCAGCTGGCTCATGTCATCCACCTTCGGGTCCTGCGGAAGGTAGCCGATAGTGCCACTGCGGGTCACCGTGCCGTCAGCGGGCAGGGTCAGACCGGCAAGCACCTTAGTCATAGTGGTCTTACCAGCACCGTTGCGGCCCACCAGACCAATCTTGTCGCCCTTATCGATGCGGAAGGTGACCTCTTCCATGAGCAGGCGCGCGCCTGCACGCAATTCGAGGTTCTGTACAGCAATCATGGGTGCCTTTCCGGATGGCGGTCTGGTGTGTGGGTTGATAGTGCTCGGTAGGCGGGATTCGCTGGGTTAGAAGCGGCGAGCGCGCAGAGCACCTCATCAATTTTAGTGCAGGTGTGCCGAGTGCGCATGTGGGGCACCTTTTGTTTTTGTGGTGTGCGGTGTACTATACATACCGGACACCATTCATAGAACATTGTTCAAAACTGGGTTGTGACAAGCAGTCAACCACCGCCACCCTCAACTCTGTAGAAAAATCTGCAGAGCAATACGTATCAAAGGAGTACCACCCCAATGACCGATTCCGTGCGCGAATCAGCCCAGGAACCCCAGGCAACTCAGGCACCGCGCCGTAACGTAGCGGCAAAGACCTCCCTCGCCACCGATCTCTCCCTCATCGCAGTGTTCGCGGGCTTCATCGCCGCGCTCGCCATCATGCCCGCCGTCAGCTTGGGCGGCGTTGCGGTTCCCTTCACCTTCCAGACCCTCGGCATTTACATCACCGCACAGGTGCTCGGCGGCAAGCGTGCCACCGCCTCCGTGGCGCTGTACCTGCTGGTTGGTTTCGCTGGCCTGCCCATCTTCGCTAAGGGCGGCGCCGGTTTGGGTACGCTCGCCTCCCCGAGTGCCGGCTACCTGCTCGGCTTCCTGCCCTTCGCCGCTATTGCCGGTACCCTCGCATACCTGCTCACCCGCAACACCCGTTCGGTTGGCGCGACCTTCCTTATGGCTCTGGTCGCGAACTTCTGCGGTTTTGTGGTTCTGACCGCCTGCGGTATCGCCGGTATGATGGTGAACGCCCACATGACTTTTGACGCCGCGTTCAGCGCGGCAATGGTATTCGTTCCCTGGGATCTGGTGAAGTCCACAATCGCGGTTCTGGTTGGTTTGTCGGTACGCCGCGCCTTCCCGTCCCTGGCTTCTGCCCAGCGTTAAAAGCACACAATGTGCCACACGAGAGGATAGCTATGTTTTTTCGCCGCTCCACGCGCCAGCCTGCACCGCAGCAGGTGCAAGGCGAGCAGGCGGTGAGCGCCTCTACCAGCATGCCCGCCCTTGAGCTTGAATCGGTGAGTGTTTTCACCGAGCTGCCCGAAGGCGGGCATCGCCGTATCCTCAAGGATGTGAGCCTGCAGTTCACGGCGAAGCGCACCGCAGTGCTGGGTCTGAACGGTAGCGGCAAGTCCACCCTACTGGGGCTTTTCAATGGGCTCACCCACCCGGATGAAGGTATTGTGCGCGTGAACGGTGTCGACACTCTGGAGACACCGAGCCGCGGCTCGATGGGCGCTCGCGGTCATTCGCAGGGCGCTTTTGAGGGCGTGGGCATGCTCTTCGCCCAGCCGGAGGCGCAGCTGATTATGCCCACCGTTGCCGAAGATATTGACCTGAGTCTGCGCCGTGCCGCCACCGTTGAAGGTAGTGCCCTCAGCGGTGAGCAGCGCCTCGAACGAATTCGTGAACTGCTCCGCGAGCGCGGCCTCGAACATCTTGAAAACCAGAGCGTTTTCACCCTCTCAGGAGGCGAAAAGCAGCTGGTCGCTCTCACCAGCGTGCTGGCGGCGCGCCCGCAGATTCTTCTGCTCGATGAGCCGACCACCCTGCTGGATTTGCGCAATCGCGCGCGGCTACTGAAGCATTTGGAGTCGCTGGATCAGATGCTGGTGCTCAGCACGCATGACCTGGATTTGGCGGCGTCCTGCGATGAAGCCGTGATTATTCATGACGGGCATATGCTTGCTCAGGGGGATGCTGCGCAGCTGGTGCAGCAGTACCGCACGTGGTGTGCCGAGGGGTTCCCCAACGAGGGTGCTACCGAAGGTCTGGATTCGGCAGGAGGCGCGCATGGGCGCTAACACGCCGCGCGTGAATCCTCGCCCCGCCTCTCAGGGCTCGGATTTCATCCCCGGTACTCTGCTGGTGGGTTTCTACCAGCCGTTGAACACGCCGGTGCATCGGGTGCCGCTATGGCTCAAGGGCACGCTCTTCTTTGGGCTGTTTCTGCTGTTGGCGGTGACCGGCTGGCAGGTGGCGCTGGTGGCTTTGGTTGCCTCCACGCTGTGCGCTCTATGGGCTGGCGTACCCGCCTCCCAGCTGTGGTTGGTGGTTCGCGCGCTGTCTCTGCTGCTACTGATCATGGTCGCTTATTACGTCTTCACAGGGCAGTACGCCTCCGGCGTGGATGCTATCGCGACTATGCTGACGGCTTTCTACGCGTCCCGCGCTCTGCTGGTGAGCACTCCCCTGCCGGTTCTGATTGATGGCTTTGTGAGGCTGTGTTCGCCGTTGCGTTTCGTGGGTCTTTCCCCAGAGCGTCTGGGTCTGCTGATTGCGTTGATGGTCCGGTCGATTCCGGCGCTCATGGACCGTTGGGGTGCGTTGCGCAGGGCGGCAGTGGCGCGTAACCTGCCCAAGCGCATGTATTGGCGGCTGCTGATTCCGTGGGTGGTGCAGGCGGTTGATTACGCGACGGCGACCGCTCGTGCTTTGCGGGCGCGGCACGTGGACGAGCTGAACTAGCGCAGATACGCGAGAGGGGCGGGGTGAACCGTGTAGGTTCATCCCGCCCCTTCGCTTTAACTCGCCTAGCTAGGCTGGTTTAGGGCGTTTCAATGAGGAGCACCGCCGGGAGCTGCTCCCACCACAGGTACCAGTCGTGCTGACCGTAGAGCGCCTCCACGAGCTTGTCGAAGCCGCGGTAGACACGCACCGGCATCGCCGAGGAAACCATCGTGTGCTCGACCGCCAGGATTTCGGCGTCGCGGCGGGTTGTGACCGGCACCGGCGTGTAGAACTCGATAAAGTCTGAGGCGATAACAGCCGGGTAGGCGTCGTCGCGTTCAAACCAGTAGCGGGCAATGGACAGCATCGCCTCGGGGCTGGGGCTGGAATCCCACCCGCCGAAGGGCAGGTAGGCGAATACCCCGGAGGCATCCCGCAGCGGCAGGTCCATAATCAGCAGTTCCGCGGCGCTGTCAATGTCGGTGGTTTTGACCTTCTCATTGATGATGCCGGCGGTCAGCTCAAAGGGGTACTCCGCTTTCAGGGGCGTGCCAATATCGTCTTCGCCGAGTTCGCCGTTTTCCATGAGGCGGCGGTAGGTCTGCAGGTAGGTGCTCTCGTTCAGGTGCCGGAACGCCTCGTGCGCGGCGACTTCTACACCGACTTGATCCAGGTAACGATGCTGGTCGGTGATGAGGTCGTGTGCGTACCGCTTGACGGTGTCGGCGGTGATGTCCTGCACTGGGGTTGAGGTACGCAGGGAGACGTTATTCTCAATGGTCCCGAGCAGGGTCGGGTCGAGGGCAACCACGATGGGGGTTGTTCCCCGGTTCTTGCCCTCGTAGAGGTGTTCGAGGTATCGCCGGTTAAGTTCGGCTCGTGGGGCGCCGTGGCGGATTCGCTCGTGTGGGTAGGGATACAAAGCGACGAAGCGCTCGTAGAGCTCTGCCATGGTGTTCTCCGATGTTTGGTTGCCCCCAGTTTATCGCGTATTTTCGCACAAAAATACGGGTTTTTGGAGGTTTTAGCAGGGCACGGAGGGCGTGTAATTTTTTCGTTTGATGAGTGTGTATCGGTGTGTGCTAAACACGCTTAAACTGCCTTTGTGTTGGGCGGTTTGCGTGCCTGTTTTCGCCAGAAAAAGTTAGAAATTTTTCGCCACCATGTGAGATTTTGGGCGAGTTACACCGGGCGGTGCCAAAGGGTGCGGCAGACACTTTCGCGGAGGTGCGGGGCGCCTCCTGCGGGTCGGTATCCGCTGCAGAACTCGGGTAGAACAGGCACCAAGTTCATGATTTACAGCCATAAAGCACCCTATTTTCTTCTTCTGCGCGTCATATTTGACGTATTAAGGGTGTTTCGGGCGAGTTCCGCCACAGCCACCCCACAGCTGGCGTAGAGTGTTGGTACCAGCTACCACCCGTGCCGCGTTGGTGCGGAAAACGTCGCTGGGACCATCAACTCGCAGGAGTTCAAACCAACGGAGGTTCTCATGTCGAATAACTACTACAAAGAGATGGTTCGCCTGGCAGACAGCATCGCTGATAAGGCGCATGAGGGGCAGACTGACCGTAACGGCTGGCCCTATATCTCCCACCCTCGCCGTGTGGCTCTTGGGGTACGTAAGCTTGCGTGTGAGTTGGCTGCCGCCACTGACCCCGATGTGTCTTTGGAGGAGCTGAAGGCTGAAGCGCAGATCGTGGCGCTGCTGCATGACACGGTGGAGGATACCGGCGTTTCTCTCGCTTTCTTGGCGCGTCACTTCTCGGCGCGTATTGTGGATGCGATTGATGCCTTGACCCGCCGCCCGGGTGAGTCGCGTGAGTCGTATCTGAGCCGGGTGCGTGTGAATGATTTGGCTCGTCTGGTGAAGCTTGCCGATATTGCGGATAATACTGACCCGCAGCGTTTGACGCTTCTGGAGGAGCCGACTCGTACCTGCCTCATGATCAAGTATGAGCACTCGCTGAAGCTGCTGCACCTGAACGACTAGGTTCAAAGCTGACAATATAGAAGCCGCCCGGTATGGAATGTGTTCCATGCCGGGCGGCTTCTATGAATCATCTATTGAATTAGCTCAGGTGAGAGACTGCGTAATCAGCTTCTTCCTCGGTGAAACCTTCAACGGAAGAAGTCAGCTGAGAACGGATTGCTTCAGGAGACATGTTCATCGTCTTCTGGTAGCTCTTTGCGCTCTCCAGGGCATTTGCGTTCCAGTCAGCCTTCATATTGTCCACAGCATACTGAGCAGCTTCAGGAGTGAACTTTTCGAATTCACTGGTGAGCTGGTCGTAGATACGCTGCTTGGACATGTGCATGGTGCGAGAATAAGACTCCGCCTTCTTCAAAGCAGACTTATATTCAGTGGGAACGCTGTTATCATTCTGCTTTGCGTTGGATTCCGCCCCAGCTACGGGAGAGGATTCAGTACCAGTTTTCTGAGAAGCCTCAGTAGTAGCAGCAGAAGAATCAACAGCTGCAGAAGATGAAGAAGCGCTCGCACTCGTAGACTTGCTGGAGCCGCCGCCCATCATCGAAGCGCAACCGCCAAGAAGAACAAGAATAACGAGAGTGATAAACCACCAACGGAGGTAGAAAGGCTTCTTCTTAACGTAGACAGAACCGTCCGCGGCAATAATCTTTTGTGCCATGATTTCCTTTCGGCATCCTCAAGCAACCATTGCATAAGGAGCCTAAATATGATGTGAGTGTATGATTCACAAGGAAATATACTTGACCCCCCCCATTGTCAAAGTGGCAAAAATTGGCGTTGCTCAGAACAAGCATTCACTGCTCGCATATCTGATATCGCATAAAAATGCCCGCCCGGTGCCGAAGGCATACACCTTCCGCACCGGGCGGGTACCTTATCTGCGGTCAGGAGCTTAGATGTTGAAGCCCAGCGCGCGCATCATATCGCGGCCGTCCTCAGTAATACGCTCCGGACCCCACGGCGGCATCCAAACCCAGTTCACACGCCAAGAATCAACCAGGTTATCCAGGTTGCTCTGAACTTGCTCCTCAATAACCTCCTGCAGCGGGCAGGCTGCGGTGGTCAGAGTCAGGTCCAGAATGAGGGTTCCATCCTCATCCCAGCGCAGACCGTAGAGCAGACCGAGGTCAACAATATTGACGCCGAGCTCCGGGTCAATGACCTCCTTGAGGGCTTCCTCAATCTCTTCCTGAGGAACACGACCCTGCACAGTCTCAGTCATAGTCCTATCTTTCTGTCAGAATCCGGTAGGAGAAGAAGCTTACTTCTTACCCACGTAAGAAACGTAGCCCTCTTCTTCCAGGCGGTCAGCCAGCTCGGGGCCGCCCTGGTCAACCATCTTGCCGTCCACGAACACGTGCACGAACTGCGGCTTGATGTAGCGCAGGATGCGGGTGTAGTGGGTAATCAGCATGACGCCCATGTCGTTAGCCTCGTGCGCACGGTTCACGCCCTCAGACACAATCTTCAGTGCGTCAACGTCCAGACCGGAGTCGGTCTCATCCAGGATGCCGAACTTGGGCTTGAGCAGCTCCAGCTGAAGAATCTCGTGGCGCTTCTTCTCACCACCGGAGAAGCCCTCGTTCACGTTACGTGCGATGAAGTCGGGGTCAATCTCCAGGTTCTTCATGGCTTCCTTAACGTCCTTGGTCCAGGTACGCAGGGAGGGAGCCTTGCCGTCCACAGCGGTCTTAGCGGAACGCAGGAAGTTGGACATGGTCACACCGGGGATCTCAACCGGGTACTGCATAGCCAGGAACAGGCCTGCGCGGGCACGCTCGTCCACGCTCATCTCGGTGATGTCCTCACCGTCGAGCAGGATCTGACCGGAGTCAACCTGGTACTTGGGGTGGCCAGCAATGGTGGAAGCCAGAGTGGACTTACCGGAACCGTTCGGGCCCATGATTGCGTGAATCTCGCCCGAGTTGATGGTCAGGTTAACGCCCTTCAGGATGGGCTTGGTGGTTTCGTCGTCGAGGATAACCGAGACGTGAAGGTCCTTGATTTCAAGGGTAGACATTGATTTCTCCTGGTAAAGCTTAGTTGTTGCTGAGGGCGAGCTCTGCCTCAAGGGCCTCGGTGAGCTGCTCTTCAAGTTCGGGAACACGAATCTGCTGAATGATCTCGTTCAGGAAGCCGCGCACGACCAGACGGCGTGCCTCAGCCTCCGGAATACCGCGAGCCTGCAGGTACCACAGGTGCTGCTCATCGAGCTGGCCGGTGGTGGATGCGTGGCCGGCGCCCTCAATCAGGCCGGTCTCAATCTCCAGGTTCGGCACGGAGTCGGCGCGGGGGCCAACTTCCAGCAGCAGGTTACGGTTCAGCTCGTAGGTGTCGGTGCCTTCTGCATCCTTACCAATCAGAACGTCACCAACCCATACGGAGTGCGCACCCTTACCCTGCAGCGCGCCCTTGTAGGTCACGCGGGACTTGCAGTTGGGTACGGAGTGGTCCACGAACAGGCGGGACTCAATGTGCTGACCTGCGTCTACGAAGTACAGGCCGTACATTTCAGTCTCAGCGCCGGGAGCGGTGAACTTGGTGGAGGGGGTCACGCGCACCAGGTCGCCGCCGAGGGACACCACAACGTGCTTGAAGCGTGCGTTGCGGCCCAGCTTAGCGTAGTGTGCGGAAGCGTGGATTGCGTCGTCAGCCCACTGCTGCACGGAAACAACGTTCAGCTCAGCCTCGTCGTTCACCACGAACTCAACGTTCTGTGCCAGGATGGTGGAGCCGGTGTGGCGCAGAACCACGACAGCCTTCGAGAAGGGCTTAGCCTCAATCACGATGTGCTGTGCGGCAGCCTCGTTGCCGGTGCCGGTGATGTCGATTTCCACGTGCTCAGCCAGTTCAGCTTCGGCGGGGATGGTCACCACGGTTGCTTCGGTGAAGCTGGACCACGCGTTCGCTGCCACACGGTCCTCGGGGATACCCGCGGAGCCGATGCGTGCGTCCTCGCGGGAGACGGTCTCAACCTGAACCTGCTCGGGTGCAGTAATCTGCGGTGCCGGTGCGGTGCCGGTCAGCTTCTCCAGGTGCAGGCCACCCAGACGCTTCAGCGGGGTGAAGCGCCAGTCCTCTTCACGACCGGTCAGGGGCGCGAAGTCCTCCACGTTGTAGGAGGTCTTACGCTCTGCACGGGATGCTTCGAGTACCTTCTGGACGTTGTTCGGGTTGGAGCCCTGGTGGTGTGCCTCGGTGGCGCGCAGCAGGGTGTCATCGTGGGCGAACTCGGTGGCGAGCTTCTCGCCCTCCTGGTCCATGCCGGGGATGATCGGGGAGTGGTAACCCAGGGTTTCTTCGTTGGTCGGCATTAGCCCACAGATCCTTCCATCTGAAGTTCGATCAGGCGGTTCAGTTCGAGTGCGTACTCCATCGGCAGCTCGCGGGCGATAGGCTCAACGAAGCCGCGGACGATCATCGCCATTGCTTCTTCTTCGCTCAGGCCGCGCTGCATCAGGTAGAACAGCTGGTCCTCGGAGACGCGGGAAACGGTCGCCTCGTGACCCATGGTCACATCGTCCTCGCGGACATCCACGTAGGGGTAGGTGTCGGAGCGGGAGATGGTGTCCACCAGCAGTGCGTCACAGACCACGGAGGACTTGGAGTGCTTAGCGCCCTCACGAACCTGAACCAGGCCACGGTATGCGCTACGGCCGCCGTTACGTGCCACGGACTTGGACACAATGGTCGAGGAGGTGTTCGGCGCAATGTGAACCATCTTCGAACCGGTGTCCTGGTGCTGACCCTCACCCGCGAATGCGATGGACAGGGTCTCACCCTTAGCGTGCTCACCGACCATGTAAACAGCCGGGTACTTCTGGGTGACCTTCGAACCGATGTTGCCGTCCACCCATTCCATGGTGGCGCCCTCGTGCGCAACCGCACGCTTGGTCACCAGGTTGTAGACGTTGTTCGACCAGTTCTGGATGGTGGTGTAGCGAACGCGTGCGTTCTTCTTCAGCACAATCTCAACCACTGCGGAGTGCAGAGAGTCGGACTTGTAGATGGGGGCGGTGCAGCCCTCAATGTAGTGAACGTAGGAGCCCTCGTCAGCGATGATCAGGGTGCGCTCGAACTGACCCATGTTCTCGGTGTTAATACGGAAGTACGCCTGCAGCGGGATCTCCACGTGAACTCCCGGGGGAACGTACACGAAGGAGCCACCGGACCACACGGCGGTGTTCAGTGCGGAGAACTTGTTGTCACCAATCGGGATGATGGAGCCGAAGTATTCCTTGAACAGTTCGGGGTATTCGCGCAGACCGGTGTCGGTGTCGACGAAGATCACGCCCTGCTTCTCCAGGTCCTCACGGATCTGGTGGTACACGACCTCGGACTCGTACTGTGCAGCCACACCCGCAACGAGCGAGTTACGCTCAGCCTCGGGAATACCCAGGCGCTCGTAGGTGGTGCGGATGTCCTCGGGCAGTTCATCCCAAGAAGCCGCCTGACCCTCGGTCGAACGCACGAAGTACTTGATGTTGTCGAAGTCGATTTCGGAAAGATCCGCGCCCCAGGTGGGCATAGGCTTACGCTCGAAGAACTTCAGCGCCTTCAGACGCATGTCCAGCATCCACTGGGGTTCGTTCTTCTTTGCAGAGATGTCGCGCACGACGTCCTCGTCCAGGCCGCGCTTTGCTACCTGGCCTGCTTCGTCGGAGTCTGCCCAACCGTACTCGTAGTTGCCAATGCCCTCGAGTTCGGGGTTCATCTCCAGGATCTCTGAAATGACGGTGTCGTTGGCGTTCTGCCCAACTTTCTCAGTCATTACGGCCTTTCTTCGATGGTTATTACATTTCTCTCCGTCACCTGCCGGTTGCAGGCGCGGTAGTTTAGGGGGCTGATGCCGCGCTCAAACACGACGCGTAGCGGTGCGTGGTGTAGGCGGGTTTCAGCGTGCGGGTCGCAACCCTTTGGGGTTCATCGGGGTGCGCCGCTGGGTACTGCGGTAAGCCTTACGCGGAAGGTTTCTCTGCGGAGTCCTCAGCGTTCTTCTCGCTCTCGGCGGTGACGCGGTTCAGGGGCACGTGCGTGGTACACACGTGAGCGCCCGAAGCCATGGTCGAGAGCCTACGCACATCAACGCCGAGCAGGTCGGAAATAATCCCGGTTTCCTGTTCGCAGAACACCTGGAAGTCGCCGGCGAGGTCGCGTACCGGGCAGTGGCCCTGGCACAGCTGAATGCTCGCGAGGAAATGTTCGGGAACAGTTCGTCCTGCAGGAGGCGCGGTGACCTGAGCGGTCGCCACGAAACCGTCCTTGCTCATGGCTTCTGCGAGCGCCTGTGCTCGGGCTGCCACGTCGTCTCCGGCGGCTTCTACGACGGGTCGGTAGCGGGCTTCCATTTCTGCGGCTCGGGCGGATGCGAAAGCTTCGAGGGCTTCCTGGCCGACCGTGTCGCGGAGCATTTGCAGGGCGTCGCGGGCGATGATGAGGTAGTCGTTGCCGAGGCGTTCGTGGCCCTGGGGGGCGATCACGTAGCGGCGGGCAGGTCGTCCGGCTCCGGCGCCGTGCTTCTTGATGGGCGCGACCTCAATCATGTTGTTGGATTCGAGGGCGTCGAGGTGGCGGCGTACTGCTGCGGGGGTGAGGCTGAGGAGCTCACCGAGGGTTGCTGCGGATACGGGGCCGTTGTTGAGAACTTCGCGGAGAACGCGGTCCCTGGTGCGTTCTTCCGCCTCGGCTTTGCGCTTGGATGTGCGTGCCGCGGAGGACTTGGTGCTGGGAGCACCAGTAGAGCCCGAGGCGGCGGTTCGGTTGCCGTTTCGGGTCTGCGCCTCGTTCGTTGAGGCGCGCTGAGAGGTCTTATTCACGGAATACACAAATAAAGTATGTCCTAATTAGCTTTTCTTTGGCTAGTTAGGTACCCCTACTTGATAACTTTTCAACCTGAAGGTGAACATTTGAGTCGTAACGGGTGTGCCTTAAACGTGAGTTAGGGCATAAGATGAAAGGTGCACACACGCTCATTCATCGAAAAACTCGAAAGTGACTGTCTATGGAGACCACCACCGCGGGCCAGCAGGACCACCCGGGGCGTGCATCCGCCGCACCAACGGCGCGCACTGAGCACCACACGGAGCCCAGCGCCTCCCCCACCGCACGACGACGCATCATCGCAGAAGAACCAGCGCTTAGCATTAAAGACCTCATCAAAGAGTTCAAGCCCTCACGCGCCTTCCGCACCAAATACCCCGAACGGCTCACCGCCAGCGGGCTCTACCGCGCCGTCAACAAGGTCAACCTGCGCGTCTTCCCCGGTGAAGTAGTCGTCCTGCTCGGTGCTAATGGCGCCGGCAAAACCACGACCCTCGCCTGCGCCCAGGGCCTGCTCAAGCCCACCCGCGGTACCGTGCGCCTCCTCGGCGAAAACCCGCTGCAGGCGGACCCGGAGCTACGCGCCAAGGTCGGCATTATGCTCCAGGATGGCGGCCTACCCAACGCTATGCATCCCATTCCGCTGCTCGAGCACATCTCGACCATGTACACCGACCCGTACCCGGTCGAAGAGCTCGCAGAACGCCTCGGCATTGACGCTTTTAACGGCACCACGATTCGCCGTCTCTCGGGTGGTCAGAAGCAGCGAGTCTCCCTTGCCGCCGCCCTCATCGGCCGCCCGGACGTGCTCTTCCTTGACGAGCCCTCCGCGGGCCTCGACCCTCAATCCCGCAACGTTGTCTTCGACATTATTCGTGAACAGCGTGAACTCGGAACCGCCATCGTGCTCACCACGCACCTGATTGATGACGCGCAGAAACTCGCCGATTACGTCTACATCATTGAAAACGGCACCACGGTTCAGGAAGGCACCGTCTCCGAGCTCATCGCCAGCGACGGCACGAACCGCCTGCAGTACACCCTGGATGCTCCCACCCCCACCCGTGAGCAGCTGTTGCCCGCGCATCTACGCGCCGGTGTGGAGCTCATCGAGAAGGTGCCCTACACCCCGGCTCGCGACGGCGCGCCCTCTGTGCCCGGCGAGTACGAACTGGTCGGCACGCTGCGCCCCGAGCACCTGGCGGCGTTCACCTCCGCGCTCGCCGAGCGTTACCTCATGCCTATTTCTCTGACCATGGAACCGAAGACTCTTGAGGATGTCTTCCTCGACATTTCAGGACGTGATATCCGATGAGCAACACCGCACGCAGCAACAACGAGCGAGCAGAACTTCAGGCAGAAGAACGCGAAATGGAAGAACGCGGCGTAAACACCCGCCCCAAGGTCTCTTCCATTGACGAGGATGAGGAGTACATTCCCCCGCGCGCAAACTACCCGCTCGTGCGCGTCATCGAGCAGGGCCGCTACGAGACCATGGCGATGCTCCGCAACGGCGAGCAGCTGATGCTGAACATTATTTTTCCCGTCATGGCGCTCATTGCGTTGAGGTTCACGGGCCTGATTGATGAGTACGCGAACTCGGTGGGGGTCTCCCGCATGGACGCGGCGGTCCCCGGCGTTCTGGCGCTCTGTGTGATTTCTACGGCGCTGTCAGGTCAGGGCATTGCCACCGGTTTTGATCGCCGCTACGGTGTGCTGCGGTTCCTTGCGACCACTCCCCTGGGCCGTAACGGCCTGATCATGGGCAAGTGCATTGCGGTGCTGGTGGTCGTGGCAATTCAGTTCACACTGGTGGCGGCGCTCGGGTACGGTCTGGGCTGGCGCCCGGACGCTATCGCCGTCTCCCGCTCCATCATCACGATGCTCATGGGCGCCGGCGCGTTTACGGCGCTGGGCCTACTCATTGCCGGTACGGTACGTGCGGAGGCGACCCTCGCCATCGTGAATATTGCCTGGGTGATTCTTGCCGGTGCCGGCGGCGTGGTGTTCCCGTTGAAGTCCTTCCCCGACTGGTACGCCGGGGTTATGGCATGGTCGCCCTCGGCGGCTCTGGGTGACGCGCTGCGCGGCAACTTCATTCAGCATCAGTGGCTTGCCGACCCGCACTGGGTCCTCATTGTGTGGACCGTGGTCATTGGGTTTATTGCCTCGCGCAAGTTCAAGTGGTCTGACTAGTAGCAACCTGGCAGGCAGCGCTTTTCGCGCATACAGCTAAAGCAACTGCAGGTTAAAAAGGCGGGCGCCGGATATGTTTCCGACCATATCCGGCGCCCATTCATATAACACAAACCTTTAGCCTCAACCTTACACAAAGTGTACGGTCAGAGACTAAAAGAAAGCACCCTCCTCCAGAACCTTTTATCTCACCACCACAGTAAGATAATCAACGGTTCTTACGCGGAGGAGGGGCTTCAATCACCGAGATGTAGACCGACCCAACCACTGTTTCGGTCTACAACCTTCCTGCTCAACCTTAACATGAGCTTCACCACTTACACAAAAATTGTTACGTTACTGAACAATATTCAGCGCATAGCTCAGAAACACAGCTCAAACGCGCACCGCGAAATCCGCGGAGCCCGCGTTGTAGCGTCGCTTTTTCTCCATCTCAGCCCCGTATCACCCTGTGAATGTCTGCATTCACACACCGGATACTTCCGCCCAGTGAACTATCCTGTTAAAACGAAAGGGTCGAAACATCCTCCGGGCACCCAGCCACACACGGCACGGGAATAACAGCCTGATGAGAACCGTTACACCCGACGGACAGCGCGCTAGCACAAGCCTGCTGGCGCATCCACTCACGTTGTGAAAGGACACCCACGTGGCAGAGAACTTCCAGTGGACAGAAACCGACCAGCGCGCCGTAGATACCGCACGTATCCTCGCCGCAGACGCCGTAGAAAAGGTCGGATCCGGCCACCCCGGCACCGCAATGAGCCTGGCGCCGGTCGCCTACCTGCTCTTCCAGAAGGTCATGAACCAGGATCCCTCCGACGACCGCTGGGAAGGTCGTGACCGCTTCATCCTCTCCCCCGGCCACACCTCCCTCACCCTGTACACTCAGCTGTTCCTCGGCGGCTACGGCCTGGAAATGAAGGACCTAGAAGCCCTGCGCACCTGGGGTGCCCTCACCCCCGGCCACCCCGAATACAAGCACACCAAGGGCGTAGAAATCACCACCGGCCCGCTCGGCCAGGGCCTGGCATCCGCCGTTGGCTTCGCCTACGCACAGCGCCGTATGCGCGGTATGTTCGACCCCGAAGCAGCGCCGGGCACCTCCCCCTTCGACCACCACGTCTACGTCATCGCCTCCGAAGGTGACGTGCAGGAAGGCGTCACCGCCGAGGCGTGCGCGCTCGCAGGTCACCAGGAGCTCGGCAACCTGATTGTCGTGTGGGACCGCAACCACATCTCCATTGAAGAAGACACCGACGTTGCCTTCACCGAAGACGTGGCAAAGCGCTACGAGTCCTACGGCTGGGACGTTCAGCGCGTGGACTGGACCCGCACCGGTGACTACGTTGAGGACGTCGCAGAACTCTACGCCGCTATTGAGCGTGCGAAGGCTGTCACCGACAAGCCTTCCTTCATTGAGCTGCGCACCATCATCGGCTACCCCGCCCCCACCAAGCAGAACACCGGCGCAGTGCACGGCTCCAAGCTCGGTGCCGAAGAGGTCGCCGCAACCAAGGAACTGCTCGGCTTCGACCCCGCCAAGAGCTTCTTCATCGAGGAGAACGTGCTAGCACACACCCGCCAGCTCGTCGAGCGCGGCGCTGCGGCACACAAGGCATGGGACGAGAAGTTCGAGGCATGGGCTAAGGCTAACCCCGAGCGCGCCGAACTGTACAAGCGCCTCGTTGCAGGCGAACTGCCCGCGGACTACAAGGCTGCTTTCCCCGTGTTCGAGGCTGGCACCTCCGTGGCAACCCGCGCGGCATCCGGCACCGTCATCAACGCTATTGCTGACACCTTCCCCGAACTGTGGGGCGGCTCCGCTGACCTCGCCGGCTCGAACCTGACCACCATCAAGGGGGCAGAGTCCTTCAACCCGGCATCGCGAACCACCGAAGACTGGACCGGTAACCCCTACGGCCGCGTGCTGCACTTCGGTATTCGTGAGCATGCTGCCGCAGCAATCGTTAACGGTATTGTGCTCTCCTCCCCGACCCGCGCATTCTCGGGCACCTTCTTCGTGTTCTCCGACTACCAGCGCCCGGCCGTTCGCCTCTCCGCACTGATGGGCGTTCCCTCAGTGTACGTGTGGACCCACGACTCCATCGGCGTGGGCGAAGACGGCCCCACCCACCAGCCGATCGAGCACCTCTCCGCCCTGCGCGCCATCCCCGGCTTCGACGTGGTTCGCCCCGCGGACGCTAACGAAACCGCCGTCGCATGGCGCACCATCCTGGAGAAGTCCGACCGCCCCGCAGGTATCGTGCTCTCCCGCCAGAACCTGCCCGTCTGGGCTCGTGAAGACGTGCACGCAGACGCTGAGGGCGAGAAGTTCGCTTCCGCTGAGGGCACCGCACGCGGCGGCTACATCATGGCTGACACCGAGGGCACCCCGGACGTCATCCTGATCGCTACCGGTTCCGAGGTTGAGCTCGCTGTTCAGGCTCGCGCAACCCTCGCAGAGCAGGGCATCGCGGCTCGCGTGGTTTCCATGCCTTCACGTGAGTGGTTCGCTGAGCAGGACGCAGAGTACCGCGAGTCGGTTCTGCCCTCCTCGGTTGCCGCCCGCGTCTCCGTCGAGGCTGGCCTGGCGATGAGCTGGTACGACCTGCTCGGCACCGCTGGCCGCGCCGTGTCCATCGAGCACTTCGGTGCATCCGCCGATGCGAAGACCCTGTACCGCGAATTCGGTATCACCGCGGAGGCTGTCGTGGCTGCCGCTAAGGAATCCATCGAGGCCGCTAAGTAGGCAGTAACAACGCCGCGGTAACTGCCGCGCACACTGCGCTCCCCCTGTACGGGTGGGGTGCGGACGCAACGGGTAGGCTCCGGCTGACCGCTCAGCCGGAGCCTCCCGCCGCCCAGAAGATTTCACTGATATCTCAAATTTCAATTTCGACAAAGAATCGAAGGTTTTCACATGTCTGAGTCCACTCAGAAGCTTTCCGACGCCGGTGTCTCCATCTGGCTTGACGACCTCTCCCGTGAGCGTCTGACCAGCGGCAACCTCGCCGAACTCATCAAGACCCACAACGTCGTCGGTGTGACCACCAACCCCACCATCTTCGCTGGTGCTCTCTCCAAGGGTGCCGCATACGCCGAGCAGATGCGTGAACTTGCCGCCGCCGGCGCAAGCGTTGAAGAGGCAGTCTTCGCCGCAACCTGCGACGACGTGCGCGCAGCCTGCGACGTGTTTGCACCCGTCTACAAGGCATCCAACGGTTTTGACGGCCGCGTCTCCATCGAGGTTGACCCCCGCCTGGCACGCGACGCCGAAGGCACCGCCAAGATGGCACGTGAACTCTACGAGCGCGTGGGCCGCGAAAACGTCATGATTAAGATCCCCGCAACCCAGGAAGGCCTGCGCCCCATCGCGGAAACCCTGGCTGCTGGCATCAGCGTGAACGTGACTCTGATCTTCTCCCTGACCCGCTACCGCGAGGTCATCAACGCCTACATGCTCGGCCTGGAGCAGGCGCTGGAGAACGGTAAGGACCTGTCCACCATCCACTCGGTCGCATCCTTCTTCGTCTCCCGCGTAGACACCGAAATCGATGCACGCCTCGAAGCTGCCGGCGGCGACGCTGTGCAGCTCAAGGGCAAGGCAGGCCTGGCAAACGCACGCCTCGCCTACGAGGTGTTCGAGGAAATGTTCTCCTCCGAGCGTTGGGCACGTCTGCAGGCGCACGGCGCGAACGTACAGCGCCCGCTGTGGGCATCCACCGGCGTGAAGGACCCGTCCCTGCCGGACACCCTGTACGTCACCGGCCTGGTTGCACCCAACACCGTGAACACCATGCCCGAGGCAACCCTGAACGCTGTTGCCGATCACGGCGAGGTTACCGGCAACACCATCGTGCCGAACTACTCCGAGTCCAACAACGTTCTGGACGCTATCTCCGTTCACGTCTCCTACCCGGAGGTCGTGGAAAAGCTCGAGGTTGAGGGCCTGTCCAAGTTCGACGTCTCCTGGGAAGAGCTGCTGCAGACCGTCCGCGAAGCACTCGAGCAGGCTAAGTAGCCGCGCCCCAGTAGCCGCCGAAAATATAGCGCGGCACTAAACACTGTCGGTGTGCACCGCCCGATGCGCACCGCGGCACCGCATCCTAATCCGCCGGGGTTCCCGCCAGAGCTTCACCGTTCGGGGAATCTCGGCGAATTAGGGTGCCACTGAGACAATCCCGTCAAAACCGGTACAATACAGGGTACACACCTTCCAGAATGCGGCATCGCCTCCGCGCGACAAGGTACGAACCGCGCGCCGCACGAACCAACCAAGGCAATCAAAGGAATATATTGTGACTATCGGTCATGAAGCGAACCCCCTCAGGGACACT
This sequence comes from Rothia sp. HMSC068E02, assembly GCF_001813565.1. Lineage (NCBI taxonomy): Bacteria > Bacillati > Actinomycetota > Actinomycetes > Micrococcales > Micrococcaceae > Rothia > Rothia sp. HMSC068E02. Next base: position 907,478 of record NZ_KV812882.1, read on the forward strand.
CGCGACCGCCGCATTACCCGCATTGCGGGGCCGTCCGCGCTCGTCTTCTTTGGCGTAACCGGTGACCTGGCCCGCAAGAAGCTGCTTCCGGCAGTGTATGACCTCATGAACCGCGGTTTGCTCCCGCCGAGCTTCGGCCTTGTCGGCTTCGGCCGCCGCCCCTGGAGCGATGACGACTTCCGCTCCTACGTGCGTGAATCTGTTGAGGCAAACGCCCGCACCCCCTTCCGCGAAGACGTATGGAATCAGTTCCAGCAGGGCATGCGATTCGTTGAAGGTGCCTTTGACGACGACGCAGCTTATGAACAGCTCAAGAGCACCCTCGCCGAACTCGACGAGCGTGGCGCTCACGGCAACCACGCCTTCTACCTGTCGATTCCCCCGAAGGCATTCGAGCAGGTCCTCACCAAGCTCGCTGAACACGACCTCGCATCCCGTGATAACGACACCGTCAACCCCGTTGACGGCTGGCGCCGCGTGGTTATTGAAAAGCCCTTCGGCCACAACCTTGAGAGCGCCCGCGAGCTGAATTCCATCGTGGAGGCGGTCTTCCCGCCCGACGCCGTGTTCCGCATCGATCACTACCTGGGCAAGGAAACCGTTCAGAATATCCTGGCGATGCGTTTCTCCAACCAGATGTTCGAACCGCTCTGGAACTCCAACTACGTTGACCACGTCCAGATCACCATGGCAGAAGACATCGGCATCGGCTCCCGCGCAGGCTACTACGACGGCGTGGGTGCGGCCCGCGACGTCATCCAGAACCACCTGCTGCAGCTGCTCGCCCTCACCGCCATGGAAGAGCCCCTCAGCCTCGACGCCAAGCACCTGCGCGCCGAGAAGGCGAAGGTCCTCGAAGCAGTCCGCATCGACGACCTGCCGAACTCCTTCGCCCTCGGCCAGTACGCCGCAGGCTACCAGGGCGGCGAGCACGTCAACGGCTTCTTCGACGAGAACGACATCCCCGCAGACTCCCGCACCGAAACCTTCGCAGCGCTGAAGGTGTCCATCGCAAACCGCCGCTGGGAAGGCACCCCCTTCTACCTGCGCGCCGGCAAGCGCCTGGGCCGCCGCGTCACCGAAATCGCCGTGGTCTTCAAGAAATCCTCCGACCGTCTCTTCGGCGAACGTGAAAACCCGCAGGTCGGCCAGAACGCCATCGTCATCCGCGTGCAGCCCGACGAAGGCATGACCATCCGATTCTCCGCGAAGGTGCCCGGCACCCAGATGGAAATCCGCGACGTCAACATGGACTTCGGCTACGGTCACTCCTTCACCGAAGAGTCCCCCGAAGCCTATGAACGCCTCATCCTGGACGTTCTGCTCGGCGAGCCGCCGCTGTTCCCCCGCCACGAAGAAGTTGAGCTCTCCTGGAAAATCCTCGACCCCTTCGAAGAGTACTGGGAAGAAAACCGCATTAAGCCTGAACCCTACGAGTCCGGTTCGTGGGGTCCGCGTTCAGCACACGAGATGCTTGAGCGTGACAACCGCGCTTGGAGGCGCCCGTGATCTCGCACCTGCATAACACCACCGTTTCAGCCATCAACAAGGAACTGAGCCACCTGACTGCCGCCAACGGTAGCCTCAGTAGCGGACGAGTTCTCACCCTTGTTGTTCTCGCGGAAAAGGGCCACTCCCGCGAAGCAATGCGCGCCGCAATTCGTGCCTCCCACGAACACCCGAGCCGCATTATTGTGCACATCTCCCACGACCCGCTCGACCCCGACCAGCTGGATGCAGAAATCCACCTCGGCGGCGACACCGGTGCATCCGAGATGATTGTTCTGCGCGGCTGGGGTAGCGCATCCCGCCCGACCGAAGCACTGATCTCCGGTCTGCTGCTGCCTGATTCCCCCATTGTGGTCTGGTGGCCGCACTCGGTTCCGGAGAACCCAGCACAGCACTCCATCGGTCGTATCGCTCAGCGTCGCATTACCGATTCTGCACGCGCTGAGGACCCGAAGGAGGCCCTCAAGCACCTCGCCGAGGTGTACCGCGCCGGCGACACCGACCTGGCGTGGACCCGCCTCACCCTGTGGCGCACCCAGCTCGCAGCGCTCATGGAGCAGATGCCTTCCTCCCCCGTACGCCGCGTGGTTGTGTGGGGTTCGAGCAAGTCCCCGTCCGTGGTGCTGCTCGGTACGTGGCTCGGCTGGAAGCTTGAAGCACCCGTGCACCTCGCCACCATTGGCGCGGCAAACCGCGGCCTGTACCGCGTCAGCATTGAGCGTGAAGACGGTTCGGTGACGATGTTCCGCCCCGGCATTTCCGTGGCGACCATCTCCACCCCGTACGCGCCCGATCAGCAGATTGCGCTGCCGGTGCGTACCCTCGCCGAGTGCATCTCTGAGGAGCTGCGCCGCCTCGACCCGGACGACACCTACGGTGACGTGCTGAAGCAGGCGCTGCGCACCGTCACCCTCGTCGATGACACCTGCCAGCCTGAAGACATGCTGGACCTCGAAGAATACCCGGAGGTTTTCGATGCCTAAGATTCAGAACATGGGCGCATCCACCCCCACCCTGGTGGCGCACCCGACCCGCGACGCTCTCGCAGCGGACGCGGTGACCCGCATCCTCGACATCATTGAGCACGTGCTCTCTGAGCGTACGATCGCCCACATTTCGCTGACCGGCGGCACCATGGGTATCGCCACCTTGAAGGCATGGGCTGAGAACGAGCGCGTGAAGGATATCGACTGGTCCCGCGTGCACTTCTGGTTCTCCGATGAGCGTTACGTGCCCGAGCGTAGCCCCGAACGTAATGACGGTCAGGCTATTGAGGTGCTGCTCGCTCCCCTGCTGTCGCACGGCCTGGTCGTGGGCAATGTGCACCGCATGGGTCCGTCCGATATTTTCACCGGCCTGGAAGCTGCAGCTGAGCACTACGCCTTTGAGATGCGCGACTACGCCGGTTCTGCACCGGCTGTGAGCGTGCAGATGCCCGAGGGCGCAACCGAACTGCCGCTGGCTGGCGGTCACGGTGGCGGCGCAGGTCACGAGCACGGCGGCTCCGGCGGCTGTGGTTGTGGTGGCGGCGGTTGCGGTTCTTCCGCACCCGAGCAGTCCATCGAAGAGACCACCCTGGACGAATTTGATGCTGAGGCTGCTGAGGCTTCCGAATCCGCCGGTGGTTGCGGATGCGGCGGCGGAGGCTGCGGTGGTGGCGGTGGCGGCCAGTGGCCTGCACCGGTCTTTGATATCACCCTGCTGGGCATGGGCCCGGATGGTCATATTGCTTCCCTGTTCCCGGGCCGTAAGCAGGTTCTGCTGGGTACCGGTCTGCCGGAGGATCCGGTTGAGGGCGGTAAGGCTGTGACCGTGATGGTTTCTGATTCGCCGAAGCCGCCGGCTGAGCGTGTGTCGGTGACCCTGCCGATTATCAATAATTCGCGTCACGTGTTCTTCCTCATCACCGGTGAGGATAAGCAGGATGCGACCAGCCGCCTTCTGGCTGGCGCGAAGCTGGACGCTGAGGACCTGAACGCGGAGCTACTGCTGGAGACCCCGGCGGTGGGTGCGCGCGGTAAGAAGCAGACCCTGATTTTTGCAACCGAGGAGTCGCTGGCTCCTGAGAACCGCCCGTAAGTTTCGGTTCTGAACTGCATCAACAAAAGAGTGGAGCCCCGGATAGTTTCGACTATCCGGGGCTTTTCTCTATGGTTTTAAACCACCCCGAAATGGTACTAGAAGTGGTACTATGAAGTATGCCGAGTATTGAAGATTTAGTTGCGAAGATGGCCGCCAGCCCTCAAAACGTTACTTTCACTCAACTTCAAAAGGTATGCACCCATTTCTTTGGAGCGCCGCGTATCCGCGGATCTCACCACTACTACAGCACCCCCTGGCATGGTGACCCTATTGTCAACATTCAACAGGGAAACTCCGGTAAAGCAAAGAAATACCAAGTCAAGCAGGTTCTAACTGCCATTCGAAAACTGGAGAATAACGATGACTAACGCTCTCCCCCGCCAAGAGCTCTACACCTACCGCGTCGAGTGGTCTGAAGACGACCAGGAATTCGTCGGAACCGTAGCCGAATTCCCCAGCCTCTCATACCTGGCCCCAACCTCTACCGAGGCATTCGAAGGTATCCGAGAAGTCGTCGCCGACACCCTCGAAATTCTTGAAGAAGATGGCCGCGAGGCACCCGAACCGTTCTCTCTGCGTTCCTTCTCAGGACGATTCAACTTGCGTGTTTCACCGCAATTGCATCGTCGTCTGGTTCAGCAGGCAGCGCTTTCTCACCAGAGCCTGAACCAGTACGTGAGCCAACAGCTCGAAGCGGTCGCCTAAGTAAGCCAGCATGTCTTCATCATCCAACGAAGATTCCAAAATGTTATGACATGACAAAAGAGTGGAGCCCCGGATAGTTTCGACTATCCGGGGCTCCACTCTTGCTACGCCCGCCTACTGTTCAGTAGCGGCAGGATTCTGCGGCTCTTGTTCCTCCGAAGATTCATCCGCCTCAAAGCCCACGTACAGTGCCGCCAGCGACGGAACCGTCGCCTCCAGCACTTGCTGCGCCTCCTCGGGGCTCGGGGTGAGCTTCGCGCCGGTCAGCTGCAGGTACTCGCGCACCGTCATGGGCTGCGCCCAGTCAAAGTGCTCACGCACGGCGGTGATGTTCGCGCCAGACTGCAACACGTTAATGCCGTGGGCAAGACCAATATCCGTCACCTTCACGATGGCGTCGGTCTCCTCCGGGATGTCGTACGGGTCGCGGTTCTGCAGGTCCACGATGAACGGCAGCACACCGCGGCTCTCAGCGCGCAAGGTGAACTTGGTGTGCACCTGGCTCACCTCATGCACCTCACCCACACCTACGGCGGGCACCACCATGAAGCCCGCCTGCAGGTCGTTCACCGCGGCCAGGGTGTGTGCCTCCCCGAAGCCGGAATACAGCTGCACCACCGGCACGAGGTAGCACACCTCCGCCTTGAGCGCCTTGCGAGCCTCAATGTCGATGTACTCCCAGGCGCCTCCGGTACCGTCCGTAATGTCGCCCGAGTGATGCGCGTAAATGGCGCCCTGGCTGTTCTTCACGGTCTGCGACCAGTAGCTGATCTTGTCCATGTAGTTGCCTTCGGCGTCGAACATCATCAGCGACAGGTCAATGTCCACGCCCTCATCCCAGAAGCAGAAGAGGCGAATCACGCCGGTGGGCGGCAGGTGCACCGTCGAGGTGTTGTAGCGGCCCATACCGTCCAGGGAGGGGCGGGCACTGCGTGTGTTCAGCGGCATAATCGTATCACCCACCTGCTCGGGCAGGTAGATGCTGGTCTCGGCAAGACGGCCGGACAGGCCAATCTCGACCAGGCGCTCCAGCAGGTCCAGCACGACCGGGCTGTACTCGCGCGCCGGAATCATGGTGGCGATACCGGTCTTGGACAGGTTCATGCGCTGCGGGGCGGCAGGCTGAGTCTTCTGAGCGGACGCCGCGCGGCGCTCCTCGCGCTGGCTCGCGGCAGGTTCGGAACCGACCGGGATAGAAGGCAGCGGGTTCTCCGGGCCGGAATTATCCCCAAAGAACGAGCCCAGCGGGTTCGGGATGCCCGCGTTCTGCATGATGTTCTGAACCCTCGCGACGCCCTCCGGGTTGCGGCGCGCGTAGTCGGCGAGCTCCCGGTCCTCCTGCACCGCCACCGGGTTGGCGGGGCGCTCCTTCGGCGGGTTCGCAAGCGCGTTACGCTGCAGGGTCACCAGGTTGCGGATCTGCACCAGGATGGGCGCGGAAACGCGCGGCGCCACGGCGGCAAACGCGTCAAAGATGACCTGCTGGCCGGGGCTCGGTGCGGTATCGATGCCGTAGCGAGGCGCTTCGAAAGCATCCAGGGCGCGCACCAGCTGGCGTGCAAACACGCCGGGACGGGTCGAGAGCAGACGTGCCACGTTCTGCGCATCCCGGGTGGCGTAGGCGCGGTCCACCAGCGATTCGAAGCTGTACACCTCGCCGCGGTACAGGTCATCAGCCCAGCGGCTCAGCGCGGTCAGCGAGGGGTAGTCGCCGGGGTGAATCGCCTTGACGAGGCGCTTGTACATCTCTGCATTGGGCGCGCTGTCGTAGCGGGCGCCGACCGGGTCAGCCTCCAGTACCCGGTTGAGCAGGTGCGCGATGCGGGTGCGTTCGCTACGACGCAGCTTCAGGCGCGGTGCGATGCTCAGGCTCAGGTCACCCACCGTGCCGTTGAAACGCAGGCGCGAGTATGCGGCGGCGAGAGCGAGCGCCTCCTTCATAGTGTGCAGACGCTCAGCGTCTTCGGGGTGCAGGCAGGCGGCGATGAACACGCGGTTCTCGCGGCTGGTGTTCTCTGGTCGGGCAGCCGGCAGCGCGTCATGCTGGGCAAGGAAACGGCGCAACGCCACAAGGTCGCGCTGGTCGGTCTGGTTGTACGCCTGCTGCTGACCGAGCAGCTGCTGGTAGAGGGCACCCGCCATGATCAGGGCGTTCTGCACGCCGCTGACCATCTGCAGGGGTCGGCGGTTGCGTTCCATGGACGCGAAGTTGGAGCGGCTCATCGGCTGCTGCCACTCGTAGGGCACGTAGTTCTCGGGCAGGCCGCCAAGAATGCGCTCGGTGCCGTCCGGGTTGTAGTACGGGTTGGAGAGGTAGTGCATGATCTGCTCGGTGTAGCGTTGCTCGTCGGTGAGCGTCAGGGCGCGCAGATCAAAGTCGCGGCGGAACACGCGGCCGGGGCGGTACCCGTATTCGTAGGACCAGATGGTTGCGAACAGGGCGAATTCGTTGGCGCTGGCGTTCAGCGCCTGGGCGAGGGACTCAGGGCTGAGGGTCAGACCGCAATTGCTCAGGACGGATACTCGCCCCAGGTCGGTGTCGAATGCGCCGGAGTGGTGCAGGTCGTTAATGCTCGAGTAGTTCGAGCGGTAGTAGGGGCCGTACAGGTCGGTGAAGACGTACACGCCGTAGCGGCGCATCAGGATGAGGCGCACGAGGGGGCTGAGGCCCTCGGGCGCTTCGCCGTGAAGGTATGCGGATTCGTCGAAGTAGGGTGATTCCTGCAGGTAGGGGGATGCGTCGTAGGGAGTGGTCACGGGTCGTCCTTTCCGTTGGTCTCACCCGGCTGTCACCGTCGGTGGTGTGTCTATGTTCTTATCGTAGCGGCGTGGGTGCTGGTTGTCGCGGGGTTTGGTCATCGGTGACCTGCGGGGGTATATATTCGCGGGGCAACAGGCGGTTACGTATCGCGGAGCCTGGGCGGCACTTATCCGTTGCTTGTTGATCGGTCGCTTGCTGATCTGTTGGCCGCTTATCTGTCAGCCGCGTGGGAACTGGGTTAAAAGAAAAATGGCGGGAAGCGAAGAATCCGATAAATATAAGAAAAGATATTTCAGAAAGTAGGACTCTTCATAATCCGCCATTACTTATAGAGTACTCCCGCCCCGCGACGGTGGTCAAGCCGTTTCGTCACCGAAGCATGCTCGGGGGTTTCTACCCGCCGGTGAGGCGCTAGCTAAGGGGGCAAGTAGCCTCACCGGCAGGTAGGTTTTTCGGGTTAGGACTCACCCAATAGGGCGAGCGCGGCTTCGCGGGCGGCAAGCGCCTCCTCAGTCACGCGCGGGGTCACCGCAGCCAGGGCGCGCAAGCTCTTCGCCAGCACCGTGGAGCCCTTCATCTTCGGCTCCAGCTCGACGGGAATCTCAACCGGCGTGCCGTACAGTTCGGC
>NZ_KV812882.1:915262-1000333 GCF_001813565.1 Rothia sp. HMSC068E02
CCTTCGTCAGCTCACCGACCATCGGCAGCAGCAGGCGCAGAACCTGCAGCACACGCCAACCCGCCAGCGGACTAATAGCCGACACCTCACGCAGGGTCGCCACCAGGCGGTTCGGAAGAACCATCCCGTCCTCCAGAGCCCACTTCAGGGTCTCCGCGAAGGTGGATACATCCAGCAGGCCCGCCTCAAAGAGTGCCGCAATGGCCTCTGCCGCCGCCAGACGGTACTCGGGGTTCTTCGCGCTCGCCACAGAAGCCCACGCCAGGAAGTTATACGATGGCACACCCAGAGCACGCTCCGCCGCACCGAGCGTCTGCATAACCTCCTCAAAACCGTGAAGACGAGAGAACTGATACACGCTCAGCAGCGGCTTATACTGCGCCGCCAGAAGGTCCGGGTTGTGGCGCATCGCCCAGGCGTACCAGCCGCATACTAGGGCAACAGACGGCACCTCGGTATGTTCCAGGGAACGCCCCGGATACTCCGCACAGGCACCAGCCACCGCGTATGCCGCCGCCGTGAACGTGCTCCACTCCGTGGCTGGCTCCTCCCCCGGCACCTGCCACAGCTCATAGGTAGAATCATTCACCTCATACTCGCCGTGCAGAACCTTCGGAAGCGCCTCACGGTACGACTTGAGACGAATCACCGTACGCTCAAAAGAACGCTCCACCGCAGGTAGCGGCTCAGCCAGCAGAGGCGCAAAGCCCTGCCCAGCCGCGCCCTCGCTACTATAGGGCTGATCCCCGAACGCAACGCGAAGCTGCTCGTGGAACAGCGCCGTCGGCGACCGGTACGCCCAATATTCGCTACCCTTGCGTGGGTACCCCTTGAAGTGAAAATCAGCACCCTGAAAACGACCCGTGTGCTCGGTGAGTGCTGCCTGCGGGTCAGGGTCTGCGGCGTGCACATGCTGGACCAGCAGCCGGTAGGCGAGGTAGCGCAATTGGTCGCAAACGTCATGCCAGGTACGGCTCAGGTAGCGGCGCAGATGCTTCTGAAAAGCGGGACTGAACTCAATGATTCGCCCCTCCTGATGCGCCCGGTGCAGGTAGCTCAGCAACGCCGGGATGCGGCGGACAGACTGCTCCCTCTCGTTGAGGTGGTAGAGGGCGAACAGCAGCTCTTCGCAGTCCCGGTCATTGCGAATAGCATCCCGGGTAGCTTCGGAGGCGCGCCCAGCCTGAGGCGCCGCGTTGAGGGCGGCGTTCACCTCCGAGGCTGAGAGCCCAAGGGCAGGGACATCCGGGATCTGCACGCTACAGGGCGGCTGATCTGTTGCAGGCTGGGTGGAAGCGGGCTGAGCCGAGCCAGGCTGAATCGAACTAGGCTGTGCAGGCGCAGTGTCAGGGCACAGCTTCTGGGCGCGATCGCGCAGCTCTAGAGGAAGAACCTCCACAGCATCCTGCGCGTAAGCAGACACCTCCCCGGTACGTTCCGGCACCACCCGAACACTCAACTCAAGCACCTTCAAACCGGCAGTCATCAGCTTCTTCTCACGCCGGAACAGCAGCTGCGCGGCGGCAGGTAGCGCCTCCGCCACCAGGGCTTGAAGCTCACCAGCAGTCAGCGGCACCTGACCGGCAGGGGCAGAACCGCCAGACGGCGCGCAGACCTGCAGAACACTCTGCAGCATCTGCGCGCCCACAGTAGCCGTGGTCGCCACCGGCGAAGCCAACAACGCCGGAATCAGCGCACCGTGCCGAGCATAGGATTGCGCCTGAGCCGCCAAAGCCTGCTTACGTTCAGCACCGCGCAGCCCCTTCGGAACCGCCGTCAGAGCCTCAAAGGAACGCGAGAAAACGCGGGCGTTCTGCGGCGCATAATCACGCAGCAACGCCTGAACGCACTCCTGCTCAATCCGGGCTCGATACTGCGGAAAATGCTCCGCCAAATACACCAGCAAATCATGACCGCAAATAGTCAGCTGCGCATCATAAATAAACCAGAGTGCTAGACCATTCGAGGGCATGGCGCCCTCCACGGTAAACAGCGCCCAGATTTTTTCCCAGTGTTCCGGATGCTCCCTGAAAAACTCGGCAATCACCTCATCATCCATAGAGCGCATGGAACGACCCGGCACAATGCGCCACAGGAACTCCTGCAGGTATTCAGCGCTCCACGCAGGCGCCGCAGGATGCACGCTTTCAGGCACAGGATTAGGCACCGTTCTCCCCCAGTAGCGCGAGCGCTGCCTCGCGGGCGGCAAGCGCCTCCTCCGTCTTGCGGGCAGGCATGGCAGCCAGGGCGCGTAGTGCTTTCGCCAGCACGGTAGAGCCCTTCATCTTCGGCTCCAGGACGGCGGGAATCTCAACCGGCGTGCCGTACAGTTCGGCAAGCTCCACCGCCAGGCGCACATAGTCGCCGCCCTTCGTCAGCTCACCGACCATCGGCAGCAGCAGACGCAGAACCTGCAGCACACGCCAACCCGCCAGAACACCGATACCCGACACCTCACGCAGGGTCGCCACCAGGCGGTTCGGAAGAACCATCCCGTCCTCCAGAGCCCACTTCAGGGTCTCTGCGAAGGTTGACGCATCCAGCAGGCCCGCCTCAAAGAGCGCCGCAATGGCCTCTGCCGCCGCCAGACGGTACTCAGGATTCTTCGCGCTCGCCACATAGCCGAGCAGAGTGCAGGTCGGGGCGCCCACCTGCACGGTAGACTCCCTCAACGCACGCATGAGTACGGGAACGGGGGTGACGGTCTTCTCCTCAATGCACTGCGAAGCGGCGAACAGGAAGTATGCAGAGAGCAGGTCCGGGTTGTTCTGAAGTAGCCAGGAGGACCACTCGGTGAGCACGATAATATAGTCGCCCCGCCACCCATCGACGCTATCGAGATTCAGCAAATATACGAAGGGAATGAACGCGGTGTTAAGAGCTTCGTAGGCGATAGCCTCCTCGGGACTCATGCCAGCGGTTGCGTGGCTCAGCGCCTCGCGTGCCTCATCTACGGTATCCACGATGTCGCCCTTGACCTGCCACATGGGCTGGTACTTCACGAATTCCTCAACGTTAAAGTTTTCGAAGCCTGCCTCGCGGAGACGACCCGACCTGCTGGCCTCCTGGTATTCCCAGACTCGATCATTGTCGAGACCGCGGTTGAAGCCGCTCCAGGGCATATCCATGCCAGAAACAGTGCGATAAGTCCAGTCGCTGTAGGTCAGCTGACGGGCGGGTAGCGGGGCGCTCAGCAGACGCACCGTGCGTCCTTCCGTGTGGTACTCTCCCCCGGCGGCGACGGCACGCATCTGCTCACGGAAGATCTCATAGAGGTCGCGGTATCCCTTCAACGGCTTGTAGTCAGCATTCCAGAGATGGTGTTTATTCTGAATAGTCAGACGTATCATCTCTTCCTTGCTCAGGAGCGCGTTACTCGGGCGAGCTCGTGCAACCATCTCACTACGGTCGGAATACTGCAGGAGCGGCGTCAGCTCGGATAGCTCCCAGGAATTGCATCCCATGGCCTCGGCGTTAGTATCCAACACGGCGCACAGCGCAGGCATACACGCGACGTTGTTGTAGTAATATTCGCTGGAAATCTTGCGCAGGGTACGAAGCTGCTGCTGATCCGCCGGTGCCAGCTTGTCGGTCGCCGCAAAGTGGTAAAGACGAGCCAGGTTCTCTCCCCTCGCAACGGGGAGTTCGGCCCCCACGATTTGACCGAGATGGGCGTTCGATTCCTCGATCAGCAGGGCGCAGAACTCGTTCACGTCCGCGATGGGGGTGAACGGCTCATGGTGCGGGGTGCCGGGCAACAGCACCGGCGGCACCTCTACGGAGGCGCCCGCCGCCTCCGCCTCTTCCGCCTGGGGCAGGCGGTCTTCGGGCAGGCAGGCTTCCGCGGCACCGCGCAGTTCCAGGGGTAGCACCTCGTAGGCTTCGAGGACGCGGTCAGCAACATAGTTGGCGAGCGCCACCTGCTCGGCGGTTTGCGCCTTCTTACGCTTGGCTTTACTCAAACCAGCGTACTGGGTGGCGATGAGCTTGAGCAGGCGCAGGGCGCCGCGCTGAATCTTCTTTTCGGTGCGGTAGAGGTTCGCGCCGAGTGCGTCGATGAGCTGTTCCAGGTCGACCTGTTCGAGGGGCTGCAGATCGGGGGTCTTCTGCAGGGCGGCGGGTGCGCAGGCTTTGAGCACGTTCTGCAGCATGGTCTGAGCGAATCCGACGGAGGCACTGGGCTCTGCGGTGAGGACAGCCATGAGCTGCCCGAAGCGTGCCCGGTTTTCTGCGTCGGTGGGCTGCAGATCGGTGTAGACGGAGTGGAACGCAGCCGAGTTGAATGCGCTGAAATCGCTGGTCAGGCCACGTAGCAGGGCGTCCAGAATCTCGTCGCGAATGTCGAAGTATTCGCCCATGAGGCGGCACAGTTCCGCGCTTTCACCCATGTAGTTGCCGTAGCCCTTGAAGAGCACCCCCTCGGTGCGGAAGACCGCCCAGAACTCCTGGTCGAGCAGGGTCATGTCACGGGTGAAGAAGGTTTTGAGCTGGGCGTGGTTGCTGGCGCTGTCCTTCTTCACGCAGGGCAGGGCCTCGTGCAGGAAAAGGACCAGGTATTCGGGGGCATCGCAGCTCAGATTGCGGGCGCGAAGCAGCGTGTAGCAGGTTTCCCAAATTTTCTTCGAGCGCGCCCAAGAGTTCGGGAGGCCCTCAATAAAACGCAGAATCCACTCCTCGGGGCGTTCAGAAGCGCCGAGCAGGAACGCGTCAATCAGCTGCTGATCCGGGCGCCCTTCCCAGAGAAGGGTGCGCATGGTTCGTCCGGCGGAGCGGTGGTATTCCCACGGGTCACCGTCGGGGGTGCGCACGAGCGCCCCAGCAACGTAGGCGGCAAGCGGGGTGCGGTTAATGTGGTCGCTACCGATCACGCTCTTGGGGGTGAGGGTTCGGGCGAGGGAGGCGCGCTCCTCCTCGGTGGAGCCGCTGATGACGGCGTGGTATTCCTGCACGTCAGTTGATTCTGCCGCCATGAGTGCTTTGAGGGCGGCGCGGCGCTCTTCGAGGGTGCGCTCACCTGCGTTGTGCTCACCGGCGCTGCATTCGTTAGGGTTATGCGGCTGGGCGGTATCAGTCATTGGTACCTGCTTTCAGAGTTGATGGTGAATGGTTGTGAAGAGTTGAACGGAAGTGTTGAACGGGGACCGGTTGAACGGTTAGCCCTGCACCTGGTTGAGGATATTCCGGGCGTACCGCGCCTTCTGCGAAGAACCAGTCAGCGTACCCAACCAGGCACGCAGCGACTCATCCACGAGCTCCGCACGGGTGGCAGGGTCGAGAGTCGCCAGCGCCTGGCTGAAAGCACCCAGTAGCTTGCCGAGCGAGTTCGCCCCGGTATCCAGGTGCGGTATGAGGCGCGCGAAGAAGCGCACCGCCGCCCGTGCATCCAGCTGGGCGAAGTCGGTGAGGGCGAGCGCCCAACGGTTCAGCATCGCCAGCGGCACAAAGTTCACGAAGCCTGCGGTGGCATCCTCAAGGCTGAGCTGGTCGTCCAGCACGCGGTGCATGATTTCCACGGCGAGGGAACGAATCTCAACGCGCTGCTCCGAGAAGCCCGCGGCAAACACGAAGGCGCATGCGGGACCCCATGCGCCGGGGTGCGCCGCCAAAGCCAAATACAGGCTCCGGTCGAAGGCGCTGTGATCCAAGATGTACCAGTTGCTACTAGCGCAGTAGAAAGCCAGCGGTTCTGCCCGTGAGGGATAGAGCAGGGCGTACTGTCCTTCTTCGCTGTGGTGGGCGGTGGCGAGGCCGCGGAAAGCGTTCAGCTCGGGGGTGGATGCGCCGTGCGCCACCCCGTTCAGCTGAAGGCCCCAGCTTTTTTCCCGCTGGGCTACCGTGATGGATTCCAGGTAGGGGTTGATGCGCCCGGTGGCGAGGGTGCCGTCGAGGGCGGAGCGGAGCACGCGAATCTGTGTAGGAGCAGAGCGCGGAGCGTCCTCCTGAGCGTTCTTCACGTATTGCTCTTCGAGGCTTTCAAGCAGGGTCAGCGCCTCATCCCGGCGGTGCTCAGCATCCTGTCGCTGCTCGTCGGTAGCGTACGGAGGCAGCACCTCCGGCACGCGCACACGCAGTAGCGCCGCCGTGAAATCCTGACGCAGGATGGGGGCTCCATCAGCCAGGTTCTTGGCGTACCGGCGCACCAGGGTATCCGGATGCACCCACCCGCCGAACAGTTCGGAGGTGGCGAGCGGCGTGTAGCTCTGCCTGCTCTTCAGCGCGCCGAGGGCGTCCTTGAATCCGGTGCCGAAGAACGCGGCGTGGCGGGAGTACATGTAGTGCAGGTTCGGCACCGTACCGGGGTCTTCCCTCTGGGTCATCTCCGATGCTTTCGGGCGCTCACGTAGCTTCCCGGCGGCGGCTAGAACCGTTATGTGTGCGCGCATGTCGAACCATTCCAGACCCCAGTGGTTCAGCTTTTTCAGGCAGATAGGAACAAGCTGTTCGAGCAGGTTCGGACTCTGCGCGGTGCCGTCGGCGCTGAGCAGGTAGGCGGTGAGCAGTTCCAGTTCCAGCTCGCATCCGGCGTGCGTTTCGGGCTGGTCTGCTTCATTGAGCGTATCGAGGGTGGCGCAGGGCGCGACCTGGTGGTGCAGGAGCGCACGGGCGCGTTCTTGCACGTCAGATGCGGTCACGGGGCGCACGGGGGTGTCCCAGTACCGGTGGATTACGGCGCGGGAGGCGGCGAGCGCCTCCGCGGCGGCGGCCTCAATGTCAGCAGCTTCAGTGAGGGCTGCGTCTTCCGTGCCGCTCCCCCGGCTATTCTCCGGGCTGTACCCATCTTCGAGGAGCGGCGAGCCCTGAATCTGAGCCACAACGAGCGGATCCAGCTGGGAGCGGTAGTCGCGGTAGAGTTCGCGGGCACGCTCAGCGAACACAACAGCGTCGGCGCTCGCATTGTCTGCGGCACCCGCTTGCACCCATTCTTCAAGGTGTTTGAGGGCGGCTGCCTGCACCTGCGCGTGGGTGTGGCTGAGTGCCATAACTACCGCATCTTCGCAGGCGGCAGCGTCGAGGGTGCCCGCACGGTACAGCGCCTGGAGCATGGTTAGGATTTTGAGTGCGTTTGCCTTGGTTCCGGCGCATACGGCGGGTGCCGCGTAGGCGAAGGCGGTGGCATCCAGCGCCTGCGGGTTTTTGGTCCAGAGACGGTGAATATGCTGCACGCCGAGGGTTACGCTCGGGCCGATGGGCGAGGAGAAAAGCGTCAGAAATTCGCTCTGACGTGCCGCGATTTCTTCGGCGGTGAGTTTGAGTCCGGTGACCAGGCGTGAGAACCAGCCAACCCGGTACGCAGGGAAGTCGCTCATGAGGGAGCTCAGGAGCGCATCAATGAGACGGTCACGGCTAATCAGCCCGGTTTCGGTGGCTTCGATGAGGGCGCAGGACCAGCCGGGGCTGTTGACCTTCTGCGCGGGCTTGTAGGAGTCGCGCTGGGTGAGGGATACGTCCCGGTTGCCTTCAACGGCGAGCATGCCCCAGATGAGTTCTTCGCGGAGCTGCTTATCCTCGCGCAGCAACGGGAGGATCAGCTCGCGGTCGCAGTTGATGAGGGCGGTGTAGTATTCCTCGTTGTGTTCGAGGCGCGCCCCGCCGTAGAGCTCAGCTAGGCGCATCGCAACGCTTCCGGTGAACCAGCCGAACTCTGCGTAGGCTTTGACGCGGTCCTGTGTAACGGTTCCAGGCGTGTTTTTACCGAGCTGGGAGCCGTAGGGGGTGGTGACAATGTCGAAGTACTGCCAGCGGCGGTAAATCTGTTCGAGGGTGCCGCCGACCGCCAAAATGTTGGCGAGGTTGCGGTTGAAGTGCATGATGTCGCTCCAGGTTTTCTGTTGCCTGAGGAGCGGGTAAATGACTTCACCGGGGAGCGGCTCGGTGATAACACCTTCGGGGAAGGTGTGCGTTTCGGGGCGTTTGCTCATGGTGGTCTTTCGGAAGGAAGCTGAAAGGAACTCTCGCGGCAGAAATTGTGCGGCTCAGATTTTCGCCGCAAGAGTTTAGCGCGGTACGTGGTGTGTCTAGCCGGCGGCGTGTTCGCGGTAGAGAATACTGACCGCCAGTGCGTGCTTGCAGGGGCCGCGCGTACCGCGGTACTTCAACCACCAGGGGCAGGAACAGAGGTACCCCTCCACGGCGTACGGGTCGGCGGGCAGCACCACGGTGTACGTGTTCGCGCCGCTGCGCACACTGTACTCGCCGGTGCCGTGCTCCCCCGCCCCGACCCGCTCAATAGCGCCGGAGTCGGCAAGCTTTTTCGCGCCGACCAGGCGCGGGTGCATGGCGGTCAGCGCCTCCGGATGCACGGGCAGCGGGCGGTGGAAATACTCGCCAGCATGCGCGTCAAAACCAACCTGACCGGAGGAAGCCAGGAGGGCGAGGGCGTCACGGGTTGCCGCCTCATCCAGTCCAGCGCGGGCAGACATGACGGGCACGTCAATGCGCGGCTCGAAGGAGAGCAGCACGCTGAGCATGTCGGCGTTCTGGGCGGTATTCGGGTTAGACAGCGCCTGCAGCACGGATCCCTCACCGGAGAACCCGCGTGACTTTTCGGGGCTCAGACCAATGCTCAGGCGCGCGCCGGGCAGGTGCGCCACCCACACGCTGGGCACGGGCGCGTTACCGGCGGTCACGGGCTCACTGTAGGCGTCCAGGCGCTGAATGTGGCGGATGAGCGGCTCAAGCACGCGCAGACGCTCGGGGCCCGCCACGCATACGGATCCGGCGGTGGCGCGGGTGGCGAGGCGCAGGGACCGCACGGCACGGGTTGCCCACAGGACCGCCTTGGTGCTGGAGTTGCGCGGCAGGGAGTGGATGAAGGTTCGGGCGGCGGCAGCGTCCAGGCTGTGCACGGGGCTCATGCGGGATGAGAGCATCTGCGTTTCTGCAAAGCCTTTGAGCCAGCGGATGGGTAGCGGCACTTTTTCTTCCATGACGGAGCCGTCAAGGGTGGTGGTGAGTAGCCCGTCGTCGCCGACGTTCAGGTGGATGGGCTCCCCTGCCCTGAGGGAGGCGAGCGCGGCGCGCAGGGGCGGGTTGACGTCTACGTTGGTGACGCCTACGGCACTGTGGCTGGCGTCAAGTGCGCTGGAGTCAACGTCAAGGCGCGCATACACTCCGCAGCAGGCGCTGAACGATTCGAAGCGCAGGCCTTCGGCGGTGCTGGTGACGACGGGGTCTGCGGCGCGTAGGGCTCCGGCGAGGGAGCTGGGCGGCACGTAGAAGCGGGTGCGGGCGACCCTGGCGACGACCAGTAATGCGGTGGCGTAGACGTCTGCTCGTTCGAGGAACCCGGAGAAGAAGTACGGGTGGGAGGCGGCACCTTCAGGGGTGCTGCCGCCGCTGGTGGCGAGGCTGAGCGCGCGGGAGTCGGCGCCGTCGATGAGGGCTGACGGGGCGGTGTACGTGTAGTCGAGGGTGTAGGCGCTCATGGCTTCTTTGCCTTTCGTATGTGGTGTATATGTCCTATCATGCCGTAAAGATTCGCGCCCCGCTACCGCTTTCGTCATTGCCGTTTGGTGCATAAAAAATCCCCGGCATTCTCGGTTGAGAAGTGCCGGGGAGAAGCTCTATTGGCTCACCCTCGGTGGGGTGGGCGTGGGCTCTGATGAGAGGCTCTGACTAGACCACAATCTGGCCGTTGAAGCGCAGGGCCAGGCCGTACAGGACCACTGCGATAACCCAGATGACGATTACGGTCACGGTCAGGCGAATCAGGTTCTTCGACGCCATACCGGAGGAGTTCAGGGAGTTGGTCATACCGCCACCGAACATGTCGGAGAGGCCGCCGCCCTGACCGCGGTTGAGCAGCACAAGCATCACTGCGATCACGCTGGTGATGGCAATGATGACCATGAGTACGTTCATGATGACGTCCATGGGGACCTTCCTTCGTTGTCTTCTGGTGGGGTGCCTGGGCTGCGGGGCGCAGACAGACGGGTTTAACTATACGCTACAGCCGCCATTCGGTCACGTTGAGGCGGCTTTTTACGCGGCGCGGTTGGTGCGGCGCTGGTACTCGCTGGGGGTCAGCTGCAGGGCCGCGGGCCGGTCGGTGAGCACGCGCTGGGCGGTGAGCTCATCGCCCTCAGTGTCGTAGGCGCGCACGTACCCGCCGTCGATGAGGTAGTAGGTGAACTGCTGCGCGGCTGCCCAGTAGGCGCCTCCTCCGGCGTAGAAGCCCTGGTCAACCCAGTCGCGCAGGGTGAGGGTCACGGGGATTTCCGGTGAGGAGGTACGGCTGTAGAGCTGGTCGAGGAATGCTTCTCGGCGGCTCTCGAAGTACTGGTATTCGGGCGAGGGTTCCTGGTATTCTGCGCCGCCTGCGTAGCCGATGTTGCCGCCGTCATTGCCGGGTAGGCGCGGGGCACTCACTTTGCGGTTGCGCAGGTAGCTGTAGAGGATCATGCCGACGAGGGCTGCGACGACCAGAGAAAAACCAAAGCTGAACATGCCGTTAAGTGTACGGGGCGAACCGCGGGGTCGGCGTATTCTGGGCGGGTTTTGCGGTTAGGGGCGAACGCGCCCGGCTCTTACACCTGAGTCATACACCAGCCTTCCTACGCTCGTCTCTTGCCCCCCGCCGCTAACTCGGTGGCGGTTTAATGGTTCAGCGCCCGGTCGGGTGGGTACCCGCCGGGCGCTGTAACGCTATGAGACGCTGTGGTGCGTCGGGGTTTTATGCGTCGAAGCGTGCGATTGCTGCGAATTCGTCAGCCTGCAGGGATGCGCCACCGACGAGCACGCCGTCCACGTCTTCCTTGCCCATGATGGAGGGTGCGGAGGAGGACTTGACGGAGCCGCCGTAGAGAACGCGGACCTTCTCTGCAACGTCTGCGGAGTAGAGCTTAGCGATTTCTGCGCGGATTGCTGCGGACATTTCCTGTGCGTCGTCTGCGGTTGCGACCTTGCCGGTGCCGATTGCCCAGACGGGCTCGTATGCGATGACGAGGGTTTCTGCCTGCTCTGCGGTCAGACCTGCGATGGAGCCGCGCAGCTGCTCGAGGGTGTACTCGACGTGGGTGCCTGCTTCGCGGATTTCGAGGGGCTCACCGACGCAGAGGACGGGGGTCAGGCCGTGCTTGTATGCTGCCTGGACCTTTGCCGCGCACAGCTCGTCGCTTTCGTGGTGGTAGGTGCGGCGCTCGGAGTGGCCGACGAGCACGAAGGTTGCGCCGAGCTTGGAGAGGAATGCGCCGGAGATTTCGCCGGTGTATGCGCCGGAGTCGTGGACGGAGAGGTCCTGGCCGCCGTAGAGGATGTCCAGCTTGTCGCCTTCGACGAGGGTCTGCACGGAGCGGATGTCGGTGAAGGGCGGGAAGACGGCTACTTCGGTTGCGGAGAAGTTGAAGTTTGCGTCGTCGAGGGTCCATGCGAGCTTCTGGACGAGGGTGACTGCCTCTGCGTGGTTGAGGTTCATCTTCCAGTTGCCTGCGATGAGGGGCTTACGCGACATAGTTCGCTCCTTAGCTTTCCCGCGCGGTATGCCGGGCGGGGTTGTTGTTCGGAATTTTCCTTTTCTATTTTAGAGGGTTGGCGGCATATTTTCACTGGTTCGGCGCGGTTTTATGCTGTGCCTTGACTATTCTCACCCCGCGTTCGCTGATTGCGCGGAACCCCGGATACGAAGTACCGGCAGGGTGGAGCTTAGGGGGCTCTACCCTGCCGGTATTCTGCCGGTGATGTTTGTCTACGGTGTGTTAGTAGCCGCCTCGGAGAAGGTACGAGGTGTAGCAGAAAAAGACAATCGTCAAAACAATCACAAGAAGCGCGGTAGCGCGCGCACTTATGGCGAGGGAACGACCCCAAGGCAGCTTTCGGGTAGCGATCTTCTCAACGATGAGCGCCGCAAGAGCACAGTAGGTGAAGCAGACACACAGCAAAACAACAAACGAAATGATGAGAGTAGCCGTTGCTATCGAGGAAGATTCCCAATAGGCGTAGTACATCCAGAGGTAGGGACTATTTGCAATGAAGAAGGCCGTGAATCCGCCGGTGGGGAGGCAGATAAGCGAGTAGAGGCCCATGCGCTTAGGCTCTGCGGGCGCGGGTGCTACCGCCTCGGCGGGAGCCGTGGAGGCGGTGCCTGCTACGGGGTCTTGCGCGGGGCTCTGGAGGGTGGTTGCGGCAGGTGCCGCAGTAGCATCTACCGCGGTGTTTTCTGCAGCGTTGTTCTGCACGGTACTTTCCTGTACAGCATTACTCTGCGCAGTATTCTCCGGCAAGGGGCTACCCTGCACGGTGCTAGCTTGCATGGCGCTATCCTGTGCGGGTGCTCCGGGGTTCTGGGGCGTCTGTTCCATATATCTCCTAGTGTGGTTGGTGTGGTGTGGTTATCGGTGATGTCGTGCGAATACCTGGAAGGCGGGTCTTATACCTCTAGCCCTTCGAGGGAGAATCCCGGAGGGTACAGCGGCGTGGCGTCCTTATCGTCTTCCACCAGCACCCAACGACCGCGCAGGTGCTCCGCGCAAAGGAAAGCGTACTCTTCCTCACCGGTCTTCAAGAACTTATCGATGGGTAGCTTCTCCCCCGTTTGGGGCACGTAGAAGACAGCCTCATCACGAATACGTCGCCTTGCCTGGTATTCGCTGATATTGCGACTGTTTTTTTGGCGTCTACCGATACCGGGAATCGTGACCTGTACACGGTACACGTCCTGATTAGCAATAAGCCAGCCGCGGTTTTCCCGGTAGAGTCGAAGAAGCTCAGGGGAAATAATCTCTTCGGGGTTGATCACTTCAGAGAGCGGTTTGGTATCTCCCGTGTAGTAGAAATAGTTCAGGGCGGCATAAAAGTACGCCTGAAAAATATAGAAACCACCGCGGTTATACTCATTCATTCCCGGCTGCAGAACGGGGTACGGCACATTCTGGGCTGCATGCTCTTCAGTGGCGGGCACGTACCTTCCGCTGCGTTCGTAGGCGGTGTACACCATAAACCCCGCTGCGCTTCCACGGTCTACGTAACCAGCGTCAAACTTCTCTTCAGGTTCTAGAGCGATTAGTGCCCTATCTCGCTTGAGAAGACGAACTTCTTGCTTTTCCTCATTGGTGGCGAGGATACCGGCCTGTCGACCAACGAAGAGAGCGCCGAGGACTCCCACGCCCCCTATTGCGAGGGTACGACGAGAAAAACGGGGCTTTCGCGGCTCCGACTGATGAGCAAGTAGCTGACCAGAAGATACCGGATGAGCTTCCTGGGAGGAGTTCTGCTGGGCGCTCGTCTCCTGCTCCTTACGTTGGGGCTCCATTGTTATGCCTCCTTTTCGGGAATGAAGTGAATATCCCACCCGGGATCGAGGAAACGCGAGCGCAAGGTACCGTAGATTGCTCCGTCGCGAAGGAGTCCGCGCGTGTCGAATTCGGCGATGGGCTGTAGCTGCCCGGCATCTTTCCGGAAAACTTTTGCTTCGGGAAGGATGTCGAATTTGACGTTCCAGTCGAAGATTTTTTGTTCTTCGTTGTGGATGCGCGGTTGTGCTTCGAGAATGTGCATGGTCAAGATTTGTTGGTTGGGGGTGATGACCCACCCTTTTCCGTCGTCAAAGATATCTTGGATGGCGGGAAAGAATAGTTCTTCGGCGGTCATTGCATATTCGAGGCGACGCGAATCGGATGCCAAAAGCATATAGTTTTGGCATTGATAATAATAGATATTATAGAATTCCAAATCAGCGGACGTTAGAAATTTAGTAAACGTATAGCTGTAGTCTGGCGGCGGCGCAGAATATGCAGGGTGCTGTTGGTCTGCCGGGGTATAAATTCCAATCATGTCAGTATCGACAAGATGGTATGCTCCCCTATAGTCCTCTTGGTTGAAGAATTTTTTAGTCCACTCCGGGTCGACAGTCATTTCCTCTCCTTCCTAAAACATATCTTTATCCCCGAAGGGCTTCTCGTATCACACGATCGAAACGAGTACTCTTAGAAGTATTTCTACCGGTATATAGTCCAGTTCCTTCTTCTACTCCTTGCGCTTCTTGTTGTGCACTGTACGCCTGTGCATCGATATCAACGCCTTCATCATCACCGTAGCCACTAGCAACATAACGCTGAGTAGCATCGACATAAATATCCATACCGTGAGAATCCATGCCCCCACTAGCTTTATCACTTTCAACGACATGTACACGATTTGCGGGCTCGCCGTATTGCTTTCCAGGTGTTAGGCCAGGAACCACATCATTCTCGTTCACAACAGCCACATAGTTAAAGTGATGGTCAAGATCATCTCGTTGTCCCTCAAGATTGCTGGTCGGTGCACCGTAGGTTACAACATTAGATACCTTATATTTACTATTAAATTCCTTATTATTGGCAAGTGAATACGCCACAGCACCACCCTGAGAATGTCCAACCATTACAACACGATCCACATCATCCAGTTCTGCCTTACGCATTGCTTCTTCCACCATTCGATGATACGGCGACAAATCATTAACAGGTTTATCAGAGATATTACCAGCCAGACCAAGATTATTTCCTATAGAGCCAATCTCACCATCTTTTACCGGAATATCAAAATCGGTGCCGGGAATATAAACATATGCTACCTTCTCCTTCGAACCATCAGGCTTCTTCCCGTCATAAACGTCAATTTGAACGGCTGAGTACCCTGCGTTTCCTTGAGAATTCTCCATGTCTTTAACATGTTTATTGTCATTAACTGAATTCATGCGTTGCGCCACTTGATGAATATTTTGCGGAGGAACAGGAGGAATATCCCCACTATGCCCATGTTGCCGCTGAACATTCAAATCCTCAATCTTTGGATCTTTATTAATGTAATTATAAAATCCAAAGAGGGAATATGGTGAATAATAATTCATCCCCAATATAAACAGCATTGGGCCACCAGCATTATACTTTAGCGCGTTAATAATCTCAGATGTATCATGATTTTTCTTCTCTGTTTTTCGAACCTGATAGTCCCTAAACTCCCTCACCGACATCGGACGCAAACCCCACGGGTCAGCTAGAGAAATAGGGTTCCAGCCCGCAAAAGAGTTCACATCCGTACCGTGCACAATACCCGGCACCGAGCTCAAGGCATCGGTGGACACAAAACGGCGCACGCCAGCATCAGCCACACGGAAACCCATGAAATCAAGACCAGCAACATTGACTGAGGAAGCTGCCGGACCAGCACTAACCGTGCCAAGACCAGGAACAGCAGGAACAGCAGCTACGTCACTTTCCCACGGGTTAGAAGACATAGACCAGCCCAAGCCATAGCCCAGTTCCTCTTCAGAAGACATATTCTCCAGCACAGAACCTGCACTCATTCCACCCACACCCAGCACCATAGGTACGGATGAGACAGCGTCCCACATCAAAGGCATAGATGCATTGGGGACATCAACCGTAGTATTAGCATGCACGGAGGCAAGCTCACCAGTCATATCATGGTGTAGCTCCCACTCTTCACTGTCCCAGCGAATAGCATTCACCTGTCCCATGGCATCCCATCCAAGGGTACGCTCACTGCGCTGTCCAGTCAGCTCGTCCGTGGTCACCTCACGGACGCGCTCGCCGGCAGCGTTATAGAAATATTCAGTTCGAGAACGATTCTGCACAGTCCCATCGGCACCATACTGCACCTCAGAAACAGCGCTGAGTAGACCAATTGAATTATGGCTGAAGGCGCGTTCCTGCAACAGGGCGTTATTTCCCTGCTCACAATTGTGCTTATACAATGCCTCGGCGACCATCATGCCGTTTTCGTAGGTCCAGGTTCGTTCCTGAGTACCGTCCGATACAGAGATGAGAGCACCAGAAGCATCATAGCGATACTTCATAGTGTGTGCCTCAGACTTATTTCCTGCGTCTTCAAGCGTGCAAACAGCAACCTGAGAAGAAGCGTTACGTTGCACATGAGCAACAAACGTACTTACAGGTGCAGTACCAGTTCCCAACTCACCGGTACCGGTACGCTCTACCTTGTATCCGACGGGAATATTCTTGGCAGGATCGAGTTCCCACACTGCATGACTATCATCTGTACGCACCGAAGTTAGGGAACCACACGGAGCATGGGTAAATTCCATCTCCCTGGTACGAGCGAAGGCGTCCTTGGACTGGGTATGGCGCACTCGTCCGGCTCCGTCACGCATCCAGTGGACCGAACCGTACGGGTTGCTACTCATTGCCAGAACGCCGTCAGCGTCGTAGGTATAGTTCAGCGTGTACTCACCGCGCTGCTTAAACGCTTGCAAGGCATGGAGAGTACGCTGGTTCGCGTCCGGGGCACGAAGAATACCCGTGGTGTGATCAGCAATAGATACCGTACTTGAAATGCGCTTCATGTTCATATCACCATGGGGTACGCGAGTACGGCTCATCAACCTGCCAGATGCAGAGTACTCATAAATATGCTCTGCCTTTGCATCATTTACCGAAACCTTCAACGTGCCCTGCTGAGAGCCACGTCCATTCATCAAGGAATATTCAAAAGTTCCCTGGAGTTCACCGTTAACAGTGACCGAACGGAGCACACCCCCGCGAGCGTAATCGTACTCAAACGAACGGATACGTTCACCGTCATTCATACTAAGAAGACGTCCTGCAGCATCGTAGGAGAAAGTACGCACGAGAGAATCTGCCGCGCTTTCAACCGTAAAACTTGTGCCCGAGCGTTCTTCACGCAGAAGACGGCCCGCCGCGTCCCATTCATAGCTCGTTACGATACCCGCAGGCGTAATCCAGCGCAGAGGACGTGCGAGCGCGTCATACTCACAACGGGAGGTACCACCCAAAGCGTCATCAACGCCAACAAGGCGACCTGCCGCATCGTATGAGAAAGAACGAGTACCTTCAACACTATCTTCAATATGTGCAATAAGTCCACGTGAAGTGTAGCTGTAGCAGGTGACCTTCTCCCCCGTATCTTCTTTAATGCGTCGGCCAGCAGCATCGTAGGTGTACTGCACAAGACGCAACGAGGCAGTTGAAGCATCTGCAGAATCCCTAATGGTCTTCTCCAACAGGCGACCTGCAGCATCATAGGTAAAGATAGTTTCCAAGTAACCTTCGTCAGTATCGAGCTCGCTCGTTTTCTTGAGGGCTTTCTGGCTGGTACAACGGCCCGCCACGTCATATTCAAAGAAAGTCTCTCGACCAGCTGCACTGATGCTACGACTCATACGTCCCTGAGCATCGTACTCGAAGCTAATTGCCCCTCCATCGGCAGAGCTAATCTGAGCAATCTGACCGTGAGTGTTATATCCAGCCTGTGCAGAACTATCAGAGGAAGAGTTGAGAAGGATAGAGGCATCCGGAATATTCAATTTAGGAACGGGCACCCCAAAGAGAGCCGCCATATCCTGGCGGTTCTCAAACATCGTCATAACAGACGGAAGATGAGCAGCAGTAAGGGCGCTATCGCCTCGCGATACGTTATCGAGGGAACCCAAAATAGTGGGAACACGAAGTTCCGGCTGCACCAAGCTCCACGACGCCCAAGGACCCGCAGGACGCTCAGAAGGCTGCTTACCTGCTGAAGCAAGCCCCGCAAGAGAAGAGTTAGAGCGCAAAGACCCAGCGGGACCCAGCCCCGGTACCATAGTCATCAGAGAATTTGATGCAGAGACAACTCGTCCCAGGGCATCGGTTACAACGGCGTAGTTACCAGGCGCGCCCTCAACTCGCATTGAATACTCACCGTGAGAGCGCGAGTGGGTAATGCTCAAAGCTACACCAGTAGCGTCCACCATGCGACTCAGGTCGCCAGTTAGAGAATATTCGTACTCGGTACGAGCCCCGCAGGGGTCAATGATAGCGACGAGCTGCGAAAGTTCGTCGTATTCATAATGGGTCTTGGCTTCTGCGGCATCAGTCATGGAGATAACGTTGCCCCAGGTGTCGCGTTCGACGCTGGTTCGGTTACCCATAGGGTCAATCACAGCGCTTAGGTGACCAGCTGAGTATTCAAAAGTAGTGATGTTACCTTCAGGGTCGGTCAGCGCTGTCAAGTGCTGCTCGGAGTTCGGCGTAGCGTTCTGAGCTGCTTCTGCATAAGACAAACCCCAACGAGCACCCATCGCGTCGACCACCGTGCTGAGTCGTCCACTCGCATCCCACTCAAAATACTGGGTATTGCCGAGAGGATTAGTTACTGAGCTCAGGTTACCAGCAGCATCATACGAATACTGCGTTTGCGCACCACTAGAGTCCGTGGAGCTCAGAAGCTGCCCACGGTCATTGTAGGTAAAGTGCTGCTTGAATCCTGATTCATCAGCGACGGCGGTGCAATGGCCGGCATTGTCCCATTCAAGATAAGTTGTATCGCCTCCGTTACGGGTAATAGTCAGGGGATTAGGGTCCAGCGGGTTCTGGGAGTAGGTATAGCGTGTTTCGGTGAGGGTGCCTGCACGCCGATTCTTATTCATAATTCGGTGGGCAATCATACGGTCGTACTCATCCCACGTATAACGGTGGACTGCACTTTCCGGAGTATTTTCCGAGACAAGGCGAGCGCGTTCATCGTAGCTACGATGAGTCACAGATCCGTCACGCTCACAGATGTAGGTGCGGTAACCGTAGGAGTTGTATCGCATGGACTGGCGACTTCCGTCGCCAGCCACGAGGGAAACAATCTGACCGTGTTCGTTTGATCGCCAAATATTAGCGTGCTCACCGGTTCCGGAATCTTCAATCACGGTCATTAGACCGTGCTCATAGCGGTAGCTAATATTTCGACCGTGCTCAGTTTTCTGGGCTACGATGCGGCCATCAGCGTCATAGCTATTCTCAACCTCGCAATATCCCGTTTCATTCCAGACACGGTGGATAAGGTTATCCTCCGTCTGTTCATAACGGCGGATACCATCAGGTCGCTGAACTTCACAAAGTACGCCAGCAGAATTGTAAATATAGCGCACATCGTTCAGCTGGCTTTCGACCTGTGCTGATGAATGTTCTTCAGAGGAGCCTTCGCTGAAGTTGACGAGAGATGCAGCAGATACAAAATCCTGTGCGTCATAGCTGAAAATAATGCCCTGCGCGCTAAGAGGCTGAATCAAGGCGCTCGGTCGCTGAGCTACGAATTCCCCATCAGCTTTAGCCTTTGGGCCACGGTTGTAAAGAGCAACTACAGCTGAGCTGGGGTGCCCCTCCATGTAAGCAACCAATTCACCCGAAGGAGCGTACAAATAACGGCTACCAGAATGGTTAGTAACAGACCAGTAGTAACTGGGTTCAGACGATTCTGCTACTTCAAAGGATGACGGCAGTAAACGATGGGCAAACTTGACCGCTTTATTCACAGCAGAGTATAGGGCGCGACAAAGGGCCTCTTGTCCTTCGGTATTTTCTTCGAAGGGCGCAGAGGCTGAATCCACGTTATGTGTAGGTGCCACGTCTAGAGCCGACTCGGTTACCTTCTCCAACCAGTAAGGAGCATTGGAAGTTCGTGCATACCCGCTAGCCGAGTTCGTATCACGTTCAAAAACGAGTTCACGGCCATCGGCAGTGTGCCATGAGATGCTGTCTGAGTTTTGCTCAAGTCGGCTATCCAGCATGCTTGACCAGCCCTTACCAAAAGCGCCACGAGGGGTATTCGGGAGGGCAGCGAGAACACTGTTGTAGGTGCGCTCAAGACGCAACACAGGGTTTACATGAGAGCGAAGGTCAACTTCACTTTCAATGAAGTTACCGGTTGCAACGTTCACGGGGTCATTTGCGTAGCCGGATGAGATATTTACACCGGTAATACTCATGCCGGGAACCTGCAGTAGGTGATGCATAGGAATGTCATCATGCATCAGCTCATTCAGAAGGTTCATGTCGAGGCTAATTTGAGCCCTTGCCCCAGGCCCTGAAAGTTCTTCGTGATGTTCAATAGCCGGTTTTTCCAAGTAGCCACGACTTGCGACATCAAACATCGTTTGAGCAAGCTTACCCAGCCAATGGACATCTGCATCGACATCCTCAATCCAGGTATGCAACGCAGCAATCAAAGAGTCAGCGTTAAAAGTTCCCCATGAAGTATTCGAACGGAACTGAGCATAGGTGGATGCAACGCGAAGCTGCGCCTGACCAAGTTCAGCATTCATAGAAAGAGTGACCTGACGATGCTGATACGCATTGTGCGGCACGATAGAAACCGTAGATCCACCAGAAGCAAGCGCAATCTGGGTATTCAAATGCTGAGTACCCTGTGCAGAAGAGTTTGCCTCGGCAAACTGTCCGAGAGCACTTTGAGAAACTCCTGAAGAAACTGAGTTACCCTGAGCACCAGTGAAGGGGTCAGCTACAGGGCGGGGCGTGTAGACCTCAAAATGCGGGGGGTGGGAAGGCATAGGACGAGGGGGAAGCTCAACGAGTTCTTCAGAACTTGGCGTCATCAAATGCCCGGGAGAGAATTCCCTCCCCTTTGATGCTTCAGAAAGCATCTCCTTACGTTGTTTGATCATCTCATTACGTTCGTTGAGCTTCTCCCATTCAGTAATCTCTCGGCGGATGCGTTCTTCCTCGCGGGCAGCACGAATGTAAGTCTCCATATTACGAGCTGCATTGCTAAAGCACTCTTTAAACTCTCGCAACAGCGCAAATGACGAAGCAAGCTTTGCTCTATACACTCGTGCATAGCCACCGGTGAACCCCTCCAGAGCGAGCTGAGCGGCACCACAAGTACCATCGGCGCCATAGCGGGCAGGGAGCTGATGCTCAATTACCTGAGTTAGATGCGTCAAATGCGTTTTGAGAGCCTCAGCGCTCTCAAAGTCAAAAGGAACAGCTTCAGTATTAGCGTGGACGTTACCCATATATTTACTTCCGGAAGTTGATGTGACAGTGAACGAGCTTCCTCGCCCACATTCGTTGCATGTGTGTTCCCTCTCGGTGACAGTGAGAATCACACACCCTTCAAGGTAACACACGCGCCCGCGGCACACGAACTCAGTAGGACGGATTCCACCTCCCTCTACTTCCACCTCCCATAGCCAGCCGCGAAGAGCCCACCGGGAAAGTCCAGCAAGAAACCCCCGCCAGCGCAGTACCGAAAGTACTGCCCGGCGGGGGTTTTTAGAGAAACTACAGCTGCCCGAATCCTTGCGGGTAGATCGGCTCGTAGGTGTTGCGGTTGCTGTAGCCGTCGCGGTCAACAACAATCACCCACTGCCCGCGCAGATGCTCCACAGCCAGCGAGAAACGCCCCAGATACTTCAAATATTTGCGAATATCCTGCTTCTCCCCCGTCTCCTTAACATAAAACGCAAGGTCCTTAGCCTTAGTCGTGTACAGGGTGCTCACCAGAATATTTCGGCTCGTATTTTTAGCCTTTTCACCCGCGATAAGATCATCAGCAACATTGGCGCTCAGCACATTCTTATCAGCCGAAATAACCCAACCGCGCTTCTCCCTGTACAGGCGAAGAATTTCGGGGTGCAGCACCTTTTCGGGGTCCGTGACCTTGGAAAGAGGCTCAGTATCGCCCGTGTGGTAGAAGTAATTCATCGACGCAAAGAAGTACGCCAAGAACGCGTACAAGCCGGCGCGGTCGTAGTTATCCATTCCGGGTTGCTGAATAGGGTACGGCACGTTCTGCGCCGCCTGCACCTCGGTGGCAGGAATGAAGCGCCCCTTACGCTCAAACGCCGTATAGACGAGAGGCCCGGAGGAAGGTCCCAAGGTACGGAGCTCATCGTACTTCTCCGTGGGTTCCAGGCGCACAAATTCCTGGTCACGCTTCTTATCGGCCTGGGACTCCGAGCCTGTCCCGTTGAGCAGTTGAGTGCCCCAGCCAAACGCTATCGCGACGAGGGCGGCGCCGGCGAACACGCCAGCTCGTATAAACTTGGCGCGAGAAATCATAGACCTCATGAGCGCTCGTTGCTCGTTGTATCCGGGTCCGCCGTATCCGGGTCCACCAAAGTTATTCGTCATGTTGCTCTCCCCTCCCCTAGCTCAAACTATTTTCTGGGATGAATTGGACGGGCCTCCACTCATTCGTGAATTGTGTGCGTAGAGTCCCGTGTATTGCACCGTCTCGGATCAGGCCGCGCGTATCAAAGTCGGTGATGGGGTACACCTGGTTTGTGTCTTTGCGGTACACCTGAACTTCGGGAAGAATATCGAACCGCACGTTCCATTCCACAATTTTTAGCGTCTCGTCGATGAGGCGCGGCTGCCCTTCCAGAAGGTTCATGGTCAGAACCTTAGAGGCAGGCGTGATGACCCAGCCTTTACCCTCTTCGTAGAGGTCCTGAATGGCGGGGAAGAACATTTCTTCGCTGATATTGTCGATCCTCAGAACTGCCGGTTCGGAGGCGAGAATCATGTAGTTTTGGCAGGCGTAGTAGTAGCCCAGGTAGGGGCGCAGGTTTGACACCTTGTAAGCATTCGGCGTGTACCTCACGCCCGGGGCGGGTGCCGAGTAGGCGGGGTGGTCCCGGTTTGCGGGTGTGTAGGGCCCGATCACGCCATCGGCAACGTACGGGTATGTTCCGGTGTAGTCTTTTTCGTCAAAGAGCATTTGAGCGTTTACGGTCATTCTTTCCCTCCTTGGATTCCATATTTATGAGTTACCGTTTTCACGAGCTGCCGAGGTGGTTCTGGGCTACTCGCGGGCGGCTAAGCTCAATCGCTGGGCTTCTTCGCCCGCCTGTATTCGCTTGCTTGTATTTGTTTGCCTGTGGAGGTGCGTGCGCTCCCTGCTTCGCTCCCCCGCGGTAACCGTATGGGTACCGCCCGGTGAGCGCCGGGAACCTCTATATTTCCAGTCTAGTAAAGCCGCCTCTGTCCCTCCCGGATACAGGCCGCACATCTAGGGAATCCACAGCATATAGCCAGGAAACAGCGTGCGCTACCCCGCCCACGAAAGATCAGCCGGGCATGCAGAAACCCCCGCCGGAACGGTACCAAAATACCGCCCCAGCGGGGGTTCCTTACACTAAAACCGTGTACTAAATCTGTGCACCCAGATTAGGCGCCCAGTGCCTCCAGGCCGGGCAGGGTCTTACCCTCAATGTACTCGAGGGAAGCGCCACCACCGGTGGAGATGTGGCCGAACTGCTCATCCTTGAAGCCCAGGTTACGGACTGCAGAAGCAGAGTCGCCACCACCAATGATGGAGAATGCGTCAGAGTCGACGATAGCCTGTGCCACCGCGCGGGTACCCTCAGCGAAGGGAGCAATCTCGAACACGCCAACGGGGCCGTTCCAGAAGATGGTCTTTGCGCCCTTGATCTTCTCAGCGAAGATTTCGCGGGTCTTGGGGCCAATGTCCAGACCCTCAGCCTCTGCACCAAGCTTACCGCCGGTCAGATCCTCAATGGGGCGGATCTCGGTGTTAGCGTCAGCGGAGAATGCGTCAGACCAAACAACGTCAACTGCGGTGATGATCTCGGTGCCCTTCTCGGGAGCTTCCTTCAGGTAACGCAGAACGTTCTCGACCTGGTCCTTCTCCAGCAGCGACTGACCAACCTCGTAGCCCTGTGCGTATGCGAAGGTGTAGCCCATGCCGCCACCAATGAGGATGGTGTCAGCCTTACCGATCAGGTTGTCAATCACGGCGAGCTTATCGGAAACCTTAGCGCCACCCATGACCACAACGAAGGGACGCTCGGGGTCGTTCAGGGTCTTAGCCAGAACGTCAACTTCCTTCTTCACCAGGTCACCCAGGTATGCGGGCAGACGCTTAGCAACGTCGTAGACGGAAGCGTGCTTGCGGTGAACTGCGCCGAATGCGTCGTTCACGTATGCGCCGTTCTCGCCGGTCAGTGCGACCAGCTCGTCAGCGAACTCGCCGCGCTCTGCGTCATCCTTGGAGGTCTCGCGTGCGTCGTAGCGGACGTTCTCAACGACCAGAACTTCGCCGTCAGCCAGGGCTGCTGCCTTAGCCTTTGCGTCCTCGCCTACCAGGTCGGTTGCAACCTTCACGGGCACGGATGCCAGCTCAGCCAGGCGTGCAGCTGCCGGTGCGATGGAGTACTGGGGGTCAACCTTGCCCTTGGGGCGGCCCAGGTGTGCGGTCACGATAACGCGTGCGCCAGCCTTGGCGAGCTTCTCAATGACGGGCAGGGATGCGCGGACGCGGCCATCGTCGGTGACAACGCCGTCCTTCAGGGGTACGTTCAGGTCGGAACGGACGAGAACGTGGCGGCCTGCGACGCCTTCTTCGAGCAGTTCGGACAGTGCCTTAGCCATAGGAATTCCTCCTGGATAGGTGGGTTTATATACCGTTTCCATCATACCGAACATTAGGGTGAATGACAGCCTAGTAAATAGTTTTTAGATGGTGTTTCTCCGCAGAATATCGCGGATATTCACACTCTCTATCAGCTATTTTCTTACGGTATTTTTGACCCAAAAAGGGCGACGGAAAATAGTATGTTTATACGTTTTTGGGGTTTTATTAAGACCCTTACACAGGGTCTTGGTACAGCAAACCCCGACTCCCCCGCTTGATGCGGTGGTGCCGGGGTTCACTATGCGTTAGTTACGCGGGGTGACGCTTACACTTGATGAGCGTCGCAAGCCTATTGGGGCTTAGAGGGATGCCACAACCTTGTTGGTGAACATCACGAGGCGTGCAACGTAGCCGTACTCGTTGTCGTACCAAGCGATAACCTTCACCTGGTCGCCGATGACCTTGGTCAGCGGTGCGTCGAAGACGGTGGAGATGGGCTCACCCTCGATGTCCTTGGACACGATGGGATCCTCGTTGTACTTGATGATGCCCTTCATGGGGCCCTCAGCTGCTGCCTTGACTGCTGCGTTGACTTCCTCAACGGTGACCTCGCGCTCAGCGGTGAAGGTCAGGTCGGTGATGGAGCCGGTGATGGTGGGAACGCGGACTGCGAAGCCGTCCAGCTTACCCTTCAGCTCGGGCAGAACCAGGCCAACAGCTGCTGCTGCACCGGTGGAGGTGGGGACCATGTTCACAGCTGCTGCGCGTGCACGGCGCAGGTCGCGGTGGGGAGCATCCTGCAGACGCTGGTCAGCGGTGTATGCGTGGATGGTGGTCATCAGACCCTGCTTGATGCCGAATGCGTCGTTCAGGACCTTAGCCATCGGAGCGAGGCAGTTGGTGGTGCAGGATGCGTTGGAGACGATGTGGTGGTTAGCTGCATCGTACTGGTCGTCGTTCACACCCATGACGAAGGTGCCGTCGATGTTCTTACCGGGAGCGGAGAGGATAACCTTCTTAGCGCCAGCCTCGATGTGTGCCTTTGCCTTGCTGCCTTCGGTGAAGAAACCGGTGGACTCGAGGACTACGTCAACGCCCAGGTCCTTCCAGGGGAGGTTCTGGGGGTCACGCTCAGCGAGGATCTTGATTTCCTTGCCGTCAACAACCAGCGCGCCTTCCTTGACCTCAACCTCTGCGTTGAAGCGACCCATGATGGAGTCGTACTTGAGCAGGTGTGCCAGGGTCTCAACATCGGTGAGGTCGTTGATTGCGACGATCTCGAAGCCGACGCCCTCGGTCTGAGCTGCGCGGAAGAAGGTGCGGCCGATGCGGCCGAAGCCGTTGATTGCTACGCGTACAGTCACTGGAGTATCTCCTTGTCAGTGCGTTGGTGGCGGTGTACAAATCCGATGCCTTGTGGGCTCTGGTTTGTCGGATTTGTCCGTGCTCTATGTTGCCCGGTGCGTTCCGCCGTTGTTGGTAACAATCCTACCTTAGTTTGTGTGTGTTTTGGTGTGTTCCATCAAGAAATTTTTGTGAGTTGCGCCATAAAAACCAGCAAAAACCCGTTGTTTTCTGTTGTTTTACGTTGTGTTCGCCCCTAGAAAATGTTGCGATACGGTCAGGGCAACATAAACACACACGAAACACACATTTGCTAAAAACCGCGCCATATCAAGGCAAAATCTGAGGGTAAAAAATACCCTTTCACCTGCGAATGGGTTTCAATGACACCCGATACGCTCGCACACGGTGCAAATTCTCACCCAAAAACAGACGACCCCAAAGTAAGACACACCACAGCCTTAAAGAGGGCTAAATACGCTCCCGGTATACAAAATTGAGCATATTTCGTGTCGCCCGCGGCGCATCATACGAAAACACCGCACAAGAACACTGCACGAGTGCACTCGCAGACACACAACACGGGGTCAGCATGGGCACATCGGAAGGCGGCTAGTGCACGATCCTAATAAACGACCAGCGCCACAGCACCCAAACCCGAATGAGCCGACAGCACCGGCGGTAGCGCGCTCATCAAAAACTCCGGCGCCGAAGAAGCGGCGGCATCATGAACTAGGGAGCTCTCCCCCAGCATCTGCTGAACCTGCTCATACAGCTGCACCGCCTGCGCCGCGTTGCCCACATGATGTACCGCAACCACCTCACCGCGCGGGGTTGCGGCAAGCGAAGAACTAGCGGGGTCGGCGGCAACAGAGCTTACGGAGGCAGAGTTGAGCGCCGCCGCATGCCGATGCTCGCGACAGGCCTGCACCGTCACCTCCACCAGGCGCTCCAGGGCGCGCGCCGCAGTGCGGGGGCGCTCCACATACGCCAGCTTGCCCTCGGTAATCGTGCCAATCGGCTTAATCTGGAACATCTGCCCCACCATCGCCAACGCCGGGGAAACACGGCCACCGCGGCGCAACGCATCCAGGGTCGGGATATAAAAGTAGAGCGTGGACTGCTCGCAGACGGACTGAATGTAGTCCACCAGCTGCCCCGCAGTCGGATAGTCAGGGCTCGGGTAGTCAGGGCTCGGAACAAAATCAGAGGAAGCAGAGTTCAGCATCTCCAGGGCTCGCACCACCGCATGACCGTAGGCACCGGCGACCGTGCGGCTATCCACCACGCTCACGCCCTGAGAACCCAGGCGGCTCAGGCGGGCGCCGGTACGTGCCGCCTCCACCGTACCCGAGAGCTCACCGGACAGATGCACCGATACCACATGCGTAAAACCTCGCGACGCCAACTCGTCATACACATCAGCAAACACGCCCGGCGCGGGCCCGGAAGTGCTCACCGTCTGGCCCATCACGTGCGCAAGCATAATCGCCTCATCCACCTCGGCGGCGGTCAGATCCTGCAGCTGACGATCCGGCTCACCGGGCGTGCGAATAGTCACCGGCATCGGAACCATCACGAAATTGCCGCGAGCGCTCAGGCGTTGCACGAGCTCCGGGTCGAGGGCGGCGGCGCTATCGGTCACCACGGCAATGCGGTTCTCTGCTTTATTCTCTCGCTCCATATTCCGGCCCTTCTTCCGGTTCGTCAGTGCATGATTCGATGACGAACCCTCTCCTAGCGTTCCCTGAACATTATGGCACTCATCACTACCGCAGTACAGCAAAGCCCCGCCGCGCCTCCGGATTCGTTCCGTTGAACGAGCCGAAGCCACAGCGGGGCTTGTACTTTATCTAAGAAGCTTAGATTACGATGTTCACGAGCTTAGGCGCACGCACAATCACCTTGCGGATCTCGGCGTCACCAATCGAACGCTGAACAGCGGCATCCGCCAGAGCCAGCTCCTGAAGCTCCTGCTCGGAAATATCCTTCGCAACCTCCAGGCGAGCCTTGACCTTGCCCTTAATCTGCACGATAGCGGTGACGGTGTCATCCACCAGCAGAGCCGGGTCAACCTCGGGGAAGCCCGCGGTCAGAACCGGGGTGTCGTGGCCGAGAGCGTGCCACATGTCCTCAGCGGTGTAGGGTGCGTACAGAGACAGCAGAATAGCGATAGTCTCAGCAGCCTTACGGACAGCAGGGTCAGCCGCACCAGCACCGGAGTCAATAGCCTTACGGGTAGCGTTCACAAGCTCCATGGTCTTCGCAACAACCACGTTGAACTTGCCGTTCTCCAGCAGGCCCTGAACCTCGTGCACGGTGCGAGCAATCAGCTTCTGCAGCTCCAGGTCACCGGTGGTTGCGTCAACGCCGGGTTCGCTGGTGACGTCCTGAGCCACACGCCATGCGCGAGCCAGGAACTTCTGCGAACCGGACGGGGAAACATCCGCCCAGTCCACGTCATCCTCGGGCGGGGACGCGAAAATCATGGTGGTGCGGATAGCGTCCACACCGAACTTGTCGAGCTGCTCACCCAGGTTCACGCCGTTACCCAGCGACTTGGACATAGCCTTACCGCCGTTGAGCACCTGGCCCTGGTTCATGAGCGCCTTGAACGGCTCATCGTGCTTGATCAGACCCAGGTCGCGAACAACCTTGGTGAAGAAGCGTGCGTACAGCAGGTGCAGAATAGCGTGCTCCACACCGCCAACGTACATGTCGACGGCACCCCACTCGCTCATAGCCTGCGGGTCGAAAGGAGCCTTGTCGTAGTTCGGGGAAACGTAACGCAGGAAGTACCAGGAGGAATCCACGAAGGTGTCCATGGTGTCCGAGTCACGGCGAGCCTGCTTGCCACACTCGGGGCAAGGCACAATCGCCCAGTCATCGGCAGCGGCAAGAGGCGACTGGCCCTTAGGAGCCAGCTGCTCACCGCGCAGGTTATCGGGCAGCAGCACCGGCAGCTGATCCTCAGGAACCAGAACCTCGCCACAATCCTCACAGTGAATCACGGGGATGGGGGTGCCCCAGAAACGCTGGCGGGACAGCAGCCAGTCACGCAGACGGTAAATGACCTTGCCCTCACCGGTGCCGGCAGCCTCAACCAGCTCAATAGCCTTAGCGAGCGCCTCAGCCTTCGGCAGGCCGGTCAGCTCACCGGAGTTGATGAGCACGCCGTCACCAGCTGCGGCAACACCGCTGGTAGCCGGGTCCTCAGCACCCTCAACGTCCAGAACCTTCACGATGGGCAGGTCGAACTTCAGGGCGAACTCGAGGTCACGCTGGTCGTGCGCGGGCACAGCCATAATCGCGCCGGTACCGTAGTCGGCGAGCACGTAGTCAGAAGCCCAG
This sequence comes from Rothia sp. HMSC068E02, assembly GCF_001813565.1. Taxonomy (NCBI): domain Bacteria; kingdom Bacillati; phylum Actinomycetota; class Actinomycetes; order Micrococcales; family Micrococcaceae; genus Rothia; species Rothia sp. HMSC068E02. Next base: position 944,081 of record NZ_KV812882.1, read on the forward strand.
ACGGGCAGCTTCGCGCCGGTCAGCGGGTTAATCGCGTAGCGGCCGGTGAACACGCCGGTCTTCTCGCGGTCGGAGGACTGGCGGTCAATGTCGCTCAGTGCCTTAATGTCTTCGCGGTACTGCTCCAGGGCAGCCTTGTGCTCGGGTGCCACGATCTGCTCGGCGAACGCCGCATCCGCAGCAACCACGATGAAGGTTGCGCCGTACAGGGTGTCCGGGCGGGTGGTGAACACGGTGAAGGACTCAGCAGCCTGGTCCTCGGTCGCCTCAATCTCGAAGCGCACCTCAGCGCCCTCGGAGCGACCAATCCAGTTGCGCTGCATGAGCAGAACACGGTCGGGCCACTTGCCCTCCAGCTGCTCCATGTCGTCCAGCAGCTGCTGTGCGTAATCAGTAATCTTGAAGTACCACTGGTTCAGCGACTTCTTAGTCACGGTAGTACCGCAACGCTCACACGCACCGTTGACAACCTGCTCGTTCGCGAGCACGGTCTGGTCCTTGGGGCACCAGTTGACCATAGAGTCCTTACGGTACGCCAGGCCCTTCTTGTAGAACTGCTCGAACAGCCACTGAGTCCACTTGTAGTACTCGGGGTCCGAGGTGTGCAGGCGGCGGCTCCAGTCAACAGCAATAGCGTAACGCTTGAAGGACTCAGCCTGAGTCTCAATGTTCTTGTACGTCCACTCCTTGGGGTGAGTGTCGTTCTTAATGGCTGCGTTCTCAGCGGGCAGGCCGAAGGAGTCCCAGCCAATCGGGTGCAGAACATCATAGCCGCACTGCTTGAAGTAGCGGGCGTTCATGTCACCAATAGCGAATGCCTCCGCGTGACCCATGTGAAGGTCACCGGAGGGGTACGGGAACATATCCAGCACATACTTGCGGCCCTTGGGTGCGTGACCGGTGGGCTGGAAAACCTTCGTTTCGTCCCAGTAGGGGCGCCACTTGGCTTCCATAGCGCGGAAGTCGTACGCATTTTCGTTGCGTTCGGTCTCTACCTGAGCAGACACAGCGATTCCTTAAATAAAGACAGGTTGATAAAAACTTAACCCTCCAAGTGTAGCGCGAAACCAGCACCGCGCCAGAGTTGAGGCCGCCCCGACTACCAAATGGACGGCACCGCCCGCCCTACCACCCGCCCGACCACGATGCGGCAGGCGGGTTTCAGAGCCCTTTCAGGCTTCTCCCCTAGAATTAAGAACGGGACTTTGCCGTCCCAGTACCCAACCCGCGAAAGGTACCCATGACCTCCACCGTTACCCCGGACTCCCCCAACACCTCGATTCTTGAGGGTGTGCCCGGCCCGCTCATTCCCGGCACCCGCCACGACGCCCTCATCGGTGACGGCGCGCAGGCGGTCATGACCCGCTACTGGCAGTACGGCAAAGGCATGAACGACGGAGTCTTTCCCGAAGGCTCCTACCCCGTACTGCTCGTGCACGGCTTCCGCGGCGACCACCACGGTCTCGAAATCATCGCGAACTACCTGCTGAAGCTCATCCCGAACGTCAGCATCATCAGCCCCGATCTGCCCGGCTTCGGCCGCTCCGCAGACCTGCCCGAAAGCACCCTGGGTGAGGACAGCATCGACGCGTACGTGGCGTGGCTGAACGACTTCGTGGAACATATCAACCCCGCCCGCGAGGATGCACGCCCCCTGCCGCTGCACGTGGTCGGCCACTCCTTCGGTTCCATCGTCACCAGCGCCTTCGCCGCCGCACACCCGAACTCGCTCGCGTTGCTTTCCCTTATCAACCCCATTAGCGAACCCGCCCTTGAAGGTAGCCAGCGCGTCGCCTCGCGTCTTGCCTCCCTCTACTACCGCACCGGCGCGGCACTACCCGAAAAAATCGGCTACCCGCTACTGCGTTCACAGCTGATTACCCGCGCCTCCAGCGAAGTCATGATGCGCACCAAAGACAAAGCAATGCGCCGCTTCATCAACGGCCAGCACGCCGCCTACTTCGGCTCCTTCGGCTCCCGCCGCGGAGTGCTCAGCGCCTACGAAGCGTCCATTACGCACACCGCCGCCGAATACGCCGCCGCCATCCGAGTACCCGTGCAGATGCTCGTTGCTGAAGACGACGACCTGGGCACCCCCGAAACAGCTCGCGCCATGTACGCGACGCTGACCTCCCGCGACCTACCCGCTACTTCGACCGGTGCCCGCGAGCGCCTGGACATGATCCCCGAAGTCGGGCACCTCATCCACTACGAAACCCCTCGCCGCGCCGCGGAACTCATCGCCGATTTCGCCGCCGACCACTAAGGGAACGAGAAGTAAGGAACCAACATGAAACTCATGGTTGACGCCCGATACACCCGTATCGGCTTCCACGACGGCATCAGCCGCTACACTGCGTCCCTGCTGGGCGCACTCAAAACCCTCATCGACACCGGTGACGAAGCCGCCGCCGACCTCGACCTGACCATGATCATTAGTGACGAGCGTCAGCTGGACATGCTGCCCGACCTGCCGCACGTGAAGATCTGCTCGCCCACCGGCCCCCTCGAACCGACCGCCTCACTGCAGTTGAACAAGTACGCGCCGGATGTGGTGTTCTCCCCCATGCAGACCATCGGCTCCACCGGACGCAAGTTCAAGCTGATCCTCACCCTGCACGACCTCATCTACTACTCGCACCCGACCCCGCCCGGGTTCCTGCCCGCACCGGTGCGCGTGGGCTGGCGGCTCTTCCACAAGACCTACACCCCGCAGCGTTTTCTGCTCAATCACGGCGACGCGGTCGTGACGGTTTCTGAGTCGACCGCCTCGCTGATTCGTGAGCACGAGCTGACCACCAAGCCGCTGTTCGTGGTGCCCAACGCCCCGCAGCCCGGCAGCGTCGTCTCCCGCCAGACCGCGCTGGAACGCGCCACCACCCGCGAAGAGCAGCCCGTCAAGCACCTGGTGTACATGGGTTCGTTCATGCCGTACAAGAACGTAGAAACCTTGCTGCTGGCGATGCGTTCCCTGCCGGATTACCGCCTGCACCTGCTCTCAAAGATGCCGCCGCAGCGCCTGGTGCAGCTCACCGACGAGCGCCTCATCGGCGAGAACGTGGAGGTGCACAACGGCGTGAGCGACGAGGAGTACCAGCAGCTACTCCGCCAGGCGCACGCCCTGGTCACTGCCTCCCGCGAGGAGGGTTACGGCCTGCCCGTGGTCGAGGCGCAGGCGGCAGGTTGCCCCGCGGTGATTAGTGACATCCCGATTTTCCGTGAAATCGCACCGCACGCCGTGTTCGCGCCGGTTGACGGTGCCCCGGAGGCGCACGCCGCCGATTGGGTGAAGGCTATCCGATCCCTGGAGGACACCGCCGTTCGCGAGCGCGTGATCATTGACGGCCTGTCGGATGTGCGCCGCTACTCCTGGCGCGACTCGGCACTCAAACTGCTGGAGGTCGTGCGCGGGCTCTAGAGCCTGCGTTGGGCAAAGAAATGCCGCCGCACTCCCCCGAAACTCGGGAGGGTGCGGCGGCTTTCTCATATTTAGTTTGTGGTTGCCGGGCGGCACATGCGGCGTACAGCAAACGATGTGCAGCGGCGGTTCGCTACACACTTCCTCCGCGCCTACGCAGGGAACCCGCCCTCGCAGAGCTCGGGCACCCTGAGGGCGCATCCGGAAGGTGCAGCCTCACCGCACCACACCGGAGCAGAAATCCTTAGACCGTAGCAAAGCTACCGGTACGAGCCGCTTCCTTCGCAGCCAGCTCATCCGCATGACCGTACGCGTAGAAAATCTTCGCGTCATCCAGCTCAGCAAAACGAGCCAGGTAGCGGCACACCGCACCACGCTGAGCCTTCGTCATCGAGGACAGCAGCACAGGGTCCGGGTGAGTAATGCCGTTGTCGCGGCTCGGTGCCGAACTACCGAACTCGGGCTCGTAATCAGAGGTGATATTGGTGAAACTCATCGGTGAGTACCTTTCCTTAGGGCGTTTCTTAGGGCAGCGCCGCAACAATGCAGACGCTACCGGAGGCAACACCGCGAAAAGAACCTACGGAGATCACCAGAAGTCTCTTCGCAGTAGTGGTTGTGATATCTCTAAACTACCCAAGAGTCTTTCAATATGCAAGAGCATACACTCTGATAGATGGACTCCTTCAAGTTATTTATATCCTATACGCAAATTATCCCATTATTCATTCAAAATGAGTTTACGTGCATAATTCCATAAAGAAACCATGCACGTAAACTGATTTATAGATTTGCATTTATTTTCTATTCTTGAATTTCACCAAAAAAATTTTTTTCACGAAGTAGAACAATATCAAAGAAGCAAAAATAAATAATGTAAATTTAATCAAGTAATTAAAAAAATCAAATATTGTAGAAGAGAACAAAGTGGCAAAAGGAGGTATTAGAGACACTACTATAAATTGAAAAAATCCATATACAGGAAAATTATTCTTGTCTATAGCTGTCGCAACGGTCATATCATTCAATGTTCCTGCCCCTACCAGACTAGGGTACCGACGGTAAAATCGAAGTTCAAGCATTTTAATAAGGTTATAAAGTATATACCCCCCACAATAAAGCAACCAGGAATAAAATATGATTAACGGAAAATAGACTACGGCAATCCAAACTAAAGAAGATTCATTCCGATTAGAATCTTCAAGAATAACGTAGAACAAAAAAGTTCCAACAACTTGAGCCAGGCAATAGATTCCCCACAGCCACCAAGAACTATAGTCTTTAGATAAGAAAACTTTTGGATCATTCCCAGACAAAGAACAATCTTTCAAAAATTTATTTAAACGATCGCTTTTAAAATAGTATTCCATATTATGGGAATAAATGAATCTTCTATACACAACCTCCAAGAGAAACTTGCCCAGATGGGTGTTTTCACCGTTTTTGTCGGAAAAGATTGGATTACCGAGCATCTCTTGCCCAACTTTATTTGAATAAGCAAATCTTGAAGTATTTCCAACAATGTCAGAAACATAGTAGAATTCACGATGGCTACTTGTATTTAAAGAATTGAAATTTGGAACTCTAGGATTATAGTAAATGAAATTGAGGATTAACACGAAAATTCTGCAAATCACCAACATGGCGATGCAAAAAATCACCATATATGCAGAACTAATCAAAGTCAAATCATATGAAAAATTGAAGTGGCAAAAATCTATGCTTATTTTTTTCTCTGGCTTAAACTTCCAGTTCTGGAGATAGTAAAAGCGCGACCCCAGTGAAGGGTTATAAAATAAAATAATTAAGTTATACCAGAGGTTAATCCATGAAGTAGCGTATAGAAAAAATGCAAAAACCAAAATTACTGGAAATATAATTTTGGTGACTAAATATGATTCTTTATATTTTTTTATAACAAGCATTGGACCAAGGCCGCTTCCCAACCCACAAAGAGAAACACGCTTACTACTATTGGATTCCAAATATTTTACCGTAGATTGACGTGACAATGCTTCATACGATAAGTAGCCCCCCATAGAATGAGCCACAATAAGTACATTTTTCGATTTATTTAGAATATTCATTATGTTGCTTGAAACTCTATCTATTTTTGCAGAATCGGAGCCCGCGGAACATGCTTTAATCTGTCCGTACAACTTGCCAATCATGGCAGAATTATAAAATATAACAAAAACGACCCACAACCCAAATAATAAGGAAATAAATGGACGTATAGCATTATAGACAGCAACTATACTATCTTCGTGCCCGTCATCTTGCGATATTTTATTTACAGAGCTAAAATCAGATAGTAAAAATGCTGAAACTAGTATGAGTGCAATAGTTGATGGCCTAAACTGGAGCAACTTTAAGAAAAATATCTGAATAACACCCAATATGATTAAAATATTATCTACCAAGCACGACAAAAATTTATTTGAAATATATTTTAAATATTTCTTCCTGGCTGCCTTTTGCATCAATTTTATTTTTTTTAATCTGTTTCGAAATTTTCTCTTTGATGATGTCGTTGAAAAATCGTTTTCTCCTCCATGCCAATACACTTCACGCAATGCGACTTTTTTAGAGTAAGCCCCTGATAGCTGAATATCAGACTCTACGAGAGGTGATTTTTTACCAACTTGGCCTTTTTTAGATTTATTATTTAATGCTTCAATCTTTAACCCATCTTTTTCCCATTCTTTCTTAAGGGGGTTAACCATAGCTTTGAAAGTATCACCTGGTTTTTGGTCCCCGATTCCATGAATAAATAAAATAGCCTGGTCGTATTCTGCGGTAGTTTCCCCAGTATCACTAGTCATTGAAGATTCCGGTAGGTTGTCTAATGAACCAGCAACCGAACCAGTATCCTCACCCAGAGGCTCCCCTGAGTCCTGCGGCGTATCTGCCATAGTTTTCCTCCTTGAAAATAGGTGTAAACGAGTGTTAAATCAAACGATTGCAGCTGACAACCAGTTGTCAGCCTCACTCATTATAGAACAGCTCTCCTCCAGCTCCAGTCTGAAGAGTACATCCACAAGCATTTATCCTTCTTGCACAGGATATTCATCGCCCGTCATACTAAGAGCTACTAAACACAGGAGCAATAAGTGAAGTTTCCTGCCCGTCTCTTCCCATCAAAACATTAAGCTACTCTTCCTTGTGCCGTAGTGCGAGGCTATTAACAAATAGTCAGCCCGAAAAGCAGAAATGCTGCCGCACTCACGAGGAGTGCAGCAGCATTTCCAAAGCTAATTATGCAGGCTACGCCATAGTTGCGTAGAGACCACGTTCAGCGTCCTTACGAGCCAGCTCGTAAGCGTGACCGTACGCGTAGAAAATCTTTGCGTCATCCAGCTCAGCGAAGCGCGCCAAGTAGCGGTAAACAGCTCCTCGTTCTGCGCTGGTCATATCGGAAAGCAACACGGGGTCCGGGTGCATGACGCCGTAATTGTGTACAGAAGCAGACCCGCCGCATGCAGGTTCGTATGCGGGGGCGATCATAGTCTGAGTCACCAGTATTCATCTTTCGTTGGTGCGCACGGTTGTGAAGCGTGCGCGAAGTTGAGTGATAGATACCGCCAATACCACCTCGACAAGCGCCGAAATAGTATCCGCAGTGCTGAATATATTACCGTGGATACGGAGACTACGCTAATTAGGAGCACCTAGAGCTGCCATCAACCACTAAATGCACAAAGGTGCATAAAATGGCGGATGTGAGCCCCCACCGAACGGGACTAATCTACATCCCGTTCGCCTGTGCTGTACTGGTCTGGACTGCATAAGTTTGCGACGCGCCCTTCTCCCCTGCGCTCGCCACGGCTTCATCTTCGTCATCGTCCTCGTCACCGTCAAGACCCAGAAGAGCAGTCACCATCGGCAAAGGATTGAACTCGCTCAGCTGACCCGTACGGTCCACCTTGCGCATCATGAACGCACGCTGCAAACGCCGCTGAGTCCACGGCGAAAGCACCATCATCAGCAGCGCCTCCACCACAAAAATGCTGACCAGAATCCACAGCAGCAGATCCGAAGAACCCGCCTGCTCGCGCAGCTGCTGAGCATCCGCCACCAGACGGTCAAATCCCTCCGAATGCAGGCGCGAGGTATCAAGCCCCGTCAACGCGGACAGGCTCACCGGCGACGCCACATTCAGAAGCACCGACAGCATCAGCAGAAGCACCGCATACAGCCCGTAATGCATGGTGCGCATCAGCTTCTTCACACGCGCAAAACCGCGGTTCAGTTCCGCACCAATATCGGTAAAAGCCGCCGCCTTCTGCGCCTGCTCACCCTCCGGCATCATGTGCGGCACCAGACGGTGCGAAAGCATCAACGGCACCGGCGAACACGCATCAAAATACTGCATGTGACTATTCACCGACGGGCCCGGCAGGGTCACAAAGCTGACGTCCACATCGGCGGGCTGAGTAATATTCGACCTGCCAATACTGTCACCACGAGCGGAAATCTCGCACCGGTCAGCCACATCAAGATCCTGCAACATCGGCGCGTAGGCGCGCACATACAGGTGGCAGGCGCTACGCACCGACATCATGAGCACCAGAATCAGCGCGCCCCAAAACGCCACGGAAGCGGGCGTTAGCTCAGGAACCGCGCCCTCAACACGCAACTGAGCCAGCAGTAGCATGAACACCGCGTACAGCATGAAAACGCCATGCACGAAAAGCAACGGAATCAGCCACTTCACGTAGGCGCGCGTGCCGTACGGGTTGACCAGACGCACGTCTTCCGGGGTGTTTACCGAGGTAGTTGAGGAGGCGCTTTCCCGGGCGCTCTTGCGGCCAATACGCGCCCTGCCCTTGAAGGCACCCGGCACGCTCGCAACCAGAGGCACCACGCTCAACGCCAGGGGCACCAGCATCGTATAGTGCAGCAGCGAACGGTACGGACCAAACAGCAGGGATGCCTCCACCAGCCAGGAGAACGCCGCAACCGCGCTCACCCACAGCAGCATGGCGCGGTTACGGTAGCCGCCCGCGGCATCCAGGTGCCCCGGAATGTCGTTGCGGTCACTAGCGATAATGCTAATCGGGACCACGCCACTACCCAGGCCGTAGAAGAAACGAATCGGCTTCTTACCCGCCGCCGCACGACGACGCAGCAACTCATAGCTCAAATACCCGCCCTGCGAATGAGCAATAATGCCCACCGCATCGCTACGGGAACTCAAATCGTCCAGCTGACGATCCAGACGCGCATAAATACGCTCCAAATCGCGCGACTCCGGGCTGGTTGCCGTCTGAATCAGCTGCGTCGGAATAGCCTTCACCAGCGCCCACAGCTCACGGGCACGACGAGCCAAAACCCAGCCCACAATACCCAGGCCGAGTGCCGCTGCCAGACCCGTAAATGCACCCTGCGGAGTGCCCAGGGACGCCACAAAAGCATCGCGGAACGTCATGAGCGCCATAGCCGCCAGCACCAGCCACAGCGCCACGTTCACAAACCGCGCCGTAGAACGTAGCAGGTGCCCGGCACGCTCACGCCAGGTCGCGCCGGGGCGCTCGTAGTAGAAGCAGAACATCAAAAACAGCGGCAAAACCGTCGCCAACCAGGGCAAATGCTCCTTCAACGGGCGGTAATGCCTGGGCCGCCAGAAGCCCTCTTGAAAAAGGAGGCTGCGGCGAGTGACCGTGCGAACCGGGCGCGGCTTCGGCTGAGGCAGGCGCGGAAGCTCAAGGTTCGGCAGCTCGATGTTCGGGAAATCGATGTTCGGGAGCTCTACCTTGGGAAGCTCAATTTTCGGCAGATCAATCTTAGGGAGTTCCACCTTAGGAAGTTCTACCTTTGGCAACTCCACCTTGGGCAGCTCGACCTTGGGCAACTCAACCTTCGGAAGTTCAATTTTCGGCAGACTGATTCTTGTAGATTCTTTGGGCTCGGAGGCTTCGGCGGGTTCTTCCTGCGCGGAGTTCTCTTCAACCTGCGGGCTTTCCTCAACCGGGTCGGCAGGGGTCAGCAGGGTACTCCGTGCGTTCAATCGTCAACGAATACGTCAACTCGCTGTGGTGGCTCAGCGGGTTCACCTCGGCGGCAAGCGGGAGGGTATCGCCGTCAGGAATCACCTCAACACGAACCCGCGCAGAATCCTCCGCGGCGGGGTTCTCTTCGGAGAGCGCGACAGAATCCGTGTTCAGCGCCAGCAGAGTCTGCACACTATGCGCCACCGGCTTGCCAAAATACGCGAGCGTCTCGCCGTGATTCTGGTAGCCGATACCGTGAACCAGCAGCACCGCCGCATCATGATGCTGACCCTTGCGGTGCAGGGCACTCTTCGGATGCGCAGAAGCATACTCAGCCAGCCGCCGCTGCTCACCATCAGGCAGCGCACTACCCTTCAGCAGATGAGGCACCTTCGACACGCCTCTCACCTCCTCGCCTCTGCGCACAGCGCGCCCGCAAACCCGCGTGCCAACGCCCAACCCGGGGCAAAACCGCCCCTCACTAGAACACTACAGCACGACTAGAAAATCACAGCACGTCCAGGCCGTCACAGCGAATCTGAACCGGCCGCTCCCCCACGTTCTTCTTCAACGCCGCAATCGTTGCACGCGTAGCACGCAACTCACGGGTCACCTGCTGGGCAATGCCGTACGAAAAGAACATCAGGGTACGCCAATCGCCCTGAACCGGCGCCTCCTCAGAATCCTCCTCAAGAGACTCCGACCAGGCAAAATACCCCTGATCCAGAGGAACCGGACCCACAATACGCAACTGCTCACGCACCCGCTCCGGCAACGCAGAAGAGCCCAAGAACTCCTCCATGAAGGCGCGAACATCCGCCTCCGCACCGGTCACCGCAGCCGTACGAACTGCCGGAGGCAGACCCGTCTGAGCGCGCTCCTCCAGCTCCTGACGAGCAAACCACGCCGGATCCCAACGCACCAGCGCCTGCTCCACCGGCGACGGCGAAGCAGTCGTCACCACCGTACCCTCAAGAGCCGCCGGACGCACCAATGCCGCCGCGTTCAACCAGCGACGCAACGCCGCCTCCGGAGCACGCAACGAATCAAAACGAAGCATCTTATCGGCATCCAGAAGAAGCGCCGCTGCATAGCCACCAAAAGCCACCGGCTCAGCACCCGGAGTCGCCACCACCAACGCAGGCTCAGGACCAACCGACGCGCGCACATGATCACCCGCCGAAGAAATCACCGGAACATTCGGGAACGCACGACCCAGCTCCTCAGCAGTACGAGTCGCACCCGCAGCCGAATAACGCCAATGCGTAAAACCGCACTCAGAACAACGCCACTGCTGCGCCAAATGACCGCACCACGAACACGACGGAACCGACGAACCCGAAGCCACCGACAAAGGCCCCCTACACTCGCCACAACGCGCCGGCATGCGGCAACGCTCGCACGAAAACGACGGAATATAACCGCTACGCGCCACCTGCACCAACACAGGACCACGCGCCAACGCCCGACGAGCATGCTCAAACGCCAGGTGCGGAATACGCGCCATCGCCGCTAACGGGTCACGCGCCAACTCAAACTCCGAACCCGTCGAAAAAATACGCGGCGAATAATCACGCACCAACGCACGCGGCGCACGCACATGAGACGCCCAACGGGTACGCACCAGACGCGCCGCCTCACTACTCATGCTGAACCCGGCAAACAGCGCCGCAGTATTCTCAGCAGAAGCACGCAGAAGCAACACATCACGGGCATGACAATACGGGGCGCGCTGCTCCACCAGCGAAGAATCGCCGTCATCCCAGCACACCACCAGGCCCAGGTTCGCCACCGGCGCGTATGCCGCCGCGCGGGTACCAATCACCACCGGCACCCGACCCAAACGCGCCTTCACAAAACCGTGATAGCGAGTATGCGGAGTCGAATCAGAACTCAAACGCACAAACGCGTCAGCCGGTAGACGCTCGGCGAGCGCCGCCTCCAGAAGATCCAGGTTCTTAGCGGTCGGAACCACCGCAATAGCGCCGCGACCACTGGTAGCAGCAGCCGCGAGTGCGGTCGCCAAAACATCCGCCCACGTGTGCTCCAGGTGGCCGGGAAGAACCGTCATCACGGCGCGAGTCGCAGCACCGGCAGCAACATCTTCAATGAACTCCGCGCCGTTCTCGTAATCAGAGAAGACGGAGGCGGCATCCGGCGCGTCCGGGTTCAGCGCCGGCGGGTCCAGCACGAAGGGTGCGGGCGCGCCGGGGGTGGCAAGCCACGCGTACGGGTCGGTAGCGCTGGAGACAGCGGCACTGGAGGCAGCGGCGGCGGTAGAAGGCTCAGATTCCGCGTGCTCCGGAGCCGCGTTCTCGGGAGCATCGGAAGTGCTTACCGGGGCAGAATCACCCAAATACGCCGACTCGTACCCCGGCAGAAGAGGCGCGTACTTCTTATCCAGCGCGGCAATGCGCGGCGGCACCGCCAGGCGTAGCACGTTCGCCACCGTGGAGGCGTAACGGTCAGCAAGCGCCTCGGCAAGCGCAAAAATTTCGGGCGCAACAGAGGGCACACGCGACAGCACCGACTTGAGCGGCAGCAGCGAGGTGCGCGTCCAATCAGTCGTGGCGGTGCGCTCCTCAATGTAGCCGGTCATCTCGTGGCCGTTGAACAGCACGCGCACGCGGGCGCCGGGCACCGCATCCTCACTCAGCTCGGCGGGCACGCGGTAATCAAACGTGCGGTCCACCTGCGGCAGGGTGCTATCCACGCGCACACGCGCCACAGGGTTCGGCACGCCGCTCGCCTCCAACTCGGCGGCAACGTTCACCGGCTCCGGGGCAGCTGGAATCAGGGCATCACGAAGAGCAGGAAATCCCTGCAACAGGTCAAGCTGTTGCAGGGATTCCTGCTGAGCACCCAACGGTGCCGAAAAGTTCGATTCAGAACTGCTCTGAGTCACCCGAATCAGCGTGCTCCTCTACCCTGACAGATATTAGGAGGAGGACACTGCCGAACGCAGTGCATCCACGCGGTTCAGGCGCTCCCAGGTGAATTCCGGCTCGGTACGACCGAAGTGGCCGTGAGCTGCGGTCTTCTTGTAAATCGGGCGGCGCAGATCCAGTTCGTTAATGATTGCCAGCGGGCGCAGGTCAAAGACCTCATGCACAGCCTTCTCAATCTTGATCGGGTCGACCTTCTCGGTGCCGAAGGTTTCAACGTACAGACCGACCGGCGCTGCCTGGCCGATAGCGTACGCAACCTGAACCTCGGCGCGGTCGGCAAGACCGGCACCCACAATGTTCTTCGCAACCCAACGCATTGCGTACGCTGCGGAACGGTCCACCTTCGACGGGTCCTTACCGGAGAACGCGCCACCACCGTGACGAGCCGAACCGCCGTAGGTGTCCACAATAATCTTGCGGCCGGTCAGGCCCGCGTCACCCACGGGACCACCCTGAACGAAGCGACCAGCGGGGTTCACAATGAACTTAGCGTTGGAGGAATCCAGCTCGACGCTGCCCAGAACCGGTGCGATAACGTGCTTCTCAATATCTGCACGCAGGTCAGCCAGGTCGTAGCTTGCGGTGTGCTGGCTCGAAACAACGACGGTGTCCACGGAGACAGGCACGTTGTTCGAATCGTAGCCGAGGGTCACCTGAGTCTTGCCGTCGGGGCGCAGCTCGGTCAGCAGGCCGTCCTTACGGACCTTGGTCAGACGCTCAGAGAGGCGGTGCGCCAGCCAAATCGGGGCGGGCATCAGCACGTTCGTCTCGTTCGAAGCGTAACCGAACATGATGCCCTGGTCGCCCGCACCCTGGCGGTCGTACTCGTCAGCAGCAATACCCTGACGAACCTCGAGGGACTCGTACACGCCGGCGTTAATGTCCGGGGACTGCTCGCCAATGGACACGGACACGCCGCAGAACTCGCCGTCGAAGCCGCGGGTGGAGGAATCGTAGCCGATGCCCAGAATGGTCTCGCGCACGATGGAGGGGATTTCGACGTAGCTGGAGGTGGTCACCTCACCCGCAACGTGCACCTGCCCGGTGGTCACCATGGTCTCCACAGCAACGTTCGCTGCGGGATCCTGGGCGATGATGCCGTCAAGGATGGCGTCAGAAATCTGGTCACAAATCTTATCGGGGTGGCCTTCAGTCACCGACTCGCTGGTGAATAGGCGCAGATGGTTATTACTCACGGTTTCCACTCTACTGGTTGAGGGCGCGCGAAGATAGCGCGCTCGTAATGATGACGGTTTCCTTCAATTATGACACGTTTGTTAAGCGCCATTACGAGGCGGGGTGCTACGTTCACACCCCGGGCGGGCCTTCACCCAGCGCCAGCCAGAGGATTAGGTCAGCGCCAGCAGGCACTTAGGCCAGCGCCAGCCAGAGGATTAGGTCAGCGCCGCAAGAATCTTCTGAGCCAACGCCGGACCGATACCCGGCACCGCAGTCAGCTCCTCGGCGCTCGCCTGCTTAATCTGAGCCACCGACCCGAAATGCTTAATCAGCGCGGAACGCTTCACCTCGCCCAGACCGGGCACCTCATCCAGGGCGGAGGCGACCATCGCCTTACCGCGCTTGGAACGGTGGAAGGTGATAGCGAAACGGTGCGCCTCATCGCGGATGCGCTGCACCAGGTACAGCGCCTGCGAGGTGCGCGGCAGCACGACCGGGTAGTCGTCGTCCGGCAGCCACAGTTCCTCCAGGCGCTTAGCGATGCCGGCGACGTACACGTCCGTAATGCCCAGGTCGCTCAGCGCGGCGGATGCGGCAGCCACCTGCGGCGGGCCGCCGTCCACGAGCACCAGGTTCGGCGGGTAGGCGAACTTCGCAGGCTCGGGCGTGGAGGCGTCAATCTCGCCGGAGTGCACGGGCGCGGCTTCGCGTTCCGCCTGCTGCGCCAGGTGCCTCTTGAAGCGGCGCGTAATGACGTCGTACATGCTGGCGGTATCGTCACGCGCGGCGTCGCCGGTAATGCTGTAGGTGCGGTAGGCGTTCTTCGCGGGCATGCCGTCCTCAAAGACGACCATGGAGGCAACCACGTTCGTGCCCTGCACATGCGAAATGTCGTAGCACTCGATGCGCAGCAGCGGGTCGGGCAGTTCCAGCGCCTCCTGCAACTCCACAAGGGAGGCGCTGCGGGTGGTCAAATCGCCGGCACGGCGGCTCTTGTGCAGGGTCAGCGACTGGCGCGCGTTCTCGGCGACCGTCTTCATGAGCTCTGCCTTGTCGCCGCGCTGCGGGACGCTAATCTCCACGGGGCCGCCGCGCACCTCCGCCAGCCAAGACGCCAGTTGCTCCTTATTCTCGGGCTCCACCGGCACGAGCACGGAACGCGGAATATCGTAGCTGTTCAGGCTCTTCTCGGCGTCCTTCTGGGAGGCGAGGCTCGCCGCGATATCGCTGTACACCTGCGCGATCAGCTGCTCGATGAGCTGCGCGTCGGTGCTGTCGTTGACCTTCTCCACAATCCAGCCGCGCTGGCCACGAATCCTGCCGCCGCGCACGAAGAACACCTGAACGGACGCCTCCAGGTCGTCCTCCGCGTAGGCGAATAGGTCGGCATCCACGGTCGCGCCAAGCACCACGGCGTTACGCTCAAACGCCTTAGTCAGCGCGGCAATATCGTCACGAAGAATCGCGGCGCGCTCAAAGTCCATATCAGCTGCGGCGGCTTTCATTTCCGCGGTCAACTGGGCGATATGCTTCTCAGCGCCACCACCCATAAACCGGGTCAGCCCGCGCGCCAACTTGCGGTGCTCCTCGGCGCTAATCTTGCCCACGCACGGCGCCGCGCACTTATCGATATAGCCGAGTAGGCACGGCCGGCCGCTATTCTTTGCGCGGTTAAACACGCCGTTCGTGCAGGTACGCACCGGGAAGACGCGCAGCAGCGCATCCAGGGTTTCACGAATCGCCCACGCCTGCGAATACGGGCCAAAATAGCGCACGCCCTTACGGCGCTCGCCGCGGGTCACCATGGCGCGCGGGTACACGTCATTGACGGTAATCGCCAGGCACGGGTACGACTTATCGTCGCGGAACGCAATGTTGAAGCGCGGCGAAAACTCCTTAATCCAGGTGTATTCGAGCTGCAGGGACTCCATCTCGCTCGCCACCACGGTCCACTCAACGCTCGCCGCCGTATGCACCATCGCGTAGGTCTTCGGGCTCAGCGTCTGCGGGGACGCAAAATAGTTGTTGAGGCGGTTGCGCAGGTTCTTCGCCTTACCCACGTAGATGACGCGGCCGTCGGCATCGCGGAAACGGTAAACACCCGGGTCGGTGGGGATTTCGCCGGGGGCGGGGCGGTAGCTGGAAGGCTCTGCCATGGGTACTTTCTCCTCGCTCTACTGGGCTTTCTACTGGACTTTCTGCGGGGTTGCCGCTGCTGGGGCTACCGGGGACATCCCAGGCTCACGCATACGACAAACCGCGCATCCTGCACCCATCTCCCCCAAAGCGCGGGGTCGGTGTGTGAATGCGCGGTTTAAGTCTACGCGGTATAGGCGGCGAGTGCCCTAGCCTGCGTCACGTGCGGCTGAGGGCGAAACGTTGTACTCGTGCTTTCGTGCCTGACCGGACAGCTGAGCAATCTCATTCATGATCGTGTCGGTGGTGACGCGGCGCTGCTTGCCGGTCATCTTCTCGCCGGTCTTCTCAAAGTAGAGCGGCTTGCCCACACGAATCGTGAAGCGGCGCGGGTAAATCATGTTCGAGCCGGGCTTCTGCAGGCGGTCGGTGCCAATCAGACCAACCGGAACCACGGGCGCGCCGGTCATGTGCGCCAGCCACGCCACACCAATCTTGCCGCGGTACAGGTAGCCGTCGCGGGAGCGGGTGCCCTCGGGGTAAATGCCGAAGACCTTACCCTCCTGCAGCTTCTCCAGGGCAATATCGAGTGCCTTGAGCGATTCGGAACGGTCGGAGCGGTTCACGGGAATGATGTCCACGGCTTCGAAGAATGCCTTCATCATCTTGCCGCGCGGGCCGGGGGTGTTCACGTACTCAGCCTTGGCGAGGAACGCCACGCGGCGCGGCATCATGGCGGAAATAATGATGGAGTCCAGGAAGGACAGGTGGTTGGAGGCGACAATCACCGGGCCGGTGGCGGGGAAGTTTTCGAGTCCGGTCACGCGGGCGCGGAAGACGGTGCGCAGGATTCCGGTGACTGCTTTCTGGGTGGATTTGTAGAGAAGCACGTGAACTCTCCTGAGGTGCCGATAGATTGCGGGCTGTGGCGGCGGTCCGCCGTGGGTGCGGGGTGAGTGGCCCCTTCTGAGGGTACACCGTGTGGGTGCACAGAATCTGTACTGAAAAAATTTGTACTGTGTTTAGTAGTACCGAGTTTTATTATTCCACACCCGAGTGTAGGAACGTGAGGGGTGCCGCATTCCCCTTCCACATGCTGGGATGCGCCTCCCACCAATAATTTCGGCAAGATTTCCGGTAGAAGCTCAAGTAGAAGCCCGAGTAGGAACCCGAGTAAGAGTCCTGATTGAGGGAGCCTGCATAGCTTCCGCCCTATGTTCCCCCGTTGCAGGCTGGTAAGTAGTCACGGAAGCTAAGGATTCAACCTCAACGTAACATTCGAACTTTTTTGCCTTGTAACTGTGGCTTTTATGCCTGAATACGCCTGTCATATTGTGACGATACGTCAGCAAAGTTTCGTAAATACGCATTTAATATGCAAAAATGAGAGCAGGGTGGGCTGTCGCACCTCCCTCAAGGACGATTCACCCTGAACATAGTGAGCCGCCCCTCCAGCGGATGTGCGTCGGAACCACTCCACCTACACAATCCACGCACACTGGAGACATACACTATGGCTACAAAACCCGTCTCGCGTGCGCAGGCAGCAAAGATTGCCCGCCGCTCAGACACGGTCGGTGCCTATGCCGGAAAAGGCTGGGTACAGGCTGTTGCGTTTGTGATGCTCCTGGGCTTCACCATTATGGCAGTCCTTGCAATGCGCACCTACGCACTCTCCATGCCGCTCCCCGATAAAATCGTCGGCAACGACGGCAAAACTATCGCAACCCAAGAACAGATCCTGCACGGTCAGGAACTGTTCCAGGGACGCGGCCTGCAGCAGTACGGATCCGTCCTCGGCCACGGTGCCTACCTCGGCCCCGACTACACTGCAGAATACCTGCGCCTGACCACCGATGCTGCTGTCAAGGAGTACCGTGAACAGGGCAAGCAGGACCCCCGCGAGCTCGTCAAGAACGAGTGGCGCAAGGAGAACAAGTACGACGAGCAGACTAAGACCATCACCTGGTCCGCTGGTGAGACCAAGGGCTACCAGCTCATGCTCAAGCACTACCGCGAAACCCTGATGAAGGGTGACACCTCGCAGGGCCTGTTCCCCAACGCCATTAAGAACGACGAAGAACTGCACGACATCGTCGCATTCTTCGGCTGGACCGCGTGGGCATCGGCGGCAGACCGCCCCGACCAGCCCTACTCCTACACCAACAACTGGCCCTCCGAACCCAACGTGGACAACAAGCCCACCGCGGATCTGATGGTCTGGTCTGCACTCTCCCTGATTGCCCTCATCGGTGGTACCGGTCTGATGTTCGCCATCTACGGCCGCTGGTCCCGCGCTATCGGCTGGCACGCGGAAGAGGCACCCGTCCTCGACTTCCGTCAGCCCGACGAAGTTCGCCTGACCCCCTCGCAGAAGGCAGCCTGCCTGCTCTTCGCAACGATCCTGGTGCTGTTCCTGCTGCAGGCTCTGGTGGGTGCGCTCACCGAGCACTACCGTGAAGAACTCACCGGATTCTTCGGTATCGACATGGGCCAGTTGCTGCCCTACACGGTATCCCGAACCTGGCACCTTCAACTCTCCCTCTTCTGGACCGCAGGCGCGTTCCTGGCGGGCGGTATCTTCATCGCCCCGCTGATTACCCGCCGCGAACCCAAGAAGCAGGGTCTGCTCACCTATGTTCTCATCGGCGCCGTGGTCTTCGTGGTCCTCGGCTCGCTGCTGAACGAATGGTTCTCTCAGAAGGGCCTCATCCCCAAGGAATTCACCGGCTTCTTCTCGCAGCAGTGGGAGTTCCTGGACCTGCCGCGATTCTTCCAGATCCTGCTCACCGCGGGTATGTTCATCTGGATTGTCATCGTCTGGCGTACCCTCTCTGCTCGCCTGAAGGGCTCGAAGAAGACCTCCCTGCCGTGGCTGTTCCTCTTCTCCGGCCTCGCCATCCCCATGTTCTACGCGGTCGGCCTGCTCGCAGGTCAGCGTACTCACGTGACCGTCGCCGAATTCTGGCGATTCTGGGTGGTTCACCTCTGGGTGGAGGACTTCCTCGAACTGTTCACCACCGTCATGGTGGCGTACATCTTCGTGCTGCTCGGCGTGGTCCGCGAGCGCATCGCGATCTCCATCATCATGATGGACGCCGTGCTCTACTCCGCCGGTGGTGTGATCGGTACTCTGCACCACACCTACTTCGTCGGTACCCCCTCCGAGCAGATGGCATTCGGTGCGTTCTTCTCGGCTGCTGAGGTTATCCCGCTGACCTTCCTGACCGTTGAGGCGTGGGGCTTCATGCAGCTGGGTGCTCGCCAGTACTCCAACCGCACCAAGCCTTTCCCGCACCGTTGGGCTGTCATGTTCCTGATTGCTGTGGGCTTCTGGAACTTCCTCGGCGCAGGTGTGTTCGGCTTCCTGATTAACCTGCCGATCGTGTCCTACTTCGAGATTGGTACCGCGCTGACCGCAAACCACGCACACGCATCCATGATGGGTGTGTACGGTATGCTCGCAATCGCGTTCGCTGTATTTGGTCTGCGCTACCTGATCCCTGAGGACAAGTGGCCTGAGAAGGGTCTGAAGTTCTCCTTCTGGACCCTGAACATTGGTCTGCTGTGGATGTCCTTCATCTCGCTGCTGCCGCTGGGTATTGCTCAGCTGTACAAGTCCGTGGGTGAAGGCTACTACGAGGCTCGTTCCTTCGCGTTCATTCACGACGGTGCTTCCGCCGTGATGGGTTGGATGCGTATGCCCGGTGACGTCATCTTCCTGGTCGGCATTATCCCGCTGATTAAGCTGGCGCTGCTGGGTATCAAGGAGATCTTCTCCAAGAACGCTAAGGAAACCGTCCTGGAGCTGCCCGAACCGCCGCTGTACGAGGTGGTTGAGGACGCTCGCATCGCAGAGTTCGCCGGCGCTAAGGCTGCCGAGGAGCTGCCCGAGCAGACCAGCCCCTACCGTAGCGATCGTCGAGGCTAACCATGCCTGAGCAGATTGCTGGAGTTTCTTTCCTCGTGTGGCTGGCCTGCGTGTACGCGTTCGGCCTGGTCGCCGTGGGTTGGGGCTTCGATATTCTCGCCAAGCGCACCAGCCAGCGCATGGTGGCGGCGCGAACCTTCGGGTTCACCTACCACGAAGAGAGCGACGCGTGGCTCTGCCCCGAAGACCAGTGGCTGTGGGCGACCGCATTCGACTCGGATAACCGAGTGATGCGTTACCGCGCCAAGCCCAGCGTGTGCAACACCTGCCCGATTAAGGACAGCTGCACCGTCTCGGCGAACGGCCGCGAGCTCACCCGTGAAGTGGACGAATGGCCCTACTCCGAGTCGGGTCGTTTCCACCGCGGGCTGGCGGTTGCTGTCTCGTTGCTGGGTGTGGTCATCCTGATTGGTGCCGCCATCGTCTGGCACTCCCCGCTGGAGCTTCTGGTGGAGGGTGCCGCCGCGGTGGTCTGCCTGTCGCTGACCTACCCGCTGGCTGTGAAGCTCATGCGTTCCCCCGCGAACTTCGAGAACGATCCGAAGCATATTCACGCATCCACCGCTGACGAATCGGTGAACGTGAAGATGGACCGTTTCGCGGCGAAGTGGGGTGGCGTGTCGAATGAGCGTAAGCGCCGTACCGAGCAGACCCGCAAGCAGATGATTGCGGATGCAACCCTGCCGGTTCGTACCTCTGCCCTCGACCCGGACCGCCCCGCATGGAGCGGTACCGGCACCTCGGTTCCGCGTCTGCATAAGACCACGAATGAGGTCCTGCAGGAGCAGAACCTGGCTGAGGTTGAGGCTGCCGAAAAGCTGGCAGAGCAGATGGCGAAGAAGTAGCGCTGCACAAGTTTTTCCGTTCCGGCGGCTGACCGGTTGATTGGTCCCGTCTGTTAGCTTCGGCGGCGACCCCGTGTGGATTTCTCTTTTATTCCTCTTTTGAGTTTTCCATGCGGGGTGCCGCTAAAGCACCGACCGCCGCGATGTGCGCCGGGACGGAAAATTCCCCTCCCCAAACTCCCTAAAACTTAGCCCGGTACCGGGCACCCCTACTACCTGCACCGTACGAGGCGCGGGCAGGTGGGCACACATACCGTCCTCCCCCAATATTTGTGAAGGAAAACCATGGATCCCGTCACTTTGGCAACTATCCTCATCCCAGTTGCCGTCATTGTTCTTTTTATTCTGATTCGTATGTTCCGCGTCATCCCCGAATACGAGCGTGGCATCTCTTTCCGCTTCGGTCACCTGCGTTCGGAGCTGAAGCCCGGCCTGAACGTCGTCTTCCCCCTCGTCGACTCCCTGCAGCGCGTTGATATGCGTGTCATCACCCTGACCATTCCCCCGCAGGAAGTCATCACCAAGGACAACGTTCCCGCCCGCGTGAACGCCGTGGTCCTCTTCCGCGTGACCAACGCCAAGAACGCCGTGCTTGAGGTTGAGAACTACCCGATTGCCACCAGCCAGATTGCGCAGACCACCCTGCGTTCCCTGCTCGGTCGCGTTGACCTGGACACCCTGCTCGCACACCGCGAGGACCTGAACGAGGACCTGCGTTCCATCATTGGTTCCCGCACCGAGCCGTGGGGTATTCAGGTGGAGCTCGTCGAAATCAAGGACGTTGAGATTCCCGAGGCTATGCAGCGCGCCATGGCTCGCGAGGCTGAGGCTGAGCGTGAGCGCCGCGCAAAGATCATTTCGGCACGCGGTGAGCTGGAGGCCTCCAGCGAGCTGAAGGAAGCATCCGACATTCTGAGCCAGTCCCCCGCTTCCCTGCAGCTGCGTTACCTGCAGACCCTGCTGGAGCTGGGTGCCGACCAGAACTCGACCGTGGTCTTCCCGCTGCCCATGGACGTGATTGGTCCGCTCGTGGGTGCACTCAAGGGTGAGAGCAAGTAAGCTACTCTCCCCGAGCTAAAAACCGAATAGTATGCAGGCCCCGAGCAGACACCTGCTCGGGGCCTTCGCTTTAACAGGGGTTACCCGGCGGGGTGCTTATCCTCTCCGGTACCCTGCTGACTTATGCCGTAGCATGGAACCAGCGGCATTACTGCTACGCACAGACCCACCCACCGTGAGAGAAGGCGCATGCTACACCACCTCCGCGAGATGCTACACCGCATCCCAGCACCTCGACGCTACGGGCGCGTCATGGCTCTGCTCCTCGCCTCCCTGGGCGGCGCAGTGGACGTCTTCTCGCACATCCACTATGAAGCGCTCGTTGCCACGCAGACCGGTAACTTTATTCTGCTCATCGCCGATCTGCACCGTGACGCACCGCATGTGGTGCACCTGCGCTGGCTCTCCGTTATTCTTTTCAGCTTCGGGTATCTGGCAGGGCATTTCATTCATGATCTACTCGGTCAACGTGCCCGGATGAGACACTGGCGCATCGGCACACTCCTGCCGTTCCTTCTGGTCTGCTTCGCGGTACCCTTCATGGATAGAACTCTGAGCAATAGCTTTCAGGTGGGCGCGCTGGCGTTCACCGTCGGTCTGATGATTCACGCCCTCGCGGATACACGCATTGGCGAAAACCCCTTTTCGCTCTTCATGACCAGCGGCAACTGGCGCAAAATGCTCAGTGCCTGGTACACCGCCGGTTCGCTGTACCTCACGCGGAAAACCCCCGACGGAGACACAAAAAATGAGGCGAAGGCACAGCGCCGTACGGCTCTGCTCAAAGCCATTGATTACTCTCTCGTAGTCGCCTCTTTCATAGCTGGCGTGATTCTCATGGCGCTTGTCACCCGATGGTTTGGCGTATTTTCCATCTGGTTGGCGGCGCTGATCGCGGGCGCTGCGTTCTGCTTCGGCTACCAGGCGGAAAAGAAAGAGGTTCGTGAGAACCAGGGCGCATAAGATTCACCCAATCTGCGGCTATAGACGAGGGCAGAGCAGAAAACAGAACAGCAAAATATCCCGTGCAGATGAGAGTATCTGCACGGGATATTTCTATGCGGGATTTACACGCCACACGCTTTCAAACGAAGCCCCGAAAACTGGGAAGGAAGGCGTTTGGCCCGCCGCGGGGGTTGGATGAGGTGGTTGCGGCGGGCCAAACTTTCCTAGGTCGGCTACACACCGTAGAGGTGCGGGCGCGGCAGGTACATCAGCCAGTTGGGTGAGGGCCGGAATCCTGCCGCAAACGGTTTTCACCGACGCCTTAAGCATAACCGGCACAACCGCCGAACCGGCGGCAGTCTGGGTGAAGCATCAATCACCCATCTCGCACCATGCCGGGGCGGTATTCAGCCCAAAAATCGGTACCTAAAGCACCGGCGAACCGAACCCCGCATGAGCCTCTAGCGCAGCGCCCGGTGAGCCTGGTCGAAGAACTCACGCTCATACACGCACGCCGACAGGTACGCCCGCGCCGCGCGGACACGCTGAGCCGGTGAAGCCGCCTCAAAAGCACGCTCCACCTCCGCGAGGCTACGCGCCACATCGGCGGCGAACTCTTCGCCACCGTACATGCTCAACCACTCCGCGTACGGGTGGTCCGCATGATTCTGCGAGGAGAGCACAGCGCCCACCTCTTCGTACAGCCAGTAGCAGGGCAAGATAGCGGCGGCACCGACCACGTAATCATCACCAGCGGCGGAGGCACGCAGGAAATTCGTGTACCCCATCGTAATCGGCGAGGGCCCACCCAGACGCGCACGGTTCGCCAGCCAGCCCTCGTGCAGCTGCGATTCGGCGGCAATCGCCTCATGCGCACCGGCGGCCCAGTGCACCTGCGCCTCAGCGGCATCAGCACGTGCCGAGAGAGTCGCGAGCGCACGCGAATAGTCGCGCAGGTAAAGGGCGTCCTGGTCCAGGTAGAAGGCGAACAGGTCCTCGTCGAGGGTTCCGTCACCGAGGGCACGCACGAAGGGCAGGTCCAGGATCTGGTGCCAGGTTTCGCCACCGGCTGCCCAGAGGGCGGCGGTCCAGGGACCGGCGGGCTTTACGACGGCTTCACCGGCAGGTACGGGGCTGACCGGCAGCAGACGTTCCGGACTGGTGCCGTCCAGAGTATTGCCCTCAGAGTCGGTGGTGGCGAGCAGGTGATGCCACGGGTATGCGGAGGCGGCAGCCTCCAGGCGGCGGGCACGGGCGGCGTGGTCCACCGGGCCGTGGCCCTCACCGGAGCCGACCTGTAGCCCGGCACCTGCGGCAATGGATTCGTGGAGCCAGCGGGTGCTCCACTGCAGGGCGCGGTGGGTGTCTTCGCTGGTCAGAACGCTCTGCTCTGCGGTGTGTTCTGCGACTTCGGCGTGCTGGAGCAGCTCCACTCCCAGGCGGGTTGCCAGCGAAGAGGATAGGGAGCATCCGGTGCCGTGCGTATTGCGGCTGTCCAGACGCGGGGTGCGCACGTGCGCGCAGGTGCCGTCCGGGAAGACCGCGGTGTTACCGGCGTCCTGACCACACAGGTGGCCGCCCTTCACAATCACGGTAGTTCCGGTCGCCGCCGCAAGGTTCGCCGCCTGCTCGTGCGCCTCATCGAAAGTCTGGGCGGGCTCCTTCTCACAGAGCACGGCAAGCTCCGGAATGTTCGGGGTAATCACATTCACGAGCGGCACGAGATCGCGCAGCGCCTGCTCCGCTTCCGCCTGCAGCAGGCGGTCACCGCTGGAAGCAATCATGACCGGGTCGAGCACAACCACGGGCACCGGATGCTCGCTCAGCCAGGTGCGGACGGTGCGGATCGTGTCTGCGTCGCCGAGCATGCCGATTTTCACGGCGTCAACCGTGACGTCATCAAAAACGGCGGCAAGCTGCGCGGTCAAAAATTCCAGGGGCGGGGTGAATACTTCACGAACCCCGCACGTGTTTTGGGCGACCAGTGAGGTAGTCACGCACATGCCGTAACCGCCGGATGCGGCAATGGACTTGAGGTCCGCCTGAATACCTGCACCGCCGGAGGGGTCGGTTCCGGCAATGGAGAGAACCCTCGGCACCCGAGCTGTCTGGGGTACCCCGGATGCTCCGGAGGCGCTCGCGCCGGGTGCAGGGTTGGAGAGGGTCGAGGGGTTGGAGGTGGGTGCGCACGAGGGCGCGGTAGGCTGCTCTGCCATGATCGATAATCCCTTCGCTAGTTCGAACTAGAGCAGGTTCAATGGGTGATTCTCTCAGCCTTGAGTGTTATTACGCCGTTTCGTGCGCCCGCTGTGCTGTAGCTCTTCGCTGTGCCGTAGCCCTTCGTTGGGCGGTCAGTTGGGCGGGTTAGCGGGTCGCGGGCGTCTCAAGGCACCCCATATCGCTCTGCCAGGTTATCACAATGATTCTCCGTAGCTAAAAGTTCTGCGGGTAACAAGTGAATCTCTCCGAAATTTTCGTTTGAGTCTTGCACTCTTGCGAGTGCTCCCGCCGCCGATTTCAGTGCACCCTTGTGCGGAAACCACCCGTTAAACGAGTAGTGCCCGGCACCGCTTCACGCAGTGCCGGGCACTATCAGCCGGGCTTATCCTCAGAGCTTAGGTCAGGGCGAAAATCTCTGCCGGTGAACCCTCCGCAATGATCCTACCCTCGTGCAGCAGGACCGCGCGGTCAGCCAGCGAGGCGATACGCGCATCGTGCGAAATGATCAGCACCGCACGGTTCGCCAGCACGGCGCTCAGGGACTCGGTTGCGTCCGCGAGCTCCAGCTGGGTGGTGGACTCGTCCAGAATCACGGCGTGCGGGTCAGCAAGCACAATACGTGCCAGTGCCAGCTGCTGAATCTGGTCGCGAGTCAGAGGCGAATCCGCGCCGCTGACGACAGTATCCATACCCTGCGGCAGGTCGCGCCACCAGCGGGCACCGATAGCGTCCAGCGCCTCGCCCATCTGCTCGACGGTTGCATCCGGCACGACCACCGTAAAGTTATCGGCGAGAGTACCGAAGAAGACGTGCGCTTCCTGGGTGCAGACCAGCAGGCGCGGGCGGCCGTCGGCGGCGGCATCGGTCGGGAAGTCGCCGTGACCGACCGGGCGACCCATCACGGTGATGGTGCCTTCCAGGGCGGTCAGCGAACCACCAATCAGACGAGCCATAGTCGTTTTACCCGAACCGGAGCGGCCCACCAGGGCGAGCGCCTCACCGCGGCGAATCTTCAGGTTGATACCTTCAAGCACCAGGGCGTCCGGCGAGTAGCCGTAGGAGACGTCGGTGCAGTCAATGGCGTACTCCGGGTTCTTCACGGCTTCATCAGACACGGCGGCGAACGCTTCGGCACGGTGCTGTGCACGCGCCTCACGCTGCTTCTTCGCCAGGGACACCACACCGAACACGCGGCCCATATTCACGAGCATGATGCGCAGGCTGCTCACGTGGTGGTTCAGCATGTCGGCGAGGATTCGCAGGCTGAAAACCATGACCGAGGCGGTCGCTACGGCGCCCCAGGAAGCCCAGCCGAGAGCCACGCAGGCGGCGCCCCAGAGCATGCACAGAACCGTCGGGATCCAGGCGTTAATAGCGTCCACGGTGAAGTACAGCTGGCGGATGCGCACCATGCCCAACTGCGCGGCAAACTGGCGCTTGTTCTCACCGGCGAAGGCGTCTTCGCGGGCGGTGTGAACGCCCAGCTCACGGATTGTGGAGGTGCCGCGAATGTTCTCGGTCAGCACGCTGTTGAGGTCGCTCACGCGCTCCTGGGCGGTCTGGTTGCGTGCCGCCATAAGCGGCAGCATCTTCGACATGATGAGGGCAAGACCGGCAATCATGGGTAGCATAATCAGACCCATTGCCGGGCTCACGAACGCCAGGGAGAGCGTGGAGATAATGAAGTACAGCAGCACGTAAATCGCGCCGAGCAGATCCTCGCTGACGGATTTCGCCGCCGAGGAGAGGTCGTCGGTCACGCGGGTGAGCAGGTCACCGCTACCGGCTTCTTCCACGGTGCGTGCGTCCAGGTCGAGGGTGCCGTCGAGGGTGTCCTGGTTGGCGTCACGGGTGACGAGCGCACCCAGTCGCGCCGCACTGTACGAGGAGACCATGAGGGTTATTGCCTGCACGATGAACGCCGCCAGAATAATCAGAATCGGCTGCCACGGGTAGCTGGAGAACTTACCCGCCACCACGTCGTCCACGGTGGCACCAATCTGCAGGGGCACCACCGCACCCATGAGGGTGCTGACCATGTAGATGACGAAGGTGTAGAGGGCTCGCCCCTTATGCGCTGCGAGGTAGTTCCACATGCGGCGTGCCACGTAGGCGGGGCTTTCGATGGGGAGCTGCTTTGCCATGCTAGTTCACCTCCTGATTCTGAGTGGTTGCGGGGGTTTCTGCCTGAGCGACGGGGTAGCCGTCGCGTTCCATGCGGCGGGTCGTCTCCGCGGTCGTGGAGACAACGTAGACCTGCTCCAAATCCTGCAGCAGGCCGGGGTAGCCGACGGGCAGGCGGTCGCTACCGATCTGGGTTTCCATCGCATCGTAGATGTAGCGCTGGCTGGGTTCGTCCACGGAGTTCAGCGGCTCGGTCAGAATGAGCACCTGTGCGTCCTGTGCGAGCGCGCGGGCGAGTGCCAGACGCTGACGCTGACCGCCGGAGAGGTTCGCGCCTTCGCTGGTGATGCGGGCGGCGAAGTAGTCTTCGGGGTTGCGTCCACCCAGTCGGTAGGCGATTTCGCGGGAGTCGGTAATCTTCAGCAGCTCCTCATCCTTTGCCTGTGCCAGCTCCTCGTCGGGGTTCGGCACGGTGCCCAGGCGCAGGTGCTCCTGCAGGGTTCCCGCAAAAATCATGGGGTTGGGTTCGCTCAGCAGCACGCGGCGGCCGGAGGCGTCCTTGAGGTCCTCTCCCCCGCGGCGTAGGGTGCGGGCGAGCGCCTCGGCGTAGTCTTGCGCGGTGAGGTTGTAGTCGCGCGGATTGACGTACACGATGCGCGGGTTGCTTGCACCGGCGGGGGCAACGGGTACGGGCACCTCGAGGGTGCTCGCCTCGACTGCCTGTTCGGCGCGTGCCAGCTGCGCCATTTCTTCGTCGGTGCGCGGGCTCTTCAGCACGCCCTGGCGTACGCCCGCGTGACCTTCGAGACGGGCGACCTTGGCGAGCGCAATCTTGGCGTATCGCCATGCGGTGAGGAAGTTCTGGGTAATCCAGATGGGGCCGCCCATCATCGCAATAATGGAGGCGACGGTCACCAGGGACGCGGCGGGCGTGTCGGAGACCCAGCGGCCGTTTTCGACGTGGCCGGTGAGGGCGAAGCCGATGCCGAGCAGGGTCACGGCACCGCCGAGCAGCGCGCGGATGAGGTACATCCAGCGGTGCGTCTTTTCGTAGCGCATGTAGCTGTCGAAGACTTCGTCGGTGCCGCGGTGGTAGCGTTCACGCATCTGCTCTTCGGCGCCAAGGCCGGCGATGGTGCGCAGACCGGTGGCGATATCGGAGGCGCGTGAGGAGGCTTCGCCGTCCTTTTCACGGTATTCGCCGATCTTGGATTCGAGGAAGGTCGAGTACCAGGCGATAACGCTAACCACGATAATCGTGCCGATGAGGGTGACAACCGCTGTGACGGGGTTGATGAGCCAGAGCTGCACGGCACCGAGGGTCGCGATGATCATGGCGTTGACGAATAGCGGCAACGAGAAGTAGACGTCCGTAATGCGGCGTACGTCTTTGTTCATGACGGTGACCGCTTCGCCGGAGTCTACGCCAGCGCGGGTGCGCCCCATGAGCCGGTTGATGTAGATGCGCCAGTCGCGGCCAAGTTCCGCGCTGAGGGTCATGGAGGTGCCCCAGCCGAAGAACTCGTTGATCACGATGAAGGTGATGGCTGCGACGACCACCCAGAACATGGGCCAGGCGTCGGGGGCTTTGCCGGCGATGTGCTGGTTGATGAATTGACCCACCATGACGGGGATAAGAATCGCACCGGTACCCGCGGTGGTTTCACCCAGGACGGGGATTGCCCAGCGGTGCCAGGGGTATTTGTATCCGGGTGCGGTGACGCGCAGGGCGAGGCGCTTTTTGAGGGCTTCCTCTTCTGCCTTGCGCTGTTCGCTACCGGTTACTTCCTGTGCAGCTTTTTTCTGCGCAGTTTTCTTCTGAGCGGCTTTTTCCTGCGTGGTTTTGTTATGCATGGATTCTTCATGCGTAGCTTCTTCACGCGCGGCGTTTTCTTGTGCCTTGTCAGCGTTGTATTCAGTCATTCAACGTCTCTCCTTTCTCTTACCCTATTCCTTTATCAATGTGGCACGCAACACTATTTGCATCATAGGTGGGCGTGTCGTTATTTATGCAACGTATTTTGGGGCGTGTATCGACCGCACAGTATGGTCCGGCATCAATCGGCGGACTTGAACCTAGGCGGTAATTTATGCGGCTTGGAGGCCTACGTTTTCGACCTTCTGAGCACCATGTTTTTGCACCACTGCACTTTTAGTGCTTTGTTCTACACTACACGAATTTGGGGAATTCTCGCGTTAGCGCGGCACCGCGCCTCCCGAACGCCCTATATACGCCCCGCGAAGGAACCGCGAACCACCCTGCAAAGATGCAACAAACACTCCGCGAGTACCCGTTTGTTCCCTCGTAACGATAACGCCCCCACACCCGCGTTATTCCCGATAGACTGGAATCCTCATGAGTATTTTGAATTTTCTTTCTCCCACGCTGGGTGAGAATCCCGGCGACTACAATCGACGCGATTTTAAGGGCAACCCCCTCACCGCCGAAGAAATCTATGAGGCGTTCACCGAGTGGATTTCGACCCGCGGCATGACCCTGTACCCCGCCCAGGACGAGGCCGTTCTGAGCATTGCCGCCGGACATAACGTGGTGCTGGCAACCCCGACCGGTTCGGGTAAGTCCACTGTGGCTGTTGCCGCGCATTTTACGGGCCTGGCGACCGGTCAGCGCTCCTACTACACCGCCCCCATTAAGGCGCTGGTGTCTGAGAAGTTCTTCGACCTGATCAATATTTTTGGTGCCGAGAACGTGGGCATGATTACCGGTGACTCCGCCATTAATACGGAGGCGCCGATTATCTGCTGCACCGCGGAGATTCTCGCCAATATTGCCCTGCGCGAGGGTAAGGATGCGGACCTGTGCCAGGTCATCATGGACGAGTTCCACTTCTACTCTGACCCGCAGCGCGGTTGGGCGTGGCAGCTTCCCCTGCTGGAGCTTCCGCAGGCGCAGTTCCTGCTGATGAGCGCGACCCTGGGCGATACGACTCGCTTCCAGGAGGAGATGACGGCGCTGACCGGTCGTGAGAGTGACCTGGTGGCTCATTCCGAGCGCCCCATCCCCCTGCACTTCTACTACTCCACCACCCCGGTTCAGGAGACCGTGCAGGAGCTCGTGCAGACCAAGCAGACCCCGGTCTACATTGTGCACTTCTCGCAGAAGGCAGCGCTGGAGCAGGCGAACGCGCTGCTGTCGGTGGCTATTGCTTCGAAGGAAGATAAGGAACGCATCGCCGAGCTGATTGCTAAGTTCCGTTTCGGTCCGGGCTTCGGTAAGGCACTGAATAAGCTGGTGCGTGCCGGCATCGGTATTCACCACGCGGGTATGCTGCCCAAGTACCGCCGCCTCGTGGAGCAGCTGGCTCAGGAGGGTCTGCTCAAGGTGATTTGCGGTACCGACACCCTGGGTGTGGGTATTAACGTGCCGATTCGTACCGTGCTGATTACGGCGCTGTCGAAGTTTGATGGTGCCCGCAGCCGCCGTCTGCGTGCCCGCGAGTTCCACCAGATTGCTGGACGCGCAGGCCGCGCCGGTTTTGATACCGCCGGCACCGTGGTGGTTCAGGCACCCGAGCACGATATTGAGAACGCTCGCCTGCTGGCTAAAGCTCAGGCGAAGTTCGGTGACGACACCAAGCGCATTAACCAGTCGCTGTCCTCCAAGCGTAAGAAGGCGCCGGAAGGCTTCGTTGGCTGGTCCGAGAAGACCTTCGACCAGCTGGTAGAGGCCGCCCCGGAGCCGCTGACTTCCTCCTTCGACATCACCCACTCGATGCTGCTGAACCTGATGCACCGCCCGGAGAACCCGGTCATTGCCGCGTACCGCATCATTCAGGAGAACCACGAGAGCCCGGCACGCCGCCGCGAGCTGCTGCGCAAGGCGATTGGTATCTACAAGGAGCTGCTGACCGGCGGCGTGATTGAGCGAACCAACACCCCGGACGAGCACGGCTCCTACCTGCGCCTGACCGAGGACCTGCAGGATAACTTTGCCCTGAACCAGCCGCTGTCCGCTTTTGCGGTCGCCGCGCTGGAATTGCTCGACCCCGAATCCCCCAGCTACGCACTGGACGCGCTCTCCCTCATCGAGGCGACCCTGGAATCACCGAACCAGGTGCTGTACGCGCAGGAACGCAAGGCGAAGAACGAGCTGTCGGCACAGTTGAAGGCGGACGGTGTGGACTACACCGAACGCATGAACGAGCTGGACAAGGTCACCTACCCGCAGCCTCTGGCGGAGCTCATTGATCAGGCGTACACGACCTACAAGCAGTCCGCGCCGTGGGTTGCTCGTTTTGAGCCGCGCCCCAAGTCGATTGTGCGCGACATGTACGAACGCGCGATGGGCTTCAACGACTTCGTGCAGTACTACTCGCTCGAACGTGCCGAGGGCGTGCTTCTGCGTTACCTCTCTGACGCGTACAAGGCGCTGCGCCACACCATCCCCGATTCTGCCGTGACCGACGAGCTTGACGACATTATCGAGTGGCTCGGCGAGCTCGTGCGCCAGACCGACTCCTCCCTGGTGGACGAGTGGGAGAAGCTGGCTGCCGGCGAAGACACCGCGACCATTGCCGCCGAGCACGCCTCCATCGAGGAGGAAGAGCCTCCCGCCGTGACGAAGAACCTGCGCGCCTTCCGCGTGATGGTGCGCAACGCCCTATTCCGCCGAGTGGAGCTCTTCGCCGACGAACGCGACCGTGCCCTGGGTGCCCTGGACGAGTGGTGCGGCTGGGATGCCGACCGCTGGGCGGACGCCATGGACGACTACTTCGACACCTACGACGACATCTACACGGACGCCGACGCGCGCTCGCCTCGCCTGGTCAGCATGGATGAGGACACCGCCGCGCATCCGGGCGTGTGGAAGGTTCAGCAGAGCTTCGCCGACCCCGAAGATAACTTTGACTTCGGTATTCGTGCCGAGGTTGATTTGGCGGCATCCGATGAGGCGGGTTACCCGGTGCTGAAGATTCTGAGCGTGGGCGAGTTCTAAGACTCCGCCTGAGGCTCTGCCACGATGTTGCCCATAGTGGGCTAGAATACAGAGTATCTATCTATTTGAATGAAAGAAGGTTCACCGTTGACCGTTTCTTCGCTTCCCAAGGTTGAGTACCGCAAGGGTTCGGTCGTCAAGCACGACGGCTACGAGATTACCGACCACTGGTTCCAGGTTCCCCTGACCCACGGTCTGATTTTCTCCAAGGGCAAGGATGCCGCTCTCTCCTCCCGTTTCGCGGACCAGACCATCACCGTGTTCGCCCGCGAGGTTGTGAGCACCAACGAGACTCTGACCGTTTCGGCTGATAAGCGTCCTTACATTGTGTACCTGCAGGGCGGCCCCGGTTTCGGTTCGCCGAAGACCGGCTCCATTGGCGGCTGGATTGCTGAGCTGGCGAAGTCTCACCGCGTGGTTCTTCTGGATCAGCGCGGTACCGGCATGTCTTCCCCGCTGTCTGCTCGCAACATCACCGCTGTGGGTGACGCGCAGGTTCAGGCTGAGTACACTGAGCTGTTCCGTGCGGACTCCATCATTGCTGACGCGGAGGCTGTCCGCGAGGTGCTGCTGGCTGACCGTGCCGACAAGCGCTGGTCCACCATTGGTCAGTCCTTCGGTGGCTTCCTGACCCTGTCCTACCTGTCGTTCGCACCCCAGTCGCTGCGTGACTGCCGCATCACCGCGGGCCTGGCGCCGATTCGCACCTCCGTGGACAACGTCTACCAGCACACCTTCGACCGCATGAAGGAACGTGTTGAGGAGTACTACAGCTGGTTCCCCGAGGACGCTGAGCTCGCTACCCGCATTGCTGAGCACCTGCGCACCCACAAGGAGTACCTGCCCACCGGTGAGCGTCTGACCGACCACCGCTTCCAGATGGCCGGCCATTTCCTGGGTGGCCGCTGGCGCGAGCGCGGTCTGCACTACTTCCTGGAGACTGCTTTCGCTGAGGGTAACGACCACCTGTCCGATCAGTTCCTGACCGCTATGGGTGCCGAGGTGACCTTCCAGGCGAACCCGCTGTACGCCCTGATGCACGAGACCATTTACGCTGACGGCCCCGCTGACGGCGTTCTGCCCGGCATCCCCGGCTACGAGCTGTCCCCCTCCCCCGCGCCGACCAACTGGTCTGCTGCTCGCGTGGCGGCTTCCCGCCCCGAGTTCGCACCGGATGCGGACCGTCTGCTCTTCACCGGCGAGCACATCTTCCCCTGGTACTACGAGGAGGATCCCTCGCTGCGTCCGCTGGCTGAGGTTGCAAACCTGCTGGCTGAGAAGAAGGACTGGGGCCGCCTGTACGACCACGCACAGCTGCACAAGAACGAGGTTCCCGTGGTGGCTGCGGCGTACAACCCGGACGTGTACGTGGACTTTGAGCACTCCATGGAGACCGCTCGCTGGGTCGGCAACACTCAGGTGTGGACCTCGAAGACCCACCACCACGACGGTTTCGGTTCTGACTCGCTGACCATTCTGGGTCACCTGAAGAACATGCTGGCTGAGGTTCACAACCAGTAATTCTTCGCCGGGTAGTCATTCTGCCCCGGGTATATCCCCGAATATATTTTGATACAGCGAAAGCCCCTCACCCCGGTTGATCCGGTGTGAGGGGCTTTCGTGTGAGCGCTTAGCCTGGTGAGGCCGCAGGCTCAGTAACTCAAACTACTTCGAGGAGGAAGAATGCGCATCCTGTGCGGTGCGGGCACGCATCACGAGGGCGTGGTATTCGTCTTCCTTCTCGATCAGCTCGTCACGCAGCTTGGCGGGAATGGCGTTGAGCTTCTCGGTTTCCTTCTGCCAGCGGGCGGTGATGTCCGCACGCTCGGCGGCGGATGCATCCTCGGGCAGTGCCAGGTACTTCTCGGAGAGCGCCTGAACACGCTGAATGGTCTGCAGCGCGCGGCCCTTGGGGCTGAGCAGCGAGGCAAGCACGGTAATGATCAGGACGCCCACGATGACCATCAGCGACATTTCGGTGCTGATTTCGACCACGTGCACGGGCTCGCCGTGGTTGATGAACGGCAGGTTATTCTCGTGCATTGCGTGCAGGATGAGCTTCACACCAATGAACGCGAGGATGGTCGCCAGGCCGTAGGAGAGGTAGACGAGGCGGTCCAGCAGGCCGTCAATAAGGAAGTACAGCTGGCGCAGACCCATGAGGGAGAACGCGGTCGCGGTGAACACAATGTAGACGGACTGGGTGAGGCCGAAGATCGCGGGGATCGAGTCGAGCGCGAAGAGCAGGTCGGAACCAGCGATAGCGACCATGACGAGCATCATGGGGGTCATGACGCGCTTGCCGTTTTCGATGGTGAAGAGCTTGTCACCGTCGAAGTGGTCGCTGGTCTTCAGGTACTTCTTGGCGAGGCGGACCATGATGTTGTCGGCTTCGTCATCGCCGTCACCTTCGGTGATTTCGTCCTTGAGCAGGTTACCTGCGGTCATGAGCAGGACCAGGCCGAAGATGTAGAACACCCAAGCGAAGGAGTTGATGATCGCTGCGCCGGCGAAGATGAAGGAGCCGCGCGCCAGGATCGCGAAGACAATACCGAAGAGCAGAACCTTCTGCTGATTCTCACGGGCGACACGGAAGGTGCCCATAATAATCATGAAAACGAAGAGGTTATCGACCGAGAGAGCTTCTTCGGTGATGTAGCCTGCATAGAATTCGGTGGCAGCGGAGGGGCCGTTCGTCACGAAAATATACAGACCGAACAGCATCGCGATGCCGATGTAAATACTCGACCAGATGGCCGCTTCCTTGACGGAAGGTTCGTGCGCCTTACGAACGTGGAACACGAAGTCGAAGGCCAACAGACCCGCGATGATGAGAATAGTAACCAACCATTGCAACCCGGTAACTTCCATGGGGAGCCTTTCTTGTGGTGTGCGTACAGGACCACAAGTCTCTCCCGCCGGCCTGAATGGAGGTCGGCTCGATTCACCGGTTAGGCGCCTTCGGCTAACGTGCTGACGATGAGTCGATTGGTGGGATACTCCCTTGCTCGGTGAACGATTATACAGCAGGTTGGGGTTTTCGCACAGGAGCCCCTCCGGGAGAACTTTCAGGAGCTAGGTGCACCGAAACGCCGCATCCGGCGGGGTTGACCTGTCGGATGCGGCGTTCTGCGTGACGAATACACGCTGTCTAGTTGGGGGTCTAGCTGGCGCCACTATTAGTTTGACAACATGTAGAGCGGCGTATTGCAGACCAGCACTACACAGATCAACACCGTGCAGCAAGCCCATACAAAAGTAGCCCTCCCCGTGAACTATTACGGGGAGGGCTACTTTTATATTTCATTCAATGAGGATATTCAGTTAGGAGACCATGTTGAAGGTCGGCGGGGTGAAAGCAATCGCGTTGACCTGCTTGTTCGTATCAAGCGTGCCGTTCTCCTGAATCGTCGGGACGGTAATAACCACCTCGAACTGGTACATGCCTTCCATGAGCGTATTGCCACGCAACGCAAAACGCGCGGAGATGCCGGTCGCCTTATCATTCACGCTCGACGCAAACGGAATAACCTGGCCCTGAACGGTCTGAGTCTTGCCGTTGCGGGTCATGACGGTTGCCTTGCCGGTCGGGTCAGTCGTGAAAATCTGGCGGTCAATGATTTTACCCTCGGGCGAGAAGAGGTAAATGTCCATGGACGGGTGCAGGTGCGTGGTGCCGGTCGTCGCCTCCAGGGCGGAGACGTTGTAGGTCATCACGAACTCACCGCAGTTCAGGTTGAGGTCGCCCTCGGGGCCGTGAGTCGCCTCGTACACGGACATGAGGCGGATCGTTGCGGGGTTCGGGGAGGTTGCATTCTCCATGGACCACCACGCCTGACCGGTCTCCGGCGCAGTCACGGGCTTGTTCTTGGTGCGCGACTGCAGGGCGCCACTGGCGGGGTTGGTGATCATCCAGCCACCGACCTGGGTGAAGTCCGGGCCGTGTACCGTCTTGCAATCATCAGCCGAAGCAGCGAATGCGGGTACCGCCGTGGAGGCGGCAATAGCGGGCACAGCCCAGAGCGCACCGCGGGTGAGGTTGCGGCGGGTAACGGAACGAGCTCCCATGGTGTGTGCGTCTGAAGAGTTATTCGAAATAGTCACAGATTTTTCTTTATCGTTCGGAAGCATCAAGGTGTTATTTGACACGTAAAACACCTTGATAGTGTACAGCATGTATCTGCACTCAGTAGAACTTCATGAACAATGAGTTACCTCATGGCGAAAAACCCACGTCGGCCCCTAAACGCCGGGCTTAGAACACCGGGCTTAGGCGTGACCCGCCTCCTTCATCAGGCGCAGCTCCTTCTTCAAATCGGCAAGCTCATCACGCAGACGCGCCGCCAACTCAAACTGCAGGTTCTCCGCCGCCACACGCATCTGCTCGTTCATCTGCTCAATCAAATCCAGCAGGTCCTCAGCGGGTGCCGCCGCCAGGCCGTCCGCACGAACGCGCGCCTCCGCACGGGCGAGAAGCTCCTCCGACTCCGGGGTGCTCGTGGCAATCTTCGACGAGGTCGCAGAACCGGTCTTCGCACCCGCGCTCACCGTGCGGGCGCCCTTCTTACCGCTCTTACGCTGCTGCAGAAGCTCGCGGGTGTCCTCTTCCTCGCGGGCGAGAACATCCGTAATATCGGCAATCTTCTTCCGCAGAGGCTGCGGGTCAATGCCGTGCTCACGGTTGTACGCCTGCTGAATCTCGCGGCGGCGGTTCGTCTCATCAATCGCCACGCGCATAGAATCCGTAATCTTATCGGCGTACATGTGCACCTGACCGGACACGTTACGCGCTGCACGACCAATCGTCTGAATCAGCGAAGTGGTCGAACGCAGGAAGCCTTCCTTATCGGCATCCAGAATCGCAACCAGGGACACCTCGGGCAGGTCCAGGCCCTCACGCAGCAGGTTAATACCAACCAGCACATCAAAGGTGCCCAGGCGCAGCTCACGCAGAAGCTCCACACGGCGCAGAGTATCCACGTCAGAGTGCAGGTACTGCACCTTCACGCCGTGCTGCAGCAGGTACTCGGTCAAATCCTCCGCCATGCGCTTCGTGAGGGTCGTGACCAGCACACGCTCATCACGCTCAACGCGCACGCGAATCTCCTCAAGCAAATCATCAATCTGACCCTTGGTCGGCTTGACCACGATTTCCGGGTCAATCAGGCCGGTCGGGCGAATAATCTGCTCCACATAACCATCAGCCTGCGACAGCTCATACTTACCGGGGGTCGCCGAAAGGTAAATCGTCTGACCGATACGCTCCAGGAACTCCTCCCACTTCAACGGGCGGTTATCCATCGCCGACGGCAGACGGAAACCGTGCTCAACCAGGGTGCGCTTACGGGACATATCACCCTCGTACATGGCACCAATCTGCGGGACCGTCACGTGCGACTCGTCAATAATCAGCAGGAAATCATCCGGGAAATAATCCAGCAGACAGTTCGGGGCGCTACCGGGGGCACGACCGTCAATATGGCGCGAGTAGTTCTCAATGCCATTGCAGAAGCCCATCTGCTCCATCATTTCCAGGTCGTAGGTGGTGCGCATACGCAGACGCTGCGCCTCCAGCAGCTTGCCCTGGGACTCGAGGGTCTGCAGGCGCTCGCGCAGCTCATCCTCAATGGAGGTAATAGCCTTCGCCATACGCTCGGCACCGGCAACATAGTGGCTTGCGGGGAAGACATACATTTCTTCTTCCTCGCGAATCACCTCGCCGGTCAGCGGGTGCAGGGTGTAAATCGCCTCAATCTCATCACCGAAGAACTCGATGCGGATCGCGTTCTCCTCGTACATGGGGATGATTTCGACGGTATCGCCACGCACACGGAACGTGCCGCGGTGAAAGTCCATGTCGTTACGCGCGTACTGCATCGCCACGAACTGGCGCAGCAACTCGTCGCGGTCAATCTCCTCACCGCGACGCAAAGTCACCATCTGCTTAATGTACTCCTCGGGCGTGCCCAGACCGTAAATGCAGGACACGGTCGCAACCACCACCACGTCACGGCGGGTCAGCAGGGAGTTCGTCGCCGAGTGGCGCAGACGCTCCACCTCCTCGTTAATGGAGGAGTCCTTCTCGATGAAGGTATCGGTCTGCGGCACGTACGCCTCGGGCTGGTAGTAGTCG
Organism: Rothia sp. HMSC068E02; assembly: GCF_001813565.1. NCBI lineage: Bacteria > Bacillati > Actinomycetota > Actinomycetes > Micrococcales > Micrococcaceae > Rothia > Rothia sp. HMSC068E02. The sequence goes on from NZ_KV812882.1 coordinate 981,969, forward strand.
TAGTACGAGACGAAATACTCCACCGCATTATTCGGCAGCAGCTCGCGCAGCTCATTCGCCAGCTGCGCCGCCAGAGTCTTATTCTGCACGAGCACCAGAGTCGGACGCTGCACCGCCTCAATCAGCCAGGCTGCGGTCGCGGACTTACCGGTACCGGTAGCGCCCATCAGCACAATGTCTTTCTCACCGTTCTGTACACGCTCGGTGAGCTCGGCGATAGCCTTCGGCTGATCACCGGCAGGCTGGAAGGGGCTGACCACTTCAAAGGGGGCGACGATGCGGTTAATTTCGGGTGCGTAACTCATGTATCCATCCTAGGGGAAAGCCGCCCAATGCGCCTCAGGATTGGTCGCCCTTTTCTGCTGGCGCAATATAATCACGCGCAATGCACTCGCTACGATACCCCCTGCCCCACCGGTGACCACATACCAGTGGGGCACCTCGCAGGTAAGGATTTAGCGCACCTCCACGGTGGCTCCGGCGAGGCTCATCAGCGCCCGGTTCGTCAGCGGAAGGTACCCGTTCAGGGCGCTCAAAATCAGCTGCATGGTGCGCTCTTCATCCTCCACGCTCAGCCCGCGCGGAATACCCACACCCGGCACGCAGATGCGCTGCTTATACAGGTCAATCACCGCGCACACGGTGCGGTTCGGCACGCTCAACACCGGCAGCATGCCGCGGTGATTGATGGTGCGCAGGCCCTTACCGACCACGGCGGCGGTGCGGATATCCGGGCGGGCACTCCTCGCGAACCGGGAGGTGCTCGCACCGTTCGCAAAAGCGGCAGGGTCGGGAATACTATTCGGCACCGCGCTCTTCTCGTTCAGCACAGACAGCAGCGGCTCCCCCACCGCGGCGGTGACCGCCACGTAGCGTACCTGCCGGTCCATGGCGTTGAGGAAGTCCAGTTCCGCGTACTCCTCCACGCGGTAGTTCTCGACCAGACCGGCTTCGCCCGACCCGGTTTCTTCCACGGTGCGGGTGATGACTTCTTCATCGTAGAAGCTTGCCACGCACACCTGCGGGGCGCCTCGCTCAATGCGGGCGCGGCACTGATAGTCGTCATCGAGCAGCCAGAGGGACAGCTCATAGCCGTCGGGTACATCGCGCACACCGGTCGCGAGCAACACTTCGCTGCCGTCCAGGGAGAACGGCTCCCAGCCTGCCGGTTCAAAAGCATTGAGGGCACCGTCCAGGGCGGGGTTGCAGGACCCGAGGCTCGGCGCCTGCTCAGCCGGAGTGAATGCCTCGGTGGCGGGCATGGCGATGGTGAGCCCGCGCATCCTGCCGGCGAGGCAGAGTTCAATCGCCATGAGCAGGTGGCCCGCACCTTCACGGCTCAGTGCTGGGCTCTGAACCATGTGCGCCACACCGGAGTTGTCCAGGCTGAGGTGTTCGCCAACTCCGCGGGCGGCGTTAGAGTAGCGGTTGTGCAGGCGCACCAGCTCGTCAATGGGCAGGGCACGACCCACGGCGCCGAACGCCTGGGCGATAGCGTGAACATGTTCGGGGAAGACGCGGCAGAGCCTGCCAAGCTGGCGAGCAAATTCTGCCGGACGCTGCGTGAGCACGCTCAGTAGGGTGCCGAGGTTCTGCTGGCGGTAGGCGTTGAGTAGCTGGGCGACGGTGGCGGGTTCAAGCTGCTCGACAGTGCCCATCTTGGGGAGGCGCGCTCCCTGGCGGTTGAGAGTTGCGGTGCCGCCGCGGCTGCCCGCGGACTGCTCTGATGAGTTTTTGCCTGCTTGTTCGTCTACTTGTTGATAGTAGGTTCCCGACTGCGTCACGTTTTCACGACCTTGAGCTCTTCAGAGCGTTCGTTAGCTGATTCTTCGTAAGGTGACGGGCGGGGCTCAGCGCCTACCGGCAGATGGTTCGTGCACACACTACCGTCTGCCGGGTCGTATAGTACCGGCATTCAGCTGTGCCTCGTTCCTTGAGCAGCTAAGCTATAGCTTCAAGACGTCAGCATCAGGACCTCAGCGCTGAGATAGTACCCAGTTCTCGGCGCTGAGATGTCAGCGTTGAGCCCTGCCCGTCGGTGCGGGCGCACGCGTTGCCTCGTGGAGGCGCCGGGCTGGGTTACCGCTGGTAATGAACCCGTTGCCCGTGCCGTGGAGGGGCGTGTGCGTTCCGCAACGCTTTTTAGGCTATCAGCTTTAGCGGGCAATTACTAGGGTTAGAGTAACTATTAACTAAGGTTGGACTATCTTTTGGGTTTTGGGGGCTTTACACGGGCGCTCTAGCCCGAAAATCTGGGACCGGAAATCTAAGACCGAGAATATAGGGAGCGGTAACCTAGACCGGCAAATCCACCCACTGCGTGTCCCCCCAGGTCACACTCGCCGCACCGGAACTCAGGCTCACCACCAGCTCCTCGGCACGCGCCAGCTCCTCCGAGCGGTCAAACACGCCCAAGGAAATCGTGGCACCCTCCGCACCGTACTCGGTACCCAGCACATTCAGACCGGCGGCACGAATCTCGTTCTCCAGGCGGCCAGCATCCGCATGCGAACTGGGCACCTGACCCACACGCAGACGCTCACGCGAATCGAATAGCGCACCATCCAGGGTCTGCACCACCGAATCAGTGTAGGCGCGCACCAAACCGCCCGCGCCAAGCTTAATGCCACCGAAATAGCGCACGACCACCGCAACCACATCCGACAGGTCGGTGGTGCCGTCCTCGCGGGTCTGACGCGCCAGCAGCGCCTGCATCATCGGCACACCGGCGGTACCGGCGGGCTCACCATCATCGGAGGAACGCTGAATATCGCGGTCAGCACCAATAATGAACGCCGAACACACGTGGCGGGCATCGTGGTAGGTCTTGCGCACCGACTCAATGTAGGCGCGCGCCTCCTCAACGGTACTCACGCGCTTGATGTGACCAATAAATTCGCTACGCTTAATTTCGAGGAGGCTCTCATAGGGCTCATCGCCGCGCGGCACAAGGTATCGGTTGGCGCGAGTTTCTTCCTGCATGTGTCCTCCTCTAATCAGTACCTATCTATTGTGGCACAGCCCGTCAGGAGCACCGTCCATGTCCCAGCCTTCTTCCCCCGCTTCTACCACGCTGCGCCGTTACGCCCTCACCGGCGGTATCGGCAGTGGCAAGAGCACCATCGCCTCCCTCTTCGTTGAGCAGGGCGCGTTCCTGGTGGATGCGGACGCTATCTCCCGCTCCCTCATGGAGCCCGGCGAGGCGGTGCTCGCCCGCACGGTCGCGGAGTTCGGTGAGCATCTGCTCGATGAGGACGGCCGCCTCAACCGCCCCGCCCTGGCGCGTATCGTGTTCAATGATGAGCAGGCGCGCCTGCGTCTGAACGCGATTGTGCATCCCGCTATTCGTGAGCGTGCCGCGCAACTGGTGGAGCAGGCGCAGTCCGAACCCGGTTTTAGCGGCGTGGTGCTGGAGGATATTCCTCTGCTCGTGGAGACCGGCGACCCGTCCGCTTTTGAGGGCGTGGTCGTGGTGCGCACTCCCCTGGCGACTCGCCTGCAGCGCCTCGTATCTTCACGCGGCATGAGTGAGGAGGATGCGCGCGCCCGCATCGCCGCGCAGGCAACCGACGAGCAGCGTGAGGCGGTCGCAACCTGGATTATCGATAATGGCGGCTCGCTGGAGGAAACCGCCGAGCAGGTGCGCGCCGTCTGGGAGCAGATGACCGCCGCCTAAAATCCTCCCCAGCAACACGGGGCGCAGCAATACAGAGCACAGCAACACCGGGCACGTACCCCGGCTCCCAACGTCCCCCAACCCCGACTCACCCGGCCCCCAATAACGCAAAGAACCCCCTCACCTCCCAAACGGGAGGTGAGGGGGTTCCTCTGCTCTAGGCACCCCACGCGGGGGTTACCTATCGGCTATTACGCCTGATGAGTGCTCATCTGAGCGGCAGATTAGTTGCCGGTCAGCTTCTTGCGGAGCTCAGCCAGTGCCTCATCCGATGCGAGGGTACCTGCGGAAGCGGGCTCCTCGGAGGAGTAAGAGGTCGGTGCGGGCTCAGCTGCTGCGGGAGCTGCTGCTGCAGCCTCTGCGTCAGCCTCGAGAGCCTTAGCAACCTGAACCTTGTGAGCCTCGAAGCGAGCCTGTGCCTCTGCGTACTGTGCTTCCCAAGCCTCGCGCTGTGCGTCGAAGCCTTCCAGCCACTCGTTAGCCTCGGGGTCGAAGCCCTCGGGGTACTTGTAGTTGCCAGCCTCGTCGTACTCTGCAGCCATGCCGTACAGAGCGGGGTCAAACTCGGTAGCGTTGGGGTCAACGCCCTCGTTTGCCTGCTTGAGGGACAGGGAGATGCGGCGGCGGTCCATGTCGATGTCGATGATCTTAACGAAGACCTCTTCACCAACGGAGACGACCTGCTCAGCCAGGTCAACGTGGCGGGTTGCCAGCTCGGAGATGTGGACGAGGCCCTCGATGCCGTCCTCAACGCGCACGAATGCACCGAAGGGAACGAGCTTGGTGACCTTGCCGGGAACGATCTGACCCAGAGCGTGGGTGCGAGCAAATGCCTGCCACGGATCTTCCTGGGTTGCCTTGAGGGACAGGGACACGCGCTCGCGGTCCAGGTCCACCTCGAGAACCTCGACGGTAACGGGCTGGCCAACCTCGACAACCTCGGACGGGTGGTCGATGTGCTTCCAGGACAGCTCGGAAACGTGAACCAGACCGTCCACGCCACCCAGGTCCACGAATGCACCGAAGTTGACGATGGAGGAGACAACGCCCTCGCGGACCTGACCCTTCTCCAGCTCGTTGAGGAAGGAGGAGCGAACAGCGGACTGAGTCTCCTCCAGGTATGCACGGCGGGACAGAACAACGTTGTTGCGGTTCTTGTCCAGCTCGATGATCTTAGCTTCGATCTGCTGACCGATGTAAGGTGCGAGGTCGCGGACGCGGCGCATCTCAACGAGGGATGCGGGCAGGAAGCCACGCAGACCGATGTCGAGGATAAGGCCACCCTTGACAACCTCGATAACGGTACCGGTAACGACGCCGTCGTTTTCCTTGACCTTCTCGATGTCGCCCCATGCACGCTCGTACTGTGCGCGCTTCTTGGAGAGGATCAGGCGACCTTCCTTGTCCTCCTTGGTGAGGACGAGTGCCTCAACCTCGGAGCCGAGCTCGACAACCTCAGAGGGGTCGATGTCGTGCTTGATGGACAGCTCGCGGGAGGGGATGACGCCTTCGGTCTTGTAACCGATGTCGAGCAGAACCTCATCGTGGTCGATCTTAACGACCTGGCCGGAGACGAGATCGCCGTCGTTGAAGACCTTAATGGTCTGCTCGACAGCCTCGAGGAATGCCTGCTCGTCGCCGATGTCGTTGATTGCGACCTGAGGGATGTTGGTGCTCATGTAGTGAGGGCTCCAATTGGATTTCTAATAGGTCGACGCTGCCGGTTCACCGCTCAACACCCCCGGGTGGAGGCGCCGACCGGCTCACTTTTTCACCCCGGCGCGCACGGCATAGGGCCGCTAACGCCTTTGAACGAGGTGAGGAAACGTCGAGCTGACGGATACTTACAATGTGTACCGCCCACCGGAAGCAGATGCTCTCAGCAGGGTGCACGAGCGGTCTGTGCCCGTTTTCTCCCCGTTTTCTTAAGGAGAAAAAAGAGCATAGAAAACCCGTACGTTGGTACACGCGATTAATAGTGTACGGGAATCCCGGGCGTGTCGTCAATGGTTACGCGCCCGGGATTCCCGTACTTATTTGCGGTTTTAGTAACGCTGGGATGCGAGGGGCTGTGCTCGTCCTCGTTCCTACAGGGGCACCCGCCCTCGCTTCGCTTCGGGCACCCTGATGTCACTACGGACGACACCGCCCCTCCTCATGCTCGCACCAGGCTGGAACGAGGGGTAGCTATACCCTCCGGAAGCGACATCAGGGTACCCTCTCGGGTGCTCTCCGCGGCGAAGCAAGGAGAGGGCGGAGCGCCCGAGAGGGTGGGTTCCCCTGCAGGAGCGGAGGAAGGGTATAGCGTACCCACCCACCCCTGCCTGTAGGAACGAGGACGATAACTGCCTTTCCGTGCGGAAATCAATACAAGGTAGTGAGCCTAGTGGCCCGCCTCCTGCCAGGACTTACCCCAGCCGACCTGCACATCCAGAGGAACACGCAGGGAGGCGGCACCGCTCATCTCCTCGACGAGCACGCGTTCGGCGGCTTCACGCTCACCGGTGGCGACTTCGAGGATGATTTCGTCGTGCACCTGCAGCAGCATGCGGGTCTTCAGGCCCTCTTCGCGCAGGCGGCGGTGAATGTTGATCATGGCGATCTTGATGATGTCCGCGGCGGTGCCCTGAATCGGGGCGTTGAGGGCGGCGCGTTCGGCGGCTTCTCGGCGTACACGGTTGGGCGAGTCCAGGTCGGGCAGCACGCGGCGGCGGCCGAAAATGGTTTCGGTGTAGCCGTCCTGGTGTGCCTGCTTGAGCACGCCGCGCAGGAAGCGTCCCACGCGTCCGAAGCGCTTGAAGTAGTTGGTGCGCAGTTCGCCCGCTTCGTCGGAGCTGATGTTCAGCTGCTTGGCGAGGCCGAAGCGGGACAGACCGTATGCCAGACCGTAGGACATGGCCTTGACCTTGGAGCGCTGCTCGGGGGTGACGTCCTCGGGGGCGACACCGAAGACCTCGGAGCCGACGTAACGGTGCAGGTCCTCCCCCGCCTCGTAGGCGGCGATGAGCTTCTCGTCGGCGGCCAGGTGCACCATGATGCGCATTTCGATCTGCGAGTAGTCGGCGGTGAGCAGACCCTCGTACTCCACGCCGTCGATGGGCTCGGGAGCCACGATGAAGGCACCGCGGATGCGGCGGCCCTCCTCGGTGCGAATCGGGATGTTCTGCAGGTTCGGCGCGGTCGAGGAGAGTCGACCGGTGGATGCGGCGCCCTGCTGGAAGGTGGTGTGCACGCGTCCGTCCTCGGTGGCGGCCTTCTGCAGGCCCTCGACGGTCTGGGCGAGCTTGATGTTGTCGCGGTAGGCGATGAGCGCACCAAGGAAGGCTGCGCCGTCGGATTCAGGCGAGATCTTGGAGAGCAGCTCGGTGACGGATTCGGCGTCGGTGGAGTAGCCGGACTTAATCTTGCGGGTGTGCGGCAGGCCAAGGGTCTCGAAGAGCACGGTCTGCAGCTGTTTGACGGAGGCGAGGTTGAGGGGTTCTTCGCCGTCCTCGGTGGCGACCTCCCCGCCGATGATGGCTCGGGCGGATTCCTGCGCCTGGTTGGCGCGTGCCGAGAAGGTGTCGTGCAGCTCGGTCAGGAGCGCATCGGAGACGGCGATGCCGGCCTGCTCCATGTCTGCGAGCACGTACAGTAGCGGCAGCTCGATTTCTTCGTAGACCTTCAGCTGGCCGTGCTCTTCCATTTCGTAGTGCAACAGGCGCGCAAGCTCGTGGATGATGCGGCTAATCTGCGTGAAGTAGCGCAGGTTCTCGACCGGTTCGGTTTCGCCGGGCAGGCTGAACAGGGAGGGTTCTTCGCGCGTCTCGGGCTGGAAGACCAGCTGCGCGTAGGGTTCCTTGGGAATCCACAGGTAGCGTTCGGCGAGATCTTCCATGCGTTCGGAAAAGAGCTTGCGGGTTGCGGTGGGGATGAAGCCGCACATGTACGAGGACAGCGCGGGGTCCTCGACGGCGCCGGCGAGTTCGTAGCCGTAGGCGCGCAGGAGTTTGCGCTGAACCTTGAGGTCCATGACGATTTTGCGGGCTGCTTCGTCGGAGAGCCAGGCGGCGAGGGCGGCGTCGAGTTCCGGGTCGATGGTGCGGGTGTCAATCCAGAGGCTGGTGCTCTTGCTGGTGAGGAGCACGCCGAGCAGTTCGGGGTTTTCTTCGGCAGCGCGGATTTTGGTTTTGGTGACCTTGACGGCGGGTGCGTCGCCGATGGCGGGGCGTGCTACGGGCAGGTTGGTGACCGGGTAGAGGGTCACGGCGCCTTCGAGGCGTTCGGGTACAGCGATGGGCGCGCCCTGTTCGTCGGTGCCGTAGTTTTCTTCGGCTGCGGCGGAACAGAAGGCGCGGAATGCTGCTGCGTCTGCGTTTTTGGTGGGTGCGCTGGTATTGATGGGTGCGTAGACGGGGCCGGTGGGTGCCTTCTTGGGGGCGCCCTCCTCCCCTGCTTCTGCGGCGGAGCTAGTAGCGCCTGCGGATCCGGCGGCGCGCACGATGGGGCCGAGGGTGTCGGCGGCGCGCTTGCGGATGGTGCGGAACTCTACTTCGTCGAAGAAGGTGTTGAGTGCATCCAGGTCGGGGGTGAATGCGGTGTCTTCGAGGGTGACGTTCAGGTCGAGGTCGTTGACGAGCTGGTTGAGGCGACGGTTGCGCACCACGTTATCCACGTTCTCGCGCAGCGCCTCGCCCTTCTTGCCGCCAATCTTGTCGCGGTTGTCGAGCACACCCTGCAGGGAGCCGTATTCGCCGAGCCATTTGGCGGCGAAGCCGGGGCCTACGCCGGGTACGCCGGGCAGGTTGTCCGCCTGCTCGCCGGTGAGGGCGGCCAGGTCGGGGTACATGTGCGGGGGTACTTTGGTTTTCTTTTCGACGGCGGCGGGGTCCATGCGCTGAATACCCTTGGAGGGGCCGGTGGTGACCGGGTAGAGCAGGGTGACGTCGTCGGTGACGAGCTGGAAGATGTCGCGGTCGCCGGAGAGGATGAGGACCTTGTAGCCGGCTTCGGTGCCGCGGCGGGTGAGGGTTGCGACGATGTCGTCGGCTTCGTAGTTTTCGTAGGTGAGCGCGGGGATGTTCAGCGCGCCGAGCATCTTCTTGATGAGGTCGATCTGGCCGTTGAAGGCTTCGGGGATGGCGTTGCGGCCGCCCTTGTATTCGCCGTATTCAGCGGTGCGGAAGGTGCCGCCGGGCAGGTCGAAGGCTACGGCGATGTGGCTGGGCTGGTTGTCTTTGATGATGCTCAGCAGGGTGGAGAGGAAGGCGTGGACGGCTTCGGTGTGCTGGCCGTCGCTGCGCACGAAGATGTGCTGTCCGGTCTTTTCGGCCATGGTGTAGATGCCGAAGAAGGAGCGTAGGGCGAGGGAGTGTCCGTCAATGAGCAGGAGGGTTTTGTTCTCTGTAGTCACTCCTCTAGTGTATCGAGTCTGGGTTTTCTTGGTGGTTGGCTTGGTGACGGCTGGGTTCGGGGGGCTAGTTTCGGTGGTTGCGGGTTAGCCCTGTGGGGAGGCGCCTGTACCGTATTGGGTGCTGGCGCTGTGCCATATAGCGGAATAACGGGGTGTGTGGAAAGAGTTTTACCTCATATATAGGTGCCGGTGGGGTGCGTTTGGTGAGTTTTCTTCTCAAAGATTGTGCCCCAAGCCACTATGTGAGGTGGATAATAATACAGTTTCCGGATAATATATAACCTTATTATCGCCTCCAGCGTAGGAAACCCCCACACCCCGTGTATTCATAGGCAGAACTCTACCCAGAATTCACCGGCAGGATTCACCGAATAGTGAGGGCACCTCCCGCGCTTAACACACAACGAACCCTCATTTAGGAAACTATGAAGGCACTCAAAAAACTTCCCCTTCTCGCGTGGATTATCATCGCGATTGCATCGGGTGTGCTCATCGGCATGCTGACCCCCGGAATGATTAGCGGCATCAATGACGCAACCGGCGCAGCCATCCCCACCGACCTCATTGTGCAGCTCTTCGTCTCCTTCTCTACCGTATTCAGTGCCTTCCTGAGCTTCGCGATTCCGCTGATTATTATCGGTTTCATCGTGCCCGGCATTGGTTCCCTCGCGCAGGGTGCGGGCAAGATGCTCGGCATCACCGTGGGTCTGGCGTACATCTCCAGCATCCTTGCTGGCTTCCTGGCACTGACCTGCGCACTGCTGCTCTACCCCATCATCCTGAAGGGTCAGCAGCTGGCATCCTTCGATAACCCCGAGAACGCACTGTCCAAGGGTTACATCTCCTTCGAGCTAACCCCGATTATGGGTGTGCTGAGCGCACTGATTCTCTCCTTCATCCTGGGCCTGGGCATTACCGCACTGAAGACCCGTGCGATGCTGAACCTCTTCGAGGACTTCCAGGTCATCGTTGAGAAGATGCTCGGCTACGTGATTATCCCCCTGCTGCCGGTGCACATTGTGGGTGTGTTCGCGAATATGACCCTCGCCGGTCAGGTGGCGAAGATCCTCTCCGTCTTCGGTCTTGTGTTCGTCATGGTGATTATTCTGCACTGGGTCACCCTGGCACTGCAGTACTCGGTGGCTGGCGCGATTTCTCGCCGCAACCCCATCCAGATGCTCAAGACCATGCTCCCGGCATACTTCACCGCAATCGGTACCCAGTCTTCGGCTGCGACCATCCCGGTAACCGTGCGTTCGGCGAAGAAGGCTGGCATCTCCCCCCGCGTGGTGGACTTCGCGATTCCGCTGTGCGCGACCATTCACCTCTCCGGCTCCATGATTACCATTACCTCCTGCTCGGTGGCAGTGCTGTTCATGACCGGCCAGCACCCCGACTTCGGTAGCCTGATCCCCATGATTCTGGTGCTCGGCGTGATGATGGTTGCCGCTCCCGGCGTTCCCGGCGGTGGCGTGATGACCGCAATCGGTCTGTTGCAGTCCATGCTTGGTTTCGATGCCTCCATGATTGCCCTGATGATTGCCCTGTACCTGGCTCAGGACTCCTTCGGCACCGCAACCAACGTGACCGGTGACGCGACCATCGCAGCCCTGACCGAGCGTATCTCCAAGGCAATCGGAGCGAACCCCGATAAGGAAATCCGCGACGAGGACATTGAAAAGGCAGAAGCTATTTCCGCCTAATCCTCATCCGCTTCCATAGCATTTTTCAGCCCCGTCTCCTGAGTTCAGGAGGCGGGGCTGACCCGTACCCGGAAGCACTCGCGAAAAGCTATCCCACCCAAAGCAACAAAAACCAAGGAGTACACTGGAAGTCATGACTGAAAACAACACACAGCACGCACCCGTCCGCGCGGCAGCGCCCACCACCCTCACCGCAGAAGAAATCAAGGCGCAGCTGACCGAAAGCGGCATCCCCGAGCACCTGCACCCCTACTTCCCCCGCGGCCTAGGCGAGCTCATCCCCGCTATGGGCATTAAGTTCCAGGAACTCACCGCAGAACGCACCGTTGCGACCATGCCCGTCGCCGGTAACACCCAGCCCATCGGTCTGCTGCACGGCGGTGCCAACGTGGTTCTCGCCGAGACCCTCGGCTCGCTCTCCGCGGGCGTGCACGGCGGCGAAAACCTCGTAGCAGTCGGTGTGGACATCAACGCAACCCACGTGCGCCCGGCAGTCTCCGGTGTGGTTACCGCAACCTGCACCGCTGTCAAGCTCGGACGCACCCTGTGCATCCACTCCATCGACATTGTGGATGAGCGCGGTCGCACCACCTGCACCGCACGCATCACCAACATGCTGATCCCCCGCCCCACCGCCTAACGTCCTACAACTTCAGCAAGTAGCCTAAAATCGTAGAAGCACGGGGTACACGGCACCCCGCCAACACCCCACCAGAAGGTACGACCAGAAGGAGCACCATGGCCCGCGAGCGCACCCCCTATTTCAAGCGTTACCCGAAGATTGTGCGCGCCAAGCGCATTGTCCTGCCCATTGCAATCGGCGTGATGCTAGTGTGCCTGGTGACCGCCATCAACAACCCCGGCAGCTTCTGGTGGCTGGGCGTAATGCTCGGTACCGGCGGAATGCTCTGGGCTGGCTCCCCCACGGACCGCCCGATTAGCGGCCCCAACAATGACGAAGATGATTTGAACCGCTACCTGCGTTAAGTTCCGTGTAGCGTTGGGTTCCCGCCCGCGCTAAGCGCCGGTTTACAACGCACACACGCGAACCGTTAAACACGAACGCCCCGTCCCTCAGCTTCATTGTGAGGGGTGGGGCGTTTGTGTGTCATGAATAAGGCGCTGGTTCATCAATGCACCAGCCGTGTGTGCTCATCGGCGATTCCTAGTCTTCGCCGTAGCGTGCATTCGTACCTGTACTGTCACGTACTTTGCACGTCTTGTGCTTAGGAGAGCTGCTTGATGATGGTGTCAGAAACTTCGCGCATGGACAGGCGGCGGTCCATGGAGGTCTTCTGAATCCAGCGGAATGCTTCCGGCTCGGTCAGGTTCATCTTGGTGATGAGCAGCGACTTTGCGCGGTCAACCAGCTTACGGGTCTCGAACTGGTCGCGGATGGTACCAACTTCCTTCTCGAGGGCGCGAATCTGCTCGTAGCGGCTGATTGCCACCTCGATTGCGGGAACCAGGTCGTTCGGGGAGAACGGCTTGACGACGTACGCCATAGCGCCCGCCTCAACGGCACGGTCAACGAGTTCCTTCTGGCTGAATGCGGTCAGCAGAACGACGGGAGCAATCTGTTCCTTCGCAATTTCTTCAGCTGCGGTGATGCCGTCCATAATCGGCATCTTCACATCCATGAGGACGAGGTCGGGGCGGTGCTTCTGTGCTAGCTCGACGGCGGTCTTGCCGTTATCGGTTTCTGCTACGACGTCGAAACCCTGGTCCTTCAGAATTTCAACGATATCGAGGCGAATCAATGCCTCGTCTTCTGCTACGACGACGGTGCGGGCCGGGGCCTGATTCTCCGCCTGATCCTGAGTGGTCAGCTCTGACATAACTCTTCTCCTTTATCAAATTTCAATCATTTAAAGTCTACAGGACGGATTAAACGTTCATCTACTTTCTCGCCTTGTCTCAGGCGTGTTATATGCGTCCCATGTGCATGTTGAAAAAGTTTTCTGACGCCATTTTGTGACCCTCCATCAGATTTTGCATATTAATGCACATTTTTGTTCTATACTGCTCATGACTGTGAAAACAAAACCGCACAATGCAGAGGTCACGCGGCGAAATTCACACCTAAAACATGGACCCGAAAATGACTCTGACATGCACTAACACCCCCTCGGGTTAGACACAAAAGTAATAAACAAAATATTTATATCGAAACCCCATCACGCGCCGCAGAAGGCCGATACACTGAAATAGGTATTCTCCTCGACTTCTCCGGCACTCACATTTGACCACCCATACTCGATACCCGGAGGGGATTCATGTCAATCACCCGTCAAGCACGCACCCTGTACTCAGACTTCGTCGAGTACAAGGAACTCGATCGCGCCCCGCTGACTTCCATTCACCCCGGAATTCTCATCGCCTTCGACTCCACCGCGCTTGCAAGCCTCTACAACTACCCAACCCACATCAGCGACGAAATCCTCCGCGTCTACTCGCAGCTGCGCGGACACGCTTTCCTCCCCCACCAGGCACTCAAAGAATTCTGGGCAGCACTCGACGGCGCCTCCCCCGTACCCGCCGCCGCAGACCGCGTCCGCTCAGCGCTCGCATCCTTCAAAGAAACCCTGCCCGAAGAACGCAACTCCCCCTGGAGCGCACTGCGTTCAGTCACGCACCAGCTGGACCACTCCATCGCGCAGATCATGAAGATCCTTGAACCCACCACCGACACCGGATCCATCAACATGGCACGCCACGAAGACGACACGATCCTGCCGCGACTGAACCGCATCTTCACCGGCCACGTGGGTGCGGCACCCAGCCCCGAACGCCACGAACAGCAGTGCCGCGAAGCCCTCGCACAGGGCCACCCGTTGCTCGCTAACGCCAGCTTTGACGCCGACTTCGCGCTCTGGAACCAGTGCGTTACCGAAGCAACCACCCGTGTGAAGGGCACCGACTGCGTCTTCGTCACCGGCGGTGTGCGCGACACCTGGCTACGCAACGGTCAGCAGGTACGCGCCGCATCGGGCGGCGAACCCGTACGTCAGCTCGCGAACCGTCAGCTACTGCGTGAATACGCTAAGGCAACCGGAGGCGGCGTATTCCGCATCTACACGGTTGAGGAGATCCTGCGCCTCGCCTCCAACCAGTACGGCGTGACCGTCAGCGACTCAACCTACAGCGCGATTCGCGCGGAACAGCCCGTAGCTGTGTAGGCAAGCGGTGTAGGCGGCCAACCATCACGCCACACTAACAACCACCGTTAACCGCGAGAAGCCACATGTGTTTCGAGAAGCCACCAAAAACGTGGCTTTTCGAAACACATGTGGCTTTTCAGCATCTAGCTAGTTCTCGCAGCTGGCGCGGTACAGCTCAGCGGCGCGTTGCTCCGAAGACTCGTCATCACCGAGGAGCAGATAGCACAGGTACAGGGTGAAGGCGGCGCGGCGGTCGTCGGCGAGCGCGCTGGTTCCTTCGCCGGGGTGGGCGCTGAAAGCGATAACGTCGTGTGCCTGAGGCAGGGCGGCAATCAGGTGCGCGGCGGTTTCGTAACCGTCCTGGTCGCCGGGCAGGGTGACGTGGTGCGGCTCCTGGTTCTCGTCAGCAGTACCAGATTCCGCGCGAGCGGCGGAAAAGTTAGCCTTGAGGACGTCCTCAACACGGCTCATCAGCTCATCATCGGGCAGTGCGCGGTCGTCTGAGGCAAACGCAACGTGGATGCCGTTCAGAGTCTCGTAGGGGTGCTCACCCGCAAAGTATCCGGCGGCAAGCGCGTAGCCGGTCAGCAGCTGCGCCTCGGCGGCGGTGAAGGTGCCGCGCGCCTCGCGCAGGGCGGGTAGTAGCAGCTCGGTCAGGAGAGGGTGCAGAGACTCGGGGGCGTTCGCGATAGCCTCCTGCAGGTACTCTTCCGCTTCCGCGGTGGGCTCGGCGTTGAGCAGGGTCAGGAAATCCTCATCGGTGCCAGCCCAGCATCGGGCGATCAGCACGAGGGTCGCGATGAGCGCGAGAAGTTCACGGTAGTTACCCGAACGGTCAGCGCCGAAGGTGTCAGCAACAACGCGTGCGAGCATGCGGGTGGCAATGTTCTCGAGGACGAACTCGTCGTAGGCATTGCTGCCGGGCCAGTTTGCGGGGTCGGGCAGGTAGGTTTCGTCCAGGTACCGCAGCACGGGTTCAAGGGGCACGGGAGCATCCGCCGCAAGGTCGGGGCGGCACTGCTCAACCCAGCTGTTCACGGTAGCCTCGTCGGCAATGCCGGTAGCCTCTGCGAGCTGGGCGCGCGAAAGGCTGTACGGTGCAACGAGTGCGGCGAGGTCATCACACGCGCCATTGGAGCGGTAGGTGGGTCGGTAGTTGGGGGCGGGAAGAGTTCCGGGGAGGTTGGTGGCTGCCATGGTAGCTCCTTCGCTGAGGTTCGGGGTGAACTGGGTTGTATGGTGTGCGATGCGCCGGGCCGTTTGAGGGTCCTGCGCGTCTTCTAATTTCAGAATATCCCAGAGCCCCACATCGTGTGCTGCCCGTCGTCATTACCCGCCTATTAACCGCGAAAAGCCACATATGTTCACAACACATGTGGCTTCTCGGCGGAGTATGAGGATGTTAGTCCAGCAGCGCGTCCACGAATGCTTCCGGGTCGAACGGCGCCAGGTCGTCCGGACCTTCACCCAGGCCGATGAGCTTGACGGGAACGCCGAGCTCCTCCTGGATAGCGACCACGATACCGCCCTTCGCGGTGCCGTCGAGCTTAGTCAGCACGATACCGGTGACGTCCACGATATCGCCGAAGACCTTCGCCTGAACCATACCGTTCTGGCCGGTGGTCGCGTCAATCACGAGCAGAACCTCGGTGACCGGCGCTTCCTTCTCAATCACGCGCTTGATCTTGCCGAGCTGGTCCATCAGACCGGACTTGTTCTGCAGGCGGCCCGCAGTGTCCACGAGCACGGTGTCGACGCCCTGCTCCTTGCCAGCCTTCACAGCGTCAAACGCGACGGATGCGGGGTCGGCGCCTTCCTTCTCGGAACGCACGGTCTTCACGCCCACGCGGTCACCCCAGGTGGTCAGCTGCTCAGAGGCGGCCGCACGGAACGTATCCGCGGCGCCCAGGAGCAGGGTCTGACCGTCAGCGACCATCACACGGGCAATCTTACCGACGGTCGTAGTCTTACCCACGCCGTTCACGCCAACAACCAGCACCACGCCGGGGTTACCGTCACTGCCGGCAGTCTTCAGTTCACGGTCCATGTCGGGGCGAACAATCTTCACGAGCTCCTCGCGGAGCATCTTCTTCACCGCAGCGGGGTTGCTCGTACCCTCAACGCGCACGCGCTGCTGCAGCGCCTCCACCAGGCGGGTAGTCGGCTCAGAACCCAGGTCGGCAAGCAGCAGGGTTTCCTCGACCTCGTCCCAGACGTCCTGGTCGATGCGGTCGCGAGAAAGCAGAGCCAGCAGACCCTTGCCGAGCATGTTGTTGGAGCGTGCCAGGCGGGCACGCAGACGCACCAGGCGACCCGCGGACGGGTCAGGCATATCAAGTTCAATAGCGCGAGGTACCGAGCTTTCGGGTTCTTCCGCCGAACCGCCGGAGGCTTCTGCCGCCTCCTGACGCAAAGACTGCAGGTCCGCGGTCTTCTTGGGTCGGCGCAGAACGGCGAAAAGTACACCGGCGATAACCAGTACACCCAGCACGATTGCGCAGATTATCATCATCGTTTCGTTCACACTACTAGCTTACCGGTTTGGGAGGTTTGGCTGGTCGAGGTGACGCGCATGCCCGGCTGTCGGCGGAGTAGACTGGACACTGTTAAGTTTTTTAGCCGAACACATGGTTGGCGGTTGCGGGTGGGGCCCGCGGCTGCCGCACGGCACCGCACGATTTCGAGGATGAGCATGAGGAACCCTGCCAAAACACCGCCTGTTTTTGACCCGCGCACGATTGATCCGAACCGTGTGCCGACCGGTTTGAAGGTTCTGATTGCTGCGTCGTTCATGATTGCGGTGGGTTTTGGTTTGGTGGCGCCGGTGCTACCGAACTATGCGCAGAACTTTAATGCCACTGTCACGATGGCGACGATGGTGGTTTCTGCGTTGGCGATTACGCGCCTGATTTTTGCGCCGTCGGCGGGTCAGCTGATTACCCGCTGGGGTGAGCGTCCGGTGTACACGATTGGCATGCTGATTGTGTCGGTGACGTCGTTCATGATTGCGTTTGCCTGGGATTATTGGGTTCTGCTGGGTTCGCGTGCGGTGGCGGGTATCGGCTCGGTCATGTTCACGGTCTCTGCGATGGGCCTGCTGGTGCGCTTGTCCCCGGCACATATGCGTGGCCGCATTTCGGGCTATTATGCGACGGCGTTCCTGCTGGGTAACCTGCTGGGCCCGGTGATTGCGAGCGCGCTGGCGCCGTTTGGTATGCGCGCGCCGTTCATTGTGTATGGTTTTTCGCTGCTGGCGGCGGGCCTGATTGTGTGGTTCTTGATGCCGTCGCAGGCTGCGCTGGAGGCTGAGCGTGACGCGATTATGGAGGCGGCGGCACTGGCTGAGGGTAAGGGCACCGGGGTGCTGCCGTCGGCGGCGGACTCCCCCACCCAGGCTGGCGCATCCGGTAAGGGCGCTAAGCCTGCTGCATCCGGCGGCGCTGCGGGTAAGAGCGACCTGCCTGCGATGACGGTTCGTGACGCGTTGAAGTTTACGAATTACCGTTCTGCGCTGGTTTCGAATTGGGCGATTGGCTGGTCGGTGTTTGGTGTGCAGTCGTCGATTATTCCGTTGGCGGCGGCGTATTTGGCGACGGGCGGCGACATGTCGAATTCGGTGGCGGGTACCCTGTTGGCTTCGTTGGCGATGGCGACGAACTCGTTTGGTAATGCGTTGACGCAGACGTTCTCGGGTCGTTTTTCGGATCGTTTTGGTCGCCGTGTGATGGCGTTTTCGGGTCTGCTGTTGGCGGGTTCTGCGGTGACGTTTATGGGTTTCGCGCCGGTGGCGTGGGTGTTTGTGTCGTTGACGGCGTGTCTGGGTATTGGTGCGGCGTTTATGGGCCCGTCGATTCAGGCTGCGGTGTCTGATGTGATTGGTACTCGCCGTAGCGGTGGCCAGGTGTTGGCGGTGTATCAGATGTGTAGTGATTTTGGTATGATTTTGGGTCCGCTGGTGGCTGGTTTGATTGCGGATGCGTGGGGCTTTGTTCCGGCGTTTATTATCAGTGGTTTGTTGTTGGTGGCGGCGGCGTTTACGTGGGCGCCGTTCCGTAAGGCGCGCTGGCCGAAGGATATTGCGGACGCGGACTATACGGGCCGCTAAGCACTCTATAACAAGTGAAAAGCCGGTGCCCGGTTCCTGTTGCGTGACAGGAACCGGGCACCGGCTTTATGCGTACGAGAGGTGAGCTGGCAGAACAAGCCAAACAACTTGGAACCAGAGATTCGGGTGAGCCGACAGCATCACCCAACCCCAGACCAAGCCACCTATATATCCCTACTCCAAAGGATTGACGTGCTACCTCTAAAGCCCAACCTCAGACCGTCCTCATATACCCCAGACTGAGGCGAGCTAGCCCGAGAAGGTACCCACCTACCAACCCCTTCTATCCTCCACCCGAGGGGTAGGCGACCTAGAGGGCGTACCGGAC
>NZ_KV812882.1:1000433-1040091 GCF_001813565.1 Rothia sp. HMSC068E02
CCCAGCGCCGCAGAGGGGGCACTCCCCCGCGAGCGGCGTCCGGTACGCCATCTCAAACAACTAACCCACGGAAGCCTCACTCCCCCGCGAGCGTTGTCCGATACGCCCTCTCTCAAACCCTAGCCCACGGAAGCCTCACTCCCCCGCGAGTGTGAACCGGTACAACCTCTCCCAAAACAACTAACCCACAGGCTATCGGGTCACAGGCACCTTGGAGAATTCACGCACGGTACCTTCGGGGTCGCCGGAGCGTACCAGTGCTTCACCGATGAGTACCGCATCGGCACCGGCACCGGCGTAGGCGCGTACGTCTTCGATGCTGGCGACACCGGATTCGGCAACCTTGATGACCGAGTTGGGCAGGTGCGCGGCCAGGGATGCGTAGTGCTCGTTGTTGACTTCGAGGGTCTTGAGGTTACGCACGTTAATGCCGACAATCTTGGCGCCGATGCGCTGGGCGACCTCGATCTCTTCAGGGGTGTGGGTTTCGACGAGGGCGTTCATGCCGAGCGATTCGGTGAGTTCGAGGAACTCGCGCAGGGTCTGCTCATCGAGGGCAGCAACAATCAGCAGAACCAGGTCGGCGCCGTGTGCTCGTGCCTCCCAGATCTGGTATTCGTCAACGGTGAAGTCCTTGCGGAGTACGGGGATGTTCACGGCGGCGCGCACAGCGTCCAGGTCGGCGAGGGAGCCGTTGAAGCGGCGCTGTTCGGTGAGTACCGAGATTGCTGCGGCGCCACCTGCTTCGTAGCGTGCGGCGAGCGCGGCGGGGTCGGGGATTTCGCCGAGCGCACCCTTGGACGGTGAGGAGCGCTTCACCTCGGAGATGATGCGTGCGGTCGTGCCGTTGCCGCCGCCGGGTACTTCACCGCGTAGGGAGGCGAGCGCGTCGCGGGCGGGTGCGGCTGCGAGGGCGCGCTTCTTCATTTCTTCGAGGGGAACCTGCTGTACGCGGGCGGCGAGGTCTTCGCGGACGCCGACAATGATCTCGTCGAGAACGGTGCTCATGGTGTCTCCTTGGGTTACTTGGTGGCGTTGACGGCTGCGTCTGCGTCCAGGGGTGCCAGGCCGGAGGCGGTCAGCACAGCGCGCAGCGGGGCGGCGGACTTGTTGACGGTTTCGAGGGTTTCGGAGTCCGGGTTGGAGTCCATGACGAGGCCCGCACCTGCCTGTACGTAGGCGGTGCCTTCCTTGAGTACGGCGGTGCGGATGGCGATTGCCATGTCCATGTTGCCGGCGAAGTCGAAGTAGCCGCATACGCCGCCGTAGACGCCGCGGCGGGTGGGTTCGTATTCGTCGATGAGCTGCATGGCGCGCGGCTTGGGCGCGCCGGAGAGGGTGCCTGCCGGGAAGGCGACGCGTAGCACGTCGTAGGCGCTGAACTGCGGGTCGAGTTCGGCGCTGACGGCGGAGGAAATGTGCATGATGTGGCTGAAACGCTCAATGATCATGAACTGGTCGACAGACACGGTGCCGGGCTTGGCGATGCGTGAGAGGTCGTTGCGTGCCAGGTCGACGAGCATGAGGTGTTCGGAGCGTTCCTTTTCGTCGGCGAGCAGTTCCTCGGCGAGTGCGAGGTCTTCTTCGCGGGTTGCGCCGCGCGGGCGGGAACCGGCGATGGGGTGGGTGCTGGCGATGCCGTCCTTGAGGGTGACGAGCGCCTCCGGGGAGGAGCCGACGATGTGGAAGGGGGTGCCGTTGCTGTCTTCAAAGTTGAAGAGGTACATGTACGGCGAGGGGTTGGACTGGCGCAGTACACGGTACACGTCGAGTGCCTTGGCGTTGGTTTCGGCTTCGAATCGGCGTGAGAGCACAATCTGGAAGACATCGCCGTCGATGATGTTCTTCTTGGAACGGTCGATGGCGTCCTTGAAGCCCTGTTCGCTCCAGGTGAGGGTGACGTCTTCGCGGACCTTACGGTCAATGTCCGCCACGCCGGAGAGAGTGGAGGTGGTTGCGGTGGCGCCGCGCTGCAGGCGGCGGAGCATGCTGTGCAAACGCGCGACGGCGTCCTCGTAGGCGCCGTCAACGTTTTCGCTAGTGCCGTTGAAGTTGATGGCGTTGGCGACGAGCAGGACGGTGCCGTCCTTGTTGTCGTGGATTGCCATGTCGGAGACCATGTTGAGCGCGAATTCGGGCAGGTTCACGTCGTCGGCGGGCGGGAAGGGCAGGTGCTCCCAGTGGCGTACGACGTCCCAGCCGAGGTATCCGACCAGGCCGGAGGTGAGCGGCGGCAGGGTCGGGTCGGGTTCGGTGTAGAGCATCTGCAGGGTCTTTGCGATGGCCTCTACGGGATCGCCGTCGACGGGTGCGCCGGCGGGGGTGCGTCCCTGCCAGTGGACTGCGCCGTCAACGGTGGTGAGGGTCGAGCGGGAGGATGCGCCGATGAAGGAGTAGCGGTCCCAGGCTGCGGATTCGCCTTCTGCGGAGATTTTGGCGGATTCGAGCAGGAAGGTGCCGTGGGCTGCTTCGACGGGTTCGCCCTGGTCGTTTTGGAGTACGAGGGATCGGTAGATGCCGATGGGGGTGAGTGAGTCGGCGAGGATTTTGATGTGTACGGGAATGACGCGGGTGCCGGCTGCGCGGGCGCGGAATTCTTCGAGGCTGGGGGTGATGGTGCCCAAATCCTGCATTGCTGTACTCCTTGGTGTTGGGTTGGACCTGCCGTTGCGTGACATGACAGTCGTGACATGACAGTGTGGGCATGCCAGCTTAGGGCATGTCGGCGCGGGTGTTGAGCCTAGTCAGCAAGGTATGCCGAGCCGGAGGTTAGCGCGTCAGTGCGCTGTCACCTCATGGCGTTCTGGCGCTGGGGCTCGGCACACTGTGACTCGATGTAGCTCTAGTGCCGCGCGTTGTTTCAGTTTAACCGGTACTACGGCCCAGTTCCACGGTGAAGATCAGAACGTTCTCTTCGTGAAACTGAGCCGCGTACCGTTCAGCCGTGTTAGTTGCTGAACTGCTTGAGGGTTGCTGCGGTCTGCAGTGCCGCCGCGGTCGCCTCGTAGCCCTTGTCTTCGTTGGAGCCTTCCAGGCCTGCACGGTCGAGTGCCTGCTGCTCGTTATCGCAGGTGAGCACGCCGAAGCCGATGGGGCGGCCGGTCAGCACGGACACGTCGGTCAGGCCGTTGGTTGCGCCCTGGCAGACGTAGTCGAAGTGGGGGGTGCCGCCACGGATAACCACGCCGAGCGCGACGATTGCGTCGAACTTCTCAGCGAGGCGGGTTGCTGCGACGGGCAGCTCGAAGGTGCCGGGAACGCGCACGAGGGTCGGCTCGATGCCTGCATCGCGTGCTGCACGCTGTGCACCGTCGATGAGGCCGTCCATGACCTGGGTGTGCCAGCTTGCCGCTACGATTGCGAGCTTGAAGCCCTTGTAGTCTTCGGGGTTGAGGGTGGTGTCTGCTGCGCCTACGCCGCTCATTGTGTTCTCCTTGTGGGGTTCTGGGTTTGTGAAAAGTTTAGTTTGCAGGGGTGCCGCTACGCGCTTTTGAGCACGTGGCGCATGCGCTCACGCTTGGTCTGCAGGTAGTGAGCGTTCTCAACTCGGGCGGGAATTTCATCCGGGATGAGTTCGGCGACCTGCAGACCGAGGCTTTCGAGCGCCTCCTGCTTGGCGGGGTTGTTGGTCACGAGCCTCAGCTCGTTCACACCGAGTTCCTGCAGGATCAGTGCCGCCTGCGAGTAGTCGCGCATGTCGCCGTCCAGGCCGAGCGCCAGGTTCGCGTCGAGGGTGTCGAGCCCGGCATCCTGCAGCGCGTAGGCGCGGAGCTTGTTGACCAAGCCGATACCGCGTCCTTCATGGTTGCGCACGTAGATGAGGTACCCGCCGGTGCGGCCAATGATGCGCAGGCCGTTCTCCAGCTGGGGGCCGCAATCGCATCGGAATGAACCGAAAATATCGCCGGTGGCGCATTCGGAGTGGATGCGCACCGCGGGCGCTCCCCCGTCCTCGGCGGGTACGGGGGTGCCGTCACGGTCGAGGGCACGGGCACTGAGGTGCTCGGCGCCGTCTGCGAATCGCCAGGCGCGCAAACCGAACACACCCTGCGGGGTGGGTACGGCGACCTCTTCGGTGCTTTCTACCAGCAGCGGGCTGGGGTTGGGCACCATGTCGAGGGGGCTGACTCGGTAGCCTTCAGCGAGCTGGGAGGCGATGCGCAGGGATTCGGCGCTGAGCTCTTCAACCTGCGCCTCAACCGACTCGACCAAGGTGTCCGCTGAGGGGGTGCCCGGCTCTGCCAAGGTGACAGCCGCGGGGGTGCTCAGCTCTGCGGGAGTGCCTGGCGTTGCTTGGGTGTTAGGGGTTTCGCTCATGCGTTCTCCTACGCCTTAGCTACGTACTTGATGAGGTCTTCGATAGAGATCATGGGCAGGTTGTGCTCGGTGGCGAAGGCGCGCAGTGCGTCGAAACGCATCATGGAGCCGTCGTCGTGCACGACCTCGGCGATAACGCCCACGCCGGACAGGCCCGCCGCGAGGGAGAGTTCCACTGCGGCTTCGGTGTGGCCGGGGCGTTCCGCCACGCCGCCGTCAACGGCGCGCAGCGGGAAGATGTGGCCGGGGCGGGTAATATCCGCCGGAGTGGAGGCAGCGTCCGCGAGGATCTGAACGGTGCGTGCGCGATCTGCCGCGGAGATACCGGTGCTCACGCCGGATGCCGCATCACAGGAGACGGTGTATGCGGTGCCCTTGGGATCCTCGTTGTTGGTGACCATGGGCGGCAGGTTCATCTCGTCGGCACGCTTGTTGCTCAGGGGTGCGCAGACCACGCCGGAGGTGTAGCGAATCATGAAGCCCATCAGCTCGGGGGTTGCGTGCTCGGCGGCGAAGATGATGTCACCTTCGTTTTCGCGGTCTTCGTCGTCAACGACGACTACGGCGCGACCTGCTGCGATAGCGTCCACTGCGGTCTGCACGCTGTCGAGGACGCTTGCGGCGTCGGCGCGACGCGGCGCAACCTGCTCACCGGAGTGCGCAGAGTCAGCCTGGGGCACGCCTGCGAACGCGGTCAGACGCTGCACATACTTAGCGAGCGCATCGGTCTCAAGGTTCACGCTGTCGCCAACCTTGAGGGCGCCGAGGTTGGTTGCCTTCAGGGTTTCGGGGATCAGGCCGACCTCGAACCATGCGGGGGTTTCGCCGGGCTCAGAAACGGCAGTGACGGTGAGGGACACGCCAGAAACAGCGATGGAGCCCTTCTCAGCGAGCAGGGGTGCCAGTTCGGTGGGCAGGTTGAAACGCAGGGTGCTCCACGCCTCGTGGGCGGTGACGGATGCGAGGGTACCTACCGCATCCACGTGGCCCTGCACGACGTGACCGTCGAGGCGGCCACCGGCGGGCAGGCAGCGCTCCAGGTTGACGGTGTCGCCGGGGTTCAGGTTGCCGAGGTTGGTGCGGCGCAGAGTCTCACCCATAGCGTAGGCGCGGAACTGGCCGGGCTGCAGCTGGTCGAGGTCGATAGCGGTGAGGCATACACCGTTGACGGCGAGGGATCCGCCGTGTTCGAGGTCGGCGACGATGTCTCCGGCGTTGAGGGTCAGGTAGGCTGCGTCGCTACCTTCGATGGGGGTGATGGATTCTACGGTGCCGAGGGCGCCAATGATTCCGGTAAACATGTGTGCTTTCCTTTTCTCGCCGTGTCCGCCGGGGCGTCGTCGTTGAGGGCGACGGGCGGCGATGGTTTGTTCGTCGGTATAACTATACGTATTTTTCGAATATTCCCCGTGACGGGGAGCTTTTGTGCCAGCATACGAACCAGCCGGCACAAACTAGCCGGGCGCAGGCGGGGGGTCCTTGAGGTACTACTCCCCCGCCCGCGCTCAACCCAAGCGGAGGCTAGTCCAGCCGCGACTAGTCCAGCCGCAGCTAATCTAATCTCGGTTCGGGCGCGTGGCAGGCGTCCAGCTTCGGCAGGGTACGCCGCTCACCCGGTTCCTGCGCCGTTCCGCGAGGTGCCGGCACCAGGTGCGTTGCGGTGTCATTACCGAGCACGCGCACCGCCGGGAACATGCCCAGATCGTCCAGTTGCAGGCGCGGTGCCTGCGCGAGGGTGTCCACGAGCAGACGGTACACGGCGCTCTTGCCCTGCCCCATGATCATGGGGGCGCGGTACCAGACCATCTCGTCGATGAGGTCTTCACCGGCGAAGAGGCCGACCATGCCGGGGCCGCCCTCAATCATGAGGTGCCGCACCCCGCGGGCGTACAGCTCATCGAGCAGTTCACGCGGGTCGTGGGTGAAGACCTGCAGGAAGTTCTGCGGGTCCGCCTCCACACCTTCGGGCGGGTTGAGACCGCGCACGCGGTAGTTCTCGGTAATCTCGGTTTTGCCCATGACCACGCGCAGCGGCTGCTTCTCGAAGCGTTCCCCGTTGGCGTCGCGCGCGTCCAGGGTCGGGTCGTCCATGAGGGTGGTGCGGGTACCGATCATGACGGCGTCGGCGCGGTGACGAATCAAGTGCCCGTCAATGCGCGCGGCGGGGCCGGTAATCCACTTGCTCGTGCCGTCAGCTGCCGCAATGAACCCGTCCAGGGTGGAGGCGCTCTTTGCGGTAATGAAGGGGCGGCGTTCGGCGGCGGCAATGAACCAGCGCTCATTCAGCTGGTAGGATGCGTTCGCGAACTCCTCCATGGCGTGCACGGTGACGCCCTGGGAGCGCAGGTAGGCGGCGCCTCCGGCAGCGTTTTCGGTGTCGTCGCTGTAGGCGTAGTAGAGTTCGCTGATGCCCGCCTCGGCGACGGCGTGGGAGCAGGGGCCGGTGCGTCCGGTGTGGTTGCAGGGCTCAAGGCTCACGTACATGCGGGCGCCGGTGAGGTCGGTTCCCGCGGCTCGGGCGGCGGCGAGGGCGTCGGCTTCGGCGTGCGGGGTGCCTGCGCCTCGGTGGTAGCCCACGTGTAGCAGGTGCCCGTGCGCGTCAGTGATGACGGCGCCGACGAGGGGGTTCGCGCCGCGGATACCCTGGCGTGCCGCCTGCAGTGCCAGGGTCATGGCTTCTGCGTGGCTGAGCTCTTGCTCGGGACTGGGTAGCTGGAGGGTGCGTGCGGCGGGCAGCCCCGCGAGGTGACCATACTCCGCGGCGGAGTAGTCCAAATCGTTGTGCGGCGAAGATACGCTCGGGGCGATGGTTACGGGCAGGTGCGCGCTCACCAGCACCTGCAGCGAGGGGTTCTGCGACATTTATGCACGGCCCTTCTTCACATCGGTTACCTCAACGGTCACGTCGGGGAACTGGGTCTGCACCCGAGTCTTCTGCGCCTCCAGGTTGCGGGTGCGCCACCAGACGAAGAAACCAACCAGGGTGAAGCATCCGTAGAACACGTACATGAAGGAGGTCGCGTAGTAGCCTGCGCTCCACAGCAGCGGCACGCCGACCAGGTCGACGGCAACCCAAATGAGCCAGAATTCAACCCAGCCGCGCGCCATGCCGTAGGTGGCGAGCAGCGAGCCGGTGAAGATCCAGGCGTCGGACCAGACGGGTTCGTAGGAGCCGAGGGCGCGGAAGATGGGGGTGAGCAGCAGGGTGCCCGCGACCATGGCGACAACCAGGCCTGCGCGTTCGGTGTTGGTAGCCCACTTGGGGATCACTGCGGCACCTTCGGAGGCGTCACCACCGGCTGCGCGGGTGGCACGCCAACGATGCCAGCCCCAGATGGACACTGCAATAAACATGATCTGGCGGCCTGCCTGGCCGAGCATGGTGACGGGGTGCGGGCTGCCGACGAGGGCGCCCAGGAAGACGGTGAGGAGCAGCAGGTTGCCGAGAATGCCGACAGGCCACGCCCATACTTTGCGTCGCATTCCGCCGAGCGCCGATGCCAGGCCGAATGCGTTTCCGAGAACTTCGCGCACGAGGAGGGACTGGTCCCCCACGTGAATTTGTGCGTCGAAGAGCCACCGCAAGATGTCCATTGTTTCTTTCCTCTCTGAGTTGGACCGTGTGTCGGATGCGCTGGGTGCGCATCTGCGGCGGCTCCGGGGAGAGGAACAGAAAGGGCGGCTACCGCGGGCCTCTTAGGGAGTGCCCGGTATCCGTGGTGAGGCGGGAGCGGCGAATCAGCTAACCGTAGCTGAAAACCGTGGCTGGCACCAGCCGGCTGCGGTCGAGGGGAATAACGTACCGGCACCTACGAAAGGTGCCTCTCCCCTGTCTCACAGAAAGCTGTCTCTCAGAAAACCGCTGTGCTCTCGAGTAACAGCTTTTTCGAGCAACAGTTTTCTCAAGCAACCGCGTCAGTGCACCCTGCATGCTATCCCGGTTTTCGGGAGGTGCGGCGGAGTGCGCTCCTGCCTTTTTCTGCTCGTGCTACCTTCCATCCAGACTGTACTGTCGGCACCGGATTTTCACCGGTTCGGCCTCTCTTGCGGGCGGGTGCCTCCAGCGGATTCTTATCCCCGACTGTGGGGCGTGGAATCATGTGAGTTTCACCTGCCTGCGAGAGCGGTTCGCGGGCTGTGACCGCCGGTTCGGAATTTCACCGACCCCGGAGCACGATGTTGATACTGATTATGCCACAGCGCATGCCGGGGTTTTAATTTGTTTTCTCTGGGATAACTTCCGTGACAAGATGACGTTTTATGACTGTACTCTCAGCGCGTCTTCAAGACCCTCTCAACAAGCCCTCGCGGCAGTCACTTGCGGGACCGTTTTGGAACCCGATTCTTCAAGTTTTCGGGGATGATTTATCACGGTTTCATAACGGTGGAGAGCACCAAACAGACCAAAGAGTTATGAGGACCTTCTGAGGGGTTACCCAGAACACATTGAACACCCGTCAATACCTTTATGACAAGGAATTATAACAATAAGGTTAAATTATTGGTTTAAGGTTTACTCCAGGGGTGATTTAAGGTTATTCTTATCTACAGGAGCTCCCATCACCGATAAACCGGTTCCGTTGAGAGCGACATGATTCGGACCATCCGAGCACTCACATCAAACCCTTAAGCTTCTGCCATTTGAAGCTGGAAGACTACTCCGTGGACTGCATTCTTTGGATAGTTTTCGACGCAGCATCTGCGCGCACTAAACTGCGCGGTTTATGCGGCACACGATGCTGAGGTGCTTCACCATCGGGAGGCAACCACACCGAATTGTTTTTCTCAACGGAACCGGCGTGGGAGCTCTTCCGAATAAACTTCCGGAAGAACGCGTAGCGTGCGCCTTTGTAAACCTTTACGAGGGGGCGTTGTGCGTGTCGAACGGTCATAGACTCCCATTCTTCTGTCGTCGCCTACCGTGGTGCGCGATGGGGGTTACGGGAACCTTGCGGGATGGTTGATCCCGCGCGCTCTGCATTGTCTTGTGGAGTGTGGTGTGTTTGGGTGGCGTATTCGCAGTGCCGGAGCGAATACGCCACCCGTTTTTAACATCTAAAACAGGGGCACCCCAGACTGAGGCAAGCTAGCCTGAGAAGGAAACCCCGCACCAAGCCACCCATATTCCCTACCCCAAGGGATTGGCGCGTTACCTCTGAATCCCAACCACAGACCAACCCCTATATAAACCCCACCGAGGGGTAGGCGACCTAGAGGGCGTACCGGACACGCGAGGCGGGGGCTCCGTCCTCGAAGCGCCCCCAGGCGCTGAAGAGGGGGCACTCCCCCGCGAGCGTGAACCGGTACAACCTCTCCAAACAACTAACCCACGGAAGCCACACTCCCCCGCGAGCGGCGTCCGGTATGCCACTCTCTCGTAAACGCATTCAGAAAACGTAACGCTCCCCCAGCTACACACGGTAGTTGAGGGAGCGTTATATCTATATAAGGCTAGAAGCCCTGAGGGATTAGCCCTCTACGGAGCGGAATGCTACAACCGCGTTGTGACCGCCGAAACCGAAGGAGTTCGACAGTGCCACAATCTCACCAGCGGGCAGCTCGCGCGCCTCGGTCACCACGTCCAGGTCAATCTGGGGGTCCTTGTTGTCCAGGTTGATGGTGCAGGGTGCGGTGCGGTGGTGCAGTGCCAGTACGGTGAGTACGGCTTCGAGTGCGCCCGCGCCGCCGAGCAGGTGGCCGGTCATGGACTTGGTTGCGGAGACGGCAATGTTCTTGGTGTGCTCGCCGAAGGTTTCGTGCATTGCGGTTGCTTCGGGCAGGTCACCGGCGGGGGTGCTGGTGGCGTGCGCGTTGATGTGCACGACGGTCTTCGGGTCGATGTTGCCGTCTTCGAGGGCTTCGCGCAGTGCACGGGTTGCGCCGAGTGCTGCGGGGTCCGGTGCGGTGATGTGGTAGGAGTCAGCGGATACGCCGGTGCCTGCCAGTTCCGCGTAGACGCGTGCGCCGCGTGCCTTGGCGTGCTCTTCGGATTCGAGGATGAGGGCTGCTGCGCCTTCACCCATGACGAAGCCGTCGCGGTCGACGTCGTAGGGGCGGGATGCCTTTTCGGGTTCGTCGTTGCGGGAGGAGAGTGCCTGCATCTTGGCGAATGCTGCCATGGGAAGCGGGTGGATTGCTGCTTCGGCACCGCCGACGATGACGACATCTGCCTTACCGCTGCGGATCATTTCAGCACCGAGCTGCATGGCTTCGGTGGAGGATGCGCATGCGGAGACGACGGTCTGTGCTGCGGCGCGTGCCTTGAGGTTCATGGAGACGGCTGCTGCGTTGCCGTTGGGCATGAGCATGGGAACGGTCATGGGGAGGACGCGGCGGGGGCCCTTTTCGCGGAGGGTGTCCCATGCGTCGAGAAGGGTCCACACGCCGCCGATACCGGTGCCGAAGGCTACGCCGGTGCGTTCGGGGTCGACTTCTTCTGCGGAGTCGGCGTCGGGGCCGGAGAACCCTGCGTCTTCCCATGCTTCGCGTGCGGCGATGAGGGCGAGCTGGCCCGAGGGATCCAGGCGCTTTGCTTCTACCTTGGTGAGGCGGCCGGATTCGAGGGCGGGCACGGCGAGCTGGCCTGCAATGTATACGGGCAGGTCGTATTCCTTGACCCAGGGGTGGTCGAGGGTGGATACACCAGATACGCCCTTGGTTGCGTTTTCCCAGGTGGTGGGGACGTCGCCGCCAATGGGGGTGGTCGCGCCGAGGCCGGTCACCAGCACTTTTCGAGACATTGTGGCACTTTCTCTTCGGTGGTCGATTTGGTGGTTTATCCGGTGGTGTGTGGATAAAAACCTGTTGGACCCGGGGTTTACAGTGGGCGTTTTCACGCCGTGGAGAGTGCAGTCATCGCACCCTGTGTGTTCCCGGGGGTATGTTGGATTGAAAGCTGAGTGAATAGCGATGCGGCGCGGGCCGGTGAGAGCCCGCGCCGCCTCGTTATTGGTTATAGCTTAGGCAGCGTTCGCGATGAACTCGACTGCGTCGCCAACGGTCTTGAGGTTCTGGACCTCTTCGTCCGGGATGGTCACCTCGAACTTCTCCTCAGCGTTCACGACGATGGTCATCATCGAGATGGAGTCGATGTCCAGGTCCTCGGTGAAGGACTTGTCCAGCTGAACGTCCTCAACCTCAACGCCGGTCTCTTCGTTAACGATCTCTGCCAGACCTGCGAGGATCTCTTCCTTGTTAGCCATTCAGGGGCTCCTTTGTTTTTTCGATGGTCATCGCACCCGCCGGGTGGGGGTACGCGTGCATTACCGAGTTTATCGTGTCTGCGTGGTGTACGCATGCGTCAACTCGGAGTTTGTGGGGATGCTTTCCCGCTTTCTTTTCTTTCTCGCGCACCGGCGCTGTGCCGGTCGTGAGGGGCGGTGAGCATCGGGCTCCGGTGGTTTTCCTTAGGGAAGGACGACTACCTGAGCTGCGAATGCCAGGCCGGCACCGAAACCAATCTGCAGGGCGAACTTGCCGGAGAGTTCCGGGTTCTCCTTGAGCAGGCGGTGCGCGGCGAGGGGGACCGATGCGGCGGAGGTGTTACCGGCATCGACGATGTCGCGTGCCACTGCCACCGTGTCGGGAAGCTTGAGGGTCTTGACCATCTGGTCAATGATGCGGGCGTTTGCCTGGTGCGGGATGAGCGCGCCGAGCTCGTCGGGGGTGATGCCGGCGGTTTCGAGTGCCTGCTTGGCGACCTTCGCCATTTCCCATACTGCCCAGCGGAAGACGGAGGGGCCGTCCTGACGCAGGGTGGGCCAGATCTTTTCGCCTTCTTCGACGGGGTTTGCAACGAAGTCGCGGTTGCGGATGTCCAGCAGGGAGTGGGTCATGCCGACGGTGCCCCAGCGGGAGCCGTCCGAACCCCAAACGGTCGGGGCGATGCCCGGCTCGTCGGAGACGCCTACGACTGCTGCGCCTGCGCCGTCGCCGAGCAGGAAGGAGATGGTGCGTTCGGTGTTGTCGATGAAGTCGGAGAGCTTCTCAACGCCGATGACCAGCACGTGCTTTGCGGTGCCCGCGCGGACGAGGGCGTCTGCCTGGGCGATGCCGTAGCAGAAACCTGCACACGCTGCGGAGATGTCGTATGCGGGGCACTTGGAGCCGATTGCGTCGGCGACCAGGGTTGCCAGGGAGGGGGTTGCGTAGGGGTGCGAGATGGTCGAGATGATGACCGCTTCAATATCCTCGCCAGCTACGCCGGATGCTTCGAGGGCGTCCTTTGCGGCGCCGATGGCCAGGTCGGTGACGGACTGGTTTTCGCTGGCGCGGTGGCGGGTTGCGATGCCGGTGCGCTGCTTAATCCACTCGTCGGAGGAGTCGATTGCCTCAACAATGTCATCGTTGGGGACGATGACCTCGCCGCGGGCTGCGCCGTAACCGAGGATGCGGGAGTAGCGGTTGATTTCGTACTGCTTGAGGGTAGTCACGTATTCAATCCTTAGTGCTGATGCTCGCAAGACACTGTGTGCCTCGCAGGTCTAAAGTGCATGTCTAGTGTGAAGGGTTCCCTGTGCGGGGAGGGCGGGGGCTCTCCCCCGGTGTTTAGCCCTTCAGCGAGGCGAGGTCCTCGGGAGTGTTGATGGAGGTGCCGGGCACGCCGCGCATCGCGCGCTTTGCCAGGCCGACCAGGGTGCCCGCGGGGGCGACCTCGATAATGCCGGCAACCTCACGCTCGAGCAGGGTTGCCATGCACAGGTCCCAGCGGACGGGGCTGGTGACCTGGGAGACGAGGGTCTTGACGAACTCTTCACCGGATGCCACGGCGGAACCGTCGCGGTTGGTCAGCAGTGCGGAGGTCGGGTCGGAGATCTGCAGGGATGCGGCGAACTCTTCCAGAGCGGGCACGGCGGGTGCCATTGCCTCGGTGTGGAATGCGCCGGCGACCTTCAGGGGGATAACGCGAGCGCGTGCGGGCGGGTTCGCGGCGAATGCTTCGATGGCGGGGATGGGGCCTGCGGCTACAATCTGGCCGCCGCCGTTGGAGTTTGCTGCGACGAGGCCTGCTGCGTCGATGGCTTCGCGGACGTTTTCTTCAACGCCACCGAGTACTGCAGCCATGCCGGTCGGGGAGGCGGCTGCCGCCTCCGCCATGCCGTTGGCGCGCACGCGCACGAAACGCATTGCGTCTTCGTCACTGAGTACGCCCGCGAGGGCTGCTGCGGTGATTTCGCCGACGGAGTGGCCCGCGAAGATGAGCTCTTCACCGTCGAGTTCGCGCAGGGCGAGGCGACCGGTGACGATGCCTGCAGCCACGATGAGAGGCTGGGCGATTGCGGTGTCCTTAATGGTTTCTTCTTCGGCTTCGGTGCCGTAGTGAATCAGGTCGATGCCTGCCGCTTCGGAGAGTCGTTCCAGGTGCTCACGCACACCTTCAATCTCGAGCCAGGGGCTCAGGAAGCCCTTCTTCTGGGAGCCCTGTCCGGGGCAAACGAGTGCGCGCATGCGGTGCGACCTTTCTGGTTTTTAGTACTCGTACGCGGTGCCGTTATAGAGACGGAGACCACGGTTAGTCTGTTACCTATGCTACCTTGTTCAGCCACCCTGTATAAACATCACTGTGCAGAAACTTTGGGCTGCGCGGGATATTTAGGCAGACGTTGAACAGTGTATAGCTTAGATTGAACTCGTCCATTCGTACAACCCGAACGGGCAAGGTTCAAATAGAGAGACAGCTAACTTTCGGGTTGTCACCCCTATGCTCGCGGATGCGCCCGCGCGTACGTCTCCGCCAAACGCTTCATCGACACGTGCGTGTAAATCTGCGTGGTCGCCAACGAGGAATGGCCCAGCAGCTCCTGCACCGAACGAATATCGGCACCACCATCGACCAGGTGAGTCGCCGCCGAATGACGCAAAACGTGCGCACCCGACGCCTGAGTATTCTCCACCGTGCGCAGCAGGCGGGTCAGGTCCTCACGAATCTGACGGGCATTCGCACGCCCACCCCGAGGGCCAATAAACAGCGCCGTCACGCCCTGGGACCCTTCCGGAATCCACTGCGGACGACCATAGGACACCCAACGATTCAACGCCTTAAGCGCCGGGGTACCCAACGGCACCACGCGCTCCTTATTGCCCTTACCCAGCACGCGCACCGTCTTATTCGCCCGGTCCACGCTCTGCAAATCCAGGCCCGTCAGCTCAGAAATACGCATGCCCGAGGCGTACAGAACCTCAACCACAGCTTCCAGGCGCAGCAGGCGCGCATCCCGAGGATCCTGCGCCCGACGCTCCTGCAGGGTAGTCAGCAGCTGGTTCATCTGCTCACGGCTCAGCACCGGCGGCAGGTGATTCTCACGCTTGGGGGTGCGCATACCGCGGGTCGGGTTGGCGTGCACCAGCTCCTCCTCCTGAGCCCAGGTGAAGAACGTGCGCAGGGTCGAACCGCGGCGCGCCACCGTAGAACGAGCCGCCTGCCGCAGATATAGCGAACCCAACCACTCACGAATCAGGGACGCATCAATGCTGTCCAGATGCCGCACACCGCGGCGCGCCATATAGCCGAAGAAGCCCTCCAAATCAGAGATATACGAGCGGATCGTCTCTTCAGAACGGTGCTTCTCATAGCGCAAAAAACGCTCAAAACGGTCCAGGACAGGGCGGAACACCTCACCGGAAACCCCTAGCGCCGATTCAGGCAGTGCAGAATCAGGTAGAGCAGAGCTCTCTACTTGCTCCGGCGCAAGCGTGCGGGTGTAGGTCACCGGCAGGGTCGTGGAGGGAGCCTCGTCCCGGTAATCTTCCCGGCT
Organism: Rothia sp. HMSC068E02; assembly: GCF_001813565.1. Classification (NCBI taxonomy): domain Bacteria; kingdom Bacillati; phylum Actinomycetota; class Actinomycetes; order Micrococcales; family Micrococcaceae; genus Rothia; species Rothia sp. HMSC068E02. Next base: position 1,015,505 of record NZ_KV812882.1, read on the forward strand.
TTCGTTCCGGTTCTCAGCCCGGTTTTCGTGCTGGCGGGCGGGGGTCATGCGTCCCTCCTTTCGGGTTTCGGTCTGTCGACATTTTCTCCGCGCGTCTGCTGATAGCGCAGCGGCGGGGTAGGCTCCGCGCAAGTATGCGCAAGCCTACCCCAATTGTAGAGAGGTTCCACGCTCTCCACGTGCTGCCTTGTTATGACCGGCCGTCCCGTCATGCCCGACCGCCGCAACCCGCTACTGCCTGGATGTTCACTACGGGCGTTCAGACAGGGTTTTAGCGGGGTACTCAGCGGGGGCTCTTCTACGCAGCGACAGCCGGGCGGACCTTCCGCCAGCTCGTTCCGCTACTCTCCGCCAGACCGCAGCGACCCAGGTGGAACAGGTCAGCCATCACGTCGCGAGCGCTCAACCCGAGGGCTGCGGCAATCTCATCCACGCCGCGGTAGGAGCGCGGGCTCAAATCGTCCCAGACTCTACCCTGTCGTTCGGTCAGCTCATCCAGCGCCGTCGAGGAGGCAGCAGATGCCGGATCCCACTCGCTCTCATGTTCGGCGCCCAGCTCGAAACCCGCGGCGGCATCGTACTCGAGAATATCGGCGGCCTCGGTGAGCGTTTGCGCTAGTCCATCGCGCAGCAGACGGTTCGTTCCCACCGAGTTCGGCGAGTTAATCTGCCCCGGAACCGCCCAGAGCGTACGCCCAATCTCCATTGCGTGACGAGCCGTATTCAGGGCACCGGAACGCCAGCGCGCCTCCACCACAATGGTGTGCCGCGCCAACGCCGCAATCAGGCGGTTACGCTCCAGAAAACGCCAGCGCGTGGGGGTGTTACCCACGCTCACCTCGCTCATGATGAGCCCGCGGTCAACAATCATGTTCAGCGCATCCGAGTTCTGCGCTGGGTACAGCCGATCCAACCCACCCGCCATGAAGGCGATAGTCGGCAGGTCGCTACCCTGCTGGGTCAGCGCCGCCCGATGCGCCGCAATATCAATGCCCATCGCGCCGCCAGAAATCACCGTGTACCCGCGGCGTGCCAACTCGGCGGCAAGGTGGGTCGTCGCCTCCGTACCGTAGATGCTCGGGTCACGCGAACCGACCAGGGCAACGCTCGGGGCAGCCGCCACATCCATCAGGTGCCGCGAATCGCCTCGACACCACAACCCGTACGGGCGGGCGGGCCCCAAATCGTTCAGCTGCGGCGGCCACAGCGGATCGGCGGGAGTGACCAGCCACGCCCCGCAGGTTGCCGCCATGTGCGCCTCCGCGTTCAGGGTGCGTTCCATGCGGCGGTTCCAGCGCAGGCGGCGGGTCGCGAGCGCCTTGCCGAACTTATCGCGGCTCAGCTGATGCTCGCCCGGCGTGTAGTAGCCATTCGCGCTACTGAACAGGGCGGACTCCCCCTCGGCGGGTGCACCCACCGAGCGCAGAAATTCGCTGAGCTGCTCGTCCGGTTCGCCGTGCTCCCAGGTTTGCTCATCGGGGATGTGCCCGGTCAGCAGATAGTGCAGGGTCAGCGGGGCGCCCAAGGTGGTTAGAGACTCGACCACGAGCTCATCGGCGGGTTCGGCGTAGCGCATCAGCTGGGCGGTGCAACAGCGGATGTACTCGCGGCACGCTGCCTCAAGCTCCTCCGTGCTGAGGGCTGGGTTGAACAGGGGCGCGGGCTCAGAACCACTGGAGGTGGTGCCCGCCGCGGGTTCGAGGCGCTCGCCCTGCAGATTCTCCCCCGGCTGTTCCTGCTGGTTCAGTTCTTCTAGATATACCGGGTTCAGGCAGGAGGCGAGGAACCCCGGCAGGCGCGCCGCGTTGTACGGGCTCGGCGAAGGCTCCTGCCCCAGCGACAGAATATGCGCCACCCTCTCACGCACCAGGGCGTGCCGATCCTGGGTGCGACCGGGCAGGCGAATCTGTAGTTCCTCCTGCACAAAATCCTCCGCCGCGCTTTCTTCTGGCACATGCTCTTGCGGCGCATGCTCTCCCGGCACGTGCTCTTCCGGCGCTGTTTCTCTCAGCCCGTTTTCTTTCAGCCCAGCTTCTTGCAATTCAGCCTCTTCGGCTCGTTTCTTCAGCTTCTTCTCACTCATGACCTTCTTCTCCTCTCATCAGTGATTCGTTCTATCAACCGGCACGCTATTTCAACTGTCCCTGCTGCCTCAAAAAGAGCGCCACATCCAGGTGCTCACGGCTCGGGTAGGCGGCACCCTCCAAATCGGCGAGGGTCCAGGCGATACGCAACACTCGGTCGTAGCCGCGCGCCGTCAGCGTTCCGCGGTCCACGGCGGCGTTCAGCTCGCCGGTGAGCTTCGCGTCCAGACGCAGCGGGCCGCGCAGAATCTTGCCGTTCATCTCCGCATTCGTCTTCAACCCGTACGGTTCCAGGCGCTCCCGCTGAGCCTGCCGTGCCGCCATGACGCGCTCGCGAATCTGCGCCGAACTCTCATTCACCTGACCGCCCGCAAGCTCCGTGGACGACACCTTCGGAACCGTCACATTCACATCAATGCGGTCCACCAGCGGGCCGGACAGACGCCCAAAATAGGCGCGACGCTCACGCGGAGCGCACGTGCACTCCGTACCGGTGCCCACGTTCATGCCGCAGGGGCACGGGTTCGCCGCCAGGATCAGCTGAAACCGCGCCGGATAGGTCGCCGACGCGCTCGAACGATCCAAGGTCACGGTCCCCGACTCCAGGGGCTGACGGAGCGAATCGAGCACCGTGCGTTTGAACTCCGGCGCCTCGTCGAGAAAGAGCACGCCGCGGTGCGCTTTAGACACACAGCCCGGGCGGGGAATGCCGCTACCGCCACCAAGAATCGCCGGCGCGGAGGCGCTATGATGCGGCGCCTCAAAGGGCGGCTGACGCACCAGCTCGCTCAGGTGCTCCCCCGCCGAGCAGAGGGAACGAATAGCGGTCACTTCCATCGCGGCATCATTATCGAGGGTCGGCAGGATGCTCGGCAGGCGCTCCGCCAGCATGGTTTTACCCGAACCGGGCGGGCCGGTCAGCAGCATGTGGTGGCCACCCGCGGCGGCAATTTCCAGAGCGAAACGACCCTGCGACTGACCGGCAACATCGCTCATATCCGAGGGAATTTCAGCCGGTTTCACCGCCGGGGCGCTCGCCTCCGTCTGCGGGGCGGGCGGGTAGGTCAGCTTCTGACTCTCAGCGCCGAGAGCGGCAAAGACCTCCGCCAGGCAGCGGAAACCGCTCACCTGCGCGCCGGGAATGAGCGCCGCCTCCTCAGCGTTTTCGGCGGGCACAATCACGCGGTGGTGACCGGCATCCACGGCTGCTTTGACCGCGGGCAGGATGCCCGGCACGGGACGTAGCGTTCCGTCCAGTCCCAGCTCGCCCAGGAAGACGCTATCGCCGCTGGGATGCAGTTTCTTCTCCGCCTGCAACGCCGCAACCACAATGGCAAGGTCGAACGCCGAGCCGCGCTTGGGTAGGGTCGCGGGGGTCAGGTTCACGGTGAGCCGGTGCTGAGTGAGGGTGATGCCGGTGTTCTTCGCCGCGGAGCGCACACGCTCTTTAGATTCGTTGAGGGCGGTATCGGGCAGTCCCAGCAGCACGAAGCCGGGTAGGCCCTGCGAGATGTCAGCCTCGACGTCAACAATATGCCCGCGCAAGCCAACCAGCGCCACGGAATAGGTGCGTGCGAATCCCATTACGCCACCGCCTTCAGATGCTCGAAGGTGAAGGTTTCGCAGGTTCCGGTCACCGCAATTGCGTCAATGCGAAAGCGCGGAAAATCCAGGTTCTCGCGCAGGCGGCACCAGAGAATCGCCAGCGAGCGCGTGCGACGCGCCTTATCGCGGTCAATGGACGCGAACGGGTGCCCAAAGTCTTCGCTGCTGCGGGTCTTGACCTCAACGAAAACCAGTTCGTCCTCGGGGTCAATGGCGATCAGGTCGAGCTCGCCGCGGATCTGTTCGTGTTCCAGCCCGGCGGGCGGTCGCCAATTCCTCTCCAGAATGCGGTAGCCGTTCGCTTCCAGGATGCGGGCGGTCAGCTCCTCGCCCCACCTGCCGACGCTGTGGGCGCGGGGCGGGGTTCGCTGGAGCTGGGTTCGCGGAGGCTGGGTGCTCTGGAGCAGAGGTCTGTTGGGTGCGCTTCGGGTTGCGGCGCGGGCTGTTATTCGGGCTGTTGTCATTGGTCTCTCCCCCGGTAGATAGCGGTAGTGCTTCTACTGTGCCCGCCGCGCACATGCCCGAATGCGGTTAACGAAAAACTGTGGATAACCTCGGCTCCCAGAAGGAATTAGAGGTTATCCACAGTCGGTTATTTGAAATTTTGGGGCATATTTTTCAAAAACGCCGCTCGGGTGCCGATTCGACGCGTCATATTCGCGCGGGTTCATCACCCAGCACTGCCACCCGGCAGCTCGGCAGCCGCGCGCTTACCCCCGGCAAGGCGGTAAATCGGGCGTGAGCTAGGCGTTAAAGTCCGGCATTTCCGGCACGGTGAACTCCTGGTTGGGCAGACGCTCCTCCACGTTCACGTCACGCACCGAGTAGGCGTGTACCTTCTTCACAAAGCGGTTGGAGCGGAATACATCCCACACCCACACGTCGCTCATGCTCACCTCAAAGTAGAGGGTGCCGTCCTGCACGTGCGGGGTGACGTCCACCTGGTTCGCCAGGTAGAAGCGTCGGTCGGTTTCTACCGCGTAGCTAAAGAGCGACATGACGTCTTTGTATTCGCGGTAGAGCGCCATTTGGGCGTCGGTCTCGTAGTTTTCGAGGTCTTCTGCGCTCACTACTCTTCCTTTCCTGGGCTTTTGTAGTACTGATTCAGCGGTGGCACGTTAGGCTTTAGCAGGCTTCCGAGGCGCGGTTTTCAGGAACACCGCGCACTCTAGCCGCGCTGTGCCGCAGCAGCCTCAATCTGCTCGGCGGTCGCCGGAAGCGACCATGACAGTCGATGCTGCGGGCTGGGGCCCTGCACGCTAATCGCCTCGCGGTGAGCGGCGGATCCGTAGCCCTTGTTCTTCGCCCAGCCGTACCCCGGGTAGCGGGCATCTAGCTGGACCATCAGTTCGTCACGTTCCACCTTCGCAACCACCGATGCGGCGGCGATGGAGGCGCACTTGTAGTCACCCTTAATGACCATGGTCACCGGCATCTGCGCGGGCTCATCTGCACCACCCTCACCTGCGCCTTCCCACGCCTGGGCGAGCAGTGCGTTGTAGTGTGCCTGCGCCGGGTCCGGTACCAGCGCGCTGAACAGGTCCTCCTGCGGAGGGGTGAACCAGTCGTGCTTACCGTCCAGCAGGGCGGCGTCGGCACGGTATCCGCGGCGCGCCAGTTCGGCGAGCGCACGCTGGGCGGCAAGCCTCAGCGAGAGGGGCATGCCGAGCCGGTCAATATCTGCCGGTTCCACGTGCCCGACCGCCACGGCGCACCACTGGCGGATTTCGGGAACCATGGATTCGCGGCGCGCCGGTGAGAGCGCCTTGGAATCGATCAGCCCGCCCACCTCGAGGGTGGCGTCCGGGGTGAGGATTGCGACGCCCACGGTGACCGGGCCCGCCATGGAGCCGCGGCCTACCTCATCGATTCCGGCAACCGTGCGGGCACCGGAGGCGAAGAGCTGCTGCTCGTACTCGAGGTCGGCGGCGGGCGGGGTTGTTTTCGCGGGCTTAGCTTGAGCGGGTTTCGTTGCGCTCTTCTGAGCGCTCACCATCATTGCCACGCTCGCTTATTCGCTCGGGGTGGAGGTCGGTGCGGGAATCGAGGAGAACACCGAGCTCTGATCCTGCAGCAGACCGAAGTGGTTCAGCGGCCACGCCACCACGAACACGTTACCCTGCACGTCGTCCTTGGAGATGAACGCGGTGCCGTCGCTAATGTGGTAGCGGGAGTCGGCGGAGTTGCTGCGGTGGTCACCCATGACGAAGTACTTGCCGGCGGGCACGGTCACCTTGAAGGGGACCTCCGAGGGCGGGTTGCCGGGGTACAGGTACGGTTCGGTAATCTCTACGCCGTTGACCTTGATTTTGCCGTTGCCGTCGCTTTCGACCACGTCACCGGGGGTGCCGATAACGCGCTTGACCAGGAAGTTCGAGGAGGTATCCGGCAGAATACCGGCGAAGGACAGGGCATCCTTGAGCGGGCTGCTGGACTTCTGGGTGGAGGGAATCCAACCCTGAGAGTCCTTGAAGACGATCACGTCGCCGCGCTTGGGCTCGCTAAAGTAGGAGCCCGCCACGTTAATGAACACGCGGTCATTGACCTGCAGGGTCTGCTCCATGGAGCCGGAAGGAATGTAGAAGCCGCGCAGCAGGAAGGTCTTGACCAGGAATGCGATGACCAGCGCGTAGAGGATGACGGTGCCACCCTCACGTGCCTGCACCCAGAGCCATTCGCCGAGGCGGCCTTCTTCCTGCGCCTGGGAGTAGGTCAGCTCTGCTTGTTCGGCGCGCTTTGCCTTGCGGCGTTCCTTGGGGGTCATTTCGGAGAAGTCCTTGGTGGTTTCCACGTCTGCGGTGTTCTCCTCATCGGCGGCTTCTTCGCGCTCGGCATTCTTCGCTGCGGCATTCTGCTCGGTAGCCGTCTTCTCAGCTGCTGCCTTCTCGGCGGCGAGGCGCGCGAAGTATTCTTCCATTTCGCGGCGCTCGCGGCGGCTTTGAGGCTGGTATCCCTCAGGGAAGGGGCTGGTGTTCGCAGTGTTCTTATCGTCTGCCATGCTGGAGTGAGCCTTTCGTTTGAGAGATACCTAGCTCGAGTGAAACGGTACCTAGCTATTGTATCGAGAGTGCTTGCGCTCTTGGGCTTTTATTTTCTGAGAGCGGCAAGGTTCTCAGAATATGCAAAAACCGCTCCTTGCCCGCGGAATGCGGTTGGGGAGCGGTTTGCAACAGAATTCTGTATCTATAAAGATTAGAACTCGCGCTTCTCGCGGATACGAGCAGCCTTACCGTGGCGGTCGCGCATGTAGTACAGCTTTGCACGACGGACGTCACCGCGGGTCACAACCTCAATCTTCTCGATGGAGGGAGAGTGAACCGGGAAGGTACGCTCAACACCAACACCGAAGGAAACCTTGCGGACGGTGAAGGTCTCGCGAACGCCTGCACCCTGGCGGCCAACGACGAAGCCCTTGAAGACCTGGATACGGTGGTTCTTACCTTCAACGATCTTAACGTGAACGTTCAGGGTGTCACCGGGGCCGAATGCGGGGATGTCGTCACGGAGGGACTTCTTGTCGAGGAAGTCAAGAGTCTGCATAGTTGTAGATCTCCAGAGTCATCTGCCGCAGGTCAAATAGACTCAGATTGCTCTGCCCCACTGCGGGACAGAAAACTTCATGCTTCGGACAGGATTGGTGCCCGAAGGTTGACATCGTTGGTCGCTCTCCCCCCTGCGGCAGGGGCGTGCCCGATGTCAACACAATGCTCCATTATCCCAATGCACCCGCGTTTATGCAAGCATCCGGGGAGCACTTTTAGAAGGGGGGTTCGTCACTCTGCGCTCCCCCGCCCTGGGATGCACCGTTCTGCGCCGGAGCATACTGCTGCGTGTACTGAGGCGCCTCCTGCAACGGCGCGCCCGAGTGCGGCATACTCTGCTGCGTTGCGTCCTGCTGAGGCGCACCCTGCATGGATCCCTCGTTGACTGTGCGCTTCTCCACGGTGCGGGCGAAGGTGCTCGTACCGTAGTTCAGGTCGTGACCGATGCCGAGGGCATCCACCTCTACGGTAGTGCCCTGCGTGCCGTCTTCGCGGTTCCAGCGGCTAATGCGCTGGCGGCCACTCACGACCAGCGGCTGCCCCTTCTCAATGGAGGTGGCAATGTTCTGGGCGAGGCGGCGGTAGGCTTTCACGGTGTACCAGTTGGTGGTGCCTTCTTTCCAGGTGCCGGTGGCGTCCTGCCAGCGCGGGGTGCTGGCGAGGCGAAAGTTCACGACGGGCACCCCGTTGGGCAGGGTGCTCAGTGCCGGGTCGGAGGCGGTAAATCCGCGGATCAGGATGGTGTCGCTCATGGTTTCTCCTTAGAAACTAGTGGGTGGGTTCTTCCACCCTGCCAGGGCTGAGCTATCCCTGCACCCGGTGATTACCGCTTCTGTGGATAACCTCGCGTTTTACGGTTTTGGGCACCGCCTGTGGATAAAGTTTTTGAACTTTTCACCCCGTTTTTTCAAAATTTGCCCGCGAGCAACACACTCCCTGCAGAAATATGACGACCACTCCCCCGCCGGCATCACGCCCGCGACCCCAAAGCTACCTCCACAAAACCCCACCCCATCCGGCATCGTGACAGGTATCTCAGCATCGGGGCGGCTATTTTTGCCCTCAAGTTCACTATTTCAGCCCCGCGCCCTCTATCCTTGTTGATGCGGTGCACTCAGCCGCATCCCATCTACCCGCCTTGGAGAATCCGTGAGCAAAAAGCCCGCGAACAACAACCTGCCCTCCCTGCAGGAACTTCAGCAGCTACAGCGCAACCTACCCAAGCTGCCCGATTCGATGGACCCGCAGAAGAAGCGCCTCATATACGGTCTACTCGCCGTGCTTGCCGTGATTGTGCTGATTATTGGCCTGGTCTACGTGAGTAAGAACGGTGTGGACGGCCTGCTCGGTTCGGATGCGACGACCTCCGCCACCGACGAGGAAGAAACCACCGTTGCCACGGAAACCCTCGCTGAGGTCAAGAACCCGTACAAGGCAGTTGACCCCGCGACCGCGCTCGCACCGGATCTGGCGACCGCGAAGAGCGAGCTGGCTTCCCTGCAGGTGAAGGAACGCGCGTCGAAGGCTGGCTACTCTCGTGAACAGTTCGGCCCCGCCTGGGATGACGTTGACGGTAACAAGTGCAACACTCGCGACGACATTCTGCGCCGCGACCTGACCAACCTTCGTTTCAAGGTCAGGACCCACGCATGCACCGTAATTAGCGGAACGCTGGATGACCCGTACACCGGCAAGACCATCGAGTTCAAGCGCGGCAAGAAGACCTCTTCAGCTGTTCAGATTGACCACGTGGTGGCGCTGTCGAACGCTTGGCAGACCGGCGCACAGGATCTGACCGCGGAGCAGCGCCGCCAGCTGGCGAACGACCCGGAGAACCTGCTCGCAGCAGACGGCCCGGCAAACCAGCAGAAGTCCGATGCGGACGCCTCCGAGTGGCTGCCGAGCAACACCGCCTACCGCTGCACCTACGTGGCACGCCAGGTGCACGTGAAGGCGAAGTACAAGCTGTGGGTGACCGCGGATGAGAAGAAGGTTATGGAGCGCGTGCTCAACTCCTGCAAGGACACCAACCCGGCTAAGAAGTAATCCCAGCCAAGAAATAGCCTCCCGGCACCTCGCGGCACACCAACGCAAAAAGCATAAAGAAAACCGCCTCGCACCCTGAGTTTTGGGTGCGAGGCGGCTTTCTTATGTGGCGCCCCAGGAGGGAATCGAACCCCCGACCAAGAGATTAGAAGGCTCCTGCTCTATCCTCTGAGCTACTGAGGCCTTCCTCTAGGGTACATGAGAATTTATGCTTCTCATGCACCGCGCCTCTCACGCGGGGGCTGTTCCGTTGGGCAACTCATCCGGCTGGCGCGGCATCCATCGAGCGTGCCGGGAGCTTACACCGGGAGTTCGCGCTGGGAATTCACGCTAGGAGCCTACCTTGGCGGCTTCCCTTTCTGCCTTCTTCACATCGCGGCGGCGTGCACGGCGGCTTGATGCGCCGGGGAACAGCTGCCACCACAGGCGGATGGTGGTGCGGCGAATCTGCGTGGGGTGCAGGCTCACGTACACCAGGCGGCGGGTTGCCGGGTCGAGGGCGACCAGGTAGATGATGTAGCCCAGGCAGATGACGGTTGCGATGAGTCGGCCCATGTCCTGGTTGAAATCGCGCAGGTAGGGCGAGACGTTCAGCTGGTCGCTCACACCATACGCCATGAAGAACAGCGTGGTGATGAAGTACCACATGAGCTGGAAGTGCGAGCGCAGGCCGGTTGCGGCGAGCATCGGGATTGCCCAGAGCAGGTACCAGGGCTGAATCATGGGGCTGCACAGGAGCATGAACAGGATCGCGAGGCCGGCGTGGCGCACGATGTTGCGGTCGCGTCCAACGAATGCCATGGCTACTGCGCCGAGCATGCCGATGCCCTTGCCGACGGTCTCGATGAGCTTGCGGATGACCTCGAAGGCCTCACCTTGAACGAACAGGGAGGCGGCGCCGATGAGCAGGCCGAAGGGGGTGTACCAGATGTACTGGCCGCCGGTGGTGGACAGTGCCTTGATCCAGCCGAATTCCAGTCCGGTTACCCAGCCCATGAGCGCCATTTCGGCGAGCAGCAGCACGCCGGAGAGAGCCCAGAAGATGAACTTGCGCGGCCAGGAGGCGTTCTTACCCGCCCAGAGCAGACCCACGAAGGGCAGCACCACGAGGGCGAGCGGCTTGACGGCAACGCCGAGGGCTACGAAGGTCACGCCGAGCGGGCCACCCCACCAGGTGTCGCGGTAGCGCTTGGCGTAGTAGAGGCCGCCGAGCATGAACATGGTCATGAGCGAGTCGTTGTGGCCGCTGGCAATGAACGATGCGATGAACAGCGGGTTCGGGCCAATCTGCCAGAGAGCGCGGACCTGGTTGAAGCCGTGCGCCTGGGCGAGTTTTGCCACGTAGAAGAGGATACCGATGACCGCGAGCACAGAGAGCAGGCGGAAGTAGAAGAGGGAGAGGTCGATGTTCTCCCCCGCCAGGCGCACGATCCACTCTTCGAGCTTGAGGGAGACCGGTCCGTACGGGGGCGGGGATTCCGCCCACATGGGGTCCGCACCGTTCTGCATGAAATTCGAGATTTCAGAGACACCGTGCTTGTACGGGTTGAGGCCGTGCGCCATGACCATGCCCTGACCGTAGTAGGAGAACATGTCACGGCTGTAGATGGTGAAGGCGAAAACCTGCGGCAGGGACCAGCTGGTGATGACTGCAATCATCCAACGCATGGTGTTGGGTTCGTTCCAGTCGCCCATTTTCTGGTAGATTCGCAGCCATTCGCGGCACATGATCATAGCGCCGAGGGCGAGCATGATGATGCCGGTGATGACCCATGTGGCTTCGAATCGGATGGCTCGAATAATGTCGTAGCGCCAGAAGCTGGAGCTGTCGGCGAGCCAGCCGACGGCGTAGGAGCCGAGGGTGACCATGATGGAGCCGATGGTGCCGATAATCACCGTGCGCAGACGGTGGTTATTGACGTAGTCCAAGAGTTTGGGTGAGAGAGGTGCGTCGTGTGCGCCGGGGGTGGTGAGCCGGTGTGCTAGCTCCTTTGGTGCGCGCATAACTCCCTTTCTGTCTGCATCGTCGTTCTGGTTTTTATCATACCGGAGCCCTTGGACGCACTTGTGAGAATCACTGTTACGAAAGCGCTTGTGGACACGCATCGACTCCCCTACCTGTGTGTTTTTATGACATCGTGGGAGTCCGGTCGGCGGCGTTTAGGGGTAGAGTGGGAGGGTGAGTATTTCTAGTGAACGTATTGTATGGATTGACTGCGAGATGACCGGCCTGGACGTGGAGAACGACGCTCTCGTCGAGGTGGGCGTTCTGGTAACGGATGCCGATTTGAACATTCTGGGTTCTGGCGTTGAGTTCGTCATTAAGCCCGGTGATGAGTCTCCTGCCGGTGCGCTGGAGAATATGAATGACTTTGTGCGGTCGATGCATGAGGCGTCGGGTCTGCTACCCGATATTGAGCACGGTGTGTCGATGGATTACGCGCAGGAGCAGGTGCTTCGTTACATCAAGAAGTATGTTCCGGTGGCGGGCAAGGCGCAGCTGGGCGGCAACTCGGTGGGCATGGATAAGCGCTTCTTGGAGCGCTACATGCCCGAGGTCATGGCGCACCTTCACTACCGTGTGATTGATGTGTCGACCATTAAGGAGCTAGCGTCGCGCTGGTACCCGGCGGCTCGTCACAGCGCCCCGGCGAAGACCGGTAACCACCGCGCGCTGGGCGATATCAAGGACTCGATTGATGAGTTGAAGTATTACCGCCGCGCTATTTTTGTGCCGCAGGGCCCGGATGCGATTGCTTCGGCGCAGATTGCGCGTGAGGTGGAGGCTGAGCGTGCCGCACGCGAGGCGGCTGAGCGTGAGGCTGAGGCATCCGAGGCGTAAGCACGGCATGTAACGAGCATCACGGCTTTTTGATTTGGCAGGTTTCTGAATCTCCTGTACAGTAGTATCCGTTGCATATCGCAAGGGAAACCAAGCGAAGCACATGGTGGTCGTAGCTCAGTTGGCAGAGCGCCTGGTTGTGGTCCAGGAGGTCGCGGGTTCAACCCCCGTCGATCACCCCGATGGAAAGGGTCGTTATGGTTATCCGTAACGACCCTTTCGCTTACCCTCAATCCGGTTCACCCGCACACGGTGTACCCGGCAAGTTCCCACTCAACAGTTCCCGTTCAACACAAGCAAAGGATAATTCCGTGGCTATTCGCCCCATCGTTATTCACGGCAACCCCGTTCTGCACCGCCCCGCGGCACCCGTCACCGAGTTTAATGATGAGCTCAAGGAGCTCGTGGCTGACATGTACGAGACCATGGACGCATCCAACGGTGTGGGCCTGGCGGCACCGCAGATTGGTGTGGGCCTGCGCATCTTCACCTACAAGATGGAGAATGAGGACGGCGTTCCCCCGCGCGGCTGCATCATCAACCCGGTACTGACCCTGGGCAAGATTTCTACCGCTGACCCGGACCCCTACGAGGAGGAAGAGGGCTGCCTGTCCTTCCCCGGTTACGGCTTCCCCCTCAAGCGCGCCGAGTGGGTGACCGTGAACGGTCTTGACGAGCACGGCAACCCCGTCCACTTTGAGGCGACCGGCTGGTTCGCACGCTGCATGCAGCACGAGACCGATCACCTGGACGGCAAGCTGTACGTGAACCGCCTAAATAAGAAGTGGACCAGCAAGATGAAGAAGGTCGTGAAGAAGGAAGGCTGGACCGTCGACGGTAACTCGTGGATGCCCGGCGTGGATCCGGACCCGTTCGGCCACTAATCGCTGGCTCACCCAAGTTTCTAAGCCCCTCCAGCTTTCGGCAGAGGACTCTTAGACAGAGCTTAAAACGAAGACCGCGAATGCACTCTCAAGCGCATTCGCGGTCTTCGTTTTCCCATCAGCCGATGATGTTTTTCATCAGTCAACGGTAGCGTGAAACGGGTCATCCTATGAGCCGGGTTCTGTCTAAAACGCCGCCCGAAGGAGCGTTTTGAGGCAATCATCTATCTAGAACGTACGTTGCCGCACGTCTCAAGCAGCCTACCCGAATACGCACCCCACCTCCGTGAAGGAAGCTGAAGGGGATCGGGCGCACTACCCTACCATGGCGTATTCTGTTTGACCTTGCTCCGAATGGGGTTTACCTAGCCGGGCACGTCACCGCGCCCGCTGGTGGTCTCTTACACCACCCTTTCACCCTTACCGCGGCGAACCGCGGCGGTTTACTTTCTGTGGCACTGGCCTGCGGGTTACCCCGAGTGGATGTTATCCACCATCCTGTGCTGTGGAGCCCGGACTTTCCTCGAAGCACGTGTGCCTCGCGATTGCCCAGACGGCCCGTTTCACCCAACCTATTATACGCACACCCTTGGAGGTGGCTATTTTCCGGGTTCGTTTCGCGGGTGCTTAGGGGTACACGGGGGCACACTGGGCCTCGCGGGTGCGCTGTCGTCTCGCAACTACCCTGCGCCTCGTAGCTACCCGGCGTCTCACGGGTACACTGGAGAGATGCTGATTCTTCTTCCCCCCTCCGAAGGTAAAACCCCCGCCCCTGCCGGCAATGCGCCGGTTTCTTTCGCTGACCTCTCGTTCCCCGAACTGACCGCCGAGCGTGAGAGCGTCCTGGAGGAGCTGGCAACGGTTAGCTCGGGCCCCGATGCTCTCACGGAGCTCAAGGTGGGTGCTTCCCTCGCAGCAGAGGTGGAACGCAATACGCGCCTGCTGACCGAACCTGCACAGCCCGCGATCCGCACCTACACGGGTGTGCTCTTTGAGGCACTGGATTATGCGAGCTTCTCCCCCGCCGAACGCGATGCCGCGCACTGGTCGTTGCTGATTTCTTCGGCGCTGTGGGGTATTCTGCGCCCCGAGGACGCAATTCCCGCCTACCGCCTGTCGATGGGCGTGAAGCTGGGTTCGGTGGGTGCGCTTGCATCCTTCTGGAAGGGTGCGTTGGGTACCGCACTGGAGGCAACCGCGAAGGACCAGCTGATTCTGGATTGCCGCTCTGCAGCGTACGCGAAGTCGTGGGTGACTCCCCCGTCGCAGACTCTGGCGGTTCGCGTGGAGCGTGTGGCGGCTGATGGGTCGCGTAAGGTCGTCTCGCATATGGCGAAGCATTATCGTGGCTTGTTTGCGCGCTACCTGATTCAGTCGGGTTTGGCGGCTCGTCCTATTGATGGTTCTACGGCTGGTATTGCCGAATTTTTGGAGGCGATCAGCGCGGACTGGTCGGTGGAGTGCACCCTGCCGACGGCGCGTAAGGCAGGCGTTTTGACGTTGCTGGTACATGAGCAGTAGGTCGCCCAACTATTTGTTTTCGCCTATTTTTTGCATCATATTGAAAATTTTTTAACTATTTTTCTAGGGGCTTAAGTCTGTATTTCCCCCTGTAAAACCACATTTCCCCACATTAAGCGGGTAGGTTTTTGCGGGGCAGAAGACGGGTAGTGTCTATCTATCCGCCTTCTTTTTGTGCACAGAAGTGCTTATAGTATTAAACGTCTCGCCATTGGTGGCGGGTACATCACTCACTAGCATTCACATTCTCAACTCAGCACACATGGAAACACGTCACGCCGCGTACGCATAGCAAACGACTAGAGGCTTAACCAATGGTTATTGGTTTGCTAGCGTAGAAGTAACCACTCAGAAACACATCGATGGGACAATGATATGTCTACTTTTTCCTCTCGTCGCGCCCTTTTTAAGGGTGCGGCAGCACTAACAGTCGCTGGCGCTTTGGGTGCGCACCATGCCGGCGAGCAGAGCGCCCAGGCTGCCACCTTGGACGTTATGACCACCCCGCTGACGTTCAAGATTACCGAGGCGTCGTTTGATATTAGCGGCTTCAACCTCAGCTACGAGATTACAGGCCTGCAGGCTGTGCTTGATACTGGCCTGTACACCCCATACATTGAGGCTGGCTACTACACCAAGGAGAAGGGCTTCACGCAGTTCTACTTCTTCGCTCTTGAGCCGAAGAAGCGCATCGAGAATGACCCCTACGTGAGGCACCACGTCATTTCTCGCGAGGTCACTGGTGGCCCGAAGGCGGACTACGGGATTCGCTTGTCTCTTCGTCCGCGCCGTGAGCAGTACACCATCCTGCGTACTATTGAGGTTCGCCCGACGATTAACACTGAGTTTGCGTGGGCACCTTTCATTGTGGATATTGATATGGATGGCGAGTACGCTCCCGATATCTACAGGTCATGTAAGGCAAAGGTTTTGCTGCTCGATAAGGAACGTTGCTTCTACCCTAAGCGTGCGGTGACCCGCAGCGATCTGATGGATGCAATCTACCGAGGCGCCCGCTCGCCGAAGGTTAAGCTTCCGGCGCGTTCCCCGTTCCCGGATGTGTCCCCGAAGGATGAGCGTTACTCGGCATACATTTGGGCATACCAGAATGGTCTGACCTCGGGTTGGTCTGACGGTAAGATGCACCCGGAGGCGGTGGCTAGCCGCGCTACGATGGCAGCGTTCTTCTACCGTTACTTTATGCTTACCCCCGGCCGTCGTCCTTCGTGGTTCCGTCCCACTACCCCGCAGGACATGAAGCCGGGTGCCCCGTTCTACACCGAGTCGGTGTGGCTGCACTCGTCGGTGAATATTGATACGAGCTTTCACAATAAGAGCAAGGATTTCCGTCCGACCAAGATTGCTACCCGCGAGGAGCTGGCTCGTGTCCTGTCAATGCTGGACATGATTGACATCCCCAGTAGCCCTTATATCGATGCTTAAGATTTGGCAGGTGCCGTGAACCGGGCGGTTAACCTACATGTTTTAGCTTGGGTTGATCTCTGAGAACAGCAGCTGAAGATAGTGGCCTATGGCCTATAGAAGGGGCGGCGAGAGTTTTTCTCTCACCGCCCCTTTTTGTATGCCCCTTTTTTTCGTGTGCCCGTTTTCTGGTGCAGGCGCTGCTGGGTGCGGTTTTTAGTGCTGGTGATGCTTCCATTTTTGTCTCTCTATTGTGTGGTCTTTTTGGGGGTCGGGCTTTGTATAAAACCGGGGGCGTAATTTTCGAATTTTTTGTCTTATAACTCTTATTGGAATGTTTTTCTCGTGTTTTCATTGAATGTCTAAGACGCGGGTTGGTAGGCTGAAATTGCACTTCAGCATGCCGCCGCTACGGGTCCTCCACGATGTGGATTTGGCGTAGGCTCAGCGCGGTGGACTGTCACTCATTGATCCTCTCAACTTCTTTTCTCATTCACCCTCATTCATGCAGAAAATTCAGATTGGATAATGATGTCCTCATTCTTTAAGCCTGCCCGTGGCGCACGCCGAAAAGTTGCGGGCGCTTCCCTGGCGTTGGGTTTGACTCAGCTGTTGGGCGTGTCTCCGCTGTTGGGCGTGTCTCCGCTGTTGGCTTTGACGCCGGTGGCGGCCCAGCCGGCGCCCGCCTCCCCTGTGAACACGCAGCAGGCAACTACTCAAGAAACACCGGCCCGTCAGATGCCTCAAGTGCAGGGTGGCGATCCCGCCTCTGAGCTGGAGAACATTGATTTGAAGGTCACGACAGGCCCCCTCAACATTTCTCAGGGCGGTATCGTGTCGGTGACAACCTCTCCGTTGAGCGCCGAGTTTAGGCAGAAGTACACGTTCCACGAGCTCGCGTTGGTGGAACGTGGTTCCACGTACGTCCATGTCGGGCATCATAATTATGTTCCCCTCACTCAGTACGGTGGGATGGTCGAGGACCTCAAGCAGCAGGGTAATGTGCGAGAGAACCCGGATGGTAGCCTCACTTTCACACTCGTTGTTCCCGCCCAGGTTGTTGAGGCTCAAGAGGGGACTCTCTTCGATACGGTACTGACGTACTACCCGTCGAATGAGTATGCGCCGGATCCGTTGACGTGGTCGAATCGCCGGATAATCCGCACTCCTACCGAGGTGGTGCAGGACGCTAAACCTACGAAGACCACCTACCTCTTCAGTTCACCTTCTATCGAGCATCCGGAGGAGGATACAACCCTGACGGTTGAGGGTTTCCATATCCTCTCGAAAAGCACCTTTTGGGGCCCTGAAGGCCCGGCGGTCCTGACCCTCTATGAGGTTAATCCGGTGACTGGGCAGGGTATTGGTTCGCCCGTGTTTACGCAGAATCTGAATTACACCAGGTGCAATCAGTACTGTGATAGTTTCTTGAACGACCATTTCAGTACGGCTATCACGATTCCCGGGGGTACCCTCAAAGCGGGCAGGCAGTACAGGATTGGTTTCTACGGCGGTGGTTATCCTGGACCGGGTTCCGAGGAATACCCTGGCGCATGGATGACCGATGTGGCAGATTTCATCCCGGTAGGTACCCCGGAGCAAGATGCAGCTCCCACCAGCATCTACGTCTCGGGAGATAAGATGAGCCCTTATCGCGAGAATAATACTTTGAAGGTGACTGTTTTGGGTCTGCCGCCGCTGACCAAGGGCTACTACCGTTTCTCCTTGCAGCCGATTGATGATCATGGCCGTCCGACCGGGCAGAAGTCTTGGGAGAAAGTGATTCCTGCCGAGAGCATTCAGAAGGGTCGTACGGCGCAGACGCTTTCTCTTCCCGGCTATGCCCTGAATTTTGAGGTGGCCTATAGGCTCTTTGTGGAGAAGGTAACCCCAAATCAGGGTGACGCTGTCGATTCGGTTGAGCAGGTTGCTTCCAAAGATCTGGACTTGGATATCAGTCAGGAACGGGAAATGGAGGCTGCCAGGAAATGGATTGTGAACCGTCAAATTCTGCCAGGCTACCCCACTGATCGCGATTGGGAATCAGTGAACCGCCGTTCTGTGACGGTGGCACTGTACCGGTTAGCGGGTGCGCCGCAGGTTGAGCTTCCTGCAGTCAGCCCTTACACGGATATTACGCCGGATGACCCTGACTATACCGCGATTATTTGGGCTCGTCAGCGGGGTATTACGTTCGGCTGGGTTGATGGTCGCTTCCACCCGAATGAGCCGCTTTCGGACCGTTCCACGGCTGCGTTCCTCTACAGGTATCAGCGATCCCAGGGGGAGGCGTCGCCAAGCTTACCGACGTCTCCTTCACTACCGGACTCTAACCCGAAGAAACAGAAGCATTTCCCACTTAGCTCTCATTGGCGGCTCTGGATCAGCCCGGAGACTGCTTTTTCACGTGAGTCTCGCTGGGCTATTGAGCAACGTATCTGGGGTTACATGCCTGATCAAGGTTACTTCTATGAGAGCTTTGACGGCTTCAAGATGTCGTACCGTCAGGTGGCTGTGATGCTGTACCGTATGGAGCACGGAGGCAGCCACCTCAGGTAACGCCCGGTCGCGGTGAGGGGGTAACCGGTGGGCTGGGATGCTCGACGTAGTTCGGCTTTTCAGCCCGCCGGTGCCGCCTCGGTTGCCCTCTCACCAGCGATCTCTCTTGCCTGACACCAGGCTTTACGGGTCTCCCCTAGCCTGGCTTTTCAGAATCTATCCGCTCAACTTCTTCACTCGCTTCATCTACTCACTCACTTCAATCACCGTATAAATTTTGTAGATGGGATTATGATGTCTTCATTTTTCGCCCCACGAGGTGCCCCGCACCATTCTGATACCCCGCGCCACCCGGCGAGCGCCCGCGCGCTCAGCCTGTCGCTGTTGCTGGGTTTGAGCCCGCTTGCAGGTCTTACTCCTGCGGCGCTGGCAGCGCCTCAAGAAACACCCGCGCAGAACGCGCCTGCCCAGAACAAACCTGCGCAGAACGAACCTGCGCAGAACACTCCCGTGCAAGGTGATAAGCAGGATGCTTCCCTGCCGACCCTGCGCGTGTCCAGCGGTTCCCTCGACATTCTTCACGGCGGTACCGTGCACGTGGAGGGTACCGGGCTGAGCCCCGAGTTCTTGGCGCATCATGAGCTGCGTAGCCTCACGATTGCCCCGAAGGGCTCTTCGACCTACGCTAACCCCTACCAGAAGCTTGATCACCGCGGCCTTGTCTTTGACGCCCCGAAACCGGCTGCTGACGGCAGTTTCAGCGCTGACCTGACGGTTCCGGCGAATAGCCTACCGGCAAACCTGGAATACGAGATCATTCTCACCTACCGCCCTGTAGATGATGCGCACCCTTACGCGTGGAACACTGAGGATCGCGTCCGTACGGCGCTGCCGGTGGAGTTCAACCTCCCGAAGGCTGTCCTTCCCTCCATCACCTATGATGTTTCGGCTATTTCTGAGGAGCAGATTGCTTCCGGTCAGCCGATTGAGGTGACGTTGACGGGTACCGGTTTTCAGGATGTCAGCTCCGTGAAGTTCACCTTGTCCGAGCATGATGAGCAGGGAAAGGTCACGAACGATAATGTGGCTTCGCTTGGTGAACTGAAGGCACCGGATACGGAAGAGAATCAGCGCATTTTCAAGGGCCTGATTCCTAACGGCTATTTCCAGAAAAAGGTCACTATCCCCGCGGGAGTTCTGAAGTCCGGTAAGGGATATTCCCTGGGTGTTTCCGGTGTAGAAACCCACGGGTGGAATAAGCTGACGCGTAAGTTCCCCTTCGTTCCGGTGGGCAATAACCCTGCGCGCATGGCGTATCAGGATAATTCGTTCAGGAATACCCTGCCGAAGGTATCTGTTGCTGCGCAGGATTTTGATCCCGGTCAGGACCGCGTCTATAAGGTGACTATTTCTAATATTTCACCCGAGGTTGACCTGGGGTACTACATTGACTCTGTGTCGATTTATAACGCTACCTCTGGTGAGCAGGGATATTTTGCGAGGAATGATGTAGCGGGTCAATACTATAAGCGTGACGAGCTGGTAACCCGCAATGCTGACGGCACTCTGACCGTGGAGGTTGAGTATAAGGCTCATGGTGATTCCTACAATAGGCCTTCTTCTCGCGGTTCGATGGCTGAAGTGCGTGTGGTGTTCTCGGACTCTCAGTATTCGTACGGTAGCCATAAGTTCACGGTGAGCGCGCAGCTTCCGATGGCGCCTCTTGCCGCTGATGCTGTTGATTCGGAGAACCCGGGGAATGTTGAGTTGAAGGTGACTTCGGGAACCCTCAATATTTCTCAGGGCGGTACGGTGTCGGTGACGACTTCCCCGTTGAGCCCCGAGTTCCGTAAGAAGTACACTTTCTACGAGCTGGCTCTGGTGGAGCGCGGGTCGGTGTACGTGTATGCGGAGCACAATAGTTATGAGCCTCTCGACGAGTACGGCGGAATGCTCAAGGATTTGGTGCATCAGGTGCGGGAGAACCCGGACGGTAGCCTCACCTACACGTTTAAGGTTCCCCCGCAGTACGTTGAGGCTGCCGACGGTGAGCTCTTCGATGTGGTGATGACGTACTACCCGTCGGATGAAACTGAGCCGGAACCTTCGAGTAGGTCGAACCGTTTGTATGCCCGCGCCCATATTGATGTGGTTCAGGAAGCGCAGCCGACCCGTGGAACCTACACCTTCAGTCAGTCCGCTATCGATAACCCGTGGAAGGATACGACGCTGCGGGTTGAGGGACGCCATATCCTCTCCCAGGCTAGTGAAATGGTTGGTAATGATTGGCCGGTCATCGCTATCTATGAGGCTGACCCTGCAACGGGAAAGATGGTGGGTGAGCCTGTGTTCACTCAGCGGGATGACTACACGTACTACGGGGTTAACACCAGGTGGTTCCGCAATAACTATTTCAGTGCGGAGCTGAAGATTCCTGCGGGTACGTTGAAGCCGGGCAAGCTCTACTTTATTGGTATGTATGGGAACGGGGTGCCTTACCCCGGCATGGAAGATTCTCCGGGTTCTATGCTGAATGATGTTGCGGAGTTCCTTCCGGTGCATTCTCCCGAGCAGGACTCTGCGGGGCCCACGCTGCACCTTGGGTCGGTGGGCCTGAGCCCTTATGCGCAGACGAACTTGTTTACGGCGCGCGCTACCGGGCTTTCTGATCCGGGTGAAGGATCGTACCGCCTCTCGGTGCAGCATGTTGATGAGCAGGGGCGTTTGACCGGTCAGACGGTGTTCCAGCAGGCAATCCCGGCTGACCTCATCAAGGACGGCAGGGCGGAGCTGAATCTGACGATCGCTCAGCCGCTGAGCTATTCGGGCACTTATCGTCTGGTCTTGGAGAAGGTCACCCCCGGTAAGGATGGTGCCGGCGAGTCGGTGGAGCAGCTTGCTGTCGAGGATATTCCTCTGAAGCTGACGCGTGAGGATGAGTTGCAGGCGGCTGAGCAGTGGTTTGCTGATCGTGATATTTTGCCTAATCCTTCGCCGATGTCCTGGCATAGCGGTATGACGCGCCACGATGTGACGGTGTCGCTGTACCGTCTGGCGGGTTCCCCGAAGGTTGAGCTGCCTGCTTTTAGCCCGTACGCGGATGTGGCAACAAGCGACCCGGACTACGCCGCGTACATTTGGGCTCGTCAGAAGGGCATTACCTTCGGCTGGGCGGATGGCAAGTTCCACCCGGAGGCGAAGCTTTCGACCCCGTCGACGGTGGCGTTTATGTACAGGTATCAGAAGGCGATGGGTAAGGTCACGCCGAAGGCGCCGACCTCTGCCTCGTTGCCGCGTAGCTCGTCTGTGCCGGGTAACCAGGACGCGCCTCGGAGTGCTGGCGGTTGGCAACATAAGGTTCGTCAGGGTAGCGCTTTCTGGCGTGAGGCTCAGTGGGCTGTTGATCACCGTATGTGGGGTTACCGCGTTGATGGGGAATACGTCTATGAGGACTTTGATAGGTCTTTCGTTTCCTCTGGTGATTTGAAGTTGATGCTGTACCGCATGGAGCACGGCGGCAGCCACATCAAGTAGCGCCCGGTCGTGGTGAGGGGTAACCGGTGGGCTGGGATGTTCGACGTAGTTCGGCTTTTCAGCCCACCGGTGCCGCCCCGGTTTTTCTTCCTTGCCTCTGCGAATTCTTTTGCCTAGCACCAGGCTTTATGGGGCTACTTCTCCCCTGTTGAGGGTTTTCTTTTCACGCTTTATTTGCTCAACTTTTTCACTTGCTTCATCTACTCACTCGCTTCATTCACCGTACATTTTTTAGATGGGATAATGATGTCTTCATTCTTCACACCACGAGGCGCTCCGCCTCACTCCGATACCCCGCGCCACCCAGCGAGCACCCGCGCGCTCAGCCTGTCACTACTGCTGGGTTTGAGCCCGCTTGCCGGCGTCACCCCGGCGGCACTCGCAACACCGACCCAGGCAGCACCTGAGCAGCAGGCACAACCGGCACAGGCGACCCCCGCCTCCCCCGCTGCAACTCAAGAAGATGCTGACGAACCCACGTATTCGCTTCCGGAGGTAGATGAGTCTCGCCATCCTGAAATGGAAGGGTTTAAAGTCTCTCCTGAGACTCTCAACATTTCTCGAGGCGGCACCGTAACGCTGACGACGCCTCCGCTCAGTGCTGAATTCCGCCAGAATTACGAATTCTACGAATTTTCTCTGGTTGATCGCGGTTCTTCGTACTTCAAAGCCGCGTATGCCCGCATTGACGGATATGCCTACTTTGGCTACCTCTTTGACCGTGACCCCAACCCGAAGCAGATGGTAGAAAACCCAGACGGGAGCTACACCTTCTTCCTCAATATTGGGCCGTACATTATTGAGGCTAATGAAGGCACTCTTTTCGACGTCATTTTGACGTACCACAAGAAGGGCCACCGGGAGGATTTTTGGCCGTCCGAATTCCGTTTTGTGGCGCGTGCACCTATTAATGTTGTGCAGGACCCTAAGCCGACTGAGACGACGTACATTTTCAGTGTGCCCGCAATTGATGACCCGTGGAAGGATACGACTCTGACGATTGAGGGGTTCCATATCCTTACGAGCGGTAGTCGAGAGGGCAAGGATGGCCCCGCGCTTCTGGCTTTTTATGAAGTCGACCCGAAGACCGGAAAGATTGTAGGCGAACCAGAATTCACCACTCGGATTCCGTACCCGGCTTCCCGTAGTGGAGAGCGCGTTTATTTCCTGAATTGGCATTTTAAGACGTCTATTACGATTTCTGGGGGAACGCTTAAGCCGGGTAAGGTCTATAAGATTGGTTTCTACGGTAAAGACCGTCCGGAGGATGAGAATTACCCCGGTGAGTTGCTGAATGATGTTGCAGATTTCATCCCGGTACGTTCGCTTAATAAGGAATCGGCTAGCCCTGAGATGTTTCTGAAGGCTACGACGGTGAGCCCTTATGATGAGGAAAATATCCTTCAGGTACGCGCCGTCGGCTTGAAGAAGCAGCCTGGGGTCTCTTACCGTTTCTCGATGCAGCATGTTGACGCGCAGGGACTTCTGGCCAGTCAGAAAACGCTGGTGCAGGAGATTGCTGCTGAGAACATCCATGACGGCACGGTGGATGAGAAGCTGAACGTCCCCGGTGCGCCGCTGAATTATGACGGCTCGTACAGGCTCTTCTTGGAAAAGGTGACTGCCGGCAAGGACGGTACGGTTGAGTCGGTTGAGCAGCTTACTTCGAAGGATCTACAGCTGCAGTTTACGAAGAATAAGGAGGTCAACGCCGCCTGGGCATGGTTTAAGCGCCGTCAGGTTCTTCCTGAGTTTTCTTCTTTGAGTGAGGGACGCGATATGACGCGCCGCGATGTGACGGTGGCATTGTACCGCCTGGCGGGTTCCCCGAAGGTTGAGCTTCCGGCGACGAGCCCTTATGGAGATATCGCTCCGGATGATCCGGACTACGCCGCGTATATTTGGGCTCGTCAGAAGGGCATTACGTTCGGTTGGGCGGATGGGAATTTCCACCCGGAGATGAACATGCACAATTATTCGACGGCGGCGTTCCTGTATAGGTATCAGCGTTCGCGCGGTAAGGTGTCTCCCGGCTTGCCGACTGCCGCACCGCAGTCTCGTAACGGTAGCCTGCCGGGGTCGGATGAATCTGAGGTGAGCGCTAACCCATGGGTTCTGGATTTGGAGGAGGGTAGCGCTTTCTGGCGTGAATCTCGGTGGGCTGTTCAGCAACGCATTTGGGGCTACACCGGGGATTGGGAACACGAACGCTTTTTCATGGAGACAACGTCCGTCTATGACTTGGCGTTGATGCTGTACCGCATGGAGCACGGCGGCAGCCACCTCAAGTAGCGCCCGGTTGTAGTGAGGAGTGACCGGTGGGCTGGAATGCTCGACGTAGTTCGACTTTTCAGCCCGCCGGTGCCACCCCGGTTTTTCTTCCCTGCCTTCTGCGAGTTCTTTTGCCCAGCACCAGGCTTTACGGGGCTTCTTCTCCCCTGTTTTTTGGGGGTCTTCTCAGGCTTTATCCGCTCAACTTCTTCACTTGCTTCATCTACTCGCCCGCTTCATTCACCGTACAGTTTTTTGTAGATGGGATAACGATGTCTTCATTCTTCACACCACGAGGTGCCTCGCACCATTCTGATACCCCGCGCCACCCGGCGAG
>NZ_KV812882.1:1040191-1055997 GCF_001813565.1 Rothia sp. HMSC068E02
GCCACCCGGCGAGCGCCCGCGCGCTCAGCCTGTCATTGCTGCTGGGTTTGAGCCCGCTTGCCGGTATTACTCCGGCGGCGCTCGCAACACCGGCCCAGGCAGCACCTGAGCAGCAGGCGCAACCGGCACAGGCTGCACCCGCCTCCCCTGCAGACGAGCAGAAGAAACCTGACAACCCGGTTGGCATGAAGCTCACCTCGGGTACCCTCAACATTTCTGAGGGCGGCACTGTCTCTGTGACCACCGCGCCGCTGAGTGCCGAGTTCCGCGCAAAGTACACGCTGTATGAGTTCGGCATTGTGGAGCGCGGTAAGAATTACCTTCAGTCACATTACGGCGATCCCCTTCCTGAGGCGCAGTACGGCAGCAAGGTTGCCAGCCTCCGTGCTGAGGGTAAGGCACACGATAATCCTGACGGGAGCGTCACGTTCACTCTTGATATCCCGAAGCAGTGGATGATGGTTCCAGAAGATACCCTCTTCGACGTGGCGCTGACCTACTACCCGTCCGATAAGCCTGACCCACACGACTATCCGTATGATGATCCCCGTAGTACGGCACGAATTCCCTTGCCCACGGTGCGCGACCCTGAGCCTGATCAGCCGACGTACCGCTACAGCATTTCAGCGGTTGATAAGCCGTGGCAAGATACGACTCTGACGGTTGAGGGCTACCATATTCTTCCCCCGAACATCGTAGGCGGGTACGACAGCCAGGCGTACGTCACTCTGTATGAGGCAGACCCGGCTACGGGAAAGATTATGGGACACCCTGTTTTCTCCCATGTTGTTCCGTTGACGGGCAACTGCTTGCATCACTGTACGGGTTTCCGCAATAACTATTTCGGCACGAAGATGACGATTCCGGCGGGTACGTTGAAGCCGGGCAGGCTCTACATGATTGGTATCTACGGTTCTAATCTTCCTCACCCGGGCGAGGAGGACTATAACGGCAGCTTGCTGACCAGTGTTGCGCAGTTCCTTCCGGTGCGGTCTGGGCAGCCGAGCGATAACCAGCCGGATCCTGACCAGCCTGTAGCGCGGCCGGATTTGTACATTCCGTATAAGCGCATCAACCCGTATCAGGAGATGAATACTCTCACCGCGCGTGTCTCAAATCTTCCGAAGCTTACCGAGGGCTATTACCGTTTCTCGGTTCAGGCAACGGATGATTTTGGCGAGCTGACCGGTGAGAAGGCTTTGGAACAGGTTATTCCCGTTGAGCGCATCCACGATGGTGCCGCGGAGGAGAAGCTGAATATTCCCGGTAGCGCTCTGAATTATGAGGGGTCTTACAGGGTTGTTCTGGAGAAGGTAATCCCTGGCAAGGATGGCACCGCGGATGCGGTCGAGCCGGTGGCTTCTGAGAATCTTGATCTCTTGGCGAATACTACGGAGGAGCAGAAGGCGGCTCTTGAATGGGTTAAGCAGCAGGCTCTTCTGGACGAGAGTAAGACCGTTTTGAGTCGCCGCGATGTGACGGTGGCGCTGTACCGTATGGCGGGTGCGCCTCATGTTGAGCTGCCTGCAACCAGTCCTTATGCGGATGTGGCGCCGAGCGACCCGGACTACGCCGCGTACATTTGGGCTCGTCAGAAGGGCATTACGTTCGGCTGGGCGGACGGCAAGTTCCACCCGGAGGCAAACCTTTCGGCACGTTCTACGTTGGCGTTCTTGTACAGGTACCAGCGGATGATCGCGCCGGCTCCTGCGCCGGAGTCGAGCAGTTTGCCGTCTTCGTCTGTGCCCAAGAACAGTAGCGTGCCGGGTGATTCTCCGGTCCGGGTTTCGCGTTCGCATTGGTCCGATTATGAGCGTACGGATACTGCATTCTGGCGGGAGTCGTTGTGGGCTACTCAGCAGTTCATCTGGGGTTATAAGGATTATGATCGCCGCTACGCTGAGGATTTCAGTTCGGATACTGTTTCTTCTTCGGAGTTCTCGGTCATGCTGTACCGCATGGAGCACGGCGGCAGCCGTCTCACATAGTGTCTCGCCGTGGTGTTAGCTATTTTGGGTAGCTTTCGTCAAATAGGCAACTTTACGACCCTGTTTATGTGCCACTTTTATTGTGGGTGACTTTTATGTTGCCTTGCCCACCGCATTGTGAATATTCTCAACCTGCAGAGGTTGCATAGGTGCGAATTTTTCGAATGCGGTGGGTTTTTTGTGCTTTCTTTTTTGTACAGTGACCAGTGTTTGTGCTTATCAGCACAATATTTAGGCATATTTTCCACGTCATGCACATACTTTTTAAAGCTATACTTCACCTTAAGACATGCGATAAAACACACAGACATTTTTCGCGCTGATGACCTTTCAGGTTCCAGCACGTCTTAACTATTTGCTACGGTGTTTATGCGCACCACACTCGATGCGTGACACCGATAAAAACTGATTGGATAACAATGTCCTCACTTCCCAACCACATGCGCTTTGCGCTACCCAAAAACATGGCTAAGAGCGGCTGCGCCCTCACTTTGGCGGGCGCCATGCTCTTGCCCCTCTCTCCCGCGTTTGCCGCACCTGCTACTCCGATAGCAGCCCAGGCTGTTGAGCAGGGTGAGGTTCAGGGTGCTCAGCGTCTGCAGGTTACCTCCGGCACTTTTGATATTCTCAAGGGCGGCAACGTGATGGTTAGCGGCTCCGGTTTCTCCAAGGACTTCGTTAAGGGCAAGTCGTTCCGCCTGTACGTTGTTCCGAAGGGTGAAAGCGTTGCTTTCTCGCCGCACCGTCCGCGTGATTACCCCTTCTATGTTCAGGATGTTCCCGCCTCCGCTTTCGCGGCTGACGGCACCGTGAACCTGACCGCTTCTATCGGCGCTAACTATCTGGAGGCCAATGGCTCGTCCTTCGATGTTGTGCTCGGTTACCGCGATGACGCTGAAGACGGCTGGATTCCCGCGGATGAGGTTCGTACTGAACTGAAGGTTGCGGATGTTCCCACCGTTGATTCCCCTACCCTGTCGTACAGCGCTTCGTCGGTGAATGCTTCTGAGAACGCTAAGGTCACTGTGAACGGTGCTGGCTTCCAGAACATTTCGTACAACGGTAGCGAGTCGCTGATTGTTGCGGTTCGTGCGGTTGATCCGGCGACCGGCAAGGCGACCGGCCCCGCGCTGGCTCAGTCGGAGGCTAAGTTCACCTCCTACTCTGCGTTCTTCGGCCAGTACATGGGTTACACCAACGGCCGCTTCTCGACTGTTCTGGACATCCCGGCGGGTACCCTGAAGTCCGGTAGCTCCTACGTTGCGCAGACTTTCGAGTTCAATGTTCCGGAAGATAACGATGAGGCGAACAACCAGGCACTGAGCACTCAGGCGTTTGTTCCGGTGAACGGCGAGAACGCTAAGACTGCTTCGCCTTCGGTGTCCCTGAGCACTGACAAGGTTGATCTGAGCTCTTCGACCACTATCCGTGTGAAGGGTAAGGACTTCAATGTTCCGGCTGGCGCTACCGTGAACGTGCTGTTCTCTGAGGCTGAGGCTGACGGCAACCCGACCGGTGAGGCTCTGGATAGCATCACTCTGAACGCTGACCGTGTGGCGACCGGCGCGTTTGAGACGACCGTTAACGTTGACGGCACCAAGCTGGATGAGGATAGCCACTACGCTATTTTCGTAACCATCAACTACGCCGATGGTCAGCGTGAGCGCATCGCGGCTGATTACCTGACTCTGACCGGTGAGTCTGCGAACAAGAAGGCTCGTGAGCGTTTCGCTGATGTTCCGGTTGCTCACGCGAACCACAAGGCTGTTCTGTGGGCTGCTGATCAGAAGCTGATTGATTCTCGCGAGAAGGATTGGTTCGGCGTTAATGATGATGCGACCCGCGGTGAGCTGACTGTTGCGCTGTACCGTATGGCTGGTTCCCCGAAGGTTACCCTGCCGGCTACTAGCCCGTACCCGGATGTGAAGGCCGATGACCCGAACTACGCTGCGTACATTTGGGCTCGTCAGAAGGGTATTACTTTCGGCTGGTCTGATGGTAAGTTCCACGCGAATGCGTCTGTCTCTAATGCTACTGTTGCGGCGTTCCTGTACCGTTTCGATGGTAAGAAGCCGGTTGCTGCGACTGAGGCGCCGTACACCGATGTGAAGGTCGGTTCTGCGTTCTACCGCGAGATCACTTGGGCTAAGCAGCAGAAGCTACAGGTTTTCCCGGGCTCTGAGTACCACCCGTCTGCGCTGGTGAGCCGTGGTGAGCTGGCTGGTTTCTTGATGAACTACAAGGTCCGCTAGGGCTCTATAAGGTTCACTAGGGCTTTATAAGGTTCGCTAGGACTAGTCTCTAGGGTCTATGGATTATGCCGGGCTGGTGGTGATGAAACGTTGGTTTCGTCCCGCTGTCCCGGCTTTTCTGTGCCATTGCGGGGTGTTTATGAGGTGTCTGCAAGGTATCTGTAGGGGCGCGTGCGGGACTGTCGCCCGGTGCTGTTCCGCGGTTTTCGGCGTATTTTTGGCGGTTACCACGCTAGTGTGGGCTGTACCGCATGTGGGGCGCGCCTCATGCGGCACCCGCTATTGGGCGGATTTTTGGGGTGCTCCACTCCCCTTTTTCAAGAATGTTCTGTGGAGTGTAAATTAATATTTTTCAAGCTGTGGTTTATGCTTAGGACTGTTGCGCCCCCTTGGTGCGCACCCTTATCCGGCTGGGTGCGTAGAAGAACTAGAGGGAGCCCTGCACACACCGATACATCAACCACATTGAGGATTTATGTCCCAGAATTTTAAGCAGTCGACTGATACTGCCCATAATTCTTCTGCACCTCTGCTGGCACCGGAGGGCACCCCCGAGGCTTCTTCTCAGGCTGAGTCGAAGAAGCGTAAGCGCCGCCGTATTGAGCTGGCTGTTGGCGCTGTGGCGTTGGCGGGTGTTTTGTATCTGCCGTTCTCACCTCTTTTCTCTTTTTATGATTCGTCGGAGGCGCGTCTTTCTTCGGCGGATACTGCTGCGCCGGTAGCTGCTTCGGTGCCTGCTACCTCCTCTCCTCTGGCGTCGAGTTCTTCGACTCAGGGCCCGAAGATTCTGCGTCCGTCCGTGACTGCGCCGGATGCGAACACTATTTTTGCTGATGCTCCCGAGGACTCTGCGTACTATGCGGGTATCCGTTGGGCTGTTCGTACTGAGACTATGCTTCCGGTTTCTGAGGACCATTTTGGTGCTGAGGATCCGGTGACTCGTGGCGAGCTGATCACCATGTTCTATAAGCTGGCGGGTTCGCCGGCAGTGACCCGTCCGGAGCATTCGCCGTATGCAGATGTTGATGAGTCTGACCCGAACTATGATGCGTACCTGTGGGCGCGTCAGGAGCGTATTACGTCCGGTTGGGTTGATGGTAAGTTCCATGCGGAGGCGCGTCTGTCGAATGCTTCTGCGGCGGCTTTGCTGTACCGTGCTGATGGTGCGCAGAAGATTCAGATGTCGGGTTCTTCGCCGTTTAGCGATGTTTCGTCTGTGACTCCGTTCTACCGTCAGATTGTGTGGGCGTCTCGTCGTGGTGTGTCTACGGTGTCTGAGGGTAATGCTTTTGAGCCGACGGCTCAGACGTCTCGTGGTCGTGTTGCGATGATGATGTACCTGTACTTCCGCACTTCCTAGTTTTTGCACTTCCTAGTTTCTGTGCTTTGTTTTAGCGCTTTGCTTTAGCGTGTTTGGCGGCCCCGCACTCTTGTTTGGGAGTGCGGGGTTCTTTTTTCGGGCTTTAGCCTGCTGGGCTCAGTTTTTAGCGGCTGGTCAACCTGGGAAAACCCTCAGAACCTTCAAGTCTCTCTTGAGTGTTTCCTGACTTCTATTCACCCCTTTGATAGGGTGAAATTGTCCCCGAAATTGACGGGGATATTCGACCACTTCTCATTGGGTTGGCGCAGATTCGACGAAGATTTCTCACTCCCCTTTTAGAAACTGCATTGGCGCGATGGATTCGACCAATAAGGAATGATTATGTCCGCTCTTCCGAATTTCAAGGCTTCGTCCTTCTTCCGTGCAGCACGGGGTTGCGGTGCATTGGCGCTGGCTGGCGCGATGGTTTTGCCGATGTCTCCTGCGCTTGCCCAGAATGTTGCCGCGGATGCTCCTGCGGCGGCTGTTGCTGGTTCCCTGCCGGATGATCGCGTCCGCGAGAATCCTGTTGCTACTTCTGATGAGTTCGCTCCTCATTGGAGCTACAACGCTTTGAAGGATACCGGTAACGATCAGGTTCTGAACTTCTCAGGTTGGGGTTTCAACGGCGATATTAACTCCCCGAAGGGTGTTCAGATTGTTGTGCGTGAGAAGGGCTCGAACACCCCCGTCCTGGCTATTAGCGACATCATCGAGTACAACGACCCCGAGTATGCGTTCCAGTACCAGCATGGGCTCCTCAACGGTAACGTTAAGATTCCCGCTAACACCCTGAATAAGGCAAAGCAGTACGTTGTCGAGGTATGGGGCAACAACGGCTACCAGGAGGGTAGCGAAGACCTGGTGACCCCCGTTGTTGGCAAGGCACCCGAGGGTCGCGGTACTCTGCTCGCTTCTCAGACGCTGAACTTCAATGGTTCTGACGGCACGACGGCTGCGGATGTTCCGGGCGCTAAGGCCACCCAGGAGGACGCTCCGACGTTCGAGGTTCTGTACGACGGCAAGGCTCAGTTGCTGTACACCTTTGAGGGCGGTACCGTCCACGTGAAGGGTTCGGGTTTCACTAAGGAGTGGCGTGAAAAGCACGGCAAGGTGGCGGTTTACCTGGCCGCTTCTCAGGGTGTTCCCGACGGTAGCCTACTGCCCGCTGATGATACGCCGCTGCGTTTTGAGGAGGGTAAGGACTTCACCATTGCTGAGGACGGCACCCTGGATGCTCAGCTGACGGTCAAGCCGGACGTGCTTCAGCGCTACTATGAGCCTCGCTACTACTTCCCCGGTATCCCGACTTACGATGTGCGTTACGAGGTTGACCTGGTTGCTGAGCAGCAGGGTCAGCCCCAGCTGACCATTGAGGATCTGTGGGCTGGCAAGAATGTGATTCGCCGTATTGCAGTGCAAACTCAGGCGTTCCGTCCCAGTCCGTTTGCCCCCAAGGTGGAATACAAGGCTCTTGGCGATACCACCACTGATCAGGACATTTACTTCTCGGGTACCGGTTTCTACGGTGAGATTCACTCCGTCAAGGGTGTTCAGTATGTAATCCGTGAGAAGGGTTCGAACACCCCTGTTCTGGCGACCAGCGACATCATTGAGTACAACCACCACGACCGTGCCTTTGAGTATGTGAACGGCGTAGTGAACGGCACCGTGAAGGTTCCGGCTAACACTTTGGATGCTTCGAAGAAGTACGTGGTGGAGGTCTGGGCTAATGACGGCTACAGCGAGAGCGGCGAGTTCCTTGCCCCCGTTGTGGGTAAGGCGCCCGAGGGTCGCGGTGAGCTGCTGGCTTCTCAGGACCTGAACTTCAAGGGCTCTGACGCTGTTGAGGATAAGAAGCCTAGTCTGACCGATGAGCAGCGCAAGGAACGCGCTACCCGCGGCGAGCTGGCGGTGGCTCTGTACCTTCAGGCTGGCGCGCCCGAGGTGAAGCTGCCTGAGACGTCGCCCTGGCCGGATGTGAAGACTGACGACCCGAACTACGCTGCGTACATTTGGGTTCGTGAGAAGGGCATCAGCTACGGCTGGTCGGACGGCAAGTTCCACGCGGACGCTGGTATCTCGAACGCTACCGTTGCGGCGTTCACTTACCGTGCGGCGGGTTCTCCTGCGGTGACGGGTGATTCTCCCTATGTGGATGTTAAGCCTGGTGCTCCGTTCTATCGTGAGATTCTGTGGGCGAGCCAGAATTTGCCTACTGTGTACGGTGGTCACTATTTCATTCCTAAGCAGCTGCTGACTCGCGGCCATCTGGAGACTGTTCTGACTGCTTTCCAGTCTCGATAAGCTGGCTCGCTAAACTGGCTCTGCTTATCGACTAGTCGCACGAATAACCCCGTGTTCCCGAGTGGTGTTTCTATTCGGGAGCGCGGGGTTCTGTTTTCGGGGTTTGGCTTGCTGAGTTTGGTTTGCTGGGCTCATTTTTTAGTGGCTGGTCAACCTGTGAAAACCATCAGAACCTTCAAGCCTCTCTTGAGTGTTCTCTGACATCTACCTGAGGGTTTGATAGGGTGAAAATGTCCCCGAAACCGACGGGGATACTCAACCACTTCTCATTGGGTTGGCGCAGATTCGATGGAGTTTTCTCACCCCAGGAACCCTATGAACCTGCATCATCCCGGTGGGTACGACCCGTTAGGATGATGTATGTCCTCGCTTCCGAATTCTAAGTCTTCTTTCCTCCGTGCGGCTCAGGGTTGCGGCGCGCTGGCGTTGGCTGGTGCTATGGTTCTGCCGATGACTCCGGCACTCGCCCAGGATGCGGCACCTGTTGCTAATGCACCGGCGGCAAATGCTGTGACCCCCAAGCCGGCTGCTCAGGATGCAGCGGCACAGCCGACGTACTCCACTGATTATGACGGTATTCTGTACACCGGCGAGGGTGGCACCGTGACCCTGAAGGGTGCCGGTTTCACCAAGCAGTGGCGTGAGCAGCACGGCACCGTTGTCTTCTACATTGCTGCT
This sequence comes from Rothia sp. HMSC068E02, assembly GCF_001813565.1. NCBI lineage: Bacteria > Bacillati > Actinomycetota > Actinomycetes > Micrococcales > Micrococcaceae > Rothia > Rothia sp. HMSC068E02. The sequence continues at coordinate 1,048,777 of NZ_KV812882.1, forward strand.
ACGAAGGACCGCCCCGGTAACGCTGAGCCTTCCACGTCGATGCTCCGCTTTGAAGAGGGTAAGGACTTCACCATTGCCGATGATGGCACTTTTGAGGCGAAGCTGACCATCAAGGCTAATGCCCTGGAGAATTTCTACACTCCCATCGATTATTTCCCGGGTATCACCCTGGACGAGGTGCGTTACGAGACGGGTATTTTGACCGAGGCTAAAGGCCAGCCGCAGTCGAGCATTGAGGATATTTGGGCTCGTAAGAACGTTATCGCCCACCACCCGATGTACACCCGCGCTTACCATCCGCAGGTCCTGGCACCTAAGTGGAAGTACGATGCTCTGAAGGACACCACGAAGGATCAGGAGCTGCTGATTCAGGGTGAGGGTTTCGTTGGGGAGGAGCTGCCCGGTCGTGAGGGTGCCATGTACGTGATTCGTGAGAAGGGCACCGGCACCCCCGTCCTGGCGATGAGCGATATGAAGTCCTACTATGAAGGTCCCGATGGCGTAACCCGCCTTGAGGGAGGCACTCTTTACCGCACCATCAAGCTCCCCGCAAACACCCTGAATCCTTCTAAGCAGTACGTCGTTGAGGCGTGGAGCGACTACGACTACGACCTCACCAGGAAGGACAGGCCCCTCATCACCCCGATTGTGGGTTACGCGCCGGAGCACCGCGGTGTTCTTATGGGTCGTCAGGATTTGAAGTTTGAGGGTGTTCAGGACTTCGCGGATGCTACCGTACCTAAGGGAGAGTACAAGAGCCTGATTTCGAAGCTCACCTACCAGGAGCAGCAGCAGCGCGCTACTCGCGGCGAGTTGACTGCGGCTCTGTACGCTCAGGCTGGTAGTCCCAAGGTGAATCTGCCTAAGACTTCCCCCTGGCCGGATGTGAAGACCACCGACCCGAACTACGCCGCCTACGTGTGGGCTCGCCAGAAGGGCATTACTTTCGGCTGGTCTGATGGCAAGTTCCACGCGGAGGCAAGCATCTCGAACGCCACCGTTGCAGCGTTCACTTACCGTGCAGCGGGTTCCCCGGCTGTATCGGGCGTGTCTTCCTTTACCGATGTGAAGCCGAGTTCTGCGTTCTACCGTGAGATTCTGTGGTCCACTCAGCAGTATGTCATTAATCCGGATTTCGGCTCTTTTAATGCGACGGATCTGGTGAATCGTGGTCAATTGGAGCAGATGCTGTTCAACTTCCAGAACCGCGCTAAGTAAGGCGGACTAGTTCTACGCTGAATACCCCGTGTTCTCGAGCAGGTTTTCTGTTCGGGAACACGGGGTTCAGCTTTTACCGGCTGATCAACCTGTGAAATGTCTCAAAACCTTCAAGCCTCCCTTGAGTGTTCCCTGACATCATTTGGAGGGTTTGATAGGGTGAAAATGTCCCCGAAACCGACGGGGCTTCCAACCATTTTTCTCATAGGGCGCGCAGATTCAACGGCGAATTCCCTACCCGCCGTTGACCCCCCCCCCAGGACCCTGCGAGAAACAACTTTTAAGGATGTGTTATGTCCTCGCTTCCGAACTCTAAGTCCTCTTTCCTCCGCGCAGCTCAGAGCTGCGGCGCGTTGGCGTTGGCTAGTGCTATGGTTCTGCCGATGGCCCCGGCACTGGCTCAGAATGCGGCTCCTGCCGCTGATGCAGCCGTTGCCGCCGCTACCCCTCAGGCTGCTCACCAGGTCGCTGCGGCTACCCCGACCCTGGATGTATCCATCCCTGACGGTTACAAGTACGACGGCGTGAACCCCTTCCTCATCACGACCGAGGGCGGTACCGTTCATGTGAAGGGTACCGGCTACACCAAGGAGTGGCGTGCCCAGCACGGCACCGTGGCACTGTACATTGCCCCCGCGAACTACGCACCGTCCGGCTACGAGATTCCGACTTCGAAGATGCTGCGTTTTGTGGAGGGTCAGGACTTCACCATTGCCGATGACGGCACTTTTGAGGCTGACCTGAAGGTTGAGGCGTACGATCTTGCCGCCTACTACTTCGTTGATGACGACAACTTCCACGATCCGACCGGCGGCACCAAGTACGATGTCCGCTACGAGATTCACGTGGTTGCTGAGCAGAAGGACCAGAAGCCGCTGACCGCTCAGGAGCTGTGGGTCAGCAAGAACGTGGTGAGCACCCAGGTACTGAATACTATGGGTGAGAAGCCGGCGCCGTTCGCACCGCGCCTGGGTTACAACGGTGTGGCTGATCCCGCAAAATCGCAGGATTTGAACGTTGGCGCTCAGGGCTTCCACGGCGATATCCACTCCGTTAAGGGTGTCCAGTTCGTGGTTCGTGAGAAGGGCTCGAACACCCCGGTTCTGGCAACCAGCAACATCATCGAGTTTGACCACCCCACCGAGTCTTCGGCGTACCGTGACGGCAACCTGTACGGTAACGTGCATCTTCCGGCGAACACTCTGAATGCTTCGAAGAAGTACGTGATTGAGGTTTGGGCTAATGACGGTTACAGCGAGACGGGCGAGCTGCTCGCACCGGTCGTGGGCAAGTCCACCGAGGGCCGCGGTACCCTGCTCGCATGGCAGGACCTGGACCTGAACGGCACGAACGGTTACAAGGATGCGAACCTGCCCAACGCTCAGGATCCCAAGAAGGACGACGATCAGAAGCCTGCTCCTTCTGATGAGAAGCTGAAGACCCCCGCAACTCGCGGTGAGCTCGCGGCTGCCCTGTACATCCAGGCGGGCACCCCCGAGGTGAAGCTGCCTGAGACTTCCCCCTGGCCGGATGTGAAGACCGACGACCCGAACTTCCCGGCGTACGTGTGGGCTCGTCAGAAGGGTATTACCTTCGGCTGGTCGGACGGCAAGTTCCATGCTGATGCCGGCATTTCGAATGCTACCGTTGCGGCGTTCGCCTACCGTGCGGCTGGTTCTCCTGCGGTGACGGGCAACTCTCCCTACAGCGATGTGGCTCCGGGTTCGGCGTTCTACCGTGAGATTCTGTGGGCTCAGCAGAACAAGGTGGTGCTGAACGCTAGCGGCGCTTTTGACGCTCAGCACATGGTGACTCATGGTGAGCTGGAGACTCTGATTGAGGCGTTCCAGGCTCGCGCTAAGTAAGGTCGTTTAGCCCGCCCGCGTCCCCCTCGGGTTTTACCTTGAGGGCGAGTGCGGCGCATCGGATAGTTCTCTGAATCCCCCGTGTTCCCGAATGGTTTTCTGTTCGGGGGCGCGGGGTTCAGCTTTTAACAGCTACCGCGGTGTGAGATTTCTCGAAACCTTAAAGTATTCCTTGAGTGTTTCCTGACAATCGTTCAACGCTTTGATAGGGTGAGAATATCCCCGAAACCGAGGGGGATTTTCAACCACTTTTCTCATGGGGCGTGCGCAGATTCAACGGTAGATTCCCTACCTACCGGCGAGCTCGCGTAGCCCCGGAGAAACAACTTTAAGGATGTCTCATGTCCTCGCTTCCGAACTCTAAGTCTTCATTCTTCCACGCGGCCCGCAACTGTAGCGCGCTCGTACTGGCGAGCGCGATGGTCCTGCCGCTGACCCCGGCGTTAGCCCAGGACGCAGCGCCCACCGCAAACGCGCCCGTTGCTAACGCACCGACTGCCAATACCCCCACCCCTGCAACTCAGGACGTCGCGGATGAGCCGTCTTTCACCGTTGTCTATGAGGATTACTACTACCAGGACGGCCGTGACGTCTTCGAGCAAGAGGGCGACGGCCTGTACACCGGTGAGGACAGTAAAATTACGGTTCTGGGCACCGGCTTCACCAAGGAGTGGCGCAAGCAGCACGGCAAGGTAGTCATCTACATCGCGCCCGAGGAGAACGTCCCCTACAACGCCCATCAGGTGACCGATACCCTCTTGCGGTTTGAAGAGGGCAAGGACTTCACCATTGACGATGACGGCACCTTTGTCGCCCCGCTGAAGGTTGAAGCTAATACTTTGCCGAGTTACTACACTCTCACGGAGTATTTCCCGGATATGACTCTGGACAAGGTGCGTTACGAGGTTGGCATCCTTGCCGAGCCCGAGGGCCAGCCGCAGTCAACCGTTCAGGATATCTGGGCTCGCAAGAACGTTGTGACGCATCACGGTCTGAGCACCAATGATTATCACTTCGATACCTTCGCACCTAAGTTGAAATACGACGCTTTGAAGGACCCCACGAAGGATCAGGAGCTGCTGATTCAGGGTCAGGGCTTCGTAGGGACTGACATCCCCGGCGTTGAGGGCATGATGTACGTCATTCGCGAGAAGGGCACGGGTTCCCCCGTCCTGGTTATGAGCGAGATGAAGCGTTACGTCCACGGTGATGATGAATACGAGACGGGCCTGGAGGGAGGCTTCGCTTTCGTCAATCTCAAGATTCCCGCGAACACGCTGGATCCGTCCAAGCAGTACGTCATTGAGGCGTGGAGCGACTACGGTTACCCCAGCAAGACGGATAAGACTCTCATCACGCCGATGGTGGGTTTTGCCCCGGAGCACCGCGGCGTTCTTTTGGCGCACCAGGATTTGAAGTTTGAGGGTGTCCAGCGGTTCACGAATGCTTACGTACCCGTAGAGGAACGTATGTACTTTTCGACATCGCTGAACGACGAGGAACAGAAGCAGCCTGCCACCCGCGGTGAGCTGGCTTCCGCCCTTTATGAGATGAAGGGCAGCCCCAAGGTGGACCTTCCTGAAGTCTCTCCGTGGCCGGATGTGAAGACGGACAATCCGAACTACGCCGCCTACATTTGGGCTCGTGAAAAGGGCGTTACTTTCGGCGGACCTGACGGAAAGTTCCACGCGGAGGACGGTCTCACGAATGCAACCGTTGCCGCAATGATTTACCGTGCGTCTGGTTCACCGGAAGTATCGGGTGTTTCGTCCTTCCCGGATGTTACGCCGGATTCCGCGTTCTACCGTGAGATTCTGTGGGCTACCCAGCAGAATGTTATTACTCCCGAGACCGGCATGTTTGAACCGAATCATGCTGTGACCCGCATTGAATTGGACTGGATGTTGTTTTATTACCGGCATCGTGTGCTGAACCCTATCACTACCGGCCTGTATCGCATTGCTAACTAAGTAGGCCAGGTAACTAAGTAGGCCGGGCCGGTTCTAGCCCGGGTACCTCGTCACAACGGACGGGGTGCCCGGGCTCTTACGCGCTGAGGGAATCCGCGCGGATTCTTCTAGAGTTCTCGCCCCTAGAATTCTCGCCCTAGAGTTCCCACGCGGGGGCTGCGGCGGTGCTTGCCGAGCGCGCATCCTGACCGGTTGCCACGCCGGTGGAGACGGTGAAGTCCCACGGGTCGGTGTTGAGCGCGGACAGCTTCGTCTCGATGGCGTAGCCGCGCTCGGCGAGCAGCTTGCGCAGGCGGTCAGCCGCCGAACGCAACCACAGCGATTCACTAGCAGGGTGGGAGCAATCAATTAGCGCGATGTTGCTACCGTCGACGCGTGCGGTTTCGCGGAACTCGCTGGCCGGGTGGTGGCGCAGGTCGGCGGTAATGTACACCTGCGCGTCGGTGGCGCGCACCGCGTCGAAGAGGGAGTCACCGGCACCACCGCAGAGGGCAACCCGGCGAATCGGCTGGTCGGCACGGCCCGCGATGCGCAACCCGCCGGCGGTGGGAGGCAGGGCCGCCGCGAGGCGTTCTGCAAGCTCCTTGAGGGTGATTTCTTCGGGCAGGGTGCCGAGGCGGCCGGTGCCTACCGCGTGTTCCTGTTCGTCAAGTACCTGGGTTTGTGCTTCAGTGAGCGGTTCGCGGTCAATCAGGCCGATAGCGTCACAGAGTGCTTCGTTCACGCCTTCAACGGCGGCATCTGCGTTGGTGTGCGCGCCGAGCAGTCCGCATCCGCCTTCGATAAGGGTGTGCAGTACATTGCCCTTGTAGTCGCTGTCGGGGATGAACTTTGCGCCGCGGAGCAGCAGCGGGTGATGGGTGATGAGCAGCTGCGCGCCTTCGGCTACGGCTTCTTCGGCGGTGGCGGTGAGGGCGTCTACTGCGAAGAGGACGGTACTCACTTTAGCGGCGCCACGTCCGGCGACGAGGCCGGATGCGTCCCATCCGGCGGCAAGCTGCGGCGGGAAGAGTGTGTGGAAGGCATCGACGACTTCTGCAAGGGTGGGGGTTTCTAGTTTTTCAGTCATACCTCTATTGTGGCAGGTGGCGCGGCGGCAGCTCAGGAATATTATGCGGCTCGGCGGTGTTCTTCAGGTAGTGTGGTTTTATAGTTCAAGGAGGAATCATGACTGATGTTGTTCTTGCCGGCGGCTGTTTCTGGTGCCTGGATGCGGTGTACCGCCAGTTCCGCGGGGTTGAGGAGAGCGTCTGCGGCTACACGGGCGGCGATACTCCCGACCCTGATTATCGTTCGGTGTGTTCGGGTGCGACCGGGCATCAGGAGGCGCTGAAGCTCAGCTTTGACCCGCAGGTGATTGACCTGGATACGGTGCTGGATATTTTCTTCACGAGCCACGACCCGACTAGCTGGGATCGTCAGGGTGCGGATACCGGTTCGCAGTACCGTTCGGTGCTTTTCTACGCGGATGAGCAGCAGCGTGAGGCGTTTGAGCGTGCGGTGGCGCGTGCTCAGCAGCTGTACTCCTCCCCCATCGTTACGGAGATTAAGCCTCTGGGCGTGTTCTATGAGGCTGAGGAGTATCACCAGAATTATTACGCGTTGAATCCGGCGCAGGGTTATTGTGCGTTTGTGGTGAGCCCGAAGGTGGCTCATGCGCGCCGTAATTTTGCGCATCTGCTCCGTTAGCTACTCCGTTAGTCGGTACGTCCGGTTCAGTTGAGGCGTATTACGTTGTTCACCCCGTAGCTGTCTTTTGTTGTGTGGCAGCTATGGGGTGTCTTCATATGCGCCCGGCTATTTGTTGTTCGCCGGTGTTTTACGGTTGCTATAAGGTGCGCCCGGTATGATGGGGGTGTCGACTCACTCCTCCTCGTCCGTTGACCTCTTCGAAAGACTGCTGATGACAAGCTCCTCTTCTAAGCCCGTCGCCTTGAGCCGCCGCGCCGTGTTGGGTGCGGGCGGTGTTGGTCTTGCCGCTGTGTTGTCTGCGTGTGCGCGTACGGTGCATCCGCCGGTTGCTACTGCTGAATCTGAATCGGCGAGCGCGAGTGCTTCGGTGAGCCCGTCTGCTTCGCCGGCGTTGCCGTCTGCGAATAAGTCGTATAAGGGTAAGGTCACGTTCGATAACTTTGAGAAGAACGGCGAGTACGTTCCTGCCACGGCTG
>NZ_KV812882.1:1056097-1071009 GCF_001813565.1 Rothia sp. HMSC068E02
CTGCCACGGCTGAGAAGAAGGCGCAGAACGTGCCCAAACCGCTCATGCCGGAGAAGGTGCAGGAGCTGAGCATTGACGGTATTTATGCGCTGATTGGCTATTGGATTTCTAGCTTTAATTATTTGGCGTTGACGGGTGATATTGAGCCGTTGAAGAAGACGGACCCGAGTAGCGAATACTATAAGGAGCTTGAGCCGATGGTTAAGCTCTATGAGACAGGGCGCGGCTGGATTTACGATACGAGTGAGCCGATGTCTGTGTACCTGATGACGGACACTCCCACGCAGGTTGAGGGCGACCGTATTCGTTATTTCTGGCGTGCTCGTTCTCTGGTTGACCAGAATGCGAAGAGGCATCTGACGGAGGGGGACAACCGCGATAAGTCGCTGGCTAGGGCAGAAGATTCTCAGGGGCAGGCGATGAGGATTGTTGTGGAGTATAAGGAGGGTGCTTGGTTTATGAGCACTCAGAAAGATAAGGATGCTGATAAGAGCACGGAGTCTGCGAGCCCCTCAGCGTCCTAGTGCACTAATTGCAGCTTTTTAGACCTTTCTTCGCAAAAGGATATAGGTAGTGGTATTTGATATCCATTCATGTGCTTAGGGTATAATGATGGTGTCAACTCACTCTATTTCCTTTGTTGACTTCTTTTGAAAGGCTGATTATGACGAGCCCTTCCCCCACCTCTGTTGGTATGTCCCGCCGCGTGGCACTGGGTGCAACCGGTGCCGGCGTACTGGCTGCATTGACTGCGTGCGCTAGCGATATTCGCCCGCTGGCTGATGGCTCGGCGTCTAACTCTACTTCCGGTTCTGCTAGTGCATCCGCGAGCGCTTCAGCTAGTGCCTCACCCAGTGCCTCGGCTAGCGCTTCGCCTTCTGCTTCTTCCGGCAAGCATTATAAGGGCCTCGTGAAGTTCGATAACTTCGAGAAGAACGGCGAGTACGTTCCGGCAACCGCCACTCATAAGGCGCAGAATGTGCCGAAGCCTCTCGTTCCGGCGAACATGAACGAGCAGAACGTTGACGGTATTTACGCGTTCGTTGGTTATTGGTTGGCGAGTTCCAACTATCTGCTGATGACCGGCGATACTGAGCCGCTGCAGAAGGTTGAATCTGCGGATTCACTGCAGAATTACCAGAATTTGACGGTTGCCTATGAAAATAATGCGGGCTGGCTCTACGGTGTGGATAGCCCTATGACTCTTGAGTTGCTTTCTGATTCACCACAGAAAATTTCCGGTAGCAGAACTCGTTATGACTGGTTGGCGTACATGAACTACAGCGCCGATATGAAGATTCACATTGAAGGCAGCCCTGATGAACCTTTCATGGAGGATAGTTCGCGGGAACTGACGAAGGTTAGTGTGGAGTACAAGGACGGTAAGTGGATTATGGTCAGCAGTGAGGATGGCTCTTCTGCGACTGACTCTGCCGGCGGGTCTTCTTCTGTCTAAGCACCTACCCTATAGGTAAGGTCTAACGGCTTAAGATAGACTTCTCCCCCGCCTGCGGTAATGCACCGTGGGCGGGGTTTCTTTATGCCGGAACTCGGTGATGCTTTGCTGCGGTATTTAGATTGCTTTGCAGCGGTATTAGGTTGCTTTGTCATCGGCACTCGATGACGGCTACTGCCGGGTATCTGCGTGTTTGCCGGTATGATGGGGTTGTCAACTCACTCAATTTCCTTTGTTGACTTCCTATGAAAGGCTGATTATGACGAGCCCTTCCCCCATTTCTGCTGGTATGTCCCGCCGCGTGGCGCTGGGTGCGACCGGTGCCGGTGTGCTGGCTGCATTGACTGCGTGCGCTAGCGATATTCGCCCGACGGCTGAAGGTTCGGCGTCTAGCTCCGCTTCTGAAAGCGCCTCGGCCGCTGCTTCCGCATCTGCTTCTTCGGACAAGTCCTATAAGGGCTTTGTGAAGTTCGATAACTTCGAGAAGAACGGCGAATACGTTCCTGCCACTGCCGAGAAGAAGGCGCAGAATGTGCCCAAGCCCCTCGCCCCGGCGAACATGAACGAAGATAACGTTGATGGCATGTATGCGTTCATTGGCTACTGGCTGGCAAGCTTTAACTATGCGCTAATGACCGGTGATACTGAGCCGATGAAGAAGGCTGACCCTGCAGATGTGTATGTGAATGGTCTGCAGGAACTTACGATCATGTACGAGAACGATCTGGGCTGGATGTACGGTACGGATACCCCGGTTACTCTTGAGCTGACTAGTGGTTCACCGAAGAAGGCGTCCGGTAAGGGTACCCGTTACGACTGGCCGGCATACATGAACTACAGCGCCGATGCGAAGATTCACATTGAGGGCAAGTCTGACCAGCCCTTTAAGACCGCTTCTAGCCCGAATGGCAAGCTGGCGAAGGTTGCCGTGGAATACAAGGACGGTAGGTGGATTATGCTCACCGGCGATGAAGGCTCTTCTTCGTCGGCTTCCGCTTCTTCTAGCTCTTCTTCTGTCTAGGCCCCACCATATCGGTTCCGGTCTAACGGTTTGAGGTAGGCTTCTCCCCCGCCTGCGGTAATGCACCGTGGGCGGGGTTTCTTTGTGCCGAAACTCTGCGAAAATTCTGCCGTAACTCTGCGGAACCCCAGGGTAGGAAACCCAGGGAACACCCAGGGGAAAACCCAGCGGATGTTCGGGGTCGGAGGAGGGGCGCTCGGGTACGCTTAACGTATATACATTGACGTACTACATGTGGTCTTTACCTGCAGGTTGTGAGCTTCGCGCTGACGGCTTTGGGGGTGAAGGATCCGACGAAGGACTTCCGATGACTACTTTCTTCACTCGACGTACCGCCCTGGGTGTTGCTGCTGCTGGCGCGCTTTCTGCGTTGACTGCGTGCGCTAGCGATATTCGCCCGCTAGCTGGCGGCACTGGCTCGGCTTCTCCGTCGGAGGCGGCGACCGCCTCCGAGACCGCCTCCGAAACTGCGTCTGCGAGTGCTTCGGCTTCTCCTTCTGCGTCTGCGAGTGCTTCGGTTGCTTCGGGTCTTCCGTCTTCGGGTAAGTCCTATAAGGGTCCGATGAAGTTCGATAGCTACGAGAAGACCGGCGAGTACGTTCCGGCGAGCGCTACGAATCCGGCTGAGAATATGCCGAAGCCTGTTCCTCCGGCGAATATGAAGGAGCACAGCGTTGATGGTGCGTATGCTTTCTTGAGTTTCTGGCTTGCTAGCTTGAACTATTTGATGATGACGGGTAACCCGGCCCCGATTGAACATATCTACTACAACGGCTACGGTTGGGAGAAGTATCAGAGCACGATCAAGCTGTATGCGTCGGGTGCTGGTTGGGTGTACGGTACGGAAACTCCGTATATTGTTGAGCTGCTGACGGATGCTCCTCGTGAGGTGCCGGGTAGCGACAATACCCGCTTTATTTGGGAAGGCTATTCCTACATGGACCCGAAGATGATGCGGCATTATAGGAATCAGCCTGAGAAGGCAACGAGCGCTGATGAGTCGAAGAAGAGGGTGGCGAGGTTCCGCCTTGAGTACAAGGACGGCAAGTGGGAGCTGTCTAGCGCCGCGTAGTTGCCGCCTTGCAGAGGGTTCGCTCTCGTAGTGATTTCTTATGTGATAAGACTCCGCACCTGGTAAAACGCTGGGTGTGGGGTCTTAATTTTCTGAACACTTGAGGTGGTCGCGGGGCTATGTGGTGGCTCTCGGGTAACCTTAAAAATATATACATTGACGTACTGATAGGTCTGTACGGGGTGCGTATGCCTGCCGCGGTGTGTGGCGTGATTTGCTCTGTATTGGCTCCAACGAAGGGCTTCCGATGACTACCTTCTTCACTCGACGTACTCTCCTGGGGGTTGGTGCGACCGGTGTTCTTGCGGCGCTGACTGCGTGCGCTAGCGATATTCGCCCGCTGTCGCAGGGTTCAATATCTCAGGGTTCCGGCGGTTCCTCTGCCTCGGCTTCTGCTACTGCTTCTGGCGCGGCTTCCTCTTCTGCGAGCGCCTCGGCGTCGCCTTCGCCGACGGATGGTCACACTCCCGGCTCGTATGTTGGCCCGATTAAGTTCAATAACTACGAACGGAACGGCACCTACATTTCTGCGAATGCGGATGCGCCAGCGCAGAACGTGCCAAAGCCTCTGATCCCGGAGAAGATGAAGGAAAACAGCCCCGAGGGCGCCTACGCTCTGATGGGTTATTGGCTTGCGTCCCAGAATTATCTGATTCTGACCGGCGACGTTGAGCCGCTGATGAAGGCGGATCCGGCGAAGGCTTTTCTGAGGAGCTCTAAGACCATGATTAAGCTCTACGAGTCGGGTCTGGGTTGGGTTTACGGTTCGGATCAGCCGTACAAGATTGAGATTGCGGAGAATGAGCTTCAGCCGGTTGCTAATAAGCCGGACCGTTACGAGTGGCTTGTGACCGTCGCGTATGACGCTGCCGCTAAGTACCACATTGAGGGTGAGCCTGATGCGACTATCGTTGAGGAAGAAAAGACGATTCCTCGCACGACGAAGTTCATCATGGAGTACAAGGAAGGCATGTGGCGCATGCTTTTGAACAACGATAGTTAGTTTCCCTCATCTTCTGATACGCACTACTTAAGGATTTTTCATGGCAGCTTTTCTTTCTCGACGTGCCGCACTAGCAGCTGCTACCGGTGCTGGCGCGGCTGCGGCGCTGACAGCTTGCGCTAGCGATATCCGTCCGCTGGCTGATAGCTCCGCCTCCGGTGAGGCTTCGGCCAGTGCCAGCGCTTCTGAGTCTGCGAGCCCTTCTGCTAGCGCCTCTTCGGGTGGTTCTTCTGAGAAGTCCTATCTGGGGCCGGTAAAGTTCGACAACTATGAGAAGAAGGGCGAGTATATCCCTGCGGATGAGACGCATAAGGCGCTGAACATGCCTAGGCCTCGACCGCCGGCAAATATGTACGAGAATACTGTTGATGGAGCTTACGCGGCCTATAGTTTTTATGAAGCAAGCCTCAACTACTTAGTACTTACCGGTGATGTTGAACCGTTGAAAGAAGCTGATCCTGTTGGCAAGGACGTCAAAGCTTTTCAAGGTTATGTAACTGTATACGAAACCAATGAGGGATGGTTTTACGGTTCGGAGAAACCGGTTCAAACTGAGATGCTAACCCCCCGGCCTGAAAAGGCATCAGGTAGCGACACCCTCTATATTTGGCCTATCAGATTTGTTAGGGATTCTAATGCGATGTCTCGCATTGAAGGGCGAGCAGATGAGCCTATGTTCCCTAGTAAGGCTTTGACTCCTGACCACGCCAAGCTGAAGTTGTCCTATAAGGACGGTAGATGGTTTTATGCCGCCACTAAGGGCGGCGAGCAGAGCACTCCAAGCCCAAGCGCTAAAGCATCGACTGAGGCTACCCCTAATAACGCCTAGAGCATCTTTGCAGAGTTCACCTTAGGGGTGAGGATCTACCTCACTTATAGGGTTAATAAGCTCCAGAGCTTCATCCCTTACCCTACTTATCATTTAAGGATTTTTCATGGCAACTTTTCTTTCTCGACGTGCAGCACTAGCTGCCGCTACCGGTGCCGGCGCAGTTGCGGCGTTGACTGCTTGCGCTAGCGATATCCGCCCGCTGGCTGATAGCTCCGCCTCCGGTGAGGATTCGGCGAGCGCTAGCGCTTCTGAGTCTGCGAGCGCATCCGCCTCAGCATCTGCGTCGTCTTCCGCTAAGAAGTCGTACAAGGGTACCGTAAAGCTCGACAAGTACGAGAAGAACGGCGAGTACGTTCCTGCCACGGCTGAGAAGAAGGCGCAGAACGTGCCGAAGCCTGTTGTTCCGGAGAAGATGAACGAGGCAACCATTGAGGGCATGTACCAGTTCCTCTGCTACTGGGTGGCAAGCTTCAACTACATGTTCATGACCGGCGATTTCGAACCGCTCAAGAAGGCTGACCCTGAAGGCCGCTATGCGAACGATCACGCCAATGCTGTTCTTATCTACTCTTCCGGTAAGGGCTGGGTGTATGACACGGATGCGCCGGTTACCATTCAGCTGCTGACTGATGCTCCCAAAAAAGTTGAGGGCGGTCCCAACCGTTACGATTGGCTCGGACGCATTATCTATGATCCCAATGCAAAGGCTCACGTTGAGGGTCATGACCCTGTTCCTCTGGTTGATGGATCGACCAAGAGCGAGGCAACCAATTTTCCGTTTGACTATAAGGATGGCGCCTGGTTCTTACTCAGTGATGAAGAAGCTGATTCCCCCTCTTCAGAGGCGAGTAGCGCTAGTGCCTAACCCGCGTTCCTAGTCATTTATAGCGATGAGGGAAGCTCTCGAATGCAGTTGAGGCTGCGTGCGGGAGCTTCCCCTTTTTGTTTGCATGGCCTGCGTACGGTCGTGTTGAACTGTTCCCGCAGACGAGCAGGTGCAGGCTTTGAATGTGTCAACAAACCTGCTCGGGTACGCTTAAGAGCACAGAACAAACTATTGAGGGGTTCTCATGCCTACCTTCGTTACCCGACGCGCTGCCCTGGGCATTGTTGCCGCTGCCGCGCTCGCCTCCTTGACTGCCTGCGCCAGCGATATCCGCCCGCTGGAGGACCCGAGCGTAGTTGACCCGATGCGCCCCTACAAGGGCGAGCTGAAGTTCAATAGCTACAAGTCCACCGGAACGTACCGCCCTGCAAGCAGCACGAAGAAGGCGGAGAACCCGCCTATGCCCACCCCTCCCGTGAACATGAAATCGAAGACGACCTCGGGCATGTACGCAGCTATAGGCTACTGGGTCGCGTCCCTGAATTATCTGACGGTTACAGGCGACGACACGCCGCTCAAGGCCGTGGACATGGATGTCATCTACGTGCGGAAGATGGAAGCATACGTAGAGTTGTACAAGAAGAATGAGGGGTGGATGTACGGCACCGAGACGCCGCTCGTGGCTGAGCTGACCGAGGAGACCCCTCAGAAGGTTGACGATGAGCAGTACCGTTGGAAGGGTATTGTCCACAGCCATAAGGATGCTGTTCTCCATTACGTGCCCGAGGACAGGGACATTCGTCTGGGTGAGCCGAGCGGTGGTTCCAGTAACGATGAGGTCACCTTTGTGTTGAAATATCGAAACGATGCGTGGATGGTCACCGTTGAGACGAAAAGCTCTTCGACAGCTACCCCCGACTCCTCGGGCGGAAGCAATTCTGGCCTCAACGTTTAGGATGCAGTGGCATAGACATCGACACCACGTACGCCTAACAAACAGCACTTTTCGTTAGCTAACGCAGTTTTTGTAGTATTTTCCCAGGTTTGATACCCAAGAAATCATAAACATATCCAAATACGCTAAGGTACCCTGAAATAGATACACCGATAATCTATTGAAGGGTACCTTATGTCCACCTTCGTGACCCGACGCGCCGCCTTTGGCATCGCCGCCACCGCCGCGCTCGCCTCCTTGACCGCCTGCGCCAGCGATATTCGCCCGCTCAGCGACCCGAGCACGCCCAAGGAACAGCGCTCCTACAAGGGCGAGCTGAAGTTTAACAGCTACGAATCACGCGGCACCTACGTTCCCGCGACCAGCTCAAAGAAGGCGGAGAATCCACCCAAGCCTATTCCTCCTGCAAAGATGAGGGCCAAGACGACAGAGGGCATGTACGCCGCCATAGGCTTCTGGGTAGCATCTTTCAATTACCTGATACTCTCCGGTGATATTGAACCCTTCATGGCTGTGGATATAAACCGAAACGATATCTACAAGGCAGAAGCCTTCTCCAAGCTTTATAAGAGCAACACTGGCTGGATGTACGGCGCAGATGCACCAGTCTCAGCGAACCTGACCGAGGACGCTCCAGAGCAGGTTAACGAGCACCAGTATCGTTGGAGGGCCACCAGCCGCTACCACAAGAAAACAACGATTCACTATACAGATGGCCGGGAACTACCCATGACCTCATTGGATGGCAATACTGGCGATTATGATTTCTTCTTTGCCTTGAAATATCAGGATGGTGCATGGACGGTCTGGAATGAACGAGTCAAACTAGCTCCGATCTCACCCACTTCAAGCGCGAGCAGCTCCGGTGCCTCCGTTTAGAACCCCGGCCATATCGTAGTCGTGCGAGAATCTCTGGGTCCCGTGTTTTTCGTCATCTACCGCCGCTTTTACGGCATTGGAGGCGTACACAACATTGGGCTGACCGCTCCCCTGCGATATTCTGGAATTAGTTCAATACCGGCACATACTTTATTCACCTCAGAAAGAGCCCCATGTCTACCATGTATACCCGCCGCACCGCCCTGACCGCACTGGGCCTGGGCACCGCCGTGCTTCTTGCCGCATGTTCCTCAAAGTCCTCCGAATCTTCTGCGACCGCGAGCGCGTCCGCTACCGAGTCTTCGACCGCAAGCGCTACCGCATCCGTCTCCCCCACCGCGGCGGCAACCACCACCGTTGAGGCTGGCCCCAGCATGAAGGGTGAGGTCGTTCTTGCCGATTACTCCTCCACTGGCACTTTTGAGCCCGGCACCAAGGAGCACAAGGCTGTAAACGTCGCGATCCCGGTTGAGCCGGCGAAGCTGCGTGAGAACAGTGTTGAGGGTCTGCATGCGTTCATCGCGTACTGGCAGGCTACCCTGAACTACCTGCTACTGACCGGTGACGGTGTACGCTTCACAAACATTGACCACACCGGCGACTACTCGACTGTGGCTGAGTTCTTCCAGAGCATGTACGCTTCGGAGAGCGGCTGGGTGATTGGTTCCGAGCGTCCGATGATTCTGTCGCTGACTGCTGACCGCCCGACTAAGGACACCCGCACCGGCTACTACACTTGGGCAACCGAGATGGTAATTGATGGTGCTGAGGGTGCTGGCGTGTACAGCAAGACCAATGATCGTGTGCAGCCGCTGACCGAGGTATTCAAGTACCCGGGTAAGCCGGTGGCTGGCCAGATTGTGGCACACTACCAGGACGGCACTTGGCGTATGGTGCGTCGTGCTCCGGGTACTGCGTCTGCCTCGCCGGTTCCGTCGCTGAGCCCGAGCGCTTCCGCTGAGGGTACTGCGTCTGCGGAGGCGACCGCTGCAGGTTCCGCTGAGGCTACTACTGCTTCTGCTGAGGCGTCGGCACAGTAGATTCCGGGTCCCATATACCGCTGAGAAGCCACATGTGTTTCAAACACATGTGGCTTCTCGCTTTTAATCTTTCTTGAAAAAGACAGATATAAACAAAAAAGCCTTGATTCCGAAGAATCAAGGCTTTTTTCCTAGTGTGACCCCAACCGGATTTGAACCGGTGTTGCCGCCGTGAGAGGGCGGAGTACTAGGCCGCTATACGATGGGGCCGTGAGATTTACATCTCTTTTACCAGGTCTCCCTGGCAACACATATAACTATACAGAGGTTCCCAGAAACAACCAAATCGAAAAGCGGTGAAATGAGTCACATATTTTACACTGAGTGCAAGGCCTAAAAACAGACTCCTCCCCCAGCTGTGCAGACCCCCCCCGACAGCCATCCGGCACCTCCGCAGCGCCCGCCTCCGTGCCCGCGCCTGCCTCGTTCAGGCGCCACGGCACCACAACACCACGGCATCAAGGCACAAAAATGCGCCCCGCACAATGTACGGGGCGCATCCGCTCAAACTAGAGCAAGAAACTATGCCTTACGGCGGCGAAGCACCATCACAGCGGCACCAGCAATCAGCACAAACGCACCAACAGCAGCCAGGCTCAGAACATTCTGAGCACCGGTCTTAGCCAGCGAGCCCTTGCTCTGAGGCGCAGATTTGGTTGCCGAAGCGCTCACCTGAGAATCCGAACCGGAGCCCTTAGACTGATCCTCAGACTTCACCGAAGAAGAGTTCTTCAGCGGCGCGGTCTTCGCGGTGGTTCCCAGCTGGTCGTTAGCTTCCTCAGCCTTCGACTGTTCGCCCTTAGGCTGCTCAGCTGCCGGCTTCTTTTCTGCTACAGCAGCAGATGCGGAAGGCGATGCCGAAGCATTGGTCGGGAATGCCGGCTCCTCAGCCTCATCGCGGTTATCCGCATTGCCGGCGTCCTTCGCATCATTAACAATCAGCGAAACAGCCGAATCGTAATTACGGTTGGTAGCCACGTCGGAACCAGCGGTGACAGTACCGAGCATATAGCCCTGGCTGTACTGCATGGTGTTCGCGGGAACACGCAGAGTTGCGTCGAAGGAGTACTTGCCGGTGCGTGCGTTGTAGACGAACGCGCTCGCCGGAACGACGGTGGAGACCTTCTGAATATTCGCCAGTTCGCTATCGGTCAGCTTGTCGTAACCCATCGACCATTCGCCTTCCTTGACGAGGAACAGGCGAATACCTTCTGCTGGGGGCTTCTCAAAGTCGTAGCCGGACACGTGGAAGGTGTAGGGGCGGGTAATGTCGACGGTACCCTCAGCAAAGTTCAGGGTGGGGTCAATCAGCACTGCGGTAGCCTGCTTCGGGTAGCCCTGGAAGGGAACCTTAGCGGGGTTGATGGTCGCAGTGGAGGTGAACTCACCCTCAGAAACCTCAGCGTAGAACTTCACGATGGAGTTCGGAACCAGCTTCTGCTGCGAGGAAGGAACAGCCTTGCCGTTGCGATCCACGGTCGCCTTGGAAGTGTAGGTGTCGGTCATGGTGCCGTCGCCGGTCTTCGAGTTCAGCACGTAGGGCACAGCCGCAGTGGTGTTAGCGATATCCTGCTTGTCCACTGCAACAACGGAGCCATCCTCGGTGACGGTCAGGTCGTTAGCCTTACCGCCGTTCATCTCAACCTCACCGATCACGCGGTCGGTCTTAGCGTCAAAGATAGCAATCTTGCCGGTACCGAAATCGGTAACGTACACCAGGTCGCGGTTCTCGTCGTTCTCCATGGACAGCGCCTGGGTACCGAACTTAACGAACTTCTTGAACGCACCGGTGGTCAGATCATAGACAGAGATACCGGAGTTCACGCCGTCCACGCCCTGCGAGGAGACGTAAATTTCGTTCTCGGAGTGGTCAATAGTGACGTCAGAGGGGCGAACTTCAACGGAGGAATTCTCGCCGCGGGTCTGAATAACCTGCTCAGTCTTGAACGTATGAGTGTTGATTACGAAGACCTTGCCGCCGGTGCGCTCGGGCACATACAGCTTGTCGCCGTCAATGGTCATGTTCATGCCAATGTAGCGGGTACCACCATTGGGGGCGCCTTCCAGCTGCAGCTTAGTGACCTGGAAGGTCTTCATGTCGATTGCGGACACATAGTAGCGGCCGGTCACGAACACCTTGCCGGAGTTGTGGTCCACCAGCACAGAGCGGGGGTGCTCAATCCAGTTCGGGTCACTCTCGGAGATACCGTGGTTAGTCCAAATCTGCTCCATGGTGTTCTGGTCGAACACAGACAGGGAGTTGTCGGTGGTGTTAGTAACCCACACGGTACCGGACACATCATCAACAGTGATGCCGTACGCGGAAATGTAGCCAAATTCGCCGTTCTTATCCAGCTCGAAGGGAAGCGCCGCCACTTCTTCAATCTGAAGAGTGTCTGCGTTGACACGAGCAATGGTGGAGGCGAGGTCGCCGCGGGCACCCACGCCGACCATCCAGATCTTGTTGGTCGCCTTAGAGTAGGCAACCTGGTACTGACCGGGCAGACCCTGGGTAATCTGCGCGACGGACGCGGAGGTGTCAACAACGCGGCTCAGCGCTGCGGTGGAAGGAGCCGATGCGCTGGGGGAAGCGGTCTGATGTGCGGTATTCGGTGCTGCGAAGGAGGCAGGAATCATGGCTGCGCCGGAGATTGCGAGCGCCAGGGAGCCGACGGCGAGCCCCTTCAATGCTTTGCCCGAGGAGGGAGTGAGGTTCAATGTGTGTCCTTCAAATGTGTAACGGAAGTGCTCACAT
Organism: Rothia sp. HMSC068E02; assembly: GCF_001813565.1. NCBI lineage: Bacteria > Bacillati > Actinomycetota > Actinomycetes > Micrococcales > Micrococcaceae > Rothia > Rothia sp. HMSC068E02. The sequence goes on from NZ_KV812882.1 coordinate 1,067,937, forward strand.
GCCGCATGCGAATGCTAACGAGACACCCGTGAATATGCGGTGACATATTCGACGGCACGAAAAGCAGAAGTGTAGGTAACGCATAAATTTACTTACCTTCTAATCCTCAGTGTTTTCCCAGGAAAATACAAGCAGCGACGTGGGTGTGTTTTGTGTTTTTGTGAGTGGCCCCCTAATTCGCCTTCAGTATCACGTGAAGGTTGAGGCGTTCCCCTGGTTTTTCCTTGCGCTTGCAGGCAAAAACCCAGGTCACGAGGGGTGTTGTGATACTTTTATATTTACACATTAATGTAAAAGTTTAGGTGAGGCGCGCCCACAGGATTCATCACGGGTTAAACATTTTCCCGACATTCAAAACCTATATTTTTACAGACAAGTGCACATATATAAATATGCTCTAAAACCACCCACCCAGCATTAGCCCAAGCAGGCATACAAAAGGCGGGTACTCCCTCCCCCCAGATTCAAAGAATCCGAAAGAGAAAATACCCGCCTCCTCACGCGTTACATCGAGCCTTTACGCCCGAAAACTAAACGCTACGCTTATGCCTTGCGGCGGCGCATCACCAAAGCAGCACCCGCAATCAGAGCCACAGAAGCGAAAGCAACCAGCGGCATCACAGCGTTCGCACCGGTGTTCGCCAAAGCGCCACGCGAAGAGCCAGCCTGCGAGGAACCTGCGTCGCTCTTAGCTACCGAGGAGCCACTGCCCAAATTATCGGAGCCACCTGCAGAGGAGCCACCGTTCTTCACAGCCGAACCGGACTTATCAGCCTTCACAGCATCCGGAGCAGGCTTGGAGTCCTGTGCACCGGTCTTAGCGTCAGACTTGGAGTCAGACTGAGATGCCTGATCCTTGGAGGTCTGATCCTTAGCCTCTGCGGTGTTCTCAGACTTAGCGTCAGACTTCTTATCCTCAGGCTTCGGGTCAGCAGGCTTCGGGTCAGCAGGCTTCGGATCTGCAGGCTTCGGGTCAGCAGGCTTCGGATCTGCCGGCTTCGGATCTGCCGGCTTCGGGTCAGCCGGCTTCGGGTCAGCAGGCTTCGACTCCTCAGCCTTCACACCGGTCACCGTCGGGTAACCCGCAAAGTCCAGCGAAGTCGGGGTGATACCCACCGGAGCTGCGCTCGCGTCGGTGTCCTTCAGGCCAACCTTGAACTTCAGAATCGAGTTAGCCTTCAGCTGCTGAACCGATGCGGGAACGTCGTTACCCTGGCGGTCCTTGGTGGGCAGGGTGGTGTACTCGCTGGCGGTGCTGATCTCGCCGGTGGTGCCGTTGAGCACGTAGGGCAGGGTCACCTTCTCGTCGCGGTCCTTCTTGTCGAGGACCAGTACGGAGCCGTCCTTGAGCAGGGTCACGTCGTTCGCGGCTGCGCCGTTCATCTCGACCTCGCCGATGACCTCGTCAGCGCGGCCGTCGAAGACAGCCACCTTGCCGGTGCCGAAGTCGGTTACGTACACCAGGTCGCGGTCCTCATCGTGCTCCAGAGCGAGCGCCTGGGTGCCGAACTTGACGAACTTCTTGAACTCGCCGGTGGTCAGGTCGTACACGGAGATACCGGAGTTGACGCCCTTCACACCCTGGGAAGATACGTAAATCTCATTCAGCGAGTGATCCACAGCAACGTCAGAGGGGCGAACCTCAACGGTGGAATCCTCACCCTGAGTCTGGATGGTCTTCTCAACCTTGAAGGTCTTGGTGTCCACGACGAAGAGCTTGCCGCCGGTGCGCTCGGGCACGTACAGCTTGCCGCCATCGAGGAACAGGTTCATGCTGATGTAGCGGGTGCCGCCGTCGGGTGCGCCCTCAAGCTGAATCTTCTCAACCTGCTTAGTCTTCAGGTCAATAGCAGAGACAAAGTAACGGCCGGTCACGAACGCCTTACCGGACTTGTGGTCAACCAAAACGGAGCGGGGGTGCTCAATCCAGTTCGGGTCGTCCTTCTTCACGCCCTCGTTGCTCCAGATGAGCTTGAGAGTCTGCTGGTCGTACACTGCCACGGAGTTGTCGGTGGTGTTGGTAACCCAGACGGTGCCGTCCACGTCATCAACGGTCACGCCGTACGCGGAGGTGTAACCATACTGGCCCTTGTCGTTCTTCTTCACGGGCAGCTCGGCGAAAGCCTCGGTCTGCAGGGTGTCTGCATCCACGCGTGCCAGGGAGGAAGCGAGGCCGCCGCGTGCACCCACGGTGGGCACGAACAGCTTGTGGTTCTTCTTGGAGTAGCCAACCTGGAACTGGCCGGGCAGACCCTGAATGATGTTCGCAACGCTACCGTTTGCGTCCACGGTGCGGTGTGCCTCGGTGGAGGGGGTGGTAGAGTCGGTTGCCTTGGTCTTGGTGGCGGTTGCCGGGTAGCCCTGGAACTCGCGGGTTTCGGGGGTGACCTGCTTGACCTCGGAGTTGTCGCCTGCGGTTGCGGTGACCTTGAACTTCAGGATGGAGTTCGCCTGAATCTCGGAGGTCTTGGCGGGAACCTCGTTGCCCTGCTTGTCCTTAGAAGGCTTGCTGGTGACCTGGCTGGAGGTACTGACGGTACCGGTGGTACCGTCGAGGACGTAGGGCACGGTTGCGGTTGCGCCAGCCTGCTTGTCCACAGCGACCACGGAACCGTTGGGCAGCACAACCAGGTCGTTTGCCTTGCCGCCGTTCATGGCGACCTCGGCAATCAGCTTGTCCGCCGCGCCGCCGTCAATCACGCCGACCTTGCCGGTGCCGAAGTCAGAGACGTACACCAGGTCATTCGCCTCGTCATTGTCCAGGGCGAGTGCCTGGGTGCCGACCGGGATGAACTTCTTGAACTCGTGGGTGGTCGCATCGTAGATGGACACGCCGGAGTTCGCGCCCTTCACACCCTGGGAGGAGACGTAGATTTCGTTCTGGGAGTGGTCAATCGCGATGTCGGAGGGGCGAACCTCACCCTCAGCGTTGCCCTTGGTGTCGAAGCTGCTCTCTACCTTGAAGGTCTTGGTGTCGATGACGAAAATCTTGCCGCCGGTACGCTCGGGAACGTACAGCTTACCGCCATCAACCAGGATGTTCATGCTGATGTAGCGGGTGCCGCCGTCGGGT
>NZ_KV812882.1:1071109-1086269 GCF_001813565.1 Rothia sp. HMSC068E02
TTCATGCTGATGTAGCGGGTGCCGCCGTCGGGTGTGCCTTCGAGCTGGATCTTCTCAACCTGCTTGGTCTTCAGGTCGATAGCGGATACGAAGAAGCGGCCGGTCACGAACGCCTTGCCGGACTCGTGGTCAACCAGAACGGAGCGGGGGTGCTCAATCCAGTTCGGGTCGGTCTCTGCGATACCCGCGGTGGTCCAGACCTGCTGCATCGTTGCCTGATCGTACACGGACACGGAGTTGTCGGTGGTGTTGGTAACCCAGACGGTACCGTCTACATCGTCAACGGTGATGCCGTAAGCTGCGTCGTACTGGTAGCCCTTGTCGTTCTTGACGATGGGCAGCTCGGCGACTGCCTCAATCTTCAGGGAGTTCGCGTCAATACGAGCGATAGTAGAAACGTGCTTGTCGCGGTCAGCGGTGCCCGCAACCCAAATCTTGTTGGTCTTCTTGGAGTATGCGACCTGGAACTGACCGGGCAGGCCCTGAGTAATCTTAGCCATCGCCTTATCGGTGATGGTGCGAGCGTCAGTGCTCTGGCTTGCTACCGGGGTGGATTCTGCCGCGAACGATGCGGGGATGGTGGCAACGCCGGAAATTGCCAGTGCCAGCGATCCAACGGCGAGGCCCTTGAATGCCTTGCTTGAAGCGAGGTTCATATGTATGTCCTTTTTCGTGGGTGGTGTGTGAAGGTGCATCTCTCCCCCACCGATGGGTGGTGAGGCGCCGCGTTTTTCCTGCTCTTTGGTGTGGGTTTCATGGGCCCACGAGGAAGGAAACTAGTCTTCACACAGTATTAAGTAAGGCAACCTTTAACTTACCTTCTAGGTAATACTTACTTAGCGCACAGGATTTTGCAAGATTTTAGGCATATATAACGCAAAATTTCATATGCCAGGCACAGCCTGTCACTAAAACTCCCCGAGAAGCGGCAATACGGGACATGGCAAAACCCCCGCCTCCAGCAAAAGCCAGAAGACGGGGGTTCCACACACCCCAACAGACGGTGCCGAGGTGACTAAAAATTAGGAGACATACGAGAAGTCAGTGAACAGCAGGTTCTGCAGCTTGTAGCGGCGAATGAAACGAGCCAGCTCCGCGCGAGTAGTCGGCGCGGTCGGGTTGAACACACCCGAAGAATCCAGCACGATATCGTTCGCGCCAGCCCACGCAACGTAACGGTGCAGAGTACCGGCACCGAGCACGTCGCGGAAACGAGAACCAGCAGCCTCGTTCATTTCAGTCAGCTGAACCTCCGCGTTGTACTGGAACAGCACAGCCGCCAGCTCCTCGTGAGAAACCGGTGCGGTCGGGTCAATCTTGTCGCCGCCGGTGAGCGGCTCAGTAATCTTGCGGTCACGAGCCCAGTGCAGGGCGTTCGCGGTCGGGCGGCCTGCCGCATCCGCGAAGGGTGCAACCTCAGAGTTTTCGCTCACGCCAGCGTGACCGGCAGCGTGGTTCAGCAGAGCAATAAGCTCCTCACGGGTCACAGGGCGGTCCGGCTCAAACGCGCCAGACTGCGGGTTCGGCATCAGCCACTTCTTCTGGTTCGCCATGCGGATATCCTCAGCGAACGGGTGGCTATCCGGAACGTCCTCGAAAGAGGTCTTCAGGATCTTAGTCTCAGCCACGGGAATGCGCGCAGCAATCTGGTGGGTAACCTCCTGACCCCACGGGTCGGAGCAAATATCCAGCTGCAGGGCGTGCTCGACACCCTCACCCTGCATCAGCTCGATGGGGAACTGGTCGCTACCGCTGAAGCTGTCAGCGTCACCGTCAAATTCGGGGGTGAGCGGCCAGGAGCGCAGAGTTTCGAAAGAGTCGTTACGAACGTAGCCGTGGCGTACGGTCAGGGTGGTGCCTTCGGTGAGGAATTCGCGCAGACCGTGTGCAGTGTAGTTGACGGTCATACCGGTTTCAGTGATGGTGGCACGCTGAATAACGAGGCGCGGGCCTTTAGTTTCCTCGGTTGCCGGGGCAAGGTTTGCGGGAGCTTCGTCAGCCTGAGCGGCCTGTGCCTGCAGGGTCAGTGCGCCTGCAGCGGCGGCAGCGGAAGCACCCTTTACGAAGAATCGTCGTGAGAGTCGATGGGTAAGCAAGGGCATGATTGTCCTATTCAGTTCTTGTTTGAGTTGAGTGAGTTACGGGTGGCAGGATGCGCGGACAGCGGCGTAAACGGTGAGTGAGGCCGATACGTTGGGTTCCCTCCCCTGTGTGCGTGAGTGAGACGTAGCATACCGGGGTGCGGGTGTCTGTCGGGCGGATGCGCGGTGAGTGAGACCGGCACGGTTCCCTGACCCAGTCATCTAGCGTACCTTAAGGTCCCCTTTAAAGCGAAGACGAAACGGCGGTGATTTTACGCCCATTTTCGGTGTTCAACGAAGTAGGGGCGTTATCTGGCAAAGTTTGCCGGAAGTTGGTATGGGTTTTTGATGGGGTGATTTTGAATTACCCAATGCCGCGGTGTTCCGAGATGTGGAATATGTGGGTTTCTGAAGTTTTATGTGTGACACGCCAATTCAACCCCTTTTCAAAGAGTTATAGTTATTGGTACCCTATCACTGTTCCTATATTCTCAACAAAGGAGTTACCCATGGAGGCCAAGGAATTCTCAATCGAGAAGGCCCTCCTCTTCTTCGCCAAGTCCAAGTACGCCGACATCTTCGGCGTGGCACTGGTTATCGCCATCGCAATCGCCTCAGGATACCTGGGCACCAGCCTCGCTAAATACGTCGACTGGGGCCCAATCACGAACTTCATTCCCCTCGGCGTAATTTCCGTGATTAACGTGGGTATTTCAATGATGTCTACCCGCCTGACCGGCCGCCTCTCAAACATCGGCAACGTGCTCGGCATTATTAACACGGCACTGTCTGGCGCGATTGATTACATTCTGGGCAACAAGGCAGCAATCATCACCTACCCGGTCACGTTCATCGTGTACACCTTCGCGATTCGTAGGTGGCAGAACTCCGAACGCGGCAAGGCGATGGAACCGCCGACCGGCAAGAAGGGCCAGCTGATTATTAGCGGCATTGTGGTCGGTTCGTTCGCGTTCTCCCTGATTGCGAACTATGTCGGTTACTATCTGATTGCGAACAATGTCGGTTACGATGGCAAGACCTCGTTCCTGTTCTGGATCACGACCGCAGTGTTTGGCCTGTCCCTGTCAGCGAACATTCTGAACGCACTGAAGCTGACGATGCAGTGGCAGTTCTGGTTCGCGTACAACACCGTGCAGTGCATCAAGGCGCTGACTCAGGGCAACTTCGCGAACGTCGGCAAATACATTTTCTACATCATCAACAGCGTGGCAGCGCTCCTGCTGTGGACCCGAAGCGGCACCGCAGCCAAGGGTACCGTGGCGGTGGCGTAAAGGGCAGTTCCCTAGCGCACCAGCTACCGCATATCCACCCAGCGATATGTAGACACTCATAATAAGTAGAGGGAGGGGCCCTCCGGCAATACGACCGGAGGGCCCCTCCTCTGCATTGTGCGGGCATATTTGCCCGCTCCTATAAGCGGCTAGGTTAGCCCAGCGGAATCGCGCTACCCTTCAGAACCTGACGTTCAGGAGCCGAGTCACTACCCACCTTCGCGATGGGGAAAGCAACAAACGCCTGAACGCCCTTCTCACGAAGAATCGCCTTCTCATCCGCCAGCTCGGACACGAAAATGTCAGAGCTCAAGGAACCGCGTTCCATCGCCTTACCGACCTCGTCAACCACCCTACGGTAGGGGTGGCTGCGCAGCACGGTTCGCAACCGGGCAGGCGTAACCCTTCCGGAGGATACCGGAAGAACCATGAGCCGCGGGTGCAAAGCGTTGTACGGGTACGCACCGGGGGTTACACCAATCCGGTGGATCTGGTGAATCACCGGGAAGTTCGCAATACCCACCAGCGCGCAGAAGGCGAGCGCGGTATCGGTCGGCTGCGGGACGGTGAAACCGGTTCCGGTTCGAGAATCCGGCTTCTTATCCAGCGAGTCGTGCAGGGTTTGCCCGGTAATACCGCTGAGCATCGCGGAAGGTTCCCAGGTTGCCAGGTCCGCGCACATCAAACGCAGACGGTCCTTGACGAACTCCTGACCCTTGTTGCGAGTTTTCATCTCCCAGCGGGATGCACCGTGGTCGGGGCGAGGGGCCTTGGCTTCAAAACGCCAGTATGCCGGTTCACCCAGGCCAGAGATCCAGAGCAGGGACAGCAGGTCGTCACGTTCCATCAGCGCATCCAGATGAGCCTGTCGGGTCTTCTGGTGAGAAGCCCAGTCGTCCGGGTACTTCTCCGCGTCAATTCCGCGAATACGCGGTGAGAACGGGGAGAAAACAGCGGTTTCCTTACCCGCGCCGTAGGACTGGTCAACGTTCACCCAGCTGTCTTCAGCGGCCAGGGAAGAAACGTAGGAGTGCACGCACTCGGCAATTTCTTCTTCTGACACGCCTTCAGCATGCATTTGGGCGCGCGGCTGGCCTTCCTGAGACCAACCTACAGTGACGGTTCCGGGGTGCTTCTGCTCAACCATCAGGGACAGCCCGTAGAGGGCAAAATGGGTCAATGCCGAGGTGTAGTCACCGGCAATAGTCAGCGTTGCCATTAGTGTCCCTCCCGTGAAATCTGAGCGTCTGCTGCGCGTTCGACGGCCTCAAGGTAGGCGGTAGCGTACGGGCCGTAGGTGCGGCTCGTCTGCTCCATGAGGTTGTCCCAGTAGCCGACGTTGAAGAGTCGGTTCGCCTGTTCCTTGAGCGCTTCGTAGTCCAGCCCCTCGGGCAGGTAGCCTTCCTTGAGCAGGAAGTCTGCGTCGTGGGCGAAGGAGAACCGGCCGTGACCGTGACTGCAACCGATGATGCGCAGCACCAGGTCGCGGTGCTCCCCCACCTTTTCGGGCGAGGCGGCAACCATAAGCGCGGACAGCTGCTCGTGACGCCAGCCCCTCGGCAGGGCGCTACGGCTACGGGCACGGTACGCCTCTGCCACGGAACGGCGGCCACTCTTCGCGAGCGCGCCCGTCTCCGCATCTGCACCTAGCATCTGCTGGAAGCGCAGGTCGCGTTTGCCCTCGTCGTGGTACTTTGCCGCCAGTTCCAGGGCCTCCGAGAATTCCGGTGCCAGGCCGAGGTTCTCGGCAAGCTGGCGGGTACGCTCAGCAACATCGTTCTGGTGGTCGTCCAGAAGAACGGGACCAGCCGGGGCCAGTTCCTGAGCGATATCGGAACCTTCAACAAACTCTTCGTCGGTCACAACGGCGTACCAGGCGATAACTTCCTGACCGCCCTCAGCCTCGGTAGAAAGCTCAGAAGCAATCACCTTCTGGCCGTCCGAAGCTTGGCTATCGAGCAATTCTGCTACTTCATCGGGTGAGAGGCCCAGGTATTTCCTGAAGCGTTCCTCACGGTCCGCGCACTTCTCATACACGTAGAGCTCGGCCACGCAGAGCTCGTCATCATCGAGGAAGGGCACAGCCTTCAGCTCGTCCTTCTTAGAAGGCAGCTCACGCTGAGTCACGGCAATGCCCTGGTTCGTGAACGGAATGCTACCCATATCAAGAATCAGAACGTCACCGGGAGCCAACGTCTGGCTGCTCTCTTCACCCTGGTCAGCATCCTGCCACAGAGAAATTTCACCCTGACGGTAAAGGAATTTACGCGGCTTCACGCCGTGCTCATCCTGGTAGTCCAGAATCTCCTTGAGAATCTTCAGATTCGCGGGGAAGGTTTCCTCGTCGCGCGGTGCGAAGTAGCTGGTCTTGAGAATCTCCATGGCGGCAGAAGTGTTGCTCGGCAGGTTATCGCGCACGATAACACCGCCCATTGCGGTTTCTGCCTCCAGGGAGTCATGCAGCCACAGGTCAAGGTCCGGCTCATCGTACGGATTCTCGTCGGTACGCGAGAATTCCAGCAGATCAGGCCATTCCGGGCGCTGGTAGAGCAGACGCTCCGGGGAGGACTGCACCGGCGGGTTCTTCACCATTGCGGCGGGGTTCACCGACGGGTTCTCAGCACCGTTGAGCGCTTCGAGCCATGCATACGCATTGCTCAGGTCGACTGCTCTGTAGGGCGGCGCGTCCTTCTTTACCGAGTCACCGCTCGCAGGCTCAATAACGACGACCTTAGAATCATCGCGGTGGCCCAGACGGTTAACACGTCCGAAGCGCTGCGCCAAGGAAGAAGCCGGAGCCAGCTCAGTCACCAGGTCAGCAAAGTCAACGTCAATACCGACTTCGAGAGTCTGGGTGGCAACAACAACCTTCACGGACTTATCGCCTTCGGTAGTGAAGAGGTCGGGGTGCAACTTTTTCAGGTCGTACGGGCGCATGCGTCCTACGAGAAGCTGGACCTCATCCTCTGCCAGATCCTTAGCGAGTTCCTCCTTGATGGAGATAGCCGTCCGCACATGGTTGACAATACAACCGACAGTGTGGGCTACTTCCGAACCTTTACCCACCTCACGGTGGGCAAGGAAATCTTTAATAGCGTCCACAGCGGCCTTCACGGTCGCAGCATTACCGGGCTTACCATCCCACTTATCGATGGGGCGGAGCACCAGTTCCTTATGCGAGTAGACACGGCGGTGCAGCTCTTTATCATTCGGGCTATCGAGAGCTTCAATGTCAACACCCAGGGTGGTCGATTCGCTATCCCCAGTGGAGGGGGTAGCGGTCGTCTCAACCACCTGCAGGGTGGGAACACCCAGGTTGACCTCGCGCTTCTGCAACTCGGCAATACGCTGAGTCGTGTGCAGCAGCTGACGGTTCATGTGTGCCTCGTCGAGCACCATGACGGTGTCCATGGTCAGCAGGGCGGTCTCACGCGGGCGGGCAGCCTTGGTGCTGCCGTAGCCGCGGAAGAGCGCTCGCGAACCGTACATATCCGGGGTTGCGGCAATGATTGCGCAGGCCGAAATGTCGGTGACCGGCAGGTTGCGGTTCGAGAGTTCGCCACGGATGTGGCCAACTTCGAAGGGGGCGCTCCTTTGGTCATCGTTACGGGTCTGGAAGCTCTGGAGAGCTTCAGCAACCCTACGCAGAATACCGGGCTCGCCGGATTCATCAGCGAGCGCATCCTTCAGATCGCCGAGAATCTTGTCGGCACGGGTTGCCTGGCTATCGACCAGCGCACGACGTCCCACGGTCACGCAAAGGCGACGGGGAACGCGCGGCGCGGCGCCAACCGCTGCGAGCGCATTCGCAAAGAGGTGGATATCAACCACGGAGGACTTACCGGAGCCGGTCGGTGCGTTAATACGTTCCGGCCATACGCCGTGCTCGCAAATGTGGTCGAGCACTTCTTCCTGCCAGCTAAAGGGGTCGTGCCCTTCGTTGAGTGCGGCAAAGAAGACACCGAACTCATCACGAGTGATGGAGGGCAGCGCGGTAGTGGGGCTAGTCATGCTCTTCCTCCTTCTTGCGGCGGCCGTATTCTTCGGTGGGCACGTCGAACGGAACCAGCAGGCCGCCGCCCATGTGACGGGACTGGCCGATGGCTACGAGGGTCGTGTCCGTTGCCAGGTTGCCGAGGTCTACGATGCCGCGCCACGGCTCTGCGGGCAGAGTGCGGGGCAGCTTGTAGGCGTAGGCAGCGGGGTTCTGGGTTACACGGTGAGCTTCCAGGACCTTGGCCTCAGCCTTTTTGGCGACCTGGTCCCTCAAACTGCGAATTCGTTCGCGTGAGGTTTCAGCCTCGGGCGCTTCGAAGCTGTCACGCCACACGTAGGCCATGGAAAGCAGAGCGGCGTCAGCGAAGGTCCAGGCCTTCGTCTCAGCCTTCTTCGGGCGGTTGAAAACGCGCGATTCGGGAACGGCCGCGCTGAGGGTACGCCACAGGCGCTTGTACCCGGTCTTGGGAGTATCCCAGAAACCCTGCGCGGGCAGGCGCTTCTGGCGAAGCTTCACGGTCAGTCGGGGGAAGTCCTGAGCGTAGAGGGTTTCTACGCTCCTGAGCGCGATACCGAGTTCTACAGCTTCATCAGTCGGGGCGCTTGCCGGGACCAAGACGAGCAGGACTCCCTGAGACTTCACCTCACGACGCAGATAGTCGGGCAGGTAGCGGGAAGGCAGGTACTGCAGCGCCAGGCTGTTGGCCGGCTTGTGACCCTTGGGGTACCTGCCGGTGATGAGGCTGGGCGCGCCGAATCCTGCGGCAGCTACGAGAGCCTTGTGCAGCAGGGAGCATGCCTTGACGTACTGTTCGGGCTTCAGCTCTTCACCATCTACTTCGAGGAGCCACAAGTATTCCCAGGGGCTGGTGGAGGTTTCAGCCTCCACAGGCTGGTACTTAATGGATCCGAGGCCTGCGGTGGGTACCGGGGAAGGATGCAAGGTGTCTTCTTTGTTGGTCTTGTCCGCTGATTTGGTGGGCACCTTGACGGGGTACGCTTCTGCGTGGGCACGCATGAGCGCGTCGATTCGACCGGATACGGGCACGCGGATGGGCATGCCGCCTGCTTCGAACGGACCCGACTTAGTGTCGATGATGTGGGTGGGTTCCACGTCTCCGGTGTAGAGGGCGGCAAAACTGCTGGATTCTCCGAGGGAGGGTACTTCTCCGCAGAGCTGGGTGATGGTTTCCGCAATGTCGACGGGCACCTTATCGTACTGCCAGCCGATGGTGTCGGATACAGCCCAGCCGTCGGATACTGCACGAGGCTCGGTCTGCCGTCCCTTGGCTGAGCGCGCTACCTCGCGGTACATGAATCGGCTCATCTTGTTGCGTGAGCGGTACACGGGGCACATGTCGGGAAGCTGCAACCCGGTCGGGGGGTTCTCCTCAAGCCACTTGAGGGCCTTGAGTGATTCTTCCGAGGGGGCCAATTGCCCGTTTTCGATAATTGCGTGAGGTCCCTGCGCGGCCGCGCTGAGGAGCGCGGCCTGCAAGCGGGCAGGGTCGGGGAAGGCGTCGGGGCTTCCGTCCGCCTTGTGGCCCTGGTATACGCCGAGCGGGAACCTCGCGAGAATTCCGAGGTTCGTCATATTATTCAGCGTCCTCCGCAGTGGCGTTCTTGATGATGATGGAGTTGCCGTCGACGTTGAAAGTCTGGCCATTCCAGTCAGCCACGCCTGCCTTCTTGGCATTCTCGATAGCCTCGAGGAGCAACTGGTCGGTGTCTTCAACGGTCAGGGGTGCGAAGGGCTTCTTCTCGCCGAAACGCTGGTCGAGGGTGACAACGGGTGCGGCAGATTCGATCAGGTCACAGTTGGCACGGATGTAGAGTTCACGCTCCGCACGGGCAATAGCGTTGAGGCCGAGTGCGGCAAGAAGTGCACGCGCGGCAACATTCTTGGTCTCGTCCTGACCGAAGCGCAGCTGACGCAGGGTGGCGAGGCTCAGAACCCAAGAGCGAATAATGCGGCGGCAAGCTACAGCACCGGTTTCTTCGAGCGAGGGCGGGATGCTACCCAGGCCGATACCAGAGGCCGATACGTGAGCGGCATCCTTGTTCTTTGCCTTGGAAGCAGCCGCGATTGCATCACGGTTCTTCTTAATGTTTTTGGGGCTCAGTTCCGCTTCCTGGTCGTTGACCAAGGATTCCATATCCTTGGGAGCAAGCTTCACGCTGGCGGCTACGGCGTCGACGCGGGCACCGCCACGGCGTGCCTGTCGGTGTTCAGCACCAGGATCCTGGTCTGCGAGAACGCCGATGATTTCACCGACGAGGGCGCTGCGCAGGCGAACCTGGTTACTCTTGCGGGTGGAGTCCCATGCACCGAAGAGAAGTGCTGCGGGGGCGGTGTTGAGCAGTGCACTCATATCTGCGGGGGTGCAGTTGCGCAGTGCACGGTAGTCGTCGTTTTCAGTGATGAGCTTGCCGTCGATGGTGCCGGCGCGGAAGTGGCCGTCGAAGACGCGGTGGGAGAGTTCCATGTCGGTGTATTCGACGGGGCCGTTTTCGGTCTGGTAGGTGACGACGGCGCGGGGAATCTTTACGACTGCTTCGTCACCGTACTGGCGGCCCTGTTCGATGGCGGCTTCTGCGCGGTTGAGTTCGGACTGCTTGCTGTCGATGAGGACGACCTTCTGAGACTTGCCCTTGACGACCTTTTCGGCGTCTTCGGAGTCTTCCGGGTTCTGAATCTCTTCCACAATGTAGCGGGTTTCGTAGGCAAAGACGGACTTCTTGTCATCAACGAACTTGGCGGGTGCCACGGATGCGTGGGGGCCTGCTGCGGGTTCGAGTTCGGTGATGGAGGTGATGACGGAGCCGCCGCCGAGCTTGACGTTCTCGATAAGGTCGGCGAGGGTAATGGTGGGCTGGGATTCGTTCTGGGACATGGTTGTCTCCTTATATATTGGGTGCACGTTTGCTTCGATGCGTTGGACGTGCACGTTTACTTGTATAGCTTTAAGCTACCTTGCTTTCCCGAATGGTGCGCGTGTTTTCGTCACGTCACTGATTCGGTGTGCCGTTTCCTTCTTCCCCTGTGCTGTCACATCCCGTGTTTTGGGTGGTGACAGCACAGGGTATAGAAGGTATAGCGTAGCCACACAAGCGGTCAGTATGCAGGCAGACTAGGAGGCCCCTCCGTACTGCCGGTATACTGATTAGGTTATGTCTGCGGCAACAGGCATAACCACCGCTTGATGCGGTTTCACTATTTTGAATAAAAGCCGCCCGTTGCGCTTCGCGTAGCGGGCGGCTTTTTACTTCTTGTGAGTAGTCGGACCATATCCTTCACCTCCAAGGTTGGGGCTAGAGCTACCCCAGCGAGCTACTGAAGCAATCTCCAAACCAGTTGATGTCTCAACCATAGCATTAAGATTCCCCATCTACAACACCCTCATACTCCCAAAAAATTTTCGCGTATAAAAACCTGGTTCTTCAATAACAACAGCTACTGAAGAACCAGGTTCTAAGAGAAAGCTCCCACGTATGTTCGCAGGAGAAACAGAAGGTGGTTGTTATGGTTCCCAAAAAATATTCGCCCCTCAATGAAAGCTCACATCCCCGTTGTGGAGCATGAGATCTAGTTAGGGAGGAATAGAGAGTTTTATAAACCGCCATCTGTTCCTCCATTATCCCCACCTCTCCTCTGCGACGCAATCGGTTCTGCCCTTCGCTCATAATCTCACCATAGCGCTGTTACAGATTACACGCATCCAGTTTGGTCATTTCAGACCCAGACATCTGACATGAGGAGTTGGCAGTAGGCGCCACATCAGCCCATATTCATGTTTTAAAGAGAAGAGCCCCGGTTTAGAAACCAATCTGGTTTCTAAACCGGGGCTACGTAACCCGCGTGAGACTTCCCGATTCATGCTCGGAATCGCAATGAAGGTTCCCCGCCCGAAGGCGGAGTAATGGCCTTAGGGATGGTAAAGCCATTCTTGAACACCATGCCTCAATGAAAGTCCCCACCTGAAAGCGGGGAAATAGCTAGCAAAACTAGCATGTTATGGCATAACCAAAACGGCTGTGGTGCGAGAGTCTCGCGGATTACGTACCCAAAGTGTACATCACGCAATATCTATGCATACCGCAGCATCGTCATCCGAAGGTGGAGAAATATCGCGGCTGTAGCGGCACAGTTCCTACACGGCGAGCCTCAATGAAAGTCCCCACCCGAAGGCGGGGAAATCAGTCTTGATGACCACCCGAGAGGCGGTTCATCCGTGCCTCAATGAAAGTCCCCGCCCGAAGACGGGGAAATTGCGCCAGGTGGACCGCCTCATTGACCTCACTCTCCTGCCTCAATGAAAGTCCCCACCCGAAGGCGGGGAAATCAACGATTCCCACGCGGCGCGCCCAGTCTCCGTCTGAGCCTCAATGAAAGTCCCCGCCCGAAGGCGGGGAAATGTAAACCTCGACCATCGTATCGACGTCCTGGATAGCGCCTCAATGAAAGTCCCCGCCCGAAGGCAGGGAAATTGCAGATTGCGCAGGAGCTTCTGGCTATGCCTACCCGGCCTCAATGAAAGTCCCCACCCGAAGGCGGGGAAATTGTTATTCCCTGCTCCATCTGGAGCGGGGCTTTCATTGCCTCAATGAAAGTCCCCACCCGAAGGCGGGGAAATCCGATACACCAGGGAGTCACGACGAACGTTCGCCAGCCTCAATGAAAGCCCCTCCGAAAAGGAAAGGAAATCCAGCACCGACACATCTTGTGCAGACCAACCGGCGACGCCTCACTAAAAGTCCCCGCCCGAAATCGGGGAAATGTCATGTAGCTCTTCCAGGCTGAGGATTCCCAGGGTGCCTCAATGAAAGTCCCCACCCGAAGGCGGGGAAATTGCAGATTGCGCAGGAGCTTCTGGCTATGCCTACCCGCCCTCAATGAAAGTCCCCGCCTGAATGCAGGAAAATAAAAGTATACCCAAGCAGCCATTCAGGCATTTAAACACTATTTACAAGCCAAAACATCACGCGAGCGACACGCCAACATTACGTCACGTGCCAGGTTCTCACGGAGACAGACAAAGCCTCCAAAGGCCATTATCCCCACCTCTACTACCAGTCCGCAATCGAACTCGTCATTCCCTCACTCCCCTGCCGCACGTCGCTAGCGAATGAGCAGCACGCGGCTAGAGAATGAGCGCATCCGATTCGGTTACCTCGCGCGCCCGGCCAATGTAGCTGAAGGTCGGCTCATCAAGCCGGGCCAGCAGCCCCAGGTCACAGAAGAGTACCGAATCTTCGTCCGGATCGATGAGTTCCTGAACTTCGTCTTTGATGCGTCGCACCTTGGCGGGGGCCGCATCCACAATAAAGACGCTGTACTGAATACGGTCCCCATAACTGAGAATGAGCTTGGCCAGCTTGGCGCGCCGCCGGTCGCTGGGCACGTCGTAAGCGATAAGTGTTCGTCGGGCGTCGTCACGCATTATCGTACGGTCACCCCCGTGTACTCGCGAGTGGTTCCGTTAATTACGCCCAGGAGCATGCGGGCCTGCACCTCAACAGCGCGGCGCCACGTCACCGAATACCCGTAGGTGGGGTGGGTAATCTCCGTGGCCATTCGCTTCTCGAACGCGGCGATGATAGTCTTCCGCCCTTCGGGTGTGAGCCGGTAGCTGCCACCAACCGCGGTGAAATGTGCCGCTTTAACCTGCTTCCTATTAATAAGAGAAACCACCACAGAATCCGCGATGACTGCACGGAACTCTTCCATAAGGTCAAGCGCGAGCGCCGGCTTATTGCGAGAGCTGCTGTGCAGGAACCCGGCATGAGGGTCGAGCCCACAGGTGAGAATCGCACGAATGCATTCTGAGCTGAGCAGCCCGTAGGCGTAGTTCAGCAGAATGTTGATGGGGTCGTTGGCACCTCTCCCCTGCCGCCCAGTCCAGGTCCAGCCGAGTTCGGTGAGCACGTCTTCTTTGAGCATGGTCGTGAAACTACCGAAGTAGAGCGAGGCGGCTTCACCTTCGATGCCGAGCAGTTCCGGGATTGAGGTAGCCTGCGGCGTGTGCTTCTGGATGTCTCGCATGGTGCGGCATATATCTGCGGCGTGGCCGTTGCGGCGCAGCAGGGTCGCTTGGTTTGCGATTTTGCTGGCAATCATGGCGGCCGCTATGGGCAAGTGCCCCTGCGCTGAGAGGACATGCTGTTGCACGCGGGCCAGTCCATTCGGTCCGGTGCCAGGTTGCGACCAGCCGTAGACTCGGCCGGTGCTGGAGCACCAGATGATGGTGCAGTTGCGCCACATGAGTTCTCGTAGAAGCGCGGAGGAAACGTCAATGTTTCCGTGGACCACGAGGCTGTGCACACGTTCGAGGGGTACGCTGCTGATTGTTTCGCCGAGGTGTTGCACGATGAGGCGCCCTTGCTGGACGGTCGCTCTTGATCCTTGCGTGGTGAGGTGCGCTACTTGGCTGTCGGGGTTGCTGGCGACGACGCGTGTAATGTTTTCTTTTCCGTGGGATTCGTCGGGTAGGCACACGGAGATGTGGGAGCACCAGCTGCAGCGGGGTGAGTCTTCGAGGGGTTGCGGTGCTGTCGGGTTGTCGATGAGTGCGCGGGTGGTGTGTACGTATTCTTCTGCGGTGCGGATGTCTTCGTCTGAGATGTCGACGGGCACGGTTTTATTGTGGTTGGTGAAGTGCACCGCGCATTCGCTGACGGTTTCGCCGGCTTCTTCGAGGCAGATTTTCTGAAGGGCAAGCTGCACCCTGTGGGCGGGCGTGACGGATGCGTTGCGGCGTACGGGGGTTGCTTTGTATTCGATGATGCGGGTAGAACCGTCTTCTTGGGGTTCGATGGCGTCGCATCGTCCGGTGAGCCCGAGGCGTGTTGATGAGATGGTGACTGCGCGCTGTTGTGTGCCGCGGGATGTTTTGGGGTCGTCGACTCGTTTGTGGGCGGACTGCCCTTCTTGCATTTGTGAGGTGTCGGTCTTTTCGCCATTGGATTCAATCCATGCGCGGCGGGGACAGTACACGGTGTGCATGACGAGTGAGATAGGAAGTTCGTCGCCTGCACTGTAAGGGGTAGACATCGGTGTCTCCTTGGTGTGAGCGAGTATGGTAGGCAGTCAGCTTTGGCTGCTTGGTTTTGAGGTTAGCACTGCGGCGGGGTGTTTTGGCTTATCAGCGAGTTTATGACGCTATTCCGGCGTGTTGAGTTTTCTGCTTGGATGTGTGGAGGAGGCGGGTGGCAGCTAGTGAGCGGGGTTTGCGGTCGGTGTTTTAGCCTGGTTGCTTCCTGCGCGGCAAAAAGGAAAAGCTCCGTTCCTGGACTGTGGCGGGTCCAGGAACGGAGCAGGAATAGGTTAGGGAAAGTCCCTACGAAACCGTAGGGAAGGTTGAGGTGTTTCCTGCGCAAGCAGGGATGAGCCCGCCTCAATGCCTTAATGAAAGCCCTTCCAAAAAGGAAGGGAAATTCCCGCCGGTGTGTGGTTTTTTGATTTACCCCTGGGCCTCAATGAAAGCCCTTCCAAAAAGGAAGGGAAATGCTCTACCCATCGTGAGACGGTGGGCTGACTCATCGGGCCTCAATGAAAGCCCTTCCCAGAAGGAAGGGAAATATCGAGGTGGTCGGCGGTGAAAGCGAGCGGGTGTGTGCCTCAATGAAAGTCCCTCCGAAAAGGAAGGGAAATTTCGTGATTTCGCGGTGCTGGTGCCTGCTGGCGGTCGCCTCAATGAAAGCCCCACCGAAAAGGAAGGGAAATCGGTGCGATCAATCCTGATGGCACCGTCGCTTCTAGCCTCAATGAAAGCCCTTCCAAAAAGGAAGGGA
>NZ_KV812882.1:1086369-1086616 GCF_001813565.1 Rothia sp. HMSC068E02
TCAATGAAAGCCCTTCCAAAAAGGAAGGGAAATCAGGGTGAGCTTTCACATCTCTAATTGTAGCGTCGCCTCAATGAAAGCCCTTCCCAGAAGGAAGGGAAATCACCGGAAAATCGACACTGACGACGAACCTCGCCGTCGCGCCTCAATGAAAGCCCTTCCCAAAAGGAAGGGAAATGGGTGTCCAGGAGTTCCTGTCTGCTGGGCTGGTCAGCCTCAATGAAAGCCCTTCCCAGAAGGAAGGGAA
>NZ_KV812882.1:1086716-1086927 GCF_001813565.1 Rothia sp. HMSC068E02
CAATGAAAGCCCTTCCAAAAAGGAAGGGAAATGCATGAGAGCGTGGACGCCGTGCGCGCCGAACACCGCCTCAATGAAAGCCCTCCAAAAAGGAAGGGGAAATGCGGACAGGCATCCAAGCTGAAATCGTTTCCCCGTTGCCTCAATGAAAGCCCCTCCCCAAAAAGGAAGGGAAATGTGGGTGGTGTCGGTGGTGAGCATGGAGGTTTGC
>NZ_KV812882.1:1087027-1087328 GCF_001813565.1 Rothia sp. HMSC068E02
CTCAATGAAAGCCCTTCCCAGAAGGAAGGGAAATTGGTGAGGATCAGTAGCCGCGGCATCACCTGCTGCCGCCTCAATGAAAGCCCCTCCAAAAAGGAAGGGGAACCCTCCTGCACCGGACCTCAATGAAGAAAGTCTACACCTCAAGGTGTAGCACAAGAGGTCCCGCAGTCACCTTGAGGGGATATTGTTCTATCTTATTGAAAGTCCCGCCGAAAAGGTAGGGAAATCCTGGACGCGGTACTGGTTTGACGAACCGTGGAGTTTGCCTCAATGAAAGCCCTTCCAAAAAGGAAGGGAA
>NZ_KV812882.1:1087428-1087672 GCF_001813565.1 Rothia sp. HMSC068E02
CAATGAAAGTCCCTCCGAAAAGGAAGGGAAATCCGCGTTCGCACTGATAGGCATGGGGTCGGTCTTGACGTCCCTCAATGAAAGTCCCTCCAAAAAGGAAGGGAAATCCGTGAACTGGTCGGCAACACCGTCACCGAACAACCCTCAATGAAAGTCCCTCCGAAAAGGAAGGGAAATAAGAAGCGCAGCACCCCCGTGTGGTGGGTAGCGCGCGCCCTCAATGAAAGTCCCTCCGAAAAGGAAG
>NZ_KV812882.1:1087772-1088018 GCF_001813565.1 Rothia sp. HMSC068E02
TCAATGAAAGCCCTTCCAAAAAGGAAGGGAAATCTGCGTTGGCTCGTGAGGGCATGCTCGGCGAATCTGACCCTCAATGAAAGTCCCTCCGAAAAGGAAGGGAAATCGCCGTTTGCGCCGTGAGCTGGGCTTGACGGCTCAGACCCTCAATGAAAGTCCCTCCGAAAAGGAAGGGAAATCACAGCCCCGCAGCCTTTCCTTCGCGCGTCAGATGACCCTCAATGAAAGTCCCTCCGAAAAGGAAGG
>NZ_KV812882.1:1088118-1088355 GCF_001813565.1 Rothia sp. HMSC068E02
AATGAAAGTCCCTCCGAAAAGGAAGGGAAATTTACAACCGCACGGCGAACACCCGCGAATTTTGCCCTCAATGAAAGTCCCTCCGAAAAGGAAGGGAAATCCCGCACCGGGTGGGTTGCCTCTCCACCCGTGGGACCCTCAATGAAAGTCCCTCCGAAAAGGAAGGGAAATTGCAGCCGACCGGCGGCACCGAACAGCAAATCAGCCCTCAATGAAAGTCCCTCCGAAAAGGAAGGG
>NZ_KV812882.1:1088455-1088705 GCF_001813565.1 Rothia sp. HMSC068E02
TCAATGAAAGTCCCTCCGAAAAGGAAGGGAAATTCGTGCCGGGTGTGGCGGTTGCGCGTATTATTGATGGTCCCTCAATGAAAGTCCCTCCGAAAAGGAAGGGAAATCGCTGACGGAAAAACTCGCGCCAATTATCAGCAGCCTCCCTCAATGAAAGTCCCTCCGAAAAGGAAGGGAAATGCCATCATACAAACGAGTAGCAGGCTTAGCGCTCACACCCTCAATGAAAGTCCCTCCGAAAAGGAAGGGA
>NZ_KV812882.1:1088805-1089336 GCF_001813565.1 Rothia sp. HMSC068E02
AATGAAAGTCCCTCCGAAAAGGAAGGGAAATTGCTGGGGCTGAATCCCCGACTGCATCATCAGGAGCCCTCAATGAAAGTCCCTCCGAAAAGGAAGGGAAATCTCCGATAGCAAGACCTCCACTAGATTCTGTTACACCCCCCTCAATGAAAGTCCCTCCGAAAAGGAAGGGAAATGCAAACTTCAGTGCGCGACCCTTTCGGCTCAAATTCCCCTCAATGAAAGTCCCTCCGAAAAGGAAGGGAAATCTTGCGTGCTAGGCGGTCTTCTCGGTACTGCTTCTGCCCTCAATGAAAGTCCCTCCGAAAAGGAAGGGAAATCTTCATCTCCCCGGGGAGGGGTACCTCCCCTACCGTTCCCTCAATGAAAGTCCCTCCGAAAAGGAAGGGAAATCTTGCGTGCTAGGCGGTCTTCTCGGTACTGCTTCTGCCCTCAATGAAAGTCCCTCCGAAAAGGAAGGGAAATAAAAATGTACCGCCCCCAATAGGTGCGGTACATTCCCTCAATGAAAGTCCCTCCGAAAAGGAAGGG
>NZ_KV812882.1:1089436-1089677 GCF_001813565.1 Rothia sp. HMSC068E02
AATGAAAGTCCCTCCGAAAAGGAAGGGAAATACAACCCCGGAGTTCACATCCACCTCACCCAAATCCCTCAATGAAAGTCCCTCCGAAAAGGAAGGGAAATGGGGGTCTTCTGCGGTGTCCTCGGGGTTGGCCTTGTCCCTCAATGAAAGTCCCTCCGAAAAGGAAGGGAAATGGCTCACCTTGGGCACGAACCCGAACGCAGTTGAGGCCCTCAATGAAAGTCCCTCCGAAAAGGAAGGG
>NZ_KV812882.1:1089777-1099608 GCF_001813565.1 Rothia sp. HMSC068E02
AATGAAAGTCCCTCCGAAAAGGAAGGGAAATTTATCAATCTTGAATTTAGTCGCATATTCACCGGCCGCCCTCAATGAAAGTCCCTCCGAAAAGGAAGGGAAATAGCTACCCGAAAATAGCCCGCAACCATGCGGCAGAAACGGGTGCTTCGCGAGAACCTCGCGGAGGCTACACGCAAAATTATACACTCCAACCACATCTACCCCCCGCATAACTCCCTGGCAAGGGAAGAAACCATGCGAGCGACACGCCATGTTCCCGTCACGTACCAGGTTCTCGCTCACACAAAGACCCCCGCCGGGTGCTTCCTAAGCGACCCGGCGAGGGTCCTCACGTATGAGAGGGGTTGGCGCGGTTCAGGTAAACCAGACTAACCAAGCTAACCATGCAAACCGGGCGAGCTTCGAGTCTCACGGGACTAGAAAGAACAGCGCATCAAAACCCGAGCCGGCCAAAGCTCGGCCCCGGCGAACAGCGGAACTAGCGCTCCGCCTCCTCACCCAGCATGCCCTCACGAGCCAACGCAGTCAAACGAGACACCGCACGGAAATACTTCTTCTGATAACCACCAGCCAGCATCTCCTCAGTAAACACCTTGTCAAAAGGCACGCCTGAAGAAACAATCGGCAAGTCCTTGTCATACAGGCGGTCAGCCAACACCACAAAACGCAACGCCACCGACTGCTCAGTAATCGGGTGAACATCACGCCACGCAATACCACCCAGGCCATCAATCAGCTGACGGTAACGCGACGGGTGCACCTTCGCCAGGTGCTCCACCAGGTCAGCGAAGTTATCAACACCAACAGTCTGGCCGCCGAACACTTCCTCAACCTTCGCATCAAACGCATCATCAGCAACAGGCTCCGGCGCAGCAGGCAGGCCACGGTGACGGAAATCCTCACCATCCACACGGTGCACCTCAAACTGCGAAGCAAGCACCTGAATCTCACGCTTAAAATCCTCAGCCGCAAAACGGCCCTCACCCAGCGCACCAGGCAGCGTGTTCGAGGTCGCCACAAGCTTCACGCCAGCATCCGCCAGCTCACGCATCAGACGAGACATGAGCACAGTATCACCCGGATCGTCCAGCTCAAACTCGTCAATGCACACCAGCTTGTAGCTGCTCAACGCCTCAACCGTCTTACGGAACGTCAACGCACCCACCAGGTTCGTGTACTCCACAAAAGTACCGAACGCCTTCGGGCCGTCCACATAATGCCACAGCGACGCCAACAGGTGAGTCTTACCCACACCAAAACCGCCGTCAAGGTACAGGCCAGCCTTCGTCGATTCCTTCTTCTTGCCACCAAACAGGCGACCAAAGAAACCGGCACCAGCACCGCCACCATTAATCTTGTCGCCAAAATCCTTCAGCTTCTGCACGGCCTCAGCCTGCGACGGCTGATTCGGATCAGGAATGTAGCTATCAAAAGACACTTCACCAAAACGCTCAGAGGGGCGGAAACCCGCCAGCAACTCATCAGCAGAAACGCGAGGGATGCGGTCGGTCAAGTGTACGGTCGTGGTGGGCACAAAAACTCTTTTCTTCAGTGACGGCGATGTGACTTCCGCTTTAAGTGTAGTACTGTCTAACACCCCGCGTGAGCCGCATGAGTTGCCCGCCACATTGCGGGCATGAGGAGGGGTGTATGCGGGGTGCGTCAGGGGTGGTGGTAGGGTGCGGGGCCGCTCTGTTTTGTTTGGGCTAGGCGGGCCAGTGGCGTCCGAGCACGGAGGCTGAGGTGGAGTGTGTTTTGGGCAGGGTCTGTCTTGGGCGGATGCAGTGTTCGATAGGTTAGTGTCTTCGCCGTGGGTTTTAAACCCGCAGCGAAGACAGTAACCTATCGAAACGGCCAGTTACCCGCCGCCGGTGAAAACTCAGTAATGACCTAGCAATTTCAGCCATGACTTAGCGTCTTTGGCAATGGCTAAAACCCCAGCCTGAAGTCACTAACTCATGGTCGAAGTCCGTAACTCATGACCGAATTTCCGCAGGCACGGCGCCTCCGCGGGCGCAGAGACATTTGATGCATAAAGCAATGAAATATCCGAATAGTGATGTTTCGTTGCTATAGCACCCAAAAGAATGCAAATGACCGCAAACATGCGGTAGGGTGGTAACTGTAGTGCTCCATAGCGCATTGATGCGCTTGATGGGCGCGCTATGGAGCTGTTTTCTTCCGGCAGTCAGTTTGACCTGCAAAAAAGCGGCCCGACTAGTAACTAAATGACACACCATCACCGACGATAGGAGCGTATCTTCTATGGATTCGACCATCTTTAATCGCCGTACCCTGCTGGGTAGCGGCGCACTTGTGGGCCTGGGGGCCCTGCTTGCGGCATGTGGCCAGCAGGCAAATAACGAGGCGGCAGCCGCCTCGGCATCATCGACTGCCGCGCCGAGCGAGTCGGCTTCGGTGTCTGCGGCGGCTTCTGAATCTGCATCAGCTTCGGCAACCTCGTCTACTATCCGAGGCTACTCTGGACAGTCCAAAGCCCCCGACGGCGAATACCGTAAAGCCGACGGCTACGGACCCGCGCAAAACGTACCCAAGCCCCCGAGCCGGAAACAATACCCCGAAACTCAGGAGGGCGCTCTCAACATGATCAACGACTGGACTATAGCCCACAACTATGCAGTCCAGACGGGTGATTGCGAATACGCTAAAGCATATGTGAAACCAGAAACTGACGAAGAAAAATTCTACGGATATGTCGAGCGCCTTTATAAGCGCGGCGGATGGATCATTAATGGTCTCGACAAATATCAGCTCGATGGTCAGTTTATTTATGATGAAAAAACTAAAGAATACACCCTTATGCTGAAGCATATTTGGGAATTCGTAATGTATGTTGAGCCCGACGGGTCATACACCGAAGACACGAATACGGCCGAGGGGGACGATAGCGGCGCTTACATTCTCAAATATTCGGATGGATTTTGGACTGTCGTTGGCTCACTTTCTCAAGAGCAGCTGAAGGAAAAAGGGTTGTTGAAATAGCATGTTCCGTATCAGAGAAATGGGAAGTGCATATATACTCACTTTTGCTGTTATCACATCATCTGTTTTTATGAGCGTTCCTCCTGCGAACAGCCAGGAATGCAGTAGCGATAACGGCCATGCTATATGCCTCACTAAGGAAAAGACTCCACAACAAAACTTTGCGAGGAAAGGCATCCTAGATACTAGGATAGACTCACCTGTCGCTAAATCATCCCTTGAAATAGAAGCGGAGAACCAGCGGAAGGAAGAAGAATTCCGTAGAAATTATGACGAAGTAAAAGACAACTTGGGGCAGCCTATGTATATTCCCAAAGGTAATGCGCGCAAGCAAGGGGAAGCAGAATGTCTTGCAGCAGGAAGACAACCTGGCAAATACAGTCGTATCCGTGAGATGCCTATTGGTGACGAAGAGATAAATTACAATCCGAAAACAGGACTAGGAACATATTGCCAGCCGCTCGATACTAAAACCTTCACCTCAAATGACCCTGCACAGCCCAAGGGCCCCACTATTGAAGAAATGCTCCAAGAAGTTGAGGACCAATTCGCTAAAACCGATATCCAGGCCCCTGTTTTGAAGCAGTCCTATAACCTTGGCTCTGGTCAGGGTAATGACAACCCCAACGTCTATAAGAATCAGGCCGTCAACTTCTACGTCGACGCACCCACCGCACGTTGGGAAGGCGACCTCATGATCGGCCACGTGGAGATGGAATCCTACCCCACCCAGATGACCATCCAGTATGGCAACGGTGACGAGGGCAGCTTCTACACGATGGGTAAGCCGGTCAGCAGGGCACGTGGTGAAGAGTCACGCAAGACCGCGACCAGTTATGTCTATAAGCGTTCAGGTAATTTCCATGCCTACGCAACAGTGTCTTACTCTGGCCGTTTCCGCGTGAACGGTGGCGACTGGCATGCACTGGATGTCGTTTTGACGAAGGAAACTGTCGACCCGCTGCTGATTCGTGTGTGGTGGACCGACGTGGGCCGCGTAGCCGGTGACTGCAGCTATGACGACACTCGTTGGGGCTGCAAGAACGACCCCACGATGGGTAAGAAGGATAACCCGAACCCGCGCCTACGCAAGGCTGATATCCGTACCGGTCAGCGCTGGCACCTGAATGATAACGGTGACGGAGACACGGAGTATTCGCTGCACCGCGACTGGCCCGACATGTAAAGCCCGCCGCGGGTCTTACGCTGAGAAGCCACATGTTCGCCGAGAAGCCACTTCTTTCGTGGCTTTTCGAAACACATGTGGCTTCTCAGCTATCGGGGTTATTCCCTTCGGCTGTTTAGTCTTCCGGTTTCTAGCCAGCCACCTATTCACACTTCACACCGATACGAGGAATGTATTTCCATGACTTCCATTCTTCTTACTCGCCGCGCGATGCTGAGCGGCGGCGCATTTGTGGGCCTTGGCGCCCTGCTTGCGGCGTGTGGCCAGCAGGCAAATAACGAGGGGGCAGCCACCGCCTCTGCCGCGCCGAGCGAGACCGCTTCGGCGTCTGCAGTGGCATCTGAGTCTGCATCTGCTTCGGTCTCAACCACCCCGAAGCCTGTTGTGACTCGTGGATATTCTGGCGGCTCGAAAGCACCCGACGGCGAGTACCGCAAAGCTGATGCATACGGTATAGCTCAGAACGTCCCTCTCCCCAAGGCTAAGCCGCAACAGTACCCTGAAACCTTTGCTGGTCTTCGTGAGATGATGACCGATTGGGTCAGAGCCCGTAACTACGGTATTCAGACCGGTGACATGCAGTATGTATGGCCCTCTATGCTGGATACCTACGAGAAGGATATTAAGTTCCTCAAGGATATCGAAGGCCTTTATCAGCGCGGAGGCTGAGGTGGTGCGCTCCCCGGGCCGGGTCTGTATTCCTACTTTCTAGTTTACCAAATAAGACTATAATAAGGAGTGTTTATTCTCGGAGGTTTTTATGTCATTTCTATCAAAAAATTGGGCAGGACTGTCAGTCTGTCTGATCATTTCTATCATCTCTTGGGTTTTAGGAGGATTTCTGCCTGTTGTGGGAGCACCTGTTTTCGCCATTTTTATCGGAATGATTCTCCATCCCTTTCTCACTTCCTATACACAACTGGATGCCGGTTTGACTTATAGCTCCAAAAAATTGCTTCAGTATGCTGTTATTTTGCTTGGGTTTGGACTCAGTATCTCACAAGTTTTCGCAGTTGGAAAATCTTCCCTTCCTGTCATCATTTCGACCATTTCTATCGCTTTAATTATTGCTTTCTTTTTCCAACGCTTTTTTAATCTGGATACAAAGCTTGCTACCTTGGTCGGTGTAGGTTCTTCTATCTGTGGCGGTTCTGCCATTGCAGCGACTGCTCCTGTTATTCACGCCAAGGAAAAAGAAGTGGCCCAAGCCATTTCTGTTATCTTTTTCTTCAATGTCTTGGCAGCTCTTATCTTTCCAACTCTAGGTTCTTGGCTCCATCTTTCCAACGAAGGTTTTGCTCTCTTTGCGGGTACTGCGGTCAACGATACTTCCTCTGTGACAGCTACTGCTAGTGCCTGGGATAGTCTTTACAATGCAAACACTCTTGAGCCTGCAACTATTGTCAAGCTGACACGTACTCTAGCTATTATCCCTATCGTTCTCTTCCTCTCCTATTGGCAAAGCCGTCAACAAGGCAACAACCAAGGAGTGAAGCTTAAAAAAATCTTCCCCGTTTTCATTCTCTACTTTATCCTAGCTTCTCTGCTAACTACTCTTCTCACATCTTTCGGTGTCAGCAATAGCTTCTTTTCACCTCTCAAACAACTCTCCATATTCCTCATCATCATGGCTATGAGTGCTATTGGTCTCAAAACCAACCTCATTGCTATGATCAAATCCAGTGGAAAATCCATTTTTCTTGGAGCCCTTTGCTGGATTGCTATCATCTTGACTAGTCTTGGCATGCAATTACTCATCGGTATTTACTAAGAAAAAAGGGAGCCTAAAGGCCACCTCAGAACGTAGACAAATCAGATGGATTTTGGACTGTCGTTGGCTCGCTTTCTCAAGAGCAGCTGAAGGAAAAAGGGCTACTGAAATAACCCCATAACCATTGAGAAGCCACATGTGTTTCGAGAAGCCACCATTATTGTGGCTTCTCGAAACACATGTGGCTTCTCGGCGCATGGGTATCAGCGCATAGGTATCCGCGCATGGTGACTTCCGTAAAATGGTGTCTATGGCTAAGAAAACTAAAGGTAAGAAGAGCGGCGCAGCAACCGCCGCCGTAGCACTGCTGACCGAGACGAACACCCCCTTCCAGATGCGCGAATACGAGCACGTTGAGGGCGTCACCTCCTTCGGGGAAGAAGCCGCGAAGAACCTCGGTGCTTCCGAGGAGCAGGTGTTCAAGACCCTGCTGATTGTGCACGAGAAGGATTTCGCCGTCGCAATCGTGCCGGTCTCTGGCAAGCTGAACATTAAGGCTGCCGCCGCTGCCCTCGGCTGGAAGAACGCCTCCATGTGCGACCCGAAGGTCGCCGAACGCCGCACCGGCTACGTGGTGGGCGGTATTTCTCCGCTGGGTCAGAAGACCCCCTCCCCCACCCTCCTGGACGAAAGCGCCCAGCTCTTCGATACCATCATGGTGTCCGGAGGCAAGCGTGGACTGGACGTCGAGCTCGCCCCCGACGACCTGCTGAAGCTCACCAACGGAAAGTACGCTGACATCCGCGCTTAGTCCGCGCTCAG
Organism: Rothia sp. HMSC068E02; assembly: GCF_001813565.1. Taxonomy (NCBI): domain Bacteria; kingdom Bacillati; phylum Actinomycetota; class Actinomycetes; order Micrococcales; family Micrococcaceae; genus Rothia; species Rothia sp. HMSC068E02. The sequence goes on from NZ_KV812882.1 coordinate 1,096,503, forward strand.
CGGGAATAATCCGCCCGGCCGCGGCGTTACATATGCCGTAGGAGCCTGGGCATGAGAGCAAACTGAAGGAGTCATGATGGGCAATTCGCTACCCGGCGTGGGTGCTATCGCCAAGAACTGGCGTGAAGTGCTCAAGCCTGAAGAGTACGCTGTTCTGCGTGAGGGCGGCACCGAGCGCGCGTTCACGGGCGAGTACTGGAACACCCACACGGAGGGTGTGTATTCTTGCCGTGCCTGCGGTACGGAGCTGTTCCGTTCCAATCAGAAGTTCGATTCGCATTGTGGTTGGCCGTCGTTTTTCGCGCCGCTGGCTGAGGACCGTGTGCGTTACCTGGAGGACACGACGTTCGGTATGCGCCGTGTGGAGGTGCGTTGCGCCGCCTGCGATTCGCACCTGGGTCACGTGTTTGAGGGTGAGGGCTACCCGACTCCCACGGATTTGCGGTATTGCATTAATTCGGTGTGTCTGACGCTGGCCCCGGCTGGTGAAGCCGCGCCTGATAAAGCACAGCCTGGTGATACTCCGGTTGACGAGGCGGAATCCGCCGAATAAACCCCGGCGATACCCCCCCCCCAGCAGGCACGCAGGTGAACCCCTTATTGTGAGTCTCTCTAAATTCGAGGCTTTAAGCTCGGGCGGGTAGAATGGCGTAGTGCCTTCGCGGGCACGTCACCCCGCCCGGGCTCATGTTTGCTCGGGCGTACGCCTACCCGGGCATCTGGCGCATCGTATGGGCGCGTCGAACCAGACAGAGGAAAAGGATTGAGTGCATGAGTACCGCAGCTGAACAGAATGCCGCAGGCACCCCTCAGCTGACCCTTAACGGTATCGAAGTTCCGGACGTTGTTCCTCTGGAGACCCCTTCCGCACCGATTCCGACTCTCATCACCACTGAGAGCGGTCTGCGTCGTGCCGCTGAGCAGTTGGCGGCGGCGTCCGGCCCGGTGGCTGTTGATACGGAGCGTGCCCAGGGCATCCGCTACGGTTCGCGTGCTTTTTTGGTGCAGCTTAAGCGTGAAGATCAGCTGTACCTGATTGACCCTGAGGCGTTTAAGGATTTGCGCATTATTAACGATGCTCTGGCGGATGCTGAGTGGGTTATTCACGCCGCAATTCAGGACTTCCCGAGCCTGGATATGCTCGGTATGCGCCCGAACCGTCTGTTTGATACGGAGCTTGGTGCGCGTCTTGCCGGTCTGGAGCGCGTGAACCTGGGTGCGACCGTTGAGGAGCTTCTCGGCTATAAGCTGGCGAAGAAGCACTCGAAGGAAGACTGGTCGCGCCGCCCCCTGCCGGAATCCTGGTTGAACTATGCTCTGCTGGACGTTGACGTGCTCATTGATTTGCGTGATGCGTTGGAGGATTTGCTCCGCCAGCAGGGTAAGCTGCAGTACGCTCTGGAGGAGTTTGAGTACCTGTGCAAGACCCCGGTGAAGGATCCGACGGATCAGCCGGAGCGTTGGCGTAAGACGAAGGGCCGCACGATGTTGCGTTCGGTCAAGCAGCTGACGGCGTTGCGTAACCTGTGGCTTGAGCGTGACTCGCTGGCGCGTAAGAAGGACGTAGACGCGAAGCGCCTGCTGCCCGATTCTGCGATTGTGGAGGCGGCACGCACCATGCCGCGTAACGTTCCCGCTATTATGGCGATCCCTGGTTTTCAGACGCGTGGTTTGCGTCGTGAGGGACCGCGTTGGGTGCGTGCTATTGCTGCGGCGGCACGCGGTGAGAACGCTGTACCGTTCACTTTGCCGTCGACTGCCCCGCCGCCGTTGAAGGCGTGGGAGTCTAAGCGCCCCGAGAACTTGGCGTTGTTCACCGAGGTTCGTCAGGCAATTGATGAGCTCTCTGAGGAGCTGACCATTCCGGCGCAGAACCTGATCACGACCGATTATGTTCGCCGCCTCTGCTGGGAGCCGCCGGCTCGTTTTGACGAGCAGACCTTGCGGGATGCGCTCGCCGAGTACGGTGCGCGTTCGTGGCAGACGGGTCTGGTTGCCCCCGTGATTGCGCCGATTTTTGCCCGCCACTTGGGGTAGATTTCTCTAACGCTGAATAGATGTGCGTGCCGGTTGGGTGTGTTGCTGATGCGACCGCCCGACCGGCATTTTTGTGCCTCGGGAGTGTGCCTCAGGATTTTGTCTCGGGAGCAAACGTGAACCAAGCTTAGCCTGCTCTCATTCGATTTTTATCCCAAACCGGCATAGGGTGGAGAGAGTACACGAAAGGAACCACCATGCCCGCGCCCAACGGATGCTGCCGCTCTCAGAAGGCATGCGCCTCCCCCGCTGCATCTGCCGCAGTTGAATCTAATGCCGTCGACACCGCAGTCGATACCGCAGCAACTGAATCTTCTGCGCGCGTCTTTTCCCGCCGCGCAACCCTCATCACCGGTGCCGTCGCATCCGGTGCGTTGCTCGCCTCCTGCGCTGAAGGTGACTCCAACGTTACCGCACCCGAAGGCACCGTTGAGGTGGGTTCCGCCTCGGCAGTGGGTGTGGGCAAGGCGGCACGCCTGACCCACGGCTCCACGACCGTTATCGTCTCCCAGCCCTCTTCGGGCGAATACAAGGCGTTCAGCACCGTGTGCACCCACCAGGGTTGTCAGGTGCAGGTGCAGGACTCCAACCGCATCGTGTGCCCCTGCCACGGTTCCGAGTACGCCGTAGCTGACGGCTCGGTCGTGCACGGCCCTGCAGAGGAGGCGCTGACCAGCTACCCAGTGCAGGTGAAGGGCGGCAAGATTTTCGTCAGCGGCACTACTAACAATTCCTAAAACCACTACTTCTCATGCTCATAAGCTCAGGCGCTGGCCGATAGCGCCCCGTACAGTGGATACAGCATAGTGCATACGGCAAAGCCCCGCCCATCACAATGAACTGCCTCCCGTTTCTTGGACAACAAAAATAAAGTCCAAGAAACAGGAGGCTTTTCATGTCCGTGCATCTGGGAATAAGACACGACCGTTTGCTTCGGAAACAAGCAGCGCAAATGTTTGAGAAAGGATTTGGCTATGGTTTAACCGCCAGCAGGCTTGGTATGTCCGCCGCGACTGTGAGAGAGTGGCAGAAAACGTACCACGTCATCGGGAAGGACGGGCTTCTTACC
>NZ_KV812883.1:0-83400 GCF_001813565.1 Rothia sp. HMSC068E02
TACCCACATTCATGTGAAAAACTCAACACCCCACTCTAACAAAAAAATCACCCAAACCCCCAATAAAAACCCCCGACAAAAAAGGTTCCGACGCGCACACAACGCATCGGAACCTTTAAACACCAAACAGCCGCCAGGCTACGACGGAATCTGGCCAAACACATGGCGGCGAACCCACGCATGCATCGCAATACCCGCAGCCGTCGCCGCATTCATCGAACGCGTTGACCCAAACTGCTCAATCGACAGAGTATCCCTAGCCGCCGCATGCAACTCCTCCGACAAACCCGGGCCCTCCTGACCAAAAACCAGCACACACCTCTTCGGCAGATCATACGTCTCCAGGGGCACCGAATCCGGAAAAATATCAATACCAATAATTTCCAGACCCTCAGCCTGCGCCCACGCCACAAAATCCTCAATCGTCGGATGATGACGCACATGCTGATAACGATCCGTCACCATCGCACCACGACGATTCCAACGGCGACGCCCAATAATATGGACCTCCTTCGCCAACATCGCATTCGCAGTACGCACCACCGTGCCAATATTCAAATCATGCTGCCAATTCTCAATCGCCACATGAAAATCATGGCGGCGCGTATCCAGGTCAGCAATAATCGCGTCCATCGACCAGTAACGGTACTTATCCACCACGTTACGGCGGTCGCCCTCACGCAGCAGCTCCTCATCCCAATGGTCGCCCTCAGGCCACGGACCCTCCCACGGGCCCACACCCACCTCAAAACGGGCAGTACCCTGCTCAGTACCCTCAACAGCCTCAGCTACAGCCGCCTCAGCAGGCACAGCCTCAGCAGGTACAGCCTCAGCAGGTACAGCCTCAGCCGCCTCACGATTCTCAACCATCACAACCACCTTCACGCCAACAACCAGCGCCACTCCGGCGCCCACAGAGCCATCTTACAGACAAAAACCCGCACCACCAGCCACACACAGTAGCCAGCGGCACGGGTTCACCCGCCGCAGCGGAACGTCTTAAAAATTCACGAGGTCCTAGTCCAAGCTAGTAGAGACTAGTCCAGGCCCAGCTCATCCTTCGAGTACGCGTACAGGCACGGAACGCCCGCAACCTCTTCCACATGCTCCTTAGCGCCGGTCGCACGGTCAACAATCACAGCAACCGCCACAACCTCAGCGCCAGCCTTACGCAGCGCCTCAACAGCAGTCAGCGCAGAACCACCGGTAGTGGAAGTGTCCTCAACAGCAACCACGCGGCGACCCTCAACGCTCGGGCCCTCCACCTGACGGCCCATGCCGTAAGACTTCTGAGCCTTACGCACCACAAACGCGTCAATCGCACGGTCCTGATCACCAGCGGCACGCATAATCGCGGTACCCACCGGGTCAGCGCCCATGGTCAGGCCGCCAGCAGCCTCAAACTCGATGCCGTTCTTATCCAGCAGGTCCAGCATGACCTGACCAACCAGGCGAGAAGCCTCGTGGTGCAGGGTGATGCGGCGCAGGTCAACGTAGTAGTCGGCTTCCTTGCCGGAGGCGAGGACCACGTGCCCGCGCACCACAGCCAGCTCAGAAATCAGCTGGCGCAGGCGTTCACGGGCTTCTTCAATGGGGAGATTTTCAGAAAGCTTAGTCATAGTTCAAGTGTAGCGGCTCACGTACAGGCGGCGCAGGCTATTCCCTGCACTATTCCAGCCCTAGGCTATTCCACCACGCGACCCACCGACGGCGGCAACGCAGCACGCAACTTCGTCAGCATCTCCTCATACTCGGCGGTCGGGTCGGAATCAGCCACGATAGCGCCACCGGCGGCAAGAGTCACCGTGCCCTCATCGTGCGCCACGAGCGTGCGAATCACAATCGACAGGTTCGCCGAACCATCCGCCGACACAAAACCCAAAGCACCCGAATACACGCCGCGAGCGCGACCCTCCAGGCCCTCAATAATCTGCATGGTCGAAGGCTTCGGCGCACCCGTCATCGAACCACCCGGGAAGCACGCCCGCGCGGCAGCCACCGCGCTCACGCCCTCACGCAGACGCGAACTGACCGTAGACACCAGCTGATGCACCGTCGAGTAGCTCTCCACACCCATGAGCACCGGCACGCGCACGGACGCCGGGTCAGACACCGTGGACAGGTCATTACGCAACAGATCCACGATCATGAGGTTCTCGGCGCGGGTCTTCTCATCGGTACGCAACCAGGCTGCGGCAGCCTCATCTTCTTCCGGGGTGGCGCCACGCGGTACCGTGCCCTTAATCGGCTTTGTCTGGGCATTACGCTGCTCATCCACACTCAAAAAACGCTCCGGCGAGGAAGAGAGCACCGAAAAATCGCCGCACCGCAGATACGCCGCATAGGGTGCCGCATTGTGGGCGCGCTGGCGGCGGTACAGCTCAAAGAAAAGCTCCGGGCTCGGATTCTGGATGCGCGCGACCGTCTGCGCGGTCAGGCACACCTCGTAGCTGTTACCCTCGTAGATTTCGTGCTGACTAGCGCGAACAGCGTCCATGTAGGCTTCCGCGGCGGGTGCAGGAAAGAGCAGAGGCTCGGTAAGCTCAGGGGCATTTACGGGGGTATTTTCGGAGGCGCACTCCCCCGCCGCAGTCAGCAGCTGTTCCGCCACCTCACACCACGACTCATCGCCCACCAGCCAGCTACGCGCCGCAACCCCCGGGCGGGCATACTCATGCACCAGATAGCGGACCGCCGGCAACCACAGAGAATCCGGGGTCGGCGCCTCATGCGCCGGCAGGTAGCCGGGCACCGGGTGGCCGTGCTCCATGCCCATGGCGGCACGCGCCTCATAGCCGAAATAGCCCACGTAACCGCCACGCAAACCCGCGGGCAGACCGGTTGCCGCCGCGACATCCGGGTGCACGCGCAGTGCGCAGGCGAGCGCCGCCTCCAGCTGGGCGAAGGGGTCTTCCCCGCCAGACTCAGCCGCCGCACGCGCCGAATCCACGCACAGGGGCGACAGCTGCGCCGGGACCACACCCACATACGAGGCGACCGACATGGGCGACTCCTCGCGCGCCGAATCCAGCCAGAAGGAATACTCGGCACCACCGGTCAGCAGCGGGTACGCCTCCTCGCAGTTCACCGCGAAAGGAAGCGGGCGCACGGCAAGCTCCCGCGTCTGCGCATCCCACGGGATGCTCTGCAGAATACTCGGCAGGGCATGAGGGGACGCAGAAGCGGGAGCGTTCGGGGTAGAAAAAATACGGTCCGCGGAAGTTTCAGTCACGGACTCCATTGTATGGCGTGCAGGCGAACTGGCGGTTTAGTGAACGACTGCGGGTGCTTCGCCGTTTTCGCTGGTCATCGGCAGACCGGCAGCGAACCATGCGCTGGTGCCGCCCGCAATGTTGTGTGCGGCGTAGCCGTGCTCGCGCAGGAAGGTTGCCGCGCGGTTCGAACGGCCGCCGCCGTGGCAGATGACGTAGAAGTCCTCGCCGGGTGCGGGCAGTTCTTCCAGACGCTCAGCGATGGTGCCGAGGGTGATGTGCTTGGCGCCGGTGGCGTGGCCGCCCTCCCACTCGTAGTCTTCACGCACGTCGATGATGGTTGCGCCTGCGGGAACGTCGCGGGGGTCAACCTGGGGTACAGCAGTCATGGGGTTCTCCTTTGAATTGAACTAGCCTTTGAAATGAACTAGGACGGGCCGGTCGGCACGACGGGGTGCCGGGTGGGCATAGTTGTGGTTCCACTCTATCGCTTTGGGGGTGTGCGGCGCATCTAGCCCGGTATTTGGGGGTTTGTGAGACTCGGAAATGATGCATACGAAAAAATCGAAATGATTTTTCATGCACTGATTGATAGTTCAATCTTTGAAATACATGAACACAATATGTATACATATGCACCCACAAGGGTATAGACTTAAACACATATTGCCCGGGTCACACAGAACCCCGGGCTTGCACAGAAAAGAATTACCACCATGTCTCACACCATCACAGGTGCCGAACCCAAGGAAACCAAGACCTTCTTCGGCCACCCGAGCATGCTCGCGAACCTGTTCACCGTAGAAATGTGGGAGCGCTTCTCCTTCTACGGCATGCAGGGCATCATGATCTACTACCTGTACTACACCGCCGACAAGGGCGGCCTGGGCCTCGACAAGGACCTCGCCACCGGCGTTATCGGCGCGTACGGTGCAGTCGTGTACCTCATGGCAATCCTCGGCGGTATCCTCGGTGACCGCATCCTCGGCCCCGAGCGTACCCTCTTCTACTCCGCCATCGGCATTATGGCGGGTCACATCTCCCTCTCCCTCATCCCCGGCGTGCCCGGCGTGGTGATTGGTCTGCTGCTGGTCGCTATCGGCTCCGGCGGTCTGAAGAGTAACGCATCCGTGCTGGTCGGTTCGCTCTACAGCGACAACGACTCACGCCGCGACGCAGGCTTCACCATCTTCTACATCGGTGTGAACACCGGTGCACTGCTCGGCCCGATCCTGACCGGTTGGGGCTGGAGCACCTGGGGCTTCCACATGGGCTTCGGTTTTGCCGCAATCGGTATGGCTGCCGGCCTGATTCAGTACTCGCTGACCCGCAAGAACCTGCCCGCCTCCGTACACCACGTGGGCACCCCCTTCACCGGCGCCCAGAAGCGTAACTTCTTCCTGGCACTGGTCGGTATCGTCGTCGTTCTCGGCATCCTGCTGGCAACCGGCCTGATGACCGCAGACAACCTCAAGAACTGGGTCATGGGCTTCATCTTCATCGGCGCTATCGCCCTGTTCGCACAGATGCTGACCGCCAAGGACGTCACCTCCGATGAGCGTTCCCGCGTCACCGCATTCATCCCCCTGTGGATTGCAAACGCCGTGTTCTGGGCACTGTACCAGCAGCAGTTCACCGTCATGGCGGTGTACTCGGATGAGCGCCTCAACTGGAACATCCTGGGCATGGAGCTGAGCCCGAACCTGGTCAACTCCATCAACCCGATCTTCATCATCGTCTTCGGCATGATGTTCTCCGCCCTGTGGACCAAGTGGGGCGACCGCCAGCCGGTCACCACCCTGAAGTTCTCCGCAGCGCTGATTATTATCGGTCTGGCGTTCTGGATCTTCCTCACCCAGGCGGGCGTTCAGAGCGTGAACGTCGGCTGGATCGTGCTGATTCTGTTCGTCTGCACCATCGCCGAGCTGATCATTTCGCCGGTGGGTATTTCGCTGGCGACCAAGCTCGCACCGAAGGCGCACCGCGTGAACATGATGGCGCTGTATTTCACCTCCGTAGCAATGGGTACCGTGCTCTCCGGTTGGCTGGCTCCGTTCTACAGCATGGAAACTGAAGTTCCCTACTTCACCTGGATGGGCATTATCACCATCGCGACCGGTGTGCTGCTGTTCCTGGTGCACAAGCCGGTTCAGAAGCTCATGCGCGGCGTGAAGTAACCGCATTTGCCTGTACCGCTGACTCGCTGCTTTCGGGCGGCGTGATCGTGTAGGCGAACGCATATAGGCTAGGGCCCCGAATCCTTGAATTACCAAGGGTTCGGGGCCCCTACTGTACGCCCTGGTACATGCCCCGGCGTATACCCCGGCGCCGGAGCGCTGGAATGTTTGGGGAGGTTCAGGAGGGCGGGTTTAGGGGCGTTCGGGGCGTTTTCCTTAATGAGACAATCCGCGCAGATTTTCTTATTAAGCGCCTTAATAAGAAAATCGAAGTGTATTGTCTTATTAAGACCCCCACCCCACGACCAGCAACCAACACGCAGGAGGAGGAACCATGCCCTCAGCCATCACCTGGCCCGCCCTCACATGGGAGCCGCAAACCCCCTGGGTGCACCGGGACGCCCTCGCCTCCCGACGAGCAACGCGCCGCAACTCCGGCACCTTCTCCAGCGCCGTACCCGCCTCCATTGCTGAGCTCAACATCGAACTCAGCCCCGCACTGCGAGCGCGCCTCCAAGAGAACGCCACCGCAATGACCCGCTTCGATGAGCGGCTCCACCACATCGGCAGCATACCCTTCTCCGCGGTTCTTCTGCGCGGCGAATCCGCCTCCAGCTCGCAAATTGAAAACCTCACCGTTAGCGCACGCAGGCTCTCGCTTGCCGTCCTGGGTGCAAGCGGGTCGAAGGTCGGTGTTAACGCCGAGCTGGTGGCGCGCAATGTTCACGCCATGCGTGCAGCCCTAAACACGGCAGAGAACATTAGTGTCGATAACATTCTGGCGATGCACCGCGAACTGACTCGCGGCCTGCAGCAGGACTCCGGCGTGCTTCGCACCCAGTGGGTGTGGATTAAGGGTGATTCACCCGTGACCGCCGACTACGTGGCACCGCATCACGAGCGGGTTCCTGCCGCCCTCGAAGACCTTGTAGCCTTCATGAACCGCCGCGATATTGACCCCCTCGCACAGGCGGCTATCGCGCACGCCCAATTTGAGACAATCCACCCCTTCACCGACGGCAACGGTCGAACCGGGCGAGCCCTCATCTCCGCGCTCCTGCTCGCCCGCGGCGTCACCCGCCACGTGATTCTGCCCGTCTCCTCCGGCCTGTTGCACGATACCGAAGGGTACGTTCAGGCGCTCACCGACTACCGTGCAGGCGACGCCGAACCCATCATCGAGCTCTTCATCGACGCCACGCAGAAGGCAATCACCAACGCAGAAATCCTGGCGCAAGACATTGAAATCTTGCGCGATGAGGTGCTGTCCATTGCCCAGCGCAAAACCCCTCTCCTGCGTTCCCTCGCCGACCTGTGCTGCACCGAGCCCGCCTTCACCGCGCGCATGGTGGAGGAGCACACGCAGGGGTCGAAAGCCAGCGTGTACCGCCTCCTCAACCGCATGGTGGAGCTGCAGATTCTGCGTGAAGAACGCGTCAAAATTCAGGGGCAAAAAGTGTGGACTGTCCCCGCTCTCAACCGCGCCCTCGACGACTTTGCAGCACGAGCGGGACGGCGCGGATAGATGCGCCTCCGGGTTCGATAACCCACGCGAAAATTCTGCGGCTGTAGGCGGGTTCCCATGCACGGAACTGTGACGATTTATGTCTCCGCATGAACACACATGACGAACATTAGAGTCAAAAAGGACGTATTAAGCCACGAACAGAAATCTACTAGACAGCCCTCAACCACGGGTCTAAGGTGAATCCATAACAAACCGGAAGGCCCCTTCCGGAACAACCCTTCAACCCTTAGCCGAGGAGAAAATCATGGCACTTTACCTGGTAGAACTGACCCCCGCACAGCCGTCCAAGGACGAAGCAACCGCACTCATCGAGACCGTCAACTCGTCCCTGACCAACGGCGCCGAGCTCATCGAAACCCAGGTCTCCGCAGACCACAAGATCGTCTTCGTCATCGTCGAATCCGAGAACACCGCATTCGGCCCCGACCTCGCCGCAGCAATCGGTGAGCGCGCAGCCGTCGCAGGCCCCGACGCAGTCCGCCTGGTCGGCGCAGAGCTCGAAGACATCAAGAAGCTCAAGAAGGACGCAGACTACCTGGTTGAGTGGGACATCCCCGCAGAGATCACTATGGAACAGTACCTGACCCGCAAGAAGGCAAACGCCCCCAAGTACGCTGAAGTACCCGAGGTTTCCTTCCTGCGCACCTACGTTCGCGAAGACACCGCCAAGTGCCTCTGCTTCTACGACGCACCCGACGAAGAAGCTGTTGTTCGCGCCCGTAAGGCCGTCAGCACCCCCATTGACCGACTGTTCAAGCTGCACGCATAGACGCGATGCTCCCCTCTTAGGAGAAACCCCATGTCTGAGTTCACTCTCGAACCCCTCTACGACTACCCCCAGCGCGAGCAGGTGCTCGCACTCGCCCAAACCCACGCTAACGCGGTTGACCGTGGCGAGCGTTCCCCCTTCGAAAACCTGCGCGAAATCGCTAAGGACGGCCTGATTACCCTGGGCCGCGACGGCGGCTCCCTGGTCCCCCAGGTTTCGGTAGCGTTCGACCTTGCCACTGAGGATGCCTCGACGGCGTTCTCCCTGTGGGCTCACCGCTCCACCATCGCGTTCTTTGACGCTGTGGGTCGCGAACTGCCCGAGGGCCTGTCGGATGCGACCGTCAGCGGCACCACCGCAATGGCGGCGGCCTACAAGGAAGCTTCGGGCCTGGCACCGATCAAGGTTGAGGGCACCCTCGTTGAGGGCGGCTTGAAGCTGAACGGTTCCGTGTCGTGGGCGTCGAACCTGTATCCGGGCGGCGTGATTGTTCTTCCGGTGGCTGTGCAGAACGCCCCGGAGAGCCACCCGAACCGCTACATCGTGACGGTTCGCCAGGATGTTGAGGGTCTGAGCATTGACTACCACCGCAACCTGCTGGCGCTGAACGGCACCGAGTCCGGCACCCTGAAGTTCGAGGACGTTTTCGTTCCGAGCGAGGACATTCTGAGCGACAACATTGAGGCGTTCCTGCACGATGTGACCGCGCCGTTCCTGCTGGTTCAGTCGTCGTTCTGCCTGGGTCTTGCCGCTGGCGCCCTGCAGGAGGCTGCTAAGCACCTGGACGTCTCTCAGGGCGTATTCCGTCCTGAGTTCCCGCTGATTCTGACCGAGTACCAGAGCCTGCGTGAGGAACTGATTCGTCTGGCGTCTGAGCCGGAGCGTGCTGAGCGTCGTGACCTGCTGAGCCTGCGCCTGGGTGTTTCGCACTTTGCAACCATTGCTACTCACTTTGAGCTGCAGGTTGTTGGAGGCGCCGGTTACGTGGCTGATTCCCCGACGGCTCGCCGCCTGCGTGAGGCGACGTTCCTGCCGGTTCAGTCCCCGACCGAGGGTCACCTGCGTTACGAACTGGCGCGTTACGATCACTTGGAGAACCTGCGTGACGCTCTCTAAGCCACTGAGCTAGCTGTAGCGAGTGTTTTTATTCGCTCTTTGCATCAATACCCTGTATATGCGATTTATTGCATATACAGGGTATTGATGCTTTCTGGGTTATATACGCGACATAGAGCCCACGATAAGAGAATATATGCACCACTCAACGTATCCCTGCTCATATTTACAGCCGTTTAGCTGTGACCCACGCTTGTATACGCGTAGAATGATGTGGAATTTTATACACCACCACATTCACCTCAGGAGCTCCCTTTGAGCATCTCTAAGCTTCTCGGCTTTGACTGGTCGATCCACGGCGACGGCCGCAGCATCAAGCCCGGTTCCTTCGTTGCCCCGAACGAGCGCCTCGCATGGCCGATTACCATCGGTATCGGCGCGCAGCACGTGGTCGCAATGTTCGGCGCGACCTTCCTCGTGCCGATTATTACCGGCTTCCCGCCGGCAACCACCCTGTTCTTCTCGGGTATCGGTACGGTCCTGTTCCTGCTGATTACCCGCGGACGCGTCCCCTCCTACCTGGGTTCCTCGTTCGCATTCATTGCACCCCTGGCGGCTGCTATGAACTCGCACGGCCCGGCCGGTGCCCTAGGCGGTATCGTCATGGCGGGTGCGGCGCTGTTCCTGGTCGGCCTAATCGTTCAGTTCGCTGGCACCGGCTGGCTCACCAAGCTCATGCCCCCGGTCGTGACCGGTTCGATTGTGGCGCTGATTGGCTTCAACCTGGCAAAGAGCGCTAAGGACAACTTCATGGTGGCACCGGTGACCGCGCTGGTGACCCTGTGCTCCATCATCCTGATTTCGGTGCTCTTCAAGGGCATCATTGGCCGCCTGTCCATCCTGCTGGGTGTGGGTATCGGCTACATCACCGCCGTGATTCGCGGTGAGGTAGACTTCTCCAAGATTGACAAGGCTGTGCAGACCCAGGGCATCATTGGCCTACCGCAGTTCCAGACCCCCGAGTTCCACTGGGAGCTCGCAGGCCTGTTCATCCCCGTGATTCTGGTGCTCGTGGCTGAGAACATCGGTCACGTGAAGTCGGTGGCTCAGATGAGCGGCGAAAACCTGGACGACTACTCCGGCCGCGCCCTCATGGCGGACGGCCTGGCAACCACCATCGCAGGCATGGGTGGCGGTTCGGGTACCACCACCTACGCTGAGAACATCGGTGTTATGGCTGCAACCAAGGTGTACTCCACCGCGGCGTACTGGGTGGCTGCTATCTTCGCGATTGTTCTGTCGCTCTTCCCGGGCTTCGGCGCGGCTATTGCGTCTGTTCCTGCGGGTGTTCTGGGCGGTGCCGCAACCGTGCTGTACGGCATGATCGGTATGCTCGGTGTTCGTATTTGGAGCGAGAACCGCGTGAATTTCTCGAACCAGATTAACCTGACCACCGCCGCTGTGGCGCTGATTGTGGGTATCGCGGACTACACCTGGACCTTCGATGGGATGACCTTCGCCGGTATTGCTCTGGGTACCGCTGCGACCCTGATTATCTTCCACCTGATGACCTTCATTGCGAAGTACACGAAGGCTGCTGGCGACCCGCTGGAGCCCTTCGACCCTGAGAAGAGCACTGAGGGACACTAAGTTCTTCACCGCCCGTTGGAGTAATTCTCCTGAGGCGTAGGCTGTAGAAAAGCGGCCCGGATGGATTGGTTTCCATCCGGGCCGCTTTTGCATGTTAGCCCGATATTCGGTTAGGCCAGGCGGTATGTCGTATTGCGGTTACCTCGACCACCTTCACGCACGATTACGCCCTCTTGAAGGAGCTTCGTGAGGACGTACCGGACCTGCGGCTTCTGCAGCTCAGCAAAAGGCTCAGGTAGCACAGCCATGATGTCCTCGATACCGGCGGGGTAACGCAGCGAGCGCAGGGCGAGGAGCACCGCCTCCTGACGGTTACTAGGAACCGTAGGCGACGATTGGCGCGGGTCTACTTCCGACTTCTGCTGCGGTGAACCAACATCGGCGGCACAAGCACCAGCCAGAGGCTCCCTGCTAATAATCGCAGTAAAACGAATGACCCCATCAACGAATTGGATGGGTTTCAGCCCTGCCTGACGCACCGCCTCCTGGGCAGTGTAGATGCCGCTACCTTCACCTTCGATGACGCGGTATCCGTCTTCAGGGGTTGTTACATGCGTGCAGATGTCATACAGGCGGTCATTCACGCGGGAGCGTTCGCCGTACTCTTGCAGACGCTGGAGAGTGATTCCGTATAGACCACCAGGGTTCTCTACAGAGATTCGGTCGGGGAAAATCCTGACGCGCACCTCTTCGGTATCTGCTTTGGGGTTGAGGCTGCGGTGTACGAGTGCATTCGACAGGATCTCGCGAAGGGCAATATCGGGTACTTCCTGCCCGTTGATGAGGTGCCCGTTGGACAGTTCGACAACCGGGTGTGCCAGGTTCCGCTTGACCCATGCCAGAGTCTCTTCGAGCATCGCGGGGATGGGGCCATCCGCCTCGAATTTGTCGAGGTTGCGGGCTTTACCGCTTGGGTCGATGACGACTCCGGTGACTTTGAGCGAGGGCCTGAACTCCTGAGGGTAAGAACCCAAGGCGTACAAGCCCGCAAGGGAAAGATTATTGGTTCCGAGGGCAATAATTCCCTTACGGCGGAGGACTTCTTCATCGGAGCTTCCGGCGAGGCGGCGTGATTTAGCACGGACGTCTCGCAGATAAGCAGTTTTGAGGCCTTCGTCTAGGTCAGCCAGGGAGGTGTATTCTACCGGCTCCTCATCGAATCCGGTGCGTGTCCGCTGAGCCACCATCAGGTCGGTTTCGTGGCGGCTCATTTCGTGGTCACCGTCGCCGGAACGCACGTACGCTTTACCGCCAATGTAGGCGGGGCGTTCGTAGGGAGGTAGCGGGGGGACTGCGGCAACAAAGATTTTGGCGTCTTCGTAGAGGATGGTGCCGGATTCCATGGTGTTCGGCGGCTTGAGGCCCCTGCGGAGCTTGTTGCCGAGGGTTTTTTCTAGGTCTGCAGGATCGTATACGCCTACAGGTGCAAAGTCATTATTCTCGTCGAGGCCGCAGATAATGATTCCGCCCGTGGAACTATTGGAGAAGCTACTCAGGGTTGCGTCTAGGCTTCCCGGGTAGCCTCCGTGGGCTTTTTTAACCTCAATAAACTGCGTATCGCTACCGTGGGTGCGCAGTAGTTTGATGGTTTCAGCAAGCCATTCGGGGGTCCATTCCACGTTGTTCATACAAAAATTTTAGTCTAGACACAAATCAGATGTAAATCAGACACAAAAATTTGAGTCTAGACATAAATTTTTATGTCTAGACTCAAATTTTTTATGTGTAGACATAAAAGTTTATGTCTGAGTTATGTCTGCGGAGGCTGACCCAGCCGCTAGTGCTGGATAGCAGTGCTAGGCGGCTAGGACCGTTCGGCGAGCATCGCCTCAATCGTCTGTGCCACACCGTCCTCATGGAAGGGCGGGCAGGTGCGCCCCACCCTCGCAATGAGCGCCGGCTGCC
The DNA here is from genome assembly GCF_001813565.1 of Rothia sp. HMSC068E02. Classification (NCBI taxonomy): domain Bacteria; kingdom Bacillati; phylum Actinomycetota; class Actinomycetes; order Micrococcales; family Micrococcaceae; genus Rothia; species Rothia sp. HMSC068E02. Next base: position 12,298 of record NZ_KV812883.1, read on the forward strand.
CCGAGGCCATAGCAAAGCCTTCCCCCGCCCAGCAGAGCATCTCAGCATCGTTCGGCATGTCGCCGAAGGCCATCACCTCGTGCGCCTCAATGCCGTGGCGTGCCGCGAACTTCTCCAAAATCCGCCCCTTATTCACGGTCTTAGAGCCCATCTCGACGAGCGGCTCACCAACCACGCCGCGGGTCACCGACACCAGCGAACCCACCGCCTGATGCACGCGCGCCTGCAGAATATCGGGGTCCATGCCGGGCACACGAATCAGGTACTTAATGACCGGGGTTGATCCGATACGTTCGAGCGCCTCGACGATTTTCGCCTCCACCACGCGGGCGCCCTCAAGCACCTCACCGCCCTCGTGCGGGCCCTGAATGTAGACGGTGTCCACGGTTTCGAGGGTGTAGGTGGCGTCGGGGAACATGGGCTCCAGCAGCTCATGAGTACGGGCAATCACCACCGGATCAGCGCCGTTGACTTCTTCCACCTCGTTCGCGCCCAGGTGGTACACCACGGCACCGTTGGAGCAGATGGCGTAGGAGTCGAAGTCGGTCTGCTCGCGCAGGGGCGTGAGCCAGCGGCTCGGGCGGCCGGTGACGAAGACGATATCGATCCCGGCGGCGCGGGCGGCCTCAAGGGCGCGCAGGGTCCGCGGACGGAACCGGAAGTCGTGCCCGATGAGAGTGCCGTCCAGGTCGCTGGCGATGAGTTTAATCATGCAGTGTTTGCCTTCAGTGGTGGGGTGTATCGGTGCTGGTCAAGGCGTTACTGGCGGAGAGTAGCGCCAATTGTCGTGGTGCTGTTTAGGCCGCCGGTTCCGCGTAGGTGACGGTCAGGAACGCGCGACCCAGGCCGTGGCCAAGCAGGTTAAAGTTCACGACAGCGGGGCTGGCGTTCTCGTCAATATCGAGCTTCTCCACATCCACGGCGGTGACGCAGAAAATGTAGCGGTGCGGGCCGTGACCAGCCGGAGGGGCAGCGCCCAGGAAGCCCGCCACACCGGCGTCGTTGCGGTGCGTCAGGGCGCCGGCGGGTGCATCCGCGCCAGTGTCAATGCTGGTCACGTTGGCGGGAATATTGGAGACGGTCCAGTGCCAGAAGCCGCTGGGGACCGGCGCATCCGGGTCGAAGCAGGTCAGCACGAAGGACTTGGTGCCCTCGGGGAAGCCGCTCCAGGACAGCTGCGGGGAGCGGTCCTGACCGCCCGCCACGCCAAAGAGGGCGGAGCGCATCCATTCGGGGGCGGTGCCGCCGTCCTGAACGTCGGTGGAGGTCAGGGTGAATTCAGGCAGTTCGGGCAGGCCCGCGTAGGGTTCGCGGGGCAGGGGTGCGGTGCCGATGTTGGTCATGGTGCTCCTCAGCGTTGGGGTGCGGGTGGATATGGCGACGCCGGCGGACAGAGTGAGCTATCCGCCGGCGAGGCGTGCATTTTTAGCCGTTGAGTACGGCGTCGAGTTCTTCACGGGTGGGCGGGTTAGCGCCCGCGCGGGAGACGGTGATGCCGGCCGCGGTTGCCGAGAAACGCAGCAGGTCGGCGATGTCTTCGGCGGTCAGTGCGGCAACCTTGGCGCGCGCCTCAGCGCCGGCGATACCGCGGTCGAGCAGGCCCGCAACGAGTGCCGCCATGAGGGAGTCGCCGGCACCAACAGTGTCCGCAACCTCAACGCGGTGTGCGGGCTGGCTGATGCCCTCGGGGTACTTCTTGGTGAAGGCGATGGGGCCGTCCTCGCCACGGGTGATGACCATCAGCTCGGCGCCGAGGTCAAGCCACGCGCGTGCGGTGTCGTCGAGGGAGCGGTCGGGGTAGAGCCACTGCAGGTCCTCGTCGGATGCCTTCACTACGGTGGAGAGGGACACGAACTTTTCAGCCCATGCGCGGCCCTCGTCGACGTTGTGGATGAGGGTGGGGCGGCAGTTCGGGTCGTAGCTGAGCAGGGCGCTGTCGCGGGCTGCTTCGAAGGCTGCTGCGACCACGTGCGCGCCGGGTTCGAGCATGGCTGCGATGGAGCCGGTGTGCACTGCGTCGGAGGTGCGTGCCAGTTCGGTGAGCTTCTCAGCGACGGAGTCGAGGGACCAGGTGATGTCGAATTCGTACTCTGCCGCGCCGTCGGCACCGATGGTTGCCTGGGCGACGGAGGTGCGCTCAGCACTGTGTTCGAAGGGCAGGGTCACCTGGGATGCTTCCAGGTGTGCGTCAATGCTCTTGCCGTAGGCGTCGGGGCCGTAGTGGCCGACGAAGTTGGTGGGGTGGCCGAGGCGGCGTGCGCCCACGGCTACGTTCATGGGCGATCCGCCGGGGTAGGCGCGGGTTTCTCCGTCGTGCTGGTGGACGACGTCTACGAGTGCTTCACCGATTACAGTCAACATGGTTTCAATTTTACCTATGTTTTCCCATGTCGTGGGGTGTGTTTTTGTGGGTATTTGAAGTGGTTTTACTTTTCCTTTTGAGGGCTTGTGTTGGCTTGCCGGGCGGGTGCAGGAACTGACTTTTACCTCTTCTGACTTTTAGCCCCAATATCACTAATTTTGAGGCTCTAGAGGGGTTCGCACGGGTTAGACTTAAACCGACGCCGGGTCTTTAACGCCCGGCACGGTATTGACGCGACAGCACCGTCGCGCCTACCCTCCAACGACGAAGTTAGGAAGAAGGTCATACGTGACGACTGCAACCGCTACCTGGGTTAACCGTGAGGCTACCGCAGAGGAGCTGATCCCCCTCATCGGTAAGCTGCACCGCGAGAACGGTGTGGTGCTGAGCATTCACGGCCGTAGCCTGGTCAACAAGTCTGTCATTGAGCTGCTGAAGCTGCACGATTTTGTATCTCACATTGATGGTGCACCTCTGAACCCCGCACACACCCTGGAGCTGGTTCGCGCTCTGGCTGAGCTGAACCTGGGTGCATGCTCGATTAACATTGCTGCTCTGCACAAGGCTCACCGTGAGGCTGGCTCCCCCGAGCTGTCCATGTGGCTGCCCGAGCAGCTGGGTTCCTCCGTGAACCACCAGGGCGACCAGCCTAAGGAGCAGGACGTTGTGCTGTACGGCTTCGGTCGTATTGGTCGCCTGCTGGCTCGTATTCTGCTGGAGCGTTCCTCCTCGCCGCTGGGTTCTGGCCTGAACCTGCGTGCTGTTGTGGTGCGTAAGAATGGTGACAAGGACCTGGTCAAGCGTGCATCCCTGCTGGAGCGCGACTCGGTTCACGGCCCCTTCAAGGGCGTTATTGAGGTAGACGAAGAGAACAGCACCATCATCGCTAACGGTGTTCCGGTTCGCTTCATTTACTCCTCTGACCCGACCACCGTTGACTACACCGAGTACGGCATCAACGACGCTCTGCTGGTGGACAACACCGGCCGCTGGCGTGACGTTCCGGGCCTTGAGCAGCACCTGAACCGCCCCGGCATTTCTCGTGTTCTGCTGACCGCTCCCGGTAAGGGCGACATGAAGAACATCGTGTTCGGTGTCAACGACAACGTCATCACCGATGAGGACAAGATTCTCTCCGCAGCATCCTGCACCACCAACGCGATTACTCCGGCACTGAAGGTTCTGGATGACGCATACGGTGTTGAGCGCGGCCACGTTGAGACCGTTCACGCATTCACCAACGATCAGAACCTGATTGACAACTTCCACAAGGGTGACCGCCGCGGTCGCTCCGCTGTGCTGAACATGGTCATCACCGAGACCGGTGCTGCAAAGGCTGTTTCTAAGGCTCTGCCGCAGCTGGAAGGCAAGCTGACCGGTAACGCTATCCGCGTTCCCACCCCGGACGTCTCCATGGCAATCCTGAACGTGAAGCTGACCAAGCCCGCAGGTTCCGCTGAGGAGCTGAATGAGCTGTTCCGCCGCGAGTCCATCGACGGCGAGCTGCGCCGCCAGGTGGGCTACTCGGATTCCCCCGAGGCTGTTTCCACCGACTTCGTGGGTTCCCGCACCGCAGGTGTTGTGGACTCGCTGGCTACCGTAGTGACCGATGACTCCGCAATTGTCTACGTCTGGTACGACAACGAGTTCGGTTACTCCTGCCAGGTGATTCGCGTTCTGGAGCGTATGGGCGGCTACGACGTCCCCTCCTACCCTGCTAAGTAAGCTACCCCAGCTCATCTAGCACACATATAACAAACCCACCGGTACATATAGCCAATTGGTTATATTGCCGGTGGGTTTGTTTATGAGGTTATATACGCAAATAAGCGGTGCCGCACAGAGGCTCCGAAGAACTACGTGAGCGGTAAATTACGCCTTACGGCGGTACACCACACCCTGATGCGCCCGTAGCATGAAGCTCGAGGGCACCGGGCGGTTTGCCGCATCCACCTCAGACATGCTTATGAAGGCATGCAGGCTTAAAACCCTTACGCCTGACCGAAGACCTCGTTGAGGTGGGCAGTATAGTCAGCGAGATACTGTTCGACCTGCGGATTTTTAATCACGTCATAGCAAATAAAGGTGGGCAACTGGGTAGTCCCCATGAACTCATGGGCCTTATGAAAGTGCATATAGAGGGCATCTACCCCGAGTCCCTCAAAGAAGTCGCCCTCCCGGGTAAAAGCTTCGCGAGGCGCGTTCCACGTCAGCGACAGCATATGACGCCGCCCCTGAAGAAGACCGCCCGTGCCGTATCCTTCAGTGGGGCTGACCCTGTGGCGACCATCATTAGCGTACAGGGTACCCGCACCGGCGGTAAACACCTCGTCCATATATTTTTTTACGGTCCACGGCTCGTGCATCCACCAACCGGGCATCTGCCAGATGACCGCATCCATCCACTGGAATTTTTCTACTTCCTGGTGAATATCGTACCCGTCGTCAATCACAGTTTCTCGCACATGATGACCGAGCGCCGATAACGTATCACGGGCTACTTGATGCAGGGTGTGGTTCAGGCGACCCGCCGAGTGGGCGAATGCTTTACCGCCGTCAATCAAAAGAATATTCACTGTAGTTCACTCCTTAAACTCAACACCGCGAGAACGGTTGGCTATATTCCAGCCGCTTGTTTCATAGTACAGGGCTACTACGCTGTGAATCAGCCCTTAAAATTACCGCTTACGGTAAATTACGCCTTACGGCGGTACACCACACCCTGATGCGCCCGCAGCGTGAAGCTCGACGGTACCGGGCGGTTTGCCGCATCCACCAAATGAGAGGGAACCTTCACGGTCACATCCTTCGAGCCGGTGTTCAGTGCCGCCCAGCCGTTCGTAAACGCGCGGGTCTGCGCGGTCTTCTGCGCGATAATGCCGCCGACCGGGTCCCCCAGGTCGTAGGAGAGCTCCGGGGCGTGCGGGATCTCGTCGTAGGCGTCGTGGTGGGTTGCACTGATGCCGGTGAAGGCGCCTCCGCCGAACACCCAGAAGCCCGCCAAACCGTAGAGGAAGTTCTCATCCGTGCCGGTAATCGGAGCCTTGCGGTCACTAAGCGGGGTGCGCAGAATCGTCACCTTCTTCTGCGAGGCGGCGCTACGGCCACCCAAACCCGCAAAAGTAGTACCCAGGTTCACGTCGCCCGCCGAGCCGTTCGCAATCTCGCGGCCCTGCATCACGGCGTAAGGCGAAGACAGGTAGTCGTTCGGACCCCAGCCGAGCCACACCTCCTCAAAGCCGCCACCGTAGGCGCTGTGACGCTCCCACTTGCCGTAACGCAGACGCGACTCAGCAATATTGGGCACCAGAATCTTGCCGATCTTATTCAGCTCAATACCGGCGTAGGCGACCAGAAAATCCAGGTGCTCACGAATCTTCGTCATGGACTCCACGCCCTGGATGGGCAGGTCCAGACCGTAGTAGTCGTTCTCCACGTCGTTATCAGCCATGACCCCGTCGAAGGGTGAGTCGCGCATTTCGCGCACCACAGCGTCCACCCAGTGCCAACGATAGTCGGCGTTCCACACCTGCATCTGGAAGTGCTTGGGGTAGCCCTTCCACTCGATACGGTCACCGTTGAGGCGGTGGGCGAAGAAATCCTTACCGGAGTTCGCCATCGACTGCGCCAGCGGGTAAGACACACCCGAAGAATAGATCGGGCCGGGCTCATAAGAGCGGGTGGAAGACAGGCACTTGTACGCCAGCACCACCATTTGAGGTGCACGCTTCTTCAGGTAGCGTGCCGCGTCCAGTTCCCAGGGCTGCAGGATTGCGACAGAGTAGTTCTTGACCGCAAAATCGAGCTGCTGCTGGGTAATGGGCTTACCGCCGTAGCGGACCCAGGCACCAAATTTGCCGGGTCCGCCCAAGCGGTTGAGTTTATTCGCCATCGTACTCCGGGTCGAATTCGGGGGCGCGAGGAGGCAGCTTGCCCAGCTCGCGGTAGATCGTGTTGTAACGGTCCATGACCAGTCGCAGCTGGAAGAAGCTGATGATACGGTCGTAGGCGTTCACACAGTAGCGTTCGTAGATGCTGGGCTCCTCCATGAGGGTGCGCAGCGCCGCCGCGAAGCCGTGAATATCGCCGGGGATGGTCAAGATACCGCAGTTACCGATTTCGTGGCCGTCGGGGGCGACCAGCACATCATCGATGAGCTGGGACATACCGCCCACGTCGGTGCTGACCAGCGGGATGGACGCAGCCATCGCCTCGAGCGCCACAATCGGCTGACCCTCATTGTAGCTGGGCATGAGCAGCAGGTCGAAGCGGTCGAGCATCGCACGCACGTTCACGGTGCCGTGGAAGGTGATGTACTCGCCCATGTTGAGCTCTTCGATGGTACGCAGGCACAGTTCGTAGTACTCGGGCAGGTGGTCCTTGGGGCCGAGCACGTCCAGGTGGAAGTTCACCAGACCCTGATCGCGCAGCACCGCGAGGGAGCGAATCAGATCGGTCAGGCCCTTAATGGGCACCACGCGGGCAATGAACACAAAGCGCCACACGTGGCCGCGGCCCTCAGCGAGGATGCGGGCACGCGCCGCCTGGCGGGCGTAGTAGGCTTCCGCCACGGACTCGATGAGCATACCGTTGGGCAGAATGATCGCGCGGTCCTTCTCACCCTCGTTCATCTGGTCGATGGGCGCGCCAATACCGCGTGCCTCTTCCAGAGCCTTGGGGTACAGGTAGGTTGCCATGTCAGCGCTGGGGTAGCAGAAGCGTCCCATTTCGACGAACCAGACGGACCAGGCACGCTCGTCAAGGGTGACCGGGCCCAGGCCGGGGTGCTCACGCTCCTCGTTGAGGAAGGCGTAGTCGGTGGTGACGGGCTTCGCCATGTTGCGTTCGAGCTTGGTGTTCACGGTGTCGCGAATGTACAGGTTATGCTCGGTCAGCAGGAAGCTGGTGCCGTGGTCACGTGCGGCTGCGGCGGCGATGAGTGCAGCGTAGCCGGTGGTGTGGGCGTGGTAGACGCGGGCGTGCGGCATCCGCTCGTGCAGGATTGCAAAGAGGATGGAGACGAAGTCGCGCACCTTCCAGAAGAGCTCACCGAAGGGCACCTCGGAGAAGAAGCCCAGACCCGCAATCGCCTGCATGAACTCACGGGTTCCGAAGAGGCCGAAGAGGTTGTAGCTGCGGGTTGCGGGGTTGATGCCCTCGTCGTAGAGCTTCCAGAGGGGGTTCACGTCGCCGACGATGAGGGCACTGAAGCCGTCCATGAGGCGGTTAGTGAGTGCCTGACGCTCCGCAAAGTTCATGCGCAGTGCGGAGGGGTCGCAGGCTTCCGCGAAGGCGTCGCGGTTGACTTCCAGGCTCAGGTACAGCACCTTGACCCACTTGACGTTCTCGGGCATGCCGTAGAGGTCTTCGTGGGGGGAGTTCTTATCCCAGGCGATGTGAATAATGCCGTAGGTCAGATCCGGGTTTTCGCAGACGATATCGTGCACCACCGCAGACACGCCACCCTTGAGGTAGGGGTAGGTGGATTCCATGATGATGGCGACGTCAACGTCCGGGTATTCGGGGTCGCTGTAGTGGGGGCCGGGAGCCGGAAGCTGCAGCGGCGCGTAGTGGTTTCGGTACATCTGTTCAGTCATTGTCGTATGTATCTTTCGCGGACCGTGCGGTTCTTACCAGGCGAGGGCTCGACGCCAGAAGAGGGAGTACTCGGGGGCTGCCCACGCCTGACGGTAGACGCGGTAGCATGCGAAGGCGAGCACCGCCTCGCCCGCGATGATGGGCAGGTAGCCGGTCTCGTTGGGCAGGATCATGAAGGAGATGAAGAGCAGCACCAGGTGCGCTGCGGAGAGCAGCTGCACGGTGACGTACATGGTCATGTACTCGATCTGGTAGATCAGCAGTGCCACTGCAACGAAGAGGAACGCCACGACCAGGCCGGAGAGCGCCAGCGGGTAGGACTGCGGCAGGAAGATGAACATCAGGATGCCGGTGACAATAGCGCTGGCGATGTAAATCAGCAGGGAGTTGCGGATAGCGCGGTTGGAGGTGCGCAGAGCCTTGGAGGACTCCTCCTGAACGCCCTTGTAGGGCAGTCGGTCGAAGATAGTCCACAGGTGCTGGATGCTTGCGTTGACGCGGTCTGCTTCCACCACGAAGAAGTAGTTGTAGGCGATAACGCAGGGGATCAGGCTCAGGTAGATTGCCACGACGTTGATTTCACCGCCGGTGACCAGGAAGAGCATGTACTTATCAGCCCAGATGATGGAGCCGGTGAAGAAGCCGCGCAGGGCGTCGAGCGCAATGTCCTTGAGCGGGATGCGCGCGAAGTGCAGCAGGTGCACCAGGTCCTTACCGAGGCTCACCAACAGGATGAGCGAACCAACCAGCGGCGGCAGGAACCAGATGACGGGGTAGCAGTACAGGGCAAGAGTGTAGCCAAGCCACGCGATGAACCAGATGATGCGGTTCTTCGCGAGGTTCGGGATGACCAGCAGCTGCGCGAACGCAATGTTGAGAACGCCCAGGACGAAGAACGCACCGAATGCAGTCGGGCTCCAGTGAAGGACGAGGGCGACCGGAATTGCGAAGAGCAGCACCAGCGGCATGGTCATGAAGAAGAGGTAGAGCCAGTTGCGGGTGAACGCGGTCAGGTCGGTAATGTCCTGGAACTGCGGCTCGGACATGCGTGCGCGTACGGCTCGTGCTTCGGCGCGCTTGAGCTGGTGCTCAAGGGTTTCAGCGTGAATGCGCAGGCCTTCGCGGGCGTCCGCAATCTTCTTGTGCTCCATCTGGATAGCACGGTAAAGGGGCAGGCAGGCTGCCTGGCTGAGCCAAGGAACGGTAATGGACGCCGCCAGAATCACCTGGATCAGGGGTACACCATCAAGGTTGTACCGGTTAATGGTCGGGGTAACCATGGGGAAGACGGTGGTCAGCAGGGCGACCGGAGAGACGTAAAGCAGAAAGTTAATGAGGAGGCGCCATGCGCTATTGCTTTTTTCCTCAGTACCGTGGTTGGTAGACAATCTTGCAGACTTTCAGTCGATAATCGTAAAGATTAGGGGCAGTGTGTTTGAACAGCACCGTGTGACGCGCCAGGGGAAAGAGTCGTCGTACCGAGAAGTGCCGGGTCCCCATGGCTTGCGCTGATGCCGCCGTGAATCAATATACGGCATATATCAACTAAAACCTTTGGTTTCCTTAACCCTCTACTTGATATTTGGAGGGATTTAGGACACACCCACATAATGCGCATCACACAAGAATGCAAAACATCTAGTGAGAGCAATATTCTATGCAATATACGCGGGGTGCAACAACCTTGATTTGGGTGCTCCACGCGAGGTGCTGACGCGCTGGCACACCGGCACAAGGTTCACCCAACCAAGGATCCCCCGCACTACCTGTGCATGCACCATGTGTCCCTGCGCAAAAGCATCCCGGCCCCTCCCACCGGGAGGGAACCGGGATGCTCTAAGCGACCCTAACGGGCCTTAGCTATTTAGGATGCACTCGAGAGAGTACGCAGTGCCACGGACACTACAGCCAGGCGCGGGTGACCCGTGACGTCCAGAGCGGCCTCGCCAATCTCCTTCAGGATGCGGTCGATGTTACCCACGCGGGTCGGGTGCTCTTCAATCCAGGTAGCCAGTGCCTTCTGCGCACCGTCCACGGTGGAGAAGTCACCCTTCGCGCCCTCTGCCACAGACAGTGCCAGACCTGCAGCGGTCTCGTAGAGGCTGCCGCGCAGTGCCTGACGTGCCAGGATCTCCCAGCGGTCGCTGCGGGGCAGGTCGGAGATGAGGCCGAGCAGCTCGTCCACCTTGAAGCGGTCGTAGGTTGCGAAGTAGACCGGTGCCAGCGAGGTTGCCTCGAAGTCGTGGTCGCGTGCCGAACGGATGACGTCCAGCAGGGCGTAGCCCTCGAAACCGCGGATCCAGATGACGATGAGTTCCTCGGGCAGGCCCCATGCCTCGCCTGCGTCGCGCTTTGCACGAACACGCTCGCGGGAGGTACCGGAGAGGTACTCGGGTAGGTTATGGCGCATCTCGACGACGGAACCGAAGGTCTCCAGCAGTTCAGAGATGCTGGTGCCAGCAACCACGCCACGCTCGGTGATGAACCAGCGGACAGCACGATCCAGAACGCGCTGGTTGTCGCGCAGAACGGTGAACCATGCATCCAGCGGGGTCTTCGGGGGCAGTTCGCGGTGCAGCTTAGCTGCGGTGCCCAGCTCGAAGAGCTCGCGAGCGACGATGAAGGCGCGTGCGACGGAATCGATACCGACGTTGAACTCCTCCATCACGCGGTATGCGAAGGTGATACCGCCAATGTTGACCAGCTCGTTAGCGACGCGGGTGCAAATGATTTCCTTACGCAGCGGGTGCGAGTCCAGGTGCTGACCGAAACGCTCGACCAGTGCTGCCGGGAAGTAGCTGCGCAGAACGCCTTCCAGGTAGGGGTCGTCCGCGAAGTCGGTCTGCTCCAGTGCGTGGGTGAGGTAAATCTTCACGTACGCAGCCAGGACGGACAGCTCGGGGCGGGTCAGGCGGTCGCCGGTGGTCTCCAGACGCTCGTCCAGCTCCTCGTCGGTGGGCAGGAACTCGACGGCGCGGTTCAGGCCGGCGTGCTCTTCCAGGTCGTGCATGAGGCGCTTGTACAGGTTGGTGCCCAGGAAGGAGCCGTGGAACTCACCCTGCAGCAGAACGTTCTGCTCAACGTTGGTCTCGAGGACCTTGCCGCCGACCTCGTCCTGCAGGGACTCGATGAAGGAAGCACGCTCTTCGCTGGACAGCTCGCCGTGTGCCACGAGGCGGTCCACCAGAATCTTGATGTTGACCTCGCGGTCACTGGTTTCCACACCTGCGGAGTTGTCGATTGCGTCGGTGTTGAGGATGACGCCGTTGAGCGCAGCCTCAATACGACCCAGCTGGGTGAAGCCGAGGTTACCGCCCTCGCCAACAATCTTGGCGCGCAGGTCCTTACCGTTGACGCGCAGTGCGTCGTTAGCCTTGTCGCCAACCTGTGCGTTGGTCTCGGTGGAGGCCTTCACGTAGGTACCGATACCGCCGTTGTAAATCAGGTCGACCGGTGCCTTGAGGATTGCGGAAATCAGCTCGGTCGGTGCGAGCTCGGTGACGGACTCGTCCAGGCCCAGAACCTCGCGCACCTCGGGGGTGATCTCGATGGACTTCAGACCGCGAGAGTACACGCCACCACCGGCGGAAATCAGGTCGCGGTTGTAGTCCTGCCAGGAGGAACGGGGCAGGTTGTACAGGCGCTGACGCTCGTCGAAGGACACTGCCGCGTTCGGGTTCGGGTCCAGGAAGATGTCGCGGTGGTCGAATGCTGCGACCAGGCGGGTTGCCTTGGAGCGGAGCAGACCGTTACCGAACACGTCACCGGACATGTCGCCAATGCCGACTGCGGTGAACTCTTCGGTCTGAGCGTCGTGGCCCAGCTCAGCGAAGTGACGCTTGACGGACTCCCATGCACCGCGTGCGGTGATGCCCATTGCCTTGTGGTCGTAGCCGACGGAGCCGCCGGATGCGAAGGCATCGCCCAGCCAGAAGCCGCGCTCCAGGCTGATTGCGTTTGCGGTGTCGGAGAATGCTGCGGTGCCCTTATCCGCTGCAACCACCAGGTAGTAGTCGTCAGCGTCGCGTGCGATAACGCCCTCGGGGCGGACAACAGTCTCGGAGCCGTCGGTGCCAACTGCGAGGTTGTCGGTGACGTCCAGCAGAGAGCCGATGAAGACCTTGTAGGACTCGCGGCCCTCGGTGATCCATGCGTCACGATCCACTGCGGGGTCGGGCAGCTGCTTGGGGTAGAAGCCACCCTTCGCGCCGGTGGGGATAATGACGGCGTTCTTCACCATCTGTGCCTTGACCAGGCCGAGCACCTCGGTGCGGAAGTCGTCGCGGCGGTCCGACCAGCGCAGGCCACCACGTGCGACGCTACCGAAGCGCAGGTGAACACCCTCAACGCGCGGGGAGTAGACGAAAATCTCGAACTTGGGGCGGGGCAGGGGTGCGAAGTCAATCTCCTGCGGTGCCACCTTGAACGCGAGTGCGGGGCGGTCAGCAAGGTATGCGTTGGTGCGCAGGATAGCGCGGATGACCTTGCCGAGGGAACGCAGGTAGCGGTCAGCGTCCAGGGTGGGGATCTGGTTCAGTTCCTCAACCAGGGCTGCTTCGATTTCGTCACGGCGTGCGTTGCGCTGCTCATCGTTGAGACCGTTGTTCGGGTCGAAGCTGACCTCGAAGAACTCGACCAGGTGCTTGGTGATGGCCGGGTTTGCGAGCAGGGTGTTCGACATGAAGGACGGGGTGTAGCCCAGGCCCAGCTGAATCAGGTAGTGGTTCAGGGCACGGAACAGACGTACTTCCTGCCAGGTCAGGCCCTCAGCCAGGATCAGGCGGTCCAGGGTATCGGACTCGCGCTCACCGAGCAGGTAGGCGTTCAGGGCATCCTCGTACAGGGAAGCCACAGCGTTTGCGTCCACGCCCTCGGGGAATTCAACTCCGAAGTCGTAGAGGTAGCCGTAGTCTTCGCCATCCTCAGGCTTGAACTCGTAAGGCTTCTGATCAACAACGACCAGACCCATATTCTGCATAACCGGCAGCAGCTCGGTGAGGGTGTGAGGTGCGGACAGGTAGGTCTTCAGTCGGGTGGTGTTGGCTTCGCCGGCTTCAACCTTGATTGCGGCGGGCTTCTGGCCCGAGAGAGATTCAAGAATCACGATATCCTCGATTGCTTGTTCTACTGTGTAATCGGCTCGGTAGGCTGCACTAGTCGCATCTGCCCAGGCTGATGCGAGTCGGCGGCCTGCCGCTCCGGGTTTCCATGCCTCAATAGCAGCTGCGGTTGCTTCCACCCAGGAGCGGGCGGCTTCTTGCAGTCGCTTTTCGAGAGCTTGATGATCCGTCTTCGGCACATCATTGGGGTTGGTGAGCCGAATGCGGAAAAATAGACGCGCCAGCGATGAGGAGGACAGGTACACCTCATGGTCGATGGCACTAAAATCAAATTCCTGTTGGAACACCCGCTGAATACGGGAGCACACGTTCGTGTTGTAACGATCCCGAGGCAGGTACACCACGGCGGAAATAAACCGGTTGAACTGGTCGGCGCGCAGGAACAGGCGGGTCTTGCGGCGCTCCTCCAGGCCCATGATGCCGCCGAACGTATCGGTCAGGTCATTAGCGGAAGCGTGCAACAGCTCCAGGCGCGGGTAATCTTCCAAGGCACCCAGAAGCGCCTTGTCAGAGTAAGAACCGGGGTGGTAGCCGAGGCGGCGGCGCACCATCGCGATACGCTCACGCACCAGCGGAGTCTCAATAGCGGGCAGTGCGTACGACTGACGGGTGAACAGACCCAGAATGACGTACTCACCAATCACGCGGCCGTTCAGGTCGAAGCGGCGCACACCAATGTAGTCCAGGTAGTCGTTCCGTGCTACGGTGGAGCGGGAATTCGCCTTCGTGATGTACAGGGGGCGCGGGAACAGGGCACGCTCCAGGGTCTCGCCCGAAAGGGGGATGCGGCTCTTACCCTCCGTGGTGCGCAGAATACCGAGCGCCGAACCGGGGCGGTCCACCAGAGAAATAGCGCCGGAGGTGCCGTCCAGCACGCGCTCCTTAACGCCCATAAACACGAAGTTGCCGCGGGTCAGCCAGCGCAGGAAGTCCTGTGCCACCTCCACACGGGAGGCAGGCTCCACACCGCGCGGGTTAGCGGCGTAGGATTCCTCGCCGTGACCCAGGGTTGCGCCGCGCAGGTCGTACATGGACTGCGCCAGGTCGAAAACGCGGGCGACCATGGCATCCAGGTCGGTGTGGCAGGCGCGAACATCAGCGAGGACGCGCTCAACTTCCTTCTCGCAGCGGCGCTGCTCTTCCTCAGTGAGGTAGCGGGTCAGGCGAACCGCAATCCAGGCTTCAATAGCGACAGTGGTACCCGCCGGGGCGTTCTCGCTGAGCTTGAGGGAGGGCACGCCAAGAGTGGCGGTATCGCCACTGGCGAGGTTGCCGCGCATGCCGGTGCCGCGCAGGCTCAGGAGGGTACCGTCCGGGCCGCGTTCAGCGAGGAAGGTGGGGTGAAGAATGGTGACGAAACCACCAAAGTGCGCGGCAAGGCATGCGGTCAGGGAGCTGACGATGTGCGGCATGTCGTCGGTCGCGACGTACAGGGTGGTGTTGTACTCGTCGTTGCGTGCGGCAACGACAGGGGTCTTGGGCAGGCGGATTTGAGCCAGCGCACGGTGGGTGCGAGCCAAATCCTCTAACTCTGCCGGGGTGAACTCTTCACGCTCATCTTCGGGGCTGTTCAGGAAATACTGCTCGACCCATGCATCGGCGCCAGCGAAGTGTGCCATAGCCTTGTCAGTCATTGACAATCTATCCTCCGAATATCGGTATCACTTCACTGTGACGGTGTCTGTGTGGTCTCATGTGCGCGCCGTGGCGCGCGAGCACTTATACCAAGCTTATACCTTCGAGGTGTTTCTGTCAGACATATCGCTCTTGTGAGCGTAGAAATTATTTTTATCTTCTTCCCAAATCCAGCACGCATTTGGTACGGGTTCAAGAAAGTAGGTGCATCTTGAGGGATGGACACGTACAGTGAAACTATGAGTTTGCGTACTGAATCTTTCCTGGTGGGTCTCATTGGTGACGGCATCACCTCCTCCCTGACCCCTCCCATGCATGAGGCGGAGGCGGACGCGCACGGGGTGCGCTACCTGTACCGCCCTGTCGACCTGGACGCCCTGAACCTGGATGGCGCCTCCGCACCGGCGCTTCTGGATGCTGCGGCACTGCTCGGCTTTAACGCTTTCAATATCACGCACCCGTGCAAGCAGTCGGTCATGGAGCACCTGCACGAGCTTTCGGATGCGGCACGCGCCCTGGGTGCGGTCAATTGCGTGGTGATTGGTGAGGACGGCAGCTTCTACGGCGATAACACGGACTACTCCGGGTTCATTGCGGGATTGAAGCGCGGCCTGCCGCAGGTGGCGGAGGATCCGGCGCGCCTGGAGCACGTGGTGCAGCTGGGTGCTGGCGGTGCCGGTAGCGCCACGGCATACGCCCTGTGCCGCCTGGGGGTGCGCCACCTGAGTCTCTTTGAGCGTGACGCGGCGAAGGCGCAGGGGCTTGCGGAGCAGCTGGGTGGGCTCTTCCCGCAGACCCGGATCGAGGTGCTGACCGACGATGAGCGCTTGATTGAAGTTCTACTAGAAGCTCAGGGTTTGGTGAACGCAACCCCGGTGGGTATGCACGTGCATCCGGGTATGCCGTTGAGTGAATCGGCACTGAGTGCCGGGGTGTTGCGTGAAGGCCTGTGGGTTGCGGACGTCATCTATCTGCCGCAACAGACGCAGCTGGTGCGCGCGGCGCGTGCCGCCGGATGCGAGGTGCTAACGGGCGGCTACATGGCGGTGGGTCAGGCGGTGGATGCATTCCGCCTCTTCACCGGGCTGGCACCGAACGCTGAGCGTATGGCGGCGCATTTTGAGACGCTGATTGCGGCTCAGCAGCGGGCTTAGAAGGTTAAACACGCAGGTGGGGATGGATAGCTAACTATCCATCCCCACCTGTATTTATTCTATATACGGAATATATTGTTCGGGTTATGCATCCAGCTCAGCCAGGGACTTCTTGTACCCTTCACGAACCGTCAGCGCACCCAACGCCACGAGCACACACATGGCAACCGTGAACACGGCGGGCAGCACCGCATTATGCAGGTCGGCACCGGCGAGGCTCGTCGCCACGGCGGGCGCCACGCCTCCAGAAATTGCGAAGCCAATCTGGGTACCCAACGCCAGGCCGGTCACGCGCACGCGAGTCGGGAACATCTCCGCATAGAAGGCGGGCCACACGCCGTTCGCCATGGAGTACAGCGCACCGTGCATGAGCACGCCGTAGGCGAAGATACCCACCCAGTTACCCTCGGTAATCGCGCCGAGGTACGGGAACATCACCAGGGACGAAGCAACCGCACCGGTAATGAACACGGGCTTACGACCGATCCGGTCGGCAAGCATGGCGGCGAGCGGAATCGCAATCAGGCCGAGAGTGTTGGAGGCGACCGGCACCAGCAGCATCGTGCTGCGGTCAAGGTCGTAACCCTTGGTGGCGAAGGACAGCGCGAAGGTCGTGAAGACCATGTTCACAGTGTTGACCATGGCACACACGGCGATGGTGAGCACAGCGCGCTTGTGGTGTTTGAAGACCAGCGTGAGCGGGGATTCGGTGAGCTTTTCGCGCTGCAGGTAGGCGGGCGGCTCGGAGAGGGTGCGGCGAATCAGCCAGGCAGTCACCACCACGAAGGCGGAGAGCCAGAAGGGTACGCGCCAGCCCCAGCTCAGCAGGTGCTCGTCCGGCAGGGCGGCGAAGGGAATGAACACGGCGGTTGCCAGTAGCGAGCCGAACTGGGTGCCTTGCAGGGTCCAGCTGGTCGTGAAGGCGCGCTGATGCTCGTTGGCGTGCTCCAGGGAGATGGAGATGGAGCTTGCCTGCTCACCGGCGGCGGAGAGGCCCTGAATCATGCGGCAGATGACCAGCAGGGTGGGGGCGAGGATACCCGCCTCGCTGTAGGTCGGCAGGCAACCGATTGCGAAGGTGGCAAAGCCCATCAGGAAGAGCGTGAGCATCAGGACGAATCGGCGGCCGTAGCGGTCACCGAGGGGTCCAACGATCATGGCGCCGAAGGGACGCACAACGTAGGCGACGCCCACAACCACCATGGACTTGAGGATGCCGATGGCGGCGGTGTCTTCGGGGAAGAAGATGCGGTTGAGCACGATTGCGGCGGCGGTGCCGTAGACGGCGAAGTCGTAGTATTCAAGGGCGGAGCCTATCCAGCTGGCGAGGGCGGCTCGTCGTGGTGATCGGGCGGGCGCGTCGGTGCGTCGGCTCATGGGTGGCTCCTTCGGTGCTATACCCGTTGGGAGGGGCGGGGCCGCGGTGTGGGCGGCCCGTGCGGTTTGTCATTGTGTCCTTCCAGTGTAGGGAGCACCCCGCCTGTTTTCCATAGGGTTACCTAAGTTCCCAGGGTTTGAAGTAGTAATAGCGGGTGGACACCTCCAGCCCCCGTCAGTTCATGAGCAATAAAAAATGAGGGGTTGAGCATAACTACTCGTTTGCTCAACCCCTCATCATTTATTTATTAAATATTCTCCAGCTCAGCATTGCCGCTATTCGACACAGAACGCGCCTGCCACACCATCGCACCCAAATGCACTAGCAGGCCAAGAATCGGACCCACATACAGGGCAAGAAGAGTGCGAGTCAGAAGAGGCAACGGCGACACCGCCACCACACAAGCAACCGCAGCCGCCAGCACCCAACCGGCCACATACGAACGGTGCATATTCAATGCAATCACCAGCGACCCTGACAGCACCAGAAGCGCCAGGAAAGCAGAAGCAAACACCAGAAGTGCAAGCACCGGAGAAGTCACCACCTGAGCGTATGCTTCAACCTCTGAAGGCTTCGGCGGATAAAGCAGACCAAACAGCCACGGCCCCAGCACGTAAGCCGCCGCAGCGCCCACAAGACCCACACCCAACAGTGCACCAGCAGGCTTCGCAAAAGCACGCAACGGATGATTCTGTTGCTTCAAGAAAGCAGACACCGCCACGCCCTGAAAAGCCTGCAAAGGAATCATAATCGGCGAGCGCGTAATCGAAATCGCCAGAATCAGAACCGCCAAAATAACCTGTTGTAGCGGGTCGTTTGAATCGATGCTAACGTTCAGCAGAAGCGGCAAGCCCATCATAAGAACCGCATTAGCAGTCGACGACCCCATCGACAGCGTGTAGTTATACAGCAGACGGCCCGAGGAAACATCCGCACGAGAGCTAAAAACTCGCCGAGCTTCTGGAAGCAGAAGCACCATCAGCAGCCACAGAAGTACCGGAGAAACCGTTGCGGCTTCAAGACCGATTAGATGTGCAGAGACCAGACCGACCGCACAGATAGCTACGATACGCCAAATAGCGTCGAACCCCAACACACTCGCGAAGAGGTACCAGCTTTCCTGGCCAGCAGACGCACCGTAGAGAGTCATGTGCATGGCGTAGAGGGCCACACCGGCACTCAGGAGCAGCACACCGCTAAACCCGCTCAAAGGAATCTGGGCAGGAGCCCACAGAGGGCTCGTCACTAAGGTCAGCCCGCCCACAATAAGACCCACCAGAGCACCCACGGGGGCAATACGTGCACCAGTTTTACCGTCGCGGCGTGCAGTACCCACAGCGCGGGTAGCTTCCTGCTGGATACCTACCACCACACCGTAGAGGGCAAAAAGAAGCGACCAGAAGAGAAGGAACTCCGTCAGGCTTTCGCCCTCCAGAAACCGTTTCACTACAACGGTAATTCCTAGAGAAGATAGTGCAGCTAAACCGGACGATCCCAAAATTGCCATCGAATGACCACGAGTCATTTTCTTCGGCTGGGACTCTGCCGATGATTCCACGCTATCTCCGTTCTCTACTGGTCGCACCTATAGAATTGAAGTCTTTACTTTACGACGTGCTCGGCAAGGTTCTTAACACCCTGCCACTTCTTCGCCAGAGCCGCCTTCGGTAGCAGAGTCAGCGCGTGAGCACGCGAAGAGAAGCGAATACGAGCCACGCGGGCAGCCTTCGTCCAACCCAGGGCAGTCATCTCTTCAACCATGGTGTTGTAGTAGCGGCGCTCCTCCTCAAAGCGGGTACCCTCAAGGGCCCGCCAAGACGAGTCAGAACCACCGTGACGGCGGTACATGAACGCAATCTGCGGGTCGTAGTACAGGGAGCCGCCGCGCATCGTAATGTCGAGAATCAGCGCCATGTCCTGGATAACGTTCAGGCCCTCACGGAAGCCGGTGCCCACGATAGCGTCCTTACGCCAACCCAGGGACGGGAAGTAGAACCACGCGCCGCGTAGCAGGGAGGTAGCCAGCTCCTCACCCTGCAGAACAGCCTCACCCTTGGGACGGTAGAACGCCTTAGTCTGCTCCACCAGAGTGTTCGACAGGCCGTTGTTCTCATCAATCACGACCACGCCGGGCTGGAAAATGGACGCCTCGGGGTGCTTAGCCGCTGCATCCACGAGCCACTGCACGTAGTTGGGGAGCATGACGTCGTCAGCACCCATGACGGTGACCAGTTCGTTCTCCACGAAGGTCAGGCACTTGCGGTAGTTCGCGTTCGCACCCAGGTTGGTTTCATTACGCATGTAGGTGATGCGCTCGTCCTTCAGCGACTCGAACCAGCCAGGAATCGAGTCGTCCGGGTAGCCATCATCGACAACAATCAGGCGCCAGTCCGGGTTGGTCTGACCGACCACAGACAGTACAGCCTGCTTCATCATGGCGACGTCGCCGTAGTAGGGGAACAGAATATCAACGGTCATAAGGTATTACTCCAGGTCAAAGGGGTAAAAAATACTAAAAGAAAATTATGGTTCCTACTGCTCGCCCCGTGCAGAGGATTTACGGCCTAAGCCAGATGCACCCTCCGGCTGCTCCTGAAGCGCCTTCAAAATGGCGACTTCCTCAGCCAGGATACGGGTCTTCTCCGACAGGCGCGACAGCTCCAGGGTCAGGTGAATACTGACGCCCATGAGCAAAAGAATCGACAGCAGGAACAACAGGTTCACCGGCAGGGCAACACCCACAAAGTCCGCCACACCGTTTAGCAGACTCGGGAAAGCGCCCAGCACGATAATGACCGCGCCGATAATCAGCCACAGGGCGGCGTACCGCTCCTTCATGCGCTGGTGACGCACCTGCACAATCACAAAGGCACACACCAGTACGGACAGAATGAGGAAAAAAACACTCGCGCTCATGATTACTTCTCCTCGGGGCGGCGGCTCACCGAAATGCCGTAGGCAAACAGTGAACGAACCAGATAGACAGCAGACTTCAGCGGACCGGAGGAGGGGGTACCTCCCTGACGTTCACGCATATTCACCGGCACCTGACGCACCTTCAAGCCATTGTTAATAGCCATGGCGGTGATGTCGATTGTGTCGCCCAAATATTCGGCGGGCAGGTTGCGGCAGTAGAAGTCGATGCCGCGGCGGTTAGCAATCTTAAAGCCGCTGGTCACGTCCGTGAACGGGGTGCCCGCCGAGCGGGTGAACAGGAACGATAGCAGGCCCATCGCCCACTTGCGTGGACCTGACACCTCATAGTCGGCAGCCCCCTCCGCAAAGCGGGAACCAATTACAATATCGTAGTCCTTGATTGCCTCAATCAGCGTGGGGATACTTTCGGGGTGGTGCTGACCATCCGAATCCACCTGCATGGCGTAGTCGTAACCCATGCGCTGCGCGTACTTGTAGCCGGTGCGCATGGCGGCACCCACGCCCATGTTGTAGGGCAGGTCAATCACAAAAGCACCCGCCTCACGAGCCACAGCGGAGGTGTTGTCGGTGGAGCCGTCATTGACCACCACCAGGTCCACGAAGGGCACCGTCTCCTGCAGCTCAGTAATAGTGCCGGGCAGTGCTTCTTCCTCGTTCCAGGCGGGCATAATCACCAGCGTACGAGGATACGTGTGGGGGGTAAGAGGCGATGTGGGAGAACCCATAGGGCAGCTACCCCTCCTAACGAATGTGTCTTACCGTGCGTGTGAAAGCCGGCATGCCCTAGTAGACATACCGACTTTCATCATATCAGTGGTTCCGCAGTATCTCAGATTTAGCGCCAGAATGCAGACCACTGCACGAATTTCTGCAGATGCGTGCACCCCCGTAGGAGCGCTGAGGCACCGTTTAGTTATCGCATTAGTTATCGCACGCGCTAATACGGTACAGAGTCATCGGACCCGAGGAGTACACCGGAGTCAGAACATCCGTATCGATAGCAGCCACGAGGCCGTCGTAGTTTTTCTGGGCGTCCGGGCCGAAGTTCAGCTGGTTCTCCAGGTGAACGTACCAGTGGGCCTTGTACTCGTTCACTTCGCGGCACACCTCCGGGTTTGTACGAGCGTCCTTGAGGTTGTGCATAATCGCCGAGTACTTGGGTGAGGTCTCAAACTCGAAGTGGTATCCCGTCAGGTGACGATCCGCCAGCGCGTAAATATAGGCGCTACCGTCCCAGGGGTTATTCACGATCACATCGTCCTTCGGTACGATCTTCGGGATTTCATTAATGACGTTCATCTCGTCCTGATTCAACACCACAGAGGTCGGGGTCAGGCGGTATTCACGAGAGACCGCCTGGGTCGTCTCCTGCACCGAAGGAACACGCGAAGAAAGACCAGCAACTACCAGTACCAGGATCATCGCGACACCCATGCCGATGGTCGCAACCTTCAAGCGTGCCGGGCGTGGTGCTCGGCGCGCAACCCAGGTAAGCAGACCTTCTACGAAGCCACCCAAGCCGATACCAGCTAGGATCACTGAGGGGAATACCACCAGAGCCGCCAGGCGGAAGTGGTCGGTGTACCAGGGGCCCACCATCAGCAGGCGGAACTCACCGCGCGGCACCGAGGCGGATACAATCCACAGGTAACCAATCAGCCCCCAGCTGGCAATCAGCCACAGGTTACGGCGCTTGTACAGCAGGTACCCCACACCCCACAGAACCAGGAAACCCGCCAAGTAGGAGGGATTAAACTTATCACCCAGCTGATTACCATTCTCCAGGCCCAGGAAGAGGAACTGATAGAGGGCCTCACCCTCGGTCAGAATCGGCGACCAAGTATTACTTGCAAACTCAGCGGGACGTAATACACGCCAGGCCCCTACACAACCAGCCAGGAAAGCCAGTAGCAGGATGGAACCCACCCATTTCTGTCGAGCAATCAACTCATGCGAACGCAGGACCTGCGCCACACCAGCCAGTAGCAGGGGTACAGCAAAGGCTGCGGCAGAAACCACCGCATTCGGATGCACCAGCGCCAGACCCGCAAGACCCACCAGGGAGGCTAAACCCAGCGATAGGGATGCCGAATACTCGCGGCGTACCATCACCTGTACCAGGTACACCATGAGTGCCACAAATGAAGGTAGCAGGGCATAGCCCAGCAGGTTCGGGAAAAGCACACCCCAGCGCAGTAGCAGGCCCGGGAAAGCCGCAAAACCGCAAATCATCGCCGGAATAGCTAGGGCCTGCAGGCGGCGCAGCTTCGGGATGCTCAGGCTCAGCGCCACCAGCGAGCAGGGCCACAAAATGCCGGAAGCCAGTAGCACGGTCACAATGGTGGCGGTCGCAATACTCGTACCCGTGGTGCTATAAATCAGGGACACAAAATCGTGCCAACCCGCCGGGTAAAACGTCGGCTCCTGGTTCGCAGCAGCGACTGCTCCAAGGGTCAGGCTGGAGGCATCGCCGTGCTCCTGAATCCAGCGAATCGCATTCATATGGAAGGAATTATCCAGGCTCTGCGAGAACGCCTCAGGCCCGTAGACCATGTCCTCGGTCATGTGCAGCACCAGGAATCCGCCTAACACAGCACCCACCACCGGCCATGCCACAGGAACATCATTACCCGGCCACGAGGCAGACGCCAGAGCAGGCCAGCGGCGGCCCACCAGGTGCATCACACCCGCGGCGGCAGCCACCAGCACGGCGGCAACCGGCACGAAAGAAATCAGGCTCCACGGAATACCGGTCTTACCCAGCACAATCGCGGAAACAGCCACCAAAGCGAAGGACAGCAGCGGCGCATAAAAAACGCGCAGACGTGCGGGAACACGCAGCGCCCAGCCCATTGCATAGCCGGGGCCAAAAGCCAACACGACCGCAAAAAGTAGCAGCGGAATAGTTGCCAACCAGCTCATTAACCCTCTTCTCCCCACAGTTCACGCACCGGAAAACCCCTCAAATACGGGGTGCGGTGCGCTTTCGCGTACCAAGCAAGGATACCTTAGCGCCCTCTTCACCCCCGCGAAACCCCGCGGAAGAGAGAGGGACAGCACCCACAACCCGCTACTCAGACCCCGAAGCGGGACAATCGGCAGAGCGCATCTTCGAAGCTCCCAAAAGACGAAGATTATGACGTAATATTTCACGCTCAATGTCACGAAAGGGTCACCTAAGAAACATAGGGCAATAAATAAGGTGTTCACCACCCTTTAGCTTTACCCTGAAACATATCTCCCCTTAACAAAGGGTCGCCCAACGCATACACATCTGGACGAACCCTAAACGCAGCCGCAGAAGAAAGGGTCGATCATGACCGAAACCATTGCAGCACAGGCACCCATCGCCGACACCTCCGAGCAGTTCAAGCTCGCCTTCGGCCACCAGCCCGCCGGCGTCGCCATCATCACCGCAACCGATGAAAATGGCGAACCCGCAGGTTTCACCGCCTCCTCGCTGACCTCCGTGTCCGCAGACCCCGCCATCATTGCCTTCTCCCTGAAGGCAAACAGCGGCTCCGCAGCAAAGATTGCGGCTGCGTCCTCCTTCCTCGTGCACATGCTCGACGCTGAGAATGTGACCCTCGCGAAGAACTTCGCAACCCACGACTACCCCCGCTTCGAGGACCCCAGCACCTGGGAATTCGTCCACACCGGCGAGCCCCTCGTCCACGGCGTACGCCGCGTACTGCGCGCAACCCCGCTCAGCCGCGTTGAGGCAGGCCCCGCACTCGTCTTCACCGCACAGGTTGAAGAGTTTATCCGCAACGACTGCGAAGGCACCCCGCTGGTCTACCACTCGCGCAACTTCCACGCGCTGGGTGACCACTCGAACGTGAACAACTACAGCATCTAACCCCGCGCAGGGGTCACGGGGCGGTATTCGACGACCATGAGGCGACGAATACCGCCCCGCGGCGTACCCTGAACATAACAGCGCACGCAGCACATGACAGCGCACAGCAACACAGCACAGAAGGAACAGTCATGACGGCTCAGACCACCCAGCCCGCATCCCTCCCCTGGCTCGAAAAGCTCATCGCGATTCCCACCATCTCCGGAACCTCCAACCTGGAACTTATTGAGCTCATCGAAGCCGAATTTGCCCGCTACGGCTACAGCGGCGTGCGCACCTACAACGAGGACGGCACCCGCGCCAACCTGCTGGTCACCGTCCCTGCCGCTGACGGCACCACCCGCGGCGGCCTCATTCTCTCCGGCCACACGGACGTCGTACCCGTCGCCGGTCAGGCGTGGGACGCCGACCCCTTCACCCTGCGTGTGGAGGGTACCCGCGCCTACGGTCGCGGCGTGTGCGACATGAAGGGCTTCCTCGCCGTGGCGCTTTGGCTGTTGCCGCGCGTTGCGGAGGCGAAGCTGCGCACTCCCCTGCACTTCGCGTTCTCCTACGATGAGGAAATCGGTTGCATTGGTGCACCCTCCCTTATCGAGGAGTTCGTGGCGCGCGACCTCGCCCCCGACTACGCGATTGTTGGTGAGCCCTCCAGCATGCGCATTATCGACGCGCACAAGGGCGCACACCGCGGCCGCGTCACCTTCACCGGCGTGCCCAAGCACGGCTCCCTCGCCACCCATGGCGTGAACGCGGTTGCCGCAGCAGGCGAGTTCATCACCTTCTTCACCGACATGGCGGACCAGTGGGAAGAAGAAGGCCCGTTCGACGAGTCGTTCATCATTCCCCACTCCACCGGTAGCGTGAACCTGGCAACCGGCGGCCTGCAGTACAACATCGTCGCCGAGCAGGCTGTGGTGGAGTACGATGTGCGCACTCTGCCGCAGGTGACCACCGAATCCTTCGTGGAGCGCATTGACCGCGAACTTTCGGAGGTCATACTGCCCGACCTGCAGGCGCGCGCCGCACGCGCCGAAAAGCTGACCGGTGCAGAGCCCGGTAGCCTCACCTCCCGCGTGGGTGTGAAGCACGAACTGCTCGCAGCCGTGCCGGGCCTGGGTACCGAGGACGACGCACCCATCGTACACCTCGCCCATGAGTGGCTGGGCACCAATGACGCACCACAGAAGGTCACCTACGGCACCGAGGCGGGCCAGTTCCAGCGCGCCGGCGTGCAGAGCATCATTTGCGGTCCCGGCGATATTGCCCAGGCGCACTCCCCGAACGAGTGGATTGAGCTGGAGCAGCTGAGCGAATGCGAGCGCTTCTTCGAGGCGATTCTCGACTGGGCGAGCGCCAAGTAGTAGCCGTGTAGCTGCGTAACAGCCAGTCCACCGCGGTTCGCAAGAGCCGCAGTTAGAGCCGCATAAAAATTACAGAAACTGCCCGGGTACCCCGTGAGGTGCCCGGGCATTTTTGCGCTGATGGCGGGTGGTGTTGGCGGGGTTCAAGTGTTGGTTGAGCCATGGATTTAACGATCGGTTGAACTGTGGGTTTAAGTATGGGTTTATGGAATGAGTCCAAGGTGTGGACTATGCCTGTTTTTCCCCTCATCCACCACATTTATTTTTAAACGAAAAACCCGAAAAACCGCTTATGTCTAAGGGTGAAATAACACAAAAGTATTGCCCTTCTAGGGTATTCAGGGTTCCATAGATGCCAAAGGTTAAACACGCCACTCGGGCGGCATAGCCCCACACAAAACCACACCTCCCTCACGCTCGGCACTGCGCACCCGACCGAATCCCGGTTTACCACCCGCAGTTCACTACCTGAAGGACACCCCGTGTACACCATCAGCCCCTACCTCGCCGAATTCCTCGGCACGCTCATTATGTGCACCATCGGCTGCGGCGTCATCGCCAACGTCGAACTTCGCCGGTCCAAAGGCCACGGCGACAACTTCTTCACCATCGCCTTCGGCTGGGGTTTCGCCGTCACCTTCGGCGTCTACGCCTCCCACGCCTACTCCGGCGGCCACCTCAACCCCGCTGTGTCTATCGGCCTGGCAGCGTTCGGCGAGTTCTCCTGGGAGAAGGTCCCCGGCTACATCATCGCCCAGGTACTCGGCGCAATGGTCGGCGCCGGACTGGTCTACCTCAACTACCTGCCGCACTGGAAAGCAACCGCCGACAAGAAGATTAAGCTCGGCGTTTTCGGCACCGTCCCCGCTATTCACAACTACTTCACCAACGCCCTCTCCGAAATGATCGGCACGTTCATGCTGGTCTTCTCGGCACTGTACACCGGTGTGAACTTCAAGCCGTCCATCAGCGGCGGTGTGGAACTCTCTCTCAACCTCAACGACGTGCTCAAGCCCCTCGCCTTCGGCTTCATGGTCACCGTACTCGTGATCGGTCTGGGCGGTCAGACCGGCTACGCTCTGAACCCCGCCCGTGACTTCGGTCCGCGCCTCATGCACGCCCTGCTGCCCATCCACGATAAGGGCTCCTCGCGCTGGTTCTACGCGTGGGTTCCGATCTGCGGCCCGATTGCCGGCGGTTTCATGGGTGGCGCATTCTTCAAGCTCTACTACGAGGGTCAGGTCAGCCCGTGGCTGTTCGTTTCCAGTGCTCTGGCACTTGTGGTTCTGCTCTTCGCGTGGTGGGCTAATAGCCACCTGTACCGCGCACCCAGCTCCGAGGTCATCCCCGAGTTTGAGGACACCCACGCTACCGCGGCGGCACGCGCGGCAACCTACACGCCGACCGGTTCCATGCCGATTCTGCTGCCCGAAGAGGTGAAGGGCAACCGTAGCACCCGCGTCGTCAACCAGGTGATTGAGGACGACTAGTCTTCCCGCCCGAGAACTTCCCTGTCTAGGGTTTCATCTAAAAACGGCGAACCCCTCATTTTCATAACCTGCACAATATCGGTCAGGTTATGAAAATGAGGGGTTCGTTGCGTCTACCTCACGGAAGGAATTGGATGGGCACTAGGCCGCGGCGGACGCCATTGCCAGCACCCGATCATGCTTAGCGAGGCGGCGCTTCTGAATCGCGCGCACCACCCAGATGCAGACCGCACCCAGGACCGCGCCGGCGGTGTTATTCACAATGTCATCCACATCGAAGGTGCGGTAGGTGAAGCCCGCCAGACCCCAGTTACCGGTCAGCTGGCTCAGTTCAATAAAGCTCGAGAGCGCGAAGCCACTCAACGCCGTAGCGCGCAGACCCCAGCGCAGGCAGCCCGCCGTAAAGAAGCCCAGCGGAATGAACATCGCGATATTGAAGAAGAGCTGCGCGTACACGGTGGTGAAGAAGCGGCGCAGACCCATGCCAGCCGTCAGGTCCCATGCCTGCTGCCAGCTCCAGCCCACGTAGAAGCGCGGGTAGTAGAGTTCGGGGTTCGTGACACTATTCGCGCTACCAATCGGGGTCAGCGTCAGCGAAAGAATCGACGCAAGGAACAGTGCGAAGGATGCAGTCAGCAGGTACTGGCGGATGCTGTGCGCTCGACCGGTCTTCTTGGCGCGCAGGCGCATGCCAATGAAGCCGATGATGGAGAGTGCGACAGTAAGCGCCGCAATCTCGATGGCGAAGGTGCCAATCATGTGTTTACTGAGCAGTTCCTGCATGCGGTGTGTTCCTTAGGTCGTGAGAGTGAGTTATATGCTTTCCACCTGTATATATGCCTGTTCTAACATATATTCCCGGTGGTATATAGCGGGTGTCTGTTCATGCCCGCCGCATATCATTCACCACCAGTGTAAAAGACGGCTCTATGGCTCACCCTAGGCGAAACTGTGAAAAAGCTGTACACGCACCCAAAAATGCCATGAGAACCACCACAGCCGGTGCCGTCAGTACAGAACATCCGGCGGGAACACCGGCGCAATATACCGACCAAACAGCAGCACGAACAAGAACGCGCCCGCAATCGCAGCCACCATCGCACCCACAACCTGCACCAGCCAGAGCATCAGGAACTTCACCATCTTGCCCTCAGAACGGGCAGTCAGCGCCTCCACCATGGCGGTCGAGAAGGTCGTAAAACCACCCAGCAGGCCGGTCGTAATCACGGTGCACCAGAACGCCACCTGATCCGTGGCGTTATAGTGCACGCCTAGCGCGCGAGGATTCGACACCGGCAAAATCAGCAGACCGTACAGGAACGAACCCACCAGGTTAATGACGAACACCGGGCTAATAATCGACGACTCCGTGCGCAGACGAGGCGACATCGCCTTATCGAGGAAGAAGCGGGTCATCGCACCCAGACCACCGCAGAGGAACACCATCAGAGCGAAAAACATTAGCGGCCCTCCTCAGCATCGTGGACGGGTACCAGGCGGGACGCCACAAAACGGCCCGTCAGCATGCCCGCCGCGGCGGCAACCAAACCACCCACCAGCAGCACCGCCACCGCCAGCATCATGTACGTGTAGTTGATGGTGTACGGCAGAAAAATCGTCTGCGCCAAAACCGCCGCAATCGACGAATACGTCGTATAGCCGCCCATCATACCCGCACCGAACAGCAGACGGAACGAATGAATCCGCTCCTCACCGTCACGGCGCGCGTAGGCGTTCCACACCATCGTCAGCAGGCCCAGCGTGAACGAACCTAGCAGGTTCGCCACCAGCACGCCGCCGGGAGTGTACACGCGGCACAGCGCCCCCGTACCGCCTCCCAAAAAGACAAGAAAAGGGGCAGGCACACGGCTCAGAACGCCTCCTATCCACTGTCGGATACTCGCGCGGTTCCTCATCGCTGTGCACCTGCCCTTTCATCTCGTATTAGTCTTCAGAGTGCGCCGTAGCGCACAAACGCACACTAATACTTTACTCTGACCCTAGCTTGCTACCCGAGTCGGCAGCAGCAGACTCACGCTCGTGCTGAATATTCTCGCTCATCTTCTCACTCAGCGCGGCGCCCTCAACATCCATATTCGGAGTGAGGCGATCCAGCCACTTAGGCATCCACCACGCCTTATCGCCCAGCAGAGCCATAATCGCCGGGGTCAGCGTCATGCGCACAATGAACGCATCCACGAGCACACCGAACGCCAGACCGAAGCCCATCGGGCGGATCATTGTCGAATCAGCGAAGATGAAGCCACCAAACACTGAAATCATGATGATCGCGGCAGCCACCACCACACGCACCGCATGGTTGTAGCCGCTCACAATGGCGGTCGCCGCATCCTTGCCGTGCACGTACGCTTCACGCATGCCGGTCACCAGGAACATCTGGTAATCCATCGCAAGACCGAAAAGAATACCGATGAGCAGGGTCGGCAAGAAGGACAGCACCGGACCCGGATGGTCCACGCCAAAGAGGGAGCTCATAAAGCCCAACTGGTAAATCGACACCACGGCGCCGAAGCTCGCCAGCACCGAGAAGAGGAAGCCCACCGAGGCAACCAGCGGAACCATAATCGAACGGAACACCAGGATCAGCACCAGGAAGGACAGCCCCATCACCACGCCCAGGTACAGGGGCAGCTTCTGCGCGAGCACCTCGGAGACGTCAATATTGCCGCTGGTCTGACCCGCAATGCCGAGAGACACCTCAGAGCCCTGAACCGGAACGGTCACGGCTCGCAGCTCGTGGACAAGCTCTTCAGTCTCCACAGAACTTGCACTGTGGGCAGGAATCACCTGGAAAATCATCAGGGTACGGTCATCGGTCATACCGCCGGGAACCACAGCCTGCACGTTCGCGCCGCCGCGCTCCTTCACCGCAGAGACGATATCAATCTGTGCCTGCTGAGCCTGCTCCTCGCTCATGTTCGCGGGCGTGTGCGCGACCGCAACCAGCGGGGCGCTCATGCCCTCACCGAACTTGTCCTTGACCAGCGCATACGACTTGTACGCGGCGCTATCGGAGGGGTAGTTTGAGGCGTCCGGCAGACCCAGGCGCATCTGAGACATAGGGGCGGCAACCGCCAGCAGCGCCAGCGTACCGGCCACCAGGGTCAGTAGCGGACGCGCCAGCACGAGGCGCAACCAGCCGTTCGGTTTCTCGGTGCGTTCGGCATCCTGCGCGCGGCGTTCCGCAATCTTCTGCGGGGTATCGATGGAAGCCCACAGCTTCTTCGACATGATTTTGGTACCCGCCAGGGACAGCACCGCCGGGGTGAGCGTCACCGCGATCAGGGCGGCAACAACCACGCAGAACGCGGCGGCATTACCCATCACGCCCAGGAAGGGAATACCGGTCACGTTCAGCGCCACGAGCGCAATAATCACGGTACTCGCCGCAAAAATCACGGCGTTACCGCTCGTGCCGTTCGCCAGAGCAATCGCCTGGACCTTCGGCATGCCATCCAGCAGGTTCGTGCGGTAGCGGTTCAGAATGAACAGCGAATAGTCGATACCGACCGCCAGACCAAGCATCAGACCCAGGGTGTAGGCGGTAGAACTCATCTCCACGACGGAGGAAAGCGAAAGCGTGCCGAGCACACCCACCACCACGCCCACCAGAGACATGAGAATCGGCAGGCCGGCAGCAACGAGAGTACCGAGCATAACCATGAGCACGATGAAGGCGATGACCATACCCGCAACCTCACCGGTG
Organism: Rothia sp. HMSC068E02; assembly: GCF_001813565.1. Classification (NCBI taxonomy): domain Bacteria; kingdom Bacillati; phylum Actinomycetota; class Actinomycetes; order Micrococcales; family Micrococcaceae; genus Rothia; species Rothia sp. HMSC068E02. Next base: position 42,919 of record NZ_KV812883.1, read on the forward strand.
TGCGAGCCGCCGCCAAGCGCGGATTCACTCAGGTTCGCGTCGAACTGGACGGTCGCCCCGTGCAGGTTCGCCGACTCGAGATCGGACATGACCTTCTGCAATTCGGCGGACGGCACCTCGTAAATCTTCTTCTTAAACGAGACAGTCGCAATCGCCGTGGACTGATCCTCAGAGACCATACGGTAGCCGGCGGTGAAGTCGTAGAGCTTCTGCTGACGCTCCAGCTGCTCACGCTGTGCAGGCAGGTCACTCTCGGTCTTCTGAAGCTGGTTGCGCTGCTCGTCCAGCTTCTTCTTGCCCTCAGCCAGCTCGTCCTTCTTGGAGGCGATTTCTGCGCGACCCGCGTCAACCTGCTTCTGACTCTCGGCGAGAGTGTCGCGCTGCTGATTGAGCGCGTTCTGCTGTTCGGTCAGCTGCGTCTGCTGGGCGTTGAGCTGCTCCATCATGGCGGCGGGTGAGCCTGCCGCCTCCGCCTGGGCGTAGCCGTCCTTCAGCTGTGCCTGCGCGTCGTCCAACTGCTTCTGTGCGGAGGTGAGCTGCTTTCGACCTGCACTAATCTGCTCCTGCGAGTCGTCGAGCTTCTTCTCGTTGTCGGCAATCTGCTTCATGCCGTCCTCAAGCTGCGAGGCGGCGGCATTCAGCTGCTTTTTGCCGTCCTCGATCTGGGAGGGGGCGGCGTCAATCTTGGCGTGCGCCTCGTCAAGCTGGGTTTTCGCTTCTGCAAGCTTAGAGGTGGTGGTGAACGGGTCGGTGACCGCATCCACGGAGGGCACCTCGCTGGGCAGTGCGCTCAGAGCGGCGGAGAATGCTTGCTTCTGCTCTTCGGTGAGGGCGGTGCCGTCACCGGTGGTGAGAATGATCTGGCCGGAGCCGCGGTTGGCGCTGGGGAAGCGCTGTGCGAGCTCGTCGGAGAGCTGCTGGGTCTGCGTTCCGGGCATGGTGAAGGTGTTACTGAGCTTGCCGTGGAACGCGGTGTAGGCACCCGCTACACCGGCGACGATGAGTACCCAGGTGAGGATGACAGCCCATGCACGACGGGCGGCGGCTTCACCGATGCGGTAGAGCCATGTAGCCATGATTCAGTCCTTTGAAGTTGAGTGAGTGAAGAGTTTGGGTGTTGGGTGCGCGTGGTGTTTGCCCTGCCGTTTTACCCAATAGTTTTGCCCTACACTACGAACGCTACTGCCTGTTTTTGGGCAAAAAACACCCCGCTTCGGGCACCTGCAGAGAGGTGCCCGAAGCGAGAGTTTTTGAGCGTGAACGCTATGGGGCTTAGCTTGCGAATTCGCCCTGGACCAGGCGGCCCAGGTAGTCGAGTGCCTCGAGTACGCACTGGCGCATCGCTTCGATGGCGAGTGCTTCGGGGTGGGTGCCTTCGGGGGCTTCCGCTGCGACCTTGACCGTCATTTCTTCGGCGCGGGTGAGGTAGTAGTAGACGCCTTCACCGATGGTTTCGGCGAGGTTGGAGGCGAAGACTGCCACGCGCAGGTAGGGCAGGTCGGGGTACGCCTCGAGGTACTGCTCAAGGAAGATGTCGTAGGTGCGCTCGAGGATGACGTGCGAATATTCTTCGAACTTCGCGGGGCTGTCCATTTCGAGGGCGTAGAGCAGGTGTGCGAAGGGTGCGATGTACTCTTCGAGGGTGTTGCTCATGAAGACCTTGCGGGCAATGGAGAGCATTTCGGCTTCCATGCTTGCGTTTTCACCGGAGATGGTGAAGTCGCATTCTTCGAAGATGCGGTTGAAGTACTGGTTCATGCGGGTGACCAGCACGTCGTCTACGGAGGCGAAGTGGTTGAAGATGGTGCGGCGGGAGACGCCTGCGCGTTCCGCGAGTGCTTCTGCGTTGAGGGCGCCGTAGCCGCCCTCGAGGATGAGGGATTCTGCTGCCTCAACGATTGCGATGCGGTTCTCTGCCTTGCGGGCGGAACGCTTGTCCGTGATGTTTGCGGGGGATTCAACAAGATTAGCCATGCTTTTTACAATACGCGCAATGTTTCACCGGGAGTAACTATTTGGGGGTTAGATTCACCACATATTTGCACTCAAGGCAATAAACTTGAAGTGCAGATTTAATCTTTACTCAACAAGCAATTTAGTGTTTTAGCACGTCAGGGCGCTATAACACCCCAAAAACGCGCACCAAGGGGCGGGGTATGCACAACACACCCCACCCCCTCGAGCACTCACCCGGCTACCCGCTCAGCGAGCCGCTCAGCAAGCCACCGAGCAGGCGCATTAGGCGCGCGCCGCCTCCAAAGGCAGACGCACCGTAAAGACCGTATGCCCAGGCTGACTCTGCACCTGAATCGAACCGCCGTGCGCCTGCACAATCGCCTGCACAATTGCCAGTCCCAGGCCGGTGGTGCCATCCGAACCGGAACGCGCCTTATCGGCACGGGTGAAGCGGTCAAAAATCTTCGGCAAGAAGTCCGGGGCAATACCCGGACCGTTATCGGTCACGGTCACCACGGCTTCACGGCGTGCAGTATCCACGGCCAGGCCAGCGGTCACTCGAGTACCCTCGTCCGTGTGCTTGCGGGCATTCGAGAGCAGGTTCAAGATCACGCGCTGAATCTGGGAGCGGTCGGCAACAACCTCAACCGGCTCGTCAGGCAGGTTCAGGTGCCATTCGTGGGTGCGCGCTGCCGCCTGCATGTCGGAGGTGCATTCAAGCACCAGCTCGGTCAGGTCAACCTGCTCAAACTTGGGTTCGCGACCCTCGTCCAGGCGAGCGAGGGTCAGCAGATCCTCAACTAGGCGGGACATACGTTCGGTCTGCGAGTCGATACGCGCCAGGGAGGACTGGCCGGATTCGCTGAGCGGCTCGGTCCAGCGGAGCATATCGGAGTACCCCTTAATGGCGGCAAGGGGCGTGCGTAGCTCGTGGGAGGCGTCCGCAATAAAGGCGCGAATCTGATGTTCGGTGCGTTCGCGCACCTCCAGAGCAGAGTTCACGTTATCGAGCAGCTGATTGAGGGCGTAGCCCACGGCACCCACTTCGGTGCGCGGGTCGGAATCACGCGGCTCCACTCGCACCGCCGAGGAGATGGTGTGCTCTTCCAGGTCCAGGTGCGCCACATCGGTTGCCACCGCGGAGACTCGCTCCAGGGGCTTCATGGTGCCGCGAATAATGTAAGAGCCCGCCACGCCGGCACCGACCATCACTGCGATGGAACCGAGGGCTACCACAATCACGAAGATGGTGAGGGTCTGCTGTACGTTGGCGAGCGGAATACCAACCACCTGAGCGTCGGCGCTGCTATTAGCCTTCGGGGTGATTTTGATGAGGTACAGGCCGGATTCCAGTTTGACCTCTCGGACTTCTTCTTTGGTGGCGTTCAGTGCCATGGTTCCGAGGGTTACCTGGTCATTGGCGGAGAGGGTTTGTACAGTGCCGTCCTTGGCGAGCTTGCTGGCGATTTCCACGGCACCTTCGGACTCAACACAGGTAATGATGGTTCCGGACGCCTGACCGGGCGCAAAGAGAGAGCTACTCTTCTGCAGGTCGCTGCAGTCCACTTCTTCTCGCTTGCCGTCTCGGGAGGTCGGCTGCACTACGCGGTGACTGGTTTCTTTGAGGTCGCTTTGTGCCTGCTGGTAGAGGGAGTTCTGCAGGGTCACGTAGGTGGACAGGCCAATGATGAGGCATGCAATGCCGAGGGCTGTCACGAGGATGGCGATAAGGCGCGAACGCAGGTGGGGTACGTACCCGAGCTCTTCGGGGGATGCCTCGGGGTTCCTCATGCTCTTCCAGGCTGCGCGTAGGCGCACGAAGAAGTTCCCCGGGGAGGGGGCGGCACCGTCTCGTGCGGGGGCACCCGCGCGCAGGGGGCGGGTTGCTTCGTTATCCGGGGAGGCGGTTTCACCGGGTGAGTAGGAGCCCACGAACATCCTTTCTTTCTATATTCGAAATACAGAATATAACTGATATGGCGCGGTATAACCGGGTGTTATACCGCGCCATATGAAGAGCAGAGAATAAACTTAGACGGCGGGACGTAGCACGTAACCGGCACCGCGCACGGTGTGAATCATCGGTTCGCGACCCACATCAATCTTCTTACGCAGGTACGAGATGTACAGCTCCACAATATTCGCCTGACCACCAAAATCGTAGTTCCAGACATTATCAAGAATCTGACTCTTGGAGACCACGCGCTTCGCGTTCTCCATGAGGTAGCGCAGCAGGTCGAACTGAGTCGCGGTGAGGTTAATCTGCTCGCCACCGCGGGTGACCTCACGGGTATCCTGGTTCAGCACCAGGTCGCCAACGACCAACTCAGCATCGTCAATGGCGGCAACACCGGAACGCTGCACCAGGCGGTGCAGGCGAATCATGACCTCTTCCATGGAGAAGGGCTTAGTCACGTAGTCATCCGCACCTGCGGCAAGGCCCTCAATACGGTTATCCACCGAGTCCTTAGCGGTCAGGAAGAGGCAGGGAACCTCGGGGTAGAACTTACGGATACGGGAGAGCAGCTCCAGTCCGTCGAAGCCGGGCATCATAATATCCAGCACGAGCACATCGGGGCGCCAATCGCGGGCAATCGCGAGTGCGGAGGGACCGTCACCTGCGGACTGCACATCCCAGCCGATCATTTTCAGACCCATGCTGACGAGTTCTTTGAGCATCTCCTCATCGTCAACGACGAGGGCGCGGATGGGACTACCGTCCGGGTGCTCTAGCGCGGGAAGGTTCTTTGCGATTTCGGTTGCTTTGCTGCTCATGTGATTAAGGGTATCGCGATTTAGGGTTCGCGCGTGAGGCGGGAGCCGGTTTTCAGCCGCAAACTTATGGAATGCTTGCCCGCGTCACAGCTGGGGCACAGCTTTACCCCGCATTTGCGCGTCAACCCTTCATGACAGCTTCAAACTTTCGGTAAAATTTGTAGTAGCTTAGGTGATACTCAATCGCCTTTTATTGTTTCAGTGTGTCACCCCGACACAGGCGCCCCGACACCCGCAAAGGAGGACACATGCGCATTAGCCGTATCTATAACAATAATGTTGTCCTCACTGTGGATCATTTGGGCAAGGAGTCCGTGATGATTGGTCGCGGCATTGCCTTTGGTAAGCGTAAGGGTCAGCTGATTGACCCGTCTGCGGTGGAGCAGACGTTTGTGCCGGAGCAGGGCATGTCGGGTGAGCGTTTGAGTATGACTCTGTCTGAGATTCCGACGGAGATTCTGTCGATTGCCACGCTTTTGGAGTCGAAGGTGCGCGCCGAGGGTGCGCTGGAGCTGTCGAACTCGTTTATTCTTCCGCTGGCTGATCACCTGCACTATGCGGTGGTTCGTGCGCGTGACGGGGTGCGGGTGCAGTATCCGCTCGCCCCGGAGGTGACTGTTCTCTACCCACGCGAGGTGGAGTACGGCCGCGCAGTGTTGGCGATGGTTCGCGAGCGCCTGCAGGTTGAGCTGGACCCAAACGAGGCTATCCCCCTCGCGTTGCACCTGGTCAATGCACAATTTGCGACGGCAGACATGTCTCAGGCATTCCGCATGACTGAGGTTTTCGCGCAGGTTTTTGAAATTATTGAGGCAAGCTACGAGCGCAAGCTCGACCCGGATTCCATGAGTGCGGCACGTTTTGTGACGCACCTGCGGTACCTGTTTGTGCGGGCGAGCCGCGCCTCCGCAAATCGTGCGGAGGATGTTGATGAGGTGTCGCAGCCGAGTTTGTTGGCTGCTCTTCGTGCGGATGCACCGCGCGCCTACGCGTGTGCACAGAAGGTTTTGTTGGTGCTGCAGATGCAGTTGAAGCAGACCCTGACTCGTGATGAGTTGACGTATTTGACGATTCATATTGCGCGCCTGGCGCGGGATATGTGGGGCATTAACGCCTAGCGTTGGTGCTTCCAAAAAATGCAGGGGCGAAAGCGGTTGGAGGGTACTCCGGCCGCTTTTCTGTATCCGCCGCTTTTCTGTATCCAGGTTTGGGGGCGCGCCGGGCGGAACGTGGCCGTTAAAGGTGGGTTGCTATTTATATATACAACCTGTCACTAAATTGTCGTTTTCCCGGGTTTTCCTTCGCGCGTTAGCGCGTCGATTTAAATTTTGAAATGACGGTTTATAGCGGCGTATTCCAGAAATACCATTCTGTGGACAGACCGCAGGAAAATGTGGGTTTTTTATTAATCCCACATCTTTTGATTCGCACACTCATTTTTTGCTCGGTATTTTCTTTGTAAGTCATTTTCTCGCACTCGTGCGCTCCACATATTCCACGTCAAACACCTCGCCAGTCCATCAGCAAGACGCCAATACTCCCGAATTTTCGCGAGAGTAACGCTAACCCCTTCGCGCAGACAAGCATTTTTCGGTGTTCTGTTTAAATTTTTTACACCCTGGCAATAAATACGTGTTTTGACATCAAAAACCCATATTCCAACACTTGAAAAAATGTCACAAGAACCTAAAGTGTGCATGCTCAGAAAAAACCCACAAAACACAAAAACAACGTGTTACTATCTGAGAATTATGAGGCTCCTCACGGGGCCACTACACACCATGTCACGAACACGAGAGGACCACTATGGTCACTATCATTGTGGCGGCACACGGCGAGTCGGCTCCGGCTCTGCTGAAGACCGCCGGCATGATCCTCGGTAACTTCGAAAACGTCCACCCGGTCACGTTCCTGCCGGGTCAGGGCCCCGAAGATCTCGTCGAAGAGTACACCCGCATCGTTGAGGCGTCTGAAGCAGAAGAAACCCTGCTGCTGGTCGATCTCTTCGGCGGTAGCCCCTACAACGCCGGTGCGCAGTTCGCAGCCACCCGCGAGGGCGTCGACGTCGTCTCCGGTGTCAACGTACCGATGCTTATTGAGGTCATCTCCGGCGCAGGCCGTAAGAACGCAACCCTCAAGTCCCTGGTCGCTAAGGCGCACAAGGCTGGCACTAAGGGTATTCGCTCCTTCCAGGAGGCGAACCAGCCCGCGGCCGCCAAGCCCGCCGAGGCGAAGCCCGCAGAGACCAAGGCGGTCGAGGTTCCGGCTGCTCAGCAGGTTCCCGGCGGCACCATGGACGCTATCTTCACCCGCATCGACTCCCGTCTGATTCACGGTCAGGTGGCAGGCACCTGGGTTCCGCATATCGCACCGCAGACCTTCATCGCGGCATCCGATAATGCGGCACACGATCAGCTGCGCAAGTCCCTGCTGCTGCAGGTCGCGCCGACCAGCGTGAAGACCAACGTCCTGGACATCGCTAAGGCTGGCCGCGTGTACAACAACCCCAAGTACACCGGCATGAAGACCATGTTCGTCGTGGAATCCCCCGTTGACGTGGTGCGACTGCTCGACGAAGGCGTCAAGATCAACGAAGTGAACGTTGGTGGCGTCACCTTCAAGACCGGCATGGTTCAGCTTTCGGACGCAGTGTACGCCTCCGAGGAACACCTGGAAGCCTACCGCGAACTCATTAAGCGCGGTGTGAAGCTGACGGTGCAGCAGCTGCCCAACCACTCCCCGGTTGATTTGGAAAAGATCCTCAAGCAGAAAGGCCTGGACGCATGAGCGCCCTGACGTTTATTCTCGTTGTTCTCGTGGCGTTCATTGCGGGCGTCGCATCCGTGGTGGACGAGCGTCAGTTCCACCGCCCCCTGGTCGCTTGCACCCTGATGGGTTTTGCGCTGGGTGACCCGACTACCGGCATTATGCTCGGTGGCGCACTGGAGCTCATCGCCCTGGGCTGGATGAACGTCGGTGCGGCGATGGCTCCCGACTCAGCTCTGGCGTCCACCATCTCCGCTGTTGTTGTGATTCAGGGTCACCAGGACATCACCACCGGTATTGCTATTGCTGTGCCGCTGGCGGCAGCAGGTCAGGTTCTGACCATTTTCGTTCGTACCATTACGGTGTTCTTCCAGCATCAGGCGGATAATTTCGCAAAGACGGCTAACTTCCGCGGTATTGAGTTGATGCACATTAGCGGTATGGCTCTGCAGGGTCTGCGCGTGGCTATCCCGACCGCTATTGTGGCGCTGATTAGCTCCGACGAGCTGACCCGCCTGCTGGGCATGATTCCGGAACAGGTGACCATCGGTCTGCGTATTGCCGGTGGCATGATTACCGTGGTCGGTTTCGCAATGGTCATCAACATGATGCGTTCGAAGGCCCTCATGCCCTTCTTCTTCCTCGGCTTCATCGCCGCCGCCGCTATCCCGGCAACCCAGTCGATTGTGCCGCTACCCGGCGGAAGCTCAAAGGACGTCCTCGTGGCACTGTCCACCCCGGCACAGTTCAACCTGGTTGCTATCGGCCTGGTCGGCGCCTGCCTGGGCCTGCTGTACACGCAGCTGAACCCGCTCTTCCATAAGAGTGAGGCACCCGCCGTAGCACCGGCCGCCGCCAATGACCTCGACAACGAGCTCGAATAAGGAGCATCACCATGACTGAAAACAAGAACGTCGAGCTCGTTGAAGTTCCCGAGCTCACCCAGCGCGATAAGGTCGACACCTACATCCGCTCCACCTTCCTGCTCGGTTCGTTCAACTTCGAACGCATGCAGTCCATCGGTTTCGCGGTTTCCATGATTCCGGCCATTAAGCGCTTCTACACCAAGAAAGAAGACCAGGCGGAGGCGCTGACCCGCCACCTGGAGTTCTTCAACACCCAGCCGTGGGTTGCATCCTCGATTATGGGCGTGACCGCTGCGATGGAGCGTGAGAAGGCAGCCGGTAAGGACATTGACGAAGCCGCCATCACCAACGTTAAGGTGGGCCTGATGGGCCCACTGGCCGGCGTGGGCGACCCGATTTTCTGGGGTACCGCACGTATCGTGCTGGCGGCTCTGGGCGCATCCCTGGCGGTGACCGGCAATATTCTGGGCCCGCTGCTGTTCTTCTTCGGCATGACCGCAATTCGTTGGGCAACCCGCTGGTACGGCTTCAAGTACGGCTACGAGAAGGGCACCCAGATTGTGACCGAGGCGGGCGGCAACACCCTGCAGAAGATTACTCAGGGCGCCTCCGTGATGGGCCTGTTCGTGATGGGTGCTCTGGTGTACCGCTGGACGAGCGTGAACATTCCGTTGCCACTGACTAGCTACACAAACCAGGCGGGCGAGACGGTAAATGTGACCGTCCAGTCCGTGCTGAACGATCTGCTGCCGGGCCTGGCCTCGCTGGGTCTGTGCTTCCTGTGCATGTGGCTTCTGAAGAAGAAGATTAACGCCATCTGGTTGATTTTCGCCCTCTTTGGCGTGGGCATCCTCGGTTCCTACCTGGGATTCCTGGCTCTCTAAAAATATGAGGAATGAGCCCTTTCACCCTTCAGTGAAGGCGTGAGATTCAGGGGCTATATCTCAAGTGGTGGGGGTGCGGTCGGTACACTTAAAAGTACCGGCGGCACCCCCGTTTTTTATGGGTTGCGGCGCACAATTCGCGGCAATGCAGCCCTCCCGCGAAGGAGTTTCTATGACCAAATTGATGGCTTTCGATCTTGACGGCACGATCCTGTTTAACCGTGCCGTGGAGCCTGCCACTGAGCAGGCGATTGCCCGCTGGCAGGCGGAGGGTAACCTGGCGGTCTCGTGCACGGGCAAGAGCATTTTTGCCACGCAACTGGCGTTGAACCCGACCGCCATCCGTTTTGATTACCACGTGCTGTACACGGGTGCGGTGATTACTGACCGGCAGTACCGGGTGATTTACCATCAGCCTCTTCCGGTGAGTGTTGTGCAAGCGTGCTACGAGCATTTCAGCACCGTGGACGGCGTGGCTCTGTTCGCGACGACTCTGGATAACGATTACAGCCTCTGCGACCGGGTGGGCTCCTCGACGAATATCCTGCCGGAGTTCACTCCCCTGCCGGCTGACGACCTGCAGAACCACGAGTACGTGGGTGTGCCCCTGTGGATTCCGGATGCTCAGGTTCGCGAGGCGGCGTACACCTGGATTCTGGAGCGTTTTGGTGATTCGGTGGACTGCCACAAGAACCAGGATTTCCTGGATATTGTGCCGCCCGCCTGCACAAAGGGCACCGGTCTGCAGCATCTGGTGGAGTACCTGCAGTCGGAGCATCCGGGTAGCTCCTATGAGGTGCACACGATTGGCGACTCGTGGAACGATATCGACATGCACCGCTACGCCGACCGTTCGGCGTCTTTCAGCTACTCCCCCGATGAGGTCAAGGCCGTCACCACCGATTGTGTGGATAAGGCGTACGAGTTCATTGAGGCTTCCCTGTAGCTGATTCGAAGGCGGTGGCTAGGCGAGCGCTGAACCCGTCTAGCCGCTTTCTCTTGCGCAGCTCCCCTCCCCGTCACATCCGCTCCCCCGTTTCACGTGAAACACCGCTTTCCCGTTACTCCCCGTGTACCCCCGTGAGGTTTCTATGTGCCCTTCCGCTTCTCAGCCCCGTAAGAACCAGCCCGGCAAGGATCAGTTTCCCAAGAGCCAGTCCCAGAAGAGCCAGCAACCGGAGCCTGCCCAGTCTTACGACCCGTCCAGCTTCTCTGACACCTTCCGCGCTATGGCGCGTGAATCACTCGTGAAGAACCAGAAGAACCGCCCGGACTCCCCCATCGTCTCGATTTCCCCGGTGCTGATTGTTTTGGGCGCCATTGCGGCGGCGCTGTACGGGCTGTGGCAGAGCTGGGCGTGTCTCATCCCGCTGGTGCTGATTCTGGTGCTCATGTGGGTTCGCTACACGATGCAGCGTCAGGCGCTCAACGATTTTGCGGAGCTGGAGGCGGCACGCACCGCGTGGAAAAAGACCCGCAACCGCCAGTACCTGGAGCTGATGGCGGCGCAGTCGACGCGCATCCTGGATGAGAATAAGGCGCTGACCAAGCAGGCTCGCGCGCATGTGCAGGAGTACGCGGATTTCGCGGCGCAGAAGCTGGGCACTCAGCGCTAAACATCGTGAGTGCACAGGCATCAAGAAACCCCCTCAGATGTTCTCTGAGGGGGTTTTAGCGTCTAAAGGTATAAAGCCTAGTTGGTCTTCTGCGTGGGCGCTTCAACAAGTGCTTCAGCAGGTTCTTCTGCGGCGCCCTCGGTGAGCTCCGCAGGTTCTTCGCCCGCATCATCAGTAGCCGGAACCTCATCCAGGCGCTGCACCACAGCGGGGCGATTATCAAAGCCGCGGCGGGAGGCGCGAACCGCCTTCGCGTCCATGGTGTACAGCTGCTCGCGGTTCGTCAGCACGACCAGGGTCATGGCGTTCAGGCAGACGCCCACAATGCACAGAATCCAGCCGATCAGCATGAACCGACCGCCGGAAAGCACCGCACCGGAAAGCATCAGGGCAACAGAAACCAGGTACGCCGGGGAAAGCAAAAACTTCGTATTCACGACCGACCTGCCTTAGCGTGCGTTGGAGCGGGGCTTGGGGGTGCGACCCGAACGGGGGCGCGAGGGCAGAACGCTCATGCGACCGGGGGCGGGAGCAACAATCGGCTGAGATTCGGTGGGCTCTTCCTCGCGGACCTCTGCAGCTTCAGCGGGCTCGGTCGCTTCAACAGCCTCAGCGGGAGCTACTTCCTGCTCAGCCTGCGCCACTACCTCGTGCTCGCCCGCCTCCTGCTCGACTACCTCATGCTCAGCAGCTTCACGCTCTTCACGGCGGTGCTCCGAGCGCTCGCGGATGCGGTTCTCCACAGAGGACTCGAAGCCGTCCAGGTTGGCAACCAGTGCGGGGGTCGGGTTACCCTTCGCCTTACCCACGGACAGCACGAAGGCAAGGACGTTCAGACCCAGCGCAAGAATCAGAAGAATCCAGCCGAGCCACAGGAGCCAGGGGCTGGAGGTTCCGATCAAGAGCGCGCCGCAAAAAATCACGCCGAGGGAGGTCAGGTACGCAGGCGAAAGAGTCTTGAAATCCATGTCTACTTTCAATGTGTTCGTGAGTTTGAGAGAGCTAACGTTCGGTTCTCATTTTAGGTGATAGTTGAGGCTTAATCTGCTTCTGCCCCTGTCTATCGCCTGTGAGCTAAAGACCAGCGGGCTTTACTCGGTGGCGTAGGCAGGGGCAGAAACGTAGTGTTCGCGCACGGGCGTACCGGCTAGGACTTGGGGGTTACCTCGTTAGTGACCAGGGGCGAGGCGGGCGCGTTCTCCACCACGGGGATTGCGCGGGTGCTCAGGGTGCCCTGGTGCTTCTTCCAGAGGTTGTAGCGTTCCATGGCGACCGCGCCGGCGGTCATGGCGGGCAGAATGAACATGCCGGAGGAGCGGATGCTTTCAGCCTGCGCCAGGATGTCCAGCTTACGCACCACGCGGGTCACGTCGTGGGAGTCGTAGCGGTCCTGCGCCGCAATGACCTCATTCTGCGCGGCGACGAGGGCGGCGTCGCGCAGGCGTACAAAGTCGTTCCTCTTGTCCTTAAGTTTCTCCATGTACTGCTTGTATTCTTCGGGCAGTGCCTCACTAATTTCGTCTCGGCGGGTAATGGCGGAGCACATTTCCTTCACGCGAGCGTAGGTTTCCGGGTCGGTGGTTGCCTTCGCTTCAGCCTGTAGCGCTTCAAGGGCGGCGTCCTGCGCAATTTGGAGCAGCTCGGGTACGGCGGTTTCTTCTTCATGGTTAGCCTGCACGCCAAGGACCTTCACGAGCAGGGGCAGGGTCAGGCCGGGCAGCACGAGGGTGAAGAAGAGTACGGAGAGCATCATGACGATGGCGTCCTGGCGTACCTGTTCGGTGCCGTTGACCACGGGGATGGACAGGGCAAGAATCAGGGTCACGAGGCCTCGCATGCCGGACCAGGTCATAACGATAACTTCAGCAAAGCTTTCGGGTGCACCCTCGTGGATGGGGTTCTTGCGTCCTGCCAGCCAGACGATGGTGAACCAGATGAGGCGCACCAGGATGGCGACCAGTGCGACCAGGGCACCGTCAGCGAAGAGGCTTGCGATACGGGAGGGGTCGGCGGTGGCGATGATACTACTTGCCTGCAGGCCGATGAGGCCGAAAGCGACACCGGTCATGAGCAGCTCAATAATCTGCCAGAAGGAGGTGGAGGAGAGGCGTTCTTCCGCTTCGAGTGCCGCCATGTATTTGGTGCTGGTGAACTGGATAGCGCCGATGACCACGGCAATAACGCCGGAGGCGTGCACGCTTTCAGCAGCGAGGTAGGCGCCGAAGGGGATCATGAGGGTCACGGCGTTGCTGGTGACCACGTCGTGGGCACGCTGGCGAACGTAGCCGCCAAGCCAGCCGAAGATATAACCAATAATGACCGCGAGGATCGAGCCGAGCACGAAGTCCTTGGCGACCGAGAGCGGCTCGATGTGGTGGCCGCTGGTCATGGAGTGGATTGCGGCGTGGAAGAGAACGATTGCGATAGCGTCGTTGAAGCTACCTTCGGTCTGCAGGGTGCCGATGAGGCGGCGGGGAATGCCGACGGGCTCAGCGACTGCTTCCACGGCGACGGGGTCGGGCGGGGAGACGGCGGCACCGACGGCAAGGGCGACGGCGATGGTCATGCCGGGGACCCACCACATGGCTGCGCTGGCAATTGCCAGGGCGGAGACGGTGGTGAGAAGGACCGAGTAGAGCAGTACGGATCTCCAGCGGCGGCGCAGGGTGCCCCAGGAGAATTTAACGCCGATGGCCCACAGTAGCGGCGGAAGGAAGATTGGCAGGATGATGTCACTGTCGATGGTGATGTCCGGTCGGTTGGGGATGAAGAGCGCGGCGGTGCCGAGCAGGGTCATCATGACCGGCCAGGGGAGGTTGAGTCGATCACCGACGCTGACCATAAACACGGTCGCAATCAGGATGATGACAATAACGGAGAGGTAAAGCATTGGTCCGGTGTTGTTCCTTTCGCGCGGCTAGGGTTAGTCGGCTACGTCTTTCTACTCTACCGGAGGGGCTCATTCCGCTTTTCGGATATGGGGGTTCTGCAGCGTTTATTGTGGTGTTGTTTACCTCTAAGCCTAATGCTCTTTACGGAATATAGAGTTTTCCCCTGAATATCTCTGCTTTTCAGCAGGTTATTCAGGGGAAAATTCTATATTTGGAATATATCGATTGGGGTAGCTACCTCTAGCAGATTACTTAGAGCCGCATCCACCAGCACCGCAGCCACAACCGCCAGCGGGAGCTTCCTCCACGACCGGTTCAGGCTCGTCGTGGCCACCACAGCAGCCACCCTTTTCTTCCTTTGGTTCGTCGTGGCCGCCGCAGCAACCGCCACCACCGTGGGAGTGACCGTGAGCCTCAGCCGGAGCTTCAGCGGAGGAACCGCATCCGCCCGAGCCGCAACCGCAACCACCGGCGGAAGGTGCCGGCTCCTCGTGGCTACCGCAGCCACCCGAGCCACAGCCACAACCGCCACCGTCAACCGAACCGCAGGCGGAGCCGCGTGCGTCGCGGTGACCCATGAGGTCCACGCCGAGGTCGGAGAGGTAACGCAGGTAGCCTGCGAGGGCGTCGCGTCCACCGGTGCCGGAGATGACGATGCCGCCGTGACGCAGTGCTTTGAGTACCTCGTTGACCATGGGCCACTGCTCAATATCATCGGTAATGGTGATGGCGCTGACCACGTGCATTGCGAGGGAGGTCAGCGAGCGCAGGGACTGTTCGTAGCCTTCGGGCAGGTGGATGACCTTGGCGGGTGCTGCCAGACGCAGGATGGACAGCACGCGCATGAGCATCATGGGTACTGCATTTTCGGGCAGTAGTACGGTCACGCCGATGGCGGAGGATTCTGCAATACGTTCAATGCTTGCCGCGAGTTCTTCGGAGTCGATATCGCGGGAGATATCCAGTACTTCGTAGGAGTCCACGGCGATGGAGCGGGTGCCGAGGGCGTCGGCGAGTGCTTCATCTTCGGTGTGGATCGCAATCATGTTGCGGAATTCGTTGCGGCGCACGACGGAGGCTGCCTCGATAAGGGTGAAGTCCTGTCCGTCACCGTCCACGAGGAGGGTGTGGATTTCTTCGCGGTTGAGGCCTTCGCCTGCGGTGGCGCGCTCGATTAGTTCAGAAAATGCATTGCTCATACCGAATATTAAACACCTGATTTTGGGGCGTTCGCCCGCGAGGTTTACCTGTCTTGGCGGTTTTGGGCGGTTTAAGACGTGATTTTATGCCGAGAGCGTGGGCGGCTACCTATTCTGTGTGTGCTGAAGCGTTTTTGGTGGCAAAAGTGCTCGTGAAACGCGAACCGTTCGCTCCGGGTGAGTGAGAATCAACATTGCTTTTTGGGTTTGTACCGCGTATTTGTGGGGTTTTTGTTTGCCACGGGGTGCATCTTGCTCCCGCAACAGATTTGAACACCCTAAAATGAAAGGGTGGTACTTTCCCGTGAAAAGATTCTAAATACCGCCTACGAGGTCTTGGCGACCTACGGTTTGGCGGACCTTTCCATGCGCCGACTTGCTCAGGAGCTTCACGTGGCTCCCGGCGCTCTGTACTACCACGTGAAGAATAAGCAGCAGCTTCTGATTCTGTTGGCGGATTACATTCTGGCTCGTGCCCCGAAGTCGATGTCGGAGGAGGCTGAGCCGAATCCGGAGGCTATTCGCGCTTCGATGATTCGCCGCGGTGATCTTCTGTTCTCTCTGCTGTACCCGATTCGTGAGTGCCCTGAGGTGGTGCGTTTGAGCTTGGCTCTGCACCCGCGTGAGTTGAAGCCGGTGGTGGCGATGGCTCATGAGTTCCAGGCGCTTGGTTTGGGTCATGCGGAGGCGCTACGTCGTGCTCGTTTGTTGACTCATATTGCGTTGAGCCTGGTGGAGGAGTATCAGACTCTGCCGCTGATTTCTCCGCAGGAGGCTGTGGCGAGCGGCGATGTTCCTCTGATTGAGAATGCGTTTAACCGTTACCGTCAGGATCTGCTTTCTGCGATTGATTCGATGATGGTGGTGCAGGAGCCTTATACGCAGGATGCGTAAGTCGCCTGTTCCTCTTTTGGTTTATTAGTTGTGTATGGTGCCCCGTGCCCCCTTGTGGGGGTGCGGGGCTTTTGCGTGCGTTGGTGCTGGCTGCTCTGCTGCGCGCTGATACCGGTGCGGTTTGGTGGCTGAGTCGATGTTTGCTGGTTTTCTGTTTTAGTCTAGAGGTGACACGTGCTCGCATCCGGGGTGTATCGGGTGCGGGTGGGGTGTTGTTTATGTCTTAGTGCCCTGTTGGGCTTTATCAGAGGTGTTCCATGTCGATGACCGCTACCGCCCAGTGGGCGGCTCTTCCGGACCATAGCGCGGAGATTGCGCGTGTGCGTGAGGAGTTTATTACTGCGTATGGTTATGAGCCGGATGGTGTGTGGTCTGCGCCTGGGCGTCTGAATCTTTTGGGCGAGTACATTGATTTTTTGGGTGGCTCGTGCCTGCCGATGCCGTTGCCGTACCGCACCTATGTGGCGGGTGCGTTGCGTCGTGATGGCGTGTTGCGCGCGGCTTCTTTGCAGATGCCCGGCGATGAGCGCACGGTCGTGATTCGCGATATTCAACCGGGTCATTTGAAGGGCTGGTTCACCTATGTGGCGGGTGTTGCGTGGGCGATGAATCAGGAGGGTGGCAGGGATATTATGCTGCCCGATGAGTTTGGTGCTGACCTGCTGATTAATTCTCGTGTTCCGGTGGGTGGCGGTTTGTCATCTTCGGCGGCTTTGGAGTGTTCGACGGCGTTGGCGTTGTTGGAGCTCTCGTGTCCGGTGCGTGATGAGTGCCCGGAAGCGGATGCTACCCCGGCTGATAGTGATGCGTTGCGTGCGCGTCTGGCTCAGGTGTGTATTACGGCTGAGAATAAGATGGCTGGCGCGCATACGGGTGGCCTGGATCAGACGGCGTCATTGCGTTCGTATCCGGAGCAGGCTCTGGTGGTTGATTTCCGTGATTTTTCGATCGAGCCGGTTGCGGTGGATATTGCTCAGCATGGCCTGAGTTTTTTGGTGATTGATACGAACACTCCGCATGAGCTGACGGATGGCGGTTTTGCGGCTCGTCGTGCGGCGTCTGAGGCGTGCGCTGATGCTTTGGGTCTGCGTTTTTTGCGTGATGCCCTACCGGAGGATTTGTCGTGTGCGGGTATGGATGCGCGTGCTGCGAAGGCGTGGCGTGCGGATTTGGTGGATTCTTCGGTGAATCGTGCCCTGGATGCGCTGGAGGACGCGGGTCGTCCGTGTTCGTTCCCGCGTGGTTGGGTGCGTCATGCGTTCCACGATATGACTCTGGTGGGTCGTGCGAGCTATTTGCTGCAGCACGCTGATGAGCTTGGTTTCGCGGCATTTGAGGAGGCTGGCCGCATTTTCACGGAGTCGTTTGTGTCGATGCGTGATGAGTTACGTGTTTCTCGCCCGGAGATTGATGATGCGGTGCAGGTGTGCCTGGATCGGGGCGCGTTGGGTGCCCGTATTGTGGGTGGAGGTTTCGGTGGCGCGGTGATGGCGTTGATTCCGACCTCTCAGCTGGAAGCTGCCGCGGATGCGGTGGCGACTGCGTATGCTGTGCGCGGCTATGCGGCGCCTCGTTTTTTGCCGATGGTTGCTGGTTTTGCGGCGTCTCATGATTGGGCTGCGGGCGCTGATCCTACGGATATTCCGGTGTTGTAGGGTTGGGCGCTGAGGTTTGCCAGCTGAGGTCTGTCATAAATCGGCGGGGTGTCATAGGGGCGTTTTTTCAGGGTTTGAACAATATTCATAGCTGGAAGTTTCCTGCGAGTTTCTGCAATTTTCCTCCGGTTATCCCCTGCAATAACGCGCTGATAAGCCATAATTTTTTGGTCGTTGGTCAAAAGTGGCGCCACGTTTTCTGAGGGTGGTTTTTCTTGCCTTCGCGGGTATGTACACTTATCGACGGACGCAATCCGTGAGCTGTAAAGTTTCGATGCGCATAGTCCGGCATATGGATAGCATCTACACTGGGTTCGACCGTCACATACAAGCCCAGCTTGCAGGTTTCGTCCACCAAAGCATCACACTCCAGTTTTCTGCCCGCCCCGGGCAGGTACCTCACCAAGAGTGAGGCTTTAGAGCGCGAAAGCGCAGAAAGGAGGCCCCCGTGGGCTTCGATATCAAGGGCACCGTTGAGCAGGGCCTCGACAAGGCTCAGGAAGTCATCAACGAAAAGGCTGGCAAGGAGGTCGTCACTGACGAGCACGTTGCCAAGGTTGAAGAGGTCGTGACCGAGAACGTCTCCAAGCTGACCGAGAAGTTCGGCAAGTAAGGCGACAGCCTCCTTTGGATTGGCGCCCTGCCTCGCCTCCTCATGGGGTAGGGCGCCATTTCCCTGGGTTTGCATTACAGGCTTTCACTCAACATCTCTCTCAAATAATGGGGCGTTCTGCCCCGCCTGGGTTCTTTCATTCACCGACTCACTCGGCATATTGCTCAGCTTCGGTTACCGCCTGGTAGCCTGTTTTCACTCTTCTTTTACTCTTACTCAGCACAAGTACTCGCGTTTTCTCGCGAACTGTATACGCCCCGCATCATTGGTCCGGCAACCTTGGTGTGGGGCGTATGCCGTTAATGCGCGGGGGAAGGCATCTGGGGCGGGGCACAGGCTTCTGGAGAGCAGGGTGAAGGCTTCTGCGGGAGTGCTGCACGGGCTGCCGGGGTGCGGCGCGGGCGTTCGCCCTATGAGGACCTCTCCCCTGCCCCTGTAACCTCAGGCTATGCTTGATATGTCAACTTATTGAGCTGCGCCCTCAGGTAGGTTTCAGTGCCTCCTGAAGACCGCGGAGCACCCCGTCTATGGAGGAACTATGTTTGAACGTCAGCAGTCCGATCAGCAGAAGGCACGCGAGGTCATGAAGGATGGTGGCGTCGTCATTTATTGGCGCCCCGGCTGCCCCTACTGCGAGGCTCTGGATTCTAAGCTGGGCGAGCTGGGCGACCACGCTACCTGGGTGAACATTTGGGAGGATCCGCAGGCTGAGGCGCATGTGAAGTCCCTCAACGACGGCAACGCGACCGTCCCCACCGTGGATACCGGCGACACCCACTTTGTGGTCGCTGACTTGGTGAGCCGCAACAAGGTGAAGAAGCTGATTGAGAACACCCTCAACTCTAGCGGCGAGGCTTAAGATGGCTCGCCCGGCACTGAACCGCGATACGACGGTCTGCATTTCCCTGTCTGGTCGCCCGTCGAATCACGGTATTAAGTTCCACAATTACCTGTACGAGAAGCACGGTCTGGATTACCTGTACAAGGCGATGACCACCACCGATATTGAGGGTGCTATCGCCGGCGTGCGTGCTCTAGGTATTCGTGGCTGCTCGGTGTCTATGCCGTTTAAGCAGGCTGTTATCCCGCTGATGGACGATATGGACCACTCGGCTGCGGTTATTGGTGCGGTGAACACGATTGTGAACACTGACGGCTTCTTGAAGGCGTACAACACGGATGTGATTGCGGTGGCTTCCCTGCTGCGTTCGCATAATGTGGATCCGTCTCTGCCGTTCCTGCTGCGCGGTTCGGGCGGTATGGCTGCGGCTGTGGCTGGCGCGTTCTTTGATGCGGGCTTCTCGCAGGGCATGATTATTGCCCGTAACGAGGAGACCGGTCGCGCGCTGGCTGAGCGTTACGAGTACGCCTGGGCGCCGGAGGTGGGCAACCTGCGAGCGCCGATTCTGGTGAACGTGACCCCGATTGGCATGGCTGGCGGTGAGGAGAGCGAGGAGCTGTCCTACCCGCAGGAGGCTATTGCTGAGGCGCAGGTGGTCTTTGACGTGGTGGCGATGCCTGTTGAGACTCCGCTGGTTCGTGCGGCTCGCGCGGCGGGTAAGGAAGTTATTCACGGCGGTGAGGTGATTGCTCTGCAGGCCGCTGAGCAGTTCCGCCTGTACACCGGTGTGGAGCTCACCCCCGAGGAGGTTGAGGAGGCGGAGGCTCAGGCGAACTAGGTTCGCACCCGCTGCTTCTTTGCCCCGTAAGGGGCTCGATACGTGAAAGTGCCCGGAAGGTTGATCCTTCCGGGCACTTTTTGTTGGTGCGTAGCACCGGAATTTTTTGTAATTACACACACCCTGGTATTTAAGGTTTTCCACATCTGTGGAGAAATCTGGGGAAAACTCTTACACCCGTGTAATTCACTCTGTGTAATTCGGTCATTCTAGCCTGTATCCACAGGTTTTTAACATGTACTCACACTCGTGGAATTACACGAATGTAGTTATACACAATGTGGAAAACTGCTGTGGATAACCCGACTCCGAGGCGGATTTCCGCGGGTTTCAGGCTCAATAGCGGCCCTTGAACCGCCGCTGCAGGCCCTGTTGCGGCGGCTCCGAAGATTCAGATGACTCGGGCTTCTTCACGAACGGAATAATCAGCAGGGTCGCGAGCGCGCCACTGACAAGACCGCCAAAGTGTCCCGCGTGGGAAATATTCGGGTGGAAGAGGCTCTGCACAACATCAATACCCATGAGCAGAATAAAGAGGCGTGCGGTGTCCTTCTGCTTCCGAAGAAGCAGAAGGACGAAGAACGCGCCGTAGAGACCGTACACACCGCCTGACGCACCCACGGCACCCCGGTAGTAGGAGAAGAGGTACACGCTGCAGCCGGCACCCACGGTAGCCGCCATATATACGAAGAGGAACTTCCACCGCCCCATCATGCGCTCGAGGGACACACCGAAGATGAAGAGGTAAATCATGTTCCACACCAGGTGCATCGGATCAGTTTGCGAGTGCACAAACCCGTGCGTGATGAGGCGGTAGTACTCGCCGTGGTGAACACGGGGACCAGACATCATGCCGAGGTTGTGCACCCAACGGAATGGAATAATCTGTTGCAGACCGTACACCACGACGTTAATCAGAATGAGCGTGTACGTAATATGCCAGTGACGGGCGATGAAGGAACGCTTCGGGCTCGAGGCGCCTCCATTGAGGTCACGGTAGCAGTCGGGGCAGACCATGCCCACATCCAGCGCTACCTGGCATTCGCCGCAGACGGTGCGGTTGCAGCGCCCACACTGGGCGTAGCTAACGCGGTCGGGGTGGTTGACGCAGACCGTGGGGCTCTGCCCGTAATTCATGTAGTTGGGAAAGTTCTCCACTGACCCTCCAAGGGTTGTGTGCCGGATTTTCCGAAGATTTTTCACGTATTTTCAGGCTTAGTACCTGCCGTTTTGCCATTGCTGCGGGCTCTGCTGCTGAGGAGGCTCGGGCTTATCCACAAGCGGGACAAACAGCAGTGTCAACAGCACACCACCGACAAAACCACCCGCATGGCATGCGTGGGAGATATTCGAGGGGGTCAGAATGCTATAGATGATGTTCGGGGCAGTAATCATGACGAACACTCGTGCGGTGTCCTTCTGCTTCCTGATGATTAGCAGGGTCAAGAAAGAGCCCATGAGGCCGAATAGACCACCGGAGGCACCCACCACGCTGGTGTCAGATGCCAGCACGTACACGCCGAGGGCGCCGAAGACGATAGAGCCCAGGTACACGAGGAGGAACTTCCAGCGCCCCATCATGCGTTCGAGGGACACGCCGTAGATGAAGAGGTTAATCATGTTCCACACCAGGTGCATCGGGTCGTTCTGCATGTGCAGAAAACCGTAGCTGATGATGCGGTAGTACTCGCCATGCTGGACGTAGGGCCACCAGATGTTGCCGTGCCTAACCACCCATTCATTGGGAATGATCTGCTGCAGACCGTACATCGCGACGTTAATCAGAATGAGCGTGTACGTAATGTGCCAGTGGCGCGCCAGGAATGAGCCCTGTGCTTTCGAACCTTGCGCCTTCGAGCTGCCGCCCGTGAGGTCGCGGTAGCAGTCGGGGCAGACCATGCCCACATCCAGCGCTACCTGGCATTCGCCGCAGACGGTGCGGTTGCAGCGCTTGCACTGGGCATAGCTAACGCGGTTGGGGTGGTTGACGCAGACGGTTGGGGTCTGCCCGTAGCCTGCGTAGTTGGGAAAGTTCTCCACTGAACCTCCAGGGGTTGTGTACCGGATCAACCGGGGTGGTGTGCGGGGGATGGCGCGCGCGGGCATATAAGCGCAGGGACCCACCGGAAGAATCCTGGCGGGCCCCTGAACTATACGTGTTTTCTCAACACCTTCAGCAGAATGCTCGTATGAGCCTTCCGATGGGGTTTATTAGAGCTTTTCGATGTCGATCGAGGAGATGACAACGTCCTTGACCGGGCGGTCCTGGAAGCCGGTCTCAACGCCCTCAATAGCGTCAACAACCTTCTTGGATGCCTCGTCGGTAACCTCACCGAAGATGGTGTGGCGGCCGTTCAGCCAAGGGGTCTCAACGGGGGTGATGAAGAACTGAGAACCGTTGGTGCCGGGGCCTGCGTTAGCCATTGCCAGCAGGTAGGGCTTGGAGAAGGAGAGTTCGGGGTGAATCTCGTCCTTGAACTGGTAGCCGGGGCCACCAACGCCCATGCCCAGGGGGTCACCACCCTGAATCATGAAGTCCTTGATGATGCGGTGGAACACGACGTCCTTGTACAGGGGGGTGTTCATGATTTCACCGGTGCGGGGGTGCTTCCACTGACGGGAGCCGTCAGCGAGGCCGATGAAGTTCTCAACAGTCAGCGGTGCGTGGTTGCCGAAGAGCTCGACGACGATGTCACCGTAGTTAGTGTGGATAGTTGCCTTAGCAGTTGCATTAGTCATGGCTCTATTGTGGCACGGGGCGGCGCTCATTCGCCATCTAACATGTTTTTTCGCCCCGGGCGCACCGTTGGGCGGGCTTTTTGGGCGGGAATTGAATATCCTGAGAGGTGAACACTACGCGCGCGGCGGCGTTTTCTGGTCGCTGGCGCATTTCAACCGATGGAGGTCACCCCATGTTCTGCTGCAAGAAGCGTAAGGCACGCAAGGCTGCTAAGGCTCAGGCTGTTGTCTCTTCCCTGGCTGCTGTTGAGTCCGCGCTGGAAGGCAAGACCGCTGAGATGTTCGCTGAGAAGCTGACCGGCAACAAGAAGGCGCTGAAGAAGGCTCGTAAGGCTACCGCGAAGACCGTTCGCGCCGCTGAGAAGGAACTGGCTCGTATTGAGCGTAACGGCGGCAAGCGCCCCCGTAAGGGCCTGGCGTTCCTGGGTCTGCTGGTTGCTCTGGGTGTTGCAGGCGCAGCAGCTTACAACGCAGCTCGTCCCGTAGAGGACCCCTGGAAGAACGCATAAGCGTTCCCTGTATCTTTTTCTCTAAGGCTTTCTGAGGCGCCGCTGGCGGCGTGAGGGAGTGCTTTATGAAAGATAGCCGCCCGCTAGAGTTTCTGCTCTGGCGGGCGGCTATTGTTTTGGGTTTTTCTTGGTTTTGGAGGGGGGAGGTGGCTGTAGCTAGAGCGCTAACCTTCCCCGGGTATCCCCTTGATATTTCCCGGATACACAAAGAACCCCATGTCTTTCGACATGGGGTTCTCGGTTCAAAAATAAACCGGCGATGACCTACTCTCCCACACCCACAAAAGTGCAGTACCATCGGCGCGAAGAGTCTTAGCTTCTGGGTTCGGAATGGAACCAGGCGTTTCCCTCTTGCTATAATCACCGGAAAGTGGAGGCGAGGGGACTCGAACCCCTAACCCTCTGCTTGCAAAGCAGATGCGCTACCAATTGCGCCACGCCCCCGCGGTGCCCTACTAGTCTATAACACCTTTTGCGGCTTCACCAAATCCCCAGGCACATTTTTTTAGTTAGACCCATCACATTACTGAGGGGTTTAGGTAATAACCTCACCCGGCACCGTCGCCTCACGCTTCGTCAGAGCCTGCAGCGGACCGCTCACTTCCTGCAGATACTTACGAACCGCGGTGCGTTGCGCCTCCTTCGCAGACTCCTCCTTCGATTCCGGCGCCTTGAAGCCCAGCTTGAACGCATCCCACTGGCTCGCCGAGGGGTACTTCTCACGAGCATTCCACACCAGCGAGAACGAGGCCAAAGTGTTCAGCTCCTTCTTCGTGGCAGCCTTCGACAGCACATCAGCAACCGTTGCCACGCGTGAAGACTCGGCAACACTCACCGAAATCTTCGACTGCGCACCCGAGGGCAGGCTCAGCGCCTTCTCCGGAGCCAACTGAATATTCAGATGAATCTGCTGTACCCGCTCGTTCTTCAGATCCAGCTCAGCCAGGGAGCGGAAACGCTTCAGCAGGGATTCATAGTTCTCATCAATCACCACAGCGTTCAGGCGCAGCTCATCCGCAAGCAGCCCCACCTGAGCGTAGCTCGCATTAGTTCCCAGCGCTGCGTTAGCGGTCAGTACCTTCAGCCACTGCTCTTCTTTCAAAGTCGCCGAATCATTGACTCGCAGTGGGCTCACCGGCGCATCCGTCACCGTATTAGCAACGTTCTGCGGGTCATTCGCCAAATCCACACCGCCATAGGTAACGCTCAGCCGGTGCAAAGAACCGTAAACGGACAGATTAGTCAGAGCCGTAGCAGCCGCCGCCAAATCGGCCTGTGCCGCCGCCGTGAGGGAGAAAGAACCCACCAGACGCAGGTCCTGTTCACTACGCCCCTTACCCACATAAATACGCCCCAGCGACTCAATCTTCAGGTAGCGGGTATCGATATTTTCACGCACCAGACGCTCACGACGCGCCAACAGCTTCTCCGTTGAAACCACCACCGCAGCATCCTCGCCCAGCACACCGGTGGCGGCGATCTGCGGCATTGCGGCAAGCACCCCGGCGGCGGCAACCACGCCGCCGGTCAGAAGCAGGGAACGGCGGGGCACCACGAGGCGGCGCACCTGCCCGGCAATAGCCTCTTTAGCGGCATCTACGCGGGTAGAGGGGGTCTTAGTCACAGAGTCCTCAGCGGCAACGGATGCTGCCTCAGAAGAGCCCTGAGAGGCTCCCCGGGTAGAAGTATCGGGAATGTGAGAGTTCTCGGGTTCCAAAGAAGGGGAAGAAGACACAGAATCTCCAGGATGCAGGGCGAGCGCAAAGCCCACCAACGGTTTGAGGGGAGTGAAGTCCCTCTAGAATACCGCCCGCACCTATGCGCATGCCGACAACCCGCTGCGCATCCATCGCAAGGGCATAAAGAAAACCTATGGGGTGGACTCAGTCCACCCCATAGGTCACAAGCTTCATGAGAGCTCTGAACTCTCAGCGCAGATTATTTAAGCTTCCTCAGCCGAAGTAGCATTCGGAGCCGGGATATTAGCCGACTCAGCAGCAAGCTCCGCAATGCGAATCTCGCCGGTCGTCGGATCCTCATACGCAACGTACTCGGTGCCGCCTGCGGTGGGCTCCGCATCCTCGTTCACGTGGTTCTCCGCAATCAGGAAGCCGTGCGCACCCAGAATCTTAGCGACGCGGTCAATATCCTGCGGGGTCGGGGTATGATCCACCACTCGACGAATGTACTCGTTAATGCGCTGGTCGCTCACGTACGCCTCGCCACGAGCAGCACGAGACTGCATGAGCTGGCGAACAACTTCCTGCAGCTGCTCATCGGTCAGACGCATCTTCAAAATAGCCATCACTGCCGCGCGGTCCTGCACCGGAACATCCTTGGGATACCCGACGCTCAGCCAGTCGATTACTCGAGAGATCATGCTCTTATCAGGCATCGAGCCCCTCCTTCGAAGCAGTCATTATATGCAATTTAGTGTTCACGGGATTAGTGGCCTCCACCGGTTACGCCGAAGATATTCCAGCCGAAAGTGTGGTCGATAAAGTCCTTAGCGACCCAGAGAATACCGATGATTACGATTGCTACGATAATAGCAAAAATGCAGAACGCAGCAATCTTCGCCGCCGTTCCCGGAGGCTCAATTTCAACCAGCTTGCCGTCCGCGGTGTACTCGGTACGACCAGCCAGCATACGCAGACCCAGCGCATAGAGCGCCGGAAGGCCCGCACCAAAGAACAAACCGGCAATCAGCACCGGAATAACCTTGTTCACAATGTCAATCAGATATTCCACGACTACGAACCTGCCTTCCCAGTAGCAAGGGTCTGGGCTTCTGCGGATGCCTCAGCGCTGGTGACTGCAGCGCCTTCCTTTTCATCCCAGTCGCCAGTCACGTTCGAAGCGTCAATGTTGTCCTTCTGGGAATGACGCCACATCAGGAAGCAGAAGACTACCAGCAAAGCGAACACGGTCATTTCGCCAATGAACTGGGTACCGGTCAGAGCATTCAGGCCATGACCAATCAGCCAGGTCAGAGCACCCACAATCGCGGCAGCCGGCAGAGTAATCAGCCAAGCAACCACCATGCGGCCAGCAACAGACCAGCGCACCTCAGCACCCTTACGGCCCAGGCCACTACCCAGAATCGAGCCGGACGCCACGTGAGTGGTGGACAGTGCCATACCGAAGTGGGAGGAAGTCAGAATAATCGCAGCAGATGCACCGTCAGCGGCAACGCCCTGCGGGGTGTCAACCTCAACGATGCCCTTACCGAGGGTGCGGATAATGCGCCAACCGCCCAGGTAAGTACCCAGAGCAATAGCGATAGCGCAGGAAGCCTTCACCCACAGGGGGATCGCGTCATCGTTGCGCAGAGTACCCGAAGCAACCAGAGCCAGGAAGATCACGCCCATGGTCTTCTGTGCATCGTTAGTACCGTGCGCCAGAGACATCAGGGATGCGGTCGCAACCTGTCCCTTGCGGAAGCCGCCGTGCTTACGGTCGTCAGCCACCGGGGCAGCAATACGGTAGACCAGCCAAGTGCCGGTTGCCGCCACAATAGCCGCAATGACGGGGGAGAGGACCGCGGGAACAATAATCTTGGACAGAACGCCCATCCACTGCACGCCGTCAAAGCCGATCGCGACAATAGCCGAACCAATCAGGCCACCAAACAGAGCGTGCGATGAGGAGGAGGGAAGACCCAGAAGCCAGGTCAAAACATTCCAGAGGATGCCGCCAACCAGGCCGGTAAAGACGATAAGCATCAGCGCCGGGCCGTCTGTTGTTACATCGATACGATCCAGGTTCACGATGCCGCTACCAACCGAGCGTGCCACCTCAACAGAGAGGAACGCGCCGACGAGGTTCAGGGACGCAGACAGCGCCACGGCGGTCTTAGGCTTCAGCGCACCGGTGGCGATGGAGGTTGCCATCGCGTTGCCGGTGTCGTGGAAGCCATTCGTAAAGTCGAAGGCGAGCGCGGTCAGCACCACGATCACGAGAATAATGAGTTCTGTAGTCACAAGAAAATTATCTGTCGGTTTTCGCGAAATCTAAAGTATTCCGAATTAACACGAAATAACAGATAAACCCACGGCATTGAGCGGATTTTTATGAGGGTTTTACTATAGAGCCCATATTTCAGGGGAAACTCTCCCGATATTCCGCGGAAAAAAGGGTGCACCTATCGGAATGCTTAAGTTGGTTTATGTGGCTTATGCGAGAGTGCGGGGGAGAGGGGTGATTATATCCATCAAGAGGCTAAAGTGTGTTCACCAAGTGTTCACTTTCAGGAACCTCCCAGCTTTCTTTTTGTGACACACCTTTATTATTCAGACCTCATTTAGGTCACCGAGCTACCCACACGGGACACCCCTGTGGGTTTTTGCGGCACTGGGGTTACAGTACTGGGGTTTCGGCGGCACAAGTTCTCTGCGGTAGCTGGTTTTCTATAGCGGCGCACGCTTGAGCGTCGAGAAGGAACAGCCCCAGCTGCCAATTCGTAGCGCGCACAATACGCCAGCTTCACGAGGCGCCCATGCCGAATCTGCCACTCGCATCAGCGAATACAATAAAAGACCCCGTATCTTTCGATACGGGGTCTTTCTCAAAAATAAACCGGCGATGACCTACTCTCCCACACCCACAAAAGTGCAGTACCATCGGCGCGAAGAGTCTTAGCTTCTGGGTTCGGAATGGAACCAGGCGTTTCCCTCTTGCTATAATCACCGGAAAGTGGAGGCGAGGGGACTCGAACCCCTAACCCTCTGCTTGCAAAGCAGATGCGCTACCAATTGCGCCACGCCCCCGTCTCAGCGGAAACCACTGTTTAGTTATTTTTCCAAGCCTTCACGACCTCATTGCTCTGGTACTTTTTCAGAACCATCACAGTAACACACGAAAGAACAGCAAGAATCAATAATTTCTTCATTATTGCCTTTCATAGTGTGGAGTGGGCGTACCAAGAATCGAACTTGGGACCTCTTCGTTATCAGCGAAGCGCTCTAACCGTCTGAGCTATACGCCCTCCTTCTGCGGAATTTCTTCCGTAGAACGAGATATAACTATACAGGTGTTTGAAGGTAACACCAAATCGAAAAAGCATGTTCTGTATCACACTTTAATATTGGGGGTTCCCGAGCATACAGAGCGGGGCATGCAGAACGGGCGGCACCGCCTCCACCAGAGACAGAACCGCCCGCACACAAAGCTCAAAAAGCTACAAACTAGGACTCATCGCTCAGAGTCAAGGTCACGCCACCAACCAGCTTCGCAGCCAGGTTGTACAGAATCGCGCCAATCATACCCAGCAGAGTAAAGACCACAGTGTTGACCACAGCAAAAATAGTAGTCACCAAAGCAACCTGACCCAGCGAAATCATCTGCGAAATATCCACAGTGGTCGAACCAGTACCCAGAGAGCTAATCAGCTGGTTCACACCGGTAAACGCACCAGAAGCCTGCAGGAACAGCCACAGAATCACCGAAGCCACCACAGTCACAATGCCCAAAGCAATAGACAGCAAGAAGATCAGCTTAGCCACCGACCACGTATCAACCTTCTGAACCACCAGACGCGCACGACGAATCTTCGAACGCGGCGCAGGACGCACCAGCTGACGGCGCGAACCAGTCGGACGCTTAGCGTTCACAGGGCGCTTGCCAGCAGGACGCTTAGCGGTACCGCCAGGACGACCCTGACCCGAACGTGCCTGAGCCGGGCGACGCGCGCCAGCCTTAGCCGCACCCGAAGACTTAGATGCACCAGCCGACGCCGAACGCTGTGCCGACGCAGGAGAGGAGCTCGCGGGAGTGCTGCTCATTAGTTACCTCCAGTAGCGGTGAGATCGGCAGCCGCCGCTTCACCCTCGTTGTCCGAACCGGGCGCCTCAGAAGACTCCGAAGCCTCGGTGTTCTCAGTGGTTTCATCGTCGCTATCATCCAGCTGACGATCCTGGTTGCGTGCAACACCAATAATAGAATCGCCCTTACCGGGCTTTGCAAAGATAACACCCATAGTATCGCGTCCCTTCGCAGGAACCTCATTCACGTTCGAACGAACGACCTTGCCGCTGGCCATAACCACCAGCACCTCGTCCTCTTCGTCCACAATGAGGCCACCCACCAGGGCGCCACGATCCTCAACTAGCTTAGCAACCTTAATGCCGAAGCCGTTACGGCCCTGCACACGGTACTCATCCACGCTCGTACGCTTCGCGTAACCACCCTCAGTGACCACGAAGACGAAGGAGCCCTCAGTAACCACATTCGCAGAAATCAGCTCATCGCCCTCACGGAACTTCATACCGGTCACACCGGAGGTCGAACGACCCATCGGGCGCAACGACGCATCATCAGCATGGAAGCGCAGCGACATACCGTTACGCGACACCAGCAGAATATCGTCCTTATCCGAAACGGTGAACGCCGAAACAACCTCATCGCCCTCACGCAGGTTAATCGCAATCAGGCCGGCAGTACGGTTCGTATCGTAATCGCTCAGGCGGCTCTTCTTCACCATGCCGCCGCGAGTAGCAAGCACCAGGTACTCAGCATCCTCGTAGCTCTTCAGCTCCATGACCTGAGCAATATGCTCACCGCCCTGGAACTCCAGCAGGTTCGCAATGTGCTGGCCCTTCGCGTCACGACCGGCTTCCTGCAGCTCGTAACCCTTCGCACGGTACACGCGACCCAGGTTCGTGAAGAACAGAATCCAGCTGTGCGTAGTGGTCACAAAGAAGTGCTCCACCACGTCATCACCGCGCAGCGAGGCACCCTTAATGCCCTTACCACCACGGTGCTGGCTACGGTACTGATCACTGCGGGTGCGCTTAATGTAGCCGCCGCGAGTAATCGTCACCACGACCTCCTCCTCGGGGATGAGGTCTTCCATGGACATGTCGCCGTTGTAGCCGTACATAATCTGGGTGCGACGCTCATCGCCGTAGCGGTTCACAATCTCACCCAGCTCCTCAGAGATAATCTCGCGCTGGCGAGTCTCCGAAGCAATAATCGCGTTGTACTCAGCGATCATGCGCATCAGCTCATCGTGACGATCCTGAATCTTCTGACGCTCCAGGGCAGCCAGACGACGCAGCTGCATGTTCAGAATTGCCTGAGCCTGAGCCTCATCAATCTGCAGGAACTCCATCAGGCCGCTACGCGCCTCATCAGCGGTGGGGGAGCGGCGAATCAGGGCAATAACCTCATCCAGAGCATCCAGAGCCTTCAGCAGGCCACGCAGGATGTGCGCCTCTTCCTCCGCCTGACGCAGACGGTAACGGGTACGACGAACGATAACGTCCATCTGGTGATCCACCCAGTGACGCACAAACGCATCCAGGGACAGGGTACGCGGCACGCCATCCACAATGGCGAGCATATTCGCGGAGAAGTTCTCCTGCAACTGGGTGTGCTTGTACAGGTTGTTCAGCACAACCTTCGGGGAAGCATCACGCTTGAGCACAATCACCAGACGCTGACCGGTACGGCCCGAAGTCTCATCGCGCAGATCCGCGATGCCGGTGACCTTACCGTCCTTGATGAGCTCAGCAATCTTAATCGCCAGGTTATCCGGGTTCGCCTGGTACGGCAGCTCGGTAACCACCAGGCAGGTACGACCGTGGATTTCCTCCACGTTGACCACCGCGCGCATGGTGATAGAGCCGCGGCCAGTACGGTACGCATCCTCAATGCCCTTGGTGCCCAGAATCTGCGCACCGGTCGGGAAATCGGGGCCCTTAATGCGCGCCATCAGAGCGTTCAGCAGCTCCTCATTGGTCGCGTGCGGGTTCTTCAGGAACCACTCCACACCCTCGGCAACCTCACGCAGGTTATGCGGCGGAATATTGGTCGCCATACCCACAGCAATACCCGAAGAACCGTTGACCAGCAGGTTCGGGATGCGCGCGGGCAGAACGGTAGGCTCCAGGGACTTGCCGTCGTAGTTGGGCTGGAAATCAACGGTGTCTTCGTTGATGTCACGCACCATCTCAAGGGCGATGGGAGCCATCTTGGTCTCGGTGTATCGAGGCGCTGCGGCACCGTCGTTACCGGGGGAGCCGAAGTTACCCTGACCCAGAGCCAGCGGGTAACGCATAATCCAGCTCTGAATCAGACGCACCAGAGTGTCGTAGATAGCGATATCGCCGTGGGGGTGGAACTGACCCATTACGTCGCCAACCACGCGGGCACACTTATTGAAGGATCGGTCCGGGCGGTAGCCGCCGTCGTACATCGCGTAGATCACGCGGCGGTGCACGGGCTTGAGGCCGTCACGCACATCCGGCAGGGCGCGGCCAATAATAACCGCCATTGCGTAGTCCAGGTAGGAACGCTGCATTTCGGTCTGCAGGTCCACCTGTTCAATGTGACCGTGGTGGTCTACGCTTTCAGCGCCACCATTGCTGACAACGTCAGCTTTGGTAGTCTCATTCTGGTGTTCTTCGCTCATAACTTTCTCATTAAATTAATAGCTCAATCAATATATACCCCGACTGGTATATTGCCCGTAGGGTATATATTGATTCGGGCTAGATATCGAGGAATCGAATGTCCTTTGCGTTCTGCTGGATAAACTCACGGCGAGCCTCAACGTCCTCGCCCATCAGAACAGAGAAGATCTGGTCAGCCGCCGCTGCATCCTCCATCTTCACCTGAAGCAGGGTGCGGCGAGCCGGATCCATGGTGGTGTCCCACAGCTCGGTGTAGTCCATCTCGCCCAGACCCTTGTAACGCTGAATACCGTTCTCCTTGGGCAGGCGCAGGTTCTTCGCAGCACCACGAGCCAGAGCCTCATCACGCTCAGCGTCCGAGTACACATAATCGTGCGGAGCGTTCGACCACTTGATGCGGTACAACGGCGGCTGAGCCAGGTACACGTAGCCAGCCTCAATCAGCGGACGCATAAAGCGGAAGAGCAGAGTCAGTAGCAGAGTCGTAATATGCTGGCCATCGACGTCCGCATCCGCCATCAGAACGATCTTGTGGTAGCGTGCCTTCTCAATATCGAAGTCGTCACCAATGCCGGTACCGAAAGCGGTAATCATCGCCTGAATTTCAGCGTTGGACAGGGCACGGTCCAGGCGAGCGCGCTCAACGTTCAGGATCTTACCGCGCAGCGGCAGAATAGCCTGAGTGTTCGGGTTGCGACCCTGAACAGCCGAACCACCCGCAGAGTCACCCTCCACCAGGTAAATCTCAGAGATCGACGGATCCTTCGAGGAGCAGTCCTTGAGCTTACCGGGCATGGAGCTGGTCTCCAGCAGACCCTTGCGGCGGGTCGTCTCGCGTGCCTTACGGGCTGCAATACGCGCCTGAGCGGCGGTGATCGCGCGGCGCACGATATCCTTCGCCACCGCGGGGTTACGACCGAACCAGTCGCCGAGGTGATCGTTCACCTCACGCTGGGTGAAGGACTTAGCCTCCGAGTTACCCAGCTTGGTCTTGGTCTGACCCTCGAACTGCGGCTCGGAAATCTTAATCGAAATCACCGCGGTCAGGCCCTCACGCACGTCTTCACCGGTGAGGTTATCGTCCTTATCGCGCAACAGCTTGTTCTCACGCGCGTAACGGTTCACCAGCGAGGTCAGAGCGGCACGGAAACCCTCTTCGTGAGTACCGCCCTCGTGGGTGTTAATCGTGTTCGCGTACGAGTAGACGGATTCCTTGTAGGCGCCGGTCCACTGCATCGCCACTTCCAGGCTCATATTGCGCTCAGTGTCTTCGGCTTCGAAGGAGACAATCTCCTCGTTCACGATGGTCTTCGCGCCTGCGTTGAGGAAGTGTACGTAGTCGAACAGACCGTTGTCGTAACGGTAGGTGACAGTCGTGAAACCCTCAGCGTTCGCGCGCACGCGGTTGAGGATGTTTTCCTTCTTCTCGCTCTCTTCAGCAACCTCGTCACCGACGAACTTCTCGCGCTCATCGGTCAGGGTGATGGTCAGGCCCTTGTTCAGGAACGCCATCTGCTGGAAACGGGCGCGCAGAGTCTCAAAGTCGAACTCGACGGTCTCGAAAATCTCGGGGTCCGGGTAGAAAGTCTGAATGGTACCGGTCTTATCGGACGGTTCACCCTTACGCAGGGGGCCGTCCGGCACACCGCCATTAGAGAAAGAAATGTGCCATGCGTAGCCCTGGCGGTGCACCTCGGTAATCACGCGGGTGGACAGCGCGTTCACCACGGAGATACCCACACCGTGCAGACCACCAGAAACAGAGTAGCCGCCGCCGCCAAACTTACCGCCAGCGTGCAGCACGGTCATAACGACCTCAACGGTGGACTTGTGCTCGGTGGGGTGCTCATCCACGGGAATACCGCGGCCGTCATCCTCTACGCGAACAGCACCATCAGCCTGGATGGTCACGTCAATTTTGGAGGCGTAACCGGCGAGCGCCTCGTCAACCGAGTTATCTACAACCTCGTAGACCAGGTGGTGCAGACCGCGCTCAGTGGTCGAGCCAATGTACATGCCGGGGCGCTTGCGAACCGCTTCCAGACCTTCCAGCACGGTAATATCGGATGCACCGTATTCATGCTGCTGTTCAGATGCATTCTGTTCAGATGCCACGAGGCAGAACTCCTTGAGTAGATGATGCAACCGGCGAAGAAAAATGGCGGGCCGCTCAGAGGGGAGCCTAGAACGCCTCACAGAGAGCACAAGAAAGTGCCCGTACAACCCGCGTTGCCGGTGGTGCCCATAGGTGGGCACACTTTACGCATTGTCTCTTTTATTTTACCGAGCAAGAGAGCTTAAAACCATCTACGGGCGTCATTTATTGAGCTTTTTGCAGGCTATTACCCGCTCAAAAGCCCGCAAAGGCGGTTTAGAGTGCTTCAACCCCCTCTTGAGGTAGGGGGTACAGTTCACAGCCTCGTGGGGGTTGCCGGCGCTTCTATAGCTTTCATACCGTGCAGAAAAAGGCTTATTTTGACCTAACACCGTTCAATCAGAAGGTGAACGAGCACCAGAGGCACTCAGAAGGCTACCCATAGGTGTCGCGCACACCGCGCATGCCGGTGGCACGCCGATAGCCTCGCTGATTCCAGCGTCCGTTGTTCGGACCCAGCACGCGAACCTGAGCCACGACACCATCACCCAGTTCGCGGCGGAAAAGTTCGATGAGGTGCCCGTGCATCAGGCGCAACTGAGTCGTCCAGGCGGTAGAGTCGCACTGGACTTCAACAATGGAGTTTTCGAAGCTGATGGGGCGGGTGTGCGCCGCAATTTCAGGGCCCACGAGCTCAGTCCAGCGAGCCAGCACGCTAGAGACCGCCACGGGCTCTTTCCAGCCGCGAGAACGAATCAGGGCACTGACGATGCCGCCGAGGGGCTTGGGGTCGCGAGAGCTCTCTCCGGGGCCGCTATAGCCGCCCATGACGCGGGGGTCCCACCCCTGCGCTCGCCGCGATTTCTTCTTCGAGGCGGCACCGGACATCACCGCACCAAAATCGCGCATGATTTTATTCGCTGAGAAGGCATTCAGGGGCGCCTCGCCGCGTTCTTGAGCCGCCACTCGCATACGGGTTAGCAGGGCGGAGGGGGCGTCCACCTCGTCACGGTAGAACTCACCCACGCCGTCAACCTCGTGCGGGTTTTGAGGCTCCGCAAACTGCGGTTCCGCGAATTCTTCGAATGTTTCACGTGAAACATGGTTTTGAGGGTAGACAGGGTTACTCATTGCCGCCACCCTCCGCGAGCGCAGAAACGGTCGAGTTCGACTGCCCCACAGAGTCAGTGACAGAGTCGGTGGCAGGACCAGCGGCAGGCTGCACATACTCGGCGTGCCCCGCCGTCACCGACACCAGGCGGTAGTCGCCCAGCTCCTCCGGAATATCGCTGAGCACCGCACAGGTAATCAGTACCTGCTCCGCGTCGGCAACCATCGCACCCAGGCGGTGGCGGCGCGCAGAATCAAGCTCCGCAAACACATCATCAAGAATCAGAATCGGCGAAGAACCCGCCGAGGAATCATCCTCAACATGCACAAACCAGGACGCCAGTTTCAGCGCCAGCGCAAAAGACCAGCTCTCGCCGTGCGAGGCAAAATGCTTCACCGGCATACCACCGAGCAGCAGGGTAATATCCTCACGATGCGGACCCACCAGGGTCACGCCGCGCTCAATCTCATCGCGCCGACGCTCCGCAAAACCGCGCATCAAAGCCTCCTTGAGGTCCTCAATGCGCATCAGCGCCGCATGCTCGATAGAGCGTTCACCCATGCTCGAAAAAACAGTCGACTCATAGTTGAAACCGACCTCTTTAGAGCCGTCCGTCAGCCCCGCGTAGGCGCGGCGAAGCTGCGGCAAAAAGCGCTGCAACAGACGGAAACGCGCAGAAAGCAGCTGAGCGCCCAGGGTCGACAGTTGCTCATCCCAGACCGACAGGGTACTCAAAGCGTTCTCGTCCCGCGCCTTACGCTGCATGGATTTCAACAACGAATTACGTTGCCGCAAAATCCGCTCATACTCGCTACGGTACCCGGAGACCACCGGACGCAAAGAGCTGGCCAAATCATCCACAAAACGACGACGACCGGCGGGATCCCCCTTCACCAGTTGCAGATCCTCCGGGGAAAACAGCACCGTGCGGGCAATGCCCAGCGCCTCCTTGGCGCGCACTGGCGCGGCACGATTAATGCGCACCCGATTACTCTGCCCCGGAGCAATCTCAAACTCGGTCACTGTCTGCTGCGAACCGCGCACCGTACGGGTGCGAATATAGGCGCGCGAAGCACCCGCTCGAACCAGCGGCCCGTCATGGCTCACACGGTGCGAAGAGAGCGACGCCGCATAGTCGATTGCCTCAACAATATTGGTTTTCCCCACACCATTAGAGCCCAGAAACACCGTAACTCCCGCCGAAAGAGGCAGGCTCAGCAGGGCGTAGGTACGGTAATCCAACAACGAAATATGGTCAATATACACCGGAGCAGCTCCTTTCACGGGGTTTCACATACGGGGTCGCAGGGGTTCACAGCGCCAGCTGGCGGGCACAGTGCGCAGGCCAAAATACTGTGGTTTTCCGCACGGATGAGCACAGAAAAAACAGCGCAACCCCGCACATACCCACGATGCATAGGGCACCGAAAGACGTGCGGGGTAGCGACGCTGAAACTAGTTCGACGGCAGGCGAACCGGCATCAGCAGGTAACGGTAGTTGCGGTCATCCTCAGCCAGCGGCTCGTCCTGACCGGAAATCACGGCGGGCTTCGGCGCATCGGTGAAGGAGAAACGAACGAACTCAGTACCGAAAACCTTCAAACCATCCGAGAGGTAGGCGGGGTTGTACGCAACGGTGATGTCATCACCGGACAGGTGAGCCTGCAGAGTCTCGGAAGCCTGAGCCTCATCACCGCGGCCGGCATCAATAGCAACCGAACCCTGAGTGAACTTCAGACGCAGGGGAGTGTTGCGCTCCGCCACGAGGGAGATACGGCGAGCAGCCTCAGCCAGGTCGGAGGTGCGAACCACCGCGTGAATCGGGGTCTGCTCGGGGAACAGCGCACGGATATTGGGGTAGTCGCCGTCCATCAGAACGCTGGTGGTGCGGCGGGTACCCGCTGCGAAGCCGATCAGCTCGCCCGCTGCGGGCAGGGCGATAGACAGATCGCCGGAACCGGAGAGGGTGCTACCGACCTCAGAGACGGTCTTAGCCTTCAGCAGCACAGCCGCCTGAACGTCAGGGTTGGTCGGGTTCCACTTGATTTCGCGCATTGCCAGGCGGTAGCGGTCGGTGGCGAGCAGGGTCATGGTGTCGCCGTTGATTTCTACGCGGATACCGGTCAGCAGCGGCAGGGTCTCATCCTTGGACACCGCAATCTGAACCTGCTTGACGGCTTCAGCGAATTCGGCGCCGTCCACGGTACCGGAAATTTCGGGAAGCTCGGGAAGCTCGGGGTAGTCCACGACCGGCATGCCAGCGAGCTGGAAGTTAGCGGAACGGCAGTGAATACGAATCACGGACTCATCTGCGGTGAACTCGACGGGTGCGTTCGGTAGGGAGCGGCAAATTTCTGCCAGGATCTTGCCGGGAACCAGGCACACGCCTTCTGCTTCAACATCGGCTGCAATGACCTGGCGGGCGCTGGTCTCGTGATCGAAGCTTGCGATGCTGACCTCACCTGCGGAGGCGGTAATCAGCAGACCGTTGAGTACGGGGGAGGTGGGACGCAGCGGAAGTGAGCGTGCCGTCCAGCCGACTGCTTCGGCAAGGACATCGCGTTCAACGGTGAATTTCATCGAGAAGGCGCCTTTCACGGAATTGGAGAGTCATTTTGGGGCGCACGTAAAGCTTTGGGCGATAGAGCCGGAGATATCGCGTGCTCTGGTGCGCAGTGAATCTTCCGCGCGCGCGTCTATCCATCCTACCGGATTTTGTAATTACACAGAGACTCGAAGGTCAGTTCTGCAGCGAAAAAACGGGTGAGATGAGGCATGCGAGGTCGCTGTATTTTTGTAATTACAAAGAGAGGCGGAAGATGTAGCAAACCCACTCGAAAACAGGTTCGAACTAGGCAGTGGTTCAGTGTTGGTTTCTTTTCTAAACCCAACCCAAGAGAGAGCATGCAGCAACGACCCAAATCCGCGAAAATCTACGCTTTCAGCAGGGGTATACAGAAAAACCTGAACCAGGCCGGCCGGTCGAGCAGAACTATTTGTTATGGGGAGGATTTTTTCTTTAAGTACAGTAGTATTGTTAACGCTTGTGGAAACGGTGGAAAACCCCTTCCTTGCCTGCAATGACGCGGAAGTAGCCTGTGGACATTAAGTGGAAGAATCCACCCTGCACGGAGGATGCATTGTGTATGGATATTTATGCATTTCCTTGATTCCACACCTTTTGAATATTCATGCACTTAACGTCCACACGAACGCATGAGTTAAAGCACAGCTTATCCACACCCCGAAAATCCAGCTTTTCGAGTCACTAAAATCCTTGGAACCAACGCGAAATCCCCGCCCCGAAACCTATAAAACACCTAGTCAAGACGCAAAATAAGCTACGGGACAGGGACAAAAGCACTTCTAGCCGGCGGCGCGCTGCTCCTGGCGGATCAAATTCGTCAGCTCAGTAACCTGGTTGAAAATCGTCTGACGCTCCGCCATCTGCGCGCTCACCTTACGCACCGCGTGCATCACCGTCGTATGGTCGCGGCCGCCCAGATCGTTGCCAATACGCGGCAGAGACATCTCGGTCAGCTCACGCAGAAGATACATCGCCACCTGGCGCGCATTCGTGAGCGTACGGGTGCGAGACTTCGACTGCATATCCTCAATGGACACATCAAAATACTTCGCCACCGTCGCCAAAACCAGCGCCGATGTAATCTCCGCACCACCGGTATCAGAGAGCAAATCCTTCAGATAGGTCTCAGCCTCAGCCAGGGTAATGGGCTCCGGCGGCTTCTTCATCGAGGCGGCAGCGCTCGCACGAATCAGAGCACCCTCCAACTCGCGAATATTCGCCGTGACATGGGAAGCAATGTATTCCATGACGTCATCGCGCACCGGCAGAATCTCGTTCTGAGCTTTCTTCCGCAGAATCGCGATACGGGTCTCCAGCTCCGGAGGCTGCACATCCACGTTCAGGCCCGAACCGAAACGCGAACGCATACGCTCAGCGAAACCGGTCAGCTGCTTCGGCGGCAAATCAGAGGTAATCACGATCTGCTTCTGGTGGTTGTACAGGGCGTTGAAGGTATGGAAGAACTCCTCCATCGTCGCCTCTTTACCCGCCAAGAACTGGATATCGTCAATCAGAAGAACGTCAACATTGCGGTAAATCTGCTTGAACGACGAACCCTCATCATCACGGATCGAGTTAATGAAGTCATTCGTGAACTCCTCAGAATTCACGTAGCGCACCCGCAAATTCGGGTACAGATACTTGGTGTAGTGGCCGATTGCGTGCAGCAGGTGAGTCTTACCCAGGCCCGAACCGCCGTAGATGAACAGCGGGTTGTAGACAATGCCGGGCTGCTCCGCCACCGCGAAAGCGCTCGCGTGCGCAAAGCGGTTGGACTGACCAATCACGAAGGTGTCGAAGGTGTAGTTCGGGTTCAGTCGGGCAGAGCTATCCCAAGTCGGCGCGTTTTCCGGGTCTTCATGCGGATGCACCTGCTGGGCCTCCGGTACCGCCGGGGCGTCCGGAACGAAAGTGGGTGCCGGGTACTCGCGAGGCGCACCCGCAACAGGAGCCACCGGAGCAGCCTGCTGCGCGGAGGGGAATCCTGCACGCTCCGCCTCCAAGGCGTGTAGGGAGGGGCGGGTGACTTGCTCATCAGCGGGCACCTCGTAGTGGTCAGGACCCGGATGTGGCTCCGTGTAGTACTCAAAAGCGCGCGAACCGGCGGGTGCCTCAGGATGCGCAGAAGCCGCCGGAACGACAGCAGGTGCGTGCGACTGCTCAGCAGGCACCTCACGCTCACCATGGAAAACGTCCTGATTTGCAGGTTCAACCGGAATCATCGACTCATTCACATCGAAAAGCGCGGTGGTCGACGGGCCAAATGCCTCGTGCAGAGCCGCACGGAACGAAGCGCTAATCTGCTCCTCAAAGACCGCACGGGTGAGCTTATTCGGCACCTCAATGATGAGGCGAGAAGAACCCATCAATCCCTGAGGCTGCGCAAGATTCACGAAACCGCGCTGACGTGCCGTTACCGCCGGATCGGCGGCAAGAATGGAGAGCAGATGCGCCCAGCGCGCCTGAAGGGAGTCGGTCATGGAATTCTTTACTTTCACTCGATGTGAAGCGGTGGTGCAGTAAAGAAATCATGCCGGAAACCACCGCGAGGTCATTAAGATTCTACCCGCTTAATACACAGGGGGAGAAAGTTATCCACAAGAGTTTTCCACACGGTGGAAAACTTGTAATTACAGGGGTGGATAAGCGGTGGATTTAAGTGCATAACGGGGCTTCTTCCCTGATATTTAGCGGAAAACTCCAAAAGCTCAAGGATGTGGATAACTCACCGATAGTAGGGGGTTTGGGTGGGATATGCACCATGGTGGATATCCTGCTGCCATAAATATCCCCAGGTTTACACCCCGAGAGCGCGTAGTATCTCCACGGCCTGTACACCCGCCGCAATCACCGCCTCCACACCACAAACGAGCCCGGAATCACGCGGAAAAAAGCGTCAAGAACTTGATTTACGCCCTCCACTCTTCTAAAGTTGTGCTGTTGTGTGTGCACCGCCTACTGCGAATAGTCGCGGTACCTCCGTGCACCAAGAAGCGTACGGTTCCGATACCCATGAGGGCACGAACCGCAAAAATCAAGGAGACAAAGTATGAGCAAGCGTACTTTCCAGCCGAACAACCGCCGTCGCGCTAAGAAGCACGGCTTCCGTCTGCGTATGCGTACCCGTGCAGGCCGCGCGATTCTGTCGAACCGCCGCGGTAAAGGCCGCGCAAAGCTCTCGGCCTAATCACGGCATATAGTTCGCCCGCCGATGCACACGCATCGGCGGGGGG
>NZ_KV812883.1:83500-103771 GCF_001813565.1 Rothia sp. HMSC068E02
CCCCGCCGATGCACACGCATCGGCGGGCGAACTATCATTAAGCGTGAAATACACGCGGAGGTCAGCTCACCACATGAGCCGAATCTCCCACACTACGTAAAGGGGAACACGTGCTGCCTCAACGGCACCGTATGCGCACCAGCGCAGAATTCTCCCACGCCTTCCGTTCCGGCATCCGTACAGGACGTCGGAACATCGTTGTATCTACGGCGAAAAATCCTGGAAAAACAACCCAGGTAGGTTTCATTGTGTCGAAGGCGGTGGGCAACGCAGTCACACGCAATCTGGTCAAGCGCCGGTTGCGTGAACTTGCCGCGCTCACCTGCGCCGCGCATCCGGAAGGCTACGCCATTGCTGTGCGAGCGCTTCCCGCCTCCGCGAGCGCCAGCTGGGATCAGCTGCGCCGCGACTACGAATCGGCACTCGAGGCTGCTTTCGCTAAGCTCGACCTGCCTCAGAGCAAGGAGAAGCCGTGAGTCGTTCCCAGCGTGACCGCTGTGAAGAACGCTTCCACGCGCATCACAGTGGCACCTATAGCGCATCTGCCGAGACTCTGGGCCCCGACGAGCTGCTGGCACTAGCGCCTAACGAATTCGTGCGGCCGGAAACTTTCCTGCAGGCTCTCTACGTTCTACCGCAGAACCTGCTGATCGCGTGCATGAAGGCCTACCGCAAGGTCGTGTCCCCCCTCTACGGGGATGTGTGCCGCTACTACCCGACCTGCTCAGCCTACGCTCTGGAGGCGCTGACCACCCACGGTGCGATGGGCGGGCTTTCCCTGACGGTACGCCGTATTCTGCGGTGTGTCCCCTGGGCTACCGGAGGTATCGACCCAGTTCCGGAGGGGAAGCGTACTTTCGTTCCCGGAGCAGAACCGAAAATTATTCTGCTCAACCACCCCCATCTTTACACCCCTCACACCGGTGGTGACGCTCGCCCTGAGTAGGCGGCGCCTCCCACACAATGACTTAGCCGAGTCCTTAAGGAGTATTCCCGCGTGAATATTTTTGATTTGATTCTTTGGCCGTTTAAATGGATCGTCTCCGTGGTCCTGTGGCTGTTCCACACTCTTTTCACCTCGCTGGGCATGGACCCGGCGTCCGGCCTGACTTGGGTTCTGTGCATTATCTTCCTGACCCTGGTGATGCGTACCCTGACCATTCCGCTGTTCGTCAAGCAGATTAAGGCTATGCGCGGTATGACCGCGATGCAGGGCGATATGGCGAAGCTGCAGGAGAAGTACAAGGGTAAGAAGGACCAGCTCTCCCGCCAGGCTATGGCTCAGGAGCAGATGGAAATGTACCGTAAGCACGGTACGAACCCCTTCGCCTCCTGCCTGCCGATTCTGGCGCAGATGCCGATCTTCTTCGGTCTGTACCAGGTGCTGATGAGCGTGCCCACCGCAGCGCAGAATAACCAGGGCGTGCTCATGCTGCCGGCTGAGCTAGTGCATCAGTTCAACGACTCCCAGATTTTCGGTGCTCAGCTCTTCGCGACCATGATGCACCCGGGGGCTGGCGACGCCACCGCGACCGTTGTTCAGGCGGTCATCATGATTGTTCTGATGAGCGCCACCCAGTTCTACATCCAGAAGCAGCTGAGCGTGAAGAACATGTCGGAGGCTGCTCTGAACTCTCCGATGTTCCGTCAGCAGCAGATGATTATGTACATCTTCCCGATCATCTTCGCTGTTTCCGGTATTAACTTCCCCCTTGGTGTGCTGTACTACTGGACCGTCTCGAACCTCTGGTCGCTGGGTCAGCAGTGGTGGGTTATCCGCAACAACCCGACCCCCGGTTCCCAGGCGGAGCGTGAGCTGAACGCCCGCCGTGCGGCGAAGGGCCTGCCCCCGGTGGGTAAGACCCGCGAGCAGCACGAGAAGGACCTGCAGGAGGCGCGTGAGCGTGCCGCAGCCGGTCAGCGCCAGCAGCCGGTGAGTAAGAAGCGCCAGAAGCAGCAGCGCAATAAGCAGAACGGAAAGAAGTAGTTTTCTTCCGTGATTCGGGCCGGGTTCTCGCCACGTGTGGCGCGGGCCCGGCGCCGTGTATGAGATACTTTTTACCCCTAGGACACCCCTCCGAACACCCCGAGGATTATTGTGACTGAAGCTATGGAATATGAGGACGAGCAGCTCGTTGAGGAGCAGCTGGTAGAGGAGCCCCTTGAGGGCGAAGAAGACGATTTTGAGGACATCGACGAGGAAGGCGATATTGCCGCTGACTACCTCGAGGAGCTCCTCGATATTGTTGATATGGACGGCGACATTGATATTGAGGTGCGCAATAACCGCATCTACCTGTCGGTCGTCAATGACGATGATGACAACGAGGAACTGCGCCACCTGGTTGGTCGCCACGGCGAGGTGCTGGAGGCTCTGCAGGAGCTGGTGCGCCTCTCCGTCCTGGCTGGTAACGGCACCCGTTCCCGCCTGATTCTGGATATCGCTGGTTACCGCGCTGAGCGCCGTGAGCAGCTGGAGAAGATCGCTGCTGACGCGATTGAGAAGGTGCGCGCTACCGGTCGTGATGAGCACATGAAGCCGCTGAGCCCGTACGAGCGTAAGGTCGTGCACGATGTGGTGGCTGCTGCTGGCCTGTACAGCGAGTCTGAGGGCGAGGGTCCCCGCCGCCACGTGGTGATTTCTCTTCCCGAGGTAGGAGCCTAGTATGGAGACTTCGATGGTTGCTCTCAATGAGAGCGAGCGCGCCGCAGCGGAGACTGTGTTCGGTGAGCGTCTGCCTCTGGCGGAGCGCTACGTGCAGCACTTGGCGACGACCGGTATTGAGCGCGGTCTGATTGGCCCGCGTGAGGTGCCGCGCCTGTGGGCTCGCCACGTGCTGAACTGTGCCGTGGTGCAGGAGTACATTGCACCGAATGTGTCGGTGGCTGATGTTGGCTCTGGCGCCGGCCTGCCCGGTCTGTGCCTGGCGATTGCCCGCCCGGATTTGAAGCTGACTTTGATTGAGCCTCTGGAGCGCCGCGTGATTTGGCTGAATGAGGTTGTCGAGGATCTAGGCCTGGAGAACGTGACCGTGCTGCGCTCGCGTGCCGAGCAGGCTGTGGGCGCCGTGGAGGCCGATGTGGTGACTGCACGCGCTGTGTCCGCCCTGGTGGGCCTGCTGGACATCACTCTGCCGATTCTGCGCGGCACCGGTGAGCTGCTGGCTCTGAAGGGTCGTAGTGCCGCGGAGGAGATTACTAAGGCGAAGAAGAAGCTGAACCGTTACGGTGCGCGTGAGACTGAGATTCTCACCGCCGGCGGTGACCTGCTGGAAGAGCCGACGACGGTGGTTCGAGTTCGCCTCTAAAAGTTTCGCCCCGAATGGGCGGTACCGCAATGAGCTAGTGAATAGGCTGGCTTACGCGGTACCGCCCATTTTTGTACGCTGGCTTGCCGGGCGCGCGGCAATTGCATCCGTAGAGTACATAGAATGACCTCTCGCGTGGAGTATTGACCTGATGCCGGGTACCCTTAAGGAAGGATTGAAACCTTAGACTCTTCTACATCAAAGCCTAATGGTTCAGTAAAGGGTACCGAGCCCTTCAGAACCATTCGGGCAGCACCAATGTTTCACGTGAAACATTGCAGACTTCATTACCTCGCGGAGTATGTTTCACGTGAAACATGCTGAGATGAGTGAATGGTGGGGGAGTGGAGGTTGAATCCTCCTCGCGCACAAATACCGCAGAGTATTGCCACACGCGAGGCATCAGACGAAGCATCACCGTAGACACACCACCCGGAATATGGAAGGCACCCGATGACTCCTCAAGCTCAGAAATCTGTTGCAGATTTGCTCCCCAAGCCTGTGCATACGCGTGTCTTCACCGTGTCGAACCAGAAGGGTGGCGTGGGTAAAACCAGCACCGCCGTGAACCTCGCAGCCGCGCTCGCGGAGGCTGGACTGAACGTCCTGGTTATCGATAACGACCCGCAGGGTAACGCTTCGACCGCACTGGGCATTGAGCACGGCGTGGATGTTCCCAGCGTCTACAACGTTCTGATTGAGGATAAGCCGCTTTCTGAAATTGTTCAGGAATGCCCCGATATGCCCGGCCTGTTCTGCGCCCCCGCCAATATCGACCTTGCGGGCGCGGAGATTGAACTGGTCTCCCTGGTGGCACGCGAGACTCGCCTCAAGAATGCTCTGATGGACTACACCGAGTGGCGCGAGAAGCAGGGTATGGAGCGCCTGGACTATGTCTTCATCGACTGCCCGCCGAGCCTCGGCCTGCTGACCGTCAATGCCTTCGTTGCGGCAGAAGAGATTCTGATTCCGATCCAGTGCGAGTACTACGCTCTGGAAGGTCTGAGCCAGCTGCTGAAGAATATTCAGATGATTCAGAAGCACCTGAACTCCAAGCTGCGCATCAGTACAATCCTGCTGACCATGTACGATGCTCGTACCAACCTGGCATTCCAGGTGGCAGAGGAGGTGCGCGAGCACTTCCCGGAGGAGACTCTGGGTGTAAAGATTCCTCGTTCGGTTC
Organism: Rothia sp. HMSC068E02; assembly: GCF_001813565.1. Classification (NCBI taxonomy): domain Bacteria; kingdom Bacillati; phylum Actinomycetota; class Actinomycetes; order Micrococcales; family Micrococcaceae; genus Rothia; species Rothia sp. HMSC068E02. The sequence goes on from NZ_KV812883.1 coordinate 87,992, forward strand.
GTATCTCTGAAGCTCCCAGCTATCAGCAGACCGTCATTACCTACGATTCTTCGTCGACTGGTGCTCGCGCCTACCGCGAAGCGGCACAGGAACTCTCACGCCGTTCCGCATAATCTAAATCTTTTGAAATGAGCCCTTTTGAATTGTCTATTGATGATTCAAAAGGGCTCATTTTGTGCGGTATTTTCTGGGTGAAACCCGAGAAAACATCCTTAGTGAATTAATTATCAGGAATAATTTGGATTACGTGCCATGCAGTTTTCACTTCTGCTTTCGAGTGCTTATTTCGTTTACACTAGATGAAGAAGAAAAAATGAGCGGGCTCGTCCGGGAGTCCTAAGGAGTAACGATGGCTGAAAAGCGACGCGGCTTGGGTCGTGGCCTGGGGGCGCTGATCCCTCAGAGTACGAAGAATTCTGGTAATGCTGAGGCGAAGGCGTCCGAAAAGACTGCGGCAGCAAAGACTGCACCCAAGAAGGTGTCTACTCCGATTGAAGAGTCGATGACTGACGGTCTCTTTGAAATGGCTCACGAGGCCAAGCCGGAGAAGCAGCGTAAGAGCACTAAAGCTGAGTCTGTAGAAGCTAAGCCTGCTGAAGCTGCACCCGCTCAGGAAAAGCCTGTTGAAGCTCAGAAGGTAGAGGAGAAGGTCGAATCTCCCGCCTCCTCGCAGGATGTTTCACGTGAAACATCGAAGAAGAAGCCTCGCGTGGATATGGGTGCGGCACTGCGCAACACCACCCTGACTCGCCGCCCGGTGGACTTCTTCTTTGGTGAAGATGTCTCCACCCCGCAGTCCGCTTCTGAGGAACAGAGCGGCCTGGTTCCGGTTCCCGGTGCCCAGTTTGCCGAGCTGAACGTTCGCGATATCCACCCGAACCGCAAGCAGCCCCGAACCGACTTTGATGAGCAGGACATGGAAGAGCTCATCCACTCGGTGCGTGAGATTGGTGTTCTGCAGCCGATCGTCGTGCGTCCCTCGCGCGAAAACGGCACCGAAAAGTATGAGCTGGTCATGGGTGAGCGCCGCTGGCGTGCAACCCAGGCGGCTGGACTGACCACCATCCCGGCGATTGTTCGTGAGACTGAAGACGGCGACCTGCTCCGTGACGCCCTGCTGGAGAACCTGCACCGCAGCCAGCTGAACCCCATTGAAGAGGCGGCGGCATACCAGCAGCTCATGGAGGAGTTCGACACTACTCAGGAACAGTTGGCTAAGCGTATTGGTCGTTCTCGCCCCCAGATTTCGAATACGATTCGTCTGCTGAAGCTGCCGGCTCTGGTGCAGCGTCGCGTTGCGGCGGGTATTCTCTCCGCGGGTCACGCGCGCGCCCTGCTGGCTCTGACGGACCAGGCTCAGATTGAGACTCTTGCACAGAAGATTGTGAATGAGGGACTGTCGGTTCGCGCAACTGAGGAGCTGGTGAACCATGCATCCGGCGCTGCGGAGGTGAAGGAGCGCAAGGCTCCTCAGCCTCAGAAGCACCGTGAGCGCCTGGATTATATTGCGGAGGCTTTTGCTGACAAGCTCGATACTTCGGTGAAGATTTCGCTGGGTGCTCGCAAGGGTAAGATGACCATCGAATTTGCGAATGTTGAGGATCTGAACCGCATTATCCGCGTTTTGGATTCTGATTTCTTGGGCTAAATTTTCGCGTAAAACAATATTTAGCAACTGAAATCAGTTGTATATACAAAAAACCCTCGGTGATGTTTCACGTGAAATATCACCGAGGGTTTTTCTTTAGCTTCTCGAAAGATTAGCCCAGGTGCTCGGAGAACTCAGCCAGCAGAGCGGGCTTCGTCTTAGCACCTACGGTCTTCTTGATGACCTCGCCATCCTTGAAAAGGTAGATGGCGGGAATAGAGGTAATGCCGTACTTCATAGCGGTATCGCCATTCGCCTCAACATCTACCTTGACCACGTCGACCTGACCGGCGTACTCGCCAGCGATCTCGTCAATCACGGGGCCGACCATGCGGCAGGGGCCGCACCATTCAGCCCAGAAGTCCACGATAACGGGCTTGTCGTTCTTCAGAACCAGTTCGTCAAAAGTGGCATCAGTTGCCTGCTGTGCACTGCTCATGGAGTGCTCCTTTCTGACACGGGGTGGATTCCCCTGCGAGTAATACGAATAGTTTAGAGGTTTTCGAGGTAGTGCTGCGCGTCCAGAGCGGCAACAGCACCGGAACCGGCAGCAATAATTGCCTGGCGGTAGGTCGGGTCAATCACGTCACCGGCAGCGAAAACGCCGGGAACGGAAGTCTTCGAGGAACGACCCTGAACCGCGATGGTGTGGTTCTCGGTAATCTCCAGCTGGTCACGTACCAGTTCCACGCGAGGATCGGAGCCAATAGCGATGAACAGACCCTGAACAGCCAGCTGGCGCTCAGAACCGTCCTTGGTGTTGGTCAGGGTGATCGACTCGAGGTTGCTCTCGCCGTGAACGGCGGTGACAGCCGAGTCCCAGACAACCTCAATCTTCGGGTTGTTGAACACGCGGGTCTGCATGATTTCCGAAGCGCGGAAAGAATCGCGGCGGTGCACCAGGTACACCTTGGATGCGAAGGTCGTCAGGAACAGTGCCTCCTCCAGCGCGGAGTCGCCACCGCCGACCACTGCGATTTCCTTGTCCTTGAAGAAGAAGCCATCGCAGGTTGCGCACCAGGAGACGCCGTAACCGGAGAGTCGGTCTTCGCCCTCGATGTTGAGCTTACGGACCTGAGAACCGGTGGTCATGATGACGGTCTTTGCCAGGTGAACGGCGCCGTCAGCGGTGTAGACCTTCTTCACGTCGCCGGTGAGTTCAACCTTCTCTACGTCCTGGTAGCGGATGTCAGTGCCGAAACGCTCAGCCTGCTGACCGATGTTCTCCATCAGCTCGGGGCCCTGGATGCCCTGAATGAATCCGGGGAAGTTCTCGACCTCGGTGGTGTTCATGAGGGAGCCGCCGGGCGCCAGGGAGCTGGCGAAGAGGACAGGCTTCAACTCGGCGCGTGCCGCGTAGATTGCCGCGGTGTAACCAGCGGGGCCGGAGCCCACAATAATGACGTTGTGGACGGTTGCGTCGGCCTCAACCTCGGCTGCCGGTGCCGCCTTGGTGGCGGGTGCGGAAGCGAGGTTCAGATTGCCCAGGGCGGAGCCTCCGAAGAGGCCTCCCAGATTCTCAGTCATCAGATATATCTTTCCGTTGTAGGTCTTTCGTTCTGCCCCTATAACAGGGCTTTATCCTCGATTATTCCATTTTTGGGGGACCCTTATCCAGATACTCCGCGCACTGTGAATCTTTGAGTAGCCACCCTGCCATAAAGAGTCATAAATAGACATCAAAAAGGGCGGGGCTTCCGAACTGTTGAGTTCAGAAGCCCCGCCCTTGTGTCTGGGGCGTGAGCGCACTGTCGGCGTCGCGTTATGGGTTGATTAGTCCACCTTGATTTCGTTGATGCGCAGACCGTAATTCCACGTTCCAATCGGCAGGGAGAGGCGGGGCAGCTCGTTGACCACGATGATCACGTAGGCACCCTTTTCCGCGCTCTGCTTGGAGGTGTCCAGGGTGACGACTGCATCCTTGCCTTCGAAGGTGCCCTTGCCGACCTCAACCGCACCGTCCAGGGATGCAGAGCTGTTGGTGTAGACGGTGAAGGAGCCGCCGGTGCCGGTGTTCTGCTGGATGGTCAGCTTGGAGACGACGGTGGGGGTCTGCAACTTCAGTGCCAGGCCGAATTCCTTGATGGTGCCGGCGTAGTTGGCGGTGCCGAAGCCGTAGCTGATCCATGCGGTGTTGGCGTTACCGTCGGTCAGGTTCGGGATGAGGGTGTCCATGTCGTTCATGAACGTGGGGTTCGAGGGCACGAAGCGAGCCACGGACGCGATCTTCGCCGGTGCGTTCGATGCCTTAGCGGTCGGGGATGCCGATGCGCTGGCGTTTGCCGCAGCCGATTCGGAGGCGGACATAGAGGACTTGGGGGTGTGCGGTGCGGCTGCCTGGTTGGAGCCGATTGCGCCCAGGGAGGTGAGGATACCGCCTGCGACGATGACGAGCAGCAGGACTGCTGCCAGGGCGACGGCCCAGGTGCCGCGGCTGCCGTCTTCTTCGTCTTCGTCATCCTCGTAGATGCTGGTGGGTTCGGAGTACGCGGTGACGGCTGCGCTGTCGGATGCGTTCCAGTTCTTGGCAGCGGTGATGCTCTCCTGGTTGGCGCTGGAAGCAGAGACCTTCTCGTAGGTGTTGGGGGAGCTGCCGCTTTCGGAGTCGCCGAAGATTTCGGTGCCCAGCGCGTCTTCTGCGTTGGAGAGTGCGTGGTTTTCGACCAGCAGGGTGTCCAGCAGGGTGTCGGGGCGGGTGTGGGAGGTGACGAGGTAGCGGCTACCTTCGGGGGTGATGCCCAGGTCGAGAATCTGGATGTTGCCGCGTGCGTTGGTTGCGAGCGCGCGGGAGTTTGCTTCCAGCAGTGCGCTGCGGCTGGGCGATGCGACGACGACCGAGACCTTACGGTTGAGAATCTGGTCGGTGCCTTCAAGCACCATGTCGGATTCTGCCGTAATGATGATGTGTGCGGTGATCTCGTAGCGGCCTCCGAGGACCGATCCGACCGGAATCTGTTGCGACAACGTGTTCTCCCGAGGTGGTTTCATAGTGCCTGCCGTGTGGCGGGCCCTGACTATTAGATTCTACCCGGCATTGAAGGATGCTGGGGCTGAGTGATAGTTTGTGGCGTCCGGGTGGTTGCCTGTGTCCTCTGCGGGCCCCGGCGTGGGGTGAGGTGGGTGCACGGGCAGCTACCCGGGTTGGGCGTTGTGTGCTGCTTTAGCGGCGGGCAAAACGCTCAAGTTTGGAGGTGAGGGGCGCCAGTAGTGCGTTGGCTTCCTTGACGCGGAAGATCTGTATGCCGGCGAGGTATGCCAGGCCCATGACGGTGCCGCATACGGCGAGGGTGATGATTGCGGTGAGCTTGGAGGCCCAGGCGAATCCGTCGAGCTGGTAGCCGCCGAGCAGCCAGAGCGCGATGGCTGCGATTCCGCCGGCGAAGAGGGACGCGAGGGTGGTGCGGGCGTAGGTGCTGACGATGCCGCGCTGGCCGTAGTAGCCGAGGCGGCGGCGGACCATGTGGTGGCTGATGAACAGGATCAGGATGTTGTGCACCGGGTAGATGAAGGCGAGCATATACACGGTGTACTGTGCGTCGAGCAGGGACGCTGCGAAGCTCATGATGACCATGATGATGGCGGAGTACACCTGGATGCGGAAGGGGGTGCGTGCGTCTTCGCGGGCGTAGAGCACGCGGCTGTAGAGGTAGTTGATGGTGAGGGTGGGGGTGCCGAGCGCGGTGATGACGATGAGCTTGGCGATGATGGTTGCTGCGATGGGGTCGCCGCCGCTGAAGAGCACGGCGACGGGGCCTGCGAGTACCATGAGTGCGACCATGCAGAAGACGGTGGCTACTGCTGCGTTGCGTAGGCCGTGGGAGAGTGCGTAGATGACGCTGTCGCTGTCGTCGGCGATGGCGGAGGCGCTCATGCGGTTGAAGAGCACGGTGGCGATGGAGATGCCGATGACGCCGTGTGGGAGCATGTACAGCATGGAGGCGTAGTTGAGTGCCTGCAGGCCGGGGATTTGGATGCCGAGGGCGGCGTAGTGTTCGCGCTGACCGACGATGCCTGCGGCGACCTTGGTCATGTAGAGGAATGCGAGGTTGGAGATGATGCCGGAGGCGAGGGTCCAGGCGGCGAGCTTGGAAGCTGCGCGCAGGCCGATGCCTCGCCACGCGAAGTCGGGCTTGAGGCGCAGGCCGAGCTTGCGTAGGGGGATGAACAGGACGAGCGCCTGCATGATGACGCCGAAGGTGGAGGAGCCTGCGAGCACGAGGGTCTGTGCGTTGGTCCAGTTGTCTACGGTGTGAATCGGGTTGGGGTTGGGGGTTTGTGCGCCGAAGAGGAAGATGAACAGGATCAGCGACAGGATGGTGATGACGTTGTTGAGTACGGGCGACCACATGTAGGCGCCGAATGCGTCTTTGGCGTTGAGGACCTGTCCGATGACGGTGTAGAGGCCGTAGAAGAAGATTTGGGGTAGGCACCAGAGGGAGAAGATGAAGCCGAGCTGCCGTTGTTCGGGGCTCCATCCTGAGCCCATAATGCTGATGATGGGCCAGGCGCAGGCGACAGTGATAATGGTGATGAGGCCGATTGCGGTGACGGTGAGGGTGACGAGTTTGGAGATATATCGTGCGCCGCCGTCTTGTGCTTTGGCCGCCTTGATGATTTGGGGTACGAGGACTGCGTTGAACACGCCGCCTGCTACTAGGACGTAGATGAGGTTGGGTAGGGTGTTGGCGGTTTCGAAGACGTCGCCGACGGTTGAGAGTGAGCCGATGGCTACGGTGAGCAGGATGGTCTTGACGAATCCGAGGATGCGCGAGACGAGGGTGCCTGCTGCCATGATTGCGCTTGAGCGGGCGTCGTTACGTGCCACGTATGTCTCTCCTGTTTCGGCGGGTGATTGCTTCTTTTAGTTTTTGGGGCTCTATTTAACGGGTGTTTAGAGCTGGGTGGTGATGTATTCGCGCGCGCTGCGGGCGATGTGTTGCTCGTTGGCGAATGAGAGGCGGGTGGGGAGCTCTTCGAGGGGGACCCATGCGACGTCGATTGCTTCGTGGTCGGGGTCGTTGTCGATGCTCAGTTCGCCGCCGGTTGCTGCGAAGAGGTAGTGGTGCACGGTTTTGTGGATGCGCGTGCCGTTGGAGGTGAACCAGTAGGCGATGGTGCCGAGGGAGGCTACGGGGTAGCCGGTGATTCCGGTTTCTTCGCTGATTTCGCGTTGTGCGGCTTCGACGGTGGTTTCTCCGTGTTCGATGTGGCCTTTGGGTAGGCACCATTCGCGTTGTCCGTTGCGGTTGATGCGGGCGATGATGGCTACGGGTAGCTGTTCGGGTCGGTCGAAGTCGATGATGAGCCCGCCTGCGGAGACTTCTTCGGGGGCGGGTACCGCTCGCGCGGGCGCGGTGAAGCGCGTTTTGGGGGCGCGGGGTACGGGAATGCTCATGGTTCTACCTTAACCGATAGGCTGAGGTTTTGGTGCCTCGGTTTGGGGTGAGATAGCTGTCTTTGGTGGGGTGTTGTGGGTGTGGGGTGGGCGTGTGGGTGGTTTTTCTGGCACGATTAAAGGATTATGTCGCTGATTATTGATGTTGTGTCGAAGTACCCGGATGCCGCCGAGCTGGGAGAACTGTACCGTGCGGCGGGTTTTGAGCTGTACTTGGTGGGCGGTATTGTCCGCGACAATCTGCTGGATGATGGCGGCCATTTCACTGATTTTGATTTGACGACGGATGCTACTCCGGAGCAGAGCGAGCAGATTCTGCGTGGGTGGGGTGAGCATACGTGGGATATCGGCAAGGAGTACGGCACGATTAGTGCGCGGAAGAATGGCGTGGTGTATGAGGTGACCACGTACCGTGCTGAGGTGTATGTTTCGGATTCGCGTAAGCCGACGGTGGAGTTCGGCACGGATTTGAGCGCCGATTTGGTGCGTCGTGATTTCACGATTAATGCGATGGCGGCGGCTTTGCCCAGTGGTGAGGTTGTTGACTTGTTTGGTGGCGTTGAGGATTTGCGTGCGGGTGTTTTGCGTACTCCGCGCTCGCCGGAGGAGTCTTTTTCTGAGGATCCGCTGCGTATGATGCGTGCGGCTCGTTTTGCTGCGCGTTTTAATCTTGAGGTTGCCCCGGAGGTTTTCGAGGCGATGCGTGAGATGGCTGGCCGTATTGAGATTATTTCGGCTGAGCGTGTGCGTGATGAGCTGGTGAAGCTGATTGAGGCGGATTATCCGCGGGTGGGTTTGAACCTGCTGGTGGATACGGGTTTGGCGGATTATGTGTTGCCGGAGCTTCCTGCGTTGCGTATGGAGATGGATCCTGCGCATCACCATAAGGATGTGTATGCGCATTCGTTGAAGGTGATGGAGCAGGCGATGGAGAAGGAGACGGACGAGGATGGCCCGTGCCCGGCTCCTGATTTTATTCTGCGTTTTGCGGCGTTGATGCACGATATTGGTAAGCCGAAGACTCGTAAGTTTGAGAAGGACGGCTCCGTCTCGTTCCTGCACCATGAGGTGGTGGGCGCGAAGATGGTGAAGAAGCGTATGCGTGCGCTGCGTTTTGATAATGACACGATTAAGGCTGTGGCTCGTCTGGTGGAGCTGCATATGCGGTTCTATGGTTACCGTGAGTCGGGTTGGACTGATTCTGCGGTGCGCCGCTATGTGCGTGATGCGGGCGATCAGCTGGAGCGTCTGCATCGTGTGTCGCGTTCTGATGTGACGACTCGTAATCGTCGTCTGTCGCGCTCGCTGGCTGAGGCGTATGACGATTTGGAGCGTCGTATTGCTGAGTTGGCTGCTCAGGAGGAGCTGGATTCGATCCGTCCGGATCTGGATGGCGGTCAGATTATGCAGATTCTTGGTATTGCGCCGGGCCCGGTGGTGGGTGAGGCGTATAAGTTCTTGTTGAATTTGCGTCTGGATGAGGGTTCGCTTCCTGAGGAGGAGGCGAAGGCTCGTCTGGTGCAGTGGTGGGAGCAGCGTCAGAAAGCGTAGCTTCTGCGGTTTTCGGTACCGCATCGCATGGTTGAGGTCACGCGGTGCGGTACTGTTCTATCTGCTTTTTCTCGTGTATTGTTAAGAAATCTATGCGTGTTCCCCACCCGGTGTGCTTCACGTGTAGAGCACAATGAATCTCCTGCTATGGAAATCCCATAGCCGTTTAGCCCAAAGGAGGGGTTTAATCATGCGTGCATATGAACTGATGGTTATCCTCAGCCCCGAGGTTGAGGACCGTGCGGTTGAGCCGTCGCTGTCCAAGTTCCTCGAGATCGTGACCAACGAGGGTGGTTCCGTCGACAACGTCGATATCTGGGGCCGTCGTCGCCTGGCATACGAGATCCAGAAGAAGTCTGAGGGTATCTACGCAGTGGTGAACTTCACCTCTACCCCCGAGACCGCAGCTGAGCTCGATCGTGTTCTGAACCTGAACGAGTCCGTCATGCGTACCAAGATCATCCGCCCGGAGGATCAGAAGATCTCCAGCAAGTAGTTGTTTCTTGCCGGTCGGCTGACCCCCTAAAAATGTCAGGGGGTTGCGCTGTACTGGATTCAACATACTTGTAACTCTTATCGAGGAGGCATCAAATGGCAGGCGATACCGTTATTACCGTTATTGGTAATCTGACTGGCGATCCGGAGCTTCGTTACACCCCTGCGGGTGCGGCGGTTGCTAATTTCACGATCGCATCGACTCCGCGTACTTTTAACCGCCAGACGAACCAGTGGGAGGATGGGGAGACCCTGTTCCTGCGTGCGTCGGTGTGGCGTGGTTACGCTGAGAATGTTGCAGAGACTCTGAAGAAGGGTACTCAGGTTATCGCGCAGGGCCGTCTGAAGTCTCGCTCGTACGAGACCAAGGAAGGCGAGCGTCGTACTTCGTTTGAGCTTGAGGTCGAGGAGATCGGCCCGACTCTGCGTTTTGCTACTGCTCAGGTGACTCGCGCACAGCGTTCTGCCGGAGGTAATAACTTCGGTGGCGGTGCGCAGGGTGGCTTTGGCGGTGGCGCTGGGTACAACGCTGCTGCTCAGGGCGGTTTCTCCGCTCCTCAGCAGAACAATTTTGCTGCTGCTCAGGGTAATGGTTACTCTGGCCAGTCTGGCTACTCCGCTCCGGCTGCTCCGGCGGCCCCCGCAGCTCCTGCTGCTGATCCGTGGAGTTCTCAGTCTGGTGGTAACTATGACTGGGGTAGCGGCGCCGACGACGAACCTCCGTTCTAAGCCGGTTTCGTTTTCCGAATAGTAATTTATCAATCCATCCCGCGGTTATCCGCCGCGGGCTCCCAACTCTAAGGAGCACCACGATGGCTAAGGCTGAAATCCGTAAGCCCAAACCCAAGCAGAACCCCCTCAAGGCTGCTGACGTCACCGTTATCGACTACAAGGACGTCGCACTTCTGCGCAAGTTCATCTCCGACCGCGGCAAGATCCGCGCTCGCCGCGTGACTGGCGTGACCGTTCAGGAGCAGCGCAAGATCGCTCAGGCTATTAAGAACGCCCGCGAAGTTGCACTGCTGCCCTACTCCGGCGCTGGCCGCTAAAGAGAAGGAGAGACAGTAACATGGCTAAGATCATTCTGACTCAGGAAGTTTCCGGCCTCGGTGCAGCTGGCGATGTTGTCACCGTTAAGGACGGTTACGCACGTAACTACCTGCTGCCCCGCGGCTTCGCCGTGACCTGGACCCAGGGTGGCGAGAAGCAGGTTGAGTCCATCCGTGCCGCTCGTGCGGCTCGTGCTAAGGCTTCTCTGGAAGAGGCTCAGGCAATTGCTGCGGCCCTGGCTGCTAAGCCGGTTGTCGTTGCACACAAGGCTGGCGCTGACGGCCGCCTGTTCGGTACCGTCAAGGCTGAGGCTATTGCTGAGGCTATTGAGGCTGCTGGCATTGGCTCCGTTGACAAGCGCACCATCCACCTGGGTTCCGCTATCAAGCGCACCGGTGAGTACAAGGTGACTGTCCGCCTGCACCCTGACGTTGTTGCTAACGTTGTCCTGGACGTCGTTGCTGCTGCGTAAGTAGGTTTTTAGATATTTGACGCTGGTGCTTTGATGCTGCGGCGTTGAGTGTCGGACGGGGTGTCCCTCTTCGTGAGGGGCACCCCGTTTGTTGTACCCATAGCTGTGCCCGCTCCGGTGCATGTTTCACGTGAAACATTGTTTTTGAGAGGTTGAGAATAGGGGTAGGGTAGTAGAAGGATTGGTGGCTAGAGCGGTTGCGGCTGCGAAGTACGCCAATTGACCCCGTAGACTGGTAGACATGGCTCGATCTTTTTCACGTTTGTCTTCTAGCGCGCAGCTTCTGTCCACGGGTGTGGTGTTGGAGTGCATCAATTTGCTGCTGTGCGCTCTAGCGGTTATCCCATTTGCGGACGCGAATGTCGCTACTGCTCTTCTGCTTCTTTTGCTGGTGGTTGGCGGCCTTGCGTCCAGTGTTGCGCTGGTGTGCGCGCTGGTGGGTCTGGTGAAGTTCCGTCAGTACCGCGTGACCAATATTTGCTTGGCGGTTATTTCTGTAGTGGCTAACCCGTTGGTGCTGCTGGGTCTGTATATGGCGGCTTATTAGCCCGGTTTAGAGTCCGCAAACTGCACAATATCAAAGCTCTCAGGGTTCTGTTGGTTTTCTCCCAGCTTGTTTCCAGCGAAATTCAATCCTCCCATAAGGTTGGGGGTGTTTACTATAAGTGTTGGTTCGAGAGGACTGCGATGTGAATGTGTGTGTTTCGTGTAGCGGGGTCGCCCGCTAGCGAAAGAAGGATGGCAAGGCAAAAGCGCCTTGCCTTTCTTCTTTTAACGCGACGTGTAGTTTCCGCGTGAAATCCGGGGTGCTGCACCTCGATTTTGAAGAAAAATCTATTCCCAGCTTTCTTACAGCTTTAACCTACAGGGAATAAAGGTTTACGCGTAATACTTTATATAGATGGTTCGAGAGGACCATCAGAAAGTTGGACTTTCCTTGCGGAAGTGGCTCTGATTTTCGTATGTATGTGTGTGTGATGAGACTGGGGTTGGACCGAGAGGTTCAGCTCCAGTTTCTGTTTAATCTCTAGGGTGTGTGGCAAGGATGGCTGTAGTGGTGTTGCGGCATGCTGTAACAAAGGGCAACCACACTTCTATATAACGTCACATTTCCTTTCTTGGGGTGGCGGGTCTAGAATTGGGAAAGATAAATTTTGCATATTAAATACAAGTATTGAGGAGTTGTCTTCCGTGTCTAAGACCCCTTCCGTTCCCGGTACCGACCGCCCCGCCGAAAAGGCAGCAGGTCACTGGCTGCTGGCTCAGCTGGGCAAGAAGGTTCTGCGCCCCGGCGGCCGCGAGACCACCAACTGGCTGCTGGCTCGTGCTCTGGGCGGCGACATTGACGTCGTGGAGTTTGCGCCGGGCCTGGGTATTACCGCCCTGGAGATTGTGAAGCGTTCCCCCAAGAGCTATACCGGTGTGGATCTTGATCCCAAGGCTGCTGAAATCGTAACCGAGCGTATTGGTGCATCGACTAAGCCGAACTACCGTGTGGTGAACGCTAGCGCACAGGAGACCGGTCTGCCCTCGGAAAGCTATGACGCCGTGGTGGGCGAGGCGATGCTGACCATGCAGACCGATAAGCACAAGCTGGAGATTATGCGTGAGGCGGCTCGTCTGCTGCGTCCGGGCGGCTACTACGCTATTCACGAGATGTCGCTGGTTCCCGATTATCTGCGCCCCGAGCTGAAGGAAGAGATTCAGAAGGATTTGGCGCGCACTATCCGCGTGAATGCCCGCCCGCTGACCGTTGCCGAGTGGACTGCCCTGGCGGAAGAGGCTGGCTTTGAGGTGCTGGATGTGTACCAGACCGATATGGCTCTGCTGGAGCCGAAGCGTCTGCTGGCTGATGAGGGTCCCGCCGGCGTTGCGAAGATTGCGTTCAACCTGGCGCGTAAGCCGCAGATTCGTGAGCGTGTGCTGGGTATGCGCGGTGTGTTCCGCCGTCACGCCGACCATATTGGCGCTATCGGTCTGATTCTGCGTAAGAAGTAAGACAGAATCACACCGCAAAGCTTATACAGCGAAACGGAGCCTTAGTATTCCTCGTTATACGGGGGAATACTGGGGCTCCGTTTTACACTGAGGTGTATGAGCCGCGGTGTATGAGCCGCAGAATCGGCTCAGTCACGTGTGCGCCTGCCGGAGATTGTTATGAGCCGTATTCTTTTCTCTCCCGAAAGCTTCAATATGGGTGAAACCACGCGCTGCATTGAGATAGCGCGTGTGGCTCGGGAGCAAGGTCATACGGTCTTGTTCCACGTGTACTCCCCTAAGTACATAGGACTGCTGGAAAGCGCCGGGCTTCCTGTGCACCTTAGCGAGCCAATCATGAGCGATGCTGAGGTGGAGCAGATTATGGCGCTGGATCAGGGCAGGGGAGTGCGGCATCCTTTCACAACCGATATGGTGCGTCGGCGGGTCACCGCTGAGCTCGCGGCTATTCGTGACTTTAATGCGGATGCGGTGGTGATTGGTTCTAACCTGACGATGCTACTGTCTGCGCGTATTGCGGGTATCCCTATTTTCTATGCGCGCCCGTACGCTTATTCGTCGACGTATTTTTCGAAGAAGCCTGTAGGCGGCGAGCTTGCGGCACCGGGGTGGTTGCGAGCGGTGGCGCGAGTGTTTTCGTATAAGCCGGTTTCTTTTATGCGTGTGGCACGTGAGTATGGGCTTAGGCTTCCTCGCCGTACCGTGGATATGCTCAGCGCCGACGTGAATCTTATCTGTTCTCTGTTTACGCAGCTGCGCGGGGATTCTTTGATAGAACCTGATGTTGGTGTGGGTCCTATTTATTACCGTGCGCCCGGTGAGCTGCCGCAGATTGTTCACGAGCCTAGAGATCGGCCCCTGATTTACGTGGGAATGGGATCATCCGGCTCTGCAGATATTTTGGCGCAGGTGCTGCGGCAGCTGTCAGCGGCTCCTGTGGATGTGCTGGTCGGCGGCGGGGTGCAGCTCTCGGATACCAGCATGCTGGGCAACAACATCCATTTCGCCGGGACTGTTCCGGCGCATCTGCTCGCCGGCCATATTGACGCCTCGATGACCCACGGCGGTGAGGGGACGGTACAGACGGCGTGCCTGGCGGGTGTGCCCTTTGCCGGTATTGCGATGCAGGCTGAGCAGAGCTGGAATATTGAGGAGTGCGTGCGCTACGGTAACGCCCTGCGCTTTACGAAGAATGATGTGCGCCGCGGCAATATGCGCGATATTCTGGACCGTCTGCTGGCTGATGAGGGCATGCGCGCCAGGGCGCGGCAGCTGGGTGAGGCGATGCGCACTATGGATGGCGCGGCGCTCGCCGTTGAGAAGATTGAGGACTATCTGCGCGCTGCCCGTTAGGTGTGTATGGGTTTCGCGTGTGCCTTCGTGAGAAACTAGCATAGGAGTTCTGCAGAAATTGTTTCTGGAACGTCGTAGATATCGGATTGAAACGCGAGGATAAGCATGTCTGAAACTGCCATTGATTATGGTTCCCGCACTATGCCTCATGATGATGTGGCTGAGCAGTCGGTGCTCGGTGGTATGCTGCTGTCGAAGGACGCTATTGCGGATGTGGTTGAGAGCCTGCGTGCGTCTGATTTCTATAAGCCGGCGCACGAGACGATTTATGAGGCGATTCTTTCTCTTTATGGTCACGGCAGCCCTGCGGATGCGATTACGGTTGCTGATGAGCTGAAGAAGCGCGGCGAGCTGACTCGTGTGGGCGGCGCGTCCTATATTCATACGCTGATTGCGTCGGTTCCGACTGCTGCTAACGCTCAGTATTACGCTGAGATTGTTAAGGAGCACGCGATTATGCGCCGCCTGATTGAGGCGGGTACGAAGATTGCTCAGCTGGGTTACGCCAATGAGACTGAGGTCGATACTTTGGTCGATCAGGCGCAGGCTGAGATTTATGCGGTGACTGATGGTAACGCGAAGGAAGATTATGTATCTTTCTCTGATGCGTTGGAGGAGACCATCAATGAGATTGATGCGAACTCGAACCGCCCCGATGGCGTGTACGGTGTGCCGACTGACTTTATTGAGTTTGATGAGCTGACCGGTGGTCTGCACGGTGGCCAGATGATTGTTATTGCGGCTCGTCCGGGTGTGGGTAAGTCGACTTTGGCTCTTGATATTGCTCGTTCTGCGTCTATTCATCATCAGATGACGACTGTGTTTTTCTCACTGGAGATGAGTCGTACTGAGTTGGCGATGCGTATTCTCTCTGCGGAGGGCAAGATTTCGATGGGTCGTCTGAAGAAGGGCGACCTGGATACTGAGGGTTGGACGAACTTGGCGACTCTGCAGGGTCGTATTGATTCTGCGCCTCTCTTTATTGATGATTCGCCGAATATGACTCTGATGGAGATTCGCGCGAAGTGTCGTCGCCTCAAGCAACGTAATGATTTGAAGCTTGTGGTGCTGGACTACCTGCAGCTGATGAGTTCGGGTAAGAAGGTTGAGTCGCGTCAGCAGGAGGTTTCGGAGTTCTCTCGTAGCCTGAAGCTGTTGGCTAAGGAGCTGGATGTTCCGGTGATTGCGCTGTCTCAGTTGAACCGTGGTTCGGAGCAGCGTACTGATAAGCGTCCGATGGTTTCGGATCTGCGTGAGTCGGGTTCTATTGAGCAGGATGCGGATATGGTGATTCTGCTGCATCGTGAGGATATGTATAACCCGGATAGTGAGCGCGTGGGTGAGGCGGACATGATTATTGCTAAGCACCGTGGTGGTCCGACTCGTACTATCCCGTTGGCGTTTAGCGGTAAGTATTCGCGCTTCAACAATATGGCGAATGAGGCGCCTCCCCAGTACTAATCAGCTCAGCACTCTGTAGCTGCACCCCTCTTCTTCTATTCATTACAGGATGGAAGGGGAGGGGCTTTTTCGCATCTATAGGTATGGGTACCCAAATGCAGAGTTAGGAATCGTGCAGGGTTAGGAATCAAGCGCAGGGTATGGGAATAGGGGCTGCGGAGGGGGTTCTAGAGGGCATTCTGTGAGGGTTTGAGTGGTTTCTTCTGCGTTTATAAGGTTTTTTGGAAGTTTTTTAAAGATTTTTTAGCACCCATAAAACGCACTGACTAGGTAGTTTGGTGTTTGTGAGGGTGTTTGAGACCCTTTCAAGGTCCTTTTTGTGGTCTACTTCACCCATTTTCGGGTTGCAGGGGCGTT
>NZ_KV812884.1:0-2479 GCF_001813565.1 Rothia sp. HMSC068E02
CGCCCGCCTCGTGGGTTTATTCCACGGGGCGGGCGCCTTTTAGGTGTAGAAGCTACGCGCTTCTAGACTGAAGCTTTTAGGAAGCAGAAGCCGATGCAGAAGCCTCAGATTCAGACTTCATGCCAGTCAGCTTCCACGCGCCGTTCTCGTACACACCGCGCAGGGTACGCTCGTTGACGTTCTCACGACCGCTTTCGGGGACCTCCAGAACCTTATCCTTAGATGCCATGAATTCACCGCGGGTAAGGGTGAAGCGAGCATTCCAGGTGTATGCCTTACCATCGCGGGTGGGCTGTGCGGAGAGCAGGGTGATGGTGACGGTCGGGTCGTGCATCCAGACTTCACCCTTGACCAGCTTTTCGCCGAGGGTGCCGTCTTCCGGCTCGAGCATCGACTTGAGTTCACTCTTGTCCATGTCGCTTTCACGCAGGGGCTCGGTCTTACCGGTACGCATGTAGTATTCCATGGCTGCGCCGAAGAACGCGATGGACTGGTACAGGCCCTCCACGCTGTTCTCGTTAGCGACGGCAGGCTTCACGGGCACGGGCACGTTCTTGGCCGGCTCGGTGCGGGTTGCCAGCTGGTAGTCAGCAGGCTTGGAGGTGTAACCGTCCAGGACAGCAGGACCAGAGTAGTCGGCGCGTGCGTTGTTAACTTCGGCGTCCGAGGTAGAAGCGCTACCGGATGCAGATGCGGAGCCGCTGGATGCCTGAGACTGCGAACCGCATGCGGCAAGGAGGGTCGCGCCACCGGCGGCAGCGAGCAGGCCGAGTGCGGATCGGCGGGTTACGTTCTTCATTTTTCTCTCTATCTGTGGTGTGTTTTCCGCACCGTGGTGCGGGTGATGCCTGGGGCATCTAACGGGAAGACGGCACTACACGAATGTAGTGCCGTCTTCCAGTATATGTTTATTGGGCTTGGTATTTTTTAGCCGCCGTAATAGTAGTAGTGGCTGTAGGAGCTGCCGTAGTAGTCGCTGATGACGATGCGGCCGCGGCGGCCGTAACGGTGCGAGTAGTAGCCGTTGTAGGGGGTGCGGCGCACGGTGGGGCGGTAGGTGGTTGCCTGTGCGGGGGTGAGCAGTGCGCCGAGGGCGGTTGCTGTGCCTGCGCCTGCGGCGGCGAGTGCTGCTCGGCGGGTAAGGCGTGCGGGCTTCTTGGTGGCCATGATATGCCTTTCGGGGTCGGTGTTTCTGTGAAGTGACGTGGTGTGTGCACGGCGTGCGGCTGTGCATTAACCATTTCTTATTGTATGCCTCAACGTTAATGTTTTTACGTGCAGAGTACACCCTCTAGTTGAGGCTTAAACCATGCGGGCTAGTCCACGTTTTTCCGGCAGAAAAATTGCGGAAATATTGGTTGAGAAACACGCCGGGAACGCACTCAATACGGGCTGAATCGCGGGCTACATGTCTACTTCGGCGAGGCCCGAAATTTCCTTGTCCTTGATGTGCGGGATGGTGGAGCTCCAGTTCATCCACGCCTTGACCTGGGTGGCTTCTTCGGGGTTGTTCATGTCTGGCCAGCGGTCGTTTTCAATCCTGAATCGGGTCATTGCGAGGAGAGGGTAGCTGCCGAAGACGGGGCAGAATTCTGCGACTAGTTTGCCGGATTTTGTGTAGAAGTGGAGGGAGTCTGCGTGTTCACGGTCGGTGTTGTTGTCGTATGAGACCGTGTCAATCGCGTTGAGCGGGAAGAACACCGTATCGTTGCACGGCTCTCCCCTTTCGATTCCTTCGGGCGAGATTTTAGTGTAGGTACCGGCGGCGTTCCAGAAGAAGAACATGAAAAAGCCGATCATGCCGAGGCCAATAAAGTCGAATGCGAAGTGGAATCCTACGTCTTCCCCTAGGTGAATGACGGAAGCTCCTACCGCAAACAGAAGAATTACTAGGGCGTATAGAACGATTTCGAAGCGGTTTGTTCGGATGACGTATACGGCTTCGGCGCGTAGTTTCTTTTCGCGGCGTCGGTTGAGTTCGTACGTGACGACGATGCGGAGAACCTTGTAAATCAGTATGGAGTCGAGTGCGCCCCATATGAAAATCATGATGGTGTTGACCATGGTCGCTCACCAGCCTTTCTATCTATCGGTGACCAGCAGCCTTCCGGCAACGATGCGGAGGGTGCGGGTTCGTTCTCAGAGTAGCTAACGAAATCGGGTGGGTAAGCAGGAATTCGCGTTATCCGCGGAGTGGTTGCCCAGTCTTCACCGGAGCATCGCGTCGAGTTAACCTTCTGGTCAGATACGGTGCGATAGGCTAAGGATGTGCCCGCCACCTCACCGGGGCGGGCCTGATTCACCAACCGCTACCGCACAAGGACGTACATACTATGAGCACAGCCGAAGTAAGCAGCGAAGCGTAAAAAGGCAACGAAAGCCTAGAAACCTAGCAAGGAAAGCTAACTATCTACAAGAGGCAAACCGATGGAAATTAATTACAAGCGCCGCCAAAGAGTGGCACTCATTATTTCATTCA
>NZ_KV812885.1:0-9349 GCF_001813565.1 Rothia sp. HMSC068E02
CCGCCCCGTGGAATAAACCCACGAGGCGGGCGCCTTTCTTATATACGCAATAAAGCATATACCCTCATCGGGGTGCTACCAGATGCGCACGCGCTCCTCCGGAGCCAGGTACAGTGCATCGCCCTCAGAGACGCCAAACGCCTCATAGAACTCATCAATATTGCGCACCACGCCGTTTACACGGAACTCATCCGGCGAATGCGGATCCACCGAAATCATCACCTCAGCATGCTGCGGGCGGGACTTCGTGCACCAGCCGCGAGCATTCGAGAAGAAGAAACGCTGAATACCGGTCATGCCGTCAATCACCGGTGCGTCATCCAGCGACTCAATGCCCTGCTTCTTCAAAGCCAGACGGTACGCCTTCAACGCAATCGACATGCCAGCCAGGTCGCCAATGTTCTCGCCCAAAGTCAGCTCACCGTTCACGTGGAACTTCGGGTCCAGACCCACCGGAACGTACGCGTTGTACTGCTCCACCAGCGCGGAGGTGCGTTCCTTGAACTTCGCGTAATCCTCCTCAGTCCACCAGCTCTCCAGCTTGCCGTCACCGTCGTAGCGGGAACCCTGATCGTCAAAACCGTGACCAATCTCGTGGCCAATAATCATGCCGATATTGCCGTAGTTCGCCGCATCGTCAGCATCCGGGTTGAAGTACGGCGGCTGCAGAATCGCTGCCGGGAACACAATCTCATTCGCCGGCGGCATGTAGTACGCGTTCACGGTCTGCGGAGTCATCAGCCACTCCGACTTATCCACCGGCTGACCCTTACGGGCAATCAGCCAGTCAGCGTCAAACGCACCGGTACGGCGCAGGTTCTCGAACAGGTCACCGGGCGCCAGCTCCAGTGCGGAGAAGTCACGCCACTTATCGGGGTAACCAATCTTGGTGACGAACTTCGACAGCTTCTCCAGCGCCTTCTGGCGGGTTGCCTCAGTCATCCAGTCCAGCGACTCAATAGACTCGCGGTACGCCTCCAGGAGGTTGCCGACCAGAACCAGCATCTTCTCCTTGTGCGAAGGCGGGAAATGCACAGCCACGTACTCCTGGCCAATCTCTTCGCCCAGAGCCTTCTCGACAGCGCCCACGCCGCGCTTCCAGCGCTCACGAATCTGCTGGGTACCGGAGAGGGTCTTGCCGTAGAAGTTGAAGCTTTCCTGAACCAGTTCGTCGTACATGAACGGCGCACGTGAACGCAGAACAGTCCACACAGCCCACAGCTTCCAGCTCATCAGCGGGATGGAGGTGAACAGCTTAGCCGCACCCTCAAAGAAGGACGGCTGAGCCACAATAACCTGACCCAGGGTCTCCGGGTCGGCACCCAGAGCCAGCAGCCACTGCGAGAACGGGAAGCCGGGGAACTTCTCGTCCAGCTCGGTAGCCTGGTACGGGTTGTAGGTCGCCTCGGCGTCGCGGTTCTCCACGACGTTCCAGTGCAGGCGAGCCAGCTCAGACTCGTGAGTGAACACCAGCTGAGCCGCCTGCTCCGGGGTCAGGCCGAAGCCCTCAGCCAGACCGGTCAGCTCAAACATGCGGGCAATATGCTCAACGTACGCCGCGCATGCAGCCTCGTGCTTCTCTTCACGGTAGTAGGATTCATCCGGCAGACCCAGACCCGACTGGTACAGGAAGAACGTGTAGTTCTTCGGGTCCTTCGGGTCGTTGCTGGTGTACCAGGCGAACAGCTGCGGCAGACCCGCACGAGACAGCAGCGCCAGGGTCACAGCCAGGTGGGAGGGGGTTGCCGAGTTCAGAATCGGGGCGATTTCCTTCAGCAGCGGCTCCAGGCCGTCCGCCTCAATCTTCTCAACATCCATGAAGGAGTTGTAGAGTGCGCCAATACGGGACTCCGGCTGCTCCTTCGCAATCTTCTCCACCAGCTCACGCACGTGCTTCTCTGCGTTATCGCGGAGGGTGTACAGGCCGCCGTCCTTGGGGCGGTCCGCCGGGATTTCGTGGGTAGCAAGCCACTTACCGTTGACGTGGCGGAAGAAATCGTCGCCCGGCTTGACGGTTTCATCCACCCATTCTTTAGTGATTCCAGAGTTAGTAGTCATGGTTCCATTCTAGGTTCTTAACGTAAGAAGCCACACGATTACCGACAAGCCACCATATGGTGACTCACCAGCAAACGTGTGGCTTCCCTACACGAAAGACTGGGCAATTATGCCTGAGCCGCCAGCTTCTCTGCACGCTCAGCCATCAGACGCTTCTCAGCACCGTTAACCAGCCAGAGGAACAGAACCGCCAGACCCGAGCACACAATCATGAAGACGAACGCGGTGCCCCAACCCCAGTGGTCAACAATAATGCCGATACCGGCAGAAGCCAGGGTCGCACCCAACGCGTAACCGAACAGGCCGGTGAAGCCCGCAGCGGTACCCGCAACATGCGAGGGGGATAGGTCAATAGCCTGCAGACCAATCAGCATGACCGGGCCGTAAATCAGGCCACCAATCAGAGCCAACGCAACGTACGCAATCCACAGCGGCGCATCCGAAGAAGGCAGCCAGTACAGCAGAATCGCGCCAACGGTCGCAATCAGGAACAGGATACCCGCGGGGGAGCGGCGACCCTTGAACATGCGGTCAGAAACGTAACCGCACAGGACGGTACCACCAATACCGGCAAGCTCCAGAATCGAGAAGCCCGCAATACCACCCTCAAGGGAAGCGTGGCGCACATCGTGCAGGTACTTCGGTGCCCACACCAGCACGCCGTAACGCAGGGTGTACACGAACACGTTCGCCAGAGCCAGGTACACCATGGTCGAGTTGGTCAGCACGTGCTTACGGATGGTGGTCCAGGTGGACTCTGCACGATCCTCAGCGGTGGACTCAACCTTGTGCGGGTCGTTGCGGTACACATCAACGGTGGGCAGACCCTCAGCCTCGGGGTTGTCACGGATCAGCAGCCACGCCACGAACGCCAGAACGAAGCTGATAACTGCGGGGAACCAGAAAGCAACTTCCCAGGTCTTGCCGAACATGGAGAAGCCCCACGCAACCAGCAGGCCGGACAGCGCACCACCGACGTTGTGGGCGGTGTTCCACCACGAAACCTTCGCGCCGCGCTCGCTGGTGGAGAACCAGTTCACGAGCACGCGGCCCGAGGGCGGCCAGCCCATGCCCTGGAAGATGCCGTTGAAGACCATAATGGTCGCCATGATGGAGGCGATAGCGGCACCGTAGCCCGCCGCGCCCGCACCTTCACCCATGTAACCGGTCATAGCCAGCAGGATGTTGGCAACACCCGAGAGCACCAGACCGATGGGCAGGAACAGACGCGCGTTCGAGCGGTCAGAAATCATTGCGGTGAAGAACTTGCTGAAACCGTAAGCCAGCAGCAGCGCCGTAGACAGCGCGCCAATAGCCGCGTTGCTGAAGCCAAGTTCCTTGGTCAGAATCGGGGTGACCAGCGGGACGTTGTTACGAATCAGGTAGAAGGTCGCGTAACCGATGAAAATACCCATGAAAACCTGCAGACGCATGCGCGGGTACTTTGCATTAACTTCAGCCTCGCTCAGTTGAGGCTTGGGCGCCGGAATTGCGAGCCAGCGGGGTACAGAACCCTTCTTCTTCTTTGATGAAGTGGTAGTAGTCATGCTGGAATTCTAAAAACAGCGGCTTATAAAAATGCTAATCTGATGGGAATGTTTTCAGTAGAATGTTCACTAGGGTGAACGGATATTCAGAGTGATTATTCTATTAATGCTGTTTTTATCCCGGAATTACGGGGAAGTGCTAAATCTGTGTGATGTACATCTGTCTACTGGGCAACATTGCCTCAAGTCGTGTAATGAATATAAATACTTTCTCGGTTGAGTAAGTATGTGTTTTGGTCAGACCACACTTAAAATTAGAGTAATTTATACCCTAAGTTCAAATAAAAAACCACTTGAACACCAGTGCATTGGCGCCCCAAAACAGCACAGAAAAGCCCGCCCGTACAGTGCAGAAGAAAAACCGTACGGGCGGGCCCGTTATCTATCCCCAAAAGCTCGGCATACAGTCGGTACGCATACCGGCACGAAGCCGAACAACCGCCACCTGCCGCAGGTTACCGCGAGCAAACCATCATCCGGTCAACCCGCAGCAGGCAGCGGAACCAAGAGGCGCCTCCTAGAGGGACGCGCGAATCGCCTTGGTGGCGTCCACCAGGTGACGCAGAGACTGCTTGGTCTCCTCGTAATCACGAGTCTTCAGGCCGCAGTCAGGGTTCACCCACAGGTCAGCAATGGTGCCGTAACCAATCGCAGCCTTCAGCAGGGACTCAATCTCCTCCTGCGAAGGAACACGCGGGGAGTGGATGTCCCACACGCCCGGGCCCAGACCGGAAACGAAGCTCTCCGGAATGTCAGCCAGCAGCTCCATGTGCGAACGAGCCGCCTCAATGCTGGTCACGTCAGCGTTCAGAGCGTTAATCGAGTCGATAATCTCGTTGAACTCCGAGTAGCACAGGTGGGTGTGAATCTGAGTGGAATCCTTCACGCCGCTGGTAGCCAGGCGGAAGGAGTTCACCGACCAATCCAGGTACTGCGGCTGCTCATCGCGGCGCAGGGGCAGCAGCTCGCGCAGAGCCGGCTCGTCCACCTGAATGATGCGGATGCCCGCCTCCTCCAGGTCGGCAATCTCGTCGGCAAGAGCCAGAGCCACCTGGTTAGCGGTCTCGCGGCGCGGCTGGTCGTCACGCACGAAAGACCACGCCAGAATCGTCACCGGGCCGGTGAGCATGCCCTTGACGGGCTTGTCGCTCAGCGACTGTGCGTGGGAGCTCCACGGAACGGTGAACGCCTCACCGCGCAGGCCCTCACCGTGACGCTTCACGTCACCGAACAGGATCGAGGGGCGGGTGCAACGCGAACCGTAGGACTGAACCCAGCCGTGGCGGGTGGTTGCAAAGCCGTCGAAGTTCTCGGCGAAGTACTGAACCATGTCGTTACGCTCAGCCTCACCGTGAACCAGCACGTCCAGGCCCAGCTCCTCCTGCAGTGCGATAACCGAGGCAATCTCGTCACGCAGGAAGCCGTTCAGCTCCTCAGTGGAAATCTTGCCCGCACGAGCCTCCGCACGGTGGCGGCGAATCTCAGCAGTCTGGGGGAAGGAACCGATGGTGGTGGTCGGCAGCTTCGGCAGGTTCAGGTCAGCCTGAGCCGCGCGGCGAACGTCAATGGTCGGACGGTCGAAGTCCTCGGCGGTTACAGCTGCGGCGCGGGCACGAATCTCGTCGTTGTGCTTGCGCGGGTCGGCGGCGAAGCGAGCCAGCGCCTCGTCAGCAGTCTTCAGCTCGGGCTCAACAGCGGCTTCACCCTCGGCCAGGCCACGAGCCAGCAGTGCAATCTCGGCGACCTTCTGATCGGCGAACGCCAGGCCGTCCACGGGAACCTCGGCGGGGTCTTCCAGAGCCAGGTCGTGCGGCACGTGCTGCAGGGAGGTCGAGGAGGAAACCGACACGGCACCCTCGGATGCGCCGGGCAGCGCCTCCAGGGTCTTCAGGGCGGCACGAACATCAGCACGCCACACGTTGCGGCCGTTCACAACACCGGCAACCAGGTGCACACCCGCGGCAGAAACAGACTCCAGCTCAGCCTTCGAGTACACGCCGTGCACCAGGTCAAGATGCAGAGCCTCAATGCCGGTACCCAGTAGCGCCGGCAGGTTCTCACGCAGGGAACCGTAGGGGCTGGTCACCAGAATCTGCGGGCGCTTCTCGCCTGCAGCCAGGGCACGGTAGGTGCGCTCGGCAAGCTCGGCAACCTTCGCGTTGTCGGCACGGTCCACGGTCAGGCCCGGCTCATCCAGCTGAACCCACTCAACACCGCGCTCAGCCAGCTGCTCCAGCACCTGAGCGTAAGCGGCAACGAACTCATCCAGACGGTCAACGGGGGAGAAGTCCTCAGCGGAACCCTGCTCAGCCTTAGCGCCCAGCAGCAGGGTCAGCGGGCCAACAATCTGCGGGCGAACCTTCACACCAGCCTGCTTTGCGACCTCAAGCTGCTCGTCAATAGCCTCAAGGTTCAGCTTAATCTCGGTGCCGGCACCAATCTCGGGTACCAGGTAGTGGTAGTTGGTGTCGAACCACTTGGTCATCTCCAGCGGGGGCAGGGTCTCGGTACCGCGCGCCAGTGCGAAGTAGCCGGGCAGATCCAGCAGACCGCGTGCATCCTTAGCCTCAGCCAGACGCTCGGGAACCAGGGTGAACAGGCGAACAACGTCGAGCACCTGGTCGTAGTAGGAGAAGGTTGCCGGAATCGAGTAGTTATCAGCCTTCAGGCCGGCAGCGGTCACGCGCTCGAAGTAGGTGCGCTGCACGTCAGCGGCGGTGTCCTGCAGCTCCTGCAGGGTTGCCTTGCCCTTCCAGAAAGCCTCCTGAGCCTTCTTCAGCTCACGGAAGCGGCCCACGCGGGGGTAACCAACAATGGTTGCGGCGGGGAATGCGGTGTTCGACATAGTAATTTTTCCTTTACTGGGGATAGATGTGGGAGTCAGTTCCGGTGTTTCGCCACCCAGCGGTGGGCGGTGAAACGGGGGTCGTAACTCCCGGAATATTTGTGGGGGAGATTATGGAAACGCATCCGACAAGGAGCGTTATGGGGGTTAGGCGTATTCCAGTTCGCTCAGCGGCTGAGAGAAACGGTTGCTGTATCGGGGTAGGTCCAGCTGGTCCAGAACGTCCAGCACCGCCGCATGCTCGTTGAAGGTGAAGAAGTGCAGACCCGGTGCGCCCGCATCCATCACGGTGCGGCACTGGTTCAACGCATACTCAACACCGATGCGGTGCAGCTCAGCGCTACTGGTTGCGGTCTCTAGGGCGTAGGCGAGGTCCGTCGGGACCTCCATGCCCGCCATCTGGCAGAGGTTCCGCAGGCGCTTCAGTGAGGTCACCGGCATGATGCCCGGAATAATCGGGATGTCCACACCTGCCAGGCGTGCCGAATCGACCAGGGCGCTGTAGCGTTCATCCTCAAAGAACACCTGAGTGATCGCGAAGTCCGCGCCGGCACGCTGCTTGGACAGCAGAATCTCAATGTCCTGCAGCAGGGATGCGGACTCGGGGTGCTTCTGCGGGTACGCCGCCACACCAATCGACACCTTGCCAGCTGCCAGGTGGGCGAAATCTTCGCGTTCCACGCGGCGAATGAGTTCCACCAGGTAGCGGGCGAAAGGAAGTTCAGAATCCTGACCTTCCTGAATGTCACCGCGAAGAGCCAGGAAGCCGCGCACACCCAGACCCAGGATCAGGCGCACCGCACGCTCCAGCTCATGCACCGAGTGGCCTGCACAAATCAGGTGAGCCAGCGGGGTGAGGGAGGTTTCGTGTACCATGTGGTCGAGCAGCGCCAGGGTCTTCTGGCGGCGCTTCGCGTCACCGGAGTAGGTGACCGACACGTAGTCGGGGTTGGTGCCCTCAAGCTCCGCAATGGTGTGGAGCAGCGACTCACAGCTTGCGTGTGAGCGCGGAGGGAACAGCTCAAAAGAAAGAGCCGGGTGAACTGTCGTCATAACCATCCTTCGTGTTCACCCGATAGATACGCACCGGGAGGGTGCGCGAATTCTTCTGCAGGATGCGCGCCACCGGCTTGCGGGTGCGCATCATCAAGGGGTGCCGAAGGGTATTCTTCTCTATCGGTTCTGGCGGGAGCACCTTGTCCGTACCCTGCACCGTGACGGTGGGGGATACTGGCGAGGTTGCTGCGACGTCGACGAGCCAGATCTCTCGGTCGCTCTTGATAGATAACGCTTTCACTCTACCCACTGCCTCCGAGGGGGCGCAAGGGATGCGGCGGTTGATGTCCTAATATTTCTGGACATGACATCGGGGGCGAAATATGAACTTAATATGACTGACTATGACGAAGGGTGCTGGGGGCGTTGCGGGTAGAGCTGTCGGCTGACCCCTGGATGCCTGAAAATATCACAGATACGCCTGCTTAATATTCTTGGACACGCACGAATATGTGTGTTTTATATTTCATTGAAGAGTAGAGTTAGTTAGCAAAGTACAGCCGTGCTTCATTAACTGCTCATCGAGGAGTTGTAGGGCTCAAAGATGAGTTCAATACGACTTTGTGAGCGTGGTG
Organism: Rothia sp. HMSC068E02; assembly: GCF_001813565.1. Classification (NCBI taxonomy): domain Bacteria; kingdom Bacillati; phylum Actinomycetota; class Actinomycetes; order Micrococcales; family Micrococcaceae; genus Rothia; species Rothia sp. HMSC068E02. The sequence continues at coordinate 8,082 of NZ_KV812885.1, forward strand.
AGAATGAAAAAGCTATTTTCTTCTATACTCTGGTCCTTCCGCCTAGCCTGGAAAACCTGTCCTGGGACCCTAGTGAGCGTCGCCCTATCGCTAGCCGTCATAGCCTGCATTCCCCTGAGCCAGTCCCTGCTGATCGGTAATACAGTATCAGCCTTGAGCGGTTCAAATGGTGGCACAGCATGGATTTATATTGTTGCTCTTGCCCTTGTCGTTGGAATTAATATCATTGCTAAACGCTGGGTCATAAGTAACATGCTTATCCTCAAATCAAAGGTGAATTATCGGGTTCACTGCATGTTAAATAACAGGTTATCTACATTTCCGTTATCTGATATAAGTAGCACAAAATCACAGGAAGATATACGTGCTGCTAGAGAGGCAATATCGAAACAGGAATTGCAGGTTCACACCATGTCAGTTATGACACTGGTGAGTGCCTTCGCAATGGTGTTACTTCTCTGTCTTAATATCGCGAACGTCAGCATTGTGGCAGCAATTTTTGCGGCACTGTGTTCATTGCCCCTAGCCATTGCAATGGTGATTCTCGCTAAACGTGATTACGCTATCTACACCCTAATGTACGAGGATTATCGGGCAGAGAACTACTATCTAGACAATCTGATGGCTCAGAGTCGAGCCCAAGAACTTCACCTCATGAGAGCCTCCCGATTTTTCTCGCAACGCGTAGCGTCCTGGCGACGCCGGGCGGCCGGTAGGGAATTGAGCCTTGAAAGTGTTAGAGGAATCGTCTCCATGGTTGCCGGGCTACTTTGCTCTGTCTTACTCTTTGCGTCCCTGTACTTCCTTGTGGATTCAGGCGCCGATATATCGTATGTGGCCGGATCGCTGATTGGAATCATTGCCTGTGTTAACGCGACCCAAGAGGTGGGATATTCATTCGGCCAGATTATTAATGGAGCATTATCTGTTCAGCAATTCCGAAGGGTGTGCGACTCTGATACTTACGACCATGCTTCTGAGATAAAAACTTCTAACCCTAACCATGAAAATATTTCAAAAATTATATGCAAAGATGTATCCGTTCAGTATGAGGGCGCGTCGTCTTTTGCGCTTAAAGATATTAATCTTGAGCTGATGAATAATCAAATGATTGCAGTAGTTGGTGCCTCGGGCGCGGGAAAAACAACGCTAATAAATGCAATTCTTGGAATTACACCAATTGCCCAGGGGAGCATAACGTATAAGGGTGCTTCTTCTGAGAGTAAATACAACATGTTGGCGAATGTTGGTTTGGTGAGTCAAGACTA
>NZ_KV812886.1:0-8472 GCF_001813565.1 Rothia sp. HMSC068E02
ACCCGGAATGATTCGGAAAGGAAGAGCATGAGCGCGTAGAGAACCTAGAGGGGACTCTACAGCTGGGAGGCGACTACAACTGGGCGGTGACTATAGTTGGTCCTGGCGAGGAATGAACACCTCACGCACCAGAATCAGCATGGAAGCCGCCACCGGAATAGCAATCAGCGCGCCCAGCACGCCCCATAGCGCGCCACCGGCAGCCACCGAAATAATCGCAACACCGGCAGGGACCGACACAGCGCGAGCCATAATACGCGGAGAAATCAGGTACGCCTCCACCTGCAAGTACAGGAAGTACGCCACCGCAAACCACAGCGCCAGACTCCAACCCTGAGTCAGCAGAATCAGCGAGGTCAAAATCAGCGCAATCACGCCACCAACCAGCGGAATGAACGCCAGAATCATAACGACCAAAGCCATCAACTGCGGGAAGCTAAAGCCCAAGAACAACATTATGAAGAATGCGAAGAGGGCGTTCAGAATGGCTACCATCGCCTGGCCCATCACGTAGTTACCCACCGACTCAGTAATCTTGTCGGTAATGTACTTGACACGCACACGCTTAGACGCCGGCGCCAAACGCACACCCCACGCCTTAATCGTGTCCATCGACGTGAGGAAGTACAGGGACAGGAACAGCACAATAATCACGCCGGTCACGCTCTGCGCCAGGGTAGAACCCGCAGAAACCAGGCTCGACATGAAGCTATTGACCTGCGAAGAGGAGAACGTCGACTCCAAGAACTTAGGGACGTTCTCATTCACCCAGGTGCTGATGCTAAAACGCTGATCAAGCTCGTGGTACCAATCAGAATCAATCGTGTTCTGATAAATACCCGGCGCGTACTGCACAAACTTAGACGCCTGCTCGCTAATGACCGGGCCAATCGTCATCACCAGACCGGTCACAGCGCCAGCAAAACCAGCAAGCACAGCAATCACGCCGATACCGCGCTTAATGCCCCAAGACTCCAGGCGGCGCACAATCGGGTCCAGACCCAGAGCAATGAAAATAGCACCGGTCACCCAACCCACCAGGGCACCCACATTATTGAAAATGTAGTAGGCGAAGAGCGCCAGACCCACGCCCACGGTCATGAGGAAACCAAAAGCGACCGGGTTATGCATCATCGAGGTCTTGCCGTTGCCGACCACCTTCGGTGCGGGAGGCGCATCCTCAGAAGCGGCGGGGACCACCGGAATGGTATCCGTAGGAGGCATGGACGCGCGGCGGCGCTTGGAACGCACCTGGCTAATGCTTTCGGTTATCTCGCTGAAGGTCTCCGTTAACTGATCGGTGAGGGATTCCTTCTTGCGCGTCTCGGGGGACGATGTCGTCTCTGCGGGAGCTTCTGAGGCTTTCTTCTCGCTCATGCTCTTCCTTTCCGAATCATTCCGGGTATTTTTTCTCTACTGTGCCATTCTACCGGCTGGTTTACTTTGTTACGGCGTCCACGGTGAATCCCAAGGACAGGGGAGTGCATGTGGGAGAGGTATCTGCGCGCTGTTCAAGGATTAGCCTAAGCGCTAGTCCCTGCATGAGCTCAGAGCGTAGGCGGCAGGGAACGCGCGCTCGCAACGGCGCATTGTGGGGATAATAGAGGAAGGAACGCGTGAAGGATCTAGCCTGCACGCAACAATAGGTACAGAACGTAAAGGAGCCCAGGATGAGCATTATTTTTGATCCGGCAGACCGCGGCGCATCCCAGAACGCGGCACAGGGTAACGTCGCGCAGGGTGGTGCAGCGCAGAACGGGGCTGTGCAGAACGGGGTAGCGCAGGAGATTCCCGCCTCCGTACGCAACGCCATGGAACTGAACCCCAACGCGGCACAGTCTGCTGGTGCACAGGGCGGCGAGCAGGCCCCCTCCGCTCCCACCTGGCGCTACGAGGTCAACACCCCCGAAGAGTTCCAGAAGTTTGTGCAGCTCTCCAGCCAGGGTGCCGTGATTTTTGCGCTCTACGCACCGCACTCGCCGTCCTCCCTGCAGATGCTTGAGGGCGTACAGAAGCTCGTCGACTCCGCCGCGGGTAGTATGATTTGCGCCGCCGTGGATGTCACCAAGCTCCCCGAAGCTGCCCAGGCATTCGGCGTGAGCGGTGTGCCCGCGGGTGTTGCCGTTCTGGCGGGCCGCCCGGCACCGATTTACACCGGCCCGGTCAGCGCAGAAGACCTCGGCGATGTGCTCTCCCAGGTTCTTCAGCTCGCGGCACAGTACCAGCTGCCCGGCGGCTTCGACCCGGTCGTTCCCGAAGACGAAAAGCCCCTGCCGCCCCTGCACGCAGAAGCCGTCGCTGCCCTCGACCGCGGCGACCTGGAGGGTGCCCGCGCCGCATACCGCAAGGCAATTAGCGAGAACCCCGGCGATAAGGAAGCGAAGCTCGGCCTGGAACAGGTTGAACTGCTTGCCCGAGTGAAGGACCTGGACATGGCAACCGAACGCGCGGCGGCCGCGGCAGACCCCATGAACATTGACGCCGCGTTCAACGTAGCCGACCTGGACCTGGTCGGTGGCCATGTGGAGGACGCGTACAACCGTCTGCTGCGCCTGTTCAGCGCGATAGGTCCCGATGATAAGGCGCGTGTGCGCGAGCGTCTCGTGCAGCTCTTCGACGTGGTGGGTGCATCTGACCCGCGCACCGTCAAGGCGCGTGCGGCACTGACTATGGCGCTGTTCTAAAAGGCGCTGTCGCCTGGGAAACGTCATGAGCCGGTCTAGCTAGCTCTGGCTAATCTAGGCGGCTGAAACGTTGAATACGGACGGGCTATCGTCTACCCCCGCACTCGGGCTGCGGGGGAGGCTGTAGCCCGTTCTGCGTTCGCGGGTTTGAGCGGTTTTAAGGGTGGGGAGAGCAGGCGACTCAACCTGTCTGATAGCGCGGTTGGATGGCATCTATAGCACCCCGAAATGTCCATATTATGCATTGTGAGTACTTAATAATGCAGGTTTCATCACCAAACCTGCTAGACCTCATGGGGGGGTGGTAGGGTGAAAATATGAACACTAGTCACTTTCCCCAGGACCCGAACCCGCAAGAACCAGGTTCACCGCAGAACCCGGTACAAGAGACCAGCCCGGTACAAGAGACCGCAGTAGAGGCAACCCCCGCCGCGGCAGTACCTCAAGCTATAGTCCCCGAATTTGCAGCGCCGGAAGCTACAAACCTCGAGCCTGTAGCGCCGGAAGCTGTAGTTCCCGCATCGGTAGCACCGCAGCTACCCGTCACCCCGCAGACTATACCTGCAGCTGGCGCTCGCCCCGCCATCGAAATCCGCGGCCTCACCAAGGCATTCGGTCAGAAGGTCGCCGTCGACCGCATCAACCTCGACATCCCCTCCGGATCCTTCTACGGACTGGTCGGCCGCAACGGCGCCGGTAAAACCACCACCATCTCCATGGTCACCGGCATGCTCAAGCCCAATGAAGGCACCGCCTACGTGCGCGGCATCGACATGTGGGCCGACCCGCTCAAAGCCAAAGCGCACCTGGGTGTGCTGCCCGACGGCGTGCACCTCTTCGACAAGCTCACCGGCGAGCAGCTCATCACCTACTCCGGCTACCTGCACGGAATCGATAAGGAAACCGTTGCCTCCCGCGTCAAGGACCTGCTCGCCGCAATGGACCTGACCGACGCTGCGGGCCGTGCCGTTGCTGACTACTCCGCCGGTATGACCAAGAAGATTGCGCTCGCCGCCGCTCTCGTTCACGCGCCCTCCGTGCTGATCCTGGACGAGCCCTTTGAGGCGGTCGACCCGGTTTCCGCCGCTAATATTCAGGACATTCTGCGTGGCTTCGTTGCCTCCGGCGGAACTGTCATTATCTCCTCGCACGTGATGGACCTTGTCCAGCGCCTGTGCGACCACGTAGCCGTCATGGACTCCGGCCGTATTCTCGCCGCCGGAACGGTCGATGAAGTACGCGCCGGCATGAGCCTTGAAGAACGATTCGTGCAGCTGGTCGGCGGCCGCACCTCCTCGGAAGGATTGTCATGGTTGGGCACCTCGTCTCACTAAAGTGGCAGTATGTGCTCGCCGCCTTCCGCCGCAGCATCTGGGCACTGATCGGCCTGATTTTTGCGGCGCTCTATGCGGGCGGCATGCTCTTCGGCCTCGGCTCCGCATACTTTGTCGCTAACTCGGAGGTACCCGAATACGGTCAGCTCGGAACCCTCCTGGTAGGCGCGGTTATTGCGCTCGCCTGGGCTATTGTCCCCATTTTCTTTAGCGGACTGGACGGCACCCTGGACGAGAGCCGATTCGTGCTCTTCCCCATCAAGCCCTCCACCCTGCAGAAGGGCCAGTTCCTCGGCGGGTTCGTGGGTATCCCCGGCATTGCCAGCATCATTGCCGTGCTGCTGGGTGCGATCGCGTTTATATCGCAACCGCTCGCGCTGGTCGTGTACCTCATCTGCTGCGTGCTCGGCCTTGCGAACCTCATGGTGTGGGCTCGTCTCGCCAACCGCCTGGGCATGGCGTTGAATGATAACCCGCGCATCGCCAACACCCTGATGATCGTTGCCATGCTACTGATGATGAGCGCCGGCTTTATCTTCGGTGGAACGATAACCTACCTGACCAAGCACTGGGAAGAGGTGCTGCCCTACCTGCCGTGGCTCAGCGTGACGCCCTTCGGGTCGGCATTTGCGGTGCCCTACTTTATGGCGACCGGCAATATGGGTACCGCCCTTGGTTGCCTGGCTCTGACCCTCGTCTACCTGGCTGGCGGATGGTGGCTGTGGGGTAAGAACCTGGCACGCTCCATGGCGAATGTGGGCGGTAGCGCGCACCACGCGAGCGCAGCTGAAGTCGCCGCGGGTGATTTGGGTCTGTTGGCACGGTTCCCCGCAACCCCGCGTGGTGCCGTGGCGGCACGAACCCTGCACTCATTTCTGAAAGACAACCGTCTGCAGCTGCTGACCGCAAGCACCGCCATGCTTTACCTGATACTGACGGTGGCTATGCCCCTGTTCCTGAGCTCTGTAGGCTCCTTCGAAAGTCGGGCCAGTTTTAACGGCGTCAACGCGGCTGAAGCTAACCAGATCATCAATAGCGGCGTGATGCAGCTCTTCGGATTCTGGATGTACTTCTGCACCGTCTTCACCGGCTACTACATGTGCTACCTCGTCTCCTACGACAACACCGCATTCAGCCTGCACGTGCTCTCCCCGCTACGCGGTATTGACGATCGTCTCGGCCGTCTCTGGGGTTACAGCATCCTGATGGTTCCGATCGTGGTGGTGATGGTGTTCGTCGCCTCAGCGGCAAATGGACACCTGGAGCTTTTCCCCATCGTGCTGATGCACCAGCTGGGCGTGCTCGCCGCAGCGGCTGGTATGGGCAGCGTGATGGACACCTTCATTAGCCCGCCCGTGGCGCCTCCGGGTGCTAACCCGTTCAAGAACCCGAAGAACAATGAGGGCTTCGCTAATCAGTTGCTGCTCATGCTCACCGTAATTCTGGTGATGCTCAGCGCGCTACCCGGCGGTATCTCGGTTGTTGTGTACATTTTCGTGACCCAAGATCTACTAACCCTCGTCTACGGTGGCTTGATTCAGCTGCTGATTGGTGCCGCACTGCTCGTGGGCGGCGTGGCATGGGGCGGTCACCGCTACGACAAGGTCAGCTCCAAGATGCTGGAGCGTGTGGCACGCTTCCAGGCGAACTAACAAGAGTCGAAGCTCCAGCACATCAGGAATAAACGAGAGGGGTTCCGTGTTAGGTACTAAGTCTGGCGCGGAACCCCTTTTCTGTGCCGCACGAATTTCTAGCCCCGAACTTCTAGCGGAAAGAAGCTCACCGCAATACCTAAGAGTCTATGGTTGAGCTGTGGTCTGCCTCCATATTGACCACCCGGGGGCTCAGCACCTCCCAACTGCTACTAAAATAGAGAAAGTGCTGATCACCCAACCGTGCAGCGGCACCCCTCACCCTATGTATCCCACCTCATCATCAAGGAGAAACATGAGCTCGATCGAAGGCATCGAAGACCCCTTTGGCCCCGGAACCGCAGGCGGCACCGCCCTGCTCGAACGCGAAGAAACCCAGCTTTCTGAGCCCGGCGACCACGAGCGCTTCTCCCACTACGTACGCAAGGAAAAGATCCTCGAATCGGCGCTGACCGGTGAACCCGTACGCGCCCTCTGCGGCAAAATGTGGGTACCCGGCCGTGACCCGCAGAAGTTCCCCGTCTGCCCCCAGTGCAAGGAAATCTACGAAGGCCTCGCACCCGGCAACGACGGCGACAACGGCTCCGGCGAATAATACGCGCCAGACGACACGCTTCAGACAACACAACCGGGGCGATACAACCTGGGCGATACGCCTGAATAAATACGAATAAATAACACGCCGCAGCAGCAAGACTCAACGGCCCAACACCGCTCATGAGACTTTGCTGACGAGCACCAAATTCTTGCACCACAGCCCGGCCCAACCCGCGGATGTGGTGCTAGAATTTAACCTCGCTGTGCCCGGACCGCCAGAGTGCTAAGAACACCAGCGCACTAGGAACACCAGAGTGCCCACCACCTCCATACGGGGGGAGGAGCGCCCCTGCGCTGAGTCGGCGGGAGGAATCAGTAGAGGCAGAAGAGGAAGAAGGAGAGAATGAGCGCACCCGCAGAGGAACCCACACTATTTGACAGTATGGTGAAGCCGAAGCTCTCCCCGGCATACCCCGACCGCGCCCCCTGGGGTACTTCCGTCAGCTTGCGTGCCTGGCAGGCAGAAGCCATGCAGAAGTACTTCGAAACCAACCCCCGCGACTTCATGGCAGTCGCAACCCCCGGCGCGGGTAAAACCACGTTCGCGCTGACCCTCGCCAAGGAACTATTCAACCGCGGCACGGTCCGCCAGCTCATCGTTGTGGCGCCCACCGACCACCTGAAAAAGCAGTGGGCAGACGCCGCCGCGAAGGTCGGTATTCCCATTGACCCGAACTTCAAGAACGCGGATGTGACCATCAGCCGCCACTACAAGGGTGTGGCGCTGACCTACGCGCAGGTGGCGAATAAGCCGCAGCTACACGCCCGCAACACCGAGGAAACGAAGACCCTCGTAATTTTTGACGAGATTCACCACGCCGGTGATTCGCTGTCCTGGGGCGACGGCCTGCGTGAAGCGTTCGACGACGCGACCCGCCGCGTGGCGCTGACCGGTACCCCGTTCCGTTCGGACACCTCCCCGATTCCGTTCGTCACCTACGAGGTCGACAATGACGGTATCCGCCGCTCCAAAGCGGACTACTCCTACGGTTACGGCCCCGCGCTGAAGGACCACGTGGTGCGCCCGGTCATCTTCATGGCGTACTCGGGCCAGATGCGTTGGCGCACCTCCGCCGGTGAGGAAATGGCGGCAAACCTCGGCGAAGGTTTCACCAAGGACATTACCTCCCAGGCGTGGCGAACCGCCCTCGACCCCAACGGCGAATGGATCCCGACCGTACTCGCGGCGGCCGATAAGCGCCTGACCGAGGTGCGCCGCACCGTGCCCGACGCCGGTGCGCTCGTCATCGCCACCGACCACGCGGACGCCAAAGCCTACGCAGAGCAGCTTCAGAAAATCACCGGCGAATACCCCGCCGTGATTCTCTCTGACGACCGTGAAGCCTCCGCAAAAATCGACGAATTCCGTGAAGGCATGCAACGCTGGATGGTTGCCGTGCGCATGGTATCCGAAGGCGTGGACGTGCCCCGCCTCGCCGTGGGCGTGTACGCCACCAGCACCAGCACCCCGCTGTTCTTCGCGCAGGCTATTGGTCGTTTCGTGCGTGCCCGCAAGCGCGGCGAAACCGCGTCCGTGTTCCTACCCTCGGTGCCGCAGCTGATGATGCTCGCCAACGACATGGAAGTAGAACGCGACCACGCCCTCGACCGTGGCACACCCCAGGAAATCGACCCTATGGTTGAAGGCCTGGACGATCACCTGCTCGAAGAAGCAAACCGCGAGGAGCGCGCCTCCGAGCAGCTGGCACGCGGCAAGTTCGAGGCGCTCGGCTCCGAGGCGTCCTTCCACGGTGTGCTGTTCGACGGCGCTGAGTTCGCCTCCGGCAACCTTGCCGTGGGTAGTGAGGAGGAGCAGGACTTCCTGGGTATTCCGGGCCTGCTGGATGCCGAACAGGTCGGTACGCTGTTGCGAGCGCATCAGCGTGAGCATGCGGCACGCCGCCCGGCGACTGCGGCGCCTTCGGTGGTGGATCACCGCCAGTTGAAGGAGCTACGCAATAAGCTGGCGAAGAACGTGGCAGCGTGGTCGATTCGTTCGGGTCAGCCGCACGGCGTGATTCACAATGAGCTGCGTAAGATTTGTGGCGGCCCGGCGGTCGCGCAGGCTTCTGCGGAGCAGATTCAGGCGCGTATCGATAAGCTGTCGGACTGGTTCGTGGGTCGACGCTAGAACGTGGATAGAACGTAAAGAAAAGCCCCGCGAGTGAGTGTGAACTGCCTCCCGTTTCTTGGACAACAAAAATA
>NZ_KV812887.1:0-18675 GCF_001813565.1 Rothia sp. HMSC068E02
CTGTGGTGGTGTTGGATGGTGGGTGTGTGGTGGAACAAGGAACCTACCGGGAGCTAACGACCGACCCCACATCACGCTTCAGGAAGCTCTTCGCATCCCAACTGGAGGGGAAATAACCACGCAACATACCCGCACAACGTAGAGTTAAAAACATGGAACGTATTGAATCCCCCGTCTACCGCAGGCTCGGCAACTCCGGTCTCGTCGTACCCAGCGTCGGCATCGGCTGCAACAACCTCGGCCGCCCCGGCACCCCCACCCGCACCCAAGAAGGCACCAACGAAGTCATCGCCGCCGCAGTTGACGCCGGCATCAGCTTCTTCGACATCGCCGACCTCTACGGCGCCGAACCCGGCCTCTCCGAAACCATGTTCGGCACCGCCCTCACTCAGCTCGGCCTCGACCGCGACGAACTGACCATCGTCACCAAATTCGGTCTGCCCGTCGGCGACCTCAACGGCAACGACCGCAACGCCCGCGGATCCCGCCGCTACATCATGCGCGCCGTCGAAGGTTCCCTCCGCCGCCTCGGCACCGACTACATCGACCTGTACTTCTACCACAGCCCCGACCCCAACACCCCCATCGAAGAAACCCTCAGCGCCCTCGACCAGCTCGTACGCGACGGTAAGGTCCGCTACCTGGGCCACTCCAACTTCTCCGGCTGGCAGCTCGCCCACGCCGAACACTGCGCCCACGAACTCGGCACCGAACGGTTCATCGTCGCTGAAAACCACTACAACCTGCTCGACCGCCGCGCAGAACTCGAAATCCTGCCCGCCGCACGGCACTTCGGCATGGGTGTGCTGCCGTACTTCCCGCTCGCTAACGGCCTGCTGACCGGCAAGTACCGCCGCGACAACATTCCCGCCGGTTCGCGCCTGTCCCACTCCAAGAAGAACGTGCTCGACGCCGCCAACTGGGACCAGCTCGAAGCCTTCCACAGCTTCTGCACCGAACGTGGCATTACCGAAGTGCAGGCGGCGTTCTCCTGGCTCGCACAGCAGTCGCCGGTCACCTCCGTCATTGCCGGTGCAACCAGCGCCGAGCAGGTGCGCGCCAATGCACAGGCGGCATGCCTGCGCTTCGACGCTGAGGACCTCGCCGCCCTGGACGCCATCTTCCCGGCACCCGAGAAGATCGCGCTGTTCTAAACTCCGGCTCCCTCTCAAAGGGGCACTCAGGCGGTCGCTCGTGTCGGCCGTAATATACGCTGAAAAATGTCCGTGGTGAGAAATAAATATCACCCGCCGAACGTTTTCGCTAGGATTAGGTGAGGTGTGTCTAACCTGACGCACCTCACCTAACCTATGTACCCACCCCTGCCGCCTGGAAGCAGCCCCGGCAGGACCACCCGCCACCGGCACATCAAAGGACACCATGAGCGCACAGAGCACCGCCTCCACCCTGCCCCCTCTGGGCACCGGGAAGCACAGTCGATACCTCGGCATCATTGCACTCATCGCCACCTTCGGCGGTCTGCTCTTCGGCTACGACACCGGAGTGATCAACGGCGCGCTCGAACCCATGAGCCGCGAACTCGGCATGGACTCCACCGCCCAAGGCTGGGTCACCGGATCGCTAGCCTTCGCCGCCGCTATCGGCGCGCTCGGATGCGGCCGCATCTCTGACCGGTTCGGCCGCCGAACCACCATCATTGGGCTCTCCACCATCTTCTTCATTGGTGCCCTGGCGTGTGTCTTCGCACCCAACGTCGCCGTGCTCATCACCGGGCGCACCCTGCTCGGCCTGGCGGTCGGTGGCGCCTCCGCCGTGGTGCCCGTGTTCCTCGCAGAGCTCGCACCCTACGAAATTCGAGGCTCCCTCTCCGGCCGCAACGAGCTCATGGTCGTGGGCGGTCAGCTTGCCGCGTTCATCGTGAACGCCCTCATCGGCAACCTGTGGGGCGAGCACGACGGCGTGTGGCGCTGGATGTTCGCCATCTGCACCCTGCCCGCCATCGGCCTGTTCGTCGGTATGCTGCGAGTGCCCGAGTCGCCGCGCTGGCTGCTGCGCGTCGGCAAGCGTGAGCAGGCGCTTGAGGTGATGAAGCGCATCCGCTCCACCGAACGTGCCGAAGCTGAAATTGCCGACATTGAACGCACCCTGCAGGCGGAGGCGGCAACCTCTCAGAACAATGCGGCGGGTAAGGAAAGCGTGGGCGTGCGCGGCTGGTTTGTGCGCATCCTGCTCGTCGGTATTCTGGTCGGCGCGGGTCAGCAGCTGACCGGTATCAACTCGATCATGTACTACGGCATTAAGGTGCTCAAGGAAGCCGGTTTCAGCGAATCCGCGGCGCTCATTGCGAACATTGCGCCGGGTACGATTGCGGTGCTCGGTTCAATCCTGTCGCTGCGCCTGATGGAGCGTGTGCCGCGCCGCGTCATGGTCATTACCGGCTATAGTTCGACCGCGTTTTTCCACGTGCTGATTGCGGGCGCATCCATGCTGCTACCCGCCGATAATGCGGCGCGTCCCTGGATTCTGCTGGTGCTCATCGTCTGCTTTGTGGGCGCGATGCAGACCTGCCTGAACGTGTCGACGTGGGTGATTATGAGTGAGCTGTTCCCGCTGCATGTGCGTGCGGCGGGTATGGGCATTTCGGCGTTTAGCGGCTGGATGATGAATGGTGTGCTGTCGCTGGCGTTCCCCGTGATTCTGGGTGCGGTCGGTCTGACCGGCTCCTTCATCGGCTTTGCCGTGGTGAACGTGATTATTGCGCTGCTGATGTTCCGCAACCTGCCGGAGACTCGCGGCGTGAGCCTGGAGCAGGTGGAGCGCGGCGTGATGGACGGCAGTATCTACCCCTCCGCACGCGGGCGCTAAACCCCGGCGGTTTTTAGGCAAGAATGAGGCGGGCGGCCCCTCCCCGGTGGAGGTGCCGCCCGCCTTGCAATATGCGTTGAAAGACTAGTCTGCAGGGTTCTCTGCGAGGAACTCGTCGAGGCCGATGCGGTAGCCATCATCTTCGGCGCGTGCCTTACGAAGAGCCTCAATGTCGAGGAGCTCTTCGTACTCTTCAAGTAGCTTCAAATCTTCGTAGGAGATGAGCGCGGCAACAGTCTTACCATTGCGGCTGATGAGGGGGCGTTCGCCGGAGAACACTGCCTCGTTGACTTTGGTTCCGAGGTTGTCGCGGAGTTCTTTAAGAGTCGTGACATTGGAACGAGTCCGGTGAGTGGTGACAGTCATGACTGGTTCCTTTCTGGGGTTTGTCCGTTAGCTCCGAGGATAGTTCCTGTGTAGGTTCCAGCCAGGGGGCTACTTATATAGTTTATATAGTACTACAATGTAAAGTATGTAAAAAGTGTACACTTTTTCTGCTAAGGTTGAGGTTAAGATTTAAAGCTCTGCCTGAAGGATGCAGATGACTGCAAACCATCTCTCAAACCCCGCGTACCGGGTCGAATTGACGCGCAAAGCAGCGAAAGAACTGAAGAAAATCCAACGAGAAGACCGGGCAGTCTTCGAGAAAATTATCGCCTGCCTCCGGTCCCTTGGCGATGACCCCTATATGGCGGGAGTCAAGAAGCTACAGGGCGAAGAAGGGTACAGGGCGCGAGTAGGAAATTACCGCATCCTGTACACCATTGATAACGGTGCGGTTGTTGTTGAGGTCTTCCGAGTTGGTCATCGGCGAGAAGTCTATCGTGGCCTGTAGAGTGAATGCGGCGTGATGGGTTGTAGTGCTGCCGCGACCGCACTGTTCGTTGAAGGAGAAGCAAGGAACCCCTACCCTGCGCCACCAACCCATAAATGATACGGTCAAAGAAGAACTAATGGATTCACGTGCTGAAATGCACGCCCGACCCTGCACATACGCATCGCCCGGACGCCCGCATCCAGCACGCCACAACTCTATAACGAACACGGGTGAACAATGACTGAGAACGTACACAACGACTGGGACCTCCGAAGCGAAGAGGTCCAGAAGAACCAGGTAGCTGCCTACGACGCAATGCGCCGCCGTTGCCCCGTCGCCCACGACGAATTCATGGGCTACTCCGTCTTCAAAAACGCCGACGTACAGCACGTACTCGACCACCCCGAAATCTACTCCAACGTCGTCTCCACCCGCCACATCGCCGTCCCCAACGGCATGGACGCCCCCGAACACACCACCTTCCGCGCGGTCAACGACAAGTACTTCACCCCCGAACGCCTCGAAAAGTTCGCACCCGTCATCCGCGACGCCGTGAAGACCCTCATCGCAGAACTGCCCCGCGGCGAAGAAGTAGACGTCATGCAGGGCTTCGGTCAGGCATACGCAATGCGCGTGCAGAACGCCTTCATGGGCTGGCCCGCATGCCTCGAACAGCCCCTCACCGAATGGATCGAAAAGAACCGCGTCGCCACCCTGCGCCGCGACCGCGAAGAAATCGCTAAGGTCGCCCTCGAATTCGACGGCTACATCCGTCAGCTGCTCGACGAACGCCGCGAGGACGCTGCCGCCGGCAACCCCAAGGACGTCACCGCCGAACTGCTCACCGACACCGTGCAGCTGCCCGGCGAAGAACCCCGCACCATGACCGACGAAGAAATCGTCAGCCTCATCCGCAACTGGACCGTGGGCGAGCTGTCCACCGTCTCCGCAACCGTAGGCGTATTCGTCAACTTCCTGGCACGCAACCGCGCCGAACAGGACCGCCTGCGCGCATCCCTCGCCGACGGCAACGCACTCGACGACCGCAGCGAAATCGCCCTCGCCGTCGAAGAAATCATGCGACTCGAAGACACCCTCGTCACCAACCGCCGCATCACCACCCAGGACACCGAACTCGGCGGCCGCACCCTGCCCGCCGGCTCCCGCGTGACCATCAACTGGGCAAGCGCCAACCGCGACGAGGACGCCTTCGAAGACGCCCTCACCTACAACCCGCACCGCGACCAGTCCCGCAACCTCGTGTACGGCGACGGCATCCACGTCTGCCCCGGCGCGCCCCTGGCACGCCTGGAACTGCGCATCCTGCTCGAGGAGCTGCTGCGCGGCACCGAGTCCATTGAGATCGCGGACGAGAGCGAGAAGCCCGCAACCGTAAACGCCGTGTACCCGGTCTCCGGCTACTCGGTCGTGCGCGCCATCTTCAACTAGGCACGCTCCAGCTCTAAAAAGTGCGAGGCGCCGAACCCCGAGAATAGGGGTCGGCGCCTCGCGCTGTTAAGAGTAAATATAAGAGTGAATAGTAGGGTAGTGGCGGCCGGTATCAGCCGCTCACTATAGATAAAGCGGAATATTCCCAGACGGCTATATAGCCTAGTGGAATACTCAATAAAGCTGAATCTAGCGGTCGGAACTCGTTGCCGAAGGCTTCACCGAAGAACCCGCAGAACCGCTCGCAGACGCACGAGTCGAAGCACTCGCAGAAGCAGAAGCCTCCGCCGCAGCTGATGCCGACTCCTCCGGGGACAGAGCCGTACCATCCGCATGAACACCAGCCATCGCCGGAGTCACACCATTAACGAAGCTCAACTTCGCCTGCTTGAACTGGTACTCGGGAGAGCAGGTCAGCTTATACTTCGAATTCGCCAGCTCGCGAATCGACTTCACATAATTCTGAGTCTCCTCATACGGGGGAACACCGCCGTACTTCTCCACAGAACCCGGACCCGCGTTATAACCGGCGAGAACCACATCCTGTAGCTCATCCTCATTGGAGGCGTACTTCGCCAAACGAGTACGCAACTCAGCCAAGTAGCGTGCCTGCGCCGCAATCGCATCGTGCGGGTTCAGAACATTACCGCCATTGCCGAAGCTGTAGTGGCCGCCGCTCCACGCATCATCAGTGAACTGTGCAATACCCTTAGCGCCCTGGTGGGACTCAACGCCCACACGCCAGTGGCTCTCGGTCTCAATCTGCGCCGCCAGCACGCCGGGACGGAAACCAGACACCTTAGAGCCCTCCTCAAAATCGGATCGGAGAGCCGCCGGAGCATACGAAAGCTCCGTCATGCCGCAGTAATCGTCGTAGGTGGCTGCCAAGCCGGCAACACCGCCACCCAGAAGGACCGCAGAGGCAATAATCTGCCAATGCGCAAGAACCCCGGCGAGAAAGCGAAGCGGGAAAGCTTTACGCTGCCGAGGAGAAATTTGTTGATCCGCCGGAACGGAAATGTGGTTGGAGGCGCTCGTAGCGTTACGCTCGGAAGAGGCGCTCGAAGTGCTATCTGCCATTCCTATAGACTAGCGCACCATGCCCGCTCCTGGCTAAGAAAAGTTCGCCCATGAGGCTAAAAGCATAGTTCGCCGATGTGCGTGCAGGCTCCTGCCGGGGCGTGTGCAGGGGCTCTGGGCTGGCTCTGTATCGGCTCTGTAGGAGCCTGTGCGGGGCAGAAAGGCGGCACAGCAAGACAGCGCAGAAAGACCCCGCCCGGCGCATCCATTCACAGGATGCACCGGGCGGGGTCTACCTCTCACGGGGCGCTAGAAGCGCCTAGCGTGAGGGTTTAGCGGGTAGCCACTACTAGCGATCAGTGACCACGATCTTGCCGGCGGCACCGCGCTCCATCTCCGAGAAGGAGTGATTCACGAACACGTAGGTGCCAGACTCTAGGAACTGCATCTCCACGAAGCCGCCCTGAGCGGGCGCCAAATCGAGTGCCTGGCTGTGGCCGTCACGGCTACCGAACGCATCTGCGCCGCGGCGCATCAGGTAGCCGCCCTCCTTGTAGACCGTGTCGAACTGCGAACCGACCACGTGGAAGCTCGTGCCGTGGTTCGGGCCCGCAGCCATTACCCAAACACGGATACGCTCGCCCTTCTTCACCTGCAGCGGCTTCGCCTTGTACTGGGTTGCGTGGCCGTTGAACATGGTCAGCGTGGGGGTGCCCGCCGCAATCAGCTCCGGCGAGTTCTCCGCCAGCTTGTTACCGTCGGAGGCGGTCTTGCCGGTGTCGTGCAGGTACGCCTCGCCCTGAACCATCACGTACTCATGATCGACCGGGTCAAGGTCCGCCGGGTCAATGATGACCGCGCCGTACATGCCCTGGGTCATGTGCAGGCTCAGCGGGGCGGTGCCGCAGTGGTACAGCCAGATACCGGCACCCTTCGCCTCAAAACGGTAGACGAGACGCTCACCGGGGGCGATGGTCTTCATCGTGTTATCGGGGGAGACCATGCCCGCGTGGAAGTCCAGCGAGTGGCCCATCGTGCCGTTATTGATGAGTGTAATTTCAAAAATGTCGCCGACCTTGCCGCGCAGAATCGGTGCCATGTTCTGCCCGTTGAACGTCCACATGTGAACGGTCACGCCGGGCGCCACCTCGCGGTCGACTTCCTCAACTTCCAGGGTGACCTTGCGGACGGTCTTGCCGTTCACCTGCGTGGCGGTGTTCGGTGCCGGGATGTTCGGGTCGCGGTACTTGTAGCCGCTGCCGGGCGCTGCGGACATGTCAATCCTGCTGTTCGCAACGGTCATGAGGGTCGGAGTGCTACCCGACGCGGCGTGGTTGTGGGTGCCCGTAGAACCGTGGTTGTGGCCACCCTGCGCCACCTGGTTTGCGGAGGCGCCGGTCGCCTTCACCTTGAACACCATGCCCAGGGAGCGGTGACCCGCCACAGAGCAGTAGCCTTCCTGGTCGGCGGTAATGACACCGGCATCAACGGTTTTCGTTTCGCCGGGGTTGATAACGCCGGTGGTCGCACCGTTGTCGAAGGTCAGGTCGTGGGTCATGCCCTTGTCGTCGTTGGTGACCTCGACGACCAGGCGGTTACCGGCGGGGACCTCCACCTCGGCGGGGGTGAAACGGTAGTTGCTGGTCGCCTTCACCTGCACGGTGGTGGTCTGACCGGTCGCAGCCACAGAGCCCGCCGAGGAGAACGACGGCAGGTTCAACGCGGACGGGTTCACGGCGAAGCCCAGCAGGAACGCCATGGCAACCGCGAGTGCCGCCTGGAAGCTCTGCTTGGCGTGCGGGACGGGTTCGGGGGTGAGCGCCTCCTGGTTGAAGACGGGCTTCTCGCCGCGGGCGCGTGCCGCCATCATTTCCTTGCGGGTGTTCACGGACGCCTTCACGCCGCGCACCATGAGCGGAATGAACGCCATGAGCGCCAACGCACCCACGATAGCGACGGCAATCTTAATGGACTGGCCCACCATGGAGCTGGGCATCATGAAGATGAGCAGCGCCAGGTTCACGGCGGTTACGCGTGCCGCCGCGAAACGGCTGAACTCCTTGTTGGAGGCGCGCACCACCGCCGGGCCACCGCCCATACGCTGCGGCAGCAGGTAGCTCATCGCGCCGAGCAGCAGCTGCAGCAGGAAGCCGACCACAAAGATGGGGGTCACGGCGCGCATGTCCAGCTGCGCGAAGGGGACGGTCGCCACCAGGTAGGCGGTGGTCGCTACGCCAATAATCAGCCAGAGGAAGCCCATACCCACGCTCATGGGCGGGTACTCATTCGGGCGCTTGGTGCGCAGGGTACGCACCATCACCCAGGCGACAATCAGCAGGGCAACCAGGTAGACGACCAGACCCGCAGCAGCAAGCGGACGCATCCCTAAAATCGCGCCGACAACGGTCAACGCCAAGCCACCGCACATCAGGTACAGGGCGCGCAGGCTGTGGGTGAGCGCCTTATCCACCATCTTGGTACGCAGCATGGTCGGCCAGAACGTCACCAGCGTACCCACCGCGGTAATACCGACGAAGCCGAGCACGTTCACTGCCTCGTGCGCGAGCAGGAACTGCGAATGCAGGGTGCCGGACAGGTTCGGGTAGGCAATCATGCCGCCAAACGCCGCACCGAGGGGCAGCAGCAACGCCGCAACAATGTAGAAGCGAATGGTCACACCGAACCGCGACGGCAGAGCCTGACGCACCTGCTTCAGCAGGTAGATGCCGTGCCAGGCGACCATCGACCCGACAATGAGGGCGCCCACCACCGTGGCGGCGTAGAGGCCGGGCACGCTCAGCTGACCGACCATGCCGATCATGAGCACGAGAATACCGGCGTTCAGAATGAAGATTCGGCGCACCTGGGTTCCGCGGTGCTCGTCAGGAATCTTGATTTTCATGAGCGCTTCGGTGAAGTGCTGCGACCAAATCAGGATCGAGTTCGTAATCAGGCCGAGGGTGACAATGTGCACCATCAGCCAGCCGCTATTCGGGATAAACCTGTGCAGCAGAAGTACGCCGACAAGGGTAAACATCCAGTGGGAGACGGGCTTGGAGGCGCGACGATGCCACGTACCGCGACCGGATGCGCGGCGTGCAATCTCTTCGGGGGTGAGGTTTGCGCCGGGCACATCAGCCGGGCGCGCGCCAATGCTCAGGCCGGAGGAGCCGCCTCCGGAGACGTTTGCGGGCTTGCCGCTCGTGTTCTCGCCTTCGGGTGGGGTGCCGAGATGTTCACTCACGTGATCACTGCTTTCACTGCTGGTTGTTCGTGGACGTCGGTGTGCGGGTCGGCACCCGGTACCCCTGCGTTGGGGCGGGTGCCAATAAGCCCATTATATTGCCCGGATAGTACCAATTTTGAAGACATGACGTGCATATGAAGGCAGCTCATATCGTGATAGTTGTGCTTGTGTGCTCGAGCGGTTCTTCCCCTGCGAATCTCCCCCTGTGATTCTTCTCCCCAATGCATCCTTCACAGGTGCGCGCGATAAACTATTAGGATTCCAAAATCGGATGCCCGCCCACCCTACGCGCGCATCCGCCGGCACCAAGGTAAGGACAAACACCTCGTGACAAGGACTGACTCCACCACCCCCATCTGGGGAAAAATCGCTATTGTGGCACTCATCCTCATTGTTGGCGGTGGATACGTCGTCAAAATGCTCACCAACCCCTTCAGCGGTATGGACTTCTCCATTTACCGTCTGGGTGCGATGACCATTTTCGATAACGAGGGCTTTACCCAGGACCTATACTCCCCGACCCTGAACGATCACGGCGTGATTAAGCCGCCGTTCACGTACCCGCCGTTCGCGGCAATGCTGTTCTTGCCGTTTGCTTTTATTCCGCTGGAAGTTGGCAAGGTCATTATGGTGGTCGGTTCGGCTGTGGTGGCGTGGTGGATTTCCACGATCATTTACAACTACGTGAATGCGCGCGGCCGTGAACTGCCGCTGCAGCAGTACTTTGGTCGTGCGGGCACGATTGCGGTGCTGACTATTCTGGTGGTTTCGGCGGGCCCGTGGCAGCGCACCCTGGACCTGATTCAGATTAACCCGTTCATTACGGCGCTGATTCTTGCCGATTTTGTGCGCCCGGCAACCCGCGTGCCGCGCGGCGTGCTGATTGGTATTGCGGGCGGCGTGAAGCTGACCCCGCTCGTGTTTGGTCTGATTCTGCTGGTCCGCCGCGACTGGAAGGGCATTGCGACCTTGGGTGCGACGTTCTTTGGCACCATCGCGTTGGGTTTCATTCTGATGCCTAAGGACGCGCCGGAGTTCTGGTTCTCTGCGCTGACGAACCCCTCCCGTGTGGGTGGACTGAACTTTGTGGATAACGTCTCGATTCAGGGTTGGCTGCTGCACTTCGGTCTCTCTGAGAGCGCCGCGAAGCCCGTCTACTACGCCCTGGCGCTGGTCACGATTATGCTGACCGCTGCGCTGCTGTACCAGCTGGAACGCCGGGGTGCCGCGCTGGCGCAGGTGGCGGTGACCGCCTCCTTGATGGTGGCGCTGTCGCCGATTAGCTGGTCGCACCACAACGTGCTGCTGCCCCTGCTGGTTGCCGTGTTCATCCTGGATGCGTTCCCCACCTATTTTGCGGTTCAGCCGGCGTGGCTGCGGGTGACAGCGACCGTGTTCGCGGTGGTTGCCGTGCTGGGCCTGTACCTGTCGCCGATTAGGATTGCGTCCTGGTTCCACGGTAGCGCTGATGGTTTGGAACAGCTGGACCCGGGCGCGTTGGCGGTTTCGGCTATTCCCGCGTTCTGCCTGTGGGTGACGATGACGCTCTGGTCGGTTGCCGCCCTGAGCGCGCCGGTGCGTGGCGCGAAGGTTGAGCCCGTGCAGTACGGTTCCGTGCGTAGCGATGCGCCTCTGGGCTGGTGGGGCGCTCGCGCCCTGGTGACCGAGAGCGCCGAGTCTGTGCGCGCCGCCGCTTCCCGTGAGGCAACCGCGTGAGCCGCGACAAGGAACTAGAAAAGACCCCTGTGAAGAATACTGACAAGAACTTAGCTACGACCGCGGAGAATACCGAGGCGGCTGCACCGAGGATTCCCTGGGCTTCGGCTAGCTCTACTACTGCACCGGTTGCGGAACCGGCTGCTGAAAGCACTGTAGAAAGTGCTGGGCCCGCCGCATCCTCTGTAGCCACCGCGGAAAAAGCGGCAAAGGAAGAAGTCGCCGAAGAAACCGCCAAGGAGCTCGCTAAGCCTGCGCGTCGCAGCTTCTTTGACCGCATCCCCGGCATGCGCAGCGGTGCTCTCTGGGCGCACCTGCTGTTCATCCTGGTTGCCTTCTACGCCTTCGACTACGTGACGCACGCGGCGGCTGACGATATTTACGTGTACCGCCTGGGCGCTGTCTCCCTGGCGGACGGCCCGGACGGCTACCAGCTGTACACTTTCCGCACGCGCGGTCTGCCGTTTACCTACCCGCCGTTTGCGGCGCTGCTCTTCTACCCGCTCGCGTTCCTCACCGAGCCGCAGAGCATGCTGCTGATTACCGCCATTATTTGCGCGCTCAGCTACTGGTGCGCGTACCTGCTGTACTCCTACGCGCGTAGCCGCTCGTGGCGTCTGCCGTTGCAGAAGCACCTGGGTCATTGGGGCATGGTGTCGCTGATTGCGGCGCTGATTTGGATGTGCGGCCCGTGGCGTTTGACCACGCATTTTGGGCAGATTAACGCCATCATTCTGGCGCTGATTCTCGCTGATTTTATGCGCCCGGCAACCCGCGTTCCGCGCGGTGTGCTGCTGGGTATTGCGGCGGGTATTAAGCTGACCCCGCTCGCGTTCGGTCTGCTGCTGCTCATGCGTAAGGACTGGAAGGGCATTGCGACCCTGGGTGCTAGCTTCGCCGCGACCGTGGGTATCGGCTTCCTGGTGATCCGTGAGGAGTCGCTGACGTTCTGGTTCCATGCGGTGCATGACACTTCGCGTGTGGGCTGGTTCAGCTACTTCGATAACGTGTCGATTATGGGTACGCTGACCCACGTGGGCCTGCAGCATCACCTGACGGCTACCGCCCTGTCGGTGGTGCAGGTGGCGTTGACTCTGCTGATTGTGCTGGTCACGGCGGTTCTGTTGGTTCCGCTGATTCGTGCCCGCGCACTCATGGCGCAGCTGGCGCTGACCGCGTTCATGATGCTGCAGATTTCGCCGATTAGCTGGTCGCACCACAACACCTGGTACCCGCTGATGCTCGCCGCCGTGGTCATGGAAATCTTCCCGCTCATGTACCAGCGGGTCAGTTCCTTCGTCTTCACGTTGGCTGTTATTTTGGCGACTGCGGCGCTGGTGGGCATGTACATTTCACCGTTCTGGATTGTGCTGGCGTTCTCCCCGCACTTCAACTCGGATCAGATTCTGATGGTGCCGGAAGGCTCCCTGGGCCTGATGGCGGGCACCATGCCGTACCAGCTGATGTACCTGTTTATTCTGGTGACGTTTTTTGTGTACCTGGCGAATCGTCAGCTGGTGGAAAATGCGGCACGCGCCGCGGGCGCCGAACTGGCGGAGGCGAAGTACTCCCGCTAAAGAAACCGCCCGCTCACGGCGGCTAGCGCCTCCAGCAGGTGCACAGGCCTCATCGGGTATAAAAGTATCCCCCGCACCCATCACGGATGCGGGGGATACTTTTATGCCCAGCCTGCTGACCTAGTCAGTCACGCTGTTAGTTAGTGCCGATGCTCCAAGTAATGTTGGAGTCGGTACGAACCTGCATGTAGCTCTTGTTGCTCTGAACCCACTGCATGCTGCTCTTCACGGTCGGAATGGTCGAGGAGAAGAACGGGTCGTTCTTGGTCGCGTTCAGAACGGTGAAGCCGCGGGTGGTCGGGCCGCTGGTCTGGAACTCCATGGTTGCCTCGGTGCCTTCGTAGGTGAAAGCGTAGAAGTTCATGGTGCTCTGGAACTTCTCACCCTTCTTGTAGTGGGGTGCGGAGTCTGCGTCGTAGACGCGGATGGTCCACTCGCCCTTACCGGTCAGCTCCAGCTTGCGGGTGGGGGTGGAGTGGCCGCTCGCGTCAATCCACGCGGTGCCCTTGAGCTCCTTGCCGTCGCGGGTGGAGTCGATAACGCTCACACCCGAGGCGATGTTGCCCTTATCGTCACGGCTGGTGATGAAGGCGTTGACCACACCGTCTGCGGGCTTGAACTCGTAGTAGAGCAGGCCTGCGGACACATCGCCCTTGATCTTCTCAATGTCGATGGTGTCCTTGTTGTCGGCGACGGTCTTCTTGTATTCCTTGAACTCACCCTCGGGCATCTTCGCTTCAGCAGCAGCGATGGGTGCTGCCGAAGAAGCCGAAGCCGCGCTCTCAGATGCGGGCGCTGCGGAAGAAGCCTCAGAGGATGCCGCCGCGGAGGACGCCTCAGCGGAAGTAGCCGCCGCGCTCGCCGACTCGGAAGAAGCGGAGGCGGGGTTCGAGCCGCCACGCGGAATCAGCATGACAATCGCCAGGATGAGAACAATCAGCAGAGCCAGCGCACCACCGATAACACCCCAAATCTTAGTGCCGGAGAACAGACCCTTCTTCTCGGAGTCGTCCTCGCCATTGCCCTGGTTGCCGGGCTCGGTCATGTAGGGGTTGCTGAGCGCCACGGTTGCCTGGTCCTGATCAGACACCTGACCCTGGTAGGGCTGCTGAGCGTTGTACGGCTGACCCTGGTAGGGGTTGCCCTGGTACTGACCGCCCTGCGCGTTCTGACCCTGGAAACCCTGACCCTGGAAACCCTGGCCCTGGTACTGGCCACCCTGGAAGTTCTGGCCCTGGAAGCCCTCACCCTGGAAACCATCAGCCTGGTTCGGCTGGAAGCCGTTCGGTGCCTGACCCGCCGGGATGAACTGTGCGTTCTGGCCGGGCTGCATGTTCTGACCGGGCTGTTCCGAGAGGTTCACGGTACGCTCGGACAGGTTGACGGTGCGCTCGGTTTCGGGGGTGTGGAACTCAACGAGCGGGGAGCTCTCAATAGTGTGGGGCGCCTCAGCAGCGGGTGCCTCAGCCGCGGGAGCCTCAACGATGGGCTCAGATACCGGTTCAGCTGCCGCCGGTGCCTCGGGGGCAACCTCGGCGACGGGCTCAACAACAACGGGCTCTGCAACAGGCTCGGAAACAGCGGGCTCTGCAACAGGTTCGGAAACGACCGGCTCAGAAGCGGCAGGTTCGGAAACAGCGGGCTCGGACAGTGCGGGCTCAGCAACGGGAGCCTCTTCAGCTGCAGCTTCTTCAACTGCGGGAGACTGGGATGCGAGAACCTGCTCGGGCAGAGCGGTGCCGGTCAGCGGAACCTGAGTCAGGTGACGCATCGGCTTGGGCTCGGAGGACTCCTCAGCGGACTCAGCCTGGGACGCCTCAACGTGGGGCGCCTCTACCTGCTGTGCCTCAACGTGGGATGCCTCAGCCTGGGGTGCTGCCGCCTCCGGAACCTCGACGACCTGCTCACCTTCGAGCTCAGCGGCGAGCTGCTCCAGGTCAACGTCCTCAACGGTCAGCGGTGCTGCAGCTTCGGCGGGCTGCTCAGCCTCAACAGCGGGCTCAGCAACTACAGGCTCAGTAACCTGCTCAGCGGGAGCCGCCTCGGCAGCGGGCTCCTCGGGAATCAGCGGCTCAATAGTAGCCTCTTCAACCTGAATGGGTTCGGGCTCGGGCTCTTCGACCCACAGCTGCCAGCCTTCAGGAACGGGACCCCACGCGGGGTCGGGGCGCCACGTAGGAGTGGGGGCCCATCCAGCAGGAGGAGCGGGCCAGTTGGGCGGCGGATTGAAGACGAGTGCCATAAGAAAGCAGCCTTTCTGGTGCTGAAAAAACACCCCGGAAGAGCGGTCATCAGCGACTATGTATATGAGCGTATTATCGCTTCAAATTATGGCATAGGTTCAGAAAACGAACCCCGTGAATGGTGGGTTTTTAGCCTTATTCACGGCTTTTTCAATGGTTTTGAAACAATCCGTATCAATCAGCACTTGAAGGTTTCAGTATGCCCGGTCACCATCGACCCCGCGGAGGCTAGGATTAAAGAATGAACACTACACCGCCTCCCGCACCCCCGCAGGTAGCCGCCGGAACCCCCGCTGCTCCTGCGCTTGTTGCAGGTCTTGCCTACCACCGTCTCTCCCACGCCGACCCGAAATCCCGCTGGTTCTCACCCCTGCTGGAAGGTCTGCTCGGCGTCGCCGTATTTATTGGCCTCAACCTGATCATTTCAGTTGCCCTGGCTGTGGCGATTATGGGTTCGGGACTTTCCCTCCAGGATGTAGCTACGAACCGCGCCGTCATTATGGAACACCCGGCGCTGTTTGCGCTGACCTTCCTCTCCCTTATCGCGATTGTGCCTTCGCTCTTTCTGGCGCGCCTGGTTGTGGGCCCGAAGCCCTGGGGTCTGATTCATTCGGTTGCGGGCCGTCTGCGCCGCTCGCTGCTGCTTCCGTACCTGGGTTTGAGCTTCGCTGTTTACGGCATCTACTACGCCGTGATGCTGGCGTTGAGCGGTGAGAGCCTGCCCGAATACCGCTATTTTCAACCTCCACAGGTTGAATTTTGGGTTTATGTGGCGATGATGCTGCTCCTGGTGCCCGTGCAGTGCTACGCCGAAGAGCTCGCCTACCGCGGCTTCATGATGCAGATGCTGGGCCGCTGGCTCCGCACCCCCTGGCTGCCGATTGTGCTGCCAGCCGTGCTGTTCATGCTCTCCCACGCCTACGACCCCTGGGGTCAGAGCACGATTCTCGCGATGGGTATTTACGCGGGTTTCCTCTGCTGGTACACCGGCGGTCTGGAAGCCTCCATCAGCCTGCACGTGGCAAATAACGTGATTCTGATGCTGCTGTCCATGGTGGCTGGTCTGGATCCGTTCGCCTCCGAGGGCGTGACCCCTCTGGATGCACTGCAGGGTATCGCCCTGGAAGGCGTGTACGTGGTGCTCGCCTGCCTGATCTTCAACGCACGTGCTCGCCGCGGCGAGGTTTCACGTGAAACACAACCGCTCAAGGTTGATAAATAGGTTATATGGCGGGTTGCTCTAGCTCGACTGCTCCAACCCGCCTGCCCCGCTCTATTCGAGCCTCACCAGGGCTATTACTCCATGTTGCGTGGACTATCAGCCCCGGTCATCCCGTCAACACCCAAGAAAAGGTAGGGTTAAACCATGACTGTTGATGCTGTAAAGAATATTGAAGACCTCGCCGCATTCGTGGCGGAGTCGCCGGTCTCTTACCTCGCCGCGCGCACGGTAGCGCGCCGCCTGCAAGCGGCAGGCTTCACCGAGCTTGTAGAGACCGAAGCATGGGACCCGCAGGTCGCGGCCGGCCGCCACTTCGTCGTCCGTGACGGCGCGATTATCGCCTGGGCTGGCGGCGCGAAGGCGCAGAAGGCAAGCGGCTACCGCGTACTCGGTGCGCACACCGACTCGCCCTCCCTGAAGGTCAAGCCCTCCTCCTCCATCACCACGAAGGGCTGGCACCAGATTGCCGTGGAGAACTATGGTGGTGCACTGCTGAACTCCTTCCTCGACCGTGAGCTGTGCGTGGCGGGTCGCCTCACCGTCTTGGAGGGCGGCGAGCTGAAGGACCGCCTGGTGCGCACCGGCCCGATTGCGCGCATCCCGCAGCTGGCACCGCACCTGGACCACAAGCGCAACGAACTGGTGCTGGACAAGCAGTTCAACATGTACCCCGTGTGGGGCGTGGACCCGGCGGAGAACGACGTGCTCGGCTACATGGCGAAGCACGTGATTGACGGCGAGCCGGTCGACCCGCAGAGCATCGTGGGTTACGACCTGCTGTTCGCTGATTCGCAGCCGCCGCGCCGCTTCGGTGCGGATCAGGAGCTGTTCGCTTCCGGTCGCCTGGATAACCTGTCTTCGGTGCATGCGGGTTTGACCGCCCTGGAGCGTTACGTTGCCGATAACGCGGATGAGCACGCCACCGAGACCGTGATGCTTGCGGCGTTCGACCATGAGGAGCTTGGTTCGGAGTCGCGTAGTGGTGCGGCTGGCCCGTTCCTGGAGGATATTCTGGTGCGCCTGTCCGCTGCGCGCGGTGAGAGCACGGAGGAGTACCGCCGTTCGGTGGCGGCGTCGTTCTGCCTGTCGGCTGATGCCGGTCACCTGGTGCATCCGAACTATCAGGGTCACCACGACCCGACCGTTCAGCCACTGCCCGGTGGTGGCCCGCTGTTGAAGATTAACGCGAACCAGCGTTATGCGACGGATTCGGTGGGTGCTGGCGTGTTTGCTGCGGCGTGTGCGAAGGCTGGTGTGCCGTATCAGGAGTTCGTGTCGAATAACAATATGCCGTGCGGTTCGACGATTGGCCCGATTACGGCGACTCGCCTGGGTATGCGCACCGTGGATGTGGGTATTG
Organism: Rothia sp. HMSC068E02; assembly: GCF_001813565.1. Classification (NCBI taxonomy): domain Bacteria; kingdom Bacillati; phylum Actinomycetota; class Actinomycetes; order Micrococcales; family Micrococcaceae; genus Rothia; species Rothia sp. HMSC068E02. The sequence goes on from NZ_KV812887.1 coordinate 17,478, forward strand.
GTTTGCTGTCGATGCATTCGATGCGTGAGATGTGCCATGTGGACGATATGGCGTACATGACGCGCGCGGTGGAGGGCTTCTTCCGCCTCTAAATTGAACCCCGCTGAGGTATGAACAGTGGGGGTGTGGGCGCCGGGAACGTAAGGTTCCCGGCGCCCTTATTTTTTAAAAATTTTTCGGGGGGGGGGGAGTGTTTACCTCTTGAATAGGGTCTATGTGTACTGTAAAGTAACCCACAATACGTTATATACGTGTTGCACACTACTTGTTTTTGAGAAGTTTTCACCAATGATGGTGCGCCATCAGCTCGTCACCGGCGTAGCGAGCGAACCCCAACATGAAAGGCGGTTCCCATGTTCTTCGATATTTCTCTGATCCCGCTGGCGGTTTTGATCCTTGTGGGTCAACTGAAAAAAGCACCACCAAGGTTGCTAAACAACCCTAGCTATCAAAAGGAGAGGGAGCAGGTGCGAAAGCACCGGCGCATCCTGGATACGCTCGGCGTGGGTTTTGCTCTTGCCCTGATGATTATTCAGTGGGGTAACCCCGCGTTATCGCTTGCCTTTCAGGCGTTCGTTATTTGGTTGATTCCCAGCCAGCTGTATGATCTCTGGCAGAAGTTCAATGTGCCGCGTGGGGTACTCTTCGCGTGTGCTATCGCGCTAATCATTATTGAGTTTGGGTTGGCGCTCCTACCCTAACCTGCACCCTATAACAGTTGTGGCGGTGACCGAACAACGGTCACCGCCACAACTATTTTTAAGATGAGACAGACTCAGGTTAGACGGGGTTCGATTAGACAGGGTTGTCGGGGCTGGGCAGGGTTACCACCTCAGACCAACGAGTATCCTTAGCGGCCGCACGGTTCGCGTCGCTCTTCTGCTTCACATCGGCTGGTGCCTGCTGCGCCCACAACTCAAAAGCAACAATGTAGTTCTCAGGGTAGTTTGCCGCGAGCAGCTCCTGTCGGGTTGGGAAGTACTCCTTACCCTCTCGAATATCGACGTAGTTGCTTGCCTTGTAGGGGTCTGCGCTCTGGATATCAGCGCGCGGGCCGGAGGCTACCTTTCCGCTTGCCACGTTATTGTCATCGATAGCGCGCACCCACGCTGCGGCGTAGGCGTGATCAGCCTTGTTCTTCTCGTACAGTGCCAGGCACTCGGCTCCCGCTGATTCAGCTTCGGCGCGGGGGGGGGGG
>NZ_KV812887.1:18775-151007 GCF_001813565.1 Rothia sp. HMSC068E02
GGGGGGGGGGGAAGTTCGCCTGGTTGCGCACAACATGCCGCGCGGAGACGTAGGAGGGCAGTGCCGTACCGCGGTCGGCGCTGATGGCTTCCTGCTGCTTGAGGGCTTGAGCTTTCGCGGCTTCGTCAGGTTCAAGGCAGGGGGTGGAGGTCTTCTTCGCCGCGGAAGAGGAAGCGGACCCGGCGGCGCTTGAAGCTGACGGGGATGAAGCCACGGTTGTGTTCGAGGGTGCGGGAGTGTTTGATGCCGTGCTGGTGGAGCTACCGCAGGAGGCAAGAAGCAGGGGGAGAATCGCCAGCGCGGCACTGCGTCGTAGACCGCTGGAACGGAACGAAAGAAAAACAGGGGTGTGGGTCATGAGACCACCTCACAAGAGGGATGGAACGATATATTGCGTCTAAACATACCCAAATATTTGATATGTGGTCAATGGAAAATACCATCTTAGTTTAAAACCAACACTCTAGACACAAGGTGTGCTACCCAGTAGTCTTAAGGTTCTGACCTGCTTAAACATGAGGTAGATAGGGTAAGAGTGCGGAGATTTTGCGGGTCACTTACTGTTTTAGCTTTGGTTTTGGGGCTTAGTAGATAAGAAAAACAACATTGAGGCTATGTATTCGGTGTTCCGCTACTAGCGTTTTATGCTACTGAAAGGAAATGGCATCATGAATTCTACTTATAAGATGTTTGCCGTAAATGAGAAAATAATTTTATATATCTTGTTTCTCATTGTATTGCAATTTTTCTATATTTTCCCAACTAGCCTGTATATAGAGTTCAATGGATTTGTCTCGCCATGTGATAGGTGGCAAAGTGCATATTTCGACTATATACCCTTCTTCGTGGTGGGAGTTGTATTAGCTAGCTTGTGGCAGATCTTTAGTATATGGCTGGGTGTAAAGCTTCGCATAGGCATTTTTTGGATTGCGTCGCTATATTTAGTTTTTAAAATGTATGGGACTTATGAAATTTTAAAAGGCAATATCTTAAGTTCATGTAAAGTTCCTACAGAATATATGCATGGAATATTGTGGCCATATGATCTACAGGCATTCATTCTATTGGGTCCCGATATTGTCTCATGCGTTATTTTTATAGCAGTTTTTATTGCATGTTCTAAGCGTAGCTACTGGATACCAACCCTCGCAGCTGTAGCCGCATTTGTTGCGCAGTGCGTCCTCTCGGTGCTGCTCTGGGAATACGTTAGGGGACTTATCTATTTCCTCCTGCAGTAGCGTTGGGCCGTTGAGGTGCAGGCTTTTACGGAGTTCGAGGTTGCATAAAGGGCGCTCCAACCGTGCCCCTCTGGATATGTTGGCTTCTGCTGATTATCGGGCAAATAACAATATCTGATGCTGGTGTCTTTGTGCCGTATTTGCTTCAAGAGCCCGGTGGCTTCCGTGTTTGCGCAAGTCAAGACGCTGAATAAGCTTGTTTGTCGATTTTCTTTCGAGCTGTTGGCTTTTAAAAAATAAACATAATTTTCTCTTGACCACGTATCAAAACTGCCCGTATAGTGAGGGTCAATTCGGTATGTTCCAGCCCACAATGAGGTAACATCATGACCCTGAATTCTAGGACCCCCAACCCCCGCTATAGCGCACTGCGATACGGTGCCGCTCTCTTAACCCTGCCCCTGTTCCTTGCCGCCTGCGGTGGTGCAAACACCGCGGCAAGCAGCACCCCCTCACCCTCCACGGCGAGCGCCTCAGCAACGGCAAGCACCACGCCCACCGTCAGCTGCTCCTCATACTCCGCTGAAGATCTCGCATCAGCAGAAGCCGCCAAGCCCGTCCCGCGCACCGATGAACAATACCCCGCGTACATCCAGTACCGGCACATCCTCGCAGACGGCGCCCACATGATTGAGCCCAGCGAAATCGACAGCAAGTGCCACGCCGCACTCAAAGCAGGGCGGAGCACCTTCCCCGAATACGTTCAAAACATCGATGCCTACAACGCTCGCCCCAGCGTTGGACTCTCCGACCCCTTCGCCGGTAGCGAGTACCGAGACATCAAGGACCGCAACGAATTCATCCCTCACCGCGCCGACCTGGAAGAAGCCGCCTACCCCGAAATGATTATTCGTCTCTACGAAAAGTGGTACGAGGCAGCCCCCGCAGACATCAAGACGCTCAGCGACGCGAACCGTGCACGATTCCTCGCCACGAGCGCCTACCAGCAATGGAAGGCCCAGCCCCAAATCCCCAGCAGCTCCCGCGCATAAACCCACTCACGCATAAGCCCACGCAAAAACAGTTGTGGCGGTGACCGAACAACGGTCATCGCCACAACTCTTTAAACGGTCATTACCGGGCTTATTTTTTGGGGGAGGGGCTACTTGCCCTTCACCTCGCGTGCCAGAGCCAGTAGCTCCTCATGCACCGTCGTATCGCCCGTAACCTCCGGGTGGAAAGAAATACCAATCAGGTTGCCCGAACGCACACCCACAATCTTCCCCTCATGACGAGCCGTCACCTGCACACCCTCACCAGTGCCAGTTACAATCGGCGCACGAATAAACGCCGTATCAATAACCACCTCATCACCGGCAGGGGTCAGCCACGGCAGGCGCACCTCCGCAGAATCAACCTGCGAACCAAACGCGTTACGACCCACCGAAACATCCAAAACACCCAGCGACTGCTGACCCGGCGCCGGATCATCAATACGCTTCGACAACATAATCAGGCCAGCACACGTACCCAGAGTCGGCAGGCCCGAAGAAATCGCCTCAATCAGCGGCTCACGCACACCAAAAATACGGGTCAAACGGTCAATCGTCGACGACTCACCACCCGGCAAAACCAGCGCATCCAGGCCCTCAAGCTGCTCACCGGTACGCACCCAACGCACCTGCGCACCCAGAGACTCCAGCATCTCCGCATGCTCACTCACGCCGCCCTGCAACGCCAAAACACCAACCGTCAAACCCTCACCCGGCAAAACACCGGCAGGCTGAACCTTCTCAACCATCACCGCTCCCTTCAGAAAATCAACAAAAACAAGGAGGGTGGGACCCGCCTCAGCGAACCCCACCCCCTCATCAAACACTCACCCCAAACGTGGGGTGCGCGCACGAATTACCAGCCGCGCTCCGCCAGGCGGTGCGGTGCCGGAATGTCAGCAACGTTAATGCCGACCATAGCCTCACCCAGGCCGCGAGAAGCCTCAGCAACCTTCTCCGGGTCATTGTAGAAAGCGGTAGCCTTCACAATAGCCTTCGCACGAGCAACCGGGTCGCCCGACTTGAAGATACCGGAACCAACGAACACGCCGTCAGCACCCAGCTGCATCATCATCGCAGCGTCGGCGGGGGTAGCCACACCACCAGCGGTGAACATCACCACGGGCAGCTTACCGGTCTGAGCAACCTCACGAACCAGCTCGTACGGTGCAGCCAGTTCCTTAGCCTTCACGTACAGCTCATCAGGCATGGTGTTGTACAGGCCCTGCAGCTCAGCAATCTGACGCTTAATGGTGCGGATGTGCTTGGTTGCCTCAGAGACGTCACCGGTGCCAGCCTCGCCCTTCGAACGGATCATAGCGGCACCCTCGGTGATACGGCGCAGAGCCTCACCCAGGTTGGTAGCACCACACACGAAAGGCACCTTGAACTGGTGCTTATCAATGTGGTTCACGTAGTCAGCGGGGGAAAGAACCTCAGACTCGTCAATGTAGTCGACCTTCAGGGTCTCCAGAATCTGAGCCTCAACGAAGTGGCCGATGCGTGCCTTCGCCATGACCGGGATCGAAACAGCATCAATGATGCCCTCAATCATGTCCGGGTCAGACATACGAGCCACGCCACCCTGCGCACGAATATCCGCAGGAACGCGCTCGAGAGCCATGACGGCAACAGCGCCAGCATCTTCAGCGATCTTAGCCTGTTCGGGGGTGACGACGTCCATGATGACGCCGCCCTTGAGCATGTCGGCCAGGCCGCGCTTAACAAGCGGGCTGCCGGTTACGGTGTTGTTATCAGTCATGACCTTATCTTCTCACGTTCTGAGTGTTCGCGCGCACTCACAGGGGCGGATTTTCTGTTCTCTGACACAGTACGACCCCAAGTTCACGTCAGAATGACACAAAACGTCATGAAAAGCGGTCAGAGTAGGGCGGTTCGTGGGCTGAGCAGGCCCGGCTGAGCAGACCCGCCGGATGCACGCAGGTCGCCTCCCATAAACTCACATCCCGAGCGGCCATAAGGCAAGGTTTTGCTCAGGGTAAACATCCACCCACCCGCACTGAACAACGGTAAAATACAGAAGCTACGCCCGCACTCGTCCCCACGCGGAAGCCTCACGGCCCAGGGAACGAGCAAAACATTTTGGGCACCCTGGCACCCGCACACTCGCGGACATCAGCCGTCTATCAGACGCACACCATGAACCAGCCGCCACATCCAAAAGGAACACACCAAATTGCTTGAAGTCATCATTGCCCTATCGCTGGCAATTCTTCTGGGTAATATCCTCGCCCATAAAATACGGATAACCCCCGCCATTGTGCTGATATTCATTGGCCTGGCTATCGGCATTATGCCCGCCCACGAACTGCACGAAGTTCAGAGTATCGGCCTGCCGCCGCACGTCATCCTCGAAATCTTCCTGCCCATCATGCTCTTCTGGGAAGCCCGCAACACCTCATGGCGTGAAGCGCGCGCCCGTCTGCGCGGCATCCTGCTCTCGGGCACGGTGCTCGTAATTCTCACGGCGTTCGTTATCGCTTGGGTGATTCACACATTTATGGGCGTCTTCATCTGGCCTGTGGCGCTGATTATCGGTGTGGCGCTCGCCCCCACCGATGCTGTGGCCGTGGCAACGCTTAACGGCAAACTCCCCAAATCTTCCATCACCACCCTCAAAGCGGAAGCACTCATTAACGACGGCACCACCCTAGTTCTTTTCGCACTCGCCCTGCAGCTTGCGGGCGGTCATGAACTTACCCTGGGGACCGCATCCGGAATGTTCTTCTTCTCGTTCCTGATTGGAACTCTCGTTGGCCTGGCCGTCGGATGGGGTGCAGATAAGCTGCGTGCGCACATCGGCAACCCCATGAACTTCAGTGTGTTCATGTTTACCATACCGTTTATTGCTTTCTTCCTGTCTGAAGAAATCGAGCCTTTTGAAGGCATGAAAGGTTCCGGAGTGGTGGCTGTGGTGGTCGCCGCTTTCTACCTGACCTATCGCGGACCGGATACCATCAAACCCCAGAACCGTTTCTACGGACTGCCCATCTGGGCGTTCGTCACCTATGTCATGAACGGTGCGCTCTTCGTGCTCGTGGGTGTTCAGCTGCCCAGCGCCGTTGAGCATATGGATGGTGTTGTTCATGAATACAACTATGCGTGGGCTTTGGCGCTCGCCGTGATTGTGGTGGTGTGGCTCGTTTCCATTGCGGTGCGTTTTATCTTCCTGCACATCTCGATTGGTATTATTCGTGCCCTTGACCGTTCAGAAAAGCAGAGGCAGCTGCGCACAACTTTCCGTGGTCGTGTAGTGAACACTTTTGCGGGACTGCGCGGCGGTGTTTCCCTCGCGGTGGCTCTCTCCGTGCCGACTGATGTTCCCGCGCGTGACTTTATTATCTTTGTTGTTGCGGGCGTGGTTCTGCTGTCGATGGTGGTTCAGGGGATGCTCCTGCCGCTCGTTATTAGGTGGGCGAAAATTCCGGTTGATACCACCGAAGAAGATGAGATTAATGAAGCAATCCGCACAATCATTGCCGAGTCCTTCGACTCTGTGGCTGAGATCGGCCAGGAAATTGGTGCACCACAGTGGATTATCGACCGCATTGCCGACGAACAGATGTACAACGCGAGTATACACCGCAACCTGCACGCCGTTCGTAAAGACGGTGCGAATGCGCCGGAAGAAGCCCGCCGCATTATTGAAGCGGGCGACCTTGAGAAAGAGCTGCGCCTGCGGCATTTGGAGAAGCAACGCAGCGTGCTCAAGCGCCTGCGTAATGAGCGCATAATCGACACGAATGTGCTCCACGCGATTCAGGAAATCCTGGATATTGAGGAGGTTCGCGTGCTTGGTCCGGTTGAGCTCGAATAGCTCACACTCCTACATGCGATACGTATGAGGCGAGGCGCCCCACCCCTAAACGGGGAGGGGCGCCTCGTTGCTTTTTATGTCTAAACCTCTAGACCCACCACTACGTGGAGACGGTACAATACACTAGCCCGTTTTTTCGCGCGGACCACGCTTCTTGCCGCGCACCGGACACAACACAGACTAGAACCACAGGAACCTATGACGTCCCACCAGACTGAAAATAACGCGCCCAAAAACGGCGCACCCAACAACACCGCACCCGCCGCAGGACACGGCCCGCACGGCGCAAGCGAAGACCCGCAGAACATCTACCTGCTCAAAGAAGCACCCATCCTCAAGGCGCTCCTCTCCCTCGGCGTGCCCATGGCACTCGGCCTCGCCATCACCAGCATCTACAACGTGGTGAACTCCTACTTCGTCGGCCACTACGGCGGCACCGAAGACCTCGCCGCCACCAGCTACGGCGTGCCCGTCTTCGGCGTCATCATGGCGATCGCAGGCCTGTTCGGCCTGGGCTCCTCAACCCTCGCCTCCCGCAAGCTCGGTGAAGGCCAGCCCGCCCACGAAATTCACCGCGTCACCTCCTTCGCCCTCTACTCGGCGCTCGGCGCCGGTGTTATCGCCGCCATTATCGGCTTCATCCTTGCCGACCCGATCACCGGCATTATGGGTGCCTCCGGCGGCTCCTACGAGCCGACCCGCATCTACGTGCACCTCATGTTCCTCGGCGCCCCCTTTGCCATTGGCATGTTCACCCTGGAACAGCTGGTCCGATCCGAAGGCTACGCCAAGCAGTCCATGTACGGCATCATCGTCGGTACCGTCGTCACCTGCATCTTTGATGTGCTGTTCATTGCCATCATGGGCATGGGTATCGCCGGCGCCGGCTGGGCGATGATCCTGGCGAACGTTGCGTCCATGCTGTACTACCTGCTGTTCCTGATGCGTCAGAGCGAGAACTTCTCCGCAAACATCCGCGACTTCTCCCTCGACCCCGCCATTATCAAGCCCGTGGTCGCGGTCGGTGCCGCCGAGCTCATTCAGAGCCTCAACCTGATCTTCGCCGCCCTGCTGCTGAACAACCTCGCCGCCTCCTACGGTGACGACACCGTCGCAGCGTTCGGCCTGGCAATGCGCCTGAACATGGTGCCCGAAATGCTGTGCATGGGCCTGTGCATGGGCGGTATCCCGCTGTACGCCTACGCGTACGGTGCCCGCAACGGCGCCCGCGTGAAGGAGGCGCTGCGCACCGCAACGATCCTGTCCGTGGCGACCTCCGCGATCATCACCATTCCGGTGCTGATTTTCCGCCGTGAACTGCTCGCCGTGGTTGGCGATGCAAGCCTCATCGACACCGGCGAGGAGATTATGGTTGCGCTGATGCTCGCCGCCGTGTTCAACGCGGTCAGCATCGTGTTTGTGTCTTGGTTCCAGGCGGCCGGTAAGGGCGGCCCGGCAATGCTGATGACCCTCGGTATTGCTCTGCTGTTCTTCCCCGCCGTGTACTTCGGCAACATGTGGTTCGGCTTTAAGGGTCTGACCTGGGCGTTCCCCTTCACCCAGGTGCTCGCCTGCGCGTTGGGCCTGGTGCTGTTCCTCGCCACGGGTGGCGCGAAGGTACCGCCCGCTGAAGCTGAGGTTGAGGCTGAAGGTTCTGAGGATTCGGACGTTCAGGCTGCCGCCGCATCGAAGGCATAAACGCCTCTGAACGCGAGCGCTCGCCAGCACCTACGCGGCGAGCACCTACGCAGTCAGCGTTTACACGAAAGCTCCGGACTCCCGCATAGGAGCCCGGAGCTTTTACGTTAGTTTTACGGCGGTAAAGCGCTAGTTCTTCCACCAGGAATCAAAAATCGTCACCGGAGTGGTGCGCTTATGGCGGCTACGCAGGTAAATCTGCTCCAGCTTCGCAGCGGCCGCCTCGTCGATTTCCTTACCCTCCAGGTAGTCATCAATCTGCGGGTACGTCAGACCCAGCTCATCCTCATCGGTACGGCCGGGCACGCCGTCCAGCAGGTCAGCCGTCGGCGGCTTAGCCCACAGACGCTCAGACGCACCCAAAACACGCAGCAGCAGCTGGTTCTGGCGCTTATTCAGGCCGTACAGCGGCAGCAGGTCCGCGCCGCCGTCACCGAACTTCGTGAAGAAACCCGTAATGGACTCCGCCGCATGGTCGGTACCCACCACCAGGTAGCCGGGGCCGCCAGCCACCGCATACTGGGCGATCATGCGGGCGCGCGCCTTCACATTACCCTTGTTGAAGTCGCTCATCTGCTCGCCGGTCGCGGCAGTGTAGGCGGTGTCGAAACCGTCGACAGCCTCCGCAATGTTGAAGGTCAGGGAACGGGTGGGCTGGATGAAACGCAGCGCCTCCTGCGCGTCCTCTTCGTCGTGCTGCACACGGTAGGGCAGGCGCACCGCCACGAACTCGGTGGTGCGGCCACGCTCGTTGAGGCGGTCGACAGCCAGCTGGCAGAGGCGACCCGCCAGAGTGGAGTCGATGCCGCCGCTGATGCCCAGTACCAGGCCGCGGCTTCCGGTGGCTTCCAGGTAGTCGCAGATGAACTGGATGCGACGCTCCACTTCTTCGCGTGCCTGCTCTTCGGTCATGTTGGGCTTGACGCCCATTTCACGGATGATCTGTGCCTGTAATTCACGCATGACTTAAGTGTACGCTCCACCTTATAGCCCGCGCGGTGAACCGCCGAGGGAGGCGAGGTAGTATTCCACACGGTGCGTTCAGCGCGGCGCACGCGGCGGGTTCAGTGGTGCCCCAGCCTCCCGCCAGGCCCGCAAATACACAGCATACTCACCGGTAAAAACCCTGTGCGACAAGCTACGCGGCTGTTAGCATGAACATACGGTTCAAATACCGTTCAAAACAGCCGGTGATGAGGGAAAACGCCCCCACACCCAATGCCACAGAACACGTCAACCAAGGACGGTGAAGACAGCACCATGGCAAAAACAAAAACTGAACTCTACGACGAGCTCGTAGACATCGAAACCAGCCTCGAAAACCACCCGCTCACCTCCGGGAAAATAGCGGAGGCGAACATCCTCGTCGAGCAGATGAAGGAGCAGGGCGCCACCCAGGAAGAAATCAATGAGGCACTCATCCGGCAGGGGCTGCCTTCCCTCGTGGAGATCGGCAAGAGTACCTTGACGCAGTCTTTCAGCCTCTGGAAGCTGAGTCACCGCAAGTCCAAGGTGGAAGCCGCCATTGAGAAGCTCAACCGTAAAGAAGCCCGCCAACGCTAACTAGGCCGCCTCGGGCAGAGTGAGGCAAGCAAATACCCCCGGCAGATGCGTACGGCATCCACCGGGGGTATTTCTTTCAAAGGAATATCAGTGGCTTAGATTTTCAAAGACGCTCTCATAACGGTCAACGAAGTCCGCCGCCGCGTTCAGAAGCTCCTCCTGGTCGAGGGCGTCCCGAGTAGCTGACAGCGTCTCATCCTCGCCGTTCTGAACCTGTAATTCACGCATAACCTAAGTCTACGCCGCAGACATAACAGCCCACAGAAAGAGCCGTGTCGGGGCAGAAAACTCTACCCCGACACGGCCCTCACATCCGCATCCGACTAGCGGTTATTCAGCACACGCACGTTATAGCGGTGCAAGAACGCCGCCATCGCGCCACGCTCAATCGGCTGAACCGGACGGAACGAACCATCAGCCCAACCTGTCGTAATACGCTGATCAGCCAACCACGAAATCTCACGGTAGAATTGGCTACCGGCCGACACGTCGCTAAACGGCGACGCTACAGGAGCCGAATACGCCGGCGAACCCGCAAAACGGTAGAAGAACGCCGCCATAGCATCACGGTTCACCGCAGCATTCGGACGGAACGTACCATCCGACCAGCCGGTCGTAATACCGCGAGCGCGCATCCACTCAATCTCCTTGTAGAACGGGTGGTCACGCGGCACATCCTTAAAGCTCGGAGTGCTCGGCGCAGTGAACTGCGGCGAACCCGCCATACGGTAGAAGAACGCCGCCATCGCGCCGCGCTCCACCGAACCGTTCGGGCGGAACGTGCCGTCAGGGTAGCCGGTCGTAATACGACGCTGAGCCAGCCAGTTAATGTCATTCACGAACGGGTAATCCGCCGGAACATCCGTAAAGTGCGCGCTCGCGGCGGTATCCTCAGAGTTCGACGAGACACGCAGAACCTGCGCACGCTCACCCGCAGCCCCATTCACACCGGACAGGTCACCGGTCGCATTGTGCATGTGCAGGAACAGCGCAGAAACGTTCTTCGCGTCGCCGTTACGGTGCGCCACCAGCTGCGCGGAGGGTGCGTCCACGAACAGGTTCGGCACGCCCGCCGAATCGCCGCTGAACCACAGCTTCGGCGCCGCATAGTTGAACACCACCGAATCAGTCGTATCAACCACGGTCGTCGCGGAGAACGCGCTAGAAGTGGTCACCGAGTACGAAATCTCAGTGGACTCGGCGTCCGGGTCCAGACCCAGAACGCTCAGCGGAACAGTCATCACCAGAGTGTTCGAATCCATGATGTTGGTGTCCGTATCACCCCAGGTGCCGTTCAGCGGGTACAGGGCGTTCTCAATGGCCTGCCACTTGCCGTTGCTGCGCTTAGAAACCTTCACTAGCGGGTAGTCCAGGCCCTTCTCACGCACCGTCTGCAGGCGGTAGTCGCTCGTGCCGTCCTTGTCGGTGTCAACGAACACGTAGTAGGTGCCGCGCGGGGTCACCTCCTGCCAGTTACCCCAGGTGGAAATACCAAAGGACAGGTGCGCCTGCGAGGTGTCCGCACCGGCAGCCTTCAACGCCGCCACGTTCGAGGTGGCACCCACATACTGCAGGTCCATGCGGGAATCCGAACCCACACCCAGCTTCGCGGTGGGGATGCGCGGGCTCGAAGCGCCCAGCTCAAAGGCACCCAGCAGGGAGCGGTAACCGCCCTGATCCACCGCGGTACCCTGCAGGGTCAGGGTCTGCTCCAGGGCACCCACGCCGTTCGTGTCAAAGTGAATATCTGCACCGGCTACGCGCATTGCGGAGACCGGTTTCGGGGCCACATGCAGCGGCATGCGCAGGGTCTTCACCGCAGCCGACGAGTCAGCATCGGTCAGGATCAGGCGGCCCGAAGCGCTCGCAATGTACTGGCGGGCACCCGAAATGGTGACCGTACCGGTCGAGTAGTTCACCGAATCCTGGTTCGGGTACATGGACGGGTCGCGGGTCTTCTCCAGCTTCGACGGGTCAATGCGCACCGTCACGGTGAACGTTGCCTTCTGACCGGCACCCACAGACACGGACTGCGGGTAGGAGAACTCCACACCCGGGATGCTCGTGCTTCCCTCATAGTTCAGGGTGTAGGTGTGCGCCACCGAGTCGGTGTTCTCGACGCTCACGCGGTGCTGCAGGGTCTGCACACCGGCGTTCGGGGTGTACTCGAGCACGCCGAAAGTGTCCGAAACCTGTTCGGGGCGTGCCGCGTTGAACAGCATGACGCGGTCAGCCACCGCCGCACGCGTGTTGATGCGGCCGGTACCCACACGGTCCACCGCGTAGGGGTTGCCCCAGGCGTCCTGCATGTGGTGGTCGGCGGTGTTCATGATGACGGTCTTAAGCATGCGCGGACCGTACTCCGGGTGCGCCTGCATGATCAGCGCCGCAACACCGGCAACAAACGGCGTGGACATGGACGTACCGGTCTTCACGCTCGAACCGGTGCCGCTACCAACCTCGATAGAGGAAATGTTCGTGCCCGGTGCCGCAACGTCCGGCTTGGTGATGCCGTGCGAACCGTGCAGGCCACGCGCGGTGGAGGTGTTCGCCTGATCCAGCTTGCCGTTGGGCACGCGGATCGAGTCGCGCAGGTTCTCGCCGAGCTGCAGGGTCATCTCACCCGAATCAATCTGCGCGGAAAGGCGCTCCACCTGGCTCTTTGCCAGGCGCACGCCCGGAATGGAGGAGTTACCGCCGATAGCGGTATCACCAACCTCAGTGTTCGAGGTGAGCACCACGCCGGTTGCGCCAGCCGCCTGCAGGTTGTCGAAGCGTACCTTCGAACCGCAGGGTGCGGTGCCGTCAGCGTCCGCCCAGTCGATGAGAGCCCACTTGCCCTTCAGCGCTGCGGCTTCCTCTTCGGTGAATGCTTCGCAGGCGTAGCGGTTGCGGGAGGCGGCACGCACCACGGTACCGCGCAGCTGCTCCTCGGTCGCCTTCGAGTAGTCGAAGCTCACCGAGTAGTCACCGTAGGTGTCCGCCTCGTTCGCGGGGGCGAGAATCTTCACGCGGTCTACCAGCTGGGTCGAGCCGATGGAGTTCGCCACGGTCAGGCCGTAGGCGCTGGTGCCGGGGCCACCCGAGTTGGAGTAGGTGTCGCCCACGGCGTTGTAGTTGTTGGCGTTACCCGCCGCAACCACGGAGAGGATGCCCTCGCGGTAGAGGGAACCGACCGCGTAGTTCACGGTCTCATCGAACACGCCGAACTCGTTGCCGAGCGACAGGTTCGCGATGTCGGCGCGGTCGGAGAAGTCGCCGTCGTCGTTGGGGTCGAGCACGCGGTCCAGGCCCTTGGGGACGAACGCGGTGGTGCCCTTACAACCGAAGATGCGCAGGCCAATCAGCTGGGCGTCCGGTGCGGAGCCGGGGCCGATTTTCATGTCCTTGAGCTGCTCTTCGGTGAGCTTGGAGTAGTCGCCGTGGAAGGTGCTGCCGTCCGCGTTCACGCCGTAGCCTGCCGCGGTGCCGGCAACGTGGCTGCCGTGGCCGCCGCAGTCGAGCGGGTTGTTATCAGGGTGGGGCGTGGAGGTTTCCTTCTTGCCGGAGTTGTAGTCGTCGCCGACCAGGTCGTAGCCGCCGAGGAACTTCTTCGGATCGTAGGTGCCCTCGGGGATCGTGTCGGAAGCCTTTGCCTTCTCGAAGGCTTCCTGCGTGCCGGGGCCACCCAAATCGGCGTGCGTGTAGTCGATACCGGTATCGAGCACGACGATCTTCACGCCCTTGCCGGTGTAGCCGGTGGAGGCGGGGTTCGCCGGGCTCTTCGCCCACACGGAGAGCGTGTCCGTATCAATGAGGGTGCCGCTGTTCTGCGGTGCCATGTCCTCAATGATGCTGATGCGTTCCACATCGTCGCGGTTCGCGAGCGCACGAATCTGCTCGACGTTACCGTAGAGCGCCACGCCGCGCATCGTGTTGTGGGTGGTGTACAGGACCTGCGCGCCGGATTCCTTCGCCGCGGAGGCGCCCTGCTGCTGCACGCTGGCGCGGATTGCCTGCACCTGCGCCTGCGCGTTGACGGGTGCCTGCGCGCGGGAGCGGACCGCGTCCGGCTGGGTCTGGGCGTACGCGCCCTGACCCTTGAACCGGACGAATACGGCGCGTTCGCCGGTGGCGCCGTCCAGGCTGGGGGAGAGGACTTCGTTGTTGTTCTCGCCGGTGCCGGTGTTCTGGTGGGGTGCGTCCCGGTCTGCGCCGCGTACTACGCCCGGTGCCGCGTAGGCGGCGGTACCGAACGGCAGGGCGGTCAGCCCGAGGGTGAGCCCCAGGGTGAGTGCGCCGCAGCTGCGTGCCAGCTGCTTGAGGCGGCCCGGCTGTGTGTGCCGGGCGGCTCGCGCGGGGGTAGCTTCAGGGAAGGTTGCCACTGAATGCTCCTTGATTCTTTTAGTTATGGTGTGTTTCTTAGCGGTTTCTACGCCGAGAGTTCTACTCGGAGAGCTGTACGGCAAGGGTTCTGCACCGAGAGTGCTACGGTGCGTCTGCACTGTGTTTCCAGTGCGCCTCCAGTGCGTCTGTGCGGCGTAAACGTCAAGGTTCATGCCGATGGTGAAGAAACCTTCACTTATTGTCTCAACGATTCTTTATATAACCTAGTCAAACTCGTATTACGGAACATTACGCGTAAATAACAAAGCACCCAACCACAGAAAAAGGGAGCCGCACCGCCGCAGATAAACTGCAACGGTACGGCTCCCTCGGTAGAACCTATAGGTTCTTAGATTCCGGAACCCTAGATTTCAGGGCTTTCCTTCAGCACACCCGTGCTGTAGCGGTACACGAACGCCGCCATAGCGTCGCGGTGCACCGGCTCCACGGGGCGGAACGAACCATCGGGCCAGCCGGTGGTCACGCCCTGCTCAGCCAGCCACGAAATCTCGCGGTAGAACTGCTTGTCGGTCGGAACGTCCGTGAAACGAGCCTGCGCGGGGGCAGTGTACTCGGGCGAACCAGCGTAACGGTAGAAGAACGCAGCCATCGCGTCACGGTTCACCGAACCCTCCGGACGGTACGTACCATCGGGCCAGCCGGTCGTGATGCCCTGAGCCTTCATCCACTCAATCTCCTTGTAGTAGGGGTGGTTGAGCGGAACATCAGAGAAGCTCGGGGTGGACGGCGCGGTGTACTGCGGCGAGCCGCTCATACGGTAGAAGTACGCAGCCATGGTTGCGCGGTCCATGTTGTTCAGCGGGCGGAAGGTGCCGTCCTGGTAGCCGCGGTCAATCTGACGGGCAGCAATCCACGTGATTTCACGGTAGAACTGGTTATCCGCCGGAACGTCGGTGAAGCGTGCATCGTGGATGGTACGAGCCACCTTCACGACCTGCGCACGGTCGCCAGCGGCAACACCGTTAGCGGTCTTACGGCCGCTCAGGTCACCGGTCGCGTTGTGCATGTGCAGGAACAGAGCCTGACGCTCCTTGTTGTTGTTCTTGCGGTGAACGGTCAGCTGACCGCCGTCACGGTCCACGAACAGGCCGGGCACGCCCGACTCCTCACCGGTGAACCAAACACCGGGGTTGAAGGGGGAGTACTCGATAGCCGAGGTGGTGTCCACGTAGGAGTTACCCTCGTTGTGCCAGGTGTCAGTCTGCACCGTGTACTTGATGCTCTGAGCCTTCTCAGCGGTCAGACCCAGGTCCTTCAGCGGCACACCCAGAATCATGGTGTTGGTGTCCATGATGTTGGTGTCGGTGTCGCCCCAGGCGTTGTTCAGCGGGTAGCGAGCCACCACGGTGGATGCGTTACCGGAGATGGACCAGACCTTCACCAGCGGGTAGTCCAGACCCTTCTCGCGGGTCACCTCCAGAACGTAATCTGCGGCGGAGTCGTTGTTCGTATCAATCTGAACCTGTACCTGACGGCCCCAGTGCATGCTGTCCCAGGTGCCCCAGGTCGAAATGCCGAAGAACAGAGAACCATCGTTCGGGTTCTTACCGGCAGCCTTCAAAGCCGGAGCGTCCGAGGCGGCACCCACATACTGCAGGTCAACAGCCTGGTTCGACGGCAGCTTCAACTGACCGGACGGAATACGGTCACTGACCGCACCCAGCTCAAATGCACCCAGCAGCGAACGGTAACCACCCTGGTTCAGGGTCGTACCGCGCAGAGTCACCGTGGACTCCTTATCGGCAATGCCCTTGTAATCAATACGGGAGGCATCAACACGCATCTTCGAGACGGGCTTCGGTGCCACGTGAATCGACTGGCGGATCGCCTCGCGACCATTCTCAGAGAAAATCAGGCGACCAGAAGCGCTCGCAATGTACTGGCGCTTACCGGCAGCCAGAGTCTTACCGTTCGTCCAGTCCTGAGCGACCTGGTCGGCGCTCATTGCCGGGTCCATGGTCTTCTCCAGCTTGGACGGGTCAATACGCACGGTCACGGTCACGTTCTTACGCTCACCGGCACCCACGCTCACCTGCTGCGGGTAGGAGTACTCCACACCCGGGATGGTCGTGCTTGCCTCGTAGCTCAGAGTGTAGGTGTGAGCCTGCGAATCGGTGTTGTCCAGCACGATTTCACGCTGAACAGTCTGAATACCCGAATCGGGGGTATACTCCAGCACACCAAACGCGGTCGAAACACGCTCGGGGGTCTTCGCATCGTATGCGATAACCTTCGCGTCCACGGCGGCGCGAGCATTCACCATGCCCGTACCCACACGATCCACCGCGTACTGCGCACCCTGCTCATTCTTGATCGGGGTGGACGCGCCGTTCATCAGCGCAGCCTTAATCATCTGCGGGTTGTAATCCTGATGCGCCTGCATCACCAGAGCGGCAACACCGGCAACATGCGGGGTCGCCATGGAGGTACCGGTGAAGGAAACACCCTTATTACCCGTGCCCACAGCGGCAGAGACAATCTCAGTACCCGGTGCCGCAAGGTCAGGCTTAATGAAGCCATCAGAACCGTGCTGGCCGCGAGCGCTCGAGGAATTCAGATCAAAAGCGTGCGAGTGGGTGCTACGACCCGAAGCCTTGTAGTCCAGGTTCATCTCGACGGTTACCGGACCGGCAGCCAGGGCCTTCTCCAGGTCCTTCGTCGAAGAAGCAGTCAGACGCAGACCCGGAATGGTCGCATTACCACCAATGCCGATCGTGTAGCGCTCAGCCTTACCGGCCATCACCACACCAACACCGCCGGCAGCCTGAACGTTATCGAAACGCACCTTCGAACCGCACGGGAACGTCAAATCGTCCTGATCCCACTCGAAGTAAACCCACTTACCCTTCAAAGCCTTCGCCTCTTCAGCGGTGAAAGCCTCGCAAGCGTAACGGTTACGCTTCGGTGCGGCAACAACCTCGCCGCGCAGCTGATCAGCGGACGCCTTCGAATAATCGAAGTTCACCGAGTAATCACCCTGCAACCACTCCAAACCAGTCTTCGTGGTCGCGCGGACACGGTCAATCGGCTGAGTCGAACCGTAGGCGTTCGCCACCGACAGCGCCGCAGCCGCATTCGCGGGGCTACCCGAATCGGAGTAGGTGTCACCCACACCGTTGTAGTTATTGGCGTTACCGGCAGCAGCCACAGTGAACACACCCTGGCGCGCCATCGTATTAATCATGTACGACTCAGGGTCGTCAGCCGGGGCGAACTCGCCACCGAGCGACAGGTTCACAATGTCGGCGCGGTCAGAGAAATCACCGTCACCATTCGGGTCCATCACGGTATCGAGCGCCTTCATCACAACACTCGAATTGCCGTAGCAACCGAACACACGAATCGCCAAAATCTGAGCATCAGGAGCAGTACCGGGGCCAATAGACATGCCCTTCAGCTGCTCCTCCGTCAGGTTCTTGTAATCGCCACGGTAAGTCGTACCGTTCGCCGTCACACCATAACCGGCGGCAGTACCCGCCACGTGCGTGCCGTGACCGCCAGAACCGAAACCATCCGGGCGGCAATCCAGCGGGTTATTATCCGGCTGCGGAGTCGACTTCTCAGCCACCGACGCATTGTAGTCATCACCGACCAAGTCAATGCCGCCAATGAACTTATTACGATCAATCAGACCCGAATCAGCGGACGGAAGCTCCGTCATCGCCTTAGCCTTCAGGTACGAATCCACCGTACCGGGGCCACCAAAATCAGCGTGCGTATAGTCAACACCGGAGTCAACAACCGCAATCTTCACGCCCTTACCCGTGTACCCCGTATTCTCACGAGTCCACGTGGCAAGAGTCTTCGTATCAATCTCGCTACCGGAGTTCATACGCTCCTTCGCGATAATCGGCGAAATACGCTCCACATCCGGGCGCTCCGCCAACGCACGAATCTGCGCAGCATCACCAGTAATCGCCGCACCACGCATCGCATTATGCGTGGTGTACATCAGCTTCGCGCCAGAAGCAGCCGCCACAGACTGAGCCTGCGACTGCACCTGAGCTGCAATAGCCTGCACCTGCGCCTGACGGTTCGCCGGCGCCTCCTTACGTGCCAGAACAGCCGCGGACTGGGTCTGCTCATACGCGCCCTTGCCCTTGAACTGCACGTACACGGTGATCTGGCCTTCAGCCTTCTGCAGGCCCGGGCTGATACGCGAGGCAGCGTTACCGGATGCGCTCGCAGTGCTTCCTTCGACCTGCTGGGGGCTCTGAGCGTGAGCGGCAGAGAAAGTGGCGGGAACGCCGAGAGTAAGGGCAAGAGCCGCACTCAAACCGGTCGCACCGACAGCCTTCATTCTGCGGCGTGGCGCATGAGGCGTTGTCATGGAATCCTCCTTCGGATTATCTATTTTTCGACAGTGCTGTGTGCTCTGTGGTTGTGTATCGGTGATGTGCGGAGGCGGCCCCACCGGCAGACGACGAGTGAGTGCATCCGCCGGTGAAACCGCCACCAAAACTTGAGAGGTTCCGGGATTTCAGGCCCCGGAGCCTGCCGGTTCCAGGTACCCCTCCCACCCCATGCAGGAGGTGGGAGAGGACCCGAACTGTTCGCTACCGGTTAGCTACCGTCTAGCGGCCGGCCTGGTTAGCAACCTTCTCGGTGTAGCGGTAGATGAACGCAGCCATTGCGTCGCGGGCAATGGGGGTCACCGGGCGGTAGGTGCCGTCCGGCCAGCCGGTGCTGATGCCCTTCGAAGCCAGCCACGTGATTTCACGGTAGAACTGGTTATCGGTGGAAACATCGCTGAAGTGGCTGGTTGCGGGCAGATCCACGTGCGGGGAACCCGCTGCACGGTAGAAGAACGCAGCCATGGCGTCACGGTTCACCGGTGCGGAGGGGCGGAACGTGCCGTCCGAGTAGCCGGTGGTGATGCCCTGAGCCTTCATCCACTCAATCTCCTTGTAGAAGGGGTGCGTGGTGGGCACGTCCTTGAAGCTCGGAGTGGAGGGGGCAGTGAACTGCGGGGAACCCTGCATGCGGTAGAAGAACGCCGCCATTGCGCCACGTTCCACGGACTCCAGCGGGCGGTAGGTGCCGTCCGGGTAGCCGGTGGTGATGCCGCGCTGAGCCAACCAAGAAATCTCGGTGTAGAACTGGTCGCCGTTCTTCACATCGGTGAAGCGGGACGGAGTGATGTACTCGGTCTGCTGCTCCTTGATGTTCAGCACCTCGGCGCGGTTGCCCTTGGCGCCGTTGGTGCCAGAGAGGTCGCCGGTGCCGTTGTGCAGGTGCAGCAACAGCGCCTTGGCGGGGGTACCGGATTCGCCGAGCGCGGGGATTGCGTCAGCGGAGCGGTGCGCCGTCAGGGTGGTGCTGGAGGCATCCGGGTGGAGGCCAGCCACGGCGGAGGAGTCGCCGCTGAACCACAGCTTGGGGCTGAAGGGGCGGTACTTGATCCAGCCGGTTTCGCTGACGTTACCCCACTCGTACTGGGTGGTTGCGCTGACTCGGTACTGGATGTCCGGGTTGTTTGCACTGGTCAGGCCCAGATCCTTGAGGGGTGCACTCATGATGAGGGTGTTGGTGTCCATCATGTTGGTGTCCACATCACCCCAGGCGCCGTTGAGCGGGTAGTAGCCGAGCTCGACGAGGTTGCCGTTCTTGTAGCCGTAGAGGCGAACCAGCGGGTAGTCCAGACCCTTAGCGCGGTCGGTGACCAGCTTGTAGTCGGCGCGGTTGTTGCCGTCGGTGTCGATTTCTACGGTGAAGGTGTTCTCGTAGGAGACAACATCCCAGTTCGCCCAGGTGGAGATACCGAAGCGCAGGGTGCCGTCATCAGCGTTGCCGCCGGCTGCCTTCAGCGCGGGCGCATCCGAGGAAGCACCGACGTACTGCAGGTTCGCCTTAACGTTGCTGTTCAGCGACAGGGAGGTGGGAGCCACACGGTCCACGCTCGCACCGTACTCGAACGCGCCGAGCAGGGAGCGGTAGCCGCCCTGGTTGACCTCGGTGCCGCGCAGCGAGATCTGGGACTTGGTCCAGCCGGTGTCTGCCTTCTGTGCCTCGTCGCTGGAGGGCTTTTGGGTGAAGGTGACGGTGTCTTCGGCAGCGTGCATGGTGCTCACGGGCTTGGGTGCCACGTGAACGGGCAGGCGCAGTGCCTTGGTGCCGTCTTCGGTGAGGACGAGTCGGCCGGATGCGCTGGCAATGTACTGACGGTACTGTTCGGGAACGATTTCGTTGCCGGTGTAGTAGTCAGTTGCGTTCTGGGTGGTGTCCATTGCTGTGTCGCGGGTCTTCTCCAGCTTGGACGGGTCGATGCGCACGGTGACTTCGAACTTCTTAGTTTCACCGGGTGCGAGGGTGACCGCGGAGGGGAAGGAGTATTCCACGCCGGGAATATTAGTGCTTTCAGCGTAGGACAGGGCGTAGGTGTGTGCCACGGAGTCGGTGTTCTCGACCGTCACCTCGCGGGTGAGGGTCTGAACGCCAGCATCCGGTGCGTACTCGAGCACGCCGAAGCTCAGGGACACGGTGCCGCTCTTGTCAGCGTTGTAGACGAGGGACTTCGACTGCACGGCAGCGAGGGTGTCGACTCGTCCGGCGCCCACACGGTCCACCGCGTATGCGGCACCGGATTCGGTGCGCACATCGTGGGTTGCGGTGTTCATGAGGGCGGACTTGACCTGTGCGGGGGTGTAGGTCGGGTGGCTCTGCATGACCAGGGCGGCGGAGCCGGTCACGTAGGGTGCCGCCATGGAGGTGCCGCTGAAGGTCACGGAGTTGTTACCGGTCGCCACCGCCGCGGAGGTGATGTACGAGCCGGGTGCCGCAATGTCGGGCTTGGTGTAGCCGTAGCTGCCGTGGAAGCCGCGGGCACTCATGGGGTTCAGCTGATCCAGCTTGTCGGTGTCCACGCGCAGGGAGGACTTCAGCTCGTTGCCGAGGCGCACGGTCAGGGGCTTACCTGCCGCTTCTGCTGCGGTGATCTGTGCACGCAGGTCCTTAGCGGCGGATGCTGCCAGGCGGAAACCGGGCAGGGTGTCGTTACCGGCAATACCCAGGCCGGGCTCTTCGTCATGGCCTGCAAGCAGTACGCCCTTGGCGCCTGCCGCCTCCAGGTTGTCGAAGCGCACCTTGGAGCCGCAGGCGAGTTCACCGTCATCTTTAGCCCAGTCGATGAGCACCCACTTGCCCTTTACAGCTACCGCTTCGTCGGCGCTGAGGGCGTTGCAGGCGTAGCGGTTGTTCTCGGAGATTGCGGTGAGTTCACCGGTGAATTCCTTGGTGCCCGCCTGTGCCCAGGGGTAGGAGACGCTGTAGTCGCCGCGTACCTTGCGGGTGGTGCCGGTGGCGGGGTCGGTCAGCTCTGCCGCATCGACGGCGCGGGTGGAGCCGTAGGCGTTCGCTACGGTGATTGCGCTGGCTGCGGTGGCGGGGTGACCGGAGTTGGAGTAGGTGTCGCCGCGCAGGCTGTAGTCGTTGGCGTTACCCGCGGAGATCACGGAGAGCACGCCGGCGCGGGTGAGCGCGTCAACGGCGTAGGCTTCGGGGTCGTCCTGCGGGGAGAATTCGCCGCCGAGGGACATGTTGACCACGTTCACGCGGTCGGAGAAGTCGCCGTCACCGTTGGGGTCAAGAGTGCGGTCGAGCGCCTCGATAACGACGTTGGTGCTACCGCTGCAGCCGAAGACGCGGAAGGCGTAGATTTCAGCGTCGGGGGCGACGCCGGGGCCAATCTTCATGGTCTTGAGCTGCTCTGCGGTGAGCTTGCTGTAGTCGCCGGTGAAGGTGGTGCCATCGGCGTTCACGCCGTAGCCTGCCGCGGTGCCCGCCACGTGGGTGCCGTGGCCGCCGGTGGTGCAGTCGAGCGGGTTGCCGTCGGGAACAGCGGTGTTGCTGCCGTCGTAGGCGTCACCAACGAGGTCGTAGCCGCCAGCAACCTTGGTGCGGTTGATGAGCCCGGAGTCTGCGGAGGGCAGCTCGGTGAGTTTGGATGCCTTCTCGTAGTCTTCGAGCTTGCCGCTACCGCCGAAGTCGGTGTGGGTGTAGTCGATGCCGGAGTCGATGACGGCGATCTTCACGCCCTTGCCGGTGTATCCGCCCGCGCCAGCGGGGTTGGTGGTGCCGGTCCAGGTGGCGAGGGAGCCTGCGTCAATGGCGGCGCCCGCGTTCTGGCGGTACTTGGGCAGGATGGGCGAGATCTTCTCTACGTCGGAGCGGTTGGCGAGTGCCTTGATGGACTCGGCGTCACCGCGCACTGCCACGCCGCGTACTGCGTTGTGGGTGGTGTAGAGGACCTGCGCGCCGGACTGGCTGCTGACCTGCTGTGCCTGGCTCTGCACCTGGGAGGCGATTGCCTGCACCTGCGAGCTGGTGTTGACGGGTGCCTGCGTGCCGGCGCGTACGCCTGCGGGCTGGGTCTGTTCAAAGGCGCCCTTACCCTTGAAGCGGACGAAGGCGGTGACGGTGCCGCTGGCGTTCTTCATGCTTTCGCTGAGTACCTGCTTGACGGCGTCGGGGTCTTCCGCGGCGTGGGCGGTGGTGCCCAGGGCTGCGAGGGGGCTCAGTGCCATGCTGAGGGTGAGTAGCCCGCTGCCGATTCGGCGTCGATGCGACCGGCCGCGGGGGGTTGGGGAGGCGGTGTGTGTCACGGTGCTCCTTTGCTTGGCTCCCGGAGTGTTTCTGGGAGGCTTGTGGTGTTGTTCTGGTGGGTTCCAGCTGAACTTGAACACACTAGATGTGAACTAGGATACACCTCAAAATGGCTTGTGAAGCGTTTATTACTCCTAAATGCATCAAATTGTGGACATGTTCGACCCTTTTCTTTTTCACGTTTTTCATTTGCATTTGGGCTCAGGTTCTTTTCAGGTTCGGTTGTTACTGTAAAACCATCTATTGAACATCTATCAAAAATGATGGGATAGGGAGGGCCGAACCATGGTCAAGCGACGCGTTTTCATCGACGATTCTGTTCTGCTGATGTCCTCCCAGGTTATTTACGGCCGCCCCGGCTCACTATTGGAACGCATCCATAGAGGAGAGGTGCAGGGCATCCTCACCGAGTACAGCTCATCCGCCTGGCAGATTGGCGAGGTGGTGGGCTATGTTCCCATGGAGAAGTCGCGCGAAACCTTCGATGCGAAGGGCTTCTTCACTGATTGGGACGGCTTCACCTTGTATGTGCTGGGACCGGTACTGCGGATGGCGTTCTGGTCGTCTCTTTTTATCGCGCTGGTGAGTCCGGTGCTCCTCTCCCAGAGCCATATAGAAATCAGTGAAGGCATGGAGCTGGTGCTGATGAATATCTTCGCGCCGTTCTTTTACTTTCCGCCGCTGATTCTGGTTGGGGTCGTTGTAGGAATCTGGTTGCTGTTTCTCAGTGCAGGAAAGTTTCTGAAGGCCGTTGAGGATGCCGTCGAGTCGATGCGCCTGTTCATCGGGCAGCACAAGATTCAGCACGATCTTGAGTTCCGGCAGGTGTACGAGTGCACCCCGCTTGACGGTGGTTCAGCCACGGCGTTGCTACACCGCATCTTTGAATCGCGCGATGAGGAGGAATCATGACCGCCGATAGTAGCTGGGGGATAGCCCCCGCGCACTGAACACACAGTGTAGATAACACAACAGACACATAACAGCAGACAAGCATTGGAGGAGACCACCGTGGCGGAGCATAGCGAAGCACCGAAAAACCCTCAGAACCCAACCGAGAAGAGCGATAGCAGGTATCAGCCCCTGTGGGATACGGATCAGCCCGCCCCCGATTACTCGGCTTTGCTGCTTCATGGAACGCTGGTTGCCGCGCCGACCGGGGAGATTCCCGAGCCGGTGAAGGAGGTCCTGGCGATACAGAAGGCTCGTTCTGCATCCGCGCCTGCTGTCCCATCGGTTCCTGCAGCACCTGATTCTGCGGTGCCCAACCCTGCAGCGCCCAATTCTGCGGCGTCTACTCTGGCGGTTTCGGCTCCTGCGCCCTCTGCGCAGGCGGCGAATTTTTTCCCTTCGGCGGAGGGGTACCCGGTGCTGAATCGACCGCTGTATGGCCGCCCGGGCCCCACGATGCGCCGAATGTCCCCCATGGGCACGGATACTGGCGCATCTGCAAACCAGCAGGTGCCAAGTGTGTTTCCTACCTGGCAGGAGGGGAAAGTAGTGGGTACACCGCGACCCATCGGGTATATCTCAGCGACCCCACTTGCGGGCAAGGTGCGTGTATCAGACTTATGGTGGAAAGCCTGGCCTGAGTTCATAGTGCTCTTCTTCGTGGGTGTGGTGTTTAATCCCCTGACTTATCTTCTGCTGGCTACCGTTACAGGGGACCCTCAGATCGGTGGGTATGTCTTCTACTACTTCTTGATGCTTTCTCTGCTGACGATGGGTCTTCCCCTGTTCTTGTGGGCTGGTGCGCTGATTTTTGCGCTACTCCGAGTGAGCCGAAAGTATCGGGCGCTGAAGTGGAAGGCCATGCCTCTCGGGTCGTTCTGGTTCTACCTGGTGTATGACCGCCTGCCTAGGGACTCCGAGGAAATGCAGGGAATCCTGGGTGCAGCGTCTTCGATGTCTTCGGTGGCGTCAGCCCCTCAGCCGCTGAGTGCCCCGAGCCCTACCTCAAGCTCTGATCCAAACTCAGCGGATGTATCGTAGTCGACTTCCCGTGAGCCCCTGGACTCTGGTAGCGCTGAACCCCCGGCAGTGTTAACACGTGTGTGTTGGCGCTTGTCGGGGGCTTTTTCTCAGCTTTTATCAGGCAGGTTTCAAGGGACTATCCAGCGCCTGCTGGTACGGTGGTGCCGCTAGGAGTATGTCTGGTAAGCGAAGGAGACGACCATGGCAGACCGACTCACTGAAAAGAAGGAAGCTGCAAAGAAGGACGAGGCGTACCAGCCCCTCTGGGACACCGACCAGTCCATCCCGGAATACATGGCGCTACTCATGGGCGAGCAGACGCAGAAAAATGAAGACGTTGAGCTGCACGAAGCCTCCGACAGCGAAGACTCCGACGGTAGCAACGAACCGGAAGACACCTCAGAAGACACCCCGGAAGATACTCACGAATCTCGCAAGGACGACGAGGCGAACCACCCGGTGGCGCTCGCCTCCACTGAACAGGCTCAGGCAACGCACGCCTACGGCGAGTACGTTCGGCTGGAACACCTCGGTCTGCAACCGGGCGCTATTCTGCCGGTCATCCCCGACCCGCTCTTCGGCACCCCCGACTCAAAACTCATCGAAATGCGCCTACTGGACCGCTCCCACGACGAGTCCGCACCCATGCAGGCGTGCGCTGCCCACCTGAACCCGGTCAAGGTTGAGGAGAACCCCATATCGCGGGCGGCAATGATCCAGCCGGTAGGCTACGTTCCCATCAATAATCCGTTTGCTGGCTCCAACATTGAAGAGATCGAGAGTCAGCGCACATTCTGGAAGACCGTGCTTATTGTCCTGCTGATACTGAACCCGTTTGTGCTGGTTCCTCTGGTGAGTATGTTAGATAGTAGTGCTGGCATGTCGATGCTGCTCTTCTTCATCACTATCGGCGTGGGATCGTTGTTTGTGGTGCCGATCCTATGGATTGTGGGTATTGTTCAGGCGGTGAAGCGTAAGAATCAGCTGAGGGAACTCCTCCAGAAAATAGAGACGGCACATGCCGAGTTCTGGTACTACCTCGTGTACAACCGCCTGCCGGACGGCTACACGGGCGTCAATGGCTTCACGAAGGAAGAAGAGGATTCTTTCTCGGTGTACGAGTTTCTGAAAAAGCAAGAACACGCAAAGCTACACGAGGCCGCCGCACAGCGCGAGGCTGCCGCACTACATAAGCCCGCCGCGCATCCTGCGCTCGCTGATGAAGAGAAACAGGACTAACCTCGGCCAGCCCACACCGTATAACGACCTGCCCCTCCACGTACATAACACCGCGTGGAGGGGCAGGGGCGTCTTTTTGTGTCATATTCGGGTTTCTTCGTCTGTTGTCCGGCGAGGGTTAATATTCCATTTACTTTGCCTTGATAGGGTGAAACCATCACGAGCGTTGCGACCAAGCCGAGCGAGGCGGGCACCCGCCGAAAACGGCGAGTTAGCCTGCCGCCGCGCCTCAATGATTAGCCGCGCCTCAACGATTAGCTGTATCCACTCATCGATAGATTAAGGAAAAGAACGATGTCCCAGAACCCGAACCCTGAACAGTACAACCAGTACTCCCAGCAGGCACCCTCCTACTCGCAGGCGCCGGGTCAGCAGCCCAACGGTTACGTAGTCTCCTCCAAGGACGACCAGAACATGGCGATGCTCGCGCACCTGGCTTCTGCAATTCTGTCTCTGCTGTCCTTCGCATCCGCAAGTATTCTCGCGCCGCTGGTCATGTGGTTCATCTACAAGGACAAGCCCGGTTACTCCTTCACTAAGGAAGCATCCCGCCGCGCGTTCAACTTCAACTTCTCCCTGTGGGTCATCAGCATGGCTTCCTGGCTGCTGATTATTCTGACCTTCGGCATCCTGGGCATCATCCTGTGGGTCGTCCCGATGGTTGTGGCTATCCTGATGGTTATCTTCCACAGCCTGGCTGCTCTGGCCGCAAACCGCGGTGAGCAGTACACCTACCCGATGACCTTCATCGAGATCATCAAGTAGTCTTCATAAGCTCATACCGGTAGCGCCCCCGTCCGAATATCGGATGGGGGCGCTACTGTGCCCGGTGAGGCTCACCGGCACCGGATCCGGCACGCCTACCGCCCCGTAACACGGGACTTAAAGGGGCGGGCACGGTATCATTAGAAGAGGTGTGCCTACCCGGATCATGAGGCGGTAGGTCGCCGCCGCGCCGTGAAATCCGGTGCGTATCTTCAAGGCTTTCAAGGAGCACAAAAATGTCAGCTGTCGTGATTGTGGGCGCCCAGTGGGGCGATGAGGGTAAGGGTAAGGCAACCGACCTGCTCGGCCCCCGCGTAGACTACGTGGTCAAGCCCAACGGCGGTAACAACGCCGGTCACACCGTGGTGGTGAACGGCCAGAAGTTTGAGCTGAAGCTGCTGCCCGCGGGTATTCTGAGCGAGAACGCCGTCCCCGTGATTGGTAACGGCGTGGTTGTTAACCCCGAGGCTCTTTTCGCTGAGATTGACGGCCTTGAGGCCCGCGGCGCTGACACCTCCCGCCTGAAGATTTCCGCTAACGCACACCTGGTCGCACCCTACCACCAGACCATGGACAAGGTGACTGAGCGTTTCCTCGGCAAGCGCGCTATCGGCACCACCGGCCGCGGTATCGGCCCGACCTATATGGATAAGGTTGGCCGCCTCGGCATCCGTGTTCAGGACATCCTGGACGAGTCGATCCTGCGTCAGAAGGTTGAAGGCGCACTGCGCCAGAAGAACGAACTGCTGGTGAAGGTCTACAACCGCCGCCACGTTGAGGTTGACGAGATCGTTGAGTACTTCATGTCTTACGCTGAGCGTCTGAAGCCGATGATTGTGGACACCACCCAGCTGCTGAACAAGGCACTGGACGAGGGTAAGACCCTGCTGATGGAGGGCGGCCAGGCAACCTTCCTGGACGTTGACCACGGCACCTACCCGTTCGTGACCTCCTCCAACCCGACCTCCGGCGGCGCGTGCGTCGGTTCGGGGGTGGGCCCGACCCGCATCTCCCGTGTGATTGGTATTCAGAAGGCGTACACCACTCGCGTGGGTGCTGGCCCCTTCCCGACTGAGCTGTTCGATGAGATGGGCGAGTTCCTGCGCACCACCGGCGGCGAGTTCGGCGTGAACACTGGCCGCCCGCGTCGTTGCGGCTGGTACGACGCCGTGCTGGCGCGTCAGGCTGTGCGCATCAACGGTTTCACCGACCTGTTCATCACCAAGCTGGACGTGCTGACTGGCCTGGATAAGATCCCGGTCTGCGTGGCTTACGACGTTGACGGTGTGCGCCACGACGAGATGCCGATGACTCAGACCGAGTTCCACCACGCTAAGCCGATTTTCGAGTACTACGATGGCTGGACCGAGAACATTTCGGATGCGAAGAGCCTGGATGAGCTGCCCGAAAACGCCCGCAAGTACGTGCTGAAGCTGGAAGAGATTTCTGGCTGCCGTATTTCTGCGATTGGTGTGGGCCCGGACCGCGACCAGACCATCGTGGTCCGCGACCTCATCAACGAAGACTAAGCTAATAAGCTCAATACGTGAAAGCCCCCGGAGGGTGCCTTACAGGTGCCTTCCGGGGGCTTTTCCATGCCAGGTGCACACGCGGTGCACATGACCAGGCGGGGCGTGTGCCGTATGCTGGAAAGAGCGCCCACACACGTGGCGCCAAAGCGTTCAGAGGAGAAAAACGATGTCCTATATCACCGGAGCTATCTACCCGAGCTCGGACCGCCCTCAGCTGGGTGCCACCGAGGAAGAAACCCTCCGCGCCTACGCGGACGAGAACACCGCCGTAGCCCTCGGATACGCCAACCCCGACATCCACGAACTACACGCCCTGCAAAAAACCTTCAACCTGCACGAACTCGCCATCGAAGACGCCGGACGAGGCCACCAGCGCGCCAAACTAGAACGATACGGCGACTCCCTCTTCACCGTCATCCGCCCCGCCATCTACCTCGACAAAGAAGAAGAAGTGCGCCTCAGCGAACTGCACCTCTTCACCGGCCCCCGCTACACCCTCGCACTCGTTCGCGACGAACAGCGCATCAACGACAAGTTCAACCTGCTCTACGCCACCCCCGATGCATCCCCCGCCCGACTGCTGCACCGCATCCTCGACAGCACCGTCGACAGGTACGCCCCCGTGCTCGAGGGACTCGAGAACGACAACGACGAGATTGAAGACATCCTGTTCTCCGCGCACGACCGCCAAGACGCCAACTCCCTGGCGCAGCGCATATACGAGCTACTCAACCAGGTGATTGACTTTCAGCGAGCCTGCCGACCCCTCGAACCGATGATGGGTCGCATCATTGAAGGCCTACGCACCGGCGCGCTCGACCCGTCCCCCTACCCGGGCGCGAGCCGAGGCGAAGTCGAAGACGAGGCCGTGGAACTTGCCCGCCAGTTCCGTAATGTGCTCGACCATGTGGTCCACACGAAGGAACGTTTGGAGGACCTCCGCACCTCCCTCGAAAACGCCCTGCGCGTGCACGACACCCTGCTCGGTCAGCAGCAGAACGACGACACCAAGAAAATCTCCGCCTACGCGGCGCTACTCATGGTGCCCACCATCGTTGGCTCCGTGTACG
This sequence comes from Rothia sp. HMSC068E02, assembly GCF_001813565.1. Classification (NCBI taxonomy): domain Bacteria; kingdom Bacillati; phylum Actinomycetota; class Actinomycetes; order Micrococcales; family Micrococcaceae; genus Rothia; species Rothia sp. HMSC068E02. The sequence continues at coordinate 47,672 of NZ_KV812887.1, forward strand.
GCATGAACTTTGAGGTCATGCCCGAGCTCAAGTGGGAGTTCGGCTACCCGGCGGCCCTGCTGCTGATGCTGGTCTCCTGTCTGCTCCTCTACTGGTTCTTCAAGAAGAATAAGTGGCTCTAACAGTCCACAAAACGGCACTGGCTAGGCCTTTAAACGCGTATGCCGCGCAGGGCATACACACATGCCTTACGCGGCGCGGTCGTACTGGGCACGCATTGCGCGGCGGCAATCACGACGCTCACGCTTGAACTTCTTACACACAGCCTCCGAATCGGCAAACATGTAGAAGTCCTCCGGCTCAGCCGACAGACCCAAAGTCGACAGCTCAACCAGCGACAGCATCGCGTAGAACATCTCGCGGCGCAGCTCAAAATTGCAGGCACCCGGAGCGGACTCCACCGCAAACACGCCGCCGGTGCACTCCAGCGCGCGCATCGCCCAGTGCTGAGTCCACAGGTCACCATTGACCGGGCTCACGCCCAGACGAGTCAACGCCAAGCCGGTACCCTGCACACGCTCAAAGCGCAGGCACATCTCCAGGTCCTTCTCCAGGGGGAACACGAACAGCAGAGCGTTCTGTGCCGCCGCACGCAGCTCAGTCAAGTTCGCCTCGTAACCGGAAGCACCCTGAGTCAGGTGACGCATCACGCGGCCCATCGTCGAAGAGGCCGGCGCGGTGCGGAAGCACGAACCGTCAGCTACCAGCTGCTCCAGAACGCCGCGGAGCTCCTCCACGTTGAAACGCTCCATACGGACGATGGTGCCCGCCTGCATCAGCAGGTTGAACTCTGCATCACGGCACAGCTGCTCATCGGCGGTGCAGGAAATCTCTGCGTTTGCGTACTGGCTCTCGTGAGTGGTGTTGTCCATGACCGTTCCTTCCGTAGATGCTGAATCAACCTAGCGGCAACACCGCAGGAGACGGTGTGCCCGGTCGGAAGGATCGTCCCTTCCAACACCTACACTCTATGAGCGACCCCTGACACGATAAGCAGTTTTTAATCTACCCCGGGGTAAAACTGGGAAAATTCTGAAAAATTCTGAAACCACCCGTGAAACCTAGCGAAACCCCGTGAAACAGAGAAAACCGGGTGCCCCCAGTTGGGAACACCCGGTCACTCATACGGAATAAGACGGCGCAACTAGCGCTGACGGTGCAGCAACCACAGCATGTACACGCCACCCAACGCGCCCGTCACCAGACCCACCGGAATCTGGAACGGCGCCAACGCACGAGCCGACACAAAATCAGCCAGCACCAAAATCACCGAACCCAGCAGCGCCGAATGCCACATCGCCATACCCGGAGTGTTCCACAGGCGGCGCGCAATCTGCGGGGCAACCAGCGCCAAGAAACCAATTGGGCCCGCAACAGAAATCGCCACAGCCACCAGGAGCACGGCAGCCGCCACCAGCAGGTTCACGGTCCTCTTCACCGGCAGGCCCAAACCCGCCGCCAAATCGTCGCCGAGCTCCAAGACGCGCAGGCGATGCGTCAGCATCAGCACCAGCGGAATCGCCACCAGCAGCAGCACCGCCTGCACCGACACCTGATTCCACGACAGCGCATTTAGCGAACCGTGTTGCCAGGTCTTCGCCGCCTCCGCCTTCTCCAAATCACCGCGTGTGATTAGGTAATCGTTCACGGAACTGAGCATCGCACTCACCGCAATACCAATCAGCACCATCTTCTGACCCATCGTCGCGCCACCGCGCGCACCCGCCAGAAGCATCACCACGGCCGCCGTCGCAAAACCGCCAATAATAGCGCCCATGCCCATACCCACGCCGGTAGAACTCAACGACCCAATCAGCACCACAGACAGGGCACCGGTCGCCGAACCCACCGTGAAACCGATAATATCCGGCGAACCCAGAGCATTACGCGAAACTGACTGAAAAATAGCGCCCGACAAGCCCAAAGCCGCACCCACCACCACTGCGGCAAGCATACGCGGCAGACGCTGATTCAACACCAGCTGACGCTCAATCTCCGTGCCCTCACCCTGAAAAATCAGGCGAAACACCTGATCCGGGCTCATCTGATAACTACCAAACACCAGTGAGGCGACCGCCACCACCACAAGCACCGCCACCACCAGCAGGGTACGCGGAATAGGGGTGCGGTAACGCCCCGGGATACGCACAGACCCGGCAACAGCAGACCCGGCTACAGAACGAGACACAACGCTCACAATAAAACCTCTCAGAAACCGGGGCCTACAAACCAGATACGCCAGTCGAACCAGACGAACCACGCGCAACAGGGCGCTGAGCACGATGCGGACCGTGCTCCGACACGTGAGCCGGACCCGACTCATCGTGCGCCTGCGCCTTCGAACCCATGCGGCCCTTCTTCGCACCGCGCGCACCGGTGCTCAAACGCAGCACCAGAACCATCAGCACCGGGGCACCAATAAAGGCGGTCACAATACCCACCTCAAGCTCACTGGGCATGACCAGAACGCGACCCAAAATATCGGAGGCAAGTACCAACACCGGGCCGTACACCAACGACAGCGGCAGCACGCGCGCAATATCGGAACCCACCAGCAGACGCACCACATGCGGCACGACCAGACCCACAAAACCAATCGGGCCCGCAACCGCAGTCGCTGCACCGCACAGCGCCATAATCGCAATAATCGTCGCGCCACGCACCATCGTCACCGGCACGCCCAAGCCGGCTGCCGCATCCTCACCGAGTGCCAGGGCACGCAGAGGACCGATCAGCATAAACGACAGCACCAAACCCAACGCAACAAAGGGCAGCGCAGACAGCACCTGCTCAAAGGTGCGGTTCTCCAGCGAACCCACCACCCAGAAACGGTGCGAATCAAAAGCCTTCGAATTAAACATCGTGATAATGCCGGTAATCGTGCCCAGGCAAGCGTTCACCGCCACACCCGTCAGCACCAGACGCGCCGTCGAATCCAGGTTCGGCTTAGAATCCACCAGACCCATGACGAACACCAGCGCCGCCGCTAGACCCGAACCCAGTAGAGCCAGCCAGAGCTGAACGAACGGGGACGACACCCCAAAAACGCCCACACCCACCACCACGGAGGCGGCAGCACCCGAGTTCACACCCAGCAGGCCCGGCTCAGCCAGCGGGTTACGGCTCAACGCCTGCATGAGCACACCCGACACCGCCAACGCGGCACCGACCAGTAGCGCCGCGGCGGTACGCGGGGCACGCTTCGCCCAAATCAGCTTCGACTCGATAGTGTTCGCCTCCGGGTGGAGGAAACCGTCAATGGAGCGATCCAGGGGGAACATGCGCGAACCCACCGCAAACGACAGGGCGCAAAGCAGCACCAGCAGAACGCCGCCAATAATGAGCGCAACCGCCAGACGCGAGATAGACTTGCCGCCCTGACCGCCCGAGGAGGCGCCAGATACGGCGTCCGAAGAAGCGGAGAGGGCACGAATTTTCGCCAGGGAGGCAGCGCTGACGGTGGAGCCTTCGCTGACGGCGGGTCCGGAAGGGGTGGTGGTCTGTGGGGTCATATGCCTTGGAGGTGGTGGGGGAGCGGTGCGCTCCCGTGCGGACGGAGGATGCTTAACGTATCAATAGATGAGTATTAAGTATCGCATATGCATATATGAGGTTATCCTAATAAAATGGCAAATATGACGAATAAGATCACCCGCCGCTCCTTCGGCGCACTCGCACTCGGTTCCTTCGGTGCCCTCGCCCTGGCGGCATGCGGCTCCTCCAACACTTCCGGCTCTTCCTCCGCGTCTGCTTCTGCGACCGGTAAGAAGGTGGCACCCTCCGCCCTGCCCTCCGGCATGGGCACCACCACCGTTGACGGCGAATTCCCCCGCACCGTCAAGCACTTCCGCGGTGAAACCACCATCAAATCCGCACCCTCCAAGGTCGTGATTCTCTCCACCGGTCAGCTCGACGGCGTGCTCTCCCTGGGCATCGTACCCGTCGGCGCGGCAACTGCCGGTGACGCCGACCTGGTCCCCACCTACCTGAAGACCAAGTTCTCCGATAAGTCCGCAGAGCTCGACAAGATTGCCAAGGTCGGCAAGCGCACCGACCCGGACGTTGAGGCCATCGCAAACCTCAAGCCCGACCTGATCCTCATCAACAACACCAACAAGAAGGACGAGCTGTACGAGTCCCTCGCCAAGATCGCGCCGACCGTGGTCACCGAGGGTACCGGCATTAACTGGAAGCAGGACTTCCTGCTGATTGCCGCCGCGCTGGGTACCACCGAGAAGGCTGAGAAGCTTATGGAGGAGTACACCACCAAGGCGAAGTCGGTCGGTCAGAAGGCCGGCACCGAGAAGACCTTCTCCTTCCTGTACGCTTCCGCTGACCGCACCCGCATCTTCGCGAAGTCCTCGTTCGTGGGCTCCATCTGCCAGGATGCGTCCCTGGCACGCCCCGCAGCTGCGCAGGTTGAGAAGACTTCCATCGACCTGAGCTCCGAGCAGCTTGACCAGGCTGACGGCGATTACCTGTTCTACGGTGTGCAGGGCGGTGACGAGTCTAAGCTGACCGGTGAGGCGCTGTGGAGCACCCTCAAGGCTGTTACCGAGAAGCGCGCGCACAGCGTGGATTCTGATATGTTCTTCCTGAACGCTGGCCCGGCTGCCGCGCTTGGCGTTCTGGAGACCATCGAGAAGGCGCTCTAAAGGCTCTAGCCTCTCGTAGAGATTCGTAGAGATTCGTAGAGATTCGCCGGGAAGCCCCGCGTTCTTACCTCTCATGCCCGCGCATGAGGGTGAGGAGGCGGGGCTTTCTGCACGCTTGGCACCTGCTTTCCCACCTGATTGCTGCCGCCGGATGCACTCGTGACCGGAATTGGCGCGCGCCCGCCCGAAATAGGGTCTAATGGGGGTAGAAGGCGCAGCGGTACCGTTGCCCGCGCCTGACACACTGAAACCTTACACACCGATTAATTCACCGACGAAACGAGCACACAATGCCGAAGAACAAGCCCTCCGAAGAGACCCTGGCACAGGCACGCCGCGTCATCGACGCACTCAACGAACGTGGCGCCCGCAAGCAGGCGATCCGCCTGAAGGTAACCCGCCCCGACGCCCCGCTGCCGCAGACCGCATCCAAGTTTGGTGGCCGACCGTACCTGCCTGCCGGGGAGTCTGCGCCGACCAATGAGAAGGGTGAGCCGCTGGGCATGATTGCGCAGATTAACTGCGCCGACCTGCCCGAGAATGACATTTACCCGGCGACCGGTATGTTGCAGTTCTGGATTAACCCGAACGATGAAGAGTGCTTGTGGGGCTTTGACTACGAGAACCCTCTCTCGCAGAAGAATCACCGCGTTGTCTACTACGAGACGTTGGGTGAGCCGAACCCGGATGCCCCGTTCCCCAACGTTGACTGGGACGAGGGCGGTTGGCCCATCGGTGGTTTCGACTGTGAGAGCGGCCCGCTCGAAATTGAGTACGGCATGACCTTTGAGGTGCGTGAGCAGGGTGTGACCGCCTCCGGCTACGACTACTACGACGTTTTTGGTGCGAAGTGGGATGAAACCTACCCGGATGAGTTGCTTCCCGAAGCGCACGAGAACCCGTATAAGAACCAGCCTCGCCGCGAAGCTCTCTACGAGTTGACGGAGCCTTTCGAATCGGAGGAAGAGTACTCCCACGTGGGCGGATACCCGTTCTTCGTGCAGAATGACCCGCGTGACGAGTTCAAGGAGCTGCGCGGCCACACGGTGAACCTGCTGACTATCGTCTCCGAATCGGAGAACGAGGAGAACGAAGACGAGGAGATTGAGATCATGTGGGGTGATGCCGGTGCGGCGAACTGGCTGATTACTCCGGAGGCGCTTGCCGCCCGCGACTTCTCGCAGGTCGTCTTTGAATGGGCTTGCGGCTAAACGTGGTTTTGGCTGAATAGTCGAAGGGGGAGGGAAATAGAGAATAACCGCTCTATTTCCCTCCCCTTTTTTGTGTACCTTTTATCGGGCACGTCTAAGCAGCGCGATACTTACGGTTCTTACTACGCGGCGGAGCCGTAGGAACAATCAGCTTCGCCTCCACAAGATGGCGCAAATCATTCGTAATGGAGGTACGTGAAGCGCCCCGACCCCAATGCTCTTGGATATATGTCGTGGAAACAGCCTCGCCCTGTGCACGCAGGCCACGCACAATACCAGCCTGGCGTTCGCTGAGGCCGTCAAGCGACGCATCGGCGCCTGCCGGTTCGACGGTGTCGGCTGAATGTTTGCCCGTGGAATGGGTTGCTTGCTGAGTCTTATCCTCAGGCGCGGTCTTCTGTTCCGTAGAAGACGCACCCTGCGGGGGCTGCATCAGAGTGACCTGCACATAGAGTAGACGGTCAGCAAACTGGGGAGCGGGCAGACCCGCCTCCTTCAGTGCGCGTAGAACCGTGGGAATACCGGAAGCCCTATTCTCTGCAATCAAACGCCCCGTACCCGGGTCGGGCAGATCAGTCAGAATGCTTGCCAAGTAGCTGTTGCGGGTTGAAGAAACACCGGGCTGACCGAAATCTCGGATAGTCACAGCACCGTAGATACCGCCCGGGCTACGCACCACCAGGCGGTTGGTGTAGAGCTCAACCTGCACCTGCGAGCCGCGCGCACCCGGCGAGTAGTCGCGGTGCATGAGGGCGTTAACCAAGAGCTCGCGGATAGCCTCCAGCGGATACTCGTAGCGCTCAACCCGCCCGATACCGCTACTGTTGAGGCCCTCCATCGTGGACGTTTTGCGCATATTGCGAACCAAAACGCCCATAGCTTCATCCAACATGGAGGGGATAGGCCCGGTACAGCTGTGATTGTCCAGAAAACGTCGACCGTCCTCAGTGACCTCACCAAGCTCTTCACCGGGAAGAACAACAACGCTCATCATCAGCTGCGGGAAGAACGCCTGCGGGTAGGATCCCATGGCGAGAAGCGCCCCAAGAGTGGGCACTTCTCGGCCCTCAGAATCGATGCGTAGAATGCGTGCCTGCAGAAGAACCTCACGGTCAGAAAGCGCCGCAAAAACGCGAGGTTGCTCCTCGCGCAGGCGAGCGACATAGGCACTCACAAGGGTGGGAGAGAGGTCCTTGAAGCTTGCCTCGCTGACCAGCTCCTCGTCGTAGCGGGGCTGACTGCGGTTCTCTAGGAAGCGGTCAATCTCGTACTTGGTGAGGCGAATATCGGCCTCGCCGACGCGCTGGTAGGAGCCGTTATACATGCCGTGTGCTTCGATGTAGTAGGGCTTCTGCGTCGGGTCGCCGGGGAGCACATCGATGCGCACGATACGGTGCTGCTCGTCTGTCGCCTCAATCTGAATATCTACCGGGGGTCGAGGCGTGATCTTGGAACGGATTGCCTCAACGGATGCGTCGTGGACTGCCTGTGCGTTGAAACCTTCAACTGGCTGTAGACCTTCTGCCGGGTCGGTGAGGCCAAGAAGAATGGTGCCACCGTCTCCATTGGCGAAGGCACTAACGGTTTCAAGAACGGACTTGGGGAACCCGCCAGCTGCAGCTTTGACTTCTACTCGCCCGTTTTCAGCCTGGCTACGGCGTAGGTTTTCGATGAGTTCGGTGGTGTTTGTTTCCATGCATGCTCCCGATGGCTACTTCTTGGTGAACGTCATAGCAACGTCATAACAGCATCATAACAATTTCTGCGATGATGTTGTTATGATCCTGCGATGATGTTGATATGATTCGCTGTCTTCATCATTCTTAGAATCTTAAAAACCCCGAAATTGCAGGCTAAAACTGGGCATTCCTGTCGGTCTCATTGACCGCGCATCATATCAGCCGTCATAACAACTTCTGTTATGACGGCTGATATGATGCCCCGCCTCACCGAAAACAGCCCGTCATAATCCGCAACAAACGACACATAGGTACCCGTACTTGGTGCACCCCCGCGCCGGTGGCACAGTATAAAGTCGAGCCACTATCGACTCCCCGCACACAGGCGGGCAGATACACAGGAGCAAACCAATGGCTGAACATACTTTCGGCTTCCGCACCCGCGCACTACACGCGGGCGGCACCCCCGACGCCGAGCACGGATCCCGCGCGGTCCCCATCTACCAGACCACCTCCTTCGTCTTCAAAGACGCTGACGACGCCGCGAACCTCTTCTCTCTGCAGAAGTACGGCAACATCTACTCGCGCCTGTCCAACCCGACCGTAGCCGCGCTGGAGGAGCGCATCGCCTCCCTCGAAGGCGGTATCGGTGCGGTAGCGACCGCCTCCGGCATGGCTGCCGAGTTCATCACCTTCGCGGCTCTGTGCCAGCAGGGTGACCACATTGTTGCTTCTTCCCAGCTGTACGGCGGCACCGTCACCCAGCTGGACGTGTCCCTGCGCCGCTTCGGCATTGAGACCACCTTCGTGCCCGGCACCGACCCCGCCGACTACAAGGCGGCACTGACCGAGAACACCAAGGCAATCTACACCGAGATCGTGGCGAACCCCTCCGGTGAGGTTGCCGACCTGGAAGGCCTCGCAGAGGTCGCCCACGAGGCGGGCATCCCCCTGGTCGTGGACGCAACCCTGTCCACCCCCTACCTGATCCGCCCCATCGAGCACGGCGCGGACATCGTCATTCACTCGGTCACCAAGTTCCTGGGCGGTCACGGCACCACCCTCGGCGGTATCGTCGTCGAGTCCGGTCGTTTCAACTGGGGTAACGGCAACTTCCCGTCCATGACCGAGCCGGTTCCCTCCTACAATGGCGTGTCCTGGTGGGGTAACTTCGGTGAGTTCGGTTTCCTGACTAAGCTGCGTTCTGAGCAGCTGCGTGACTTCGGTCCGTCGCTGAGCCCGCAGTCCGCGTTCAACCTGCTGCAGGGTGTTGAGACCCTGCCGCAGCGTATGGATGCGCACCTGGCGAACGCTAAGCAGGTTGTCTCCTGGCTGGTTGAGGATCAGCGTATCGCCTACGTGAACTACGCCGGCCTGGAAGACCACCCGCACCACGAGCGTGCGAAGAAGCTTCTGCCGCTGGGTGTCGGTTCCGTGTTCTCCTTCGGTGTGAAGGGCACCGAGAAGGCGTCCGGCCGTCTGGTCGGTGGCGAGTTCATTGGCGCCCTGCAGCTGGCAAGCCACCTGGCAAACATTGGTGACTCCCGCACTCTCGTGCTGCACCCGGGTTCGACCACGCACCAGCAGCTGTCGCGTGAGCAGCTTGAGGCTGCCGGCGTGGGTGAGGACCTGATTCGCATTTCGGTGGGCCTGGAAGACGTTGAAGACATCATTTGGGACCTGGACCAGGCGCTGACCTACGCGACCGGTCTGAACCACGCCGGTGAGCGTGTGGGTGAGTCCAGCGCAGACAAGGTTGTGGAGGCTGAGGAGGCGGTTGCCGCCGCTAAGGCCGCCGAGGACGCTGCCGCCGCTGAGGCTGCTGCTGGCGCATCCTGCTCCCTGCCTACTACCACTCAGGAGGAGAAGTAATGACTGAGAAGCGTACCTGGGTGGGTCCTTCCGCCCCTGAGCGTCTGAACATTCTGCGTAATACCCGCACGATCGCGATTGTGGGTATGAGCGATAAGATTTCGCGTGCCTCGTACTTTGTGGCAACGTATCTGCAGTCGGCGTCGCCGTACAAGCTGTATTTTGTGAACCCGATTCTGGCGGCGAAGGGCAAGCTTGTGCTGGGTCAGCCGGTGTACCCGGCGCTGCAGGACCTGCCGGAGGTCCCGGATCTGGTGGAGATTTTCCGCCGTAACGAGGACCTGCCGGGCGTGGTTCAGGAGGCTGTGGATCTGGGCGCGAAGACCGTGTGGATGCAGCTGGGCTCCTGGAGTGAGGAGGCTGCCGCGATTGGTGAGGCTGCTGGCCTGAACGTGGTGATGGATAAGTGCGTGAAGATTGAGCATGCGCGTTTCCACGGTGGCCTGCACCTGGCTGGTTTCAACACGGGCGTGATTTCTTCGAAGCGTCAGGTGCTGTCGAAGTAAGCAGCCTGTGCTGTGTAAGCCGCTGCGGCTTGTAATTACAAAAAATCAGGCGCTCGTTAGCGTTTGAATGGAAGGGGCGTACCCGGGGTGATTCCCGGGTACGCCCCTCCTTCTTTGATGCTGACGCAGTGATATAAGCAACCATAAGATGACCAGGGAAAACGCCCAGATTCCTTGAGAGCGTGTAGCTCCAATGTTATTGTTGTAGTAACAGTCCCCCCTCCGCCTCTGATTCAAGCGCATCTCGAGGGGGTCCTTTTTTATGTTCGGTTCTACGGCGAACCGAAGTACGGCAGAGTACATGGGAGTAAACCATAAGCACTTTGAGGGTCGTCTTAGGTCTCTGACTACTCTGAGAAACCGTGTAGCTCATGGTTCTCGTCTCTGGATGATGCCGACGACTGATACCTCTGCAAAGCCCAAAATTCCGGCGTGTTTGGGCGAGATTGAGAGCGCAGCATCGCCCCTAGTGGAGGGAAGTTCAGCTTTAAGGTAAACCTACCCTTATGTTCTGGGGTGCTGAGCCGGTATCCTAGTGTGGAGCCCGGCGGCCGGTACTCAGCACACACGCGTACCGACCGCCGGGTCTTTTCACGCGCGAAATATGACGAAATATATGTCTAAAATGTCGAAATATAACGCTATTTTTCGGTCATAAAAAGTCACTCGGTCACAGAAAAGAAAAAACTAGTCAGCCACTAAAAAGAGCCATAAGCTAGCAATATATTTATCCCCCGCATTTTATGCCCAACCTTAGCCGAGGACAGCATGACCGGATTTACGACGAAGGCAATTCACACTACGGACCGCGACAACCCGTACGGCTCCATCCTGCCTCCGATCTACACGACCACCACCTACGCCCAGCCCTGTGACGGCACCGAAGGTCCCTACGACTACCAGCGCGGCGGCAACCCCACCCGCGCGGCCCTCGAAACCACGCTCGCAACCCTCGAAGGCGCCAAGCACGCCTTCGCCTACCCCTCCGGAATGGGCGCCACCGCTGCCGCCCTCGGCATCCTCAAGGAAGGCGAGACCCTGCTGCTGGGAATGCCCTCCTACGGCGGCACCTACCGCTTCGCGACCATCGAGCTGCCCGCCCGCGGCGTCAAGACCCGCTTCATCGGCGACTTCACGGCCCTCACCGACGAGGACTTCGCCGACAACGTGACCATGGTGTTCCTGGAGAGCCCCTCCAACCCGCTACTGCGCGTGAGTGACATCGCCGCCATCGCCGAAATCGCGCACCGCAACGGCGCAATCGTGGTCGTCGACAACACCTTCATGACCCCGCTGCTGCAGAAGCCCCTCGACCTGGGCGCAGACATCAGCGTGCAGTCCGCCACCAAGTACCTGGGCGGTCACGCCGACCTACTCGGAGGCGTCGCCGCAACCAACGATGACGCGCTCGCCGAGCGCCTCTGGCACCTGCAGATGATTACCGGCGCAATGCTTTCGCCCACCGACTCCTACCGCCTGCTGCAGGAGGTCAAGACCCTCAAGCTGCGCCTGACTCAGCAGCAGAAGAACACCATCGAGGTCATCAACTACCTGGAGGCGCACCCCGCCGTGAAGCGCGTGCTCTACGCGGGTTCGCACAGCGAGTATGAGGCGCAGGTGCACGCCCGCCAGGCGAACGGCCTGGGCGCGCTCATCTCCATGGAGCTGGTGGACGGCGCAGACCTGCCCGCCTTCCTCGAAGCCCTGAAGATTTTCACCCACGCGGTGAGCCTGGGCGGTATCGAGTCGCTGGTGGTTCGTCCCGCGCTCATGGTGCAGGCCGCCTACACGCAGGCGCACCGCGACGAATACGGCGTGAGCGACAACCTCATCCGCCTGGCCATTGGCATCGAGGAGATTGAGGACATTATCGAGGATTTGGAGCGCGGCCTGACCGCGGCCCTGGCGCATCAGGCATAGTCCCTGAACATGAGGCACCGCACGACCGTATCGCGTGATTCGAGGTGCCCCAAATACGCGGTGTAATGTCACCCATAATAATTACTCAAAATACCCGGATTAACGTATTTCTTTCAACGTAAAAGAATGTTTTTAATGCGGGTATTTTGTGTACCCTCACCGCATTTTTATATGACGTTGCGTGAACATATTAACCCCCGTGAAGTTTAGCTAGAACGGCATAAAAAATGCGGGTAGGGTAAATCTCAGATACACGACGACACACACAGCTACACCCGCGTTCGGGGTAGCCCGAACAGAGGAGAACCACCATGAGCCAACAGAACCAGCTCGAACCGACCGGTTTCACGACCCGCACCATCCACGCCGTGCACGATGCCCGCTACGATGCGTCCGTGCCGCCGGTCTACCTGGCTAGCACCTTCGGTACCGCAGGTGAGGACACCACCTACATGTACCAGCGCGGCGCGAACCCCACCCGCGATAACCTGCAGGCGACCCTCGCCGCGCTCGAAGGGGCTGAGCACGCCTACGCGTACCCCTCCGGCATGGCGGCCACCGCGGCGGCCCTCGGCGTTCTGGAGGCGGGCGACACCCTGCTGCTGGGCATGCCGACCTACGGCGGCACCTACCGCTTCGCGACCACCGAGCTGACTAAACGTGCTGTGAAGACCCGCTTTATCAGCGACTTCACGGCCCTGAGCGATGAGGACTTCACCCCGGACGTGAAGGTCGTCTTCCTTGAGACCCCCACGAACCCTACCTTGCAGGTCACCGATATTGACGCGGTTGCGGAGCTGGCGCACCGCCACGGCGCCCTGCTGATCGTGGACAATACCTTCATGACGCCTTACCTGCAACGTCCCCTGGAACTCGGTGCTGACATCACCGTGCAATCTGCCACCAAGTTCCTGGCCGGCCACGCCGACCTGCTCGCCGGTGTCGCGGCCACGAACGACCCTGACCTGGCCGTTCTGCTGCACCGCGGTCAGCTCGTCAGCGGCGCGCTGCTGCCCCCGATTGACTCCTACCGTCTGCTGCAGGACGTGAAGACCCTGGCCCTGCGCCTGGAACGCCAGCAGCAGAACGCCCGCGAGCTCATCGAGTTCCTCTCTGAGCGTCCCGAGGTCGAGAAGATTTTCTACGCCGGCAGCTCCTCCGAGGAACAGGCGGAGGTGCAGTCCCGCCAGGCCCGCGGCATCGGCTCCGTCTTTTCGCTGCTGCTCAAGGACGGCGGCGACGCGCAGGCCTTCGCCCGCTCCCTGCCCATCTTCGTGAACGCCGTGAGCCTGGGTGGCATCGAATCGCTCGTGAGCCTGCCCGCGCACACCACGCACGGCGCATACGCCCAGGAGCACCGCGACGAGTTCGGCGTGGATGACCGCCTCGTGCGCCTGGCAATCGGCATTGAGGATGTTCAGGACCTCATCGCGGCCCTGGAGATTGGTCTGAAGGCCGCCTTCGCCGGCTAGGTTCGTGCCGCCGGTTCATACCGCTGGCGAACGTCGCCGATCCATACCGCAGATTTCAACTTTCACACCACACATCAACGTAGATTAAGGAACCAAGAATGACCGTTCTCAACACCTCCGCCGTGCTGAACCGACGCTCCCTGCTACTGGGCGCGGCCCTCGCCGGAACCACCGGCCTGCTCGCCGCCTGCTCCGGCGGTAACGGCTCCAGCGCAGGCTCCGCACAGAGCTCCTCCAACCTGCTGGAGTCCATCAAGTCCGCGGGCAAAATCCGCATCGGCGTGGAGGGTACCTACCGCCCCTACACCTACCACGACGCCTCCGGTAAGCTCGCCGGCTTTGAGTACGACATCGCCGAGACCCTCGCCAAGGACCTGGGCGTGACCGCCGAGTACATCGAAACCCCCTGGGACTCGCTTATCGCCGGCGTGGACGCGGGCCGCTACGACATCGTACTCAATAACGTGGCACCCACCGAGGAACGTAAGAAGAAGTACGATTTCTCCGTGCCCTACGCGCACTCCCGTGCCCGCGTGGGCGTGAAGAAGGACTCGAGCCTGAAGAACGCTTCCGAGATTTCCGGCCACAGCGCCGCCCAGAGCGCGACCAGCAATTACCGCAAGCTCGTGGAGGAACGCGGCGCCACCATCATCGAAGTCACCGGCTTCGACGAGGCCATCGAGCAGGTGCTCACCGGCCGCGCCGAGCTGACCGCCAACGACTCCGTGTCCTTCGCCGAGTACTTCAAGGAGCACCCGGACGCCAACCTGCGCCTGCTGGAGGGTGAGGTCGGCCCCGGCACCAACGTCGCCGTTCTGCTGCCCAAGAACCAGACCGCGCTGAAGGATGCGATTGACGCCTCCATCAAGAAGCACCTGGGCAACGGCGACTTCAAAGCAATTTTCGAGAAGCATGTGAGCGAGGACTTGAGCCCCGCCTCCTAAGCTTTCGTGAAAGGCTCGGAAGGGGTTCGCCTTCTAGGACTTCCGGCACTGCGTCGTGGTTGATGTCTCAGCCGCTTTTCCCGTATTGATGAGAGAATATGACGGAATGTTACGTTGAATTCTTTCCCATCGGGAATAGCTGTACGATAGCCAGCGTTGTACCCGCAGAGTAAGGGGCACACCGCATGATGCCCCGGGTTATCGCAAGGTGACAACCCGCACCTACAAGAGCATCGACTACGACGCAAAGGAAGAAACATGTCCGCAATGATTAACCGCCGCACAGTCCTCGCAGGCACCGCCTTCACCGGCCTGGCTGCACTGCTCGCAGCGTGCGGTTCGTCCAGCAGCAGCACCGCATCCAGCACCAACAAGCTGGAGGCTATCAAGTCTGCCGGCAAGATCCGTGTGGGCTTGGAGGGCACCTACCGCCCCTTCTCCTTCCACGACTCGAACGGCGCCCTGGTCGGTTTCGAGAAGGAAATCATCGACCTGGTCGCTAAGGACCTGGGCGTGACTGCAGAGTTCACCGAAACCCCCTGGGATTCGCTGATCGCCGGCGTGGACGCTGACCGCTACGACATCGTCATCAACAACGTTTCTGCAACCGACGAGCGTAAGCAGAAGTACGACTTCTCCGTACCCTACCTGTACTCCGAGCCGAAGGTCGCCGTGAAGAAGGATTCTTCCCTGCAGAACGTGAGCGAGATTTCCGGTCACTCCTCGGCGCAGTCTGAGACCTCGAACTTCCGCAAGATGGTGGAGGCGAAGGGCGCCTCGATCGTGGTTGTTTCCGGTTTCGACGAGGCTATCGAGCAGGTCCTCTCGGGCCGTGCAGAGATGACCGCGAACGACTCCGTGTCCTTCGCCGAGTACTTGAAGGAGCACCCGGACGCTAACCTGCGCCTGCTCTCCGGTGACCTGGGCACCGGCAGCAACTCCTCCATCCTGCTGCCTAAGGGCCAGGATGCTCTGCGTAACGCTATCGACGAGTCGCTGAAGAAGCACCTGGGCAACGGTGACATCAAGGCGATTTACGAGAAGTACGTGGGCGAAGACCTCTCCCCGAAGAACTAACACTCTCATAAGGAGCTGAGTTCCGCGCATGGAACGCTACCTCAACCTCTGGGCAGAATCACTGCCGCAGCTGCTGGGCTCGACCCTGGCAGTGACCATTCCGCTATCGCTCATCTCCTTCGCGCTGGCGCTGCTGGTGGGCATCATCTCCGCCGGCGCGCGCACGAGCCGCTTCGCCCCGGTGAACTGGCTGGCCTGGCTGTATATCTGGGTTTTCCGCGGCACCCCGCTGCTGGTGCAGCTGTTCATCGTCTTTTACGGCCTGCCGAAGGTCGGTATTGCCCTGGACGTGTGGAGTGCCGCGATCATCACGATGAGCCTGCACACCGGCGCGTACGTGGCGGAGACGTTCCGTTCCGCGGTGGCGGCTATTCCGCGCGGCCAGTTTGAGGCGGCGGCAACCCTGAACTTCACCCGCATGCAGACCCTGCGCCACGTGGTCATTCCGCAGGCGGTGCGTATTGCTCTGCCGAACCTGGGCAACAACTTTATCGACCTGATTAAGGGCACTTCGCTGGTGTCGGTTATTTCGATGGTTGACCTGTTCCAGACCGGTAAGCAGATCGCGTCGCGTACTTTCGAGCCGCTGGCAATGTACTCCGAGGTCGCCATCATTTACCTGGTGATTTTCACTCTGCTGACCGCCGCGCAGTCGGCCCTGGAGAAGTACAGTAACCGTTACGTAAGGAGCAACAATGCTTAGCGTTGATTCCCTGTCGAAGAGCTTTGGCGACACGCAGGTGCTCAAGAACATCAGCCTGGACATCCCCGACGGTGAGACCACGGTGATTCTGGGCCCGTCTGGTAGCGGCAAGTCGACTCTGTTGCGTTGCCTGAACCTGCTGGAAACCCCGCAGTCCGGCACGCTCACCATTGACGACGCGCAGGTGGACTACAGTCAGAAGCTCACCGACGCGCAGGTGCGTGATATTCGTTCCCGTTCGGCGATGGTGTTCCAGCAGTTTAACCTGTTCCCGAACTACACGGCGTTGAAGAACGTGGCGCTCGCCCCGACCCTCAACGGCACCCTGAATGCTCAGCAGGCGCAGGAGCGTGCCCGTGAGCTGCTGGCTAAGGTGGGTCTTGCCGACAAGGTTGATTCCTACCCGGACGCTCTCTCTGGTGGCCAGCAGCAGCGTGTGGCGATTGCCCGCGCCTTGGCGTTGGAACCCTCCTACCTGCTCTTTGATGAGCCGACGAGTGCGCTGGATCCCGAGCTGGAGGCGGAGGTGATCCGCGTGCTGATGCAGCTGGCGAAGGAGGGGCGCTCCCTGGTCATCGTGACGCACAATATGGCGTTTGCGAAGAAGGTTGCGGATCGTATCGTGTTCCTGGAGAACGGTACCCTGCGCTATAACGGTGAGCCGACCGGTTTCTTTGCTTCGGATGATGAGCGTATCCGTAAGTTCTTGACGGTGTACGACAGCACCGAGTACACGATTTAGCCGTACTGCACATAGTAAATATGGGCTGGTTTCTGCCGGTCAGATAATCATCTGACGAGCGGAAACCATCCCATATTCTATATTCAGCATATATTGGTTTTTACTCTGAAAGACCCTTAGAGCGGCGGTACTCCTCCAGTTGCTCAGCATTAATCACCTCAAGCTGTTCAGTGAGCGGAGCACCAGGGGCCCAGCCCTCATTAGCAACGGCACGGTCCTCCTGCTTACCAAAAGTGAAGAGACGCGGGCGAGGCACACGCAGCTCAGCCGGGGTAGTCGGCAGCTGCCAATTCTTCATATGGGAGAGCACACCAAACACCAGGCACAGGAGAATAGACAGACCCATCGCCAGGTTCGGGCGGTGGAAGAAACCAGACACAATCGCCGTCTCGGTCGCACCCACAAACGCGACCGTCGCGTACAGCGAGTTACCGCCAAAAATCGCCGGAATGCGGTTGACCATAATGTCACGGATAACGCCGCCACCAACCGCGGTGGTCACACCCAGTGCAATAGCGGGCAGCCAGTGCAGGCCCAAGTTCAGGGACTTAATGGTGCCGGTTGCCGCCCACGCACCCATACCGATGAAGTCAATGATGAGCATGGTTCGGGTCGCCCAGCGGGCACTCAAGTCGATGCTGTACGCCAGAATCGAGGAGCCGATAGCACCCACCCAGTAGCCGCCGTCAGTGAGTGCCACGGGCAGTCCGGAGTTCAGTAGGATGTCACGGATCATACCGCCGCCCATGCCGCAGGCGACCGCGAGCAGCAGGAAGCCCACAATGTCGAATCGGAAGGCGCGCGCCACAGCACCGCCGAGCAGGCCGTTAGCGACAACGGCGGCAATGTCGACGATGCGGAATACCTGATCTGGGTCAAAGAGCTCGTGCATGGGCGTTCTCCTGCGTACGTGATGCGTGTGCCGGTAGGGGAAGTGCGCGCAACGGGGGGTCGGGTGACGACGTTATCACCGCATCCGGCTCTGTTTGCCTGTGCGCGTACCTGAATTGGCACCGATTTATTGTAGACCCGCCGCCGCCTCTGCTCCTAGTTGAAAGGTGCTCATGACGAGCTCTGAGACGTAACGGAGAAGCTTGTGGGCGCGCTAAAAGATGGGCGTAGAATGAGTGAATCTCCACCCCCAATGCTCTGTCATGATTGTTTTTGTGCTGGGGTCCTTCCAGGACGGTAGTGGCATCATTTCTTCGCTACTGTTGGCATTGAGCCCCCTGAATGCGGTGGAGTCTATGGCGATCATGATGTTTGCCGGTGCGGCGCTGTCGGCGCTCATGGTGTGGCTACCCTCCCGTAAGCGGAGCGCTCGCTAAGCTGGGTCTAGACGAATACTGAAGGCATGTGGCCCGGTCGTTTGATAGACCGGGCCACATCGCAAATCGTTATCTGCGTAAGGTGAAAGGAGCCGCCGTGACGGTATCGCGTGACGAAGTTTTCGAAATCCTGCGGGGCGTGGTGCCCCGCCTGGAGGAGGCGCTTCCCGGCTGGTCGGTGCGTCCCAACATCACGGGTACCGGCGCGGTGGGGCTCTATCTGGACGGCCCCGCAATCTACCGGGACGGCGAGCCCCTGACCGGCGTGAACGCCGAAGGTGAGCCGGTCGTTCGGCACCTGTGCGGCACGATTCAGACCGCTGACCGCGGCCTGCCGCAGGAGCTCGGGCAGGTGCGCTACCAGTACATCCTGGGCGTGAGCGTGGCGGAGCACGAGAGCGAGTATCCCGAACTGGCCGACCTGGCGAGCGTGGGGGAGCCGAGCTGGGTTCCTGCGCTGAGGGCCCTGGAGGCGCTGGTGGAGTTCGAGGGCCGCGAGACGCTGTTCATCAGCCGCGGCGGGTACGTGCCCGGTCGCCGCGCCCTGGGTAAGCGCCGCGTGGCGCTGCGGCGCGAGTTCTTCCCCGGTAAGCCCTGGCTGGGTTTGGGCACGATTGACTGGTGTGCGGGCGTGCGCTCGACCCCGGTGTACGCCGAGGATCTGGTGGCTCTGGTGGCCGCGGCGACGCGCCTGGCGAGTAGCTGGGATGCAGCCCTGCGCATTGGCGCTGCGGACAGCCAAAAGTAGTTAAAACAAAGCGGCGCATCCGACCCGTGATGGGGTGGATGCGCCGCTTCTGT
The DNA here is from genome assembly GCF_001813565.1 of Rothia sp. HMSC068E02. Lineage (NCBI taxonomy): Bacteria > Bacillati > Actinomycetota > Actinomycetes > Micrococcales > Micrococcaceae > Rothia > Rothia sp. HMSC068E02. Next base: position 66,582 of record NZ_KV812887.1, read on the forward strand.
GTAAGCTCTGACGCTTAGTGGGTTTAGCCCAGCGTCTCAGCCAGCTTGAACGAGTCAATCCGTATCAAGCCGCATGCGATATTGCCTTATCGATAGTATGCAAGGGTGATGCATCCTGCCGCCTCTACGGGGGCGTAACCGTAGCGTTTGTAGAGCGCAATGGCGTGTTCACTCGCAACGTCGGTGGTAATGAGTCGCTGTCGAATGTCTTCTCGGTCAAAGTCATCAATGACACGCTTTAGAAGCGCAGAACCAACGCCCTGACGCTGGGCGTGCGGATGCACTAGGAGGTCCTGAATGTAGGCGATAGAGTGACCGTCCCCGACGGCGCGTACTAGCCCGACGAGTCGTCCTGTTTCTTCTGCGGTCGCCTCTCGTGCGGTGTAGAGATACCGCGACCCTTCCAACATCGGGAGGAGGCGTTCGGGCGTTTTGGTATAGGCGCTCCAGCCGACAGAATCGTAAAGCTCAGTAAGTTCTTCCACGCTGGGATAGGGGCTGGTGGAGTCCAAAATACAGTACCGCATACAGGCATTGTATAGCGCCAAATCGGGGGAATTTAGAAACTGCTACCCAACACGTTGCTGGGCTTGAGGACATAAAGGAAGCGGCGCATCCGACCCGTAAAGGGGTGGATGCGCCGCTTCTGTGTAAGCTCTAACGCTTAGTGGGTTTAGCCCAGTGCCTCAGCCAGCTGAATGCCCTGTGCCACGCCACCGAGGGTTGCAGCAATACGGATCAGGTCGTTGACCTGCTCCTTGGTTGCGCCCTCTTCACGCAGGGTGTGCTCGTGAGCCTCAACGCAGTGGGAGCAGCCGTTGACTGCGGACACTGCCAGAGCGAACATCTCGAAGTCCAGCTTCTCAATGCCACCGTTCTTACCGATAATCTGCATGCGCAGGTTTGCACGCTGGTCATCGTATGCACCGTGCAGGAAGCCACGGGTGCGGTAGAAGATGTTGTTCATGCCCATGATGGTCGCAGCACCCAGAGCAGCCTCGTAAGCGGTGTCGCTCAGGTGCTCCTTAGCCTCTGCAGCAATCTCAACAACAACAGAGTCAACCTTGGTTGCTGCTGCGGTTGCGAGGATTGCGCCCCAGAGCTGCTGCTCGGTCAGGGAGGTGATGCGGGGCAGGGAGGACAGGTTGAGGTTCATGTCCTTCGCGTAGGAAGGCAGAGCGGAACGCAGGTTATCGATGCTCATGGATTACTTCATCTCCTTGAATGCGTCGATGGTTGCTGCACCCTTCTGCCAGTTGCATGCGCACAGCTCGTCGGACTGCAGTGCGTCCAGCTGGCGGAGCACCTCGTCGGTGTTACGGCCGACGGAGTCAGCGGTAATGGAGACCGACTGGATGGTGTTGTGGGGGTCGATGATGAAGGTTGCGCGGTCTGCAACGCCGTCTTTGTTCAGGATGCCCAGTGCGCTGACCAGCTCACGCTTGAGGTCGGATGCCATGACGATGGGCAGGTCCAGGAGCTCTTCGTGGGAGCGGCGCCATGCGTAGTGGGTGTACTCGTTGTCAACGGAAACACCGATTACCTGGGTGTCGCGCGCCTCGAACTCGTCAGCGAGCTTGCCGAATGCTGCAATCTCGGTGGGGCAAACGAAGGTGAAGTCCTTCGGCCAGAAGAAGACGACGCGCCAGGTGCCTTCGTCCAGACCCTCGGAGGAGACGGTGGTGAAGTAGTCTTCGGGCTTGGTTGCTTCGATGTCAGCCAGCTTACCGGGGACAACGCCGGTGAGCTCGTATGCGGGGAACTGGTCGCCGATGGTCAGAACTGCCATAGTGTTCTTCTTTCTACTTCGTGCCGCGCGGATTCGTTGCGCGGCGCTTGTTCTAAGTGGTGCCCATTGGGCGGGCTCGATAAATATTTTATTATGAATAATTCATAATAATCAAGTGGTGTTGGATTAAAACCCGAAGGTTTAACTATGATTTGCATCACCGAATATTCTGGGGTGCTCAAAAAGCTTCTCCACGTGCAAATCTCCCCCGTGCAAATATCCATGCGCAAATCCCACATGTAAACCCCAGGGGTTAAGCTCGAATCATGACCCCCGAACACAGTAACTTCTCAGAACACAGCGAACACGTAGAGCCCAACCAGCCCGAACTCATTACCGAGCGCCTCACCCTCCGCCACCTGTGCGAGGCGGACATCCCCGACATCGTGGAATCCTGCCGCGACGAAGAAACCCTCCGCTACACCCGCCTCCCGTTGAACTACACGCGCGCCGACGCCGAAGACTACCTGCTCACCACCGCCCGCCAGATTGCCGCCGGGCAGATTCAACGCTGGGCGATTGACGCCTCCGGCGTGTTTGCCGGGACCATTGAACTGCGCCTGCCCGAGGGCACCCCCGAAAGCCCCGGAACCCGCGCCGAACTGGGCTATTATGCCGCCCCGAAAGTGCGCGGCAAGGGCTACATGACCGAGGCGCTGCGTGCCGTCCTCGGCTACGCTTTCGACCCGCTTGGCTTGGGTCTTGAGAGTGTGCGCTGGACCGCCCTGGCGGGTAACGAGCCCTCGGAACGGGTGGCGGTTAAGGCGGGTTTCACCGGCATCTACGACGATATTGACCCGAGCTCCGGCCGCCCCGACGAGAACGGCCACCCGGTGCAGCATCGGGTGCGCCGCGCCGATATGACCCGCGCCCAGTTCGCGGCGCTCTGGTCTGACTAGCTCTGGGCTAGCTAAACCGCGCTACTTTAGTCCGCGCTACCTGATGCCGAAGCCGCGGAACGAGCCGGACGGCTCCTCCCACTCGACGAGCACCTCATCCACGCGGCCCGCGGTGTCGCCGCCGCGCAGAATATCTACCAGGCGAGCGCAGGAGACGGCGGTACCTTCCGCAACGACTTTCACGCGCCCGTCGTCGAGGTTTTCGGCGTAGCCGGTCAGCCCCATGGGCTTGGCGGTTCCGGCGCACCACCAGCGGAAGCCCACGCCCTGCACTTTGCCGCTGACGAAAGCGACGAGGCGGATTTCGGCGGGCTCTGCCGGGGTGCGGTCGGTGAAGAAATCAAAGAAACCCATGGGTCCTCCCGTGGTCGTCTCGTTGAGGGTGGTCTGATGGGGGGCGCGCCAGCATTGGCGGCGCCCTGTCAGTTTCTATAGCTTCAGTCTAGTGGGTTCAGAGTGCTTCGGGGTGGCATCAGGGCGCCTGTTGCCTGGTTGCCTCGCGCACGCGTCGTGAACAGCTGAATTAGGGTAGAGCAACCGGAGCCGTGCCCACAAGGGGAGTAAGATGGGGTGATATTTATTAGCGGCAACGCTGAACACGCAGACTGTACCCGCAACGCTCATCCACTGGAGGATCATGAATTCCCGCCCCAAGAAAGAGCCCCTCGTCGGTAACCCGGCGAAGGCACCGTACAAGCCCTGGCCTGCTCTCTGGTCCCTGGTTGTTGGCTTCTTCATGATTCTGGTGGACGGCAATATTGTCACCATCGCCCTGCCGCACATGCTGCAGGATTTGGATGCGTCGCTGTCGGCGGGCATGTGGGTGACGAGCGCCTACCTGCTGGCGTATGCGGTGCCGCTGCTCATTACCGGCCGTATGGGTGACCGCTTCGGTCAGAAGAACCTGTACATGATCGGTATGGCTATTTTTACGCTCGCCTCCCTGTGGTGTGGTCTGGCACCGAACGTTGAATCGCTGATTACTGCCCGCGTGGTGCAGGGCCTGGGTGCGTCGCTGATGACCCCGCAGACCATGTCTCTGATTACGCTGATGTTCCCGCCGAATGCGCGCGGTGTTGCGATGAGTATTTGGGGTGCGACGGCGGGTGTCGCCTCGCTGGTTGGCCCGATTCTGGGCGGCGTGCTCGTGGATGCCCTGAATTGGAGCTGGATTTTCTTCGTGAACATTCCGGTGGGTTTGGTCGGTCTGTTCTTGGCGTGGCGTAACGTGCCGGTGTTTGAGCAGAAGAAGCACAGCTTCGACTGGTTGGGCGTGGTGCTTTCGGCGGTCGGTCTGTTCCTGCTAGTTTTCGGTATTCAGGAAGGTGCCACCTACGACTGGGGCACCATGACCGATTCGTTCCTGGGCACCGGTATTGCGGTGAGCGTGTGGGGTCTGATTATTGCCGGCATTCTGGTGCTGGGTCTGTTCATTGGTTGGCAGGCTATTAACCCGCGTGAGCCGCTGGTTCCGCTGAGCCTGTTCAGTGACCGTAACTTCTCCGTGTCGAATGTGGCTATCTCCGCTATGGGTGTGGTCGCTATCAGCATGGCATTCCCGCTGACCCTGTACCTGCAGCAGGTGGAGGGCCTGGACCCGACCCAGGCTGCGCTGATGACCGCCCCGATGGCTTTGTTTTCGGGCGCGTTGGCGCCGGTGGTGGGTGCGCGTCTGAACCGTAACGACCCGAAGTGGATTGCGGTAATTGGTTTTACGCTGATGGTTGTTGGTTTTGCTCTGCTCCGCCCGACGATGGTTGCGGAAGGCAACCTGTGGCTGATGGTTGGTCCGATGATTATTCTGGGTGCGGCGAATGCCTGCATTTGGGGTCCGCTGTCGGTGTCTGCGACCCGTAACCTGCCGCCGCAGCGTGCCGGTGCCGGTTCGGGCGTGTACAACGAGACCCGCCAGATGGCGTCGGTGCTGGGTTCGGCTGCGATTACGACGATTATGGCTTCTGCGATTACCTCGCACCTGTCCGCGTTGGGTCCGGCTGCCGCAGCGGGCGGTAGCTCTCACGGCAGCGCTGCTGGAGGCGTGCTTCCGCAGGTCCTGCGTGAACCCTACGCGGCGGCAATGGCTGATTCCATGATGCTGCCCCTGGTTGCCTCGGCGGTGGGCGCGGTCGTGTGCCTGTTCTATGCCTCCAAGAAGACCTCCGAGGCAAAAGCCGCCGCACAGAACGCTGGGGCAGAAAACGCCAAATAGAGACTTGCTAGAACAGTTTTACGTCATATTCGGTGCATAAACCTGAGATATGGTGCTATACCGGAGAAAATCTATATGCACTCTGTGTATGATGAAGCGGGTTATTGTTGCCCTGAGGTGTTGAAACCTCGTGAGAGCGCAATAACCCGCTGTAGAAGGACATCTTCGTGGAGATGGATTACATGCCCGGCCTGCTCGCCAGCGAGGATGAGCTGGACCGTATCACCGAATCCTTCGCCCAGCTTCCCCTGCGCAACCCCAACGGCACCACCGGCATCAACATCCACCTGGAGAAAGAGAGATGGCTAAAATCCCCACCTTGAGTTTGGTATTTTTGCCATTGTCTTCCTTGATTTGTTCAAGATCTTGAGCCAAAATCCTCACTTCCTCTTTCTAAAATCTAGTTTTTAAAAAAAATAGGCTATCTACCAGAAGTAGATAGCCTATTTTTTATGAGATGCTTGGGTGCTTACGCTTCCAATTTGTCAAACTTTGCTTTGACATTCGCCTTGAATTCTTCACGCTTAGCCTTGCGTTCGGCTTTACGTTCAGCCTTCATCTGTGCACGCGCCTGGTTGTAGAGGTCTTCTTGGACTTGCAGAGCTGCTTCGATTTCGGCTACGACGGTTGCTACATCCCAACGCACGATTTGGGTGTCGTACTTGGTGAAGTAAGCATCGATGACTGCTTCGTTGTCTTCTTGCACCAAGGCAACAACGGCTGTTTCACCGTTAGTCAATTTTTGAGAAACAACGTCAATCAGGCCAGTTTCTGCCGTATCAACAGTAGCACCAGCAGCCAAACCATAGAGGCTACCCATACCATAACCAAACAAGACGCCGATAGGACCACCCAAAAGCCCGATAACTGCACCGAGCAAGCCACCTTTTAGGGTTGCATCCGTCGTTGAATCTTCAAAGTCATAGCGTTCTTTTTCAACGATATGACCGTTTTCATTTTTGACCAGGGCGATTTGAGCAACCTTGGTCGTCTGAGTTTGGCGGAAAGCCTTCAAATCTGCAAAGGACTGATAAGCTTCGCTTTCGGTGTTAAAGACTGAAATTACTAGGTTTTCCATAGTTGGTACCTCGTTCCTAAAGACTATATATACATTGTAATACAGTTCTCTTTTTTTGGGAACTACTTTTTGCGACAATTTACCTCGGCGGCGGCCGATAGGCTGAGCCCGAAAGCAAAGGGGCCCGGCATCCAGTATGGATGCCGGGCCCCTGGTGTTTTAAATTCGCTGTCTTAGCGGCTCATGCCCCTTAGCGGGTAATGGTCGCCGAAGCAGTCAGACCAGAAATGTCCTGGTAAGCTACGCCTCGGCGGGCTCGTCCGGGGTTTTGTCGGCGAAGAGATCGAAGAATCCCACGGGAACCTCTTGCAGTTGCTCTAAAAATACATGGTACTTTAGGATACTGAGCGATGCGGCACCAACCTTGCGTGAGAGAAAAACACGCCCCAAACCCGTGAAGAGGCTCGGGACGCGTCCGCACTCAGCCGGGGCGGGTGCATCCGGCAAACCCTAGCGCAGCTTATTGCTGTTAGGCGCCGATGCGAGAGCCTGAGCTATCGGGGTGGGCCCGCCAATAAACGGGAGCGCCTTCCCAACCGTGGACGGGTCCTCAAGAACCGCCGCCAGCACCTGGGCAACGGTGGCCCGCGGAGTATTAGATTCGGCGCCGGGCGTGTGGGCGGGCTCAATCCCCAGAGTAATGCCGCCTGCCTCCTCAAGGGTGAGCGTCCCCGGCCCCAGAATCGTGTAATCCAGCCCCGAGCCGCGCAGGTGCTCATCGGCGATCGTCTTCGACTCGGCGTAGGCGTAAAAACTGTCATCAGGGTCGATGCCGTGCCCGGAACCCGCGCCCAGGTACGATACCATCACGTACCGTTTAATACCGGCCAGCCGCGCCGCATCCATCGACCGGATCGCAGCGTCACGGTCAATCGCATAGGTGCGTTCGGGGCCACCTACACCGCCCGCACCCGCGGACCACACCAGCACTTCTGTATGTAAATCCTTGAAGAGCTTCGCCATCTCCTCGGTGCTCAACGCGGTAATGTCAGCGACCACAGGGTTCGCCCCGCGCGTGACAATATCCTCTGACTGCTCCGGCCTGCGAATAAGCGCATTGACCGCATGCCCGCGCTCCACCAGCAGCGGCTCGGCCAGAAGAGCAACCTTGCCGTGCCCGCCAATGATCGTAACGTTAGCCATCGTATCCTCCTGTATGTTGAAAAATACTTGTATATCCAGAATAGGCTTGCTGTGCCGCAACGTCTATGGTTTTTCTTATGCTTCCCGAGAACGACAGATACCCGCATTCCCTGTGCTGATGCGCTCAAACAGCACCGCATGATGAGAATTCTCGTGCGGGGCTCAAGACGGCGTTATGATGAAGTGCTAGGTTTTTATTGCCCGGCGGCACCGATGACGTGAACGACAAGCCGAACTACCTGAGCGTCATGAACTATTGCTACCAGCTGAGGGTCTGGTTCCCGCGAAGGACTAGCCTCTAGTAGCTACCGGCGGTGCCCAGTAGGATAAGCCTTAAACACGGCGAGGGGCCCGGCATCCATAACGGATGCCGGGCCCCCGGTGTTTAAATTCGCTGTCTTAGCGGGTCATTTCCCTTAGCGGGTGATGGTCGCCGAAGCGCGCAAACCAGCCAGGTCCTGGAAGGTGTACTCGCCACCCTCGGTCAGCTGCATTGCGACGCTACCGCTGGTGATCTGAGCGGTGGTGGTCAGAGTGTAGCTGGAGGTCACCTCGGTGAAGTACACCGGAACCAGCGAAGCCAGCACCTGCGCGTAGCTCACGCCGTCCTTCGCGGTGGCTTCCAGGTAGTCGGAGGTGCGGATGTCCAGTACGCCGGTCCAGACGTTGTCCTCGATGGTCGGCTCGTAGAACTTCGCGGTGTATGCGATGCCGTTGAACGCCGCCACGGCGGGGTTGTTGGTCTTTGCGCCGCCCGCACTCTTGGCGAGTGCCGGGATCTCAACGTCGTTATCGACATCCCACAGCAGCGGGTCGGTGACATCCTCGGCGGTGGGGAAAGTGAACTCGAAGGTCACCTGCAGATGCGCCTGAGGGTACAGCCAGGAGCTGCCCTGGAACTCGCCCTTGGAGTTGATGGGTGCGGAAATCCACAGACCCGCGCCACCGTACAGGCCGGCACCGACGCTACCTCCGGGGGTGAAGGTGCCGCCGCCGCGGCTCTGCGGGGTGGTGGAGGTTGCGCTGATGTTGGGAACCTGCACGGTGTAGGAGTCCAGACCGTAGCGGGTATCAAAGTCGTTGGAGGGGTTCGAGTTGAACGCCTGGGTGAAGACACCGAACTTCAGGGTCGGGGTTTCCTGCGCGTCGGTGGATGCCGCGTAGGCGGGTACCGCTGCGGCGGTTGCGATGACGGGGGTGCTCCATGCGGCACCCTTGATGAGTGCGCGGCGGTTCAGACCGTTAGTGGTGTTCGAGGAAGAAGTCATGGGATCTCTCTTGTTGTGAAAAATGTGGTGATGCATGTGATTTGAATTACTGATACTCTAATGTAATTCAGCTCATCTTCAAAATTATCTCAACTTTTACTTCAATGTATGAACATTGCGGCACCCAGCTCACCTAATACGTGAAACGGGAGCATCATGGAAACCGTGGAGAACGCCCTCCCGGAAAACTCCACAGAAACACCACCGGTCACCACACACTGAAGGAACACAACATGGCATTTATGAAGAGCGCACGCGTCACGCTTGCCTCCCTCGCAGTGCTCTGCCTGGGCACTATCGCAGCCCCCGCAGCAAACGCCTACAGCCCCGATATTGACGGCGACGGCATCCCCAACACCTGGGAAATGAAGGGCTACGACGCTGACGGCGACGGCAAAATCGATGTCGACTTCCCCGCAATGGGCGCAGACCCCAAGCACAAGGACATCTTCGTCGAGATGGACTACATGGCAGGCCTGCTGCCCAGCGAAGATGAACTGGACCGCATCACCAAGATTTACGCCGACCTGCCCCTGCGCAACCCCGACGGCACCCACGGCGTGAACATCCACCTGGACGCCGGTGACGCCCGTAGCGCCAAGTACAACCTGGGCGGCGGCAACGAAATCAGCTACCAGGCACTCGACAGCGAATTCAAGGCGCTCCACCGCATCAAGGCGACCGAAGGTAAGTTCAACCCCGCCCGCGAAGGCACCTTCCACTACATGATCTGGGGAGACTACTACGACAACAGCTACTCCTCCGGTATCGCTAACTTCGGCGGTCGTAACTTTATGGTCACCGTCGGCCCGCACTTCTGGGGCGAGGCAAGCAGCGACATCCGCGTGGCAGTGTTCGTGCACGAGCTCGGCCACAACCTCGCGCTGAGCCACGGCGGCTGGGACGAAATCAATTACAAGCCCAACTACTACAGCGTCATGAACTACCAGTACACCCTCACCGGCGTGCCCATGGCTGACGGTAGCCGCTACTTCGGCTACTCCACCGCCGAGTACCGCATGCTCAACGAGGCGAAGCTGTACGAGGCGCGCGGCTTCGGTCCCCGCGCGGCTGGCTTCCTGTACAAGGGCAAGCCCGCCAACCAGCCGATTGACTTCAACGGCAACGGCAAGATCGACACCGAGCCGGTCTCCGTGGACCTGAACGGTGACGGCATGATCACGAACCTGGGTGCGGCAAACGATGTGAAGATGATCCGCTTCCAGGCGACCGAGCACCCCGAGAAGGACAAGGGCCCCGAGCACATTGAACCGAGTGGCATTACCGCCGAACACGCTCGTTCGCTGGGCCTGATCAAGTAGGCTGACTAGGCGGCGCAACGCCAACAAAGAGCCCTGTCAGCTTAGTAAAATGGCATAACAAAAGGTGCGGATACCGAATCAGCATTCGGTATCCGCACCTTTACTCTATGTAGCTTTCAGCTCGGCGTAGCGTTCAGCTCAGCAACAGAGCCTAGAGGGCCTAGCTCACGCGGCCGGTATCCACCAGCACCTGCGCAATGTGGCCCAGCGCCTCCTCATTCTGCAGCGAAGAAACATCGCCCAAAGAACGGCCCTGGTACAGCTCACCGAGCAGACGGCGAGTAATCTTACCCGAACGAGTCTTCGGGATATCGGCAACCGCCACAACGTCCTTCGGCTTAGCAATCGGGCCAATGTGCTCACGCACGTGCGCGGTCAGCGCCGCCTTCAGCTCATCCTCAGTCAGGTCCTTACCCTCATCGGTGAGCGTCACGTAGGCGACCGCCTGGTGACCGGTCAGCTCATCCTCCACGGGGCAGACACCAGCCTCAACCACAGCCGGGTGAGTCACCAGAGCCGACTCAATCTCAATCGTGGACAGGCGGTGACCCGAAATGTTAATCACGTCATCAATACGGCCGAGGATGTACACGTTACCCTCTTCGTCTTCCTTCGCGCCGTCGCCAGCGAGGAACCAGCCGCGCTCGCCGTAGTGACGCCAATAGGAATCCAGGAAACGCTGCGGGTTCTGCCACACGGTACGAGCCATCGAGGGGCCAATCTTATCGACCACGATGAAGCCCTGCTTGCCGGGTTCGACCGGGTCGCCGTGCTCATCCACCACGCGGGTGGACACGCCGGGAACGGCGCGGGTAGCGCAACCGGGCAGGGGAGTGCAGTGCGGGGTGCCCTCCGGGTAGGTGCCCTCGGGTGCGAATGCCGGGTCGTGCGGGCGCGGGGAGCATACGGTCGAACCGGTCTCGGACTGCCACCAGGTGTCGATGAACGCCGCGGTGCCGCCGCCCACGTGCTCGCGCAGCCAGCGCCACGCCTCCGGGTTAATGGATTCACCCACCGAGCCGAGCAGGCGCACGGTCGAGAAATCGTACTTGCCGGGCTCCGGGCCGTTCGGGAACGCACCCATGAGGGAACGAATCAGGGTCGGGGCGGTGTAGTAGTTGGTCACGCCGTAGCGTTCGATAACCTCAAAGTGGCGGCCGTAGTGCGGGGTGTTCGGGGTGCCCTCGTAAATCACCTCGGACACACCGTTGACCAGCGGGCCGTAAATTTCGTAGGTGTGCGCGGTAACCCACGCCAGGTCGGCGGTGCACCAGTGAACGGTGGACTCAACCTTTTCCGGGTCGTTGACCGCCGACAGCTCGTCCGGGCGCAGCACACCGTTCTCGTCCACGTAATCCGGCAGCAGATCGTAGAGCAGCGCGTGGGTGTACGCGGTCTGCACCAGGTATCCAGCCATGGTGTGCACCAGGCCCTTGGGTTTACCGGTGGTGCCGGAGGTGTAAATAATGAACAGCGGGTCTTCTGCGTCGTGCAGTTCGTAGGCGTGGGTGTCAGGCTGGTCGTCCACCAGGTCGTGGTACCAGACGTCGCGGCCCTCAGTCCACGGCACAGCGGCGTGCGCTACCGGGTCGGAGGCGCTGGTGCGGTCCACCACGATAACGTGCTCAATGTTGTTCTCACCGGAGCATGCCTCGTCGGCGTTGACCTTCACGGGAACGACCTTGCCGCGGCGGTTCTGGCCGTCGGTGGTGATGAGGACCTTCGCGCCGGTGTCTTCCACACGGAACTTCAGCGCCTCGGCGGAGAAGCCACCGAAGACGAGGGAGTGGATCGCGCCAATACGCGCGCAGGCGAGGGTGAAAATAATGGTTTCGGGGATGACAGGCAGGTAGATGACCACACGGTCACCCTTGCGCACGCCCAGGGACAGCAGGCCGTTTGCTGCTTTCGCGATGCGGCGCTGCAATTCGGAGTAGGTGATGGCCTCACGGTCGCCGGGCTCACCCTCGAAGTAGAGGGCGACCTTGTCGCCGCGGCCCGCCTCCACGTGGCGGTCTACGCAGTTGTAGGCGACGTTGAGCTTACCGCCCTCGAACCACTTAATTTCGGGGATCGTGAACTGTTCGATGCCTTCCTCATCGAAGCCGAGGGACTTCGGCTTCTCGAAGCGGTGCGCGGTGTGCCAGGGCTCAGCCCAGGTGAGGCGCTGCGCCTGCTTCTCCCAGAACGCGACGCGTGCCTCGTCAGATTCGAGGGCGGGGTTCGGGGTGGGGTTCAGCGGGTCGGTGAACGAGTAGGGGGTGGGCAGTCCCATTATTCTCCCATCGGTTGCTGGCATTAGCACCCTTGCTCGCCGTGCCGCTGTCTGTGTGACCGTGGGGTCTGTGTGTGCGTTGGCGAGGGGGTTGCTGCGACGTCACGGAGCCAGGTCTCTCGGTCGCTCTGGATGGTTTGCCTTCTTAGTAAAGCGCGCTCCGGGCCAGGAAGCAAAGGGGACCGTCATATTCGGCATGGTGAGTACCGGTTCGTAATATTCCGAAATATTTAAAGACCCCGCCCCGCGCTCACTGCTGTGGGGCGCGGGGCGGGGTTCATCATCATCATTCAGTAGGCGACAGGTTTCCCCGCCGACTTCTTTCTCCGGCGCGTAGCGATGATTAGCTCACCTTCAGAGGAGCAACCACGCGGCGGACATCTCTCCTAAAACTCAGCGCGTGCTGAGCATTGCGTTTAGCTGTGGTGCTAATTGCTGGTGGCGTTAGTTGCTGGGGTACTTCGCCTTCACCCAGCGCTCGAAAACACCCACCAGGGCGTCGGTAATCTTACCGAGCACCGCCAGCGCCACAATAGCCAGCAGCAGGCGGTCGGTGCGACCGTTGTTCTGCGAGTCGGTCAGCAGGTAACCCAGGCCCATGGATGCACCCAGCAGCTCAGCGGCGACCAGGAACAGCCACGCCTGAGCCAGCGCCAGACGCAGACCCGAAACGACCGACGGCAGAACCGCGGGAAGCTGAACCGTGGTGAACAGGCGCAGACCCTTCAGACCGAAGGCGCGTGCCGCCTCCACAAGCTTGGGGTCAACGTGCGCCAGAGCCGCAGAAACCGTGGTGTACACCGGGAAGAATGCACCAATAGCAACCAGGGTCACCTTGGAATTCTCACCGATACCGATCCACAGCAGAAGCAGCGGAACCCACGCCAGGGACGGCACGGCACGCAGCGCACCAATGGTCGGTGCGGCAATCAGACGCACCGGCGCAGACAAGCCAATCAGCGCACCCAGCACCAGGCCGAGCACGGCACCAATACCGAAACCAATCAGCACACGCTGAGTAGAAATCGCCACGTGGCGGCCCAACTCGCCGCGCTGCGCCAGCTCAACACCGGCGCTGACCACACGGTCGGGGGAGGGCAGCTGAACCTGGGTGAACACGCTGTTCGTGCTCAGAATATACCAGAGGGCAATCAGCGCCAGGGGAAGAATCAGGCCCAGGTACTGCTTACCGGCGAACGGGTTCGACGGCAGCTTCACGGAAGAGACACGCTTCTCGGCACGCTCAGCGCGAGCGCTGGAGGCGGCGGTAATCGTTGCGGCGGTCATTACTTCTCAACTACCTTCGCGATCTTCTCGACGGCTGCGCTGTCAGCCTTCTTTGCGAACTGGTCGTCCACAATGCTGTTCAGCGCCTTGTCCACGTCGGACTGGGAAGGAACGTCGCCGGACTCCACCAGGATCGGGCCGACACCCTTCAGAACCTCAACCTGCTTAGCGCCCGGAACCGGGTCGATATCCAGGTGGGTGCGCTCCATGACGACCTGGGCGGTCTCGTGCTTAATGCCGGACTCCTCCTCGACAATCTTCACAGCCTCTTCGGGGTTCTTCTTAGCCCAGGCGCGAGCGTACTCGTACACGTCCACGATGGTCTGTGCGGCGGTCGGGTTGGACTGAATGAACTTCTCGGTCGCGTTCAGGAATCCGTAGGTGTTGAAGTTCAGGTTGCGGTAGAAGAGCACGTCGCCGCTTTCCACCTCGGCGGCAGCCATGATCGGGTCCAGGCCGCTCCACGCGTTGACCTGACCGTTATCCAGGGCGGTGCGGCCGTCAGCGTGCTGCAGGTTCTGAATGGTCAGGTCCGAAGCAGAGATACCCTCCTGCTTGAGTGCCTGCAGCAGCAGGAAGTACGGGTCGGTACCCTTGGTCACGGCAACGGTCTTACCCTTCAGGTCCGCAACCTTGGTGATGCCCGAATCCTTGCGGGTCACCAGTGCCGACCATTCCGGCTGCGAGTAGAGGCTAATGACCTTGATGGGGGAGCCGTTCGCGCGTGCCAGCAGCGCCGCCGAACCGGCGGTCGAGCCAACATCAATATTGCCGCTACGCAGCGCCTCATTCGCCTTGTTCGAACCAGCCGACTTGACCCACTCAACCTTCTTACCCTCCGCGGCGAGGGCGGTCTCAAGCCAACCCTTCTTGCGGATAATCAGGGACAGCGGGTTGTAAGTCGCGTAGTCAATGGTCACGGTGTTCTGGTCGCCACCACCGGCAGCACCGGAGGCGTTAGCGGAACCGGAACCTTCGCCAGCGCAGGCGCTGAGCAGAGTAGCAAAAGCGGCGGCTGCGGCAAAGGACTTGAGGGCGGTACGGCGAGACGGGGAGTAAGTCATGATGAAATCTTTTCGCTTCTGAAGATGATGATGTGATGTGTAAGAAATGCGTTTCGTGGCGGCTTTAGGCGTTATCTTCCACGCCGAGCTCAGCCAACAGTTCGCTACGCAGCGCCGTGATCTCTGCATCGGCGCGGTCACGCGGGTGAGAACGGTCAACGGTCACGATGCGCTGGATGGTGGCGGGCGCCTCCGGGGTGTCCTTACCGAGGACAATCACCCGGTCAGAGAGGTACAGCGCCTCTTCCACATCGTGGGTGACCAGCAGAATCGTGGTCGGGTCTTGACGGTGCACGTCCAACAGCAAATCCTGCATGTTGATGCGGGTCAGCGCATCCAGAGCACCGAAGGGCTCGTCGAGCAGCAGCACGCCGGGGTTGCGTGCGAGCGCTCGTGCCAGGGACACGCGCTGAGCCATACCGCCTGAAATTTCCTTGGGACGGTGGGTTGCGTATTCGCCCAGGCCGACCAGGTCGAGCAGGCTCGCTACGGATGCTGCGCCTTCAGATTTTTTGGTGCCCTGCGGCAGTCCGAGCGCCACGTTGTCGGCGACGGTGCGCCAGGGGAGCAGGCGCGGTTCCTGGAAACCGATAGCTACGCGGGGGTCGAGGCCGGTCACTGCCTTCTCGCCGATACGCACGGTACCTGCGGTGATGCGGTTCAGGCCTGCTGCTGCACGCAGGAGGGTGGATTTGCCGCATCCGGAGGATCCGATGACGGAGATAATCTCGCCGGGGGCTGCGGTGAAGGAGACTCCGCGAAGAACTTCGTGGGTTCCGCCGGGCACGGGGAAAGACTGTCCGACGTCTTCAAAGCTCAAGGGGACGGCGGCGGTGGATACGGCACGGCGGCCGTTCTTTTCACTGGTGGGTACGTCAGTTACTGCACTGTTGAGTGTCATGTCACTTCCATCGTTCCTGGCGTTAGCACCGGGGGCGGAAGAATCCGTGTCGGTTGCTGCGACGTCGTGGAGCCAGGTCTCTCAGTCGCTCTGGATGGTTTGCTTCTCCCACCCTATGGGCTGTGGCGTGCCTCAATCAACCCGGCGGGCGCGTATGAATTTCTATGACCGTATATTTCGCATTTATCACGAAATATTTCGGTTCCACGTCACAAAAAGATTTTTTCGTCACAAACGTGACCTCCCTCCCGTGCGCCCCGTACACTCAAACCACGAGATCATGAGTCCCGGCGCTAAGCTCTGGCTAGCCGGGCGGCAACCCTCTCCCGTAGCGGGGTGCCCCAGATGATGATCTGGCCTCAACGTTACGAGGCAAGTACGGCGCGAACGCGCCACCTGCACGAAGGCCACCACCGAACGCAGAAGGCAAGAAGGAGGCGGCGCGCGGGGTGCAGGGCACTAACCCGATCGTCCCCGATCATTCGCGAAAGGAAAATCGATGGCTGAGCAGAAGAAGCGCATCGTAGTTAACGCATTCGAAATGACCTGCATTGGTCACCAGAGCTTCGACCTCTGGCGTCACCCGCGCTCCCGCGCAACCGAGTACAACACCATCAAGTACTGGACTGACCTGGCTAAGACCCTTGAGCGCGGCCTGTTTGACGCCGTGTTCATCGCTGACGTGGTCGGCATCTACGACGTGTACAAGAACTCTGCCGCTCCCGCCATTGAGGGTGCCGCTCAGGTTCCCGTGAACGATCCCGCAACCCAGATTTCTGCAATGGCTGCAGTGACCGAGCACCTCGGCTTCGGCGTGACTGCTGCCGCTACTTTCGAGCAGCCCTACACTCTGGCTCGCCGCTACGCCTCCCTCGACCACCTCACCGAGGGCCGCGTCGGCTTCAACGTTGTGACCTCTTACCTGCCTTCGGCTGCTGAGAACCAGGGCCTGCCCACCCAGATTCCGCACGACGAGCGCTACGAAATCGCCGACGAGTTCCTGGACGTCTGCTACAAGCTGTGGGAAGGCTCCTGGGAAGACGGCGCAGTCATCAAGGACCGCGAGCGCGGCATCTACGCTGACCCCTCCAAGGTCCACCCGATTGGTCACAAGGGCAAGTACTTCTCCGTACCCGGCATCTCCCTGACTGAGCCGAGCCCGCAGCGCACCCCCGTGATTTTCCAGGCTGGCGCATCCAGCCGTGGCCAGCAGTTCTCCGGTAAGCACGCTGAGGCTGTGTTCATCAGCGCCCTGCGTCCCGACCTGACCCGCGTTGTGACCGACCGTATCCGTGCCGCTGCCGAGGAGCAGGGCCGTAGCCGCGACGACGTCAAGATCCTCGCAATGCTCTCCGTCATCGTGGATGAGACCGAGGAGAAGGCAAAGGCAAAGTACGAGGAGTACAAGAAGTACGTGAACCTCGACTCTGCACAGGCTATTGTCGGCGGATGGTCCGGTGTTGACCTGTCCCAGTTCGACGAGGATGAGGTCCTGAACTACGTGCAGACCGAGTCGATTCAGTCCTTCCTGACCCCCTTCACCCTGCAGGCGAAGGACAAGAAGTGGACCCGCAAGGACATCGCTGAGCACACCACCCTCGGCGGTATGGGCGAGGTCATTGTTGGTGACCCGGTTCAGGTTGCTGACGAGCTGGAGCGTTGGATCGACGAGGGCGGCCTGGACGGCATCAACCTGGCGTACCACGTCTCCCCGGGTTCCTTCGAGGACTTCATCGAGTACGTTGTTCCCGAGCTGCAGAAGCGCGGCCGCTACCGCACCGAGTACGAGGGCAACACCCTGCGTGAGAACATCTTCGGTAAGGGCCACACCAAGGTTGCTGACAGCCACCCGGCTGCTAAGTACCGCGGCGCATACGTGGGCAAGCCTTCGGCTGCTGACACCCCGGCTCGCGCAATCGCTGAATAAGCGTTGCCGCTGAAGCGCACCGTGTAGGTTCGCTCAAACTTAACGATTGAAAACAAGAACGCCCGTTCTGCTGGAGGATTTGTATCCCCGGCGGAGCGGGCGTTTCTTTGCGCTGTGCTTTCTTGATGCGATGCCTTCTTGACGTGGCACGTTCTTTATACTGGGTGGCATGACTGAACTGAACCAGGTTGAACTTAACCATGATGACCGCTGCCCCTGCTCGAGCGGCGAGGTGTACGGCGCCTGCTGCGGCAGGTTCCTGGGCGAGTTTGCCGCCTCCGGCACGCTGACTGCTCCCGCGCCGGAGCAGCTGATGCGCTCGCGTTTTACCGCGTTTGCGACAGGGGATGCGGCGTACTTGCTGGCGAGCTGGCATCCGAGTACTCGCCCGGCGACGCTGGAGTTGGAGGATAATATCTGCTGGTATCGCCTGGATATTCTGGGTGCTTCGGGTGGCCCGTTTGATGCGTCCGGTACGGTGGAGTTCGTTGCGTATTACCGTTCGGTGCCGGGTGTTCCTGCGGAGGAGCGGGTGAAGGGCAGTATGCATGAGCTGTCGCGCTTTGAGAAGGTGGGCGGCGCCTGGTTCTACGTGGATGGAGACGTCCGCTAAGTCTCGTCACTTTCCCTGCCTCTCGTACATGCTGAGTGCGGGTGGGCAGATAAAGAAATGGCAGAATCATTCCGAAACCGGAACGATTCTGCCATTCTTTGTTGACGCCTCTCAATGAGGCTAACTATCGGGGCTAGCGGACTTAGCTAGTCCAGCCGTTAATGATGCCCATACCGAAGTAGATCACGAACACCGCGGACACCAGGTACATCAGCCAGTGCACGTCCTTACCGCGGCCCTGCACCAGGCGAATGAAAGTGTACGCCACGAAGCCGGCACCAATACCGTTCGCAATCGAGTACGACAGCGGCATGAAAATAATGGTCAAGAACGCCGGAATACCCAGACCCCAATCGGTCCAGTCAATATTCACGGCCTGGCGAATCATCAGGAAGCCGACCACGACCAGCGCCGGAGCAACCGCCTCGAAAGGAACGATGGTGACCAGCGGCGAAATGAAAATCGCCAGCAGGAACAGCACACCGGTCACAATGTTCGCAAAGCCGGTGCGTGCACCCGCACCAATACCGGTAGCGGATTCCACGAAAATCTGGTTCGCCGAACCGGACGCTCCACCACCGACAACGGAACCGAAAGCGTCCACGAGCAGGACCTTGTCGATGTCCTCAACCTTGCCGTCCTTCATGGTGCCAGCCTCGGCGGCAAGACCCACCGAAACGCCCATCGCGTCGAAGAACACGGACAGCAGAATGGTGAACACCAGCAGCGAAGCAGCCAGCGGACCGATGTGGGTGAATGCGCCGAACAGGTCAGCGGAACCGATGAGGGAGAAGTTCGGGGTGGTGAACTTCATGTCCGCAAGGGAAGGCACGTTCAGGGACCAGCCGGTTGCCGATTCCTTCACGGAACCGGAGGGGACAACCGCCTCCAGAATCAGGGACAGCGCGGTGGAGGCGAGCACGCCCCACAGGATCGCGCCCTTCACGTTACGGATGAACAGGGCGATGGTGAAGAACAGGCCGAAGAGGAAGACGAGGGTGGGCCAACCGAGCAGGTGACCGCCCGCGCCAAGGCTCACCGGAACGGTGGTGCCAGCTGCGTCAGGCATGCGGCGGATAATGCCGGAGTCGACCAGACCGATAAAGGAAATGAAGAAGCCGATACCGACCACAATCGCGGTCTTGAGCGACTCAGGGACCGCCTCAAACACCGCGGTACGGAAGCCGGTGAGCACCAGAACGGTCATGATTAGACCGGCAAGAACGACCAGGCCCATGATGTCTGCCCAGGTCAGGTTCGGGGTGGTGGCAATGGTGGAGGCGAGCAGCGCGTTCACGCCCAGGCCAGCCGCCATGGCGAAGGGCTGCTTGGCGATAACACCCATGAGGATGGTCATCACGCCGGCAACCAGCGCGGTCACAGCTGCGACGGGTGCGATACCGAGGGTGCGTTCGGATGCGTCCTTGCCGAGGCCGATGACGAGGGGGTTCAGCACCACGATGTAGCTCATGGCGAAGAACGCGGCGAGGCCGCCGCGGAATTCTGCGGCGATGGAGGAGCCGCGTTCGGAAATCTTGAAGTAGCGGTCGAGTGCGCTGGTGGGCGCTGCCGCCTTCTGGGGTTCAGACATGTGAGGATCCGTTGATGTTGTTCGGTGTGTACTGTGTTGCGCCGCCGGTTTCCGCCGCCGGTTTCGCGGCTAAAGCTCGCGGGTAAATTTCACGGGCGAGGCTCGCGGGTAAGTCCCGGGTTGGGCGCCACGATGGTTCAACCATTGTAGGCGCCGCCTCCTAGCTTGTGCCGTTGAAACGCGTTGTGTGCGGCGGTTCAGTCGGTGATGTGGTGTTTCCCCGACCCCTGCAACCAGAATTGGGTAGTTGGGGTAGAGGGAAGAATAGCGCAGGGCGGGGTACCGGCAACCCAAAGGTGCCGATACCCCGCCCTGATGGTGCCCGCGTCTCCACGTGTGGAGGGTGAGACACCTGATGTATTTAGTGCATCCAGCCGGTAATCAGGCCGTTAGCGAAGAAGATGAGGAACACTGCGGAAACCACGTACATGAGCCAGTGAACTTCCTTGCCGCGACCCTGCACCAGGCGGATGAAGACGTAGGACAGGAAGCCTGCGCCGATACCGTCCGCGATGGAGTATGCCAGCGGCATGAAGATGATGGTCATGAACGCGGGGATACCCAGACCCCAGTCGTTCCAGTCGATGTTCACTGCCTGGCGGATCATCAGGAAGCCAACGAACACCATTGCGGGTGCAACAGCTTCGAAGGGCACGATGGTGACCAGGGGGGACAGGAAGATCGCGACGAGGAACAGTGCGCCGGTGACGACGTTCGCGAAGCCGGTGCGTGCGCCCGCGCCGATACCGGTTGCGGATTCCACAAAGATCTGGCTTGCGGAGGAGGAGGTGCCACCGCCGGCTACGGAGCCGAGGGCGTCCACGAGCAGGACCTTGTCGACGTTCTCAATCTGGCCGTCCTTGATGGTGCCTGCTTCGGTTGCGAGACCGACGGAGGTGCCCATTGCGTCGAAGAACGCGGAGATGAGGATGGTGAAGATCAGCAGAACTGCAGCCATGCCGCCGAGGGTGCCGAAGGCGCCAAACAGGTCAGCGGAGCCGAACAGGGAGAAGTCGGGCAGCTTGCTGGTGTTGGAGTCCCAGACGGGGACGTTCAGAGACCAGCCGGTGGGGGACTGAAGCGAGCTGCCGGAGGGCACGACCTTCTCCAGGATGATGGAGAGGGCGGTGGAGGCGAGCACGCCGTAGAGGATTGCACCCTTCACGTTGCGGATGAACAGCGCAATGGTGAGGAACAGGCCGAAGAGGAAGACCAGGGTGGGCCAGCCGAGCAGGTGACCGCTCACGCCGAAGGAGACGGGCACGGTGGTGCCTGCTGCGTCGGGCATGCGGCGGATGATACCTGCGTTGACGAGGCCGATGAAGGCGATGAAGAAGCCGATACCGACGACGATTGCGACCTTGAGCGATTCGGGGACCGCGTTGAACACTGCGGTGCGGAAGCCGGTCAGCACGAGGATGGTCATCAGCACACCAGCCCATACGACGAGGCCCATGATGGCGGGCCAGGTCAGTCCGGGGGTGGAGGCGATGGTGGTTGCCAGCAGTGCGTTCACGCCGAGGCCTGCCGCCATGGCGAAGGGCTGCTTGGCGACGACGCCCATGAGGATGGTCATGACGCCTGCGACCAGTGCGGTCATTGCTGCGACCTGCGGTACGCCGAGGGCGTTGCCGGATGCGTCCTTGCCGAGGCCGATGATGAGGGGGTTCAGCACGACGATGTAGCTCATCGCGAAGAAGGTGGCGAGGCCGCCGCGGAATTCTGCGGCGATGGTGGAGCCTCGCTCAGTGATTTTGAAGTAACGGTCCAGTGCGCCCTTGGCTTCTGCCTTGGGGGTCTGGGGAGCCGCGGTGTTCTCAGAAGACATTCGTGAAAATCCGTAGATACTCATAGTCGGGGCGTGACTCGGGGTTCCGAGCCCGCATAAAAAAGTGCCACTTCCCGGTGTGTTGGGGAGGTGACACTGTTGTACCGAAATATTCTACGGTTAAAGTTTCTCTAAGCGTTAATCCAGGAAATTCCCAGCTTTCGTTCAGAGATCTTTTGTGGGAGGCGTAATAGCGGTAACTATCTCTCGCCCCTGCGCGAACAATGATAGTTTGTTAGGTTAGTAGACCCTAAGTTTCTGCTATATTCGAGGTGAAACATGCGTCGCCGGATGCCAGGTTCCGTGTGGTGAGCCTTTTTCGGCATAGATGAGAATTCGGCATAGATGAGAAGGAGCCCACCGTGACTGAAACTCCCCAAGAAAACACCGCTGAGAACTATCCCGCCGCGGAATCCCTGCCGGTACGCCAGCGCGCCGTCGTAGCAACCGACCGCCCCGCCCGATACATCAAGCAGCTCGGCTCGCACATGGGCCGCAAGCTCGGCACTGCAGAACTGCCTGACGGGCTGCGCCTCACCTTCAACCGGGACGGCATTTTCCGCGGCTACGGTGACCTGCGCGAAGCCGACGGTGCACTCATCATGGAGGTACGCGCCGAAAGCGACGAGTTGGCTGCTGGTCTGGCGGATGTGCTGGACCGCCACCTGGTCCGCTTCGGTGAACGCGAGGAACTGGTCGTCACCTTTGAGGCGGTACCCGCCGCCTAAAACCGACCCCTAGTCTTCGTTACCCTGCCCCGCCCTCCTGCACCTCGGAGGGCGGGGCAGTTCTATGCCCGCTGCGTGCGGAGGTGCCCGGGGTCGGATGCGCCGCCCTGCCCGGATTAGGCGACCCCTCCTGAATTAGGTGACCCCGCCCGGATTAGGTGACAGAAAATTATCCTATTTAGTGGGCGAAGACATATAAGCCACCGAACACCCGTCAATCCCCGGTAAAATAGGCAAGAAGTGAACACTAAGCTCACCGCCTGTTCGCGCCGCACCGGGCGCCGGACGGTGAACTTCGAAAGGAAGATTTTCGTGTCTGAAGCAGCACGCCCCCTGCGCGTCGCCGTTATTGGTGCAGGTCCCGCCGGTATTTACACCGCCGACATCCTCACCAAGTCTGAAGAGGTCCGCACCGGCGCCGTCGAGGTCGCCATCGACATCTTCGACCGCTACCCCGCCCCCTTCGGCCTGATCCGCTACGGTGTGGCACCGGATCACCCCCGCATCAAGGGCATCATCACCGCGCTGCACAAGGTCCTGGACCGCGGTGACATCCGTTTCTTCGGCAATGTCGAATACGGCAAGGACCTGACCCTCGCCGACCTGCGCGAACACTACGACGCCATCATCTTCGCAACCGGCGCGATTTTTGATGCACCCCTGAACATTAAGGGCATCGACCTGGACGGCTCCTACGGCGCAGCAGACTTCGTCTCCTGGTACGACGGCCACCCCGACTACCCCCGCACCTGGCCGCTCGAAGCTGAGCAGGTTGCAGTGCTCGGTAACGGCAACGTCGCCCTGGACGTCTCCCGCATCCTCTCCAAGCACGCTGACGACCTGCTCGTCACTGAAATCCCCGACAATGTCTACGAGGGCCTGAAGGTTTCCCCCGTGACCGACGTGCACGTCTTCGGTCGCCGCGGCCCCGCACAGATGAAGTTCACCCCGCTCGAGCTGCGCGAACTCGCACACTCCCGCGACGTGGACATCGTCCTGTATGAAGAGGACTTCCAGTTCGACGCTGCTTCCGAAGAAGCAATGGAGAAGAACGCGCAGACCAAGGTCATGATGAAGACCCTGCGCGGCTGGCTGGAAGACCAGAAGACCAATGAGCAGACCGCATCCCGCCGCCTGCACCTGCACTTCCTGCAGTCCCCGCACGAGATCCTCGGCGAAGACGGCAAGGTCGTGGGCCTGCGCATTGAACGCAACAAGCTCGACGGCAACGGCGGTATCATCGGCACCGGCGAGTACGTGGACTACCCCGTACAGGCTGTCTACCGCGCGATCGGCTACTTTGGTTCCGAACTGCCCGAAATCGGTTACGACGACAAGCGCGGCGTCATCACCAACGTTGAGGGTCGCGTCGTGGACGAGAACGGCGAGGTCGTTCCCGGCCTGTACGCATCCGGTTGGATTAAGCGCGGCCCCGTCGGCCTGATCGGCTCCACCAAGTCTGATGCACTCGAGACCATCACCCACCTGCTCGAGGACCGCGAGAACCTCTACACCGCACCCGAGCCGGAGGCAGAGGCATTCAGCGCCTACCTGGACTCCAAGGGCATCAAGTACACCACCTGGGAAGGCTGGCACCGTCTGGACGACCACGAGAAGGCACTGGGCGCCGCATCCAAGGATGCAGCCGGTGAGCCTCGCGCCCGTGTGAAGGTTGTGGACCGCGACGAGATGATTAACGTCTCCCGCGGCGAGTAATCCTTACGTTGAGTACGTAGAGTATAGAAATCGACCCGTACCGTGAACCGGTGCGGGGTCGATTTTTGTCTATATATAAGGAGGTAATAAGAAGTAGGGGAGTAGCGGGGGAGGAAGCTCAAGAAGCGCTCGCCCGGAAGAGCCGTCGAAAGAGCGGTTAAAGAAACCCACCCCGCACCATGAGGTCATGCGGGGTGGGCTGGGTAGGCGCCGAAGACACTCGAGGACATACCCTCCGGCTACCCGGACGCGCAGCGAGCCCATGCAGTGACTCCACGTGCGGCGCATCCCTTAACGGGGTCTAGAAAGCTAAAGAAACACCAAGATTAGCTCTCTAAACAAGCGCATAGCCGTACGGTGTGTAGACTATGCACACTTTTTGAGGACGTCTTCAATGCCCAAAATGGCCTTGAGTACGGTTTCAGTTTCAGTACCCAGCTTCTTGCGGGCTTCACCAGAAATGACGGCCTTCACGATGTTCTTGAAGGTCTTCCACTGCTTGAAGGCGTTAACGAGTGCCTTAATAAGCTTGTAAATGGCGATGCCCAGCTGAATGACAAACTTTGCAATACTGACAACGCAGGCAATAACACCAACGGGGGAGAGAGCTGCGTGGGCGCGTCCATCAGACTTACGAACAGCGGCCTTAGCGCTTGCAATCTGACGGCCTGCGTCAGTGCCCTGGACGGTGGTCAGGTTGCCCAGTGCGCTCTCAATGCCGCTATTAACGCGGTTGGAGGATCCAGGCTTCGCATACTTCAAACGGGCAGGTACCTGCTCTAGGCGGCGCAGGATCAGCTTGAGCTGCTGGTCGGCAGTCATTGCCTTCTGCGGGTGCGCCATCTGCTGTGCCTGCGCTGCGGGTGCAGCTACACAGCCGAGAGCGATGGTTGCGGTGCCTACGCCGAGTGCACGGAATGCCATGCGGCGATTCATCGTTGCGGACACTGGATCCCCCTTTGGATCTCTATGCGGTTTATCGGTGCTGTAATGTGCGGTGACTTTACGTCTGGGGCTCCGGAAGTGGCCCCGTGCAAGGTCCGGAAGTGACCTCACGCCCTCTATAGTACGGTGCTCAAAGAGGGGGCTTCAAGCTATTTCAGGGGGTATTTTCAGCCAGCTTTCATCTCTCCTTGTCAATCGCTAGAGGTTTATCAAATCTTTATATTTCTGCGTCGTCATAATTGCGTAGATATCTGCACTGAGAGAAAAATAAGCGTCTGACAAGCTGGTTTATTGTATTCCCAAGAGTGAATATTTGCATCTATGTGCATTCTGGCCTGTAGTTGCTTTGCGCGGCACATTTTTGAGGGCTCCGGGGAGGCTGGGGTGAACCCCCCTAAAGAGGTGTTGCCGTGCACTCTCTTGCAGATATTTGCACCCAGGGTAGCGTCTTGCCTGCATGTCCTATATAAGCGTGTAGAAAGTTGTCGAAAATTTTTTGGAGATATTGTGGAGTTTTTTGGCCGCTGCGATGCGCATAAGAGGGGTGTATAAGAGATGTGAAGGTGGGTTTTCGGAATTCTTGCGGGACTGATGCCGGCATCTTCAAAACAAAATTTCGGAGGAGTTTCGGAGGAGTTTGTAGAAAATCTGTAGAAATGGAGGTGGCGAAAAAGTCTTTCTCTGGGCTCCTGTAGGTACCCAAACGTGTCTAAAAACCTTCCAAAAGCCCCTGATTTGGGGTGTTGTGAAGAAATTTTAAAATTTTTTGAAGTTTCTCTGAATCCTCATTGACAAGCTTAAACACATATGTGCCAGGCTATAAATGGTCGAAAATGGGGGTCAAAATCGGGCAAAATCGAACAAAACGGTTTGCGTGCCTCCGCAAACCTGTCATAGACTAGTGGAGGTTCGAACGACGGGATGAAGAAAACGGAACCTGTTCGATCGACTAGGCCCCCATCGTCTAGCGGCCTAGGACGCCGCCCTTTCACGGCGGTAGCACGGGTTCAAATCCCGTTGGGGGTACTTGCAAATCTCACGATTTGCAAAGCCAAGTTAGATGATATAGAGTTTACTTCTGTTGATTCCAACAAGGCCCCGTAGCGCAGTTGGTTAGCGCGCCGCCCTGTCACGGCGGAGGTCGCGGGTTCAAGTCCCGTCGGGGTCGCTCTGGCCGCGTAAGTTCAGATGATTATTCATCCGAAGACGCGGTCATTGCGTATCTAAAAGTAAATACGCAAGGCTCTGTAGCTCAGTTGGTAGAGCGTACGACTGAAAATCGTAAGGTCACCGGATCGACGCCGGTCGGAGCCACGAAATCCGCCTCCAGGCTTCTACAGTGGGGCGGGTTTTGTTTTTAAAAAACTTTGCGGTTGCAGATACTGCAAAACCGTCGAAAAGGCGGCATCTTGGGAATAAAACCCTGAGATGCCGCCTTTTCGTATATAGAATTGTATACAGATTGTATACAGAGGCACCTGCCCTATAGCCACTGCAGAAAGCACCAACGCACCCATGACCGCCCAAAATTCAGCCGCACAAAATTCAACTCACCCGCACCAAAAGGACTCACCTCAGATTCCCTGGGCAAAAAATGCTGCCACTGGTAGCACGCAGGCGGGCGGAATCCGCTTCGAAAACATCACCAAAAGCTACCCGAGCCGAACCGGCGAACCCACCACGGTGCTCCAGAACCTGAACCTGCACATCCCCGCGGGGCAGATTACCGTGTTCGTCGGCCCCTCCGGCTGCGGTAAAACCACTAGTCTGCGCATGATTAACCGCATGGTCGAGCCCAATAGCGGCACCATCACCATTGACGGCGTGAACGTGCACGAAAAGAACCCCTACGAGCTACGCCGCGGTATTGGCTACGTCATGCAGCAGGGCGGGCTCATGCCGCACCGCACCGTCGCGCAGAATATTGCCACCGTACCGCGCCTGCTCGGCGCCTCCCGCAAGGAGGCGCAGGCTCGCGCGCTCGAACTGCTTGAAGTGGTCGGCCTGGATTCTTCGTATGCTAAGCGCTACCCCGCCCAGCTCTCGGGTGGCCAGGTGCAGCGCGTTGGTGTGGCGCGTGCTCTCGCCGCCGATGCGCCCATCCTGCTGATGGACGAACCCTTCTCCGCGGTGGATCCGGTGGTGCGTACCGACCTGCAGCGCGAGCTGCTGCGCCTGCAGGCTCGACTCGCCAAGACGATCGTGTTCGTCACCCACGACATTGATGAGGCGCTCCTGCTGGGAGATCGTATCGCCGTCTTCGCGGAGGGCGGTCGCCTCGCCCAGTTCGGCACTCCCGAAGAGATTCTCTACAGCCCCGCCGATGATTTTGTGCGCTCCTTCGTGAGCCGCTCCGTTGCCGGCCTGCTGGATGAGCAGACGGTGCGCCAGGCGCGTGAACGCCGACTTGCCGCCTCCCGAGAAGCACAGAATGGTGCGGTAGAAGGCGAGAAAAGCGAATGAGTCTTCTAGAAAATAGTGTGATCGCGGCACCACCTCTCACCGCGCATCCCCTAGTGGCATCACCCCTCGCCGCAAGCGACATGCACTGGGAATGGGTCGCCACCAATAGTCAGCGCATCCTCGAGCTGACCCTCAGCCACCTCTACCAGGGCGTCGTGCCCGTCGCGATTGGCGCTCTCGTCGCGCTGCCGGTCGCCTACTACGCGAGCCGTCGCCGCGACCGCGGCTCCGAACGCCGCATCGGTGCGCGAACCCTCATGCATCTCTCCTCACTGCTGTACACCATCCCCTCGATCGCGCTTTTTGTGCTGATGCCGCTCATTCTGGGAACCTCCATTATTTCCCCGCTGAACGTGCTCGTTGCCCTGAGTGTCTACTCCTTCTCGCTCATGGTGCGCTCCGGCGTGGATGCCTTCGACTCTGTGCCCGATAGCGTGCACGAATCTGGACGCGCCCTCGGATACACGCCCCGACAGGCGCTGATGGAGCTCTACCTGCCCCTCGCTACGCCCGTCATTATGGCAGGAATCCGCGTGGCAACCGTGGCAAATATTGCGATGGTGTCCGTGGGTGCCCTCATCGGTGTGCCCTCGCTCGGTACGCTCTTCACCGATGGACTCGCGCGCAATATCCCTTCGGAAATCCTGGCTGGCGTAGTCCTTAGCCTGCTGCTGGCACTGGTCCTCGACCTGCTCCTTATCCTTCTGATGAGGGCACTTACGCCCTGGCAGGCGGCTACGGTTACGAACCGCCGCAGCCCCGAAAGGAAGGCATAACCCGTGAACGTCATAGAACGAACCTTCGCCTACCTCATGGACGGCGCCAACTGGCAGGGAAGCGGCGGAATCCTCGTGCGCCTGCTCGAACACCTGAGCGTCACCGCCCTTGCCACCGTCTGCGCGGCACTCATCGTCGTGCCCCTCGGCCTCTGGGCAGGGCACCACCGACCCTCCGACGGCACCAACCGCGGCCGTAGCAACCTGCTCATGAGCACCGTTGCCGCCACCCGCGCGCTGCCCGCGCTCGGTCTGCTCACTATCCTGGCACTCTGGCTGGGTGTCTCGACCCTGCCCGCCCTCATCGTGCTCATTATTATTGCGGCGGCACCTCTGCTCGCCGGAGTTCTTGAAGGCCTCGCCGCCGTGCCGGAAGACCTCGTGGACGCAGCCCGCGCCCAGGGACTCACCGAATGGCAGATTCTGACCGGCCTCGAAATCCCGCTCGCCGCCAACATGATGCTCGGCGGGCTCCGCTCCGCACTCGTGCAGGTCATCGCAACCGCGACCATCGTCGCCTACCTCAGCGGCGGAACCCTCGGCAGGTACCTCTTTGATGGGCTCGCCGTGCGCGATTACCCGCGTATGCTCGTCGCAACCCTGCTCGTGGCGCTTCTCGCTTTCGCCGTGGACGCGCTCATGGGCCTCGTGCAGCGTGCGCTCACTCCCGCGGGGCTCACCATCAACTGGAAGAAGGCATGAACCGATGAATCAGACGCATCAAACCTTCACGCGCCGTACCGTATCTCGTCGCGTTGCACTCACCGCCGCCGGTGCACTCGGCATGGCGGGTATTCTTAGCGCCTGCGGGCTCAGCGGCGATAAAGTCTTCAGCGGCGAACATGAAGGAATCATCGTCGGCTCAGCCGCCTTCGCCGAATCCCAAATCCTTGCCGAAATCTACGCTGGAGCCCTCGCCCGGGCGGGATTCAACGCCCGCACCCAGCTGAGCATCGGCGCCCGCGAGGCGTATCTGGGGGCGCTTGCCTCCGGTGCGGTGGATGTTATCCCGGACTACTCCGGTAACCTGCTGCTTTACCTCGACCCGAAGGCTACAGCTAACACTGCGCAGGAGATTCTGCAGGCGCTACCCGCCGCCCTCGGCACCCTCACCACGGGTGGCTCCGGGGCTGAAATCCGCGCCCTGAACGCCTCCGAGGCGGAGGATAAGGACTCGCTTGTCGTTACCGCGCAGACCGCCCAGAAGTACGGTCTGCGAAGCCTAGAGGACCTTGCTTCTCGCTGTACGAATTTGAAGCTTGGCGCCGCCCCGGAGTTTGCCGAGCGCGCCTACGGTATCCCGGGTCTGAAAGAGAAGTACGGATGCGTCCCCGCCGAGTTTGTGCCCCTCTCGGATGGTGGTGGCGCGCTGACCGTTAAGGCCCTGCTGGATGACACTGTGCAGGTGGTTGACCTCTACTCGACCACCCCTGCAATTGAGCAGAATCAGCTGGTGGTGCTGGAGGATCCGAAGAACATGATTCTGGCTCAGCAGGTGCTGCCCATTATCAATACGTCGCGAGTTCCCGACTCCGCGGCGGAGGTTCTGAACCGCGTCTCGGCGAAGCTCACCACCGCTGATTTGCGCACTCTCAATGACCGTGTTTCGGGTACCTCTAAGCAGGAGCCTGCGCAGGCGGCGGCTGCCTGGCTGAACGAGCACGGCTTCTAAGATTCTGCCTGATATTCCATATAAATTCCTCTATAGGAATGTCTATAAACAAAACCGACCTGGGAATATTCTAGAAATAGAATATTGCCAGGTCGGTTTATATTGCCCTTATCCCACACGTTAGGGGAGGGGCATACAGTAGCTTTTAGCCCTCAATCAGCAGCGCCAGAGCCTCGTAGGGGCGTAGGCTCAGCGTCACCGTCTCAGCCGAATCAGATACGGCAGAATCGACCGTAGAATTCTTGTAATTACACACCAGCACGCGACCGGAACGAACGAATTCAGCCGGAACCTCAACCTCGGTCGGCTCACCGTAGAAGTTCGTCAGCACCAGCAGGCGCTGCGCCGGGCTACCGTTCTCAGCACTAGCCTCAGCCGGCAGCTCACGCAGGTACGCAAACACCCGCTCGTGATCCAGCGCGTAGGGCGCGTACGAACCCGCAGAGATGACCGGGTACTGCTTACGCAGGGCAATCAGGTTGCGGTAGTAGGGCAGAATCATGCCGTCGCGTTCCTCATCTTCCACCGAAATACCGGCACCGGTCGCCGCATCACGAACCGGGGCGGGAGCCAGCCACGGCGACGTGGAACCAAACCCGGCAATCACCGGATCCGCGGTCCACTGCATCGGCACACGCGAATTATCGCGAGCCTTCGACGCCACAATCTCCAGGGCCTGCTGCTCGCTCAGACCGCGCTCACGCAGCATTGCGTAGGCGTTGTGCGCCTCCACATCCACGTACTGCTCGATCGAGGAGTAGACCGGGTCAATCATGCCGATTTCCTCGCCCTGGTACACGTACGGGGTGCCGCGCAGCAGGTGAATCACAGTCGCCAGCATGGTCGCCGACTCGGCACGGTAACGCTCAACGTCACCAAAACGGTTCAGCGCACGCGGCTGATCGTGGTTATTCCAGAACAGCGCATTCCAGCCGCCGCCGGCCTGCATACCCAGCGCCCAATCGTTCAGAATCTGCTTCAACTCGGCAAAACGGAACGGCACCTTCGACCACTTCTCGCCGTTCTCATAGTCCACCTTCAGGTGGTGGAAGCTGAACACCATATCTAGCTCGTGGTTTGCCGGGTTGGAGTAGCCCACGCAGTTTTCGATGCTGGTCGAGGACATTTCGCCCACGGTCACGGTGTCATCATACTGACCGAAGGAGGCGCGGTTAAGCTGCTGAATGCGAGTGTGCACAATCGGGGTGTCGGTGTATTGTGCCTTGTCCACGGTGCCTTCGGGGGCGTCGAGTAGCTCTTCACCCTTGCCGATGACGTTAATGACGTCAAAACGGAAACCGCGCACACCCTTCTCGTACCAGAAATTCACGACCTTAAACAGTTCGTCGCGCACAGTCGGGTTGTACCAGTTCACGTCCGCCTGGGTGCGGTCGTACAGGTGCATATAGAACAGGGGAGTGCCGTGCTCATCCGTGTACTCGCCAAAGCGGGACCAGCAGGAGCCGCCGAACTTCGACTCCCAGTTGGTCGGTTCGCGCAGCTGACCGTCCTCGGTGTATTTGCCGGGGCGAATGTAGAAGTAATCCCAGTACTCGCGCTCACCGGCGAGCGCACGCTGGAACCACTCGTGCTCGGTCGAAACATGATTGAGCACCATGTCGAACATGACGCCCACACCGTGCTTGGCAAGGGCGGCAATCATCTCTTCGACGTCCTTCATGGTGCCCAGGTCGGGGTTGATGGCGTAGTAGTCGGAGATGTCGTAGCCGTTGTCGTTCTGCGGGGAGGCGAAGAACGGGTTGAACCACACCATGTCCACGCCCAGGGAAGCAATGTAGGGCACCTTCTCGATGACGCCGCGCAGGTCGCCGTAGGCGCCACCCGCCGAGGAGTAGAAGGACTTGGGGTACACCTGGTAGATGACGGAGGACGCGAAATCCTTGCCGCCTGCCGGGGTGGTTGCCGGGCTGGTTGCCGGCGTGAGGGTGAGCGATGCGGTGGGTGCCTGTGTCATGGAAACCTTCTGAAACGTAAGCAGGGTTCAGCGTGTATAAAAGCGTGTATAAATCAGTGCGTTAGAAACGAACTGCGCCGGTGCTACGGATGTTGCTACGTATGCGCAGCGAGGCCCGTACGCGGCAGGCACAGTAGCCCGCCGCCTCCCGGTGCGTTCGCCGACTGAATATCGACGCCCGCAACCTGGGCTCATTCCAGATTAGGGGGCATAATGGGGTGATGTCCCCCATCTACCCCAAAGGGGGCAATTCTGCCGCAGATCCGGCACAACCCCCGTGGCCTCAACCCTCCCACCGATAGGCGGTTGCAGGCTCGTGCGCGTTTCGATGCATGAAACCAAAGTGACCCTGAGCTGAAGAGCGTTGGACGCCGCGCGTAAAATCAGTACTTGCATCACTACGGAAGGTAAAACAATGCCAGAACTGCGTTCACGTACTTCAACTCACGGCCGTAACATGGCTGGTGCCCGCGCCCTGTGGCGTGCCACCGGCATGGGCGATGACGACTTCGGCAAGCCCATTATTGCTATCGCGAACTCCTTCACCCAGTTCGTGCCCGGCCACGTGCATCTGAAGGACATGGGTGAGCTGGTCGCCGGCGCGATTCGTGAGGCTGGCGGCGTCGCCAAGGAATTTAACACCATCGCTGTTGATGACGGTATTGCGATGGGTCACGACGGTATGCTCTACTCGCTGCCTTCCCGCGATCTGATCGCTGACTCGGTCGAGTACATGGTCAACGCGCACCGTGCCGACGCGCTGGTCTGCATCTCTAACTGTGACAAGATCACCCCCGGTATGCTTCTGGCGGCTATGCGCCTGAACATCCCCACCATCTTTGTCTCTGGCGGCCCCATGGAGTCCGGCGAGGGCATTGAGGGTATTGTTGAGCACCGCCTCGACCTGATTGACGCCATGGTGATGGCTGTTGATGACAGCGTCAGCGATGAGGCGCTCGCTCAGGTTGAAAAGAATGCGTGCCCGACCTGTGGCTCGTGTGCGGGTATGTTCACCGCGAACTCCATGAACTGCCTGAATGAGGCGATTGGTCTGGCGCTGCCCGGTAACGGCACCACCCTGGCTACTCAGGTTGCTCGTAAGGAACTGTTCCTGGATGCTGGCCGCCGCATCGTTGAGCTGGCTAAGCGCTACTACGAGCAGGATGACGAGTCGGTTCTGCCTCGCTCCATTGCGACCAAGGAGGCGTTCGAGAACGCTATGGCGCTGGACGTGGCGATGGGCGGTTCGACCAATACCGTGCTGCACACCCTGGCGATTGCTCACGAGGCGGGCGCTGACTTCACTCTGAAGGATATTGACCGCATTTCGCGTCAGGTTCCCTGCCTGGCGAAGGTTGCCCCGAACTCCACTAAGTACCACATTGAGCACGTGCACCGTGCCGGCGGTATTCCTGCCCTGCTGGGTGAGTTGAACCGTGCCGGCCTGCTGCACAAGAACGTTCATTCTGTTCACGCTGACTCGCTGGACGAGTGGCTGGACGAGTGGGATATCCGCAGCGGCAAGGCGAGCGAGAAGGCGAAGGAACTGTTCCTCGCTGCTCCCGGCGGCGTGCGCACCACTCAGGCGTTCTCCACCGCGAACAAGTACGAATCCCACGAGACCGACGCCGAGAACGGTTGCATCCGCGCCGTGGAGCACGCGTACACCAAGGACGGCGGTCTGGCGGTCCTGTACGGCAACATTGCCCAGAACGGCGCGATCATCAAGTCTGCTGGTATTGATGAGGAGCTGTTCCACTTCAAGGGCCGCGCCTTCGTGGTCGAGTCGCAGGACGAGGCTGTGCACGAGATTCTGTCGAAGAACGTGAAGGAAGGCGACATTGTTGTCATCCAGTACGAGGGTCCGAAGGGTGGCCCCGGCATGCAGGAAATGCTGTACCCGACCTCCTACCTGAAGGGTCTGGGCCTTGGCAAGAAGTGTGCGCTGATTACTGACGGTCGTTTCTCCGGTGGTACCTCGGGTATTTCTATCGGTCACGTCTCCCCGGAGGCGGCTGCTGGCGGCGCGATCGGCCTGGTGCAGACCGGTGACGAGATTGAGATTGACGTGAACAACCGTATCCTGCGTGTGAACGTTTCGGATGAGGAGCTTGCTGCTCGCCGCGAGGCGAAGGGCGCTGCACCGTGGCGTCCGTCGAAGCCGCGTGAGCGTCAGGTTTCGGCCGCTCTGAAGGTGTACGGCATGCTGGCTGCTTCGGCTGATAAGGGCGGCGTGCGCATCCTGCCCGAGGACGCATAAGCCCCTCACGTATCGTGTGAGAATTTAATATCTTGCCCTAATGTCTGGCGCCCCGTTCCGCGGTTTTTCTGCGGGCGGGGCGCTGCTCTTTGTTCGCGTCTTTGTTCGTATCTTTGTCCACCGTCGTGGGATACCCGGTGCGGCGTATTGCCTTGTCAGTGGTGTTGCAGTAGGGTGTAAGAAGGTATTTTAGGTACCCGATTCACCGACTCAGCACAACCACTCGACACAACGCAATTCGCAACCCTCACGAGGACGCATTCATGGTTACCCTGCCCGCGCGCGCACAGCGTGCTTTTACTCGTCGTGCCCTGACGGCTCTTGCCTGCATCGGTGCGCTCGCTTTGAGCTCTTGCTCCGCTCAGCCGCAGGCTGATGATTCTGAAACCGCCCCGATGATGGTGGCGACTTCTTCCGCGCCCGTTGATGCAAAGACCCTGTTCCACGCGGCGGATGGCTCCTGGAAGCCGAATACTGTCCAGATTTCTGCCGGCCTGGACTCCCCGGCAACCTACGACTCGGTAGCGACCCCCACGGATGAGCCGAGCACCGATGCCGAGTTCGAGGCTGCATACGCCACGGCGAGCGGCTCCGCGAACACTATCGATGCGGGCACCCGCTGCGGCATGACCAGCCAGCTGGGTGGTTCCGCCGGTATTTACGTGTATGACGGTTCGGATTGCGCGAAGGCTCAGGAGGCGGTGCGCCTCTTCAACAGCCGCAAGAACCAGGACGGCGCGGCGAGTGTTGAGTGGTACCAGTGCGCTACGAAGGTGCAGGGCCGCGACTACATTACGGGTGCCTGCTTCACGCAGGGTGGTAGCGTTGAGAAGCCGCGCCTGGCGCTGATTCCGGCACAGACCCGCATGCTGTCGGGTACGCTGACTTTCGCTGAAGCGTACGGTGGCGGCACTTTCGGTCAGGGTGATTCTGCGAAGACTGTTGAGGCGCTGCGTTTCACCAGCCCGGACTCTAAGGTCGCGTGCTCGGTGACCCCGTCGGGTGTGGACTGCCAGGCGATGGTGGGCGTGACCCTGGAGGGCTGGGATGCCGCATCCGGTAAGGCGCAGCAGCGCGTGCACATGGTGCAGGGCCAGGCGCCCGAGGTGAGCCTGGTCGGTCAGACCGCCACCCCGGAGCCGGTGAATACTGAGGGCATTGTTGCCCTGTCTACCGGTCAGGTGGTGACTGCGTACGGTTACACCTGCAAGTCGGTGAATACCGGTAAGGTGCATTGCGTGAGCGCGACGAACGGTTTCACGCTTGATTCGGTGGAGGTCGGTTTGGAACGCCGCTAGACCGAGCATAAAGGCGCGCCGCGAGTAGCTGCGCTCGCCTCCATAACTGACATGCGAAGGTGCCCGGCACCCCTCACTTAGGGGGTGCCGGGCACCTCGGTCTTTAACGTCGTTTAGCGGAAGTTGACGATGCGAACGTCCAGCTCGGAGGAGAGCAGCGGCTCCCATGCGGCGACAGCCTTCTGGAAGTGTTCGGTGCCCATGTGCTTTTCGAGCAGTTCCTGGGATTCCCAACGCTCGATGAATGCGAAGTCGGTGTCGGAGACGGCACCGAAGTCGTAGCTGACGTTGCCTTCGTCCTGGCGGCTTGCGGTCACGAGCGGTTCGATGGTCTTGAGGAATTCTTCGACGTGCTCGGGCTTGACGGATACTCCGGCGTAAACACCAATCATGGGGCTCTCCTTGTGGGGTGGTGCGGCGGTTGCCGCGTCGTATATGACTCTTTTACCGTACACCTTTCCCTGCGCCTCGGTGAGGTATGCGTGGGGGTTTCTCGCGCTGTGTTGTGGGCGGTGTTTCTGCGCTGTGGCGGCGGGTGAGAGGATTTTCGGCTGGCCCATTCGCTAACTGTAAAAAAGGTGTTTTATATTTGCGTGCCCCTTTCTTTTCGACCTATAAAAGAACGAGGACGATACACCGCATGAATGGAAGGAGAAGCGGTATGGCACACATGGGGGGTGACACTCATGGGATTTTCACCGGCGCATATCAAACGATGCACCCTGACTTGGGAGGCTCCCGACTATAGCGCCTCGTACCCTGCCGGGTACACGAATCAGGGCGTTGCTGTGATTGCGGTGGCTCAGGAGCATCGTACGGCGCAGGGTTTTTGCTATTCGGCGTTGTCGACGGTGGTTTTTATTTCTAAGCAGGACGGCACCCGCACGGTGGTGAATGAGGAGCTGATGCTTTTCACTCACGTTCATTCCCTGATGGAGTGCTGTGATGAGGTGCATCCGCGTCTGCTGGGCCGTGCCGTGCTTTCTGCGTGGGATGTGGTTCCTGAGCAGTACCGTCAGAACCTGGTGACGATTGCTGCTGACCGTAAGAATTTGAAGCATCTTTTCCGTGATTGCGACCAGTTGAAGGGGATTATGGAGTACCGCGCCTTTGAGAAGGTGCTGGACCCGTACGATAACCATTCTTTGGGTGAAGTGCATGTGAAGCTTGCTGGCACGCCCGCGTATGAGCGGATGCAGGCTGAGGTGTGTGCGGCACGTACCGCTGTGGATGAGATGGTGGAGGAGGCACTGACCCCTCGTCCGCTGGCTCAGCTGCAGGACTATAGCGTTTTCACGGATTGTTCGTTCCGTTCGACTCACAATAAGAAGTATCAGCGTGGCGGCCGTATGGGTATCGCCGGCGTGAGTGAGGACGGCTTCTATTTTCATGCCCACTATGATGGCGTGAACATTATGACCGGTGAGCTGTCTGCAATGTTGGCGGCTTATACGGTGTTCCATAGCGGTTCGCGCCGCCTGATTATTCATACGGATTCTTTGGGTGCGTTGACGTTTGTGTTGCGTTTGGCGCATAGCCGTTGGGCTTTTGAAGCCTGGGTTTCTGAGGGCATTCAGGATGAGCGTGTTGTGGCTCAGATGCGTGCTTTGACGGAGGCTATCCGCGAGAAGCGTGTGCTGGTGAAGCATGTTCCGGGCCATACGGGCCACGGTTTGCAGGAGAGTAGCGACTCTGTGTCGAAGATGCATCGCCATTTTCCGGGGCAGATTGTGGATAAGCGTCACCAGAGCGAGTTTAATCAGCGTTGCGAGTCGATTATTACTGCTTTGTCGGGTTGTGCGAAGGCTGTTCGCCTGCTTGCGCCGGAGTGGTTGCAGATTAAACCTTCTTCAATCCACACGGGAAACCGTTTATGGCGCTAAACTAGTCCAGGGTAGAAATGAACGCGCGATACATTCGCCGCATACGAAAGTATGCAATGTCGGAGGTGTCGCGTGTTTCTTTTTGCCCTTTTGCCTTTTCTGCATGCGCTTTTACGAGGCTCACCTGTAGCGCTGCTCTAGCTTGTAGCCCCGCGCATCCTGCAATGGTGCGCGGGAAAAGAATGCGAGGGAAACGAAAGCTCCCCCTGAGCGTCGATTCAATCGAGCTCAGAGGGAGCTTTTAGGTTATTTACCAGCGTGGGTAAACATAATCTTCACAATCGCGAGAACAATAACGGCGAAGGTGAGCCACACAGCGCTTCGGAAGGTACGCCAGCAGAGCGGTTCGCCGCGGTAGCGAGCAATCGCGAAGTTGAGGCTAAAAATACGCCACACCACGGTCGCAAGACAGAGGAGAATAGTGTAGTCAAAAATGATCTCGTAGGTGGCGCCGGGCGGTAGGATTGCCGCCAGAATCAGCAACAGCACGGGGTATACGGTCGTACCCAGAATCGGGCTTGCGTTGCCCAGCGCGTGCTTGACGAATTCTCGCGGCGGGGTGCCGCCGTGCAGTACCCGGTACTCCTGCATTTCTGCGATGACGTGGGCAATGTAGGTGGTCAGACCGGTACCCGTAATGTAGAGAATCGCGGTGCCGTCAAAGATAGCGTTCGCGTCGTAGACGCTCAGCAGAGCCGCCAGCACCAAGAAATTACCGTAGGTGTACGCGGAGATGCGGTGGGCTACATCGTGTGCATCGAGTTCAGCGAATTTGCGCCGTGCTTTACGAATTAGAAGGGGCAACCGATAGTCCTTTGGCGAGTGCGGGGATGAAAACTCAGACCCTGCGAGTGTGCGAAAAATAGTTTAGAGGAGCGATGACCACAGTCGGCAGAGGTTCTCCGTCATCTTGATGCGGCGCGGGCGCTCCGCCCACTGGGTGTACAGCAGCTCGGTGCAGACCTGCTCGTATTCGGCGCATACTTCATCCAGCATCGCCACCATTTTGCGGTCAATGACGAACGTTGACACTTCCATGTTCAGCGAGAAGGAACGCGGGTCCATATTGGACGAGCCAATGAACGCGATTTCGTCGTCGACCATCATGAACTTGGAGTGCAGCACGGTCGGGCTGGGGTACTGCAGAATACGCACACCCGCCTGCAACAGCTGCTCGTAGTAGGAACGCTGCGCCATGTTCGGCAGGAACTGGTCGCCCTTCTCGCACACAATCACGGTGGTTTCAATACCGGAGTATGCGGCGTTCGTGAGTGCCTGCAGTAGGGTCTCTTCGGGTACGAAGTAGGGTGAGCAGATGGTAATACGCCGCTCGGCGTTGTAGATCAGGTAGTTAATGAGGCGCAGGTTGTTTTCGGTTTCAAAACCGGGGCCGGAGGGCACAACCTGGGCGCGCATCCCATCCTTGTAGTAGGGGATATTGGTGTTAATTTCTGCCAGGATCAGCTGGTTCGTTTCGGAGTACCAGTCGGAGACGAAAACGGCGTTGAGCTCTTCAACGATGGGGCCGGTGCAGGAGAAGGTCAGGTCCTTCCACTCCAAGCCCTTCTTAATGTTTTCGGGCATGTCGTAGGAGCGGTGAATAGCGTTCTGCGAACCGGAGAACGCGACGCGTCCGTCCACGACGAGGACCTTGCGGTGGTTACGCAGGTCGGGTCGCTGCCACTTGAGTTTCCACGGTTTGAGCGGCAGCATGAGGCGCCACTGCATACCCGAGTCGTTGAGCATTTTCACGAGTTTCTTATAGGACGGGTATTTGCAGGAGCCGATGTGGTCGAGGAGTACGCGCACCTGTACACCGCGTTCGTGGGCTGCGAAGAGGGCGTCCCAGAGGACTGCGCTCGCCTCGTCGTAGGCGGTGATGTAGAACTCGAAGTGCACGTATTTGGTGGCGCGGTCGACTTCTTCCGCCATGGCGACCATTGCCTCGTGGTTGTCGGTGTGGAGGGTGAATTGGTTGCCGCCGACCAGGGGGAGTGAGCCCAGGGTGTAGTTGAGCTGGCTGGCTGCCTTTGCGGGGTCGGAGAGGTCGTCGGTGCGGGTGAGGAAGGGCTTGTTCTCGCTGACTTCGCGAATCAAGTCGTTCATGGCGTGTTGGCGTGCGCGGCGGTAGGCGGGCAGGCGCGAGGAGCCGAAGACGAGGAATGCGATGAACCCTACGAAGGGGATGAAGAAGAT
This sequence comes from Rothia sp. HMSC068E02, assembly GCF_001813565.1. NCBI lineage: Bacteria > Bacillati > Actinomycetota > Actinomycetes > Micrococcales > Micrococcaceae > Rothia > Rothia sp. HMSC068E02. The sequence goes on from NZ_KV812887.1 coordinate 105,688, forward strand.
GGCCATGAGCCAGCCCAGGGCAACCACGGGTTTGCGGTTGTAGGGGAGCCAACAGAGGGCTGCGAGTCGGATGAGGATATCGGCGATGCCGAGTGCGAGGCGTAGCCAGTCTGGCAGGAAATCGAGGGAGGTGGGGGCAAACAAGTTCATCCCTCTATTATGCCGATGTTTTGTGTGGGGCTGGAGCTTAGCTGGCTATGCTGTGGGCCTTAACGCTAAAAATGCACTTGAGCATTGTGTGCAGTGATGAAATAATTGCAGTTATGCAGAAAAAGGAACAGAGCCTTCGCGAACGCCGCCGCGAACAAACCTGGACGGCAATCCACGAAGCAGCCCTCAAACGCGTCCGCGAACACGGGATGCGCGGAACCACCGTTGAAGAAATCGCCCAGGAGGCGGGCGTCTCCCCGCGTACCTTCTTCAACTACTTCCCCTCCAAAGAGGACGCCGTTCTGGGTCTGCGTGAACCGGTGGTCAGCGAGGAAATCCTCGAAACAGACCGCGCCCACGAGGATGACAACACCATCATTCGTGTAACCCACCTTCTCTGGGAGGTCATTTTCCAGAGCTTCCACTACGCCAATGGCAAGGACCCCCGAGCTCCCTTTCAGGAGTTCCCCGAGTCCGCGAAACGAATGAAAATGCACTACATGAAGTGCGAACAGGTGCTCACCGATTACCTGAACACTATTGACTGGGTGGCTTTTGACGCGGCCGGTCGCCGCGGCCCCTTCCCGCGCCGAACCCCCGCTGACCCGCTGACCGATCACTTCCGGGAGCGATCACGCGCAAAGGTCCAGCTTGCCTCCGCGGTGCTTCGTCAGCTGGAGTTCGCCCGCGACCTGGAAGATAAAGAGGATATTGCCCGCCATATCCGCCAGACGGTGAAGACCTTCCAGTTCCTGCTTTTTGAGCAGAACCGACCGGCAATCTAGCGGCGGTTCACTGCTACAAACTACAAAAGCCCGCCGGAAACCGAATCCGAGGCCCCGAATCGAGGCAACCGAATCCAGAGCCCGGCGGACACTCACAACAGACATATAGAACGTAACTAAGGATTAAACGATGAGTACAGAGGAAAAGAATCTACCTCAGCCGCCAGCCGGTGAGGCTAAGCAGGAAAGTAAAAACCGCATCCGCGCCATGTTCCTGGGCCTGGTCATTGTGATGCTCATGTCCTCGCTGAACCAGACGATTCTGGCGCCGTCGCTGCCCACGATTGTGGGTGAGCTTCACGGCGTGGAGCACATGAGCTGGGTGATTACCATTTTCATCCTGCTTTCGACGATTACGATGCCGGTCTACGGCAAGCTTTCTGACCAGTTCGGACGCAAGCCCTTCCTGATTTTTGCGATTGTCGCTTTCATGGCGGGTTCGATTGTTGGTGCGCTCGCGCAGAGCATGAACTGGCTGATTTTTGCTCGTGGCCTGCAGGGTCTGGGCGGCGGCGGTCTGATGATTCTTTCTCAGGCTGTGATTGCTGATGTGATTCCTCCCCGCGACCGTGGCCGCTACATGGGTATTATCGGTGGCGTTTTTGCTTTCTCGTCGGTGGCTGGTCCGCTGATTGGTGGCTGGATTACTGAGGGTCCGGGTTGGCGTTGGGCGTTCTGGCTGAATCTGCCGTTGGCTATCCTGTCGATTCTTGCGGTGATTTTCTTGCTGCCGCACCGCCCGTTCCGTGAGCGTGAGAAGCACAGCATCGACTACCTTGGTTCGCTGATTCTGATGGCGGGTACGAGTGCGCTGGTGCTTGCCACGATTTGGGGTGGCAACCAGTACGAGTGGACTTCGCCCGAGATTATTGGTCTGCTGGTCTTCTCTGTGGTTGCTGCGCTGGTGTTTATCCCGGTGGAGAACCGTGCGGCTGAGCCGGTCATGCCCATGTACCTGTTCAAGAATCGTAACTTCCTGCTGACTCTGGGTGCTTCGCTGGCGCTGGGTGTGGCAATGTTCGGTGCGGTGGAGTATATCCCGACTTATCTGCAGATGGCGCTGGGTGTTAGCGCTACGGTGGCTGGTCTGCTGATGATCCCGATGATGGGCGTCATGCTGGTGGTGTCGATTGTGACGGGCCGCGTGGTGTCGAAGACCGGTCGCTATAAGCGTTATGTGACGAGCGGTACCGCGATTGTGGCGCTGGGCCTGTTCCTGCTGTCGACTGTGACTGTTGAGACTCCGACCTGGCTGTTCTGTGTGTACCTCGCGGTGATGGGTGCCGGTCTGGGTATGTCTATGCAGTTCTTGACTCTGATTGTTCAGAATGCGTTCCCGGTGAGTGTGGTTGGTACCGCGACGGCGTCGAATAACTTCTTCCGTCAGGTGGGTGCTACTGTGGGTGCCTCGCTGGTGGGTGGTCTGTTTACCTCGCGTCTGACCTCGCTGATTTCTGAGCGTATGCCGCAGCAGGCGCTGCAGTCTTCGGGTAGCCATGCGTCTTCGTCTCTGACTCCTGAACTGGTGGCGTCTTTGCCGGAGCCGGTGCACGGCATCATTGTGAATGCGTATAACGATGCGCTGATTCCGCTGTTCCTGTACCTGGTGCCGCTGGGTCTGGTGTCTACGCTGCTTCTGCTCTTCATTCGTGAGGACGCGTTGGCGACGACCCTGGAGACTGAGCCGGCTGTTGATATTGCTCGCGCGGCGACTGGCGCGATTCCGGTGATTACTCCGGAGATGGCTGCTAAGGACGCTCAGGATTTGAAGAGCATGCACGGCTCTGCTCGTGCTCGTATTAATGAGTCGTTGAGCTCGGAGGCTTCGCCTGATTCGGAGCCTAACGCTAAGAGCTAGGGTCTTAGCACTAGACGCGGAGGCGTTGCCTTCCTGTATAAGTGGCGCCCCGGTGCGAGTCGTGTGCTCGTGCCGGGGCGCCGCTTTTGGCTGAGTTGCCTTAACCAGTGCGCTTAAGAGGTGTGCCTTAGTGCTTGGTTTAGGGGTTGGAAGTGTTGGTTTAGTCCCTTAAATAGTGGGTTTACGTGGTGTTTTGCCCCATTAAAGCGCTTATCGAAAAGGTTATTACGTCCCTATGTCGAGAGAATTGTTTCCGATGTAAAATTTTCGTAAAAATTGTTAATCCGCCCCTTTTCCCCGGTATTCCGGGGCATTTTTTTACCCAGCTCCCTTTTAGCTTGCATACAGGCTGTTCTAAGGGGTGAAAGTGCCCAATGTGGGTTTGGTGGAAGTGTTACAGGCTATATAAGATAAAGTACATATGCTCCTAGTGACAGTCATCACGAAGCAGTGCGCTAGGACAGCATGACACACATGCCTTAACACCGACATCTACACAAGGAGGGGAACCGTCCCATGTTTAGGTACATCCTCCAGCGATCGCTGACGTACCTCGTCATGGTCTTTATTACGACCACGATGGGTTACTTTGCAGCGGTTACTGCCCTGAAGCCTGCCCTCTTGGAGCAGGAAAAGGTTCCGAAGCCTAGCCCCGAGCAGGTGAACCGTAACTTCGCATCCCTGGGTCTCGATCCCGAAATGAACCCCTGGGACCGCTACGTTCAGTGGCTGACCAATGTGGTCACCAAGTTCGATTGGGGCCGTAGCCCCAACGGCGCGTACATTAACCAGGAATTTGGCCAGCGCGTGTGGGTTTCTACCCGCCTGCTGCTGGTGGCTACCATTCTCTCGATTGTGATTGGTATTGCCCTGGGTGTGTACTCGGCAGCTCGCCAGTACAAGTTCTCTGACCGTGTTATCACCGGTTACTCCTACCTGGTCTACATCATCCCCGCTCCCGTTGCTTACTTCGTGGTGCAGCAGGGCGCGACCACTATCAACAACATCGCCGTTGCTAATGGTGGAGAGAAGATTTTCTATGTGACCGGTATTTCGACTCCGGGTCTGACCGGATTCTGGGAAATCACCATGGATATGGCGGCGCACTACGTCGTGCCGACCTTCTGTATGACCATCTTCGGTTGGGCTGGTTACCAGATTGCACAGCGTCAGTACCTGCTCGATAACGTGAACGCTGACTTCGTGCGTACCGCTCGTGCTAAGGGCTTGACCCGTAACCAGGCGATTACTCGCCACGCACTGCGCGTCTCCTTCATCCCCGTGGCACAGTCCATCGCGTACCAGATTCCGATGATTTTTGCGGGTGCATTCTTCGCCGAGACCGTCTTTGCATGGCCCGGTATCGGTAAGTGGTCGATTGACTCCATTTCCGCGCAGGACGTGAACGCTGCGACCGTGACCCTCGCGTACGGTTCTGCACTGTTCGCTGTCGGTGCGATCATCGCTGATATCGCTACCACCATCGTCGACCCCCGAGTGAGGATCTCATGAGTCAGGTAACTGCAACTTCCTCCGTACCGGTGGTACAGGAGAACGGTGACTTCAAGGTCATCAACAAGAGCGTTATTATTCTGCGCCGCTTCCTGCGTAACAAGGCTGCAGTCTTCGGTCTGTGCGTGTTCATCGGCATGGGTCTGTTCGGTCTGTTCGGTAAGTACCTGACCAAGTACAAGCCCAACGACATTGACTACATGGCGCTGGGTGAAGGCCCCTCGGCCGAGCACTGGTTCGGTACCACCATCGCGGGTAATGACGTGTTCGCCATGATGTCTGAGGCCGTCTGGACCTCTCTCCAGATTGGTGTGGTCGTCGGTTTGGCCACTGTGTTCATCTCCGCAGTTTACGGTTGTGTGATGGCGTACTTCGGTGGCTGGATTGACAAGATTATGCTGTTCATCCTCGAGACCCTGATCATGGTTCCCTCGCTGCTGATTCTGGCAATTCTGATTAACGGTCAGGTTGGTAAGCAGATTCAGAAGAGCGTCCCCACCTGGGTTCTGCTCTCTGCAGTGCTGATTGCCTTCGGCTGGATGGGTAGCGCCCGTGTTATTCGTGCAATGGCGCAGTCCCTCATCAACCGCGACTTCGTGAAGGCTGCACGCTACATGGGTGTGCACCCCTTCAAGATTGTGATGCGCCACCTGGTTCCGAACATTGGCTCCCTGCTGGTTCTGAACTTCACCAGCGGCATCATGGGCGCTGTGCTCTCTGAGGTCGCTTACTCCTTCATCGGCATCGGTATTAAGTACCCCAACTACTCGCTGGGTTCGCTGATTTCGGATGCTTCGCAGCAGATTAACACCCTGCCGCACATGTTCTGGTTCCCGGTTCTGTTCTTCTTCCTGCTGGTTGGTCCGCTGGCCCTCATGAACGACGGTCTGCGTGACGCATTCGACCCGACCTCCATGTCTGTCGGTAAGATCAAGAAGTCCAAGAAGAACGAGAAGGCAGAGGCACCTGCTGCCGCTGCAAAGGAGGCGAAGAACTAATGAGTACCTCTCCCGTTCTGAGCGTTAAGGACCTCAACGTCCGCTTCAATACTGAGAATGGCGTCGTGCACGCTGTTCGCGGTGTGAACTTTGACCTGTACCCCGGTAAGACCCTGGGTATTGTGGGTGAGTCCGGTTCCGGTAAGTCCGTTGCCTCCATGGCAATCATGGGTCTGCACCCGACTACCGCTGACATCACCGGTTCGGTCAAGTACAACGGCACTGAGCTGCTGGGCTTGAGCGATAAGGAAATGTGCGCATACCGCGGCAAGGAGATCTCTATGATCTTCCAGGATCCGCTGTCCTCACTGACCCCCGTGTACACCATTGGTGATCAGATTGCCGAGGTGCTCAAGGTCCACAACAAGGGCATGAGCAAGCAGGCTATCAAGGACCGTTCCATCGAACTGATGCGTATGGTGGGTATTCCCTCGCCGGCTGACCGCCTGCGTTCCTTCCCGCACGAATTCTCCGGTGGTATGCGTCAGCGCATCATGATCGCTATGGCGATTGCGAATGACCCCCGCGTGCTCATCGCTGATGAGCCCACCACCGCACTGGATGTGACCATTCAGGCGCAGGTGCTGGAGGTTATGCAGAAGGCTCAGGAAGAGACCGGAGCAGCGACCATCATGATTACCCACGACCTTGGTGTTGTGGCTGGTATGGCTGACGACATTCTGGTGATGTACGCCGGTAAGCCGGTGGAGATTGCGAAGGCAGAAGATCTGTACAAGCATCCCTCCCACCCGTACACCATCGGTCTGCTGGGTGCGGTCCCGCGTGTGGACCGTTCCGAGAAGGTCTCCCTGGTTCCGATTGAGGGTACCCCTCCGAACCTGATTAACCCGGTGACCGCGTGCTCCTTCCGCCCGCGTTGCCCCATCGCTAAGAGCGGTGGCCAGTGCTGCCAGGACTCCAACGGCGAGCCCGATCTGCAGCTGCTGGAAGGCGTTGGCGAGGGCCACTACTCCTCCTGCACCATCTCTCAGGAGCTGGTCGGTAAGACCGCTGACGAGCTGTACCCGGTTCCGGAGCCCCCGGTATCGAAGTACGACGGTATTCCGCGTGAGGAGCGTGCCCCCGTCCTGGAGGTCCGCAACGTCAAGAAGCACTTCCCGCTCATGAAGGGCGCGCTGATTAAGCGCCGCGTGGGCACTGTGAAGGCTGTGAACGGCCTGTCCTTCGACATTCGCGAGGGCGAGTGCTTCTCCATCGTGGGTGAGTCCGGTTGTGGTAAGACCACCACCCTGCTGGAAATCATGGAGTTCAACAAGAACACCGACGGTGAGATTCTGATCAACGGAACCTCCACCAAGGACGGCAAGTCCGCAGGTGAGATTCTTGAGCTGCGTAAGAACCAGCAGATGGTGTTCCAGGACCCCACCGGTGCTCTGGATCCGCGCTTCACCGTTTACGAGGTGCTTGCTGAGCCGCTGGAAAACCAGGGCATGAACAAGGCAGACATCAAGAAGCGCGTCATCGAGCTGATGCACATTGTGGGTCTGCAGCCTGACCACGTGAACCGCTTCCCGAACCAGTTCTCTGGTGGTCAGCGTCAGCGTATCGGTATTGCTCGTGCGCTTGCTGTGAACCCCAAGCTCGTGGTTCTGGATGAGCCGGTGTCCGCACTGGACGTGTCCGTCCAGGCTGGTGTGATTAACCTGCTGGAGGAGCTGCGTGCAAACCTGGGCCTGAGCTACCTGATGGTTGCTCACGACCTCGCGGTGATTCGCCACGCATCCGACCGCGTTGCAGTGATGTACCTGGGTCGTATTGTTGAGATTGGTGACGTCGACCAGGTGTTCGACAACCCGATCCACCCGTACACCCGTGCACTGCTCTCGGCGATTCCGGTTCCGGATCCCGAGGTTGAGGCAAAGCGCCACCGCATTATGCTTGAGGGTGACCTGCCCACTCCGGTGAACGCGCCTAAGGGCTGTGGCTTCTCGAGCCGCTGCCCGGTCTTCAAGCTCCTGCCTGAGGACAAGAAGCGTCGTTGCCTGGAGGAGATGCCGGAGCTGACCCACGTTGAGGGTGAGGATCACGGTTATGCTTGCTACTACCCTGAGGCTGAGGCCGCTACGGTGTAGCTCTAGAGTCGGCTGAATAAGTCGCATGTGTGCCGAGGGGCGAATATTCGTTGAATATTCGCCCCTCGGGTTTTTTATGCCCGGTATTGGTGGGCTGTACGTTGTTCGAGATTGTCACCTAGTGAGACGGGGGGAACCGCAGAATGTGGCGCTAGGCACTGAAACGGTCCGGAAAACGGGTAAAACCGCCCTGACTAGGTATAACCTTTCTCACCATTCAAGATATGAATATTTATGGAAGAGCTTTCCTGCTGGCAGTAAGCCATAATTAAGCCTGTGGGTGCGCCGCTAGGGGCGTACCTCAAGGAACACATTCATAGACCGGCACTAATTCATCGCTCACCGCACCCTATTGCGGCGCATGAGCAGGGAATCCTTGACGCTTTCCTGCAGGATTATTGAGGGTCAAACGTATAAGAGGACACTCTCATGGAGAAGAATTTCATCCTGAACCGTCGTACCGTTCTCGGTGGCGCTGCAGCACTGGGTACCGTGGGCGTACTGGCTGCGTGCGGCTCGTCCAAGGACTCCAAGGCAACCACCAAGGGTGCAACCGTGGGCACCGATGCCAAGGAGCTTTATGACCTTGGCGAGGCCGCTGTATCTGAGCTGAAGGATGGCGGCACTCTGCGCCTGGCTATTCCGGGTATTGGCCCGGACTTCAACCTTTTCAGCGCGGACGGCAACTCCCTGTACACCCAGACCGCTATGAGCCCCGTGGCTTACGCAGGCCTGTGGCAGGGTGACCCCCTGGGTAAGCGCACTCTGGCTCCCGAGTTTGCGAAGAGCTTCGATGTCGCCGAAGAAAACGGTCTGCCCGTCGTCTCCATTGAGCTGAACCCCCAGGCTAAGTTCAACGATGGTACCCCCATCGACTACAAGGCTCTGCAGGCTACCTGGAACATCCTCAAGAGCACCGATGGTGACTACAAGGTCGGAAGCAGCGGCATCTACAGCAGCATTGCTTCCGTGGAGCGCGACGGTGATGACTTCAAGGTGAAGGTAACCTTCTCCGCACCTTACTACCCGCTGAATACCCTCTTCGCTGGCATTGTGCACCCGGCTCTGCTGGACAAGGAACTCTTCAACACTGGTTTCGTTGACAAGCCGCACCCCGAGTACTGGGTTGGCCCCTTCACCATTGCTGAAGGTGGTTGGAACTCGACCGAGAAGACCCTGACCCTGACCCGCAACGACAAGTGGTGGGGCGAGAAGCCCGTTCTGGAGCGCATTGTCTTCCGTCAGATGGATCCCGCTGCTGAGCGCGCGGCATTCAAGAACGATGAGCTTGATGCGATTGGTGCTACCACCGCTTCCGCATACAAGGAGCTCAAGGACGTTGCTAACATCGAGATCCGCCGAGGCTCTCGCCTGTTCTCCGGTGGCGTGACCATGAACCCCGCCCGCATGCAGGATGTTGCTCTGCGCCGCGCTGTGGTTACTGGTCTGAACCGTGAGGCTCTCGCCAAGGTTCGTTTCCAGGGCCTGGATTACGAAGAGAAGCTTCCCAACTCGATGATTCACATGCCCTTCAACGAGTACTACCAGGACACCTACCCGACCCCGAACAACGATGCTGCTGCTGCATCCAAGATTCTGGAAGAGGCAGGCTACACCAAGAACGGTGAGTTCTACGAGAAGGACGGCAAGCAGGCTGCCTTCAAGTTCTCCATCTTCGGTGAGGATCCCACCTCCAAGGCTGTCGGTCAGACCCTGGTTCAGCAGCTGAAGTCCGTAGGTATTAATGCTGAGCTCGACTCCCGTGCTGTTAGCGAGTTTAACAAGACCATGGCCTCCAAGGACTACGACGCAACCTCCTCCGGTTTCGCTCCGAGCTCCCCGGATGCTACCGAGGCTACCGAGCAGTTCTACATGCGCCGTAAGCCTGAGGAAGCTGGTTCCGATGAGATCAATGAGATGATCGCAAAGATGAAGCTCATTGCTGACGACAAGGAACGCAACCAGGCTTGCAATGAGATCGAGAAGAAGCACCTGGCTGAGTTCGCAGTGCTGATTCCGCTCATGAACGGCCCCGAGTACAAGTTCGTGAAGAAGGGTCTGCGCAACTACGGCGTGTCCCTCTTCCAGGGCACCGGCATTCACTGGGAGAAGGTTGGTTGGGCTAAGTAAGTCCTCATCCCTTCACCTCCTAGGTGAATAGCCTAGAGCTATTGAAAGTGTCCACCCGGATTATCCGGGTGGACACTTTTTGCATTTCTGGAGGGGGCTTTGGGTGCTTTTGTGTACCTATGTGGGGGAGTGATGGTATAGCTATCCGGCAAAATCCGAAAAATTCGCGCAAAAACAGGGTATTCATAGTATGAATATCCAAAAGACACGATAAATATTAAGAAATATTGTGATAATTCTTGGTTTTCGATCCTGGGGCGCGCTACAGTGGAGTCATACAAAGTTATGCAGTGCTCTGCATAAATAATCAACACTTCGGGGATACGGGATACACCCGCCCACGCAAGACAGAAGGAAACCACTCCCATGACCGCCCACACCGCATACACCGCGAGTAGCCACGAAGCGACCAAGAACAGCTTCAGCCGCCGCGCCCTCATTGGCGGCACCGCGGCTCTGGGAGCTGTAGGTCTGCTCAGCGCCTGCGGCAACGGCAGCGCAAGCTCTGAAAAGACCAAGGCCGCCGGCGCCGGTGCCAATATCGAAGACCTCTACAACATCAACGCTCAGGATGTGAACAGCCTGAAGAAGGGCGGCACCCTGCGCCTGCCCGCCGGATCCATCGGTCCGAACTTCAATTTCTACACCCAGAGCGGTAACACCAGCGATAACGTCAACGTTATGAGCACCATCAGCCAGGCCGGCATGTGGAACCTCGACTTTGACGGCACTTACAAGCTGAACACCGACTTTGCTGTCTCCTTCGAGCACAGCAAGAAGGGCGACAAGGTTCAGGTTGCCGTCAAGCTCAACCCCAAGGCTGTCTTCAACGATGGCACCCCCATTACCTACAAGGCGCTCCAGTCCACCTGGAACATCTTCAAGAGCCTGGATAACGGCTACAACATTGTCTCCAGCGGCATCTACGAATTCGTCGAATCCGTAGAAAAGGGCGAAGACGACTACAGTGCAATCGTCACCTTCTCCAAGCCCTTCTATCCGCTGCAGAGCCTCTTCTCTGAGATTCTGCACCCCGCACTGGAAGACGTCGAGCTCTTCAACAACGGCTTCGTGGATGCGCCCCACCCCGAGTACTGGGCTGGCCCCTTCACCCTGGCGGATAAGGGCTGGGACTCCACCGCGAAGACCTTCAGCGTTGTACCCAACGACAAGTGGTGGGGCACCAAGCCCCTGCTGGACAAGATTGTCTTTACCCAGATGGAATCCAGCGCTGCACGTGCCGCGTTCAAGAACGATGAAATTGACGCTATCGGTGCAAGCACCTCCTCCACCTATGCCGAGGTGAAGAACATTGCGGGTACCGAACTGCGTAAGGGCACCCGCCTCTACGCTGGCGGCCTGGATATTAACCCCCGCCGCGTCAAGGATGCTGCCCTGCGTAAGGCAATCTTCGTCGGCACCAACCGTGAAGCACTCGCGAAGATTCAGTACCAGGGCCTGCCCTACGAGGAAACCATCCCCGGTTCGATGATTCACATGCCCTTCTCACCCTACTACCAGGATTCCTACCCGACCCCGAATAACAGCGTTTCGGAGGCGCAGAAGATTCTGGAGGCCGCCGGTTACACCAAGAACGGCGACTACTACGAGAAGGACGGCACGAAGGCTGGCTGTGCAGTGGTGGTCTTCGGTGACGATCCGACCAACAAGGGTAAGGCTCAGACCTTCACTCAGCAGATGAAGGATGTCGGCATTGAGATCCGGATCGATCAGCACGCCGATAGTGAGTTCGCCACCATTCTGGGCAACTGGGACTACGATATTTCCTTCAGCGGCTACTCGGTCTCTGCTGACGCAACCGAGGGTACCAAGCAGTTCTACTACTCCGAGAACAACGAAGGTATCGGCAGCAAGGAAATCGATGCCCTCATCGACGCCATGACCCTCATTGAGGACGACAAGGAACGTAACCTCGCCTGCAACGAGATTGAGAAGAAGCACATGGCGGAGTTCGCCTTCCTGGGCACCATTACGAACGGTCCTGACTTTGTGATGGTCAAGAAGACTCTGGCTAACTACGGTCCGCGCCTGTACAAGTCGATGGACTGGACTGCTGTGGGCTGGATGAATTCCTAGGGGTTCCTGCCCTATGAGCGGGTCGAATGCGTATATGCGCGTTCGGCCCGCTTTGCTGTGCCCGCTGACTATTTCTGGAGGTGGGGGAGGGGGCACTGCGTGAAGGGTGGTGGGGTTGTGCCGACATGGATTTAGGCTCGGTGTCTTAGGGCCGGGCGTAATAATTTAGAAATATTTATCGTGTTGCGCACTTGTGGTGATGCGTGTGGTGTACACTACTAAAAAATATTAAATGTGGCTTAGAACATAGCTTTAGGTCACATTATTTTGCATGGCTTGACCTGCCCGCCCATCACCGCAGATGGCAGACGCTCCTGTAGGCGGAAACCCCGCCTCCAGAGCACGCGAGCCACCCACTTTACACTGCAAACACTGCATCAGTGCAGTCCACACCCCCAAGGAGCCCGTCATGAGCCCCCACCCCATCCCCTCCCTCTCCGGATTCAACCCGATCATGAGCCGCCGCGTACTGTTCGGCGGCGCAACCGCCGTCGCTGCTGTCGGCGTACTGAGCGCTTGTGGCTCCTCGTCCTCCAAGACCGAGCACAAGGCAAGCGAAACCCCGTTCTATGAAATCAACGAGCAGGATACCTCGAAGCTCAAGCAGGGCGGTACCCTGAACCTGAGCACCTACTCCCTGGGCCCGGACTTCAACCGCTTCTCCCAGAACGGCTCGAGCACCTCCGTCTCCGAAACCATGGGCGTTATCGCCGGTGCCGGCATCTGGCGCAGCACCTACAAGGGCGAAGACGAGCTCGACCCCAACTACTGCCTCGGCTTCGAAGCTAAGGAAGTAGACGGCAAGATCACCGCAGAGGTTCGCCTGAACCCCAAGGCAGTCTTCAACGACGGCACCCCCATCGACATCGACGCCCTCAAGGCAACCTGGCAGATCCAGCGTGACCCCGACGGTGAATACAAGATTGCCGCAGCGGGTATCTACGAATTCATCGAAAGCGTTGAAGCTATCGATGGCGACCGCTACCACGCACGCGTTGTTTTCAAGACTGCGCACAACCCCGTCAAGGGTCTGCTCTTTGGTGGAATCCTGCACCCGGCGATGCTCGACGTAAACCTCTTCAACGAAGGCTTCGTCGACAACCCCCACCCCGAGCTCGGTTGCGGCCCCTTCACTCTGGCACCCAACGGCTGGAACTCTTCCGAGAAGACCTTCACCGCAGTCCCCAACGACAAGTGGTGGGGTGAGAAGCCCAAGCTGGACCGCATCGTCGTGCGTGAAATGGCAGACGCTGCAGCTCGCGCCGCCTACAAGAACGGCGAGCTGGACGTCGTGGAATCACGTACCCTCAGCGCCTACAACGAGATGAAGGACGTTGCAAACTCTGAAATCCGCCGCGGTCGCCGCCTCTTCGCCGGCGGCATGAACCTGAACGCAGAGCACATCACTGATGTTGCTGTCCGTAAGGCAATCTTCCTGGGTATCGACCGTGGTGCTCTGGCAAAGATTCGCTTCCAGGGTCTGCCCTACGAAGAAGAAGTTCCCGGCTCGATGCTTCTGTTGGGTTCCTCCCAGTACTACCGCGACAACTACCCGGCACGTAACCCGGAGGAAGCACGCAAGGTCCTGGAGAAGGCAGGCTACACCAAGTCCGGCGACTTCTACGCGAAGGACGGCAAGACCATCACCTTGAAGCTGACCACCTTCGGTGATGACGCCACCACCAAGGGCCAGGCACAGACCTTCATCCAGAGCATGAAGGAAATCGGCATTAACTTCGAGCTCGATTCGCGTGCACAGTCTGAATTCTCGAAGGTTGTTGGTAACCGCGAGTACGACGTAAGCATTTCGGGCTTCGGCGTGACCTCCGAGCCGACCAGTGCAGCCGAGTACTTCTACCACTCCAAGAACTGGAACGGCGTCGGCACCCCCGAAATCGACGCTATGGTCGACGAGATGGTCACCATCCTCGATGACGCTAAGCGCGCCGAGAAGTGCAACGAAATTGAGAAGAAGCACATGAGCGAGGTTTGCCTCTTCATCCCCTTCCTCAATGGCCCGGACTTCAAGGCATGCCGCCCGAAGCTCGCTAACTACGGTGCGTTCCTCTTCAAGACCACCGACTGGTCTACCGTCGGCTGGATGGCATAAGCCGCAGTTTTAAGCTCCCTGCCCCCTATACGTTTTCGCAGTGTCGTATAGGGGTGGGGAGCTTTTTCTTGTGGAGGGTTCAGTGCGCTTTAGTTGCCCCGACGCTGTGCTTGTAACTTGTAACGACTCTCAAAGTACCGGGTGTGACGCGCTCGCGCGCCAATGCTACATAATATTTCATTTTTTAGTTTTCGCACGCGGCTTCCGCATGATGATGCGGGTTCGGGCGCTGAACCCGTGATTTTTAGACGGTGTATAGTTCTTCCACGGATTGGACTGTGGTCTGCGTCGCTTCTTTTGGGGGTATACTGTGTTTCAACCACAAACAATGTGGGGGCTCTCACAAAGGTGATGGGCGGGAGCTTCGGCGCTCCCGAAAAATCAGCGCACAACACGGTGCGCTTATCGAATAGCACCCGAGCCCTCCGGCATGAGGAGAATACATGACTCATCTACGTATTAATCGCCGTACCCTGCTGACCGGCACCGTTGCCCTGGGTACCGTCGGCCTGCTCGCTGCATGCGGCGGCGGCTCTGACAAGAAGATCAGCGGTAAGGCTGCATCAAGCACCGAGGAAATCGTCAAGAACCTCGAAATCAACAAGCAGGACCGCTCCTCCCTCAAGCAGGGTGGCGAGTTCCGCGGTAGCGTCTCCGCAGTCGGCCCGAACTTCAACATTCTGACTCAGAGCGGCTACACCACCGAGAACCTCACCGCATTCGGTGGCGCCTGCAACATCCCCTCCGCTATCGGCTTCACCTCCCTGAGCCCTGCCGGCGACTATAGCCTCAACGATGACTACGTCTCCGATTACAAGGCAGAGACCGTTGACGGCGTGCAGACCATCACCTTCAAGCTCAACTCTAAGGCTGTCTTCAACGACGGCACCCCCGTTGACGTTGAGGCAATCCGCGCCGCGTGGACCGTCTACCGCAACCCCGATGACGGCTACAACGTCATCGCAACTCCCTTCTGGCAGCAGGTGGCGTCCATCGACCCCGTGGATGGCGACAAGACCCGCGTCAAGATCGTTATGTCCAAGCCCCTGTACCCTGCCGAAACCCTCGGCCTGCTCGGTCTGCACCCCGCACTGACCGACAAGGAGCTCTTCAACAACGGATTCGTGAACAAGCCTATGGATCAGTACTGGTCCGGCCCCTTCAAGATTGGCGAGTGGAACTCTTCGGCTAAGACCCTCACCCTCGTACCCAATGACAAGTGGTGGGGTGAGAAGCCGCTGCTGGACCGCATTATCTGGCGTGAAATGGGCGACGAAGCAGAGCGCGCAGCGTTCAAGAATGGCGAGCTGGACAGCATCGGCTTTGCTGGCCTGGCAACCTACAATGCTGTCAAGGGTCAGCCCGGTGTCCAGATTCGTACCGGCCAGAGCCTCGGCGTGATCAACCTGCAGTTCAACCCGACCCGCGTGACCGACACCGCTCTGCGCCGTGCAGTCTTCGCAGCGGTTGACCGCTCTCAGCTGGCTAAGGTCAAGTTCGGCCAGATCAACTGGGAAGAGCCCCTGACCGGCTCCCTGATCGCTATGCCCTTCCAGAAGGGCTACCAGAACAACATGCCGTCCAACCCCGGCGCCGAGGCTGCGGCAAAGATTCTGGAAGCAGCAGGCTACTCCAAGAACGGCGACTACTACGCCAAGGATGGCAAGACTGCAGGCTTCTCCATCACCTACTTCGGTTCGGATGCAACCTCTCTGGCTCAGTTCCAGAACCTCGAGCAGCAGCTCAAGGCGGCAGGTATTAAGCTCGAGCAGGACAACCAGCCGCAGTCCCAGTTCAACTCCGTGATGGGCGCTAAGCAGTACGACTGTGCCTTCTCCGGTTGGGGCATTGGTGCTGACCCCGCCGACAGCGTTCAGTACTTCTACACCAGCGAAATTAACGAGGGTGTGGGCGATCCTGAGCTGGATAAGTACATTGCCTCCATTTACGAGAAGGAATCCCACGAGGAGCAGTTGAAGATGGCTGCTGAGGCTGAGAAGCAGCACATGGAGAAGGTTGCTATTTACTTCCCCTACGCTAACGGCCCCAGCTACGCAGCTGTGAAGGAGAAGCTGGCTAACTACGGCCCTTCCCTCTTCGCAACCAGCTACACCGACCCCAAGCGCTGGGTCAATGTGGGTTGGCAGAACTAAAGCCACAGGTTAATTTTCTGGATTCCTATTCGGTGGTTTCTGAATTTTTGGAGGCGCCGGTATAGGACTCCGGAAGGGTGAAGTCCCGCGGTATTCCGCCTTAGAGGCGGGGTGCTGCGGGGCTTTTCTGCGTTTTTGATGGGTGGTTTTGTAATGGGGTGGTTTCGGGAATTGACTGAAATATTTTCCCCAGAATGGTGAACTGGGTCATATTGCATGGGAAATGTGTGTATACTATTGCCAATGCAAAATGTGCGTGCTGTCACAAAGGTGTGCGGGTTGTGTTCCCCCGCGTACAGCAAAGCAGCATCCCACCTAACTGAGGAAAACTAATGACCACTTTCACCCTCAACCGTCGTACCCTGCTCACCGGCACCGTTGCCCTGGGCACCGTCGGCCTGCTCGCAGCATGCGGCGGCAACTCCTCCAAGACCGAGAGCAACGCCCTCTCTGCCGGCGACGACCTGTCCAAGGCAGTCTCCTACAACGAGAAGGACCGCTCCGCCCTCAAGAACGGCGGCGAGCTGCGACTGAGCGCAGACGGCATTGGCCCGAACTTCAACATCCTCAACACCAACGGCTACACCGCAGGTAACCTGAACATTCAGGCGGCCATTAACTCCTCATTCACCGGCGGCTACTACGCTGATTTCCGCGGTGAAGGCCACATGAACGAGGACTACGTCACCGAGTACAAGGCTCAGACCGTTGACGGCGTGCAGACCGTGACTTTCAAGATCAACCCGAAGGCAGTCTTCAACGACGGTACCCCCATCGACGTGAACGCCGTCAAGAGCTACCAGACCATCTACACCGCCGCGGCATCCGGTTCGGACTACCAGATCACCCCCTCGCCCATCTGGGAGCAGGTCGCAAGCGTCGAGGCAGTGGACGGCGATACCCGCCACGTGAAGGTCACGATGTCCAAGCCCTGGTACCCCATCGAAGGTAGCTTCACTTCCTTCCTGCACCCTGCATTCGTCGACGTCGCATTCTTCAACGACGGCATGAACGGTAAGCCCCTGGACCAGTACTGGGCAGGCCCCTTCAAGGTCGGCGAATGGAACTCCTCCTCCAAGGTCCTCACCGTTGTCCGCAACGAGAAGTGGTGGGGCACCCAGCCTCTGCTCGAGCGCATCACCTGGCGTGAAATGAGCTCCCAGGCAGAGCAGGCAGCCTTCAAGAACAACGAGATTGACTACGCCGACGCAAGCACCCTCAGCTCCTACAACGAGCTCTCCAGCGTCAGCAACATCGATATCCGCAAGGGTAGCGCGCTGGCCGTGGGCAACTACGAAATCAACCCCGAAAAGATGCCCCTGCCCGTCCGCCGCGCATTCGTTGCAGCCCTGAACCGTGACCAGCTGCTCAAGCTGCGCTACGAGAAGCTTGGCTGGAAGGAAAACCTGCCCGGCTCCATGTGCATGCTGCCCATGCAGGAAGGCTACCAGGACAACTACCCGACCAAGCTCGGCAAGGACGTCGCCACCAAGATCCTCGAAGATGCAGGCTACACCAAGAACGGCGACTACTACGAGAAGGACGGCACTAAGGCTTCCTACTCGGTGACCACCTTCGGTACCGACCCGGTCGTCAGCTCCACCGCACAGTTCCTCACCCAGCAGATGAAGGAAATCGGCATCGAGCTGAGCATCGACAACCACGGTGCATCCGAAATGGCAAGCATCATCTCCGCGAAGAACTTCACCATCAAGAGCGGCGGCTACGGCATCACCACCTCCCCGGTGGATGCAGCGAACTACTTCTACATCTCCGAGACCAACAACGGTCACGGTAAGGATCTGGACTCGCTGGCAGCAACCATGATGTCCACCGAGGACCCGAAGGAACAGCTCAAGATCATGAACGAGCTGGAGAAGCGCCACCTGGACGAGGTCGCAATCTACGTCCCGACCAATAACGGCCCGAACTTCAAGGCATGCCGTAAGGGCCTGGCGAACTACGGCCCCATGCTCTTCGGTCTGCCCTACTACAACCCGAACGTATGGATCAACGTCGGTTGGGAGAAGTAAAAATCTAAGCGTTGAGCACCGCTCACACACTCCATAAGGGGTAAAAGCGCTACAGCGGCGTGTTACAGAAGGATTAAAACCTTCTGGAGCACGCCGCTTTCCCGTTCCTCAGAGATTTGCACGGATATACTTAAAACAAATGCGGGCATTCTGCCTGCGACCCCGGCAGAGACTGTCCTCCCGCCGGGTTGGAGTGTTAGTTGCGCACCGTTCGCGCGCCGCCTCCACAACACTGCGAATACTCTAGGAGAAATTCCATGAAGAGCATGTCTGTCTCTCGCCGTACCCTCCTGACCGGCACCGTTGCCCTCGGCACCGTTGGTCTACTGGCTGCCTGCGGCAGCTCGAAGGAAAAGGTTGGCGGTAGTGCCGCTAACAACGCTGAAGATATTCTGAAGAACCTTCAGGTCAACAAGCAGGACCGTTCCTCCCTCAAGCAGGGCGGCACCCTGACTCTCGCGGCTACCGCCCTGGGTCCGAACTTCAACCTGCAGACCCAGAGCGGCTACACCTCCAGCAACCTGGACGCACTGGCACCCTGCAACATTCCCGCCGTGATGGGCTTCTACACCATGAGCCCCGAAGGTGAAGGCACCCTCAACCCCGAGTTCTGCACCGAGCACAAGACCGAAACCGTCGACGGTGTGCAGACCGCAACCTTCAAGATCAACCCCAAGGCCGCCTTCAATGACGGTACTCCCATGGACGTAAAGGCCGTGCAGGCTTGCTGGAAGGTCTACCGCGCAACCACCGACAACCCCTACCACATCACCGACAACACCATGTGGCAGCAGGTTGAGAGCATCGAGGCTGTGGACGGCGACAACTTCCACGTCAAGGTCACCATGAAGGCTCCGTACTACCCCTCCGAGGGTCTGTGCGCCTTCGCAATCCACCCCGCACTGGAAGACGTCAACCTCTTCAACGAAGGCTTCGTTGACAAGCCCCTCGACCAGTACTGGGCAGGTCCCTTCAAGATTGGCGAGTGGAACTCCTCCCAGAAGGTGCTCACCCTGGTCAAGAACGACAAGTGGTGGGGCGAGAAGCCGATCCTGGACCGCATCATCTGGCGTCAGATGGACTCCGAAGCAATCCGTGCAAGCTTCAAGAACGGCGAACTGGATGCCTTCACCTTCGTGGGTGCAACCAGCTACAACGCTGTGAAGGGCCAGGCAGGCACCGAGATTCGCCAGAGCCAGAACACCAACGTCAACATCATTCAGCTGAACCCCAAGCGCATCGAGGACCTGGCACTGCGCCGCGCAATCCTTGCTTCTGTGGACCGCGAGCAGATCGCTAAGGCATACTTCTCGCAGCTCGGCTGGACCGAGCCGCTGCCCGGCTCCATCATCGCAATGCCGTTCCAGAAGGGCTACCAGAACAACTACGCTGGTGACACCGGTGCACAGGCAGCTGGCAAGATTCTGGAGGCCGCAGGCTACTCCAAGTCCGGCGACTACTACGCTAAGAACGGCAAGGTTGCTGGCTTCGCTCTGACCTCTTTCGGTTCCGAGGCGGTCTACCAGGCGGTCTACCAGATTCTGGAGCAGCAGCTGAAGTCCGCAGGTATCCGCCTGAGCGCTGACAACCAGCCGCAGTCGAACTCCAACTCCGTGCTCGGCCAGAAGAGCTACGAAGCAATCTTCACCGGTTGGGGCGTTCTGCCCGACCTGGCTTCCTCGGCACCCTACTTCTTCACCACCGAGGTGTTCGGAGTCGGTGACCCCGAAGTTGATAAGCTCATCGAGAAGCTGCAGAACACCGAGAAGGAAGACGAGCGCATCAAGATCGCTAACGAGGCGGAGAAGCTCTACTACGAGAAGGTCGCAGTGTACCTGCCCTACGCAAACGGCCCGATGTACGCCGCTGTCAAGGCTAAGGTCGCGAACTACGGTCCGTCCCTGTTCAAGCAGAGCTACACCAGCGCTGACTACTGGGTCAACGTTGGCTGGCAGGAGTAGTACCGCTTACGGTAACGCTCTAGCCGTCCTGTAGGACTCGAAATCCCGGGTACTCTCACGAGAGAGTGCCCGGGATTTTTCTGTCCCGCTTGTTCTGCGTCCTTTAGCTGGATACATTAGCGGGATATGTAATTACAAAAACTAGGGGAGCGCCACTCTAACTGGCTGCTACCACTCGCCCAGGTACAGGGCGCGCTCCTGCAGGTACCTCAACATCTTCGGGTTCTGCCGCAGATAGAAGATACGGTAAATGCCGCCTCCAGCAACGATGAAAGCCAGCGGGAAACCCAAAATCACGAGCACACGGCTCATATTAGCGGACAGATCAAACGGATCACCGCTGGTTGCCACCAGCACAATCCAGAGAGAATAGCCAACGCAGGCGAGCAGAGTGCCCCACATGCCGCGCACGAGCCAACTCACCAGCGTCACCGCAATGACCCACGCCAGCGCCAACGTGAACTGGTGCCGCTCCGCCTGAGCCCAAGGGAGCGCCCCCACGTAAATAATTGCGGGGATGCCCAGGTACCCGGGGATATTCAGCGAGGCAAGAATGTTCACACAAAAATAGCCCAAGAAAATAGCGCTCAACGAGGAGGACAGGAACAGGTGCAGGGGAATCATGCCGTCACCGCTATAGACGGCGGTCGGGCCAGCGTACACGGTTTCAAACATGAGGGTCAGCGGAGTCATCATGTATTCAATCCAGACCACCAGCGCAAAAGCACCGAAAATGCCCAGAGCCTGCATCAGCGCAATCAACCGTGAACGCGCATCGTGAGGAATGGTGAAGCTCTGACCCTTCGCCTTGACGCCGCAGACATGAACGACAGCCACCATTGCCGCGATGCACAGTACCCAGCGCACGAGGACCCCCGGCAGCTCAGGAAGACCTCCATAAGCCCCTGTAGCGGGGTCGCCCCAGGCTCCGGGGAGCAGCGTAATAGCGTGAGTACCCTCGGGGAGGCTGGTGGAGGAAGCAAGCCGGTGCGGCTCGTAGATAACCCACCACAGAAGGCACGCTGGAATCAGCGCGGAGAGCTTACGCAACAGAACCGGAAACGGCGCGGACTCGTAGACGAGCGCCTCAAGATTGAGCCGGCGCATCAGCCGCCGAACAGGAGAAAGAGCGCGTAGCTCTTTTTGCTGCTCTTCCCACACTCCGGTATCCCATGTCCTAGTATCAGAAGACATCATCGTACTCCCTATCACTTGAGAACTTCCTTGTTGAGCTTATTCTTACATTAGCAGAAATACCCCCCCGGCTAGTGCCTAAACCCCAGCAAAACCTGCCCAACAAACCCTGTCTAAAGAATCAGCACATCAGGAAGCAGGGCATCAGGAAAGGGAGGCATAAGGAAAGGGGCCCCACCACAATGGTGGGGCCCCTTAGAGCCTAGAAAGCGAACTACTTAGTGGTCACCTTCAGGACAGTGCTCAGGTTCTGGTGAGCAACGCCCGGCAGACCCTTAACCTCAGCGAACTTGCGGGTGTTGGTTACGATAACCGGGGTAATCAGCGGGTAACCCGCCTCCTTGATAACCTCAGGATCGAACTCAATCAGAGCGTCGCCAGCAGCAACAACATCGCCCTTAGCAACCTTCACGCTGAAGCCCTTACCGTCCAGGTTCACAGTATCCAGACCAACGTGAATCAGCAGCTCAATGCCGTTCTCCAGCTTCAGACCCACAGCGTGGCCTGAGGGGTAGGTTGCAGCAACCTTACCGGCAGCGGGAGCAACAACAGTGGTACCGGTCGGCTCAATAGCCACACCCTCGCCCAGCTTGCCAGCAGCGAAGATCGGGTCCGGAACATCAGACAGAGCAACAGCAGTACCCTCAAGAGGAGCGTGCAGCTCAATGACCTCACCGGCGGAAGCAGCGGGTACAGCAGCAGCGGTCGCAGTAGCGGCAGCAGCCGGAGCAGCCTTAGCGGCAACAGCCTCAGCCTTAGGAGCGGCCTCAGCATCCTCAGCCTTACGCTCCGCAGCGTGCCTTACAGCGTCAGCCTTCGACTCATAACCGAACAGCAGAACACCGGTCATAGCGCCGAAGAACGCAATAGCCAGACCAATCACGTACAGGTAGGAAGGCTGCATAGCCGGAATCGACAGCAGCGAAGTGAACGCGAACGCGTAGGACTTAACGCCCAGGAAGGAAATGGTAGCACCACCAATAACAGCGGGAACCAGAATAATCGGGATCACGCGCTTGTAACGCAGTACCACACCGTACATCGACGGCTCAGAAATACCACCGAGCAGACCGGACATCGACGCACCGATAGCGGTCTGACGCAGCTCACGGTCATGCTTCGCACGGATAGCCACACCGGTGACCAGACCGAACACAGCGAAGTTGTACGCACCCATCGGGGACTGAATGAAGTCAGTACCCATGGTCTGCAGGTTGTTAATCATGACAGCGTTCAGCGGCCAGTGCAGACCCAGCGGAACCATGAACAGGTACAGGCCAGCAATCAGAGCACCAACCAGAGCCGGAGCAACATCGTTAATCATCTTCAGGAAGTCAGAGATGCCCATAGCCACACCGATACCGATGGGGCCCACCAGGAACGCGGTCACCGGAACCAGAATCATGACCGAAATCATCGGCACGAACACCATCTGCAGCATCGAAGGAATAACCTTCTTCAGGAAGCGCTCAAGCGGAGCCAGCAAAGCAACAGCCAGCAGCGGGGGGAAGACCTGACCGGTGTAGCTGAATGCGTACAGCGGCAGATCCAGACCGAAGAACGGAACGTTCAGAATCTTAGTGGTCTTGTCAGCCAGAGCAGTCAGATCGGTGAAAGTACCGGTCATCAGTGCAGCGGGGATAGCCGCACCAACCCACATGTTCGCGCCCAGACGCTTAGCAGCGGTAGCACCCAGCATAATGGGCATGAAGTTCAGAACCGACAGCGAAGCAGCCTTCAGGATGTACCAGAAAGCGAACTGCTGCATCCACTGGTTGTTCAGAGCCTTAGCAGCCTCCGGGTCAGCCACACGAGCACCGTTAATGATGTCGATGTTCACGCTCTGACCGGTCAAGTCAGTGTACTGGCCGAAGAAACCCAACTGCTGCAGGAACACGATCAGGGTCAGAATCATCGAGGTACCCAGCAGTGCCCACAGCAGAGGACGGAAGGAGTCAGACAGGACGTCGAAGACGTTGGTAATCCAGCCAGCCTTCTTGCCTCCAGCCTCAACCTTGGTGTCACCCTCAGCGTGGCCGGACATAGAAGGCAGAGCGTTGATCTCGTTGTACACAGCCTCAACGCGATCGCCCAGAACAACCTGAGTCTGGCCGGACTGCTCAATCACAGAGAGAACGCCGGGCAGGCCCTCAATCTTCTTGTTCTGCACTGCATCGTTAGACACAGGAGTGACACGAAGGCGGGTTGCACAGTGAGTAATGTGCGCGATGTTCTCGGGGCCACCCAGGCCGTCAAGAATCTTCTCGCCAAGTTCGCGGTTATTCACGATACTTCCTTAGATATGCGGTCAATGTCTATGCGGTTGTTGCCGGAGGCTGTGCCTACCTGACGTTGCGGTAGCCGAAAAAGCCCCGGAAAACACGTCCAGAAAACACAAAAGACCCGAGTCTCTCGACCACCGGAAGCACTACACTCGTGCCCACTATGGAGCTTCGGTACAGCAAATAGAGGGGATTCTCGACAGATATATACTGCCGTCCCATACGGTGTTGAGTAACTCAGGTCTTGCCTGCCAAACCAGTAACAACCCTGAAGAAGGTTTCCCTTCTCAAATAGTTCCCTGTAACTCTAAGGGTTTTCCCAGGTTAAGAGCAAGGTGAGAGGCAAAAGCTATCAGAAGCTGTTAAATGTTTCACCCAGGTGATAGCTGAGAATAGCTGAGACACGCTCTCGGCACTGACTGCGGGGAGCCTCCCGGCTGGAATCCAGCAGGGCTCAGGCAAAGCCTAGGCAGGGTCCCAGAGCCCTCCGGTACGCCCAGATACGCCCCGGACCGGGTGCTTTCGAAGACGGCGCTCTTGAAGACGCGGAAGGGCCCCGCATCCACAGGATACGGGGCCCACACGCTACCGAAGCAGCTACCTTCCGACTAACTACTTAGCCGGGAAGAAATTCAGCGGAGCAACCTCCAGCTCAGGGTAATTACGCTTCTGCCAACGGCGATTACGATGCGCATTCACCTCAATCAGCGCGGCACCCAGAGCACCGGCGCCCAGAGCCGTCCACAGCAGATGCGGAAGCACAGTAACGAACTGGTGGTACTCCACCAGAATCGGCACGAACAGCGCCGCGAAGAACACCGCCAGCAATGCACCAAACAGCAGAACACGAGCACGGTTGAACGGACGAGCCACCGCAGCCAAGTTCCACAGACCCATCATCACCAGGGTAATGAACGAAGCCGTCTGAACCTGACGGATATCCTCAACACCCATGCCGCGAGCCGTGAACGTCACCGCCAACAGCATCGCAACTACAATAATCGAGTTCGGAACCGTGTAATTCAGCACGCGGCGCAAGAAGCCCGGCACGTAACGGCGCGAATTCGGCAACAGAGTCAACGCGAAGGACGACGCACCCACAATCAAGAAGTCAGCCGTCGAGTACTGACGCGGCAAGAACGGGAAGGTCAAACCGAAGAGGCTGAACAGAACGCCCAGAAGAATCGCGAAACCAGTCTTCGTCAAGAACAGGTTCGCCACCATCTCAATGTTCGTAATGACCTGACGGCCCTGCTCCAACGCAGCCGGCAGAGACGAGAACTTACCGTCCAGCAGAACCAAGCGAGAAACAGCCTTCGTCGCCGGAGCAGCGTTACCCATCGCAATACCCAAGCTTGCATGCTTAAGCGCCAGAGCGTCATTAATGCCGTCACCGGTCATCGCCACCACATGGCCGCGCTCCTTCAGAGCAATCACCATGTTCTTCTTCTGCTCGGGCGACACACGACCGAAAATATTGTGAGTAGCCGCAGCCTCAGCAAGCTCCGGACCGTCCTCAGGCAGAGTCGACGCATCAACCGCACCCGCAGACGTATCCATGCCCGCAGTCTTCGCAGCCGCAGCCACAGTGAACGGGTTATCACCCGAGAAGACCTTCAAAGTCACACCCTGACGGTGGAAATACTCCACAATTTCAGGCGCATCCGCACGCACATTCTCACGGAAAATCACGAACAGAACCGGGGCAGCATCCGACGGGATCTTCTGGATCGGCTCATCCTTCTCATTGCGAACCACCGCAGAAGCATGCGCCAAAACCATCGTGCGCAGACCCAGCGCCGCCAGCTCGGCGGCACGCTCACGCTCAGCGGTGCCCTTGGCGAGAAGCGCCTCCGGAGCACCCAGAAGCCACGCACCCGAATCCTTAAACTCAATCGCGCTAAAACGCAGAGCCGAGGAGAACGGCACAATACCGCTCACCGACGCTGAGGAAGCATCCGGGAAGCCACCGGTCAGAGCCGCAGCGGTCGGGTTCGCGTTCTCATCGTGACCAAACCACGCCAGCGCCTCATTCCAACCCGCAGGCAGAGAAGCACGCCAAGAAGTGTGCTCCGCCGAGTCAGCATCCGGGCCCTCAGCCTCAGCAACGGTGTCCAGCGGGCGCACCGAATCAAAAATCACGCCACCCTCAGTCAGGGTGCCGGTCTTATCGAAGCAGACCACATCCACACGAGCCAGAACCTCAACCGCAGGCTGCTCCTGCACCAGGATGTTGTGCTTACGACCCAGCGCCACAGCCGCCGCCGCAAACGCCAGAGTAGTCATCAGTGCCAGACCCTGCGGAATCATCGAAGCAACCGAGGACACCACAGCAATAGAAACCTGCTCCCACAGGTGGTTCTGCTGCACGGTTTCCAGGCCACCAGCCGCCTGAATCTGACCCCACGACACCACAGGAATAATGACCGCAAGGCCCACCGTAATCCAGCGGACCACACGGTTCAGCGCATCACGCAGCTCGGACTGAATACGCGAGAACTGACGCGCTTCATCAGAAATCTTGCTTGCACGAGAATTCGCACCCACGTGAGAGAGCAGGACGCGACCGGTACCACCCAGCACACTGGACGCCGACAGCACCATATCGCCGGGGCGCTTAGCAATCGGGTCGTTCTCACCGGTCAGCAGGGACTCGTCCAGCTCCAAAGAATCGGAGGTGAGCACAACAGCATCCGCGGGAACCTGATCGCCGCGCTTGAGGATGACAACGTCACCCTCAACCAGCTGCTCCATCGGAACCTCAACGCTCTTACCGTCACGCACGGCAGTAGCGGGGGAGCGGTCCAGCAGGGAGATGCGGTCCAGCTCAAGCTTCGCCTTGTACTCCTGCACAAAACCAATCACCACGTTAGCGATAACAGCCCCCAGGAAGAGCAGATCAGCCCAACGCTGGTACATGATCACTACGGCACCACAGGCACCCAACACAAAGTTGAAGACCGTGAACAGGTGCGCACGCATAATGCTCCACAGCGTGCGAGAAGACTTATTGTTCTGGGTATTGACCCTACCTTCAGCAGTCAGGCGGGCAACATCATCGCTGCTCAAACCGTGCTGGGCAATATCGAAAGATCCGCTATGCGGTGTTTCAGAATATTCGGGAATGTAGCCGGCAACGGCAGGCGCTGCCGTTTTCTGCTGAGGATCCATGCGGGGGTCTCTTTCTCGAATGGATGGAATGCTGAACTGAATAGAGTTCAGTATTGCGGACACTACCTTTCAGTGTATCCGTGCAGAAGGGGATAAAGATAATCTCCGCCCTGTAATGAGCTGATATTTACAGCCATTCCAGAACGGAGATTTAATATATGCGAATACTGGCATATTTTGATGTGGAAAGTGTTTGCGGGATGGTTCGCTAACGCCCCATAAAATCAGCGCGCCAGCAGAATCAGCGTTCCGGCAGAATCAACAAACGATTCGTCACCGGATGCCTCAACACCTCAATCGGATGCTGATACACCTCAGACAACAACTCCGCCGAACACACCTGCTCAGGGGCACCCGAAGCAACCACCTCACCACCACGCAACAACACCATACGGTCAGAATACGCAGCCGCCACATCCAAGTCATGAAGCACCGTCAACACCGCAGCACCCTCAGCAGCCAACTCACGGCTCACCCGCAACGTCTGCTCCTGATGCGTAATATCCAACGCCGCAGTCGGCTCATCCAAAAGAATCAGCGGAGTCTGCTGAGCGAACACACGCGCCAAATGAGCACGACCACTCTCACCACCGGACAGAGTCGTAATATCGCGATCCGACAAATGAGTTACCGACGTACGCTCCATCATCGAAGCAACCACGGAGTCATCCTCTTCAGCGCGCTCCGTACCCTTCCACGGGGTGCGGCCCATCTGAACCACCTCATGCACCGTGTACGAAAACGCCACATTCAACTTCTGCAACAGCATCGCACGCTGACGCGCCATCTGACGGGCAGGAATCGAACCCAGAGGGGTGCCATCCAACAGAATCTCACCGCTACTGGGCGCAATATCACCAGCAATCACACCCAACAGAGTCGACTTACCGGCACCATTAGGACCAATCAGCGACACAACCTCGCCCGCAGCAACAGACAGAGACACATCATTCAAAATCTGACGCCCACCAGCGTTAAAACACACACCGGACAAGCTCAACAACTCACTCACGAAGCACCTCCGCCCTGACCCAGGGAACGACGCAACAACACAAAGAACGTCGGGCCGCCCACCAAAGCCGTAAAAATACCAATCGGCAAATCAGCAAAAGGCACCAGCGTACGCGCACCCAAATCAGACAGCGCAATCAACAGCGCGCCACCCAACGCCGAAGCCGGCAACAACACACGATTCGACGGACCCAAAATCATGCGCAACAGGTGAGGAATAATCAGACCAATAAACGCAATAATGCCCGCATACGCCACCGCAGCACCCGTCAACAAAGCCGTCGCCGCAATAGACACCGCACGCAGACGCTCCACGTTCACACCCGAATGCTGCGCCGCACGCTCACCCAACGCCAGAACATCCAGCGAAGAAGCCATCACAAAACACGCCACCAAGCCGATCAGAATAACCGGCCACACGCTCGCCACAGCCTTCCACGTGGAACCGTTCAGCGAACCCATCTGCCAGAACACAATCTGATCGCGGCTCGTCGTATCAGCAATAAACATGAGGAACGCAATAATCGCATTCGCCACCGCGGTCACCGCAATACCCGTCAAAATCATCGACAGGACCTTCGCACGACCCGAAGAACGCGACAGGAAATACACCAGCGCAGTAGCCGCCAACGCACCCACAAACGCGAATGCAGGAGTCGTGAAAATACCGAAGAACTGCAGGTTCAACACAATCGACAAACACGCGCCAACCGCCGCACCCGAGGAAACACCAATCACGCCCGGCTCAGCCAACGGGTTACCAAACACCGACTGCATCACCGCACCGGAAGTACCCAAAGCGGCACCCACCAGCACACCCAACAGCACACGCGGGAAACGGATATTCCACAGAGTGCTATCCGCCAGCTGCATCGCCGGGTTCTCCGGTGCAAGACCCAGACGGCGGCCCACAGAAGCAACCACCTGATCAATCGGGATATTGTACTGACCCAAACCCGCAGACAGCACCATCACAACGCATAGCGCCACTGCCAAAAACGTAAACGTCAGACCGGCACGACGCCGACGCGAAGCACGATAATCCCGCGCACCCGCCGCACTTTTCACGGCAGCCACTACTGGCCCCCCGCAGGAGTCGAGTACGCAGCCTTAGCCAGCGACAAAAGCACCGCCGGAGTATTCGGGCCATAGGACAGAATCTGGCCGTCACCCATATCGATAATGCGCTTATTCTTACCGGCGTTTGTCTCACCCACACCCGGGCGAGCCAAGAAACCATCCAAACCGCCGGTGGATTTAATGCCGCCGCTCATGGTCAAAATGACGTCCGGGTTCAGCTTCACCAGCGCCTCACTGGTCGCCGGAATAATATTCGTCGCGTTCTGCTCAGACGCCACATCCTTGCCGCCAATAGCCTGAATCAAATCGTCAGCGCCCGAACCCTTGCCGAGCACGAAGAACACGCCAGCGGTACCGCGCACGTACAAGAACGCGAACGACACCTGCTGTGCACCCTTCGGGGCGACGTCCTTGAGCACCTGCAGAGCATAATCCAGGTCCTTCTGCACGCGGGCAGCAACCTGCTCGCCCGCCTCCGGGACACCCAGCGCCTGCGCAACAGCCTTGAGCTGCGGAATGATCTTATCCATACGACGCTCATGATCGAAGACCACAACGGTCACGCCCGCTGCGCGCAGCTGATCCACAATCTCAATCGGGCCGTTGCTCTTATCCCACAGCACCAGGTCCGGGGAGGTCGCCAGAATCGCCTCAGCGTTCAGGTCGTGACCGTTCTGGGTCACCAGCGGCAGGTGAGCCAGCGACTGCTCCGTCGAGGAGGTGACACGGCCAACCAGACGACCGCCCAGACCCAGCGCAATCATCTGCTGAGCCAGAGTGCCGTACAGGTCCAGTGCCAGCACACGGTCAGCGGACTTAACGGTCACCTCGGTGCCGTTGAAATCCTTGAAGGTCACCGGGAAAGCCGGGGTGGGGGTATCGACCATCGGCTGAATTTCGGGGGTGTCTGCGGCGCTATTGGGGCCGCGCAGAGCCTTCTGATCAGGGGCAATAGAAGAACGCAGCTGATCCGCCAGGTTCTCCAAAACGGTGCGGGTGCTCTGCTCATCCACCACAGCCTGCGAAGAACTTGAAGAAGCAGCCGGGTTCTGAGTACCCACACCGCAAGAGCTCAGCAGAAACGCGGAAGTGATGGAGAACGCCGCATACTTCACTGCATCGCGGCGGTTCAGGGCAGAAGAAGAAAGGGAAGAAAACATCGTCGTCTCACAGAAAAAAGGGAGTTAAGAAAAACTGGGGTAGGCGTCGGGGTAAAACCTGGCACCTGAAGCGGGGGTGCAGTGAAAATCTGCACCCCCGCACGGGCCGTGTCGGCTCACCGGTGAGTCTCAGGGTCGAGTCTCAGCGGCGAGCCGACGGTGTGGGCGTCCTTAGAAAAGAAGCCGTTATGCCTTCTTGCGGCGGCGAGTGTACACGACGGTACCCGCACCGGCTGCAACAGCGATGAAGCCTGCAACCAGGGTGCCCTCAACGCCGGAGGCACCGGTGGACGCCAGAGGCTTGCCGGTGACCGGGTCGCAACCCTCACCCTCGTAGACGGTCTCGGTCACGGTCTTGGTGGTGGTCTTAGCGCCGTTAATCGCAGCGGAGAAGCTCAGCGGAGCCATGTCCTTACCGGCCTCGTAGAAGCCAGCAAACGCCTTCGCGCCCTCAGCGGTCAGAGTGGTTGCAGCACCGTTGACGCTCACAGCATCAGCGGAGCTCTGCAGACCGGACAGATCCACCTTCAGCAGTGCCACCTCACCGTAGTTAGTTGCCTTGCCGGAGGAGTCATTGCTGTTCATGGTCGCGTAGAGAGTACCGGAATTACCGTTAATCTCAAGGCGCGGGTTCGCAATGGTGGTGTCCAGAATGCCGTGGTGACCGGTGAAACGAACCGAACCGCTGAAAGAGATGGAACCCTTACCGCCCTTGAAGGTGCCGGTGCCGTTAGACCAGTTGAACGCATCCGAAGAGTAGGAGGTGCCGTTCAGCTCCCAGCTACCGTTTGCGATGCCGCCGCGCACGTAGTTGCGGAAGGAATCACGCACGCCCCAGCCAAGGTTTGCGCTCTTAATGGTGCCGTCGGATGCGCCCTGCTCCTGCACCTCGCGGGTGCGGGTGACGGGTACGCAGACCGGCTGTGCCGGGTTATTGCTGACAGAACCGTTCGAGGAGGAACCGCCGTTAGAGACGCTGCCGGAGGTGCCTGCCGAACCATTAGAACCGGAGCCGTTAGCGCCGGAGTTATCGGAGGAGTTCGAGGAGCTGTTATCGGAGGAGCCGTTCTCAGAACCCTTGTTATCGGAGGACTTGCTCTCAGAGACGCGGGGAACCTCAACGGTGTTCTCCGCGGTCTGCTCGCTGAGCTTTACGGAGAAGCTCAGCGGTGCCATGGCGTTGTCGGCACCGCGGTACTGGCCCGCGAAGAGCACCTCGGAGCCTTCATCGGTGAGTGCGACTGCCGCGTTCTGTGCGGAGAAGACGCCGTCCTTTACGCTCGCGCCGGAGAGGTCCACCTCGGCGATAGCCAGGCCGGTCTTAGAAACGGACTTACCGTCGCGGGTCAGTGCGTCAACGTCAGCGACCAGGGTGCCCTTACCGTTGACGACGACCAGGCGCATGTTCTTGATGGTGCTCTTGAGCTGACCGTTGTGGCCGGTGAACTCTGCGGTGCCCGCAAAGTTAATCTGACCGGTCTTGGTCTCGGGGTTGTACACGCCGGATGCCTGAGTGTACTTCAGGCCGCCTGCCGCGGTCTTCTCCAGACCGTCAACGTTCACGGAGCCGTGGGCGAAGCTGGTCAGGTACTTCAGGAACGACTCACGAATATCCCAGCTGAGGGTGCCGGACTCGACGACGTTGCCGGTGACCTTCTCTTCACGCTTGGGTTCGGTGGTTGCGACGGGGGAGGAGGGTGCCGCGGAGGTGGGAGCTGCGCTCGGTGCTGCAGAAGTGGGCTCTGCGGGCTTGGGGTCTGTGGGCTTGGGTGCCTCGCTGGTCGGTGCGGAGGAAGGCTCTGCGGTCGGCGCAGCAGTCGGCTCGGCGCTGGGCTCAGCGGAAGGTGCGGGCGCGGGTGCTTCCTTGGTCACGATGGTTGCGGAGAAGCCGAGTGCATCCAGCTCCTGACCTGCCTTGTAGAAGCCGGCGAAGGCGCCGGTTGCCTCTTCGGAGAGCTTGACGCGGGTGCCGTTTTCTTCGTCAACGCTGGGCAGGGTGATGGTGTTACCCTCAACCTTCAGACCGGAGGCGTTGAAAGTGCCGAGGGTCATGTTCTTGGTTTCGACCAGGTCGTTCGGGGTGGTGTTGCCGTTGTAGGGGCGCGACTGAACGTTGGCGCGCACGGTGCCCACGCCGTCCTTAATGGTGACGGAGAGGTCGGAGATGATGACTTCCAGCAGACCGTGGTGAGCGGTGTAGTGGATCGAGGAGCCGGTGAAGGTGACCGAGTATTCGCCGTTGGCTACGGTGCCTTCGGCGGCGGTGAAGTGGTAGGAGCCGTCTTCGTTGGTGGTGACGCCGGTCAGCTTCTGGGAGCCCTGGGAGAAGGGGCCGTTGATGTAGGAGCGGAAGGACTTCTTCAGGCCCCAGTTGACGGTGACGTCCTGCAGGCTCTGCTCTGAGGCTGCGGCAACCTCACCGGCGCTGATGTGGGAGTTGGTTTCAGCTGCGAAGGCTGCGGGTACGCCGGCGACGCCGCTGAGGCCGATGGTTGCCGAAGCCAAGAACGCCCAGGTGCGCTTGGTGAGAGAGGGGGTAGACATTCGGTGTCTCCTTGAATTTTGTGATTGTGGTGTTCGTATCAAGTCTAGACCTATTAGCCTATGTTTGTGTAACTTAATGCCTAGGGTGACTTGTGCATAAGGTTTACCTTAGCAAAAGTTTTTTGAAAACTATTGCCAAAACCGGTTTTTGGTGACAATATGTCATTAACAGTTTGGTGACATTGTGTCACTAAAACATTTATTGTTCACCCACAAGTCACTTTAGGAACTCACAATGACCGTGATCGCCCCCGAAACCACCCAGGAACGCTTCTCCGCACACCTGAAGGAAAGCACCAAGCACGTCCACGACAACGCCGAACATTCCACCTTCATGGAAGACCTCATGGGCGGCTCCCTCAACACCGAGGCATACCTGCGCCTCATCAACCAGTACGTGCACATCTACGAAGCACTCGAAGCGGTCTCCGAACACTACCGCGCAGAACCCAACCCCATCACCGAACCCTTCACCCACCCCGGCCTCGACCGCGCAGAATACATCCGCGCAGACATCCGCGCACTCGGCCAGGACGGCGACATCGACGCGCCCCTGCCCGCAACCGCAGAATACGTAGAGCGTATCCGCGCCACCATCAACTCCCCCGAACGCTACCTGGCCCACCACTACCTGCGCTACCTCGGCGACCTCTCCGGCGGCCAGGCAGTCGCAGCGCTGGTCACCCGCCACTACGGCATCCCCGCAGAAGCGCTGAGCATGTACCGCTTCACCGAACTGCCCAAGCCCAAGGTCTTCAAGGACGGCTACCGCGAACTGCTCGACAACGCACCCCTGACCGACGAACAGCGCGAAGCCCTCATTGAAGAGTGCATCGAAGGCTTCCGCATCAACGCCTCCCTGTTCGCGCAGCTGGGCCGCAAGGTCGCCGAGGCATAAACACCGAACACCTCAACGCACAAGCCTGCGGGCATAACAAAAGGGGCGGATGCTTTCACAAGCATCCGCCCCTTTCGGCGTTAGTCTCAAACTAGTCGAAGACTAGCCCTTCGCAACCTCACCGAAGTAAGAAGCGAGAGTACCCTCGTGAGCTGCACGCAGCTCATCCAGGTCAATGGAAACCTCATCCTGGAAGTCCAGAGCGTTCGACGCAGCATCCACCACACCAATACGTGCGAAGGGGAACTGGCGAGCGGTGCACATATCCTTGAAGCGCACCTCCTCAGAACGCGGAACCGAAACCACAACGCGGCCCAGGGACTCCGAGAACAGCAGGGTGAACAGGTCCACGCCGTCACGCTCAGCAACCTCACCCAGACCAATGCGGGCACCGGTGTTGAAACGCAGGCAAGCCTCCGACAGAGCCGCAGCCAGACCACCAGCAGACACGTCGTGCGCGGCATCAATCATGCCGTCACGAGACATGTTCACCAGCATGTCACCCAGCTGACGCTCCAGAGCCAGATCAACCTTCGGCGGCTGACCGCCCAGGTGACCCTTGAAACGAGCCCACTCGGAGCCGTCCAGCTCATCGCGAGTGGTACCCAGCAGGTAGATAGCCTGACCGTCATGCTCAGGAGCCCAACCCGAAGGGGTGCGGCGGGTGACGTCATCCATCACGCCCATCATCGCCACCACGGGGGTCGGGTTAATAGCTTTACCACCGGTCTGGTTGTACAGGGACACGTTACCGCCGGTCACCGGAACACCCAGCTCCATGCAGCCATCAGCCAGGCCGCGAACAGCCTCAGCGAACTGCCACATGACGTCCGGATCCTCGGGAGAACCGAAGTTCAGGCAGTCAGACACAGCCACGGGGCGTGCACCAACGGTCGCAACGTTACGGTACGCCTCAGCCAAGGACGCGCGAGCACCCTCGTACGGATCCAGGTAGGTGAAACGCGGGGAGGCGTCGGTCGCCAGAGCAACACCGAGGTTGGTGTTCTCGTCCACGCGCACCACGCCGCCGTCGTCCGGCATGGACAGGGCGGTGTTGCCCTGAACGTAGCGGTCGTACTGGTTGGTGATCCAGGACTTGGAGCACATGTTCGGGGATGCCATGAACGCCTTGATTGCCTCGCCCAGCTCCTTACCGCGCGGGCGGGAATCGTCGGCAGCCGAACCGGTGAAGTGGTTAGCCTGAACGTCATCCTGCCACTTGGGGCGTGCGTAGGGACGCTCGTAGGTCGGGCCGTCGTGCGCGACGGTGCGGGGGTCAACATCCACGATGACCTCGCCGTCCCACTCGATGACCAGGCGGCCAGAGTTGGTGACCTCACCGAGGAAGGAGTACTCCACGCCCCACTTGTTCATGATCGCTTCGAAGCGCTCTACGTTCTCGGGGGAGACAACAGCCATCATGCGTTCCTGAGACTCAGACATCAGAATCTCGCCCGGGGTCAGGGTGGGGTCACGCAGCAGAACCTTGGTCAGGTCGACGTGCATGCCGCCCTCACCGTTAGAAGCCAGCTCGCTGGTTGCGCAGGAAATACCCGCAGCACCCAGGTCCTGAATACCCTCAACCACGGAGCCCTTGAACAGCTCCAGGCAGCACTCAATCAGAACCTTCTCAGCGAAGGGGTCGCCCACCTGAACGGCAGGACGCTTCGAGGGCTTGGTGTCGTCGAAGGACTCCGAAGCCAGCACCGACGCACCGCCGATGCCGTCGCCACCGGTACGTGCACCGAAGAGGACAACCTTGTTGCCCACACCCGATGCGTTCGCCAGGCGGATGTCCTCGTGGCGCATAATGCCCACAGCCAGTGCGTTGACCAGCGGGTTTGCCTGGTAGCAGGAATCAAACTCAACCTCGCCGCCAATGTTCGGCAGGCCCAGGGAGTTACCGTAACCACCAATACCGGCAACCACGCCGCCAATAACGCGGGCGGTGTCCGGGTGATCAATCGCGCCGAAACGTAGCGGGTCCATCACCGCAATCGGGCGGGCACCCATGGAAATAATGTCACGCACAATACCGCCCACACCGGTCGCAGCACCCTGGTAGGGCTCCACGTACGAGGGGTGGTTGTGGGACTCAATCTTGAAGGTAACAGCCCAGCCGTCACCAATATCGGTCACACCGGCGTTCTCACCGATACCGACCATCAGGTCCTTCTTCATCTCATCGGTGACCTTCGCACCGAACTGCTTCAGATGAACCTTAGAAGACTTGTAGGAGCAGTGCTCGGACCACATGACCGAGTACATTGCCAGCTCAGCCGCGGTAGGACGGCGACCAAGAATTTCCTTAATGTCCTCGAACTCGTTCTCCTTCAGACCCAGTTCGGCCCAGGGGAGTTCGGTGTCCGGGGTTGCCGCCGCGTGCTCGACGGTGTCGAGGTTAAACTGCTTTTCGCTCATAACTTCTTAGAATCCTTGTCGTGCGTTAGCGGGCGTTAATCAGGTTGGCAAGAACGGAGGTGAACACGCCGAGACCATCGGCGCCACCGCGCAGAGAAACCTCACCAAAACCGGAAGAGGAAGGACCGAAGCCGGGCTCCACAGCGTGCTCCGGGTGCGGCATCAGACCGACCACGTTACCGCGCTCATTGCTGATACCAGCAATATCATTACGGGAACCGTTCGGGTTGAAACCAACGTAGCGGAACACCACGCGACCCTCAGCCTCCAGCGCCTCCAGAGTCTTCGGGTCAGCAACATACTGACCGTCCTGGTTCTTCAGAGGGACAACAATCTCCTGGCCAGCAGCGTAATCGCTCGTCCAGGAGGTGGAGTTATTCTCAATGCGCAGAACCTGGTCACGGCAAATGAACTTGCGGTGATCGTTCTTAATCATCGAACCGGGCAGCAGGTGAGACTCAGTCAGAATCTGGAAACCATTGCAAATACCCAGAACAGGCAGGGGAGCGGAACCGGAGGTACCAGCAGCGTTAGCGGCATCAATCACCGAACGCATCACGGGAGCCTTCGCAGCAATAGCGCCAGCACGCAGGTAGTCACCGTAGGAGAAACCGCCAGGAATAATGACGGCATCAACGTTCTTCAAATCAGCGTCGTCGTGCCACAGCTCAACGACGGTACCGCCAGCCAGACGGACAGCACGCGCAGCGTCACGGTCATCCAGGGTGCCGGGGAAAGTCACCACGCCAACGCGTGCGTCAGCGAAAGCGGGGTTCGGAGAATAAGTAGAAAAGTCGCCAACCAGGGGGACTTCAGTAGGTGCGAGGGACTCTGCCATAGGTATTAGTCCTCCAGAACCGAAACGTTCACAACGTCTTCGATGACAGGGTTCGACAGCAGCTCTTCAGCAGCCTTGCGGGCAGCTGCGAGGTGCTCCTCAGTAGCCTCACCCTCGACGGTCAGCTCGAAGCGCTTACCCTGGCGAACATCCACGAAGGAATCAACGCCGATACGGGGCAGCTCGTGAGAAATAGCCTTACCCTGCGGGTCAAGAATTTCGGGCTTGAGCATAACATCAACAACAATACGGGCCATGTGTGGGCACTCCTTGGGTGCGTGGGTTCTGTATGAGCCGTATCTCATCTTACCGTACTAACGACCGTAACGGGGGTATGCGCCCGGTCGGTGGATACCCTAAGAGGCTCGAATCACGTCTTTTACGCCTCGAGGGGCGGAAGATAGCGTGCGCACACCTCCAGCAGACGCTCGCGCAGACCAATCGAACGCTCCGACAGCTCACGCTGAATACGCACATACTCAGCCTTACCCTCGGCCGTCTCCACGGGAATTGGCTCGTAGCCCCACTCGCGAATCTCGTAGGGGGCGGCGCGCATGTCCAGCTCGCGCGCATCCCACGCCAGGTCGAAACAATCCATGACCAGGGTTGAATCAACCAGAGGTAGCAGCTTGTACGCCCACTTGTACACGTCCATATTCGCGTGCAGGCACGCGGGCTGTTCCAGGACGCGCTGCGTCTCGCGGGTCGGCTGCAGCTCGTTCAACGGTGCCGCCTGCGGCATGAAGAAACGGAACGCATCAAAGTGCGAGCAGCGGATGCGGTGCTCCTCCACCACGCGGTCCGTGCCCTCCGCACCCAGGCGCAGCTGTAGGTAGTCGTGGCGAATATTGTTCTCCACCGACTTGTACGCCATCGCCCACTCGTGCATGCCGAAGCAACCGAACTGGCCCTTCTTTGCGGCCGTGTTACGCAGGATCTCGTGGGTGAAGGCGAGGGCGGTGGCGCGGCGCTCCACGAAGTCGGTGACGTCCACGGTGACGGCGGAGGCGGCATTCACCTGGGCGCGCGCCACCTGCAGGGAGCAACCAGCCTCAAGGAGTTCCTGCTCGGTTGCGGGCCGGTAAAAACGCCAGGAGGCGCGCTCGGGCGCATCCAGCAGGATGATGCCGGCTCCGGGGTGCCAGCGCTTAAACTGGCCGGGTTTGAGCGTGTAGTAGGTGAAGAGGAAGTCCTCCACGGGGTGCACTTCGTGGCGGGCGCGACGCTGCGCAAACGGGTCGGCGTAGCGGCCGGCACGCGCCTCATGGGCGGCAGCGGCGGCACGCCATTCGCGGGCATCCATCACCTGGGAAAACACAACACTACTCATGCTTCTAGCCTAAACGATGCTGTGACAAGGTAGTGGACGTAGCAATGTCTATCTAGTTACTAGAAGACCGGGCTTTAAACTCACGTTCATAATCGTCAAACTGTGGGCTATTAATCACTGCAGTCCGAAGATAACGGGCAAATTGACCCGCTCCTGCTCGTTCAAGTGCGCGAGGAATATCAGTCTCCGTGAATCCCTTAGAGTGAGCATAAGATTCCTGGGAAAGATAGACCTCGGCAAATAAGGAGGGATGAGCGTATTCGGTGAATTGCATCAGAAAATCATCCGCGCTGAGTGTCTCATAATTTTGAATATTCTGAGCTTCTTCCGTGGAAGCATAATCGAGCAGTTTGCGGTCATCGGTGACTAATGCGTGCATGCCGCCGTGTTGGGCGGCAGCATGCACATGAAGATCGTTTATATCGGGAAAGCCAGCAACTGGTTCAACAGGGAAACCTGCGATTAGGGACTTGCAGGATGTCAGGATTTGTTGTTTCCATTTCTCAATTTTTGCATCATGAATCATTGGGTCCTTTCGGCGTGTGTGGTATCCAAACTCATCCATGATTCCGGTGGATACGTATGGAGCGAAAAATCTGTAGTCACTCTCCTTTGTCAAAAGGAGAATCCAATCGCGAAGAGTCTTAGACATCAGAATGTTCGTATCCAGTAGGACAGATTCAGCATCTGATAATGTGCTCTCTTTTACCACGCAGGTCCTCCGATAATGTCGTTGAGATTGTTCTCTTCCTCAAATTTCCAAAGATCTTTGAGAGCTTGTTCCTTCTGAGCGATGGTCTTCTCCAAAAGGGTCTTGCGGAAAACTTCTGCGTCCCCGGTGCGGATGCGGAAATGGCTTCCTACTTTGAACGCGGGGAGCTCGCCGGAACGAATAGCCTTCATAAGGGTCGGGCGTGAGATGCCAATGCGACGAGCTGCCATAGTAGTGGTCAAGTACTGTGGGCTGGTCTGAATCTCGATGCGCTGGCCCTGTGCTAAAGCATGCAAAACCTGTTGAATAACTTGGCTAAGCGCATCACCGATTTCCTGGCTTTCATTCCCTGAAACGGTCAGAGTAACGGCAGTTTCGTTTGAGTCCCCGAGTAGCTTTTTTGCTTCGGTTTGGGCTTGATTAAGGGTTTCCTCCTGCAGGAGTTGGGTGTTGGGCATCTTTGTTCCTTCCTTGTATTACTGGATTGCATTTGGTGCTTAGCTCAAGTAAGTTAGAACCTCGCAAAATGTAGTCCAGTAGCTATAACTCTACCTTGTATCTGAAATAACTGTAAAGTGTTTCAGTTATTTCATTTGTAAACAGAAAAGGGGAGGGGCGGTGCTGAGAAAACCCAGCACCGCCCCTCCCGAAGCGTACAGCCCACAAACGAGCTAAACCCTAGCGGCCAGTACCACCGTAAACAGTAGCCTCGCCCTCAGCATCCAGACCGAACGCAGTGTGCACCGCGCGAACAGCCTCATCCAGCTTGCTCAGCTCAGTAATCACCGAAATACGAATCTCAGAAGTCGAAATCATGTCAATGTTCACGCCAGCGTTAGACAGGGCCTCAAAGAAAGTGAACGAAACACCCGTGTTAGTCTTCATGCCTGCGCCAACCAGCGACAGCTTACCAACCGACTCGTTGTAAATAACCTCCTGGAAACCCAGCTCCGCCTTAGCATCCTCCAGCGCCTTCAGCGCGGTGGGGCCCTGATCCTGATCCAGGGTGAAGGAAATATCGGTCACGCCGGGGCGGTCAGTCGGCACGTTCTGAACAATCATGTCCAGGTTAACCTTCGCCTCATTAATCAGACCGAACACCTTAGCTGCCGACCCGGGAACATCCGGAACACCAACAACAGTAATCTTTGCGCGGGTGCGATCATGCGCGACACCAGAAATCAGGGGCTGCTCCAAGGGAATCTCCTTCAGATGGGTGGGGGTCAGTTCCGCGGACTCCTCCGGAACCACAATAGTGCCTTCAAGGTTAGAGAACGAAGAACGCACGTGAAGCTTCAAATTAAAACGACGAGCATACTCAACACTGCGCAGGTGCAGAATCTTCGCACCGTTCGCCGCCATCTCCAGCATCTCTTCACTGGTGATGGTATCCAGCTTGTGCGCGGTCGGCACGATGCGCGGGTCGGCAGTGAAAACGCCGTCCACATCCGAGTAAATCTCGCACACATCAGCGTTCAGAGCAGCAGCCAGAGCAACAGCAGTCGTATCAGAACCGCCGCGGCCCAGAGTCGTAATATCGCCGCTCTGACGGTTCATACCCTGGAAACCGGCCACAATCGCAATATTTCCGGCCTCAATCGACTCACGGATACGCTCCGGGTTGACCTCCACCAGGCGCGCAGAACCGTGCACGCCGTCGGTAATCATGCCAGCCTGAGAACCAGTGAAAGACTGGGCCTTAGCACCCAGGTCGTTAATAGCCATCGACAGGATGGCAGTTGAAATGCGTTCACCGGCGGTCAGCAGCATGTCCAGCTCACGGGAAGGAGTGACATTGCTGGTGACCTCTGCGGCAAGGTCGAGCAGCTCATCGGTGGTGTCACCCATAGCGGACACCACGACGACCACATCGTTACCTGCCTTCTGAGTGTCCACGACGCGGCGGGCAACGCGCTTTACGCCCTCCGCATCAGCTACGGAGGAACCGCCGAACTTTTGGACGATCAGGCTCATTGATATCTCCAGGTCAGTTACTTGTGTGCTACCGGCAGACGCCGGCTCCTCATTTATAGTAGACGGCGTTCAGTGCAAGCGGCTAACTGTGCACCCGTATGTATTGCCCCGTGAAATATTACGTAGTATTACGCGGTGGTGACGCGGGGCGCGGAAGCGGGTACAGCACGCCCGCGGAGGCTAGTTTTTAGGTCCACGGGTTCACGTACGTGACACCCGGCAACGGCGGAACATCCGGCTTCGGGGTGCGCAACGGGGCGTTCTGAATCGAGCGGATCTTCTCCTCATAGTCCGGGGTGCGGAACACCTCCGGAGCATCCTCCGCCTGCTCGGTTGCGGGTGCCTCAGTGGGTTCGGAGGCGGCGCTCGCAGGAGCCTCCTCAACGGAGTCTTCGCCCAGGTCAGGGGCGGATTCTGCGACGGTTTCAGCATCGGCAGAATCGGCGGGTGAGCCCTCAGCGCCGGATTCCTTGTCGCCTGATTCCTCAGCCTCCTGGAGGACCTGCTCAATCAGTTGCTCATCTACCGTGCCCTGCACACCCTCAGTGGCGGGCGTCGCCGGGGCGGAAACGGCAGAATCCTCAGAATCCAGGTCATCAAACATGCTCGAATTCCAGCGGCGACGACTCTGCTTCGCCTCCTGAGCTTGAACCTGAGCCGCCTGCTCACGCTCCTGCTCCTCCTCACGGTTCACGCGCTCAAAATCCTCGGCGGCAGTATGCGCCGCCGCGGTGCCCTCGCTAATGACGCGGCGACCCTCCAACGCGCGGCCCAGGGTAATCTCGTCCGCGTACTCCAGATCGCCACCGACCGGAAGACCCGACGCCAGACGCGACAGACGCACACCCAGCGGCACGAGCATGCGCGAGAGGTAGGTTGCGGTCGCCTCACCCTCAAGGTTCGGGTCCATCGCCAGAATAATCTCTTGGATACGCTCATCCGCCAGGCGGGACACCAACTCACGAATACGCAGCTGCTCCGGGCCCACACCCGCCAGCGGGTTAATGGCGCCACCGAGCACATGGTAGCGACCGGTAAAGGAACGGGTGCGTTCAATCGCCACCACGTCCTTCGATTCTTCGACCACACACAGCACGGACGGGTCGCGGCGCTCATCACGACAGATGGTGCACAGCTTTGTCTCGGAGACGTTACCGCACTCCTCGCAGAAACTGACGCTGGTCTTCACCGTGGAAATGGCGTTGGCTAGGCGCGCCATATCGGCAGCATCCGCATTCAGAATGTGAAAAGCGATGCGCTGAGCCGACTTGGGGCCCACACCCGGCAGGCGGCCGAGCTCGTCAATGAGGTTTTGAACTGCTCCCTCGTACATGGCTTCTCCTTACAAATGCGGTGTGTTGCGCTGGTGTGTTGTGCTGGTGCGTCGTTCTTGGGCGACGTTATGAGTATGCACCCAACCCCTGACAGTTTAGGGGCGTTTCGCGTAGCGAGTATGCGGCTGGAATGAGTGCGCCCGCCATCGGTGCGATGGCGGGCGCGGCACCTACGACCCCGGGTTAGGGCTGGTGCAGGGGACGTTCGTCAATGACGGTGCCACCAATAATTTTTTCGATAGCGCGCAGACCGATGAAGGTGCTGTTTTCGACCTTCTCATCATCCTCAGAGACGTAGTCTTCATCGGATGCGGTGCGTGCCTGGCGAGCCGGTGCCGCCGACGTGCTCGGAGTCGGTGTGCTAGGAGTCGGTGCTGGGGTTGCGTTAGAAGCCTGCGCTGCGGGCTTCTCATCGCTTGCCGGAGCAGTATCAGCCGGTGCTGCCTGCGGTGTCTCTGCCAACGGACCAGCAGGCTCAACCGGATTAGCAAGCGGACCAGCCGGTGCTACAGGCGCAGTCGGCATTGCGGGCGCAGCGGGTGCCTCAACCGGTTCAGCGTAGGCGGGCTCATCCTCAAAAGGGGGCTCCTCCTCATACGGAGGTTCCTCCGCGTGAGGGGGCTCCTGCGAGAACGGGGGCTCCTGTGCACGCTGGGGTTCAGCAGCGCTCTCCTGCTGCGGAACTCCACTACCGGAGGCAGCAAAGGAATCACGCTCACCAAAACCGCCCGCCGGAGCAACCGGAACCTGCTGACCTGCCGGAACCTGCGGAGCAACCGGGGGCTCAGGCGCAAGCGGGCCAGCCGGGGCTTCCTGAACCGGCGCTTCCTGATTCTGCGCCTGCGGTACAGCTGAGACAGCCGGTGTAGCCTGCTGGGGTGCCTCCTCAGGGGCGCTCTGCGGAATCGGGGCAACCTCCCACGCACCCAGGGGCGCATCCACGCTCGTAGACTCGGGGGTGTTTGCGCCGGTCAGCGGCTGACCGTGGCGACGCCACGCATCCTCACCGCCGCGCGGACCATCAGCCAGAGGCGCCGGCTGAGCGGGCTGCGGGGGAGTCTGCTGAACGGGTTGCTGAGGCACCTGCGGGGCAACAGTCGCAGGAACTGCAGGCTGCGCTGTGGGCGCACTGGGCGCTGCGGGCTGAGCAGCAGGCTGAGCTGCGGGCTTGACCTGCTCACCGGGCTTCGCCACCTGAGCGTGAATGGTCACCTGACGGCGCAGGAACTCACTCACGCGGGCGGTCAGCTCGGGCACAAAGCCCTTGACCGCGCGCAAAGTCGCAATGTCGGCGCTCACGTACAGGGTTGCGCCGTCCATGCGGGCGGGGCGAACCTTCATCAGCTGCTCCGCCGCACCGGGAACGCTCATTCGGTTAAGAATGGCGCGCCAATTACCCTGAACCGCCGCCAGGGGATCGTTCGGGTCAAGCTTCAGAGGCGCGGAGGGGGCACCCGCCGCAGCGGCATCAGCTACAGAAGAAGCGGGGGTATCCGGTGTCGCCGGGGCGTTACCCGCTAGGGGAGCACCAGCCGCAGGTGCGGACTCCTGCGCGGTCGGTGCCAGAGGTGCAGCACTAAGGGGCGCACCTGCCAGCGGGGGAGCACCCGCGCTAGCCTGCTGAGAGCCGCCCCGCTGAGGGGCTACCTGCTGCGCGGGCTGAGCTGCCTCCTGAACCGGGGCGCTAGGAGCCTGTGCACTAGGTACCTGAGCTTCAGTAACCGGAGTCTTAGGTGCCTGGGTCTTAGGCATTAGACCAGCCGCCGCCATACCCGCCGCACGAGCCGCAGACATGCCGCCCTGCGCCGGGGCAGAACCAGCGGAACCCGAGGAACCAGCAGTACCAGAAGCCACGCGGCGCTCCAAAACCTGCAGGCGAGAAGCCAACGCCGCAACCTCAGCGCCACCGGCAGAACCCTCCGCCGCAGGCAGAAGCAGACGAGCACACAGCAACTCCAGCTGAAGCTGCGGATTCGCCGCACCCGTCATACCATTCAGAGTCTCATTGACCGTACCCGCAGCAACCGTCAGCTCACGCTCACCCAGAGCCTGAGCCTGCTGGCCCAGGCGCTCCAACTGATCCTGCGGAACACCCTGCAAAATCTGGCCGGCAGCCTGCGGAACAGCCTTCACCACAATCAAATCACGCAGACGCTCCAGCAGATCCTCCACAAAACGGCGAGGATCCTGACCGGTCGCCACCACACGCGACACCGCGCCAAAGAGAGTCGGCGCATCCTTCGCACCCAACGCCTCAATGACCTCATCCAGAAGCTGCGCGTGGGTATAACCCAGCAGCGCCACC
This sequence comes from Rothia sp. HMSC068E02, assembly GCF_001813565.1. Taxonomy (NCBI): domain Bacteria; kingdom Bacillati; phylum Actinomycetota; class Actinomycetes; order Micrococcales; family Micrococcaceae; genus Rothia; species Rothia sp. HMSC068E02. The sequence goes on from NZ_KV812887.1 coordinate 149,822, forward strand.
GCACGGTCATACTCAATACCGCTCTGCGAAGACGCACCAGCCATCAGCTGATCAAGAATCGACAGCGAATCACGCACCGAACCGCCGCCAGCACGAATCACCAGCTGCAGCACACCCGGCTCCACAGCCACCTGCTCCTGATCGCACAGGCCCTGCAGGAACGGCAGAAGAACCTCCGGCGGAACCAGACGGAACGGGTAATGGTGAGTGCGCGAACGAATCGTACCCAGCACCTTATTCGGCTCAGTCGTCGCGAAGATAAACTTCACGTGCTCCGGCGGCTCCTCCACAATCTTCAGCAGCGCATTGAAACCCTCACGGGTCACCATATGCGCCTCATCAATAATGAAGATTTTGTAACGGTCACGCACCGGCGCCAAAGTAGCGCGCTCACGCAGGTCACGGGCATGATCCACGCCGCCGTGGCTCGCCGCATCCATCTCAATCACGTCAAGAGAACCGCCACCATCACGCGAGAGCTCACGGCACGAATCGCATACACCACACGGAGTAGGAGTCGGACCCTGCGCACAGTTCAAACAACGCGCCAAAATACGCGCCGACGTGGTCTTACCGCAACCACGCGGACCCGAAAACAGGTACGCGTGATTCACACGGTTCTTCTCCAAGGCGACCATAAGAGGTTCGGTCACGTGCTCCTGCCCGATAACCTCAGCAAAGGTTTCGGGGCGATAACGACGATAAAGGGCAGTGCTCACGGCAACCTCTTCAACTCGGGGGTGCGGATAGGACAATCCCTACCATTTTAGACGCTTTACTCTCGGCCCGAGTGGCCGACAGTCACCGGTGAACACGCCACCGCACCACCGCCACCGCGACACCTACTATGGACACTCACCCGGGCGCTCACCCGGGCGGCATGTACGCCCACAGAAATACCGCGAACACACCGAATTCCCAAGAACCCAAAAATCCGGTACACTGGTTCTTGCCTCTTACGTGGCGTTATCTTGGAAAACTCCCCCAGGACCGGAAGGTAGCAAGGGTATTCGAGCTATGACGGGTGCGTAAGGGGTTTTTCTATGCCCAAAATCAGGCACCTGGGTAGTTCACGCCCGTCATACCCGTCTCACTGTCGTTCGACGGCTTCAACCCAGGATTTATATCCTCGCTCGCTCGGAATCCTGGGTTTCAGCGGTTGCGTAGGAGGTTTTTTCATGCCCAA
>NZ_KV812888.1:0-5952 GCF_001813565.1 Rothia sp. HMSC068E02
CCACAAAGGGCTCTAGCCCAAGGGCTGAGGCCTCGCTTCGCTCGGCTCTCAGCTCCTAAGGGCTATAACCCTTTTCGGCTTCGATTCCATCGCCAGGCGCTGGTGCTCGCTCGTTCCTCGCTGCGCTCCAGCGCGGCGATGGAATCTCCGCCTTGTGGCCATGAGTTCGCGGCTTGAGTTTTCGTGTGCTTGAGAATGACTCACCTTTTTAAGGTGGGTCTAGTACGCGCGCGTAACTCGCACAACTTCGGACATTGAAGACAACACTGTTTCCAAGCTTTCAGAGACAAATCACCCCACAAACAGCCACAGAAAGCCCTAGAAGGCGGTTCTAAGGCGATTTTAGGGCTCTAGCGGCTCCTTTAGGCATCCTAGGGATTTTCGAGCGCCACAGAGCCGCCTACAGCTTCTTTATCGGGTAAGAGAAACGCGAGAGGTGCCCCACCCCCTGCAGGGGGTGGGGCACCTCGTTTACAGCACCAAGTGAAGAGCAATTTTAGTGATAGCCCAAATCACGGCGTAAGCTATGGAACCCTTGATAATCAGCTCAGGCTGCTGGTAGTAGCTCGCAATGCAGACCAGGCCCAAGAGGGTGAAAAAATACCCTCCCATGAACCATAAAAGGTCAGTTGAAATTTCTTCATGCATGGCGTTCTTCTTTCAATGATTCAGTGAAGCGTACACGGCAATGCCCGCAAGGGTCGCCAGTACCGACAGAGCCAGTGCTAGCAAACCAGAAAAAATAACCCCGTCGAGGTCAGGGGAAAGAATCCCGCCAACCAAGACAACGAAGAGTGCAAGAACCCAAAGAAGAACCGGAAGCCCAAAGCCCATGTTAGGCCCCCAGCTTTGCGGTCAGCTCTGCAAGAAATTCACGCGCCGGGACCACTTCCGCGCTTCCCTTGCTGCGGGTTAGTCCATGGTGGGTGAAACTTTTTGAGTGTTCGGTGGTTATGTTTGGCATGATGTCTTCCTTCTGCGCCGGTTGGCCATGGAGTACCCCCCCCCTTTAGGGGGGTACTCCATGGAGAGGGTCTCACCTCTGAATGAAACCGGTGCAGCTGTGAGATTTAGGCGTGTTGAGCCTTCTCATGTTCCCGAAGGGCTCGATAAGCCCGCACCTGATAGAAAACAGCTGCTGACAGAATCGCCAGGGAAATAACACTAGCCGCCGAAAAATGCGACAGTTCGCGGTAAAAAAGAAGAACATTAAGAGGGGCCAGGACCCAAAAAAGCTTGCTCATAGTAATTACCTTTGATAGCCTGGATACAGGAATATTCAGGGGGGCCACCCCCTCCCGGTGCTGTGAACACCGGGAGAGAGTGGAAGCTTAGACCTTATTTCTTGTCTTTGTTATCCTTCTTCAAGAAGTGAAGAACAACCCTGGAGAGAGTCCAGGAAAGAACGAGAATGGTTAGGTCTCCGGGAATATTAGCCAGCGTATCCAAAGGCTAAATCCTTTCGTTATTTGATTATTAATGTCCAGAGAATGTAATTCCTAGACTTGAACATGTTAGGAATTTGCCCTTCCTAACATAACAATTATAGCAAGAAAACCGGCAATAATACAAGTTATTGTCGGTTTTCTTTGCATTTATTTCACAATGATTTAATTCAATTATGGCACACTCAATTACATTTAATTATGGCACACTGTGATGTATTTCATATGTATATAATTTACATGCTGTGAAATAGATTACACCGCAAGGATTGCGTGCATACCGCCCCGACCATCCCCGCCCGGAACCCCCAGCACAAAAAATTCACCAGCACAATGACGAAACCAGATGCACCACCACCGAATCGGTGTTAATCTGGAATCATCAAAGGTTCTCGTCAGCCTTATCATTCCCCGCCGCTTGCGGGCGGCGGGGCTTTCATTGAAGGCGGGAACAGCTCAACAACCGTTGAACACTTGGGAATCTTTCGAGTGCCCCGCCAGGCATCACGCCTGGCGGGGCACTTATCGTTCCTAATGGATGAACGCAAAGAACCAATTCAGCAGCAGGAACACCTCAGTGCTCACGACCAGAATTCCGTTCAGATTCACCAGCCCCCGGCCGCTGGACTGAAACAGCCGGTGACCGGTGAACAGAATGACCAGCAGCAGAGCGAAAACCCAGGTGCCGGTGAGCAGGAACCAGCCCGCCGCCCCGCCTGCGGCAATAACGACTTTCGCATCAAGAGCTGCGGCAAATGATGGTTCATTCTCCGCCATGATTTGAAAAATCACCCAGGCAACAAAGCCCGTTGCCAACATGGAACCGCCCTGTTGCGCCGCCGTCAGCACCGGCTGGACGAAAACACCGCTTGTCTCACCAGCACCAACCAAACCAACCGCCGCGCCAAGAACCACCGCCACAAGGCGGGAAGCCTGCACCTGGTCAAAAGCGCGCGGCCCAAAGGTCAGAAGATTGGCGCAAAACAGCAGAAGCACCGAAGCCAGCACCGGCGGCATGATGAGGGCGCTCATCTCAAAGACCCCAATGAACCAGGCCAGCAGACACGCGATGCCACCCACCATGACATGTTGCACGAATTGAGTTTTTTTCATGAATTTTTTCCTTTCTGTTACTTCAAGTGTCTACCACATCGCCAGCTGAGACGTGATTTTTTGGTTTACCCCGGGGTAAATCAAAAAATCCAGCGGCCGGTTTTCCCGCCGCCAGCTTCAACACGCAGCGCGCCCGCCGCAGAGCGGATCCTGTCAAAGCCCGCCGGAACCCCCAACCCCTCGCACGGCCGAACGAATCCCTGCACACGGCACCGGCACGCGGGCTTGACGGGCTCCGTGGAGCGGCTACACTGGCGCACGCGTGAAGCTGGAAGGCGAAATGACGAAACCAGATGCACCCACCCGCGCAAGATGTTAAGCTTGAAGAGCTAAAGGGCTTGGTGCCCTGCGGCGGACATGAAAGAATCCCCTCAGCCTTTTGTGCTGAGGGGATTCTCTTTTTAGCGCTCAGCTCCAGCCCCACATCTCATCATCTTTGCCGCCAGCTGAGCCCTGAGAATCAGCCTCCGGCTCCTGCCGCTGCTGACGCTCAGGCTCACCTGCTGGCTCATCATCCACCGCCGGAAGCCCCGTTTTCCTGACGCTGACCACCTCGGCGGTCAGCTGCGGAACGCTCCACATGGCCACGACCTCACCGGGTGCCAGGCTTCGGAAAACGTTCGGGTGAACTCGGAATCGGTCGACTTCTCGAAGTGAGCCCTGACCGGACGCGCGAATCTGTGAGCCCAGCCCGTCAGCATCCTCAAACGTCTGTGTCGTCTCGGCAAAGCCCTTGCGGGTGCCCAGCAATTGCGCCAGAGCCTCGGCCTCGGCCTCGGCGCGGTGCATGAGCTTGACCGAAGTCGAAGCGCTCACCCTGTCCAAGAATCCATCTCCGACGACGTTTAGGCCGGTGAGGGACTGCGCGGACAGCATGACTGCGCCGCCGTGGCTGCGGGAACGCTCGACTGCATCGATCAAACCCGTGGCCCCAAGCGCGGCGAACTCATCCACCACCAAAAAGTTCAGGCGGTTCTGCTCGCCTGTTGCCGGGTCAAGGTGCCAGCCGGCGTGTCCAAGGCGTGCAATGGTCGCGACAAAATCAGAAATGGCCAAGTTCGCCACAAATTGCGCGGCTTCCAGGTCTTGGGCGGCATCCAGATTGAACACGACAAAATCGCCGTTCGCAATGGCCTGTTCTAGGTCAAGACCGCCCGGTTCGTCCACCAGCACCGCGCCCGCCGCGCCTTCTGCAACAGCTGCAAAGCGGCTTTTCATGCCTTCCGCCCCTGATTTTACCGCTGAATTTGCGGCAACTTCGTTCAACCATTTGTTGATGCGCACCGCGGCATCTGACCCGCCCAAAGCGTCCCGGACAGACTCTAGCGATTCAGTGGACATCATGCGCGCCACGTGCGCAATGTCCAGCCGCCACGGCACCGGCTGGCTGTTTTCGAAGTAGGTTAGCTCAGCCTGCACAGCAGCTTCCAGCGCAACCAGCGCCACCATTGTGAACCGCAAACCCAACCTATGATAGTGCGCTTCGCTGAATCCGCCGTGCGCGGCGTTTGCCTCAGCTCCAACCAAAATGTTTGCCCGCTCGTGGCTTGTGCCATGCTTCAAGGGGTTGTAGGTTTCGGTTGCCCCCACCCCGTTCTGCGTGATGAGGTGGAAGCCTCGCCCGGTGCGGCGCGCAATTGCCCGCATCTGGTCGGTGATGTCGGCTTCGGGCTTCATCGTCACAAAGATGGTGCCGATTTTGAACGGCTCCGCGGCCGGTGCCAGCGTGAGCCCCTTGATAACTTCAAAAATAGTGGTGGTCTTGCCGAACCCCGACGGGCCGCAGACCAGAGAGTGCAAGCGCAATGCGCTGAGCGGAATATCAACCGTTTTGCAGTCGGGTTTGGAGATGCCCAGGCGGACGGCGACATCATCGAGCCGCTGAACGGGCTTCGGATTTGCCCACGGTGCGGCCTTCTTCTTGGCTTTCGCAACCTTCGCGTTCAGCTGCTTCATTTCGTGGTCGCTCATGGTGTGCAATTCCGGTGCTTCCTCGCGCCATTCAGCGCTGAACTTGCCGCGCTTCCAAATGACCGCACCTGCAATCAGCAATCCAACCGCCAGACCAAACGGGATTTGTGCGCTGATCCATGCGCCAGCATGGGCCAGCGCAAAATCTTTCAGCCCTTCGGTGCCGCGCAATCCTCCGTGTCCTCGCACGAACTGTGCCGTTTCGCGCCAGGGCGTGAAATAGGCTCGCGCTCCACCAAAGAAGAGTGCGGAAAAAAGCCCCAGCACAGCCCCGGCGGTGGCAACCCACCACCCCCGCAGCTTCTTCTGACCCGTCGCGACGGTGACCAGCACAACCAGCAGCACGACCGGATTCAGTACGCCCGCTACCGCGAGAATCGAAAGGCCGATGTTTTGCGGGTCTGCCTGATTGCGGCGGGCGGCATCTTTGGCGCTGAGCCTCGGATTCTTCGGTGTCGGTGTCATGACAACAGCCCTTCATTCTTCACTTGAACTTCTTCGACCTGAATTTTTGGCTTGCCGCCAAAGAGCGGCATCTCACCGCTGAGCTCACTCACCGCTGCCTGCAAGCGAGGCATGACCGAAGAAACCCCGTAGTACTTCACCGCTGAAACCTTCGGACTCGCCATGTACGCACGCATCAAAGATTTCAACCGCCGCTTGTCCTTCACTGTGTGTTCAAACTCCAAGAAGAACCGATGCCCTGCCGGACTCACTGCCACGACATCCGGAAACACGTTCACCATTCGCCCGCCGCTGACTCGCCTCAACGCAAATTCTGGCTCCTCGCCAGCCTCCAGAAGCACGCTATCAAGTCTCCTAATCTGCGCCTCGCCGATGACCTCAAAATCTGGATGCTTCACCGCAAAATCAACCGCCAAATCAGCAACCGTCTTGTCATGTTCCAGCTGCCCGATTCTCACGCCCTTTGGCTCAGACCCTTCAGCAGACACTCCCAAAAAATCCAGACCTGCACGAGAAACCCAGTAATAAAGTCTTCTTGACCCTAACACATTCTTAGTCTCCACCAGCTCCAAGTCAGCCAACGCCTTTAACCTCCTTCTCACAATCGCCAAACTCACACCTAAAAACCTTCCGCATTGCTCCGCCGTCATGAAAGAAAACCCAGACATAAAATTCAACAATTTCAAATCTCTCTCTGTCAACAATTCAATTCTCCTTCTCTCTCAAATCCTTCAATTCATCAAAAATCTCATCAAAAAAATCAATTCATCAATCATCAAATCAATCAATTAAATCATCAATCCATCACTCAACCTAACCACTCTCTAACCCAGACCAACAACAGCACTTACCACCCCCGCCCCAAATATTCCAAAACCGGAATAAAACCACCGACACCACCCACACCATGAGGGACGAAGGGGGTGGGTGGTGTCGGTGGTGAGCATGGAGGTTTGCC
>NZ_KV812889.1:0-241 GCF_001813565.1 Rothia sp. HMSC068E02
AAAAAATCGATTGCCCTGAAGGCGCAGAAGCGCTCCCAAACCGGGACAAAGCCCTAGTGGTCGCTGAGCTTTCAGGGCACGGGCACAAGCTGTACGATCTCCTTGAGGTGGCTGGCCTTGCCAGATCGAGCTACTACTACGCGTTGGCTCATCCCCAGCAGCCAACCAGAGTGCAGCTACGTCCCAAGGTCGCACAGATCTTTTCGCGGACCCCCAACGGGTGCGGTCACAGGCAGGTAGC
>NZ_KV812890.1:0-203 GCF_001813565.1 Rothia sp. HMSC068E02
TCAAAAATAAACCGGCGATGACCTACTCTCCCACACCCACAAAAGTGCAGTACCATCGGCGCGAAGAGTCTTAGCTTCTGGGTTCGGAATGGAACCAGGCGTTTCCCTCTTGCTATAATCACCGGAAAGTGGAGGCGAGGGGACTCGAACCCCTAACCCTCTGCTTGCAAAGCAGATGCGCTACCAATTGCGCCACGCCCCCG
>NZ_KV812891.1:0-4111 GCF_001813565.1 Rothia sp. HMSC068E02
ATTTAATGCGTCCAAGTTTCGGGGCGCAGTTCAAGTGCGCTCGCGGGGCTTCTGCGTATATGAAGGAAAACTATAGTTCTTTGAGTGATTTTTACCTGAAGGTTTTTTCAGGTGCTTAAAAGCACAAAAGAGGAAAAATCTGCCGGGTGAATGGTGGGAATGTGTGGTTCTTAAATTCTAGATGTGGCTTTTGAATCTTTATTTCGAGAAAAACATCGCCTGAAGGTTGTTTATGGGAGGAGCGTCAGAGGGATTTAGGGGAGAAATGTGTGTGAATAAAAGTTCAAGTACTGGTTGAACACTGCATGTCAAAGTGGGTTTATGGAAGATTGTGTGCGTTTTTCGCTTGAAATTTTAATACGGGGGGGGGGGTATGCTTTCTCCAAGTGTTGGGTTTCCCTGTGCTTTTGAAGCTGACCTTTGTGTTTTTGATCTTCTGGGCGTGCAGGGGCTGACGCTTGTATAGAAACATCATGCATTCACTCTCTTCAGCGCGCTATGTTCACTTTTTGTGTATGCGTTCTGCCCTGCGTGGATTTATCTGCCGCGTTCTTGGTGGGAGTGAATGCCCAAGATATCACTCTCGAAGGACATACATGTCTACTAACATTTCTCGCCGCAAGGTTGTTGCTGGCGCAGCATGGGCTGCTCCGGTTGTTGCAGCATCTGCTGCGGTTCCCGCTTTCGCATCTTCTACTGAGTGCGCGTACGCATCTGCTCCCAAGTTCAATATCTCTGGCCAGCCTTCCGGTGCTAAGAACACCCAGAAGTTCACTGTTCCCGCTAAGGTTGACAAGATTCGCTTCGAGGTTGCCGGTGGTGCAGGTGGCGGTTCCTCGTCTATTGCTGGTGGTTCCGGCGCTCTCGTTGTGGGTGAAATCCCCGTCAAGGAAGGCCAGGTTATCGAGCTGGTTGCAGCTGCCGGTGGTGTAGCTTACCTGGAGCGCGTGGATGGTGCGGAGAACGCTCCTGATACTCCGGAAGAGAAGCGTTACAAGATTTGGGGCACCCGTCCGGCAACCGGCGGCCAGGGCTATGGTAATGGTGGTGACGTGAATGTTTACACCGTCCCCTCGGATGCACAGTCTCGCGTCGATGCTAAGTGGCCTGGTGGCTCCGACATGAAGCGTTACATTCACGGCGGTTCCGGTGGTGGCTCCTCCGCTCTGGTGATTGACGGTACCGTTGTGGCTCTTGCAGGTGGCGGTGGCGGTGCGGGTATCCGTACCCAGCCGGCTACTAACAATGTTCTGAATGAAACCCGTGAGAAGAAGGATTCTACGGGTAAGGTTATTGGTACTGAGCCCAACCCCTACTTCAACTCTAAGGCGAAGGACACCAGCACCACCGCTCTGAGCGACACCTCGAACACCACTGTTCTGCCTGCAGGTGCAAGCGCATCCGCAGCAACCGGTGACGATGCAGAGACCTCTGTCTCCTGGTATACCCACCTGAAGGATGCATCCGGTAAGCGTACCCCCACCTCCGCAATGGAAGTTGCTGGCGGTAAGGGTGGTGGCAACGGCACCGGTGGTACCGGTGGTGAGAAGCCTCGCCTCTACGCACTGGCTAACGTTTTCGGTGTGATGGGCTTCGTGTCCACCAACAACCAGGAAATCTTCAGCTCCTCTACCGCAGGTGATACCGGTGGTAACGGCTTCGACGGTAAGGGTGCAGACGGTGTCTCCGCATACTCCTACCAGCTGGATAACCACCCCGATCTGCCGAAGGAGTCTATCCCCGTTACTAACCAGAAGGCTATCGATGCAGGCGTGGTTAAGGGCGATGAGAAGGGCGGCCTTGAGGTTGATTCTGCAAAGAAGAGCTTCAATGGCTACCAGGGCGTTGTCTCCGCAGGTGGTGGCGCTGGCTACGGTGGCGGTGGCTCCGGTGCTGTTCGTGCACTCTCTTCGATTCTGACCGGCGAGAAGTGGAATGGTAACACCGCTGCTAAGGGTGGTGTCCGCCAGAATGTTGGTGCACTGCTCCAGGCTGGTGCAGGTGGCGCAGGTGGCTCCTACGTTGCTCCCTCTGTTGCTGGAGGCTCTATCTCCTCCGCTAACAACGCTGCGAAGGAATCCGGCGTTCGTAACCCCGGTTACGTGAAGGTCACCCTCTGCGAGCGCTCCTAATAGCGTGCTTATTCGAGTCGCCCTCTTGGGCTACTCGGTGGGTTAGATACTAGCCCTTCCGGTTCTCCCACTCCTGAAATCTCATCAGGGGCGGGAGAATCGGCCCCTAAGTTTTAGTCCCGCCAGAGGCGCATCTGTGCGTATCTGGCATGAGGACTGTGTACTTCTCTGGCGAGTGGTCTCTTGGTGTATTTTGGCCACTCACGGAGAACGCCATTGAGTGATGTCTCGTTGAGTCTCAACGATGAAACCAATGGCTTTGAGGAAAAGGTTGGTAGTAATGCGCCAACCTGAAGGCCCGCAGGCACTTTGATGCCTGCGGGCCTTCGCTATGTCTGAGAACTGCCGGGTTGAGCGAGGTCATGGCGTGGCGAGTTGAGAATGTTTTTCAGGGTCTATACTCTAGAAAATGAATATTGCACTCAGTGCATAAAGGTGTAAATTATTCACTCATCTCAATCCACACCCTCAACCCTCATGAAAGAAAACCCCATGCCTCACAACGCACACCCCACCCGCCGCACCATCCTCACCGGCGCAGCATGGGCACTGCCCATCATCGCATCCTCCGCAGCCGTACCCGCCTACGCCGCCAACGGTGCACAAACCGGCACCTCCCACACCATCAAGGGACAGGCAAACGGCCGCAAGACCGTCAAAACCTTCACCGTCCCGGCGGGCGTACGCGAACTCAGCTTCACCCTCACCGGCGGCGCTGGCGGCACCGTCATGGCACGCAGCCAGGGCGGATGCGGCGCCAAGGTCACCGGCACCGTCAGTGTCACCCCCGGCGCAACCGTAGAAATCGTCGCGGCAGCCGGCGGTATCGGCGTGCTTGAGCGCGTCACCCGCAACGGCGCAAGCTGGAACGAATCCAAGCCCGCAACCGGCGGTGAAGGCTACGGCAAGGGTGGCTCCTCCGCCGCTCAGGTCACCGTTCCCGCAGGTCCGAAGGCTATTATCGACACGGCAAATCCCCGCACCTACGGCAACCCCACTGCAGGCGACGGCGCACCCCACACTCACTTCAAGCGCAGCATTTACGCCGCATCCGGTGGCGGCTCCTCTGCACTGCTGGTCAACGGCACCGTGGTTGCTATCGCAGCAGGTGGCGGCGGCGGACATGTGCGTAACTCCAGCTCCACCGCACCGCTGCCCGGCTCCAGCTACGCCATTAGCCCGGTCTGCGGCCTGGAATGGGTACGCGGCGGCTCCGGCGGCAATGCAGAAGCCTCCATGGGCTATGAAGGTGCCGCCGCAAGCGACGCCTACAGCGTCGAGGCGAACCTGCAGATCATCGCAACCCCCGGCACGGGTGGCTCCGGCGGTCGAGGCGGCATGGGTGCTATCGCAGACCCCCTGCCCACCGGTGACCACGGTCTGGTCGGCTTCGGCTCCCAGAACAAGCAGGTCATCCACAGCACCAGTACCGCGGGCGCAACCGGCGGTAGCGGCTTCAATGCGAACGGTGCGGACGGCGTGGGCGCGTACGCCTACCAGTATGACAAGAACGACCCGAAGAACCTGACCGGTACCGCAACCGCACGAACCACCAGCATCACCATCAGCAAGAACTTCTTCGGCTACCAGACCGTAGTGTCTGCTGGTGGCGGTGCAGGCTACGGTGGTGGCGGCTCCGGCGTGGCGAACGCGGTTTCGGCAATCATCATCTCGCAGCAGTGGTGCAACAACCCGAAAAACCCGCGCCGCGCGGTCGGCTACGTTCAGCAGGGCGGCGCCGGTGGTGCAGGCGGATCCTACCTGGCGCCGAGCGTGCGTAACGGCGCGATCGTCGGCACTAAGGAGGTGCCGGCCGGCCCGAACGTGCGCGTGAACGGCATGGCGGAGGTCCGCTTTAAGTAAGCGGCTCAATCTGCTACATAACCGCAGAGGTTTCATGACCTCGGCTGGTTGCAGACACGCTAGGTTATGGGCATGCTAGAGGCGGGGAGCCTGGGATGTACTATCCCAGGCTCCCC
>NZ_KV812891.1:4211-45405 GCF_001813565.1 Rothia sp. HMSC068E02
GTCTCTGTATATTCAACGCCCGCTTGAAATGGCGAGTTATCTACAGTGATAGTGGAGGTTAGAGAACCTCAACCACCTCGACGCCCTCATCTTCAAGCTCGGCAACCACGTCGTCGAGCTTGTCCTCGTGCACGGGCGCGGTCAGGTCAAGCAGCACGCGAGTCTCGTAGCCTGCATCGACCGCATCGCGAGCGGTTGCCGACACGCAATAATCGGTGGCGATACCGACAACATCGACGAACTCGATACCGCGCTCATCCAGCCACTCCGACAGGGGAGTCTGCGGACCGTCCTCGGACGCATCCGCACCAGGCTCGTGCTCGCCGGTTGCGACTTCATCCTCGGGGGCGAGAAGCCCCTCAAAACCCGAGTAGGCTGCCTCGAAGCGGCCCTTGCGGAAGTACGCCTCAATGTAGTCGGTGTCCAGGTTCTCGTGAATCTGCGCGCCTTCGCTCTTGGCGACGCAGTGCACCGGCCAGGAGTCAACGTAGTCGGGGGTGTCAGAGAAGTGTGAACCCGGATCAATATGCCAGTCCTGGGTGGCGACAATCGCGTCGTAGCGGTGGTGGTTGTTCTCCACGTATTCGCTAATCAGCGCGGCAACGTCCGCACCGCGCTCGGTGGCGAGGGCGCCGCCGGCGCAGAAATCGTTCTGCACGTCAACAATAATCAGTGCCTTAGACATGTCTGTCCTTTACAAGTAGGAATGAGTTTTCACTCTGATTCGCCAGGTGAAGATTCGCCAGGTGAAAACAGTATCTCAGAAGGGTGGTTTAGATGAATTCGGTCGGAATGATCGGCTCACCCTCCGAGAGGCGGTGGGCAGCTTCGGGAAGCTCAGCCAGGGATGCTACGTGGCGGGCGGTTGCGCGGCGCACGCCTTCCTCGCCGGTGAAGCCGGGGAGTAGCTCGCCGTTGCGGACGAAGTCCACCATGAGCGGGCGGGTGTCTTCGAGCAGGCTCGGGTCCTCGTGGGTGCCCAGAACCTCGGCGGTCGCAATGCCCATGCCGTTGAGGCGGCGGGCCGCACGCTTGGCCCCGCCGATGGACGCCTTGCCAGCCGACGCCTTAGCGACCGGTTGCATTTCACCGGCGGAGTTCTCACGCTCAACAACCTTGTACACCATGGAGGAGGTCGGCGCGCCGGAACCGGTGACCAGCTTGGTGCCCACGCCGTAGGAGTCCACGGGTGCTGCCGCCAGGGATGCGATGGCGTACTCGTCCAGGTCGCTGGTGACGGTGATCTTGGTGTGGGTGTTGCCGAGCGAGTCGAGCAGTTCACGCACACGTGCCGCGGTGGCGACCAGATCGCCGGAGTCCAGGCGCACACCGCCGAGCTCTTCGCCAGCGAGTTCCACGCCGAGGCGGACCGCCTCGTCCACGTTGTAGGTGTCGACGAGCAGGGTGGTGCGGGCGCCGAGGGAACGCAGCTGCGCCTCGAACGCTTCACGTTCGCTGTCGTGCAGCAGGGTGAAGGCGTGGGCGCTGGTGCCGATGGTGTGCAGGCCGTAGCGCAGGCCAGCCTCCAGGTTGGAGGTGCCCGCGAAGCCGGCAATCACGGCGGCGCGTGCGGCGGAGACGGCGGCGCGTTCGTGGGCGCGGCGCGAACCCATTTCGAGGCAGGGGCGGTTGCCTGCGGCTGCGCTCATGCGGGAGGCGGCGCTTGCCACGGCGGAGTCAAAGTTCAGGATGGACAGCAGGTAGGTTTCGAGGACGCACGCTTCGGCGAAGGTGCCTTCGACCTGCAGGACGGGGGAGTGGGGGAAGAACGCTTCGCCTTCTGCGTAGCCGCGGATATTGCCGCTGAAGGTGAAGGATTCGAGGTAGGAGAGGGTCTCTTTGTTGACGATATTGCGGGAGGAGAGGAAGGAGAGTTCTTCGTCGTTGAAGCGGAAGTTAGCGAGGCCTTCGAGGAATCGGCCGGTGCCTGCGAGGATGCCGTAGCGGCGGCCTGCGGGCAGGCGGCGGGTGAAGACTTCGAAGGTGCACTTACGGTTGGCTGCGCCGGAGGCGAGTGCCGCCTGGAGCATGGTCAGTTCGTAGTGGTCGGTGAGAAGAGAGGTAGTAGCCATGTGTTTATTGTAGTGGGGTATTAGGGTATTTTTCCTCTTGAATCGGCGTGTCAATCACTACATAAAGTATTCTTGACTCTAAGTACTGTAGTATGACAAATTACCAGCACTCTGTGCGGGAGCAGTACAGGACGAACACCAGAGCAATACAGAGGCAACACAGGGGCAACACATACCCGCCCGTATAATCAAAGGGAACCGGCCGCAAAGGAAACCAATGAACACTACCGCCGTGATCCTCTCCACCGGAACCCTCGAGGACACCGACCTCGACACCGCCCTGGAGAACATCCTCGCCACAGACACCCCCTGGAACGTCATCGTCTGGAACGACCCCGTCAATCTCATGACCTACGTGTCCTACGTCTTCCGCAGCCACTTTGGCTACTCCCGCGCCCGCGCAGAAGAGCTCATGCTGCAGGTACACAACAACGGCAAGGCAATCGTCTTCACCGGCTCGCGCGAAGACGCCGAAAAACACACCCAGGCAATGCACGCCTGGGGTCTGCTGGCAACCTTCGAGAAAGTAGAAAACTAATGGCACGGCCCTTCCGCCGCACCCCCGGAGGCTACACCGCCTCCTTCGAACCCGCCGAACGTGACCTGATTCGCGAACTCGCCGAAGACGTTCGCGCGCTACTGCGCCCGGCAGATACCACCGCCGACGGCGGCACCGTCGACCCGTTGGAGGCGCTGGTCGGCATCACCGAAAACCCCACCATTCCCGCCGACAGTGCCGTAGCACGCCTGCTACCCGCCGCAAGCAGCGACGACGAGGCCGCCACCGAATACCGCCGCTACACCGAACGCGACCTGCGCGAAACCAAACGCGCGAACCTCGCCATGCTCGCCTTCGACATTGAATCCAGCGACCTGCGCCTGAACGAAGAACACGCCCGCGCCTGGGCTGCCGCGCTCGGCGATATTCGCCTGGTGCTCGCCGACCGCCTCTACATTGTGGACGAAGACACCGCAGAAGATATTGCGGCGTTCACCGACCCTTCCGAGATCGAGACCCAAGAAGAGTACATGGCTGTGGTGTACAACTTTGTCTCCTGGGTTCAGGACTCGCTCATGCTCGCCATGCTCGACGGGCTGGACGACGAAGAAGAGGAAAAGTCCGGCGGAGTATTTGGCGGGGCAAACGAGCAAGAATAGAACGAATTTTTCAAATTCCCCCTCAAACTATCGTCATATACAACCACATAATGGTGGTTCTCGACTCATCTAACCGCTCAACGGACTAAAAGGGTAACCTTAGCGAGTTAGCATAGAACGTGGTACCCGACCGATAACGAAGTGTAGGTGACACATGAGTGACAGCATCGACGCAACAAATCCCTACCGTGCCCGCACCCCCTGGGGTAGCCCCGCGCCCGCAGGCCCCACCGCCGCGGCACCCATCGGCGTCTTCGACTCCGGCGTTGGCGGACTCACCGTGGCACGCGCCATCATGGACCAGCTGCCTCACGAACGCATCATCTACGTCGGCGACACCGCCCACGGCCCCTACGGCCCCCTCAAAATCGCAGAAGTACGCGCCAATGCCCTGCGCATCATGGACGAACTCGTCGACTCCGGCGTGAAAATGCTCGTCATCGCCTGCAACACCGCCTCCGCAGCGGTGCTCCGCGACGCCCGCGAACGCTACACCCGCCAGTACGGCATCCCCGTCATCGAGGTGATTCAGCCCGCCGCCCGCCGTGCGCTCGCCGCAACCCGTAACCGCAAGATCGGCGTGATTGCGACGGAGGCGACCGTCACCTCCCGCGCCTACGAGGACACTTTTGCGATTACCCCGAACCTTGAGGTGCACTCGGTGGCGTGCCCGCGCTTCGTGGAGTTCGTGGAGAAGGGCATTACCTCCGGTCCCGAGCTGCTGGAGACCGCCCGCGAGTACCTGCAGCCGCTCAAGGACGCTGGCGTGGACACCCTCGTGCTCGGCTGTACCCACTATCCGCTGCTGGCCGGCGTGATTTCCTACATTATGGGTGAGGACGTTACCCTGGTTTCCTCCGCGGATGAGACCGCGAAGGACGTGTACCGCGAACTGCTCAACCACGCCATTGAAAGCCCGGTCCCCGAGGAAAACCCGCACCACGAATTCCTCGCCACCGGCGAAACTGAGACGTTCTCGCAGCTGGCACGCCGCTTCCTCGGCCCCGAGGTCACCAACGTGCGCCACACCAGCTCCGTGGCGGAACGCTACCCGACCGGCTCGCTGGCGGCACTCACCCCCGAAATGCTTGCGGCACACCGCAGCATCACCCTCGACGAATCGGCAGATCCTGCAGAGGCAGCACACACTGTCGCGGGCACCGAATTTTCCGGCACCACCCCTAAGGACGACACCTCATGCGTCTAACCGTTATCGGTTGCACGGGCTCCTTTCCCGGCCCCGTCTCACCGGCTAGTTGCTACATGCTCACCGCCACGGACTTCGCGGGTCGAACCTGGCGCATCATCATGGACATGGGCAACGGCTCCCTCGGCATGCTCCAGCGCCATATCGATCTGAGCGATATCGACGCGATTCTGATTTCGCACCTGCACCCGGACCACTGCATCGACCTGTCCGGTCTGCACGTGGCGGTCAAGTGGGATCCGCGCGGCTGGCCCAAGGGCCGCATTCCGCTGTACGGTCCCGCCGCGATTAACGAGTACCTTTCGGCGACTCACGGCCTGGACCCGGATCCGGGCATGAGCACCGAGTTTGAGTACCACACCTGGACTGAGGGTGAGCCCGTGCAGATTGGTCCCTTCCGCGTGGAGCCGTTCCGTGTGGTTCACCCCTCGAAGGATCCGTACGCGCTGCGCATCATCTGCAATGACCGCGAGGGTCACACCGTGTTCTCGTACTCGGGCGATACCGACCTGTGCGAGGGCCTGGTCAAGGCTGCGCGCGGTGCTGACCTGTTCCTCTGCGAGGCAGCCTACCAGGAGGGTCGAGACGAAGCCCTGCGCGGTATTCATCTGACCGGCAAGCGCGCCGGCGAGGCTGCCACGGAGGCGGGTGTGCGTAACCTGTTGCTGACCCACCTGCCCGTGTGGAACGACCCGGACATCGCTCGCGCGGAGGCGCGCAGTGCTTTCTCTGGCCCGGTCGGCATTGCCGAAATGGCGGCAAGTTACCGCATCTACCCGCGCCCGACGGAGGCTCACCCGGTCACGTCCACCCTGAACGTGGTGGAGGTGCTTGATCCGCCGCTGAACACCGCGATTGCGCTGCCCAAGCCTGAGCTAGATTAGGCGAAGCCCGAGCTGGACTAGGCTAAACCCGACCTGGGCTAAAACAAACTGGACTAGTGCAAACTGCGCTCAGCCCCGCCCACTTTTTGACATAGATTCAACAGACAGACACAGACCCCGCAGACAGATTCAAGGAGAACCCATGACTGCAACCCGCGAAGACGGCCGCGCCCTCAACGAACTGCGCCCCATCACCATTACCCGCGGCTGGTCCCGCAACGCTGAGGGTTCCGCCCTCATCGAGTTCGGCAACACCCGCGTGCTGTGCACCGCATCCTTCACCGAGGGCGTGCCGCGCTGGCTCAAGGGCGAAGGTAAGGGCTGGGTGACCGCCGAGTACGCGATGCTGCCGCGCGCCACCAACACCCGTTCTTCTCGCGAGTCGCTGAAGGGCCGCGTGGGCGGCCGCACCCACGAGATTTCTCGCCTGATTGGTCGCTCCCTGCGTGCGGTCATCAACATGGACGAACTGGGTGAGAACACCATCGTGCTCGACTGTGACGTTCTGCAGGCTGACGGCGGCACCCGCACCGCTTCTATTACCGGCGCGTACGTGGCGCTGGCAGACGCTATTTCTTGGGCGAAGGAGCAGAAGATTCTGCCCGCTAAGGCGAACCCGCTGATCGATTCGGTGTCCGCAATTTCGGTGGGCATTATTGACGGCACCCCCATGCTGGACCTGCCCTACACCGAAGACGTTCGCGCCGAGACCGACATGAACGTGGTCGTCACCGGCAGCGGCAAGTTCGTTGAGGTTCAGGGCACCGCCGAGGGCGCGCCTTTCGACCGCGACGAGCTCAACAGCCTGCTCGACCTGGCGCTGGAAGGCACCGCAGAGCTGGCTCAGATTCAGCGTGAAGCACTGGCACACTAACCCGTCCCAGTAACTAGTTCCGTCGACAAGGAGAAACTATGGCAGACGCAAAGATTGTTCTGGCAAGCCACAATAAGGGCAAGCTCAAGGAACTGCGCGAAATTCTGCGCGGACGCATTGACGGCCTGGACGTTGATACCCAGGTGGTTGACGCCTCCAGCGTGAACGCCCCCGATGTTCCCGAGACCGGCGTGACCTTCGCTGAGAACTCCCTGCTGAAGGCGCGCGCTGTTGCCGAGGCAACCGGCCTGGTCGCTATTGCTGATGATTCCGGCCTGTCGGTGGATGTGCTCAACGGCGCCCCCGGTATTTTCTCGGCGCGCTGGGCGGGTCGCCACGGTGACGATTCCGCGAACCTGAACCTGCTGCTGGCTCAGCTGAGCGATATTTCTGCCGAGCACCGCGGCGCGAAATTCTGCTGCGCGGCCTCGGTTGCCTCCCCGAACGGTTTTGATGCGGTCGAGTACGGCGAGCTGCCCGGTGAGCTGCTGACCGCACCGGCGGGGGAGGGCGGCTTCGGTTACGACCCGATTCTGCGCCCCGTGGAGCTGAACGGTGAGAACGCCCTGTACGAGGGTCAGTACGCTGGCAAGTCTTGCGCTGAGATTCCCGCCGAGATTAAGAACTCGATTAGCCACCGTGCGCGTGCTTTTGAGGCACTGATTCCTCAGATTGCTGCTGCGCTGGCGTCCTAGAACCGTCGCTGAGGCGCCAGAGCATACTCGCTGTGCCGGTCTGATGGGTGAAAACGCGGGGTTGGGTGCGATTTTTTCGTGCATCCCCCTAAAATCCCCCACAGGGATACCAATTAAAGGCACAATAGGTAAAGAAGTTTTACCTCAAGGTTAGTGACACCAAAGAAACTCGTCTGCTGAAGGTATCTTCGGCAGGCGAGTTTTGCTATTGAAGAGCCTTTCAGCGAGGCATCTGCTCGACGCTTGCTGTCACCGACCGCGGTAGAAAAACCTGCAGCGAAAGAGACACACCGATGCTCATCCTTCTTCTGCTGATGGCACTCGCCCTTGCCGCCGGATGCTGGGCGTACTCCTACGTGTGGCGCGGCCTGAACCGCCGCGTCATTGCCGCCGTGAAGGTGGTCGATCCGATGATTACGCTCGGCCCGTACGTCATGGCTGCGTGGGTGGCGTTCATGGCTCTAATCGCCACGAATATCTGGGCGACCGGAACCCTGCACACTGTGCTGACGATTATCTTCTGCGTGGTTGCCGCAGGGTGCCTCGGCTGGGCTGGATTCTGGCTACTCATGCACTGCCTGGGCGGGCAGACCCCGGGCAAACGCCCGATGTGGTGGCGCGAGGCGGTTGCCGCGAAGTTCGCCTGGCGTAACCTCTCGCGCATGCCCGCCTACCTGGGTGCTCGCACCAGCATCCTGCCGGTGGAGAACCCGCATCTGACCAAGCCGTATTCGGGGTCGTGGACTCGCCCGCTCGGTGCGACCATGCCCGGGTACAGCTCCAACGGTGAGTTTATTGAGGGCTTTGACGAGTTCGGTCGCAAGATGCCGCATATCTACCCTGTAGGCCCTGAACCGACCATTTTTGAGATGGCGCGCTGGGGTAAGTCGGTCAGCTCCGATCAGCTGCTGACGACCTTCCTGCCGACTGCTCCGTTTGAGCGTCTGCGTCTGCCCGGCACCATGACGGGCCCCTTTACCTTTGCGGGGGAGGTGCCGCACGGTGCGGTGACGAAGTGGCCTCGCCGCAGCGGCGCCAACCGCGCCTTCGGCTCCTACGCTCGTCTGGGCGAAATCACCGAACGCAAGGTGGAGCTGCTGATCGACCACCGCATCATTGCGGCGCTGCAGACCACCCGCGAAAGCTACGAACGCCGACACAGCTGGATGCTCGCCTTCACCGATATCGCAGACGGCGACTTCACGATGGACGCCGACGAGAATGGCAACCTGCGCATCACCTTCGGCATGATCACCGAGGGTTACGAGACTCCGTGGGTCTTCACCAGCACTCTGAAAGACAGCCCGCGCCTGCGCCGCAAGGTACGCCACGCCATGAGGGAACGCCGTGTGCTCAAGCAGAGCAGCGGCGAGCTGATGGACTGGTACTTCGTGCCAAAGCTCAGCGAATTCCCGCACGGCCCGGTCACGAATGAGCTTCCCGAAGAGTTTTACTTCAAGTCCAATATCATGGTCACGAACCGTCACGAGAGCTCCTCGCGCGCCTCGGGTGAAGCTCACTAGGGCAGTGCCACTGCTATGAGGCGCCCAGGGCGGACACCTCAGAAGCGACCCCTAAAAATTCAGACATCCACAGATACTCACACGCCGGCTGCTACTCCATAGGGGAGTGGCAGCCGGTGCTTTTCTGCTGTTTCATTCTCTCGGCAGCGTCTAATAACGGTACAGAGAGCCTCATGACGGCGCAGGCAGAAGCGGGCAACAAGCCACGATAGAATAGAAACTTAGAGCACTATGAGCGCAAGCCCGGGGCATTTTTTCTCCCTTCCGCAAGCTTGCCGTGCTGAATACACAGTCATCACTTGCACACAGTCATCACTTGCCGAAAGGATTCCCGTGGCGTCTTCGAACTACACCGCCCGTCACCTCTCCGTGCTGGAAGGTCTGGAAGCTGTACGCAAACGCCCGGGCATGTACATTGGCTCCACCGACTCTCGCGGCCTGATGCACTGCCTCTGGGAGATTATCGACAACTCGGTGGATGAGGCGCTCGCCGGTTTCGGCCAGTCCATCCAGGTCATTCTGTACCGTGACGGTTCGGTTGAGGTGCGCGATGATGGCCGCGGTATCCCCACCGACATTGAGCCGCGCACCGGCCTGTCCGGTGTCGAGGTCGTATTCACCAAGCTACACGCCGGCGGTAAGTTTGGCGGCGGCTCCTATAACGCGTCCGGTGGTTTGCACGGTGTGGGCGCTTCCGTGGTGAACGCGCTGTCTTCCCGTCTGGACGTGCAGGTGGACCGTGGCTCGAAGACCTACCAGATGTCCTTCCGCCACGGCATTCCCGGATTCTTCGAGTCCGGCCGCACCCCCAAGCCCGAAGATCCGTTCACTCCCGCAACCGAGGGCACTGACGCCCTGCAGATTGTGGGTCGCGCTAAGCGTGGCGTGACCGGCACCCGTGTGCGCTATTGGGCTGACCCGCAGATTTTCACCCCCGACGCTAAGTTCAGCTACGAGGACTTGGCTGCTCGTGCGCGCCAGACCGCGTTCCTCATTCCGGGTCTGCGTATTTGCATCCGTGATGAGCGCCGACTGCCCGGCACCCCCGGCGAGCTGGAACCCCACGAGGAAGTTTTCCAGTACGACGGCGGCATTAGCGAGTTCGTCGAGTTTCTGGCGCACGATGAGCGTATTACCGACACCTGGCGTTTTAGCGGCAGCGGATCTTTCACCGAGACCGTGCCGGTGCTGGGTGAGGACGGCCGCTCGCAGCTGACCGACGTGGAGCGCGATTGCGAAGTGGACGTTGCGCTGCGCTGGGGCATTGGTTACGAGACGACGGTCCGCAGCTTCGTGAACATTATTGCCACCCCCAAGGGCGGTACTCACACGACCGGTTTTGAGCAGGGCCTGCTGCGCGTGATGCGCAAGCACCTTGCCGATAATGCCCGCAAGTACAAGGTGGGTAACGACAAGATTGAGAAGGACGACGTGCTCGCCGGCTTGACCGCCGTGCTGACCGTGCGTCTTGCCGAGCCGCAGTTTGAGGGTCAGACCAAGGAGATTCTGGGTACCCCGGCGGTTCGCCAGATCGTGTCGAAGGTCGTGGGCGATGCGCTGAAGGCTCGCCTGGAGTCGACCGCCCGTGCGGAGAAGGCTCAGGCGACCGCTCTGTGTGAGAAGGTCGTCTCTGAGATGAAGACCCGCGTCTCGGCGCGCATCCATAAGGAAACTCAGCGCCGTAAGACCGCGCTGGAGTCTTCGTCCATGCCCACCAAGCTGGTGGATTGCCGTTCGACCAATGTTGAGCATTCTGAGCTGTTCATTGTGGAGGGTGACTCGGCGCTGGGCACGGCGCGTCTGGCGCGTTCTTCCTCGTATCAGGCTCTGCTGCCGATTCGCGGTAAGATCCTGAACACTCAGCGTGCTTCGGTGACTGATGTGCTCGCGAATGCTGAGTGCGCGGCGCTGATTCAGGTGATCGGTGCGGGTTCGGGTCGTACCTTTGACCTGGACTCTGCTCGCTACGGCAAGGTCATTATGATGACCGATGCGGACGTGGACGGCGCCCACATCCGTACCCTGCTGCTGACCCTGTTCTACCGTTACATGCGTCCGCTGATTGAGGCGGGTCGCGTGTACGCTGCGGTTCCGCCTCTGCATCGTGTGGAGGTGGTGCGCCGCGGCAAGCCGAACGAGATGGTGTACACCTACTCGGAGAAGCAGCTGCACGAGCTTCTGGATTCTCTGCGGGAGCAGGGGGTGTCCTATAAGGAACCCATTCAGCGTTATAAGGGTCTGGGTGAGATGGACGCTGACCAGCTGGCTGAGACGACGATGGATCCGCGTCATCGCATGTTGCGCCGTATTCGCATTGAGGATGCGGAGGCTGCCGAGCGTGCGTTCTCCTTGTTGATGGGTTCTGAGGTGGCTCCGCGTAAGGAATTCATTATTGCGGGTGCTCATCAGCTGGATGCCGAGAGCATTGATATGTAGAGCATCGATATGTAGCGTGCGGTACCTTGCGGGGCATTGCGGTGCCTTGCGGGGCAGTGGTGGCTGGCGTGTCACAATCCATGAATTTTGTGTGAGAATAGTCACGCAATTCTCGGAGATTCCGCGTAAATTCCGCATGAAACAGGCAAATTTAAGCTTTGAGCACTACTTGAAGCACCTGTCACAATCACGAAATCTGTCACCAAAATTTTGCAGAAAATATTAAAAACTGCAATATTTCACCAAGGTTCCGAAACTGCTTCTCAACCCCGCAAGGCACCATCGTGTCTCATTCCTCTCACCACCCTTGCATCGAGGGATAACGTCCAAGGTACCTTTAGCGAAACGTCAAACAATAAACGTCCATACTATGCACAGCCTACTCACAGCTTCTTAGGAAAACCCTGTACCTTAGAAGCATGAGAGACACTGTGTCAGTAACTCTCGTATGCCCTCCATCGATGGTGGACTACCCGAAATCTGGCACAAACGCACATTAAGTACACACATAGTAAGGACCTATCAATGGATCCCCTTGATTTTGGTAGGTGGCAGTTCGGTATTACCACCGTCTACCACTTCTTCATGGTTCCGCTGACTCTGGGTCTGGGCCTTGTGGTGACCTACCTGTACATTTGCTACGTTCGTACCAAGAAGGACGAATACAAGCGCATGACGAAGTTCTGGGGCAAGCTGTACCTCATTAACTTCGCTATGGGTGTGGCCACCGGTCTGGTTCAGGAATTCCAGTTCGGCATGGCGTGGAGTGAATACTCCCGCTTCGTCGGCGACGTCTTCGGCGCTCCGCTGGCAATGGAAGGCCTCTTCGCCTTCTTCGTTGAGTCGACCTTCCTTGGTCTGTGGATCTTCGGTTGGGACCGCCTCAAGCCCGCAGTCCACGCCTTCTGTCTGTTCATGGCAGTTCTCGGCTCCTGGATTTCTGCATTCTTCATTCTGGTTGCAAACTCCTGGATGCAGCACCCCGTCGGTGCAGAAATGATTGACGGTCGTCCCCGCATGACCGACATTGGCGCAGTGCTGATGAACCCCCTCGCATGGGTGACCTTCTCTCACGTCATCACCGCATCCATCCAGGTTGCCGGTGGCTTCCTGGTCGGTATTGCCTGGTACAAGCTGTGGCGTCGCCGCAAGGACGGCATCGACAAGGTCGTTGACGGCAAGGTCGTCGTTGGTGAGTCCGACAAGGGCGCACGCGACAAGAAGGACTTCCAGGTTTGGCTCAAGTCCCTGCGCCTGGGCGCAGTGGTGGGCCTCATCGGCTTCGCTGGTGTTGGCGCATCCGGCCACATGCAGGCACAGATGATGATTCACGAGCAGCCCATGAAGATGGCTGCCGCCGAGGCCGCCTGCCACGACGGTACCTCCTTCTCCGTGCTGACCGTTGGTGAGCTTGGCGCTCAGAGCTGCGACAAGATTCACACCATCATCGAGGTTCCCGGCGTGCTGTCCTTCCTGGCATACGACAACTTCAACACCCCGGTGAAGGGTATCCAGACCCTGGTTCCCGAGTACGAAGCTAAGTACGGCACCAACCTGCCCGATAACCCGCTCTACGGTGAGCGTGCAGGTCAGAAGATTGATTACCTGCCCTCCCTCGAGGTCTCCTACTGGGGCTTCCGCGGCATGATCGGTCTGGGCGCAGTCGTCGTTCCCTTCTACCTCTACGCACTGTGGGTTACCCGTAAGAAGGGCGTGGGCACCGTCCCCGAGTCCAAGCTGCTCAAGAACGTTGCCGTCTGGTCCATCCTGGCTCCCTTCTTCGCAATTGCACTGGGCTGGATCTTCACCGAAATGGGCCGTCAGCCCTTCGTGGTTGTCCCCAACCTTGAGGGCGATCCCGCAATCCGCCTGTACACCGCAGCAGCTATCTCCCCGGGTGTTTCCGGTGAAGAAATCCTCTTCTCCCTGCTCACCCTGGGCCTGCTCTACGGCGTGCTGATGGTGGTTGAGGTTTACCTGCTCATCAAGTACGTCAAGGCCGGTGTGGTTGCTGCAATGCCCGAGCTGGTTCAGTCGCACCACGAGGACGAGTCCAACGACAAGTCCAAGCGCGACGTGCTGGAGTTCGCCTACTAGGCGGGTAAGGATTGATTCACCATGAACTTTGATTTCAATATCTTTGCCGGTCAGCCTGGTCTGCCCACCCTCTGGTTTGTTGCCATTGGCGTCTTCCTCATCATGTACATGATCCTGGACGGTTTTGACCTGGGTGTCGGTATGCTGATGGGTTCCAAGTTCGCAAAGAACGAGAAGGAACGTCGTCTGCTGCTGAACATTATCGGCCCCGTCTGGGACGGTAACGAGGTGTGGCTTGTGACTGGTGGTGCAGCTCTGTTCGCTGCATTCCCCATCTGGTACGCAGCCCTCTTCTCGGCTCTGTACATCCCCCTGACCCTCGCGCTGGTCTTCCTGATTCTGCGCGTGGTCGCCATTGAATACCGCGGCAAGAAGAACGACGAGAAGTGGATCCGTAACTGGAACATCGCTCTGTCTGTTTCTTCCTTCTTTATCCCACTGCTCGTTGGTGCTCTGCTGGGTCTGACCTCCATGGGTCTGCCCATCAACGAGAACGGTGACCGCGTTGGCGGCGCCTTCGCATGGGTCTCCCTGCCGGTTCTGCTCGGCGGTCTGGGCTTCGTTGGCTTCTCCCTGGTTCAGGGTCTTGCCTTCATCGCTCTGAAGACCGACGGTGACATCCGCCACCGTGCTCGCAACATCCTGGTACGCTGGGCTCCCGTCCTGCTGCTGCCGATTGTTGCATGGGTTCTGGCACTGGACTTCACCACCGGTAACGGCATTTCCTGGCTGTGCACCATCCTAGCTGTGGTTGCTGTTCTGATTGCTTGGACCTCCGCAAAGGGTGGCCGTGAGGGTCGCGCTTTCGCAGGCCTGTCCGTGTTCCTCGCATTCGGCGCGCTGGCAATCTTCACCGCAATGTACCCGAACGTTCTGCCCTCCACCCTGGACCCGGCATACTCGCTCACCATTGCGAACGCATCCAGCTCCGAGTATACCCTGGGCGTTATGACCTTCGTGACCTGCCTTGGTCTGCCGGTCGTCTTCGTCTACCAGGCATGGACCTACTGGGTCTTCCGTAAGCGTCTGCACGTGGATCACATCCCCGACGCTCACGACGCTACCGAACTGGCTGAACTGCCGACCAAGTAGCATGTAGCTGATTGAAAATCCCCCGGATTTCTCTTTCGAGAAGTTCGGGGGATTTTTCTATGCCACCCAGAGGACTATTCCCTCAGAGGATATTCTCGCAGAGGCTGCAGCTCTCGGCAGATGAGT
The DNA here is from genome assembly GCF_001813565.1 of Rothia sp. HMSC068E02. Lineage (NCBI taxonomy): Bacteria > Bacillati > Actinomycetota > Actinomycetes > Micrococcales > Micrococcaceae > Rothia > Rothia sp. HMSC068E02. Next base: position 18,376 of record NZ_KV812891.1, read on the forward strand.
GGGCGCGCAAAAATTTTTGGTGCACACCCCCCCCGAAATTCGAGCGCGGCAAGGAGCAAAAAGTGTAATGTGGTGAGCAACTCACTCTTATGAAAGGTGTTCAACGATGAAGTCCCTCAACCGTAGCTCCACTGCATCCGCTCCTCGCACCGGAACTACCCCTCGCACCGGCACGCGCCGCCGCCTGCTCGCCACGGGTGCCCTGTTCTGTATCGGCATCATGCCCCTGAGCGCCTGCTCGCTCTTCAACCCGCCGCTGGAACGCGACGAAAGCGTCCACGCCATCTTCGACGCGGAACAGGACATCGTGAAGATGCCCCTGGACGATTACCTCTACTACGAGCGCACCAACTACGAATACACGGCCTTTCAGATTGCCATGAAGCAATGCTTCGCCGAACACGGGCAGAACTACACCATCCAGGCTCCCTATTCTGAAAGCGCACCCCGCGGTGATTTGGGACGAAAGTACGGTCCCTGGAACGTCGAGTACGCCCAGAAGTACGGTTTTCAGAAGCGAGACCCCAACAACGCAGCCGCCCCCATCTCCTATAACTCGGGGGAGAGCATGAGCCCCGAGGACAAGCTTCGCACCGAATGCTACCCCAAGGCCCGCGAGACCCTGGAGGCCGCGGTGCCCGAAGGCAAGAGGCCCGAGAATGAAGGGCAGTCCACATCCAGTCGTATCTCTACTGAGGCGGGTAACGCCGTTTACGGTAGCAAACTGCACCGCGAGCTCGAAGAGAAGTGGAAGCAGTGCGTCTCAGACCGCGGCCTCACCCCTCGCTCGGCAGGCTCCGTCGCCGAGGAAACCCCGCTGGCTGAGCAGCTGAGCAAGAACAACGGATTCAACGAGCCCGCCTCCGAAGAAGAGATTCGCATCGCCACCATCCAGGCCGAATGTAACCAGCAGGTCGGCATGAGCAAGCAGCTCTACGACCTGGAAGCTCAGTACCAGATGCCGCTCATCCGCAAGTACCAGTCACAGCTTGAGCAGGACCGCAAGGCAGAACGTGAGCGTGACGAGAAGTTCAAGCAGTACGTTATGGAGCACCAGTAAACCGGGACGCTGAAAGACAGCACCACAAAAGACAGCGCAAAAACAGCTCAGAAAGACACCGCCATGACCACTCACTCACAGAACCAAAACAGCGGTCACCGCTTTAGCGAGCGCATCGCCCGACCCCGCGTGCTCCTGCTGCTGGCAATCCTCGCCATCGGCTCGCTCATGCTGTCCTTCTACCTTGGCACCCGCTACGCCGCAACAGGCCCCGACCCGACCGTGCAAGCGAAAACCGTGATCCCGGTCTGGGCGAAGGTCGAAGAACGCACCGTCAGCGAGGGACTCGCCATTGCAGGAACCACCAAGGCTGGAGAGACCGCCCCGATTAGCGCACGCACCAACGGTGAGCCGGTGCTCGTCTACCAGAACCAGAAGCCCGGTAACGTACTCAAAGCTGGTGACTTCATCGGCATTATCGGTGCCGACCCCGTCTTCGTGCTGGACGGGCCGCTACCGCTATACCGCGACCTGAACCTGGGCGATAACGGCGACGACGTGCTCGCCTTCCAGAAGGCACTGAACTCCGCCGGGTACGCCACCGCTCAGAGCGGCACCGTCACCGAGGACACCCTCGACGCCGTCACGCGCCTGCACCGCGCGCACCTGACCGGCGTGCCCAGCGAAGGGGTCACCAGCATTGCCCGTAACAACTACGCGATTCTGCCCGGCGGAAGCCACACCGTCACCGCAGTTGCGGCAGTCGGCCAGCTCATTAACGACGGCAACCCCATCGCGAGTGTAGAAACCAGCGAACCCTACGTGGAATCCAGCGTTGAGCTCTCCGTTGCCAATAAGCTCAAGGCCGGCGACCGCGTTAGCCTGCGCACTTCTACCGGCAGCGTGGAGGGCACCATCACCAGCATTGGTGAGCTGCAGAACGACCCCTCCAAGGGTGCGGCGAAGAGCGTGCGATTCAGCGCCGACGACCCGAGCAAGCTCACTCCGGGGCAGAGCGCCTCCATCACCAGCAAGGGCAACACCTCAACCACCCTCGCCGTGCCGACTACCGCGGTACGCCAGGACTCCCAGGGCACCTACGTGCTCGTTGAAAAGGGCGGAAGCTCCACCTCGACCAGCAAGGATGCGCCCGCCACCGAACGAGTTAACGTTGAGGTTCTGCGCACCGCCGGCGGATACGCCGCAATCAACGCAAACCTCAGCACGGGACAGAAGGTGCTTGTCTCATGAGCCGCCGTAAGATAACCCCAGACACAAGCCCAGGACGTGCGCCTACAATTGCGCCCAACGTAGCGTCCGCCGCTACACCTGCTGCCGGGCTCGGTACCGCGCCCGCTATCGAAATGCACGGCATTACCCGTGTTTTCGAGGGGAGCGAACGAGCAGTCCTCGACCACCTCGACCTGGTGGTCGAACGCGGCGAATTCCTCGCCATTATTGGTCCGTCGGGCTCCGGTAAATCCACCCTGCTCAACGCCATTGGCCTGCTCGACACTCCCACCAGCGGAACCTACAGCCTCTTCGGCAAAAACACGGAAGGACTCAGCGACAGAGAACGCGACGAAATGCGCCGAGACCACCTCGGCTTCATCTTCCAATCCTCAAACATGCTGCTGGACGAAACCAGCACGACCAACGCCTCCATGGGCCTGCGCGTGCAGGGCGTACCCTACGGCGAGCGCCTGCAACGCACCGAAGAAACCCTAGAATTTCTGGGGTTGAGCGATCGCGCCAGCATCCGCACCCGCTACCTCTCCGGCGGCGAGAAGCAGCGCTGCGCCATTGCTCGTGCCCTCGCCACGCGCCCGCCGCTGATTCTTGCCGACGAGCCCACCGGCAATCTGGACAGCCACAATAGCGCCAAGGTCATTGAGATTCTTCAGCGCATTAACGCGACCGGCTGTACCGTGCTGGTGATTACCCACGACCCGGAGGTTGCCGCCGCCGCCCGCCGTGTGATTCGCATTGAGGATGGACGGCTACACGAGCAGAGCCGCGCCGACTTGGCTACGGTGCCGGTCGCTGAGGTGCCGGTTGCCGAGGCTGTGCCGGTTGCAACGGACACCCCGGCAGAAGCCACGGTTGGTGCCCCGGTAGATGCTACCACCAGCCTCGCACCGGGGGAGAAGCCCGCTACGCATCGCCGCGGAAGCTTCCTCACCGACGACAGCATCGAGGCAATCTCGGCGCTCACCTCACGACCGCTACGCACCCTGCTGCTGGGCCTGTCCTTCGCACTGGGCGTGGGCGGACTCATCAGCGCCTCCGGCATGAGCGAATCCGCCAGCTACCAGGTGAACCAGCGCCTGCTCGGATCCGAACAATCCACGCTCTACATCAGCGACAGGGACAATGACCAGAACATGCTCGGAACCTACCGGCAGGGCGAATCCGCGCAGAATGTTGCCGACCGCATTAGCGCGCTGGACTACGTGAAGAACACCGGATTCGTCAGCAGCGTGGCACCCGCCGACGTGCGAATCACCCGGTTCAGCCCCTACGAGGACGAACCCAAAACGGCGATTGGCCTCAGCTCCACCTCAAAGACCCGGCTCGAGCAAATCGGTGCCCGCATGAACCCCGAAACCCTGCGTGCGCTCGAACAGATGAACTCGACCCTCACCCAGCAGAACGTTGCTGACCGTGAACGCTCCGAGCAGCTCTCCGGCGCTATCGTCTCGGTCTCCGCTGCCCGCGCCCTCGGCATTATTCCCGAAGATAAGGCTGCAGATAACGCCACAACCGAGCCCCGCCCCGGCGAGCTACCCGCCGTCGAGTACGGCATTAAGCTCGGCGGACTGCCGCAGGTGGCACCCGGTGTGAGCATCTGGGTGGATGGTCAGCTGATGCCGGTCGTCGGCCTTTTCGACCCCGGCAATAGCGGCTACGAATTCAGGAATACGGTCATTGTCTCGCCGGGCACACTTCAGCGCACCGGACGCGGCCAGGTGACCTACATTACCGAAACCGAACGGGGCTACGGCAAAGCGGTCGCCAAGGCAATTCCGCTGACCCTCAAGCCCGCTGAACCCAGCCAGATCAACGTGGAAACCCCCTCCGACCTGCAGAGCCTACGCGCGTCTATCGCCTCGGATCTGGGCCTGTACGTGGGTGTGCTCTCCGGTATTCTGCTGGTGCTCGCCTCCCTCTCGGCGGCAACCGCAATGTATCTGTCCGTGCAATCGCGCACCGCAGAGATTGCGCTGCGCCGCGCCATCGGATCGAGTAAATGGCTGATTGCCCGCATCTTCCTCATGGAGGGCGTCATGCTCGGCGTGCTCGGCGGGTCCATCGGCGCCTGCTCCGGCATGATTGCGACGATTATTCTTTCGCTCGTGCAGGGCTGGCAGGCGGTTCTCTCACCCGGATTCGTGGTGCTCGGCGTGGGCGTTGGCGCCCTTACCGGTCTGGTGTCTTCGGCGTACCCGGCGTGGGTAGCGTCCCGCAAGAGCCCAGCCGATGCGATGCGCGGCTAAACCCGTGCCGGGGGAACGCCAGACCCGCCAAATCCCCGAAGTATGACCGGCCAAATAGGTATTAGCTTGCCCAAACCTTAAAATAATGGGAGGTAAAAACAGCAGAAGACTAAGGACAACACGTGAGTCGAACGCACACACCGCGTCATGCTGACAAACATCAGAATACTGAGGCACCAGAGGCGACCGACGGAAAGCGCAATGACCGCGCTGACCGCCGCCCACCTCTGGGCCCTGACGCCCGTAAAACCCTCAGCACGTTCGGTGTTATCACCGCCGTGCACACCCTCGCGACGGTGCTTTTCAGTGCCGCCTTGGCTGTGATTATTGCCCGCGCGGCACACGCCGGTTTCGCCGCTGTTGCCGCCGAGCACGCGCGTCTCAAAGAGACCAGCGCCCCGGACGTGTACCGCGCCTACATTGAGTTCTCGGGCTCCGCGCAGGCGCAGCTGGAGGCGCACGGCGGCTGGCTACTCGGCCTCGGTGGCATCTTCGGTGACGCAGATACCATCACCCCCGGCCTGATTGCGGTCGCCGTCATTGCGCTGCTCGTCCGCTCGGGCACCGACTACCTGCTGGCTGTGAGCGCGCAGCGTGCCGCCTCCGGGGCGAAGTCTCAGATTCGTTCCTCGCTGCTCAAGCGCGTGCTCGCCACCGGTGGCGCAGACACCCCCGAAGGTACCGGCGCGACCGCTGTGTTGCTTTCCCGCGGCCTGAACGCCCTGGACGACTACTACACCAAGACCCTGACCGCGTTCGTTTCCACTGCGGTTGTGCCGTTCATCCTCTGGGTCGTTGTGGCGTCCCTGGACTGGATGAGCGCCATGGTGCTGGCGTGCACCCTGCCGCTTATTCCGGTGTTCATGATTCTGATTGGTAAGAACACCCGCGACGAGACCGCAGAAGCTCAGGCTGAACTGCACCGCCTCTCCGACCATATTCTGGAGCTGGTACGCGGCCTGCCCGTCATTATCGGTCTGGGCCGTGAACGTGCACAGACTCGCGCCATGAACGCCCTCGGCCAGCGTTACCGTGAACGCACCATGCAGACTTTGCGTAGCGCCTTCATGTCTTCGCTTGCGCTGGAGCTCATCACCACCATTTCGGTGGCGCTGATTGCTGTGCTGATTGGTGTGCGCCTGGTCAACGGCACCCTGGGCCTGGACACCGCAATTCTTGTGCTGCTGTTGGCTCCCGAATGCTACCAGCCGCTGCGTGATGTGGGTGCCGCCTACCACCAATCTGAGGATGGCGTTGCCGCCCTGCGTAGCGCCCAGAAGATTATTGATGCGCCCCTGCCCGCCGCCGCTGCGGACTCGGCTGCACAGGAAACGGCAGTGCAGAAGGCTCAGCCTTCCACCATCGCTGTGGAGGACCTGTCGGTGAGCTACCCGGCGCGTCCTGCGGTGCTGACTAACCTGTCCCTGAACTTGGACCGTCGCGTTGCCACCACTCAGGGTGAAACTGCCCAGGGTGAGCGCGGTGCGGTTATCGGCGTGATGGGTGAGTCCGGTTGCGGTAAGTCCACCCTGCTGAACGTGTTCTCCGGTGCCGTGCGTGAAGGTCTGGTGCCCACCGGCTCGGAGGAGCCCGTGCACCTGACCGGTAGCGTGACCGGTCTGGGAACCACCCTGGTCATTCCGCAGTCGCCGGTCTTCACCGCACCCACCGTGCAGACCGAAATGGCTCTCTATGCGCTGAGCGCCACCGAGGCGGAGCGTGAGCGTGCAGCCACTCTGCTCGGTGAAGCGATGGACTCCAAGAAGTTGTCCGTCACCGATGCCGAGTCCGCGTTGCTGGTTGGCCCGCTGGCTCAGCTGGGCATGGAGAAGCTGACCGCCCTTGAACCCGGTGCCCTCAGTGCTGGTCAGGCGCGCCGCCTCGCCGTGGCACGTACCCTGGCTCGTGCCGAGGCTATCTACCGTGCCGGCGGTGAGCAGACCGTGCTGACCGTCCTGGTGGATGAGCCGACCGCGCACCTGGACGCCTACTCGGCATACCTGGTGACCCGCGCCCTGCACCGCCTGGCGGAACTGGGCGCAACCGTGCTGATCGTGACCCACGAGCAGGAGCTCGCCGCCGGCTGCGACACCCTCGTTCGTGCCGTGCAGACCGCCCGGGGCTACACCTGGACCGCCGAGGCGAACACCGCCCGCGTTGCGGTTCCTGCTGAAGCCCCCGCGCACCTGCTCAAGGACCGGGAAGAGTACGAGGCAGAAAGCACCGCCCCGGCGGGCGCCTCCGCTACTGCCGAGGCCGAGGAAACCGAGCCTGCCGGCCTGTTCGCAAGCCTGCGCACCCTGAAGGAACTGACAGGTATTGGTGTTCGCGCTGCAACCGGCCCGGTGATCATGGCTGCGATTACTTCCCTGATGGCTGCGGCACTGACCGCGCTGTCCGGCTGGCTGATTGTTCGCGCCGCCGAGGGCCCGGCAATGATGTACCTGATGGTCGCCATTGTGGGTGTGCGTTTCTTCGGTCTGGGTCGTGCCTGCGCCCGCTACGCTGAGCGTCTGATGACCCACTCGAAGGTTCTTGCCGCCGCAAATATTCTGCGTCTGCGCGCCTGGGTTGGCGCATGGCAGAGCGTGAGCAGCGTGCGTGCCCTGCTGCGTGGTGACGCGCTGCTCGAACGCCTCGTGGGCGGTATTGATGAGCTGCGTGACGGCGTGCCGCGCGTTATTATTCCGCCGGCTGCGCACCTGCTGGTCATGACCGCGGCGCTGATTACGACCGCGTGCATTCTGCCGCAGGCTCTGATTCCGGTCCTGCTTGCCGTGCTGGTCAGTACTTTTGTGGCTCCGTGGATTGTGCTTCGCGCCGATGCTCGTGCGGAGGCGCTGGCTCGCCGCTCCACCGCGCAGATGCTGCGCCTGGGTACCGGCATGCTCTCGGCAGCCGAGGACCTGCGCGCTAACGGCGTGGCAACCACCGCTGAGAAGGCTAACGGCGCCCTGGACGCCGAGAACCTGTCCGCCCTGCAGAAGGGCTCAACCGCTCAGGGTGTGGGCCGTACCCTCGTGACCCTCAGCTGGTTCGGTGCGGCTCTGGCGAGCGCAGTCATTGCGTACCCGCTGGCTGTTGACGGCACCGTGCGTGCCCCCGAAGCGGCGATTGTGGTGCTGCTGTGCACCGGCATGCTGGAAAGCTCCCTAGGTCATGTTGAGGCGGTCCGCTCCTGGCCCGCGTTCAGTCGTCTGCTCGCGACGATTGCCCCGAGCGTGCGCGACGTATCCCTGGAGGGCATTGTTGCCGTCTCGACCCTGAAGCGTTCCGTGCCGACCGAGGCTGAGGTGGACACCCACGTTCTGCCGCGTCGTGTTGAGCGTCTGCGTGCCCGCGCGGAGGCCGAGATGGAGGAGCTGCTGGAAGCAGACCGTCAGCGTGCTCACCGCTTTGACCGCCCCGAATCTGCGGCTGGTTCTAAGAGCGATACCCCGCGCCCGCCGAAGCCCGGCGAGCCCACCCTGGTCAGCTGCGGTACCCCGCAGGAGCTTGGCGTGAAGGTCACCGACCCCGCCCTGAGCCTGCAGGACGCTGCCGCCCGCTGGCCCGGCATGGATCACCCGGTCTTCACCGACCTGAACATGAACGCCCGCGCGGGCTCCTGGACTGCGGTGACCGGCCCCTCCGGTTCCGGTAAGTCTACGGTGCTTGCAACCGTTCTGGGCTTCTTGCCGCTGGAGTCCGGCCGTGTGCTGGCTTCCGGTGAGGTCCTGGAGGGTGAGCAACTGCGCGGCTACGCGGCGTGGTGCCCGCAGGCGGCTCACATTTTTGAGTCGACCCTTGAGGGTAACCTGATGCTGGCTCGTGACCGTTCGGATCGCCCGAGCGAGGAAGAGCTGATTGAGGTTCTGCGCCGTGTGGGTCTGGGCGAGTGGTTTGACGCTCTGCCTCAGGGTCTGCGCACCCCGGTGGGTGCTGGCGGTTCTTTCCTGTCGGGTGGTCAGCGTCAGCGTCTGGCGGTGGCTCGTGCCCTGCTGGTGAATTCGCCGGTGCTGCTGTTGGATGAGCCGACCGCGCACCTGGACGCTGAGTCTGCCCGTGCGCTGATGGCTGACTTGGATGCGGCGACCCGCTCTAGCTCCGTGGCTACGGTTCTGGTGTCGCACCGTCCCGAGGATATTGCCCGCTGCGATGAGGTGGTTCGCCTCTAAACGCAGCTGAGCGTAGCCATCGCAGGCGAGATTGAACGCAAGAAACTGCGAGGAATGCCCCGGTACTTCGTGAAAGTACCGGGGCATTCCTTTGTGCAAAATTTTCTGGGCATATTGCTCTGCGCGTTATATCTGCGCGGGTTCCCCCAGTCTTTGTAAACAACCTAAGGTCAAAAGGCCGTGAACGGCGCGCCTAGAAGAGCTTTTCACCCTCCGGGCTAACCGCCATCGCAGCAGAAACAGCCGCATAGTTCGGGCCCACAATGCCGATGCTCTGAGTGAGCATCACACCGGAACCGTCACGGGCACCGTGCTCGGTCGGCAGGGAACGAGCCACACCGCCGGAGGACGCCGCCTTCGCCGGGCCCACGCCCACCCACGCCAGAGCCAGCTGGCTCTCACCGGTGAGGAAACGGTGCGCACGCACACCGCCGGTTGCGCGGCCCTTCTGCGGGTACTCGCTCAGGGCGGTGACCTTGGCGCTCGTCAGGCCGTCCTTGCCGTTGGTGACGGTTACGACCTCCGCCGCGTCGCCGGGCGCGGTCACACCCAGGGCGATGAGGCGGTCGTCGTCGGCAAGCTTGATGCCTGCGATACCGCCGCCGGTGCGTCCCTGCGGGCGGACCTTTGCCGCGTCGAAGGTCAGTAGCTTCGCGTCGCGGGTGACGAAGGTGAGTACCGCATCGTCAGTGGGGCAGGGGGCGGCGGCTACGATTTCGTCGCCATCCTTGAGCTTCATGATGTCCCACTCGGTCTGGTTCAGCGGGTAATCCGGGTTGAGGCGCTTGATCACGCCGCCCGCGGTTGCCAGCGCCAGCACCGTGTTCAGCGGTACGAGGGCGACCAGCTTCTCACCCTTGGCGAGCTGAACCAGCTCGGCTGCCTTCACAGCAGACGTCATGGAGGGGGTGCCACCGTTCTCGTCCAGCACCGCAATGTCCATGACGGACAGGCGCACCATACGTCCAGCGGAGGTGACGGCACCAATCTCGCCGCGCGCGGTGGTCGGCACAATCGAGGTGAACACGTCGTGCTTGAAGCGCTTGCCGGGATCCACGAGCGCCTCGCGGATGGGCTTGCCGGGGGTGCGTCCCATCATGCCGGAGGCGGAGAGCAGAACCCAGCAGGAATCGTCCGCGATTTCGAGGGCGAGGCCCAGGCTCTTCTTCGCCTTGGACTGCGCGGTGACCGCCTCAATGGCGACCTGCATGTCGTCCTTGGTTTTGAGCTGGGTGCGGCGGTCGGTGCCGTAGCGTTCGGCAACCTCGGCGAGCTCGTCGGAGACCAGTTCGCGCAGTGCCGCATCGGAGCCGAGGATACGCTGCAATTCCGCAATTTCCTGCTGCAGGGTGTCGCGTTCTGCCTCGAGTTCCAGGCGGGAGTACTTGGTGAGCTGGCGCAGGCGCAGCTCCAGGATATGGTTCGCCTGGGTGTCGGTCAGATCGAAGACGACCTTCAGCTTTTCGCGTGCCTGAGCGGTCTCATCAGACTCACGGATGATCTGGATGACCTCGTCAATGTCGAGGATCGCCACGAGCAGGCCCTCCACCAGGTGCAGGCGGTCGGTGCGCTTGCCTAGGCGGAATTCGGTGCGGCGGCGGACCACGTTCAGGCGGTGGTCAATGTACACGCGCATCAGGTCGAGCAGGCCGAGGGTCTGCGGCTGACCGTCCACAAGCGCCACGTTGTTGATGCCGAAGGAATCCTCAAGCGGAGTGTGCTTGTAGAGGGCGGCGAGCACGGCCTCGGGGTTGAAGCCGTTCTTGACCTCGATGATGAGGCGCAGGCCGTGGGTGCGGTCGGTCAGGTCGACCACGTCCGAGATGCCGGTGAGCTTCTTGGAGTTGACGCCGTCCTTGATCTTTTCGATGACTTTTTCGGGGCCGACCATGTACGGCAGTTCGGTGACGACGATGCCCTGCTTGCGGGGGCTAACCTGCTCGATTGAGACCTTCGCGCGGGTCTTGAAGGTGCCTCGGCCGGTTTCGTAAGCGTCACGGATTCCGCTCAGGCCCACGATGGTGCCGCCGGTGGGCAAATCGGGGCCGGGAATGAACTTCATGATGTCTTTGAGGCTCGCCTCGGGGTGCGCGATGAGGTGGCGGGTACCGGCGATGACCTCGCGCAGGTTGTGCGGCGCCATGTTGGTGGCCATGCCGACCGCGATGCCTGTGGTGCCGTTGACGAGCAGGTTCGGGAACGCGGCGGGCAGCACGGCGGGCTGCATGAACTGGTTGTCGTAGTTGGGCACGAAGTCGACGACATCTTCGTCGAGGTCGGCGGTCAGCGCCTGCGCGGCCGGTGCCATGCGAGCCTCGGTGTATCGGGCGGCCGCCGGGCCGTCGTCGAGGGAGCCGAAGTTACCGTGACCGTCCACGAGGGGCAGGCGCAGCGCGAAGGGCTGGGCGAGGCGCACCATGGCGTCGTAGATGGCGGCGTCGCCGTGCGGGTGGAGCTTACCCATGACCTCACCGGTCACGCGGGCGCTCTTGACGTGGCCCTTATCGGGGCGCAGGCCCATCTGCTGCATCATGTAGAGGATGCGGCGCTGCACGGGCTTGAGGCCGTCGCGGGCGTCGGGGAGGGCACGCGAATAAATCACCGAGTAGGAGTACTCCAGGAAGCTGGATTCCATCTCGGCGGATACGTCGATGTCGACGATATTCTCTACCACATCCACCGGGTAGTCGCTGACGGCGGATTTGGATCGGCGAGCCATATATCTCCTCGTGTCCGTGTGTTTTCGCTCCTCCTATTTTAGCGGGTGGGAGCGGATGAATCGGGCTGGTTGGTCAGCGTCATCTGTGGGGTGTACCAAGAACGTAGCGGAGCCTTCATCAAAGCGCAGAAGGGAACGCCAACGGGGTAACGACAAACGGACAGCAGAGATATCGCGGGGTGCGTATGACGTCATATGCGCCGTCAGAGCGTGCCTAACTAGCACAGCCCGGCTGGAACCCTCTAAGGTAGAGGGGAGTAATACCTAACCGCCTTCATCGTGTGCGCCGATCGACGTCGCCTCATGAGGGCACCGCACGAAAGAGGTACGATGTACGCCCCCACCCCCGAACGCGAGCAACTGGTCGCAGACATTAAGCATGCCGGTTTCTACCCCGACCTCGTGCTGGAAGTGGTGGATGACGCTCTGGCGGGCATGAACCCGGATGCCCACTTTGTACAGCATGAAACCCACTTCTCGCGCGATGATTTTCACCGCCACATTACCGTGATGGTGCTGTGCGGTGAGCACGTCATCTTTGCGCACCTAGACGACCAGCACCTTGAGGGCGACGCGCAGGGCACCGTGGCGCATGTGAGCGTGGAGGCGGTGCACCTGAGCGCCCTGAACGCGGTCACCATCAGCTACGGTTTCAGCCAGCCGCAGGCGTACAACGCCGGTAGCACCGCCCCGACTGAGATTTCTTTCCAGATTGCGTGGACCGGCTCCCTGCACGTGGAGCTGGCGCCCGCCGGTTGCCAGGATCCGCAGTGCAACGCCGACCACGGCTACACCGGTGATGCGCGCCGCGAGGACATTGCGGTACGTGTGTCTGCGACCGCTGACGGCCCGGAGTCGGTTCAGCGTGCGCAGCATTTTGCCCGTGCTCTGCACCGTGCCCGCATGTACGCAACCCGCCGATAAGCACCACCGATAAGCACCGGTGGTAGCGCTCGCCGCACAATAACAGCCCGCACAGTATAAATCCCTCGCGGCGCCCCGTACTTTCACACACCCGCCACACCCCTGAGAGGACCTTATGACGGTACAGACCACCCTGCACGATGTTCTGGGCGCGCCGTTGCCTCCCGCGCCCGCCTACGGCAGCAATAGCATTGCCGATGTGCTGGAGTCCGCCTCCTCTCTGGTGGCTCAGCGAAGCCTGGCGCGCCCCGCGCACGCGCTAGATTCCGACCCGGCGTTCAACTCTGTTGCCGACCCGCTGAACCTTGCCGGCCGCCTCGCGGAGCAGGACGTTGATCCGGCGTCGTTCCGCCACGCCTGCGTGATCATGGTGGACGGCCTGGGCGAGCAGCTGCTCAACAGCTACGGCGGCTACGCGCCCGCCCTGCGTAAGACCCTGAACCTGGGCCCGCTGGACGCCGCGTTCCCCACCACGACCGCCGCCTCCCTGACCTCGCTGGGCACCGGCACGGCACCCGGCGCGCACGGCATTGCCGGCTACGAGGTGCGTAACCCGGCAGGTAATGGGGGAGTGGGCTCGGTCATGAACCACCTGTCCGGCTGGGATCAGTCGGTGGACCCGCACGCCTGGCAGCCGCTGCCGACCGTGCTGGAACGCCACCATACGAACCGCCGCGTGCTCACCATTTCGCTGGGTAAGTACCGCGGTACCGGCCTGACGGAGGCGGCGCTACGCGGCGGCGACTTCGTGGACGCCGTCGGCTACAACGCCCGCGTCACCTACGCCCTGGAGGCGCTCTCCAGTCGCACCCCCACCACCGTGTACCTGTACTGGGGCGAGATTGACGCGGCGGGCCACCGCTACGGCGTGGGCAGCGACGAATGGCTACAGCAGCTGGAGGAACTGAACTCGGCGCTGAAGCGTCTGGCGGAGCGCGCCCCGGCGTGGGCGGCACTCTTCGTGACCGCCGATCACGGCATGGTGAACGTGCCCGAGCATCAGCGCATCGACTACTCTGGCGTGGAGGAGCTGACCCGCAATATCGCCATGACCGCCGGTGAACCGCGCGCCGTGCACCTGTACCTCGAAGACACCTCGGAGGCGGCACGCACCGCCACCGCTCAGCGTTGGGCGCAGTACTGGGGCGAGCGCGCCTGGGTGATTGACTCTCGCGAGCTGATGCGTGCCGGCTACTTCGGCCCGGTCATCACGGATGCGGCGCGCGGCCGTATTGGCGACCTGATGGTGTGCGCTCGCGATGACTGGGCGCTGTACGATATGCGCCACTACCAGGAGCGTGCCCTGCACATGGTTGGTCAGCACGGTTCGCTCACGGACGCTGAGCGTCTGGTGCCGTTGCGCATGCTCAAGACCTTCTAAGATTCGGAAGAGCCCCGCTCAGCGGATACAGGCTGAGAAGATAGAAAAGCCGCCGGTTATTCACGCGAATAACCGGCGGCTTTCGTATGTCTAGATGCTCTCGTCTTGATGCCTCTATCGGGCGGCGCGAGGGCGGTCGCTTACTTGCGGCCGCCGAAGATGATGTCGTCCCAAGCGGGAACGCTCACGCGCTGCTTCTTCGAGGAAGACTTGGGCTTCTCCGATGCGGGAGCTTCAGCAGCTTCTGCGGGTGCGGATTCAGCCGGTGCTTCAGCAGGCTCTTCGGCGGGTGCGTGCTCGCTGTAATCTTCCGGTGCCGGATGCGCCGCGGGGGTGTGTGCGGCGGGTGCACCGGTCAGCGGGCCGCGGGCAGATGCAGCCTCGGCGGGCGCTTCAGTAGCGGGTGCTGCGGGTGCCGCAGGCTCTGCAACCGGTGCGGGTTCTTCAGCCTTCGGAGCTTCTGCCGGTGCAGCCGGTGCTACAGGCTCAGCGGACTCGCGGTGTACGAACACCTCGGGCTCTTCAACCTGCGCCGGGCGCACCGAGCGGGCGCGTTCCAGGAGCTCCTTGAGCTTACGCTCATCGGCGCTTTCAGAGGAAGTAAGGGGTGCCGGTGCGGGCTCGGGTGCCTTCGGCAGGCGGGCGGGAGGAACCTCCACGGGAGCCTTCTTCGCGGCGGCGGCAACAGCATCCTCACTATTGCCCATCAGGAAGTACGCCGCCTCATTCGATGCGTACAGGCCCTGGTTCGCCGGGTTGTACACCCAACGTGCGGGGAAGACGACCTGCGCGGGCAGGTTCTGACGCACCGAATCCTTCAGCGCAATATCAACCTCAACGCGCCACTGGCCGTTCTCCTGCTGGCGGGTGGTCCAGTCCTGAGTTGCATCCTCAAAACCGTAACGCTCGGAGACTTCCTCAATGCGGGCGCTCAGGGTCACGGGAATCTGTGCGGTACCCGAAGCGGAGCTGCGGCGACCAATCTTCACGCTCTGAGCGGCACGAATAATGTGGGCACGCTCAGCAACGATCGGCCACTCGTAGCGGCGCACGCGCTCCGGCTCCCAACCGGACTCTTCAGCGATTTCCTCAACGGAGGCACCCTGACGGAAACGGGTCTGAATATCGCGCGGACCGTAGGTGCCCTTAGCGCCCAGACCGCGGGCGGGCTGAATACGGCGAGCCTTGGTGATGCTCGTGCGCAGGTTCGCGTCAATCGGCAGCAAGAAGCGGGTGCCGTCAGCAGACTCAAGCACCAGATTTTCGCCGTCATCGTGAACGCCAATCAGACGCAGTTCAAGCATGAGAACCTCCATAGGTGAACCGGACGCGTTCGTGAATGTGTTGCACGGAACGCAAACTACCTTCCAGGGTACCGTGAAAGCGCGGTAAATCAGTAGCGGAGGCGGGATTTTCCCCAAAAAAAGATGTACTTTTCGGACCGAAAAAGCTAGAATGTGACGCCTAAACCGTCCAAAGCCTACCCAGGATTAGACAAATAGGGTGCCAATGGTGAACAATACCTGGCATGCCGTCGGGGTTAAATCCTCACCAGCGGCACCTAGAGCACTCATTAAACCAGCGTGGCCTAGTTCAACACACAGCCACAGAACCAACGGAGCGTGAAAGTTTGGCAACTGATTACGATGCACCTCGCAAGCAGGACGAAGAGCAGAACGAAGAGTCCTACGAGGAGCTGAACGCCCGCCGTTCCGAGATGCAGTCCGGTGCGGTGGACGAAGACGAAAACAGCGCAGCAGAAAGCTTCGAGCTGCCCGGTGCTGACCTCTCCAACGAGGAGCTGAACGTTGTTGTTCTGCCCGCTCAGGACGACGAGTTCACCTGCGCATCCTGCTTCCTGGTGCGCCACCGCTCGCAGATTGCACGCGAAGAGGGCGGCCTGTCCTACTGCATCGAGTGCGAGGGCTAAAACTTTAGGGAAGGGCTAACACCCACCCGACATACACCTCATGACGGGGCGAGTGCCGAGTGCACCCGCCCCGTTGAGTATGTGAAAGCCGCGCACGCAAGAACAGCGCCGCGTCGCACCCAACACGGCACGCCGCGGCACGCGCTGAACGCGAACACGCAACGAAAACACCCCGCAGTAGAGCCTCAACACAGCGCGAGGTGATGGCACAGACACCCGCGAAAGGTTAGAGTATTGACCATGATGACCCCCGTAAACGTCCACATTAAGCTGCTCGACCCCGAGCTGCCCGCACCCGCCTACGCAAAGCCCGGCGACGCCGGCGCTGACCTGCGCTCCCGTATCGACTTCGAACTGGAACCGGGCGAACGCGCCCTCGTACCCACCGGCGTGGCAATCGCCCTGCCCGAAGGTTACGTTGGCCTGGTGCACCCGCGCTCCGGCCTGGCAACCAAGAACGGTATCACCATTGTGAACGCACCCGGCACCGTTGATTCCGGCTACCGCGGCGAGCTGATGGTCACCCTGCTCAACACTGACAAGACCAAGTCCTTCCACGTGCAGCGCGGCGACCGTATCGCCCAGCTGATCATTCAGAAGTACGAGCACGCAACCTTTACCGTGGTGGACGAACTGGATCAGACCGAACGCGGCTCCAGCGGCTTCGGCTCCAGCGGAATCCACTAGTCTGCTCTCACCGCGAAAACCGCACGAGAGAAGAGAAGAAACCCCCGCACCCTGCGTGCGGTGAAAGTAGGAATACCATGTTCGGATTTGGTAAGAAGAAGCACGCCGAGGAGGCTGAAAAGGCCGCCATCGACAAGGCTGTCGCCGAAGAGATTGAGGAGACCAACGTCGAGGTTGAGGAGCTGAAGGAAGAGGAGAACTCTCCCGAGGTCATCAAGTACGACCGCGTCAACGGCCCGCACGATATTGAAGAAGTCACCGCCGAAGACCTCGAAGACTACGTCGACCTGGGTGCGCTGCGCATCAAGCTGCTCGACGGCATGAACCTGCGCCTCGAAACTGACGACGCAACCGGCGCGGTGATCGCCGCAACCATCACCCGTGACGGCGCAACCTTGCAGGTGCAGGCATTCGCCGCACCGCGCACCACCGGCATCTGGGACGACATCCGTCACGACCTGACCGAATCCGTCAAATCCCAGGGCGGCATCGTCGACATCTACGCCGGCGTATTCGGCGCCGAGATGCTGACCCGCCTGCCCGCCGTCACCCCGGACGGCCAGCCCGGCGAGCGCATCGCCCGCTTCGTGGGTGTGGACGGTCCCCGCTGGTTCCTGCGCGGCGTCATCTCCGGCGCGGCTGTGCTCGGTGACGATAAGGCTGCCGCCTCCGTGGAGGAAGTCTTCCGCACCGTCGTGGTGGACCGTGGTGACGAGCCGCGCCCGCCGCGCGAGCTGCTGCCCATGACTCTGCCCGCCGACCTGATCGTTGCGGCTGAGGAAGAGCCCGCCGTGGAGGAAGAAACCGAGAACGAGCACAGCAAGCTGCGCCCGATGCCTCGCCGCGGCCCTGAGATTACCGAGATTGGCTAATGCCTGAGTTCTCGAACTACCCGAGTGCGCTCGCGGTTCCTGAGGAGCAGATTCTTGCTCCCGGGTACCCCGAGCGCTTTCGCGTACGCCTTGCCGGACGCGTGGAGCAGGTATGGTTGCCTGCGCTGCAGGATAAGCCGATGTACCGTGCCGAGCTGGTGGTGGCTAAGTCGAAGCCCCTGCAGTGGTCGAGTCCGCTGGCGCTGATTGGTATGCCGATTGTGGAGCCGCCCGGTGAGGACTTCGAGGAGGAACCCGAGGACCCTGAGAAGCAGCACCATCTGAACACGGCGTCTTTGGCGACCGTGGCGGTGCAGGAGCCTCACGAGGTGTCTTTCCCGCCGTATGCGCCGTTCAACCCGGGAGATAGGGTGCTACTGAAGTGGCAGGGGCAGCGGATGGTGCCCGGAGTGCTTGCCGGTGCGTTGTTGCGCTGTTCCGGTGTGGTGTCGGTGAGGGCTCATCAGCCGGTGATTTATAACCCGCGCTATGAGATCGTGCCGCAATTCTTTGCTGAGAAGGGAAAACATGAGCGCTGAGCAGTCTTCGACCCAGCCCGATCCGAACGCTAACCCCGCAACTAGCCCGGCTGCTGACCCGGCGCGGGAGGAAAATCAGCTGGCGCAGAGCCTGAGCGCCTCCATGGGTGCGAATATGCGCCGCACCGCCAACGGCGATGTGGATATTCTGCACGCTATCGGCGGCTGGCGCGGCCTGGTGGAATCCTCCCTGCCCGCGGTGGCGTTCCTGGTGCTGTTCACCGTGACGAAGGAACTGAACCTGTCCCTGATTGCGGCGCTGGCTGCGGCGGGCGTGTTCACGCTGATTCGTCTGGTGCAGGGCTCTAAGCTGGTGAGTGCGCTGACCGGTCTGGTGGGCGTGGCAATTTGTGCGTTTGCCGCGTACCGTACCGGTAATGCGAGCGACTACTTTGTGGTGGGCTTCTGGACGAACGGCGTGTACATCCTGGCGTATCTGCTGTCGATGCTGGTGCGTTGGCCGCTGATGGGTCTGATTTTTGCGGTCATTCGCGGTGAGGCGCTGAGCTGGCGCCAGAACCCGGTACGCCTGCGCCAGTACATGCTGGCGACCTGGATTATTACCGTGCTAATGATGCTACGCCTTGCCGTGCAGGTGCCCCTGTATTTTGCGAATAATGTGGAGGCGCTGGGCGCGACCCGCCTGATCATGGGTCTGCCGCTGTACGCTTTGGGTGTGTGGCTGGCGTGGCGCGTATCGGCACCGGAGGAGGCGCTGACGGGCGAGGAATCCGAGGCTACTGAAGCTGAAGCATCTGCCGCTACCGAAGCTGACGGTTCAGAAAGCCGCTAACCCACAACTTCATATGTAGAAGAACTTCATAGAAGTACGCGAAAGCCCCGGTACCCGTAACCGGGGCTTTCGCCTACCCAAAAGCTTGCGCATAAACGCTTAGGCGAACAGCGCGCGGATCTGGTCCTCACCGGCAATGGTCGTGATGAAGAACAGCTCGTCGCCGCTCTCAATCGCCACATCCGCGCTGGGCGGGATTGGCGCGCCGTCACGCAGGATTGCGGTGAGCACCGTATCGACGGGCCACTGCACGTGGTCCACGCGGTAACCAATGACGGGGTGGTCATCCGGCACGGTGTACTCGGCGAGGGTCGCGCCGCCAGCCTGCAGGGTCAGCAGGCGCACCACGTCGCCGACTTCCACGGCTTCCTCGACGAGGGCGGTCATCAGACGCGGGGTAGACACCGCAACATCCACACCCCAGGAATCGTCAAAGAGCCACTCATTACGCGGGTTGTTCACACGCGCCACGGTACGCGGCACACCAAACTCACTGCGAACCAGCAGGGAGACCATCAGGTTTGCCTTATCGTCACCGGTTGCGGCAACGACCACATCCGCCTTGTTCGGGTGCACCTGGCGCAGTACGGACAGTTCGCAGGCATCACCAATATGCCAGCGCACACCGGGCAGATCGGCGCGCTTCTTAACTTCCGGTTTGGAATCGATGATGGTCACGTCGTGGCCGTTCATCATGAGCTCTTTAGCGATAGAGGCGCCCACGGAACCGGCACCAACAATGAGGACCTTCACTTACTTCTCACCTTTCGAGGAATCACGATGGCGGCCGATGAGTTCGAGGGGGTCGGGCAGATCCGGGGGAGTGTCACCGAGGTGAAATTCATGCTCGATAACGGGGCCGTCGTTGTGCGCCTGCTCGGCGGGTTTCTTCGGGGCGTGGGGGTGCTTGCGGTGGCCCGAGGCGGGGGCGTACTCCGCTTCCATTTCTTCGTCTTCAACGCGCGGCGGGCGGGAGAGGATGCGGGTTACGTCCGCAACGTCGTCGGTGCGCATCATGACGTGCACGCTATCGCCCTGCTGATAGGCGCTATCGGGGCGGGGGAGCATGCCCTCACCGAATCGGGTGATGTAGGCGATGCGCACCCCGGCGGCACTTTCGATACTGGTCAGGGCGTGGCCTGCCCAACCGTCGTCGAGCGGAATCTCGGTGAGCATGAGGCGGCCCGAGGGTTCACGGAAATCACCCTTGAGCGCCTGCTCGGGCAGCAGGCGGCGCAGCACCTGGTCGGTGGACCAACGCACCGAAGCGACCGTGGGAATGCCCATGCGCTGGAAGAACTCGGCGCGGTTCGGGTCGTACACACGCGCCACAACGTTCTTCACCTTGAACATTTCGCGTGCCACACGGGCGGCAATAATATTCGAGTTATCGCCCGAAGAAACGGCGGCAAAAGCGTACGCCTCGGTAATGCCGGCACGCTTGAGAGTGTCCTCATCAAAACCGACGCCGGTCACCAGGCGGCCCTCAAAGCCTTTACGCAGCGGCTGGAAAGCACGTTCGTCCTGGTCAATGACGGCGACCGTATGCCCCGAAGCTTCCAGAGTGCGCGCCAGCATGACGCCCACGCGTCCGGCACCCATAATGACGAAGTGAGGCATACATCCCTCCGAGTGTTGATGTTTTACGGTGATAAGGCGTTACCGCCTACCTCTACCAGTGTAATGGGCGGGTGAGCCTCCACGCCGATGCTCCGTGATATTCCGCTCGCCATGCCCACTATTCGGCTGAATAAAATTGAGCTTTGAAGCCGCGACCGATAGCCTTAACAGCGTGAGGAATCGTTGGGATAGGATGCGCATCGCCCTGACCGGTCAGCCGGTCAGCACGCGAAATCTTTCGGCAGTCGCGCTGCCGAAGCGCTACGCCCTGCCTCTTTTCGGTGCCGACGGCATCTCTTCGGTCGCCTACGCCGCCGACCAGATGATTTTGACCCTTGCCGCCGCGGGTGCGTCTGCGCTCGCTTTTTCGCCCTGGATTGGTTTGGGTGTGGCGATGGTGGGTCTGCTGGTCATTGGCACGTACCGCTACAACATTAATCAGATTGCTTCTGAAGGCGATATTCAGCTGGTGCACCGCAAACTGGGTGCGCTGCCGTCGATTGTGATGGGTGCATCCTCGCTGATGGACTATACGCTCACGGTGGCGGTGTCGATGTCTTCGGCGTCCTCGTTTTTGGTGGCGTTGTATCCGCAGATTCAGGATTGGCGCACGCACATTGCGGTGCTACTCATTGTTGCGCTGACGTTGTTTGCGCTACGTGGCGTGCAGTTGCTGGGCAAGATTGCGTACTGGCCGCTGTATGTTTTCTTGGCACTGTTGGGAGCGACCCTCATTGTGGGTTGGATTCGTGCCGCGACGGGTACCCTGCCGCTGGCTGAGTCGGCGACCTACGTGATTGCCCCCGAATACCACGATCATGCCCTGGAAGGCTTGGCGCTGGTGCTGCTTCTGGCGCGTTCGTTCTCCGCCGGCTTGGTGGCGTTCTCGGGTGTTTCTACGATTTCTAATTCGGTGAAGTATTTCCGCCGCCCGAAGAAATATAACGCGGCGGTCACCATGATGCTGATGGGCCTGATTACCTCGGTCCTGCTGGTGAGCCTGCTCGGTTTTGCGGCGGCAACCCGCGTTCACATGGTGCACGATACGACCCGTTTCTTGTTCATTGACGGGCACACGCCGGGGGAGTACTTCCACCAGAAACCTGCGCTGTACCAGGTGGCGTTGGCAATTTATCAGGGCGTGCCGTTCTTCGCGCAGCTGCTGGTATTCGCCACGGTGGGCGTGCTGATTATTGCCTCGCTGACCGCGTTTACCGGCTTCCCGGTGATTGCCTCGTCGCTGGCTGATTACCAGTACCTGCCGGTGTTCTTCCGCAGCATGGAATCACGCGGCCTGTATGCGAACGGTGTGCTGGCGCTGTCGGCGATTTCGATTTTCCTCACCACCGTTTTCAACTCGGACGTGTACTCACTGATTCAGCTGTACATCGTGGGCATGTGCCTGTCGATGGTGCTGGTTCAGCTGGCGGTGGTGCGCTACCGCATGCGTCTGCTGCGCATCACCCTGGCGCAGATGCCGCGCCGCGCCCTGCTGCGCGATATTGCGGTCTCCGCGGTGGGCGTGGTCGTAACCGCCGCGGTGCTGGTCATCGTCGTGGTGACGAAGTTCGCCGCCGGTGCGTGGCTCTCCCTTGGAATGATTGCCCTGATGGTTGGAGGTATGGTTGTGACTCGCCGCCACTACGATGCGGTGGATGCCGCCCTGGACATCCCCCTGAACGCTGAATCCGTTGCGGATGTGGCGGCCCTGCCTTCGCGTGTGCACGCCATCGTGTATGTGGAGCGTGTGCGCCGCCCGGCGGTTCGCGCCCTGTCCTATGCGCGTGCCGGTCGCCCCTCCACGATTGAGGCGCTGACGGTCAACAACGACCGCGCCGCCCTGGAAGTCGTGAAGAAGCGCTGGTACGCCCTGGGCATTCCGGTGCCGCTGTCGGTGATTGATTCGCCGTACCGTGACACGGTGGATGCTGTCGTCTCGTATATTCGCCGCCGCCGCAAGAAGTCACCGCGCGATATTTTGGTGGTCTACCTGCCGGAATTCGTGGTGGAGCACTGGTGGCAGCGTCTTCTGCACCGCCGCACGGTGCGCCGCCTCAAGCAGGCGCTTCTGCATGAGCCAGGCGTTATGACGGCAACCGTGCCCTGGGCGATGCACGAGGATGAGGTGTATGATGAGATTTTTGATCAGCGTTTACAAAGCGAAGAATCAACGGTAGAAGCAGAGGACCCAACGGCAGCTGTCGCCCCGAAGATTACTCGTTCAGCCGGTGGCGGCCGCGAACTGATTCAGAGTAACCGCCACGCGGTGTACCGCGGCCGCCTGCACGAGGCGGACGCTGTGGCGCGCGAGAAGAAGCGCTAGCCGTATCGGCTAAGCCGATTTCTGAGCCTCCGTACACCCCGTACGTAGCCTCGTACATCCCCTCGAATAGCGCCTGGACTTTGCCCTTTACGCCCTATTCGGTACCCCTAGCGGGGCGTCGGAATCGGAATAAAGATACAAACCGGTGTAAAATAGTTCACATTAAGTGATTCTTTAGGAGACAATGCTGTGACTCACACTGCTACCACGCCTGCCGCCTCTAAAAAAGTAGACGGATACAGCGTCGGGCAGACCCTCACCGTCACCTGTGAGGCACCCGCACACGGCGGCGCCTTCGTAGCGCGCACCGAACAGGGCGTCATCTTTGTGCGTCACGGCATCGTCGGCGAACAGGCTGAAGTGCGCATCACCGCAATCGGCCCCAAGCGCCGCTTCTACTTCGCGGACGTTATTTCCGTACCCGTACCCTCCCTGGCGCGCCGTGCCCACCCCTGGATTCAGGCGGATGCGCTCGCCACCGAAGAGGAACGCGCCGCAGCAACCGGCGTACCCGAACTACTCGGCGGCATGGAGTACGGCCACATCAACCTGGATGAGCAGCGACGCTACAAGACCGATATCGTCCGCACCCAAATCAACCGCCTGGGCGGCCTGCCCCTCGAATCGCCGTTGCTGACCAACCTCATGGTTGAAGAGCTGCCCCTGCGCGATAACAACGAGGGTCTGTCCTGGCGTAGCCGCGTGCGCTACAACGTGACCAAGGTCCGCGCGCACAATAGCGAAGAGCAGAACGGCGGCAAGAAGAGCCCTGCCGTCACCTGGCGCGTCGGCATGCACCCGTACCGCGCCTCCCAGCCCGTACCGGTCGTCGACTTTCCCCTCGCCGCCACCGAGTTGCGTAACCTGCAGCTTGAACAGCTGAACCTGCGCGGCGTACGCGAAGTCGAGGCGACCGTCTCCTCCCGCGGTAGGGTCCTGCTGCAGTTCATCGTCGACCCGCGCTTCTCCGTCGAGGAGGTCGCTAAGGACATCGAACAGCAGGCATCCGACGCCTGGGGTCTGCTCGCCAAGCGCAAGATTTCGCTGTTCTTTACCCCGCAGTCCACCTCCAACGGCAAGCCCAAGCGCCGCCGCCCCGGTTCCGCCCACAGCCCCTACCGCCGCGTACCCGAAGGCGACCAGCTGCTCGGCGCGGGCCTGCGCTCCGTCACCGAAGAAGTCACCTTCGGCTCCCGCCGATTCAGCTACCAGGTATCCGCCGGCGGCTTCTGGCAGATTCACCGCGCCGCCCCCTCCACCATGGTCGGAACCATGCTCACCATGCTCCGCCCGCAGGAAGGCGAATGCACCCTCGACCTGTACGCTGGCGCGGGCCTGTTCACCGCCGCGCTCGCGGACGCCGTGGGCGCAACCGGTACCGTGGTCAGCATTGAGGGCTCCCCGGTGACCCATAAGGATGCGCGCTCGAACTTCGCGCCGGATGGTTGCTCCCGCACCGAGAACTCTGCGGACACCCGCATTGAGGTGATTCGCGGCGATGTGGCACGCCACCTGGTCGATTTGAAGACCGCCCTTGAGTTTGGCGAAATCCCCGCCATTGATGCGGTGGTCCTTGACCCGTCCCGTGAGGGCGCGAACCGCACCACCCTGGAACGCCTGGATGCGCTGGACCCCAAGCGTATTCTGTACGTGGCGTGCGATCCGGCATCCCTGGGTCGTGACACCGGTATTTTGCGTGAGCTGGGTTGGGATATGGTGCAGCTTCGGGCGTTTGATATGTACCCGAATACGCATCATGTGGAGACGGTTGCGCTTTTTGAGCGTGCCCCGGCGAAGCCTCGTCCGCGCCGCCGCCGCACCAAGTAGTGCGGAGAGTAGCGCGAGGCTAGTAGCCGTAACAAAGCAGCAAATAATCGCCGTGTTGGACGGGTTGGGCTGTTCACCAGCCTGCCCACTAGGGGTTATTTCAGGCCGTTTTCGCTCAACCCGGTGCGTCTTGCTCTGCGGGCACATAAATCTGCTTTTTGGCATCGTAAACGGTAGAATCATTGAAGAACCAACGCACGGAATGAGCCGTGCCCCGACCTTGAGGAGTGTGGGTGTATGTCCGCTGAAAACGCATTGCCGCAGGAGGAGACCCCGAATAGCGCCGCCGGTGGCGCACCCACCGCCGACTACAGCATTGGCGATGGTGCCACTGCCAAGTTGCTCCCGGGTATTCAGTCCCCGGCGGACCTGCAGAACCTCAGCTACGAGCAGCTGGAGGAGCTCTCTAAGGAAATCCGCCAGTTCATCGTGACGAACGTGTCGGCGACCGGCGGTCACCTGGGCCCGAACCTGGGCGTTGTGGAGCTGACCCTCGGCATTCACCGTGTCTTCGAATCTCCCAAGGACAATATTCTTTTCGACACCGGCCACCAGTCCTATGTGCATAAGCTGGTGACTGGTCGTCACGCGTTTAAGACTCTGCGTCAGAAGGGTGGCCTGTCGGGTTACCCGGATCGTGGCGAGTCTGAGCACGACATTATCGCGTCTTCGCACGCCTCCAGCTCGATTTCGTGGGCTGACGGTATTTCTCGCGCGCACAAGCTCAACGGTGAAGATGACCGCTACACCGTGGTCCTCATTGGTGACGGCGCGCTGACCGGCGGCATGGCGTGGGAGGCTGTGAACAATATTGCTGCCGACCGCACCCGCAAGGTCGTGATTGTGGTCAACGATAACGGCCGCTCCTACGCGCCGACCATTGGCGGTTTCGCGAACCAGCTCTCTGAGCTCAAGCACGGTGTGCAGCAGCATGTGGATCGTGTGCGCCTCGATCACCGCTACGACAATGCTCTGGATGCGGTGCGCATCGGTCTGCAGCGTGGCGGCCCCGTCGGTCAGATGGTGTACCGCGGCCTGCACGGCATGAAGGCGGGCATTAAGGACGTCGTCGTACCCAAGGGCATTTTTGAAGACCTGGGCATGAAGTACGTGGGCCCGATTGACGGCCACGACCAGCAGGCTGTGGAGAACGCACTGACCGCGGCGAAGAACTATGCCGGCCCGGTGATTGTGCACGCCATTACCGAGAAGGGCCACGGCTACGCGCCCGCCCGCGCGAATGAGGACGACCAGTTCCACGCGGTGGGCCAGATTGACCCGCTGACCGGTGAGGATGTTTCGACCAGCACCTCCGAGTCGTGGACCGGTGTCTTTGGCAGCGAAATTGCAGATATTGCGGATGAGCAGGAGAACGTCGTCGGTATTACCGGCGCGATGCTCATTCCCGTGGGTCTGCGCGAATTTCAGAAGCGCCACCCCGAGCGCGTTATTGACGTAGGTATCGCTGAGCAGCACGCCGTGGCGATGAGCGCCGGCCTGGCGTACGGCGGCATGCACCCGGTGGTTGCCCTCTACGCAACCTTCCTGAACCGCGGCTTTGACCAGTTGCTCATGGACGTTGCCCTGCACAAGGCGGGCGTGACCGTTGTGCTGGACCGCTCCGGCATTACCGGCCCGGACGGTGCAAGCCACCACGGCATGTGGGATTTGGCGATGCTGCAGTTCATTCCGGGCCTGCACCTGGCGGCTCCGCGTGATGGCGCGACCCTACGCGAAGAGCTGCGTGAGGCTGTAGCTATTAACGATGCACCGACCGTGATTCGCTACCCGAAGGGCTCCGTGGGCGAGGACATTCCCGCCCTGGAGCGCCGCAGCGACGGCGTGGACGTGCTGGCACGCACCGGTGAACCCCACCCGGAAACCGGTCAGCGTGACGTGCTGTTCGTTGCCGTGGGCGCTATGGCCCGCGTGGCTCTGGAAGCCTCCAAGGTGCTTGCCGCCGAGGGCATCCAGTCCACCGTGGTTGACCCGCGCTGGGTGATGCCGGTGCCGTCTTCGGTCGTTGAGCTGGCTCGTGATCACCGCATTGTGGTGACCATTGAGGACGGCGTGCGTTCCGGCGGCGTGGGTTCGCGCATCCGCCAGGAAATGCGTGCGGCTGGCGTAGATACCGCGCTGAGCGAGCTGGGTCTTCCGGCGGAGTTCATTCCGCACGCTTCTCGTGAAGAGATCCTGGAAGAGGTCGGCCTGACTGCGGAAACCATTATCGCGGATTTGCGTGCGCAGCTTGCTGGCGATAAGGTGCCGTTCGCTCGTGAAGAGGGTCAGAAGCCGCGCCACACCCGCTAAACGGTCGTACCTGAAATGTGCCGCCTGAGCTTCTCTCAATAGCGCGCCGCAATAGCAGGCGCTTAGCGACGGACACAGTATAGACATTAACGCCCCGCCCATCGATTGTGAACTGCGCCCCGAAACTTGGACGCATTAAATACTAGCCGCTACACGGCTTCCCTCAGGGCCTGATCCCGGTACTCTACCGGGGTCAGGCCCTTAAGCTTTACCTGGCGCCTTACCGTATTCCAGTGCATGATATAGGCGTCAAGGTCGGCCTTGAAACTCTCAAAGCTCTGCCAGTCCTGGCCACGAAAAAACTCGTCCTTCAGGTGTCCGAAGACTTGCTCAGTAGCACCGTTATCGATACAGTTGCCTTTACGTGACATACTCTGGATAAAACCATTATCAGCAAGCGTCCTGATATAGGTCTCATGCTGATACTGCCACCCCATATCCGAATGCAAAA
>NZ_KV812892.1:0-232 GCF_001813565.1 Rothia sp. HMSC068E02
CACAGGTACAACTCCTACAAGGGGGATGTGGGGCAAAGTTTCGCCAATATCATCGGTCGCAACTTCACGGCGACTGGTCCTTGGCAGAAGTTGGGCACCGACGTCACCGAGTTCAAGCTTTCCTTCGGTAAGGCCTATCTCGCTCCGGTTTATGACTTTGCCAGTAAAGAGATTGTTGCCCACTCCATCTCGATGTGTCCTAATCTTGCCCAGCAGCAAGAGATGCTTCAGG
>NZ_KV812893.1:0-34136 GCF_001813565.1 Rothia sp. HMSC068E02
ATCAGCGCGCACGCACCCGGGCACAGGTACATCCACCGTTACGCTCGGGTTTTTTCATGCCTTCACGCCTTCATGTGCGCTGGCAGGAATCCGAGCACCTACTCGAAGGAACTCGGCCCATGTCACGTCACATTACACTCGACCATATTTCGTACGCACATCCGGGTGAGCCCCCGCTTTTCACCGACCTTTCCGCGGTATTTTCTGCGCCACTCACCGGGCTTATCGGCGATAACGGCGCCGGAAAAACTACCCTCTTCAGACTTATTCTTGGCGACATAAACCCTAGTCAAGGGATAATCAGCACCCCACCGCGCATAGCGTACCTACCGCAAGATTTAGGGTTGAGTGGGCATCAGCATCTTGCTGATATTTTTGGAATTACAAAAATACTGCAGGCGCTTGATGCACTGGAATCGGGCGACTATTCCCCCTGCCTTTACGACACCATAGGCGACGCCTGGGATATTGAAGAACGTACCCTCGCAGCCCTTGCCGAACATGGTTTTGGTCCTGCCCTCACTACGACCGATACACAGGCCCGTCGCAACCTTCTGATGCGTCCTCTTAGCACCTTTTCAGGTGGTCAGACGGTCACAGCCGCACTCACCGCGCTTCTATATTCAAACCCCGAGTTCATTCTGCTGGATGAGCCCACAAATAATCTGGATTCTTCGGCGAAGAATCGGCTTTATACGGCTCTTGAAACCCTCACCTGCCCGGCACTCATCATTAGCCACGACCGCGATCTGCTGGAGCACGTGAACGTGATTGCCGAGCTTCACGCCGACCGCCAGGGGCTGGCGCATCTGCGCCTCTTCGAGGGTAACTACAGCACATACCGGCAGGCGCTGGAGACCGAGCAGCAGGCGGCTCAGCGTCGCGTGACCGAGGCGAAGAATGAGGCGCGTAAGGCTGTGCGTGAGCGCACCGAGAACCAGATTAAGCTCGATCGCAACGCCCGCCGAGGCCGCGAATTTGAACGGTCAAAGCGGAAACCTGGCATGGCTATGGGCCTGGATAAAAACAGTTCAGAGCGCTCTGCCGGGAAACTTCACACAGCCCACGAAAGCATGGTGGCGGATGCACGTGCAGCAGTTGGAGAAGCCCAAGAGAACCTGCGCGTGCAGGAGCGTATCTATCTGGAACTTGTTCAGGATGCGCTCCCATTGGGGCGGAAAGTACTGGAATTACATCGGGTGAAGAACAACTCTTGCGCATCTACACCACAGAGCACCGACCTTAAGAATGCATACACCCAAAACACCGTTTCACGTGAAACACAACCTTATAAAGTTGATTATCTGCTTCAAATCCAAGATTTTCCCGAGGTTCTTATCCTGACCGGACCCGAACACCTGCACATCACGGGCGCAAACGGCAGTGGCAAGACTGTGCTTCTCAATGCGATAGCGCACGCGAATGACCCTGATTACCGTTCCCCAGTGCCGCCTGCATACCAAGTGCTCTACCGCCTGGACAACACCGCATACCTGCCGCAGCGCATCATCCTCGACCCGGAGCTCACCCTCCTTGAAACCGTACAGAGGGCGAATCCCGGTGCGAGCGAACAGCATCTGCGTGACCAGCTGGCGCGCCTGCTCTTCCGTCGCGAAAGCGTACATCAGCGCATTGGGGATTTATCCGGAGGTGAGCGCTTCCGTGCCGCGGTGGCGCAGGTACTTCTGGCCAACCCGGTGCCGCAGCTACTCATATTGGATGAGCCGACGAATAACCTCGATATTTCCTCGGTGGATTGGCTGGTGCAGGCACTCGAAGCCTATACCGGTGCGCTCATCGTGGTGAGCCATGATGAGGACTTCTGCCGCCGCATCCGCATTGACCGCACACTCAACCTTTCAACAAAAACTCTCGGGAAGGAACCATTCGGGGAATCAGCACGCTGAATCTTCTCCTACATGGGAGGGTGTTTGACTCAGCGCCCAGTCAGTTCCTATGCTTGAGCCATCAGCTCTCTATCCGTATTACCCCGCCGCAGGGGTAGCTGGCGAAGCTGAACGTATCGTTTGACCGAAGCCACCCAAGGCGCGACCGGGGTGCCCTTCGGAATCTAGGAGGCATCAAAGAAATGACCCACCGAGCATAAGCCCGGACCTCACAGAATTTTTCGTGCGCTCACGCAGCTTTTTGCGCAGACACATTCTCCCTGCGCACTTCTATTTTTCTGCGTGTCTTTATCAGCGCGCACGCACCCGGGCACAGGTACATCCACCGTTACGCTCGGGTTTTTTCGCGCCCTTTTTGGGGCGATCCTCTTACCGCCACGCGCTCAGCATAGGCACCCCCAAACCGCCGGCACACTACTGCAACGCACCACCGTCGGAGTTTGAGAGCACCCGAGCATCCATACCTCAAGGAGCTCGTATGACACACGTACTTCAGCCGCAGGCGACCTTTCCCCGTTCCGCTTCTTCCCGCGATGCCCGCTCGCACGCCACTTCCCACATGGTTTCCCATGCAGCGGCGCACGTTAGTATCGCCCATCTACACTTTGCGCACCCGAGCCAACCTTCACTGTTTGTGGACCTTTCGGCGGTGTTTTCGGCACCTCTGACCGGGCTCATTGGCGATAATGGTTGCGGAAAAACAACCCTCATGAGGTTGATTTTGGGTGATTTGACCCCGGATTCCGGTTCTTTGGCAGCGCCGGAGCGCATGGCGTATCTACCTCAGGATTTGGGTCTGGACCGGGAGCAGACCCTCGCTGAGCTCTGCGGAATCACCGAGATTCTGTGGGCACTGCAGGCGGTGGAATCCGGCGAATACTCCCCCGAACTCTACGAGACCATCGGGGATAACTGGGACGTTGAGGAGCGCACCCTGGCGGCTCTTGCGACCTACGGTTTCACCCCGGCGGCACTGATTGATCGAGACAACCCGGAGGCGGTTCGCGCGCTCTTTGCCCGCAGCATGCGCAGTTTCTCCGGTGGCGAGGCAGTCATTGCCGCGCTTGCCTCGCTGATGATTTCTGACCCCGAGTTCATTCTGCTGGATGAGCCGACGAACAACCTGGACTCCTCAGCGAAGGCTCAGCTCTTCACCGCGTTGGAAGCACTGCCCTGCCCGGCACTCATCATCAGCCATGATCGCGATCTGCTGGAGCGTGTAAACGTGATTGCGGAGCTTCACGCCGACCGCCAGGGGCTGGCGCATCTGCGTCTCTTTGAAGGTAACTACAGCACCTACCGGCAGGCGCTGGACACCGAGCAGCAGGCGGCTCAGCGTCGCGTGACCGAGGCGAAGAACCGGGTGCGTTCGGCGCATCGCGAGTGGGTGCAGGCGCAGGAGATTATCTCGAAGAACATGGCGCAGGTCTGGAAGGACGACCAGCCGGATACAATTCTAGACCTGGCAAAGGATGCCTCACGTCAGGCGGCGGCGAAGCTTCGCGGGCTGCGCGTCGGCAAGCAGGAACAGGCCCGGGAGGCATACCAGAAGGCTCAGGATGAGGTGCGCGTGCAGGAGAAGATCTACGCCGAACTGAGCCAGCAGCCCCTACCCGCGGGTCGCAAGGTACTGGAGCTGAGCAGGGTTGATGCCCGGCAGGTTTCACGTGAAACATTTACCACTAAGCAACCCACAAAGGTTGATTCTCTGCATTTTTCACCCGCCGAGGCTGATAGCGAGAGCAATCAGGGAACCCCGGCGGAACGCCCAGAACACCTGATTCTCAGCGGTCCCGAGCATCTGCGCATCACCGGTGCAAACGGTAGCGGCAAGACCACCCTCTTGAACGCTATCGCCCACGCCGGCGAGGCTGACTACCGCTCCCCCGTGCAGCCCGCCTACCGGGTCGGCTATTGCCTCGAGGGGGCGTACATTCCGCAGCGCATCACCCTCGACCCGCAGCTCACCCTCCTACAGAGCGTGCAGCGGGCAAACCCCGGAGTGAGCGAGCAGCATCTGCGTGACCAGTTGGCGCGCCTGCTTTTCCGCCGCGAGAGCGTGCACCATAAGACCGGTGAGCTCTCCGGTGGTGAGCGTTTCCGCGCGGCGGTGGCGCAGGTGCTTCTGGCCGACCCGGTGCCGCAACTTCTCATGCTGGATGAGCCGACGAATAACCTCGATATTTCTTCGGTGGATTGGCTGGTGCAGGCACTCGAAGCCTATACCGGTGCGCTCATCGTGGTGAGCCATGATGAGGATTTCTGCCGCCGCATCCGCATTGACCGCACGATGGCGCTCTAACTAGGGTTCCGTCTAAGGTTCCGAACCCAACCCCGCGGGTGCTACCCGGGGCTTAACGAACGGGTGCCCGGCACCTCCGAATATTGGAGGCGCCGGGCACCCACCATAGCAACAGCCGGAACGCATCCGCCCAACATCGCAGGCCGCTTCTTGTTTATGTAACAAATCATCCTCAATAGTTACATATTTGTCACCAAAATCCATCTTATTTGTAACTAATGTCCCGCATGAGGCCTAAAATGTCACTCCAGGAATTACAATATGTACATGTATACGCCTGAAGAACTAACACGAACACTCAACGAGCTACGGCTTCTAGGTAGAGACAGCCTGACCGTAGAGGTTAAATCAGCCCACATGGGTTATCCCTCCTCCGTGGCGGAAACTATCTGCAGCTATGCTAACCTTCCCGACGGAGGCACAATCATATGCGGTGTCGACGAATCTCAGAAGTTTGCACCTGTAGGCGTTTATGATGTTGAAGATCTGCGGGCAAAAATTATTGATGCCGCGCAAAATCTTAAGCCAAAAATCGTAGTGGAAACCGACGATATAACTCTGGATGGCCATCAGCTGCTCATCGTAACCGTTCCGGGCCTGCCGGTACAGGAACGTCCCTGTTTCAAAGGTAATATAGCCTACCAACGGCTCGGGGATGGTGACTACCCAATGGATGGCTACGCGCTCAGTCTAATGTACGCGCAGCGCCACAAACCGCACAATGACTTACAAAGCATCGCTCACACGTCCATTGATGATTTGGACAAGTCCTACACGCAGGACTTCCTGCGCCAGGTACGTCTCTCCTCAGCCCGTTTGCGTCAGAGCTCTGACCAAGAAATTTTGTATAAACGCAATGTACTAGCTGCAGATAATCATTTAACCTTGGCTGGGATGTGCGCTCTGGGTGACTACCCTCAGCAGTTTTATTCTGGGGCGAGCGTTATTGGCATAGTGTCTACAAGCGGCAACACCCGCAATGATGACCGTTTTCGAAGCGAAGGCCCTATTCCCGCCATGCTTGAAGATACCCTTGCATGGCTTATACGCAACATTAAGAACCGCACCGTCACAGCTCCCAATGGTGCGGGGCTCATCGATCAGCCAGAAATCCCCTTGGTAGCTCTCCGTGAGTTCGTAGCCAACGCACTCGTCCACCGGAGCTATGAACGGGATGCATCCGGAAAATTTATACAGATTTTTATCAAACGCGGCCGTATTGAAATCATCAGCCCCGGCGGTTTTTGGGGTATCCTGCCGAGTCAGGTAGGCATCGTGCATCGCCCTGCGGCTGTAAACGAGGCGCTCTATGCTATCTGCCAGAATATTCGTCTCAGCGACGGTCACCGACTAATCGAGGGCGAAGGCGGCGGTATCCTAGCTGCGCAACAGGCCCTGGTTGATGCTGGGTTGCGTAAGGCGCATATTATCGACGAGGGTATCCAGGTACGCGTCATTATCTACCGTCCTGCCGATAACACGCAGCCTACGAGCACAATGGGGGTATCCTCTACTCCTCAGCTTGCTGAGATACCGGAAAATCTATCCCCCACGGAATCCCAGGTGTACGTTGCTTTGACTCGCGGACCTGCTACAGTCGCTGATATTGCGGAAAGCACCGAGTTGAGTGCACGGCAGGTACGTTACGCATTGCCCAAGCTAATCCAACGAGGTTTGGTAGAGCAAAAAGTCCGTTCGGGACGCCGCGGCTCGGTATACCGCACGCTGGCGCTCTAGGGCTCAGCCCTGAACCCCGCGAAACAACATCTGAATACAACGAACGGGTGCCCGGCACCTCCGAATATGGAGGCGCCGGGCACCCGTTTCAGTTACCTCACCGCGGCCACTTCACCGCGCTGACGAAAACCTAGATTAGAGGACCAGGCCCTTGGTCTGGGACACTGCGCGCTCGAAGCGAGCCTGAACGTCAGCCCAGTTCACAATGTTCCAGAATGCCTTGACGTACTCGCCCTTGACGTTCTGGTAGTCCAGGTAGAATGCGTGCTCCCACATGTCCAGCTGCAGAACGGGGATCAGTGCAACAGAGATGTTGCCCTGCTGGTCGTAAAGCTGCTCGATGATGAGGCGCTTGCCAACGGTGTCCCATGCGAGGATTGCCCAGCCGGAGCCCTGAATGGTCAGTGCAACGTTGGTGAAGTGCTCACGGAACTTGTCGAAGGAGCCGAAGAACTCGTCGATTGCTGCTGCCAGCTCGCCGGTGGGCTTGTCGCCACCCTCGGGGGACAGGTTGTTCCAGAAGATGGAGTGGTTGGTGTGGCCACCCAGGTTGAACGCCAGGTCCTTGGAGAGCTTGGAGACGTTGCCGTATGCACCGTTCTCGCGTGCCTCTTCAAGCTGCTCGAGAGCTGCGTTAGCGCCTGCAACGTATGCTGCGTGGTGCTTGTCGTGGTGCAGCTCCATGATCTTTGCGGAGATGTGGGGCTCGAGCGCCGCGTAGTCGTAGGGGAGCTCGGGGAGGGTGTACTTTTCAGCCATGATGATGCCTTTCATTAGAAAACTTGGCTTGTATTAAAGATTACCAGCGTAGCGTTTACTTTACTTTTCATGAGTTGGGGAGCGTCACATTTATGTAAGACCTCGCTCGAACCTGTGGATTTTAGGCAAAGACTTTTCCCCACACCTGTGGATAACCCTGTGTATCAACAGGATTTTCAGGTTTGGCACCCTATTCTGCCTTGAAATACCGGGGTATGCACTCATATGAATAACAGTGCTGTAAGTTCTCCACACTGTGGATAACTACTGTGGATAACATCCTATTTTGGGGATGCGCGGGGGATAAACTGCAGAATTTTCGCCCTCATTCGAGGCGTTTTTCCTTCTACTAGCCAAAATATTGAGCTTTAAAAGGGGCTCTGAACAGCCTTATACGCTTCTTCTGGGTGGAGGCGGTGGATTAAGTGCACAGGGTTATCCACAGGTGTGGAAATTTTCAGGTTCCGCGGATTTAAAGGTGAAAAGGCCTTCTGTTTAAGAACTTACCCTCGGTTTTAATGGCCGTGAAAGCCTGTAATTACAAGAATTTTTCTGTAGCACTCTTAAATTACACCTGGGGAGGACCTCGATTCTGCTCTGCCAAATCACATGCGTGTAAGTTCTCCACACTGTGGATAACCCCTGTGGATAACACTTCTGACGCGATACGGCGCAACAATACCGCGGACACACGGCACCACCACACAACACAAACCACACCGTGCAGCTACACCCCACAGCTACACAGCACAGGTGTTTACGCTTCCTCCCCCGACTCTGCCCCGACTCGTACAGCGCTCTTGCGGCGCCGATATGAAGGCAAAGAAAAAGAGCACCCGACCATTGGATGCTCTTAGAGTGAGTTGATAGAAATTCGAGTTAAAAAGATACGGTACGGAATGCAGCCCAACCACGAACTGCACCCGCACCGCACATCCGTCGGTAGAAATACGAGTTACTCGTACACCGACGACAATCACCGATAAATAGAGAGTCGAACCTATCGAAGCGAGCTTCCGGTCTCGCCTCGGAGGCTTCCTTCGACCCCGTTATGTAATTAGTGTACACGGTTTCATTACGGTTGCAAAGCCAAAACCAAGATTTTTTTAAAAATTTTGTTATCGTTTCGTTATTTTTCACCCTTGGCAAGCTCTTTACACTCCCTAGAATTTTCACTCAACCCCCTAAAAACCTTGATATTCCGCGGAAGTTAGCATTATGCACGGAAGTGCTTCTTGGTACGGTCTTGTCTATACTTGTACCGGAAATCTTTTTGAATATGTCGTATTTCACTTGCTTACCCCGGGTATTTGCAGTCACTGCGTGCAAAAAGATACCCCTGGCACCCCTCAAAAAATTAGCACCAAAGTGTCAAGCATTACTTGACCGTACCAATTTTGAGTCACCTAGTCAGACCTTTCGCTACAATGGGTGCCAACACGCCACTTCTCTCTTTAATAAGAGAGCTCCATATCCGATAAAAGAGGAATCAATCCCGTGTCCATACCAACCACGTCTGCGCAGCGGTCTGACAATACCGCACACAGCGAATCCATCCAGTGGCTCTCCCAGCAAGAGCGAGAAGGGTGGCTCTTTATCAGCTCCATCATCTTCAGCCTCACCCGCAAACTGGAAAACCAGCTGCAGAGCGAAGCTGGCATTAGTTTTGTCGAATACATGGTGCTCGCGATGCTCTCCGAGTCCAAGGATCATTCCCTCACCATGACCGAGCTGGCAATTACTACCAACACCCTCCCGGCACGCCTCTCCCGCGTTGTAGCACGCCTGGAGAAGGATGGATACGTCCGCCGCTCCCTCAGTGTAGAAGACCGCCGCGTCAGCATCTGCCATTTGCTCCCCGCAGGCGAGCAGAAGGTGCAGGAGGTCGCACCCGGCCACGTGAGCGAAGTACGCCGCCAAATTTTCGACCACCTGACTACCGAACAGGTTGAGCATCTCGCAGAAATCGGCGAGGCAGTCCTCGGCAACACCCCCTCAAACATCATCTCGATTGATGCACTGCAGCGTGGGGACTACCCCGCACACTAACCTCCTCCACCCCACAGAGGGATGAGAGTTGAGAGAACCAGAGATAAGGCACATTCCCATTGGGAACGTGCCTTATCTCTTTAAAGGCGCGCGCAGAACAACCTTTACGGAGGTGGTTGGGGGCGCATCGGGGTTCTGACCACATCAGTTTCGCCGCATTTTCGAGAGATTTTTAAGATTTTTTTGCGCCCTCTAGCCCCGTGCGCAGGCACCCAACATGGTGTCTCTATGTTTACCTTGAGCCGTAGGGGTTGTGGTTTTTAAACCCGCTGTCTATCCCTGTTAAACCGCGAAATCTCAAGGAAACACACCCAATACCACACAATCCAAAGAAAATATTCAGGCTATCCACACTAAGGGTTGTGGTGACAATATGTCAGGGGTACCTTATCTGATTCACCGATTAGCCTTTTCTCTCTGTACATGGCGCACCCCACCCCTTACGATAAATATCAACAGGTTGCACCGCGCCATCCCGGCACCCAAAAGCAACCACCAGATAAGGAGAAACCATATGTCTAAGTCTTTCTACGACCTTCTGAACGAGCAGATCGGCCACGAGTTCGCTGCATCCCACCAGTACCTGTCCATGGCTATCTGGCTCGACGGTGAGGACCTTCCCCAGCTGGCTAAGTTCTTCTACCAGCAGTCCCTCGAAGAGCGCGAGCACGCACTCATGATGGTTCAGTACAAGCTGGACCGCGGCCACAAGGTCGAGATCCCCGCTGTTCCCGCTGTCAAGAACGACTTCGAGAACGTTCAGGAAATCGTTGACATGTCCCTGGCACAGGAGAAGGCTGTCACCGGTCAGATCGAGGCCCTGTTCTCCGCAGCACGCGCTGAGAACTACGCACTGGGCGAGCAGTTCATCCTCTGGTTCCTGAAGGAACAGGTTGAGGAAGTTGCAACCATGGAGACCCTGGTGACCATCGTGAAGCGCGCAAACGGCAACCTCTTCGACCTGGAGAACTACGTTGCACGCGAGCTGGCACACGACCACGGTCAGGAGTCCGGCGCACCCGCAATCGCTGGTTCCTAATCTTGCGTTCAGGCGGCTAGACACCTAGTCGACCACGCAGAATACCTGCAGAAATACTAAAACGTTCCGCCCTCACCGCACCACGCGGCGAGGGCGGAACGTTTATGCATATACGCCATAAAAGCACACCGCGGTGCACCGTCCAGGAGCTAAAAGCCGCCAGCCGGTACTCGAATACTCATACAGTGCAGAGTAAACTTAAAAGCCTTAGATGCCGCATAATATCGCGGCAGAAAGAGGAGAGAATGACTCACACCAACCCAGATACCCTCAGCCGCGGCTCATATAGCAACTCACGCCGCGTAGCCGACATTCTGCGTGCAGAATCAGTCGGCGGTACCGTACTTCTGATTGCGACGGTGCTGGCAGTAGTACTCGCCAACACCCCCGCATCCACCTTCTACTTTGGTCTGCGAGACACCGTTGTTGGTCCGGTCATCCCCGGCTTCAACCACCTGCAGATGAGCATCGGAACCTGGGCAGCAGACGGTCTGCTCGTCGTTTTCTTCTTCCTCACCGGCCTGGAGCTGAAGAAGGAATTCGTGATTGGTGACCTCAAGTCGCCCTCCACCGCGATTGTGCCGATTGCGGCTGCCTTCGGTGGCGTGGCAGTGCCCGCGATTATCTACACGGCGCTGAACTTCACCAGCCCCACCGCTCTGCACGGCTGGGCGATCCCCACCGCAACCGATATCGCGTTCGCGGTGTCTGTTCTCGCCGCCGTGGGTACTTTCCTCCCCTCGGCGATGCGCGTCTTCCTGCTGACCCTGGCTGTGGTCGACGACCTGATCGCAATCTGCATTATCGCAATCTTCTACACCAATAACTTCCATGGCGAGTACCTGCTCTTCGCGCTCATTCCCCTCGCTCTTTTCGCGTTCATTGCCTACCGCGGTGAGACTATGTTGCATCTGAAGCCGCTGGCTGCCTGGCTGCTGCTTCTGCCCCTGGGTATTATCACCTGGGCGCTCTTCCTTGAGTCCGGTATTCACGCGACCATTTCCGGTGTGGTTCTGGGCTTCCTGGTGCCGGTGAAGATGTCCGCTCGCTCTGAGGCGGCGCAGGCTGAGCACGGTCTTGCGGAGGTGCTGGAGCACCGCTTCCGTCCCCTCTCTACCGGCATCTGCGTGCCCATCTTCGCGTT
The DNA here is from genome assembly GCF_001813565.1 of Rothia sp. HMSC068E02. NCBI lineage: Bacteria > Bacillati > Actinomycetota > Actinomycetes > Micrococcales > Micrococcaceae > Rothia > Rothia sp. HMSC068E02. Next base: position 10,938 of record NZ_KV812893.1, read on the forward strand.
CTTCAGCGCGGGTGTGGCTGTGGGCGGTTTTGAAGGCCTCGGACGCGCCCTCACCGACTCCGTGGCGGTCGGCATTATGGTTGCGCTAGTTGCCGGTAAGACCATCGGTATTTTCGGTACCACCTGGCTCGTGACCCGCTTCAAGAACGCTAACCTCGACCCGGACGTCGCCTGGATTGACGTGGTCGGTCTGGCTGCAACCGGCGGTATCGGCTTCACCGTGTCCCTGCTGGTCGCCGAGCTGTCCTTCCCGCACGGCTCCCCGCACACTGAGGACGCAAAGATTGCGATTCTCGTCGGCTCTGTTCTGGCTGCCGCTGTGGGTGCGGCTATCCTGTCTCGCCGTAACAAGCACTACCGTGCCCTGGCTGAGAAGGAAAGCGTGGACGCTGACGACAACGGCATCCCCGACGTCTTCGAGGGCACCTACCGTGACCCGAAGGCTGAAGCCTAGCAAGAACTCCTAAGGTCTAGTACCTTCCCTACACCCCGATTCCCGCTGATAATGATGTCTCACCGCACTACCTCACGTCGCAGTACAGCACGAGCAGAGCAGGCGCCCGCGCCTCCCTCAAGGTATGCAGAGATATCAGCACGCGTGGTCATCGGGGTGTATTCTTTTGCCGCGCTGCTGACCACGTTCGCGTGGATTATCTCTCCTCTGCGGCACGGCCGCGGCTTCACCTGGTGGGAAGTCACCGCCGACCTGCTGAATATTCCCTCCACACACACTCTGCCCAGCGCCATTACGATGATTGTGATGGTTTCCGGGCTGATTGTGCGCAAGCGCGCTGCCCTCATTGCAGCCATCGTTTTTCAGGTGCTAGGTGTGCTGCTTGCGACCCATAGCGCCTTCACGCTGGCGTTCCCCGCGGGGATTATGCCGAAGGACCGTATTTTCTCCTCGACGGTCGATACTCTCTCCATCGTGTTTGCGTGTGTGCTGGTGCCGTTCCTTTTCTCGATTCGTTCGGCGTTCCCGGCACGCATTGGTCGCCTCTCGTGGGCGGGTGCGGCGGCTACGGCTGTTGGCGGCATCCTGCTGACTACTCTGGTGCTCTGGTACCTCTGCCACATCGGCGTGTGGGAGCCGTTGCGTTCGGTGACCCCGTGGGAGTTGCTGATGCACGGCATGGGTATTGAGCGTACCCATCCTGGCGTGTGGTCTGCTGATGTGGTGGCTTTCTTGGCGTCTTTTGGTTACGGTGCCTCGCTGGTTGCGGCGCTGTATCTGTTGGCTCGCGGTTATCGTGCCCCGGATGCGTGGACCGGCGAGAAGGAGCTGAAGATCCGCGCCCTGCTGCAGCAGTACGGTGCCAATGATTCGCTCTCATATTTTGCGACGCGTCGCGATAAGCAGGTGATTTTCTCTCCGGATCAGAGGGCGGCGATTACGTACCGTTCGGTGGGTTCGGTGTGTTTGGCGTCGAGCGACCCGGTGGGTGACCCGGATTCGTGGGATGCCGCGATTGAGCAGTGGATGTTGCAGGCGCGTAGTTACGGTTGGGTTCCTGCGGCGCTGAGCGTGAGTGAGGCGGGTGCGCGCGCCTATAACCGTGCGGGTCTGTCGATTATTCAGATGGGTGAGGAGGCGGTCCTTGAGGCGGACCGTTTCACGCTCAATGACACGTCGATGCTACCGGTGCGTCAGGCGGTTCAGCGTGTGCGTCGCGGCGGGTACACGGCGCAGATGCGTCGCTTTGCGGAGCTGGACGAGCAGCAGCGTCAGCAGGTTGCGGAGAATATTTCGGCGTGGCGTCATGGGCGTGTGGAGCGCGGCTTCTCGATGGCTCTGAATCGTGTGAATGATCCAGCGGATTCTTCGTCTGTTCTGGTGTCGGCTCATGATGAGGCTGGTCAGATGGTGGCTCTGCTGTCGTTCGTCCCGTGGGGTCCTACGGGGCTGTCTTTGGATGTTATGCGCCGCTCCCCTGAGGCACCTAATGGTGTGGTGGAGTTTATGGTGGCGTCGCTGATGGAGCAGGCGGCGTCTTTGGGTGTGCGGCGGGTGTCGCTGAATTTTGCGATGTTTGGCCATATTTTTGAGGCTGCTGATCAGGTGGGTGCGTCGGCGTGGAACCGTTTTGCTTCCCGCTCTTTGGGTGTGCTGGATCGTTTTCTGCAGTTGCGCCGCCTGTATCGTTTCAATCTGAAGTTTGCCCCGCTGTGGGTTCCTCGTTTTTTGGCGACGGAGCCGACGTTGGCGATGGCGAATGTTGTGGTTGCGTCGGGTATGGCGGAGGGCTTTTTACCGAATTTGTCGGCGCGCCGTTTGCAGGATCAGGAGCAGGTTCTTTCTACAGATGAGCTGGAGGCTCTTCGCCAGATGCAGCTCGCTTCTGTGGAAGAGCTTCCTGAGGTGTCGCGTAGCGATCAGACTCAGCACCGTCTGCGCCATCTGGAGGCGCTGCGTGCGGCGGGCATGGATCCGTATCCGCTGGGTGGTTCTTTGGGCAGTACCAGTGCTCCTGTACTGGGCGTGAAGGATGCCCTGCGTAGCGTGAAGGATGCCCTGCGTATATTCTCTTCTGAAAATATTCCAAATTCGGAATTCATGGTTTCGGGGCGTATTCGCGCGCTTCGCAACCATGGTGGAGTCCTCTTTGCAACTCTGATTGAAGGGGGTGAAACCCTGCAGGTCGTCATGGACCGTAGCCTGGTGGGCGAGCGTCTGCTGAGTCTCGCCTCCCGCAACCTGGATACCGGCGACATCATCACTGTGCGGGGCACCTACGGGGCGAGCCGTAACGGCACTGAATCACTGATTGCCTCCATCTGGCACATGGCGTCGAAGAGTCTGCACCCCATCCCCTTCGACTCCTTTACTGACCCGGAGGCGCTTCTGCGTCGCCGTTCCACGGACCTGTTGGTGCATCCGGATCAGATGCAGAATCTGCGTCTGCGTACCGCGGTCATTAAGGCGTTGCGTGCCCGATTGGATGCGGAGGGTTTCCTTGAAGTGGAGACCCCGATTCTGCATACGGTGCACGGTGGTGCGAGCGCGCGTCCATTCCGCACGTATATCAATGCCTATGGCGAGGATTTGACGCTGCGTATTGCGCCGGAGCTGTATCTGAAGCGCCTGGTGGTGGGCGGTAGCGGTCCGGTGTATGAGCTGGGTCGTGATTTCCGTAATGAGGGTGCTGATGCGACCCATAATCCTGAGTTTACGGTGCTTGAGGCGTATCGTCCGTATGCGGATTATGTGCAGATGCGGCAGTTGACGGAGCACCTGATTAAGGATGCCGCCCAGGCGGTGTTTGGTTCGGTGTCTTTGCCGCTGGGTCATAAGGCGTCGAGCGAGCGCACGGTATCTGATGTGTCGGGTCCGTGGCGTGTGGTGTCGGTGTGTGATGCTCTGTCGGAGGCGCTGGGTCGCCGAGTGGATGTGCAGACAGATTTTGAGGAGTTGCTGGCTTTGGCGCAGCAGCACGGTGTGCGTGTTCACGAGGGTATGGGTCCGGGTGCGATTGTTGAGGAGCTGTATGGTGAGCTGGTTGAGGCGCGTACGGTGGAGCCGACGTTCTATACGGATTTCCCTGCGGAGACGAGTCCGCTTGCGGCGCCGCATCGTAGTGTTCCGGGTTTGGCGGAGCGTTGGGATTTGGTGATTAACGGCATGGAGATGGGCTGTGCTTATTCTGAGCTGGCGGATCCACTGGTGCAGCGTGAGCGTCTGACGGAGCAGTCGTTGAAGGCGGCTTCGGGTGATCTGGAGGCGATGGAGGTGGATGAGGATTTCCTTTACGCCTTGGAGACGGGTATGCCGCCGACGGGTGGTTTGGGTCTGGGTGTGGACCGTTTGGTGATGCTGTTGGCTCAGACGCAGATTCGTGGGGTGTTGTCGTTCCCGTTTGTGAAGCCTGAGCGTTCATAGCCCGGCCGAGACCCCCGTTTATTCGCTATGCCCGGTGCGAGGTTTTGTACCTCGTGCCGGGCTTTTTCACGCCCGCCCTGCCGGTGCCGGTAACACCTTCACGGAGTCTATATTTACTCTGCCCATATATTAAGTATTCGTTACATTTTGCGTTTGACCCTTTTTTAAGTTGCTCCGTGAGGGTTGCGCGTCCCACAATGGGGTGACTAATCATGCGGAGCGTATATTGGCTCCGCTGCGCGGCGTGAGTCCGCACCACCCAGCAATGTAGCCCACACGTTATCCGTCTTCCGGGTTTGAGCGTGCGGGCTTTTTGCATTCAAGATTGGAGTGCCGAGTGGATTTTCTTCTGAATATCATCGGGGACATTAATACGCATACTGCGGGGCTGACTTCCACCGTGGATGCCGTGCAGAACTGGATGTGGAGTAATTTCCTCTACTACGCTCTGATTGCTGCTGGTCTGTACATTACGATTCGTACCCGCGGCGTACAGTGGCGCTCCATTAAGGAAATGGTTCGTGTCCTGGGTGACCCGGTTGCTCGTGAGGCTGACGGTAAGAAGAGCATTTCTTCGTTCCGTGCGTTTACTGTTTCGGCTGCTTCTCGTGTGGGTACCGGTACTGTTGCGGGTGTTGCTTTGGCTATTGCTATGGGCGGCCCGGGTGCTGTGTTCTGGATGTGGGTTATTGCTGCTGTTGGTGCGGCGTCCGCTTTTGCGGAGTCCCTTCTGGGTCAGCTGTACAAGGAGCGCGGTAAGGATTCCTATATTGGTGGTCCGGCGTACTACATGAAGCGCGGTCTGAATGCTCGTTGGATGGGTTACATCTTCGTGGCGTTCATTGTGGTCACTTACGCGTTTGTGTTTGTCGCAGTTCAGACGAATGCTGTGGTGGATGCTACGGCGAACTCGTTCAGCATTGATGTTTCGGGTACTAACTCGATGGGTTTCCGCATCACTATTGGTCTGATTATGGTGGCGCTGACTGCGGCTATTATTTTCGGTGGTATTCGCGCGATTTCTTCGGTGACTGAGTGGCTGGTGCCGATTATGGCGGTGCTGTATCTGCTGCTGGGTCTGCTGGTTGTTCTGCTGAACATTGGCAAGGTTCCGGAGATGCTGCTGATGATTTTCCAGGGTGCTTTTGGTATTAAGGAGTTTGTGACCGGTGGCGCGATGGGTGCCGTGATTTGGGGTATGAAGCGTGGCCTGCTGACTAATGAGGCGGGTATGGGTACCGCTCCGAACGCTGGTGCGACCGCTACTATTTCTCACCCGGCTAAGCAGGGTTACGTGCAGACTTTGGGTGTTTACTTTGACACCATGATGGCGTGTACTGTGACTGCGTTTATTGTTCTGCTGTCGAACCCGACTTATGGTGATCGTTCTCGTGGTGCGTCGCTGACTCAGTCGGCGTTGGCTATGCAGCTGGGCGATTGGGCGGTTCACTTCCTGACTATCGCGATTTTCATGTTTGCGTTCTCGACTGTGATTGGTAACTACTACTACGGCGAGTCGAATATGCGTTTCGTGACTGAGCGTAAGCTGCCGATGAATATTTTCCGTGCGCTGGTTCTGGTGTTCGTGTTCTTCGGCGCGATTTCTTCGCTGGATTTGGTGTGGACTACCGCGGATATGTTGAATGCCGGCATGGTGATTGTGAACTTGACGGCGGTTCTATTGATGACTCCGCAGGTTGTTGCGGTGTTGAAGAACTATGAGGCTCAGCGTAAGGCTGGTTTGGAGCCGATTTTCAAGGCTTCGGATATGCCTGAGTTGAAGAATCTTGCGGCATGGGATGGTACTGATGCGGTGACTACCCGTGAGTTCTGGGCTGAGTATGATGCGAAGGCTGCTGAGCGTCGTGCTACGAAGAAGGCTAAGAAGGTTAGCCGCTAGTTTGTGAGCTACACGAAGGTTTCTGTGTAAGGCTTTGTGGAGGGTCCGTCCTGCTGTGTGCGGGGCGGACCCTTTTTGCGTACCTGAGGTGAATGGTGGAGGGCGTCCTTGCTACGGTAGGCTCTGAACGCTTCCTCGGACTATCCTGAGGGTCTGCGATCTCCTAATGCGGGCTCCTAATGGGTCTGTATGCTTAGGAAGGATATTAGGAGGGTTTATGGATTGGCGTGCCGTACTGGAACTGGTGGTCACCATCGTGTTTCTGGCTGGTATTGCGTTGGCGCTATTGTGCTTGGTAACGATTCATCGGAACCCGCATTTTTCGGAGGTGCAGAAGCTGAAGTGGCTTCTGCTGGTGTTGTGCCTGCCGTATGTGGGTCCGGTGACGTGGTTGTTGCGTGCGCGTTTGGAGCGTATTGACCGGGAGCGTGCTGAACAGGAGCGTATGGCGCAGGGTTCCGCGGCTACTTCTACTGCAGCTGCTTCCGGTGAAGTGTCCGGTAGTACATCCGATAGTGCTTCGGAGGCTCTTTCTGACACCCCCACCAACACTAAGTAACGAAGGTCACACCATCTCAATTGGACAGCACCGCATGCAGTCCGTATAGTTTTATGTGTTGCCTGCGGTGATACACCGTAAGACACATGCGCGAGTGGCGGAATAGGCAGACGCGCACGGTTCAGGTCCGTGTGCCCGTGAGGGCGTGGGGGTTCAACTCCCCCCTCGCGCACCAACGATCCCCGGTTCGAAAGAACCGGGGATTTTTTCATATCCATAACCAATCCCCCGCTAAATGACGGGGTTCCAGAGCGATGGCGAGTGCATCACCTAAAATAGAATCGGGTGTGTTCATTCACAGGACACACAGCTAACGCACAGACACGCTCGTTAAACTGAGCCTTTCGGATAAAGACCGTTTGCGCGGTCTGTTGCTCGGAATGGTCGTTGAGAAGGAGGCGGCATGAAGTTTTTCGACAAGCTGGGCAAGCTGGAGCAAGGCATCGGTCGCACTGTCGGCCTTTCCAAGGGCTTCGGCACCTTTGCGAAGGCGGATGTCGCTAACCGCGTCCGCATCATGATGGATGACGAGTCCTATGTGGACGGCAGTGGCCGCACTATGGCTCCTAATGTCTATACTCTCCGTTTCGCACCGGTTGATTTCCCTCGCGTGCGCGAGTGGGGCAACCCGTTCGCTGTTGAGCTGTGCGATTTGGCGATTTCGCACGCCCGCGCGCAGGGTTACACCCTCATTGGCGCGGTTCGCGTGACCTTCAATGTTCTTGATTCTCTCTCTGAGGGCGAGTTTGAGGTTGTTGCGACTTTCGAGCCGTTCTCTGTGCCGGAGGCTCCGGCGTCCCCGTCTTTGCGTGGTGCTACTAACTATGCGCCGGTGCGTCCGCCGCGCGAGTCTTCTTTGCCGACCCGCATTACGAAGCCGGCTGCTCAGCCGGCCCAGCCCGCACACCCTGCACAGCCCGCGCAGCCTGCACAGCCCGCGCAGCCTGCACAGCCGCAGGCTCCTGTGGGTCGCCCGAGCATGCCTGTACCGCCCCCTGCGGCGGCAGCTCCCCGTTTCTTCTTGGAGATTGAGGGTCGCATGCACCCGGTGAACCACCTGCCGTTTGTGCTGGGCCGCGGTTCTGATGCTGATTTTCGTCTGGACGATAAGGGTGTTTCTCGCCGTCACCTGCAGCTTTCGATGCAGGGTGGTGCGGTGGTCGCCTCCGATATGGGTTCTACCAACGGCACGTTGATTAATGGTGCGCCTCTGCGTGCGCCGGTGGTGCTGGCGAACGGTTCGCTGCTTCGCATGGGTAATACCCGCATCATCTTCCATAGTTCGACCGGAGGTGTCCGTTAATGGCGTCCGAACTGACTGTTACTATCCTTCGTTACGCTTTTCTGGCGCTCATCTGGTTCTTTGTTTTCCTGGTGGTTTCGGCTGCTCGCCGTGACCTTGGTTTGGGTAAGAACTATCGTGCGGCGCCGGTTGATGCAGTTCCGGAGGCTACCCATATTGTGCCTCCGCCGACTCGCCCTTCGCAGCTTGTGATTACTGCCGGTGCGCAGGCTGGCGCGATGATGCAGCTGGGCGACCAGCCGATTACTATTGGCCGCGCTAATGACATTGAGGTGTCTCTGCAGGATGATTACGCCTCGGGCCGCCATGCGCGTCTGTTCCCTCAGGGTTCCCGTTGGTTCCTGGAGGATTTGAATTCTACTAATGGTACGTTCGTCAATGGCGAGCGTCTGACTCGTGCGACCCCGATTGAGCCCGGTGATGATTTCCGCGTTGGCGGTACCACCATGCAGTTGAGGGGCTAGTGTATGAAGATTGCTTTTCGTTTTGAGGCCCGCTCTGATACGGGTCTGAAACGCTCGAAGAATGATGACTCCGGCTACGGTGGTCGTTTCCTTGCTGTCGTTGCTGATGGCATGGGCGGTCACGTGGGCGGCGATGTTGCGTCGGCTACGACGGTTTTGAATTTGACTCCGCTTGACCACCCTGACTTTGAGGATGGTACCGGTAGCGTTTATCTGGCTGATGAGATTCAGAGCGCGAACCTAATCATTAATGAGCTGGCGGCGAATGACCCGCAGCTGGCGGGTATGGGTACGACCTGTACTGCCCTGCTGATTGATGGCGATTGTATTGAGCTGGCTCATATTGGTGACTCGCGTGCGTATCGTCTGCGCCCGGGTGCTGATGGTGAGTTTGAGCAGATTTCTACTGACCATACGTTTGTGCAGCGTCTGCTCAATGAGGGTCGTATTACTCCGCAGGAGGCGGAGAACCACCCGCATAAGAACGTGATTATGCGCGTTCTGGGTGACGTTGACGCGTCCCCTGAGCTGGAGTTGAAGACTCTGGACGCTGTTCCCGGCGAGCGCTGGGTGCTCTCTTCTGACGGTTTGGATGCTGTGGTGTCCCTATCGGAGATTGAGCAGGTGATGCGTTCTACTGATGATCTGTCTGAGATTGCTGACACTCTGATTGCGATGACTTTGGAGCGTGGCGCTCCGGATAACGTGACGGTTGTGTCCCTGCAGGTGATTGACCGTGAGGTTCTGCCGGTGGATGAGCCGGTGGGTCCTTCGAGCCTGCCTGAGTCTGCTCTGCCTGATTCGATTGTGGCGGAGCAGGAGGTCAGCACGAATACTCAGAAGCTTCCCGAGGTTGCTGCTACGGCTGAGGCTGCTGAGGCTATTTTGGGTGCGCACCATGATGAGGACTCTGAGGAGCCTCATCGTCGGTCGTTGCGCCGTTTCCGTCGTGCTCGTGACTTCTCTGGAACCCTGTTGCACAGTGGTTCTGGGGCGGTGCGTCACCATATCGGTACGTACGATAACGCCGTGGATGCGGCTCTTACGAATGCTGCGATTTTGCGTAGTGAGTTGGGTTCCCGCCCGCATCAGCTGGTTGGTGCCGCTTCGGTGGCTACTGAGACCGGCATGATTCCGGCGGTGACTTCTCGTACCCTGGAGCATCGTGCGACGGTGGCTCAGCGTGTGCCGTTGAAGGTTGAGTCTGATGAGGCGGCCCTGCCGGCTGAGCTGGAGGAGCTGATTGCTGAGGACACTGAGGAGCGTTCGCGTCCGAGGTCGTGGCCGATTCGCCTGTTTATTACTCTGCTGGTTGCGGCTGTTTTGACGTTGGCTGCGTGGACCGGTCTGCGTTATGTAGAGCGTAGCTACTATGTGGGTGAGAGTGACGGCACGGTTGCGGTGTACAACGGTATTCCGCATGCGTTGGGCCCGATTCGCCTTTCTCACGTGGTGGAGAATACCGATATTCCTACGAGTGAGCTGAGCGATCATACGCGTTCTTTGTTGCGTAATGCGATTACGGCGAAGGACCTGGATGATGCGCACCAGATTGTGTCTCGTTTGAAGACTCAAGCGGATCAGACGCGTGAGAAGGCTGAGCAGGCTGCAGCGTCTGCCTCGGCTTCCGCTTCCGCTTCCCCGAGCTCTGCGGCACCCAGTGAGGCTCCGAGCTCTGAAGCACCGGGCTCTGATTCGGCATCCCCGGCTCCTGAGCAGGCTTCTTCGGAGGCTCCTGCTGCGGTAGGCGGTGAGAATAATGGCTAAGTTCTCGTTCCGTCGTGAGTCGGATGCGCCTCGTGCACGCCGTTTCACGGAGCTTTTCCTGCTGGTTTTGGCGGTGGGTATCAGCTCGTTCGGCATGTATCTGATTGATCCGGAGCATGCTTTTGATACGTCGAAGAGCCAGTGGTTGCCGTGCACGGTGGTGCTGGGTGCCGGTGCTCTTCTGATTCACCTAGTCATGCAGTTCCGCGCACGTTATGCTGATCCGTTTATTCTGCCGCTGGTGGTGGCGCTGAACGGTATTGGTTTGACCATGATTTATCGTCTGGACCCGCAGATTGCGGCGCCGGTGGGTGATGGTCAGCTGATGTGGACCGGCGTGTCTATGGTGCTGTGCGCGATTATCGTGTTCGTGCTCAGGGATTACCGTCTGCTACGTAAGGTCACGTACACCTCGCTGGTGTTGTCGATGATTCTGCTCATCATGCCGCTGGTTCCGGGTCTGGGTATGGAGCTCAATGGTGCTCGTATTTGGATTCATATCGGTAACCGCACGTTCCAGCCGGGTGAGGTCGCAAAGATTACTTTGGCGATTTTCTTCGCTGGCTATTTGGCGACGCACCGTGACCTGATTCTGGTGGCTGGCCGCCGTATTGGTCCGATTAATCTGCCGCGTCTGCGTGATTTGGCGCCGGTGTTCTTGGCGTGGATTGTGAGCCTGGGTGTTCTGGTGTTCCAGAAGGACCTTGGTTCGGCAATCATGTTCTTTGGTCTGTTCATGGCGATGCTGTACCTGTCGACCGGTCGTATTTCGTGGCTGGTGGTTGCGGGTATTGGTATGGCTGTGGGTGGCTATTTCGCGTACCACTATGTCTCGCACGTGCATGCCCGTATTTATGCGTGGGTGCACGCTTTTGATCCGGAGATTTACCAGGCGTCTCCTGGCGGTTCGGGTCAGATCCTGCAGGGCGTTTTTGGTCTGGCTTACGGCGGTCTTTTTGGCCGCGGTTGGGGTCAGGGCCGCGCGAACCTCGTCCCGTACGCTAACTCGGACATGATTATTTCCTCGTTGGGTGAGGAGCTGGGCCTGGTTGGTCTGGGTGCGATCCTGATGATGTTCATGCTCCTGGTCTCGCGCGGTTACCGTGCGGCGTTGGGTACTCGTGATGGTTTCGGTAAGTTGCTGGCTGCCGGCCTGTCTACGGTCATGGTTCTGCAGCTGTTCGTGGTGATTGGTGGCGTGACTCGTTTGATTCCGCTGACCGGTCTGACGACTCCTTTCATGTCTGCCGGTGGCTCCTCGTTGGTGGCTAACTGGATTATTGTGGCGCTGTGGCTGTCGATTTCTCATAGTGCCCGTGCACCTCACCTGGTGGCTGGTTACGATGCTCCGCAGGGTATTGACCATGCGGACACTAGCTACGAGCCGGAGGGTGCTACTAGCGTTCTGGCGCGTATTACGGCTAAGGATTCTGGAGGTGAGAAGAATGGATAGGGCTATTCGCCGCATGTGGATGTCTGCCGCGTGCGTGTTTGTCCTGCTGATGGGTACCCTCAGCTATATTCAGTTCTTCGATTCGAAGACGCTGATGAATAATCAGTGGAATTCTCGAGCGCTCTACGACAATTACGGTTCGGCACGTGGTTCGATTGTGGTTGACGGTACGGAGATTGCTTCGTCGGTGAAGTCCGATGATGAGTACAACTACCAGCGTGTGTACAACCACCCGCTCAAGTATGCGGCTCTGACCGGTTACTTCTCCACGATTTATGGCGCGACCGGGCTGGAAGCGGCACTCGATAAGGAGCTTGCCGGCACGAGCGATAGCCAGTTCTACGACCGTGTGGCGCAGCTGTTTAGCGGTTCTTCCGCGCAGGGCGCTAGCGTGGAGCTGACGATTAATTCGAAGCTTCAGGACATTGCCTACAACGCACTGCAGGGCCGTAAGGGTGCTGTGGTGGCGTTGAACCCGAAGACCGGTGAGATTCTGGCGATGGCTTCTTCGCCGTCCTATGATCCGAATCTTCTGTCGGCTCATACGAGCTCTTCGGTTCTGGCGAATTACCAGGCGCTGACTTCTGACGAGGACAGCCCCCTGTTTAACCGTGCGATTGCGGGTAACACCTATTCGCCGGGTTCGACCTTCAAGATTATTGATGCGGTGGCGGCTCTGGAATCCGGCAAGTACAACGCATCCTCGGTCATTCCGAACCCCGCGCAGTTGCCGCTGCCGGGCACGAACATTACCCTGCCGAACTATACGGGCGGTCAGTGTTCACCCCGCACTCAGGCGACGATTGAGTGGGCTTTGGCTCAGTCCTGCAATACGCCGTTTGCGCAGATTGCAATGGATCTGGGTCAGGAGCGTATCGCGAAGACCGCTGAGAATTTTGGTTACGGCCAGGATTTGAAGATTCCTTTGACGGTTTCTAAGTCGTCTTTCCCGTCGAATCTGACGCAGAGCCAGCTGGCTCAGTCGGCGATTGGTCAGTACGACGTGAAGACCACTCCGTTGCAGGTGGCGATGACTTCTGCGGCGATTGCGAATGGCGGCGTGCAGATGAAGCCGAACCTGATTCGTTCGGTGAAGACCAGCAACCTGAGCACTTTGCAGGAGTTCTCTCCTGAGAAGCTGCGTACGTCCACTAGCCCTGAAGTTGCTAACCAGGTGAAGCAGTGGATGGTGAATGCGGTTGATAATGGTATTGCACGTAATGCTGGTGTCCCCGGTGTGAAGGTGGCGGGTAAGACCGGTACCGCGGAGACTACGGCAGGTTTGAATAATTCTTGGTTTACCGGTTTTGCTCCGGCTGATGATCCTCAGATTGCGATTGCTGTGGTTTATGAGGATATTGATGTGGCGACCGGTGCCCAGTTGGCAACCAGTACTAGTAAGCAACTCTTTGAGGCGGTGTTGAACAAGTGAGGCCTGCGGCTGATATCACTTTGGGCGGGCGCTACACCCTAACCGAACGTATCGCGATTGGCGGTATGGGCGAGGTGTGGAAAGCTCGCGACAAGGTGCTTGGACGCATCGTTGCGGTCAAGATCCTCAAGGAGGAGTACACCGGTGACCCGGGCTTCTTGGAGCGTTTCCGCGCTGAGGCCCGTAATACGGCGTTGTTGAACCACCCCGGTGTAGCGAACGTTTTCGACTACGGCGAGGAGGACAACTCCGCGTACCTGGTCATGGAGCTGGTGCCGGGTAATCCGCTCTCGAGCATTATCGAGCACGAGACTACCCTGCCGCCGGACCGTGTTCTGAACTTCATTGCTCAGACCGCTCGCGCGTTGGCTGCGGCTCATTCGCAGGGTCTGGTGCACCGTGACGTGAAGCCGGGTAACCTTATCATCACCCCGGATGATCGCGTGAAGGTGACTGATTTCGGTATTGCTCGTCTGGCTAATCAGGTGCCGTTGACGGCTACCGGCCAGGTGATGGGCACCGCCCAGTATTTGGCGCCGGAGCAGGCAACCGGTCAGGCTGCTACCGCATCTTCGGATATGTACTCGTTGGGCATTATTGGTTATGAGTGCCTGGTGGGTCGTCGTCCGTTTACGGGTGAGTCGCAGATTGCGATTGCGTTGGCTCAGGTGAATGATCCGCCGCCGCCGCTTCCGGAGACCATCCCGGCTCCTGCTCGTGCGCTGATTATGTGCTTGTTGGCGAAGGACCCGGCTCAGCGTCCTAAGGATGCGACCGCTCTGGCTTCTGCGGTGGATGCGATTCGTCGCCGCGATCTGAAGGCAGCGGTGAAGGCTGTTCCTTCTTTGGCTCAGTTCTTGGCTGAGGAGAATGCTGACGACGGTACTGTCGCTATGACTGCGATGGATGTGGCGGCGGAGCCGATTAGCGCTTCTGCTACTCCGCGTTTTGGTTCTGGTGGTCGTTTCTCGCCGGAGCCGACGACGGCGCCTATTCCTCGTACGGGTGCGCAGACCATGCGTCCGGCTTCGGGTCGTGTGAAGGCTGCTGTTGCCCCTCCGGCTAAGCGTGGCCCGAACATGTGGATGTGGGTTGCTCTGCTTCTGGCAATCGTGCTGATCGCTGGCGGTATTTGGACAGTCCTCTCCTCCAATAATGGTGGCGGTTCGACTGATCCGGTTCCGAGCGCTTCTTCGTCTGTTGTTCCGACGAACACGGGTACCGTTTCTACGGTGGAGCCGACTGAGTCTGCTTCTGCCCGTGCTGCAAAGCAGAAGGTGACCGTCAACGCGATTAACTATGAGGGTCGCGAGCTGCAGGACGCAGTGAACGAGCTGAAGAACCTTGGTCTGTCCCCCAAGACTGAGGGTGTTGAGTCTACTCAGCCGGAGAACACGGTGATTTCGGTTTCTCCGACGGGTACTTTGGAGCAGGGTAATAGCGTGACTGTTCGCTATTCGACCGGTCCGAAGTCGGTGACTTTGCCGTCGAATCTTGAGGGTAAGAACGTTGATGAGGCGTCGAAGGCTGTTGCCGCTTTGGGTGTGAATGTTTCTCTGCATTATGAGAATTCGGACACTGCGGCCCCCGGTACGGTGCTTCGTACTACCCCCTCATCTGGCACCAAGGTTACGGTTGGTAGTAATGTAGACATGTATGTGGCCTCTTCCAGTTCGGGTAGGGGTTCGAGTGCGAGCGCTTCTGCTGCACCGTCTGCGTCGGCTTCTGCTTCCGCTTCTGCGTCGGCGCGTTAGCCCCTACGTTTTGATTTAGTTTTAGTCTTAGTGATCCAGGAGAACTTATGGACCTGTCGGTTCCCGACACGGTTGATAACCGTTACAAGGTACTCGAGGTAATCGGTACCGGTGCGATGGCAACCGTTTATGCTGCCGAGGATACTCGCCTCGGCCGCAAGGTTGCGCTTAAGATTCTGCGCCCGGAGCAGGCCCAGGACGATACGTTCCGCGCACGCTTTAAGCGTGAGGCGGAGGCTGTGGCGTCTCTGAACAATCCTGCGATTGTTGCTGTCTATGACACCGGTTCGTATAACCCTTCGCAGGGTGGCGGGGAGTCTGCTTCTTCGGAAGAGGGCACCGCTATTCCTTATATCGTGATGGAGTACGTGGAGGGTCATACTCTGCGTTCCATTCTGTCCCGTGGCGGTCATCTGCCGGTCCGTGATGCTTTGGGTTATTCCGAGCAGCTGCTGGGTGCTTTGCAGTACAGCCACTCGATGGGCATCATTCACCGCGATATTAAGCCGGCGAATATTATGGTGCTGGAGCGTACCAGCGAGGATATCGCTAAGGGTCAGCCGGGCCAGATTAAGGTCATGGATTTCGGTATTTCCCGTGCCATTGAGGAAGCTGGCGAGGCGCTGACCAAGGCTAATGTGGTGATGGGTAGCGCACGCTACATGTCCCCTGAGCAAGTGAGCGGCAAGGAAGTTGACGCCCGTAGCGACCTGTACTCTGCTGCTTGCGTGATTTACGAGATGATTGCTGGTCGTTCTCCGTTTGACGCTGAGTCGAATGTTGATCTCGCGGCTAAGCATCTTTCGGATGCCCCTGAGCCTCCGAGCAAGTTCACCCCGCTTGAGGTTCCTGCTGGTCTGGATGCTGTGATTCTGAAGGGTCTGGCGAAGAACCCGGATGAGCGTTATCAGAGCGCGGCTGAGTTCGCTCAGGCTCTGGTGTCGGTTGTTCGCCCGGGTGAAGAGACCGTGGTGCAGGATGCAGCGATGACTACTGCTTTTGTTCCTTCGGCGACTACTGCTTCCCTGGGTGAGGATTACGCCCCGTACACCACCTCGATTACTGAGGCTTCGGTGGAAGACGGCGGCCTCAACGGCTTCTTCGAGTATGAAGACGATGAGGAACTGTATGACGAGGAGGAGTACGCAGAGTACGATGAGTCTTCGCCGCGTAAGCGTGCGTGGGTTCGTTTCCTTGTGGGTACTCTGATTGTGGCTCTGCTGGTTTTCAGTGTCGGCTCGGTTCTGTACTACCAGAACAAGCTCAATGAGGTTCCGCAGGTTCAGGTTCCGGCTGTGGTGAATGTTTCCCGCGATGATGCCGATAACCAGCTGCGTAACCGAGGCTTCGTGGTGGAGTACCGTCAGGGCTACTCGGACAACATCAAGAAGGGCGACGTTATCAACGTTGAGCCGGGTGTCGGTTCTACGGTTAATAAGGGCTCGACCGTGGTTGTGACTGTTTCGAGCGGTCCGGAGAAGGTCAAGTTGCCGGATAACCTGCAGGGTCAGAGTGAGGCGTATGTCCGTAACGCTCTGAAGGACCTGGGTCTGGTGGATGGCCGCGTCTCCACTGTGGAGAGCGCTTCCGTTCCTGCCGGTATGGTTGTGGAGCTGTCCCCGGAGAAGGGCTCGACCGACGATAAGGGCGCTCAGACCGTTGAGGCTGGTAGCACCGTGAACATTGTCCTGTCCTCCGGTAAGGTAAAGGTCCCCTCGCTGGTGGGTCTGACCAAGGATCAGGCGATTGCTGCTCTGACCGCTCAGGATGTTCTGCTGAACACCAACATTGAGACTGTTCAGACTAACGAGCGTCCTGCGGGCACTGTGCTTTCGCAGAGCTCTGCGGCGGGTACTCTGGTGGCTCAGAACAGCACTGTGACGATCCGTGTGGCTGCTACTCCGACTCAGACGACCGCTCCGACTACTGCGGCTACTCAGCCTGCGGCAGCGACCGGTAACCAGAACGCTACTACTGGTAACCAGAACCAGCAGCGTTCTACCGCGGCTAACCAGCAGGCTACTCAGCCTGCGGCGGCGACCGGTAACCAGAACGCTACCACTGGTAACCAGAACCAGCAGCGTTCTACCGCTACGGCTACTCCGGCACCGGCTGCGTCCGCTACTGCGGGTACCCGTACGATTCAGGGTACTAACGCGAATACCAATGCGAACAACGCTAATAATGCAAACGCTAACGCCCGCTAAGGGGTTCTAGCGGTTAGCAAAAGGGGCGGCGCTCCACACCGTTGGGTGTGGGGTGCCGCCCCTTTTCGCGTATCTGGGCTTGTTCGTGTATCTGGGTTTGCTCGTAGCTAGGGGTCCAGATATAGCTATCGCCTCCAGTTTCCCTGTAGCGTGTCTGCTACGGGGCTTCTGGAGGCGATATAAGCCGTTGAGGGCTTCTTAGGCTAGAAGTACTAGGCCATGAGGGGCGAGAGGCTCTTAGCGCGCTCTGCGGCTCCCTGCAGGCCGGTTTCTTCGAGCCAGTTGCCAAGCATGAGGTATCCGCTTTCGGTCAGGACCGATTCGGGGTGGAACTGCACGCCGTGCATGGGGGCCTCGCGGTGGCGCAGGCCCATGATGATGCCATTGTCGGTGGTGGAGGTGGTTTCCAGGACCTCGGGCATGGTTTCGGGTACAACCGCCAGGGAGTGGTAGCGGGTCGCGGTGAAGGGGCAGGGCACGTCCTTGAACACGGAGACGTTCTCGTGCACGAGGCGGGAGGTCTTGCCGTGCATCAGCTCGGGGGCGTGGGTGACGGTGCCGCCGAATGCCTCCGCGATGGCCTGGTGGCCGAGGCAGACACCCAGTAGCGGCTTCTTCGCTTCGGCTGCCCAGCGGATGGTGTCAATGATGACGCCTGCCTCTGCGGGGGCACCGGGGCCGGGAGAGACAAGCACGCCATCGTGTTCTTCGGCGAGCTTGATGACTTCGGCGAGCTCGTATTCGTCGTTACGGATGACGGTGGTTTCAGCGCCGAGCTGCTGGATGTAGCCGACGAGGGTGAAGACGAAGCTGTCGTAGTTGTCGATAACAAGGATGCGGGTCATGGCACGTCCTTAGCGCTAATGGTTGATGGTGACGTTCAGGTTAAAGGGGCCGTACTCTGCGAAGTGGGGGAAGACGAATTCCATGAGCAGGTAGACTACGGCGAGTATCAGCGCGATGGCGATGATGATGCGAACCCACAGGGGGCCGGGGAGGTGGCGGAAAATCCATGCGTACATCTTGCTTTTCCTCTCTGATTTAGGATCCTGCTACGGAGGCGGCAATTTCTGCGGGCGCTCCGGCTGCGGCGGGCCGCCAGGATTCGAGGCGGGCGTGGACAATGTATCGTTCGGTGTCGCCGTAGCGCGGGTGGCAGGTGGTGAGCGTCAGGAGGCGCTCGGTGGGTGCTACGCCGGGCTGTCCGGGGACGGGTTCGATGACTTCTACCTGGTCGGGCTGCACGATTTCGTGGCTGTAGACGGTGTAGGTGTAGTAGCCGTCTTTGGTGCGCACGTAGATGTGGTCGCCTTCGGTGAGCAGGTCGATGTCGTTGAGGACTTTACCGCGGGTTTGGCGGTGGCCTGCGAGGGAGAAGTTGCCGACCTGTCCGGGCATGGCGCTTCCTTCGTAGTGGCCGAGTCCGAGGGAGTCGAGCACGTCGGAGCTGGTGCCTTGGGTGGCGGGGCGCTGGTAGTCGGATCCGAACTTGGGGATGTAGACGACGCCGAAGACTTCACCGTGGCCGGGTTCGCTCAGACCTGCGGGAGGGGTGTTGGGGTTCCAGTCGGGGAGGGGTTCGGCGGGGTTGGAGTCGAATTCCTGGACGAGGGTGCTGACGGCTTGGGATTGGGTGCGGTCGGCGTCGATGTTGGTCCACCAGAGCTGCCATGCGACGAAGAGCAGTAGCAGGAGGCCGACGGTGATAAGGAGTTCGCCTGTAATCTGGATAATCCAGTGCAGCACGGTGCGGGGGCGGCGCTCTGCGGTGGGTGCCGTTCCTTGGCTCATGCGTTCTCCTTTGTCCTTTGGGTTGTGTATGTTCTTGGGCGCCGGGTGGCGTTCCTTATCTTTCAACGCACGGAGAAGGTGAAATCATCCCGTAAGTCTGCAAAGATAGGTGTGAACATATATTTTTAGGTTACCCATACAACAATAAGCGGAGGAAGTATGTCGACCAACTCGGCTAAGGCATCGTCCAAGAAGAAGTCTCAGAAGTCTGCTAAGTCTGAGGTGGAGGATGCGAGCGAGCTGCGTCTGCGTGAGATTGCTCGTGAGATGGAGAGCGGCACGCAGCTGAAGGAGCAGACTCCGTTGTGGTACCGCGTGATTATGTTCTCGCTGTTGGCGGTGGGCATTCTGTGGATTATTGTTTTCTACATTACGCAGGGCCTATTCCCGATTCCTGATTTGGGTATGTGGAATGTGAGTGTTGGTGTGGGCGCCATGATGGTGAGCATGCTGATGATGACTCGTTGGCGCTAGAGTTTAGGCGTTAGAGCTTATAGAGAGGCGGCCGTCCCGTGTGGGGCGGCCGCCTCTCTATGTGTGGTGGGTATCGAGAGGTTTTATTACCCGGTTCTTATATGCTTATATAAGCATATAATCTAGTCAAGTATATATTTTTAATATTTTAGGTTAAGTTTAGAATCTTGACACAAGGAACTCTTTAGTAGATCAGGTCGCCTCGCGCCGCTTCGTGGACGCGGCGGGTTACGGTCTCCATAACGGGCGAGTTGATATTCCAGCGCTGCCAGTAGAGGGGGAATTCTACCGGGGTTGCGGCGAGCTTCACGAGGTGCCCGCTTTCGAGCTCTTCGGCGCATTGCGCCTCAGGAATGAGACCCCAGGCAATACCGGAGCTGACGGCTCGCGCATAGTCCGGAGATGAGGGAATGTAGATGGTGGGGCTTTGGGTGAAGGTTTCTTCAGCCTCTAGACCTACCTCTTTTTCGATGAGGGCTCGCGCCACATCCTGCACAAAGTCTTTACGGTCGTATTCGACGACGGGGGCACGATTGAGCTCTTCGCGACTCATGGTCTTGGGCCAGCCGGGCAGGTACCGCTGCACGAAGTCGGGGGTGGCAACGCACCAGTAGCGTGCCACACCGAGGGTTTCGACGGAGCAGCCGGGGATTTTTTCGGGTTTGGAGGTGATGACTGCCATGACTTCTCCGGATCGGAGCATAGCGGAGGAGTGGAATTCGCCTTCTCGTCGCAGGTCACAGAAGATGCTGTCTTCGCGGCTGAGGATTCCTACGGCGTCGAGGAACCAGGTAGCGAGTGAGTCGGCGTTGACGGCAACGGAGACGCTCTGGAAGCCGCCGGCGCCCATGAGTTCGCGTTCCATTTCTTGCTGCAGGAATTCGCTTTGTCGGGCGATGCGCAGTACGCTTTGTCCGGCGTCGGTGGGGGTGACGGGGTTGCTTCGGCGTACCAGGACTTTTCCGGCAATCTGTTCCATGGCTTTGATGCGCTGGGAGATGGCGGAGGGGCTCACTCGCAGGATATCTGCTGCCGCGTCGAAGGTGCCGTATTCAATGACGGTGGCGAAGGTGGTGAGCTGGTCGGTACTGAAACGTGTCATAAGAATATCTTACGCAGTGTGAAAATATTTAGATAGATTTAGGGTCCTTTTTCCCGTATTCTCGTCTCTGGCACTTCACACTTCAGCTAACGCAGGCTTTATCCCTGCGTCGCGAGCTTTTGCCTGGCAAGCTGGTAGTAAGAGAGCCGCTACCCACCACTGCGTACGCGGGTTCATACCCCGTTTGATCAACAGAGAAAGTTTCACGATGTCCGCATCCCTCTCCCTGCTGTTTCTGGGTGCTACCACCACGATTTCTTTGGTGGCGGCTATTGGCGCCCAGGGAACTTTTGTGCTGCGTCAGGGTATTTTGGGTCGGCATATTACCCCGATTATTATTTTCTGCATTCTGTCGGATGCTCTGATGATTGGTTTGGGCGTTGTGGGTCTGGGTGCCCTGTTGGATGCGGCGCCGTGGTTTATTGAGGTGTTCCGCTACGTGGGTGCGGCGTTTTTGGCGTGGTTTGGTTTTGAGGCTGGGCGGCGCGTGTTTACCCCGCATTCCATCATGGTGGATGATGCGGAGGGCGATTCTCAGTCGTTGAAGGCGGCTCTGCTGACCACGGCGGCGGTGACGTATTTGAATCCGCTGGCGTGGTTGGATACGACTATTCTTTTGGGTTCACTGGCGAACGCCCAGGGCGATCCTGGCCGCTGGTGGTATTACCTGGGATGCTGCTGCGGTAGCGTGCTGTGGTTCCTCATGATTGGCTACGGCTCACGAATTTTACGTCCGCTCTTTGCCCGCCCGGAGGCCTGGCGTGTACTTGATGCGGCGGTGGCCCTACTCATGGTGTATCTGGTATTCAACCTGCTGACAGTGAACCTGTCGACCCACTAGCTTCTACCCCTACCTAACCTCTTTACGCCTTGTCAGGCTCTTTTTGCACTCTCTCCTCCTCGCTGAGGGGTATGAGTACTTCGTTCTTGGGCATGGTAAGCAGGCCCAGGTAGATATCGCGAATAACCAGGATGTGCTTAATTCGCGCAATCATGGGCTTGAGGAAGCTTCGGGCGTATTTTTCGTCGCTACTGGTGGTTGCGACAAAGCTGAGTCCGGAGAACACGGCAACGATCATGGACACCTTGATGACCACGGCGTTGATGTTGGTGTCTACGCCGAGGATTTTGAGGTGTTCGGGTTTGACGGTCATCCACGATTCAATGGTGGTATCGCTAATGGCGATGGACGAGAAGCCCATGAAGAATCCGAAGACGAGCAGCATGAAGAGGGTCGCCTGAATAATCTGCCCGATCATGGGGATGATGATGAGGTTGCTCCAGGGCGCGATTTTGAGGGGTCGGTGTTCGAGGATTTTCTTCTCTTCGACCCAGTCTTGGGCAGTGTTCCAGATTCCGCCTTCGAGGGCTGCGGCATACTCGTAGTCGTTGTCGCTAAAGCGTGCGATGTCGTCGCCTCTGTTGCGTCCTAGAAGGCGTGCTGTGCGCTCTAGGGAGGTCGTGACGACCACGAACACGGCGAGGAGCCCCATGAGCCCCAGAACAGCCCAGGTGCGCGGGAAGCTGAGCCCGTTGGCGAGCTTCCAGAGGTCTGCATTCACGAAGATGAAGAGCACGGACACCATGAGTACGGGTAGTACTTTCGCGATCATGGGCGGCAGGGAGGCGAGCTGGTGGATGGCGTGTTTGAAGGACCACCCTAGGATGGTGTCTACGCCGAGGAAGATGGCGAGGTAGATGCCCACAACGATGAGCGGGAATACTTGGGAACCGTCGTAGACGAAGTCGAGGCAGTCGAGGCTGCTGGATTCAAAGACACTGGCGACAAAGAGCATGCCGGCAAAAAGTACGGTAAGAATACCCGTGGTGATTTGAACCCACTTCGGAGTGCGGACCATCAGCACGTAGGCAAGAGTAATGAACACACCGGAGATTATCGGCATCACGAGGAAGATACCACCGAGTACGAGCACTGGGAGTACTTCGTTGCTGAGGGTGCTATCGCTTGTGAGAGTTTTGATGTAGTCCGGTAGGGAGCCTTTCACGTCCTCTACGACGAAGAGGAGAAGGTCGCGCAGGAAGATATAGCAGATATGCATGATGCCAGCCCACAGGATCCACGGTACAGAGCGTGGGAACGCATCGAGAGCACGTTGACGTGCAGGAATGATGAGGGGCACACCCTGTTTACGGAACCAGATATTGCTCTGCTTTAGCATGTCAGCCTTGCTGTAGTGCTGAGTGGTGTAATGCTGAGGTTGCACCGCTTCTGTAGTGGCTTTAGTACGCAGCCGCGCCCAGATGGGGCGTGCGTCCTTCTGCTACGGGGTGTTCTGGTCCTGTGCGCTCATGACATACCACTCTACAGGGGTTGAGAACCTCTTTTATCCGAAGGCCCCTATAGTTCTTCTCGCTGGAGTTCAGCTCCGATAAAGCGGCTGTATGCGCCCATGAGGAGGGCAGCTGCTTCTTCTTGTGCCGCGTAGATGCCCAGCTCCTCGTCCTCACGACCTGTGTAGGTACCGCTACTGATTTCGAGCAGGGATAACGGTCCTTCTGCAGTCTCCGGTGCCAGGGCATCCAGGATGAGGCTCAGGCTTTCTTCTGATTCTTCAGCTACGCCCATGAGCCGCCCCAGGCGTGTACCTGGGTAGGGTGCGATGGTGAGCACGTCTTCGTTCTCGCATTGGATAATGCGTGCTACAGGAATAATGTCCCCGTCTGCGGTCTCTTCGAGCAGTAGCTCGGTGGAGAGGTCGATATGGCTTTCTTCGCTCTGTAGGAGCTGCCTGGGCCACCAGAGGTGAATGTATTCGGTCAGTGCTGCCCAGGTTTCGTGAGGCTCCAGTGTGCTCTCTGCGTAGAGTGCTACCGTTCGTTCTTCACCGTTGTGTTGGCGCTGCTGATCGACTGGCTCTGGTGCGTGGGAAAACATGGGGTAGTGCATGGTTCTACTCTATCGCAGTGTGTCTGTGAAGAGCATTCTCCTTGTAGACAAAGCATCATAGACAAGGGTCTGAGGGCACAAAAAAAGGGGCAGACCCGTATGGGTCTGCCCCTTTCTAGCTTTAGCTGTTAAAGCAAAAGAGCCCGCGCAAGCGGGCTCTTTTTATTGCCTATTGGATTGTTATCCAAAAACCATACAGTGAACGCAA
>NZ_KV812894.1:0-35523 GCF_001813565.1 Rothia sp. HMSC068E02
TGTTGTTTGCGTTCACTGTATGGTTTTTGGATAATAACCCTGGGCTTCCTTCGGGAGGCTGAGGCTTTTTATTCGGAAGTTTTGAATAACGAAGTTATTCGCTAGATTTTCCGTGGTTATAGCAAGAGGGAAACGCCTGGTTCCATTCCGAACCCAGAAGCTAAGACTCTTCGCGCCGATGGTACTGCACTTTTGTGGGTGTGGGAGAGTAGGTCACCGCGGGTTTTTTATTCAAGAGGGGAAGACCTTATAGGTCTTCCCCTCTTTTTGTGTACCCGAAAACTCTTAGAATGAAAACTCCTGGACGAAAGACACCTAACTCATCAGAGATGCAGAGGTTTAGAGACTCAGCTGAGAAGCAGAGGAACAGGGGACGCAGCCTAGACAGCCTGCCAGCCTTGATGCAGGGGCGACGAGATAGGAAGTTCACAGATCCGTCTGAATGACGAAATAGAGGGTGGGGTTGAGAAACTCTTGATACCTTAACAGCAAGAGCAGTCCACATCTCTACTCAACGAGTAGAGAGCAAGCAAAGGAGCATCATCATGGCTGATGAGAAGAGCATCTACGAACGCTGGAGCGAAGAGCGCCTCGACCCGCCCTTCCCCAAAGAATGGGGACTGGACGAAGAAGACGAAGCCGAACTGCTCTGGCCCATCTGGCCCCTGCTGTTCATGGGTGAATCTGATACCGAACAGTACGTAGAAACCATCACCGATTATGTGATGGACGTACTCGGGCTGGAATACGACGGCGAAAACGAAGACAGCAAGCTCTGGGAAAAGCGCGTAGAGGACTACGTAGAAGAGCTCATCAAGCGTCGTCGTGCCTTTGCTGCTGAGCTGGGCATTACCCCCGAAATGCAGAAGAACTCCAACCTCAACCGTGCCTTCGCAGCGCTGGAAGAAGAAGGAGTCATTGCACGACAGAACTTCACCTGCTGCGGTACCTGCGCATCCGCAGAAATCTGGGACGAAATGGATGATAGCCGTGAATGGAAGGGATACATCTACTTCCATGAGCAGGACACTGAAAGCCTCGCTGAGAGCGGCGGAACCTACATCGGTTTCGGTTCCTTCCTCGCTTACCCCAGGGACGAAGAAAAATGGAATACCCTGAGCGATGCGCAGAAGGAAGAGATTAGGGCCCTTCACGAGAAGCTCTCCGCACAGTTGCTGCGAGAGACGGTTATTCCCATGCTGGAGAAGCACGGTCTGAGCGTGAAGTGGAATGGTAACTACAACACCCGCCCCTTCATTGGGGGAGTGGAAGTCTACAACATCCCCTAGCGGTAATGAGCTGAACCGGATGGGTGCCTCGGCGCTATACTTGTGCGCTACTTGTGGCAGGGGAGGAACCTCCCAGAGCTACGAAAGTTTACGAGGAAAATAAGCTGAGAGCGTGAGAATAGACATCACAGTATCTCAGTCAGAGTATTAACTAGCCGATAAGGCACCCATTCGGTAGGCTAGACGGGTAGCGCGGTACATCCACACTAGAGAAAAGACAGAACCTATCCACATGATAGGAACTGCTCGACATACCTTTCAGCTGCTATACGTAGCAGGAAGCTGAGCTTTAGAACGCCCGGCAGAGATCAGAAGGCGCCGAGCTCAGACGAGCACTGGCACTCTGAACCTCTGCCCTGATGGGTGCGTACTCCATAAGGAGTAGGCTAGAAGAAGTGGACGAACCGCCACCCATATTCCCAACCAAAGGAGCAGGCATGTCGACCGACGCCCGCGAAAAAGCCCGCCAGATTGCGGCCCAGCAGGCCAAGAAGAGTCCCAGCCAGGCAAGCCGCCGCTGGCTCCAGCTCGGCGTACTCGCCGTGGTCCTCGTCATCGTAGGTATCATCGGTTTCGTCGTAATCAACGGCAACAAGAACACCAAGGTAGCAGAAAGCGGCCCGGTGCCCTCCAGCGCCAACGAATACGGTGGCATTGTGCTGACCAAGGACGGCATCGTCCAGAACTCCTCCACCCAGGAGAACCGCGACTTCAAGCAACTCGCAACCTCGACCTCCTCCGTGACCCCCATGGTCAACGGAACCGCAGCAGCAGTCAACACCCTGCCCCCGGGCGTGCAGACCGCTGAAGAGGCATCCAAGAACGGCCAGCCCGTACGCGTGACCATCTTCCAGGACTACAACTGCGTGCACTGTGCAGAGTTCGAGAAGAAGTACGGCGAAGAAATCCAGAAGCTCGTCGAAGACGGCACCATCACCCTGGAAATCCGCAACTTGACCTTCCTGGACCGTACCTCGCCCACCGCATACTCCGCACGTAACGCGGCAGCGGCATACTCCGTGGCAAACCAGGTCAGCACCCACGACTTCCTGAACTACCAGCGTGAGATCTTCACCCACCAGGGCAGCGGCGACATGAACAACCAGCAGATTGCCGACATTGCTTCGAAGTACCACGCCTCCATCGGCTCCGATATGAACGACGGCAAGTGGCGCCCCTTCGTGGACGTGGTCAACGCTGAATCCGCAAAGAACGGCATTCAGGGTACCCCCACCGTCTTCGTTGATGGCGACCAGTACACCAGCAACGACTTCAGCACCTTCCTGAAGGAAAAGATCGAAGCTAAGAAGAAGTAACCTCTTCGATAGAAAAACCCGGTAACCTCCGCGCGAGGCTACCGGGTTTTTCCGTATGCATCTGAAGCTCTAAAGAACGAGTAAAGGAACGTGAGGGGCAGGAAGAAGACTCGGCAAAGTGCTGGACAAGGTGCCCGGGAGCCCCTGTAGCCGAGGTATTCGGAAGGGGTAAAACGAAGGAAACGAACGCATCAAACCGCCAAAGAACAACTAAGCAGATTCAACCACCAGAATAAGGTACACTGGACAAGTTGCCTCCTTAGCTCAGTTGGCCAGAGCATCTGTCTTGTAAACAGAGGGTCACCGGTTCGAATCCGGTAGGGGGCTCAGAAAAATCCTGGTTCGCACCAGCCTCATAGCAGAGGTGCGGATCAGGATTTTATTGTACGAGTGTCCTGTAGTGTCTAAGGGACCCGCACTAGCACATCGACATCCATCCTGAGGAACCGAGAATGTCTGAAACCTCCGGAACCCCGCAGGCTCCCGCCTCGCAGGGAACCTACACCACCGCCCCGCGCAGCATCAAAGCACGCGAAGCCAGCGACTACCCCCTCGAAGAGTTCATCGAATCGCGAGGATTCCGCCCTGAAATTCAGGGCCTGCGAGCCTTCGCCGTGCTCCTCGTGGTGCTCTACCACGTCTGGGTCGGCAAAGTCTCCGGCGGTGTGGATGTCTTCCTCTTCATCTCCGCCTTCCTGCTCTCGCTCTCCTTCATGCGTAAGATCAACGAAGGCAAACCCCTCAATCTCTTCAGCTACTGGATGCACGTCTTCCAGCGACTGCTACCCGTAGCCACCGTGGTTATCGCGTGTACCACGATTGCGTCCTTCTTCGTGCTCGCGCCCAGCCGCTGGTCGCAAACCGTCACCGACGCAACGAGCTCCCTGTTCTACTTCCAGAACTGGAACCTCGCGTTCAGCTCCGTGGACTACTACGCCCAAAACGCTTCCGTGAAGTCACCCTTCCAGCACTTCTGGTCGCTCTCCATCCAGGGGCAGATCTTCATCATCTGGCCCCTGCTCTTCGCCGCAGTAGCCTACGTCGTGCACCGATTCCGCGGGAACCTTTTCACCACCGCGGTATTCATCTTCAACACGGTATTCGTAGCATCCCTGACCTTCTCCATCGTCGAAACCGACACCAACCAGGGATTCGCCTACTTCGACACCCGCACCCGCCTGTGGGAATTCGCCATCGGCACCCTGCTGGCGATGCTCACCCTCAAATGGAAGGCGCCCGAAAAGGCGCGAGTCGTCATGGGCTGGGTCGGCATCATCGGCCTGGTCACCTGCGGTGCAATCCTGCCCGTCGAACGAGCCTTCCCCGGCTACCTGGCGCTCTGGCCCGTGCTCTCCGGCGCCCTCGTCATCATGGCAGGCCGCACCAACAGCCGCTGGGGCATCGATCGACTGCTGGTCTCCGCACCCCTGCAGAACCTCGGCAACATCTCCTACGCCCTGTACCTGGTGCACTGGCCCATCCTCATCCTCTACAGCAGCGCCGTCGGTACCTCCCGCGTGAACTTCATCGAAGGTGCTGTCATCATCCTTACCTCCATCGGCCTGGCATGGTTGCTCATCCGCTTCGTCGAGAAGCCGCTGCGCTACCGCAAGGACCCCTTCGTACCCTGGCTCATGATGAAGATGCGCTTCAAGACCATCTTCTCGGTCAAGACCTGGGCAGACCAGCTCGCCTTCATCCTCGCGATCTTCCTGGTCGCAGGTGTACCCCTGGTAGCCGCACAGGCATGGGTAGGCTACCGCAACACCCAGTCCGAGCAGAACGCCGAACTGCAGGTACAGACCGCCAGCGAAAACTACCCCGGCGCCCGCGCTATCGGCGGCGCCCAGCAGGGACTCATTGACAACCCCATCCCCTCCGGTGGTGACGTCAAAACCCAGTTCGACGGACTGAGCGACCCCTGCGTTGGCAGCTTCGCGCCCTCCGACCCGGCACTCGCCAAGTACTGCAGCCTGCAGAAGTACGGACCCGAGGACGCACCGCTGACCATGGTCATCGGTAACTCCCACGCCGAACAGGCGCTGAGCATCTTCAAGCCCATCGCAGAACAGACCAAAACCAACCTGCAGACCTACCTGCTCGGTGGCTGCCAGTACCCGGTCCGCGCCGTCAACGCCAGCAACGAATGCTCGGAATTCAACACCAAGATGACCGAGGAAATTCTCAAGCGTAAGCCGCAGACCGTGGTGCTCATCGCCACCGTTGCCCAGGCACGCTCGAACGACGAACGAGTCGACCCGAGCCTCGATGAGACGGTCCGCCGCCTCACCGAAGCAGGAGTCCAGGTCATTGGCCTGCGCGATAACCCGCGCTTCGAGTACAACATCTACGAATGCGCTCAGAAGGCCGGCGCCGACAAGAGCTCCTGCGCACGACCCGCAAGCGACAAGTACGCCGCAGAAAACCCTGCAAAGGAAATCTTCGACAAGTACCGCAACCAGGGTGCCGTCATGGTGGACCTGAAGGACGTGTACTGCCCGGACGGCATGTGCAGCCCCGTGGTTGGAAACATCTACGTCTACATCGATGACAACCATGTCTCCAAGACCTACAGCCGCACCATGGCTCAGGAAGTCTTCCAGCGTGCAGCGGAAGGCGGCTGGCTCGTCAACGGAAAAGTGAACTTCTAAAGTTCGCCGATATAGCGGATCCCCCGTGCTGTTCTACAGAAGTGTGAACGGTTCGGGGGATTCGCTATATTCTGACCCGAAATTAGGATAGGCTAAGTTAGGAGGCTCCCGGGAAAAGCCTTAGAGAAGAAAGGACGCCATGAAAGAAATCACCGAACGCACCCTCAAAGTAGAGAACGTCAGCCTCGGCTACGGCGAAACCACCATCGTCAAAGACCTCTCCCTCGAATTCCCGAAGGGCAAAGTTACCGCCATCATCGGCCCCAACGGCTGCGGTAAATCCACCCTGCTACGCGGTGTCTCCCGACTACTCAAGCCGCTCAACGGCGACTTCACCCTCGACGGCAAACCCACCCACGAATACTCCATGAAGGGCTTCGCCCGCATGGTTGGGCTCATGCCCCAGCATCCCATCGCCCCCGAAGGAATTACCGTAGCCGACCTCGTCTCCCGAGGACGCTACCCCTACCAGGGACTCTTCAAACGCAATAGCGCCGAAGATGATGAGGCGGTCGCCTGGGCACTAGAAGCCACCGACACCATGTCCCTCGCCGAACGACAGGTCACCGAACTCTCTGGCGGCCAACGTCAGCGCGTCTGGATTGCCATGGCGCTCGCCCAAGAAACCGACATCCTACTGCTGGACGAGCCGACCACGTACCTCGACCTGGCACACCAGGTGGAGCTACTCGACCTACTCTCGGACCTCAACGAGCAACGCGGCACCACCATGATCATGGTGCTGCACGAGTTGAACCTCGCCGCCCGAGTCGCCGATTACCTCGTCGCGATGAAGGACGGCTCCATCGTCGCTCAAGGCGAAGCACACGACGTGCTCACCCGTGAGAACCTGCACACCATTTTCGGTCTGAAAGCAGAGGTCGCCGATCCGTTTAACGACGGCAGCGTCGTGGTTGTTCCGCATCCCCGGAGTGCGTCCACCGTTGCCGGTTCAGCTGTCGCATCCTAAGAAACCCCCGCTCATATCTGATGAAGCGCCCATAACAGTGGGATACTGGAAAGTAGGACGCACCGAAAGCTAAGCGAAGAAGCCGGTACACCGCGCGGGTGTGCCGGCTTCTTCCACAGAAGGGTCATTCTCTATAGAGGCCCGGAAAGAAGAACACAATGACGACCCCGCTCCTAGACTCCAACGGCAAGCTCAACGGTGAATCAGTACGCTACGTGGCAATCGGCGACTCCTTCACCGAAGGTGTGGGCGACGTTGACCGCCGCCGCCCTAACAGCCTGCGCGGCTGGGCAGACCGCGTTGCCGAAGGCATCGGTGCAGTAGACCCGCAGGCGCAGTACGCAAACCTTGCTATCCGCGGCCGCCTGCTCGGTCCCATCCTGGATGAACAGCTGCCTCGAGCCCTGGACCTCTGCCCCAACATTGTCACCTTCTACGGTGGCGGCAATGACATCATGCGACCCAACGTGGATATTGACCAGCTCATGACTCACGTAGACGAAGCCTTCGCCACCCTGCGCGGCGAAGGAATCGAAGTGCTTACCGTAACCGGCCTGGATGTACAGGGCCAGGGCCCCTTCGCCCGTACCCGCGGCCGTACCGCCACCTACAACGAGCTACTGCGTGGTATCGCTGAGGACCACGGCGTGCACATTATCGACTACTGGCGCTGGAACGACTTCCTTGATTGGCGTCTGTGGGCTGACGACCGCCTGCACATGAACGACCTCGGCCACGAACGCTTCGCATCTCGCGTACTGGCGCAGCTCGGCCTGCCCGGTGTGATCACCGAATCGGTACTGCCCCCGGAGGTGCAGCTGACCGCCCGCGAGAAGATCGAGCAGGAGGCACGCTGGGTCCGTGAGTTTGCCCTGCCGTGGATTGGCCGCCGTCTAAAGGGAACAAGCTCCGGGGACGGTGTGAGCCCCAAGTACCCGCAGTGGGTGCCCGCGGCAAGTCTTAAGAACTAGGCTGAAGAACTAGGGGCGCGGTGGCTCACGGTACGGCGTAAAACTGTACGCCGGGGGAGTGTCCTGCGCGGTATCTGTACCGTATTTGTGCCTGCATCTACGCCGTAACTGGAACGGTAAATCCGCCGTTACCCGTACCGTTGCGACCCCTTAAACCGCCCTTTAAAACCGGGGCGGAAGCGTTAAAACGAGAGTTAAAAGCTCTTTAAACGCGTATTTAAGCCCGTTTAATAGCCCTGCGCACACCGCAAGAAGCGGTGGCGCGGGGCTGTTTAAGGCTTAAATCCGGCTTAAGCTGTTAATCTCACAACATGAATTTCACCGGTGTAATTTATCCCCGGTCACATAGAGAACATCCGTTCTTAAAAAGGCGCATTAACGCCTGACTAGGGGCGTTAAAGAATTCCTTAAAAACATCTGGACTTGCAAAAACACCCATTTTTGATAGAATGGATAGGTATGTTTGCCGCTCGAAGGCAGGCGTGCATCCGCGAATCGAGCACTTCGCTTAAACGAGATGCAATTGGCTCAGAACACCGAGATTCCGCGGATTTTTAAGGCAAAATCCGGCGTGCAGGCTTGCACGAACCCCCGTATTTACCTAGAATTTAACGCTGTTCGTAGTGGTGGAAACGCCTCTCGACACTAATAAGCTTCACCGTTTTTCCCGCGGCGGGGATCGATGCGTGGCCTCTCACCCACGTGACGATCTCAAACACTCTAGCCCGGCGAATAACCCGGTGCTTCTACATTGGTGGCGGGACGCTCACGAGTAACATCGACTGCGTACCGTCATAAAAGTCAATCAATAAAGGAGTGAAACATGGCAGCAGTCTGCCAGGTGACCGGAGCTGTTCCCGGCTTTGGACACAGCATTTCGCACTCGCATCGCCGCAACAAGCGTCGATTCGACCCGAACGTTCAGAAGAAGACCTACTGGGTTCCTTCGCTGCGTCGTAAGGTAACCCTGAACGTGTCCGCTAAGGGCATCAAGGTTATCGATGCTCGTGGCATCGATGCCGTTGTTGCAGAAATCATCGCACGCGGGGAGAAGATCTAGTAAATGGCATCCAAGGCTAAGGACCTCCGTCCTATCATCAAGCTCAAGTCCACTGCTGGCACCGGTTACACCTACGTGACCCGTAAGAACCGCCGCAACAACCCCGACCGTATGGTGCTGAAGAAGTACGACCCCGTCGTTCGCAAGCACGTTGACTTCCGAGAGGAGCGCTAAGAATGGCTAAGAAGTCCAAGATCGCTCGCAACGAGCAGCGCAAGGTCATCGTCGCTCGCTACAACGAGAAGCGTATCGCGCTGAAGAAGACCCTGATCGACGAGAACGCTACCCCCGAGGAGCGCGAAGCAGCACGCGTGGCACTGCAGAAGCTGCCCCGCAACGCTTCCCCCGTTCGCGTGCGTAACCGCGACCAGATCGACGGCCGCCCCCGCGGTACCTTCCAGAAGTTCGGTATCTCCCGCGTGCGTTTCCGCGAAATGGCACACCGCGGCGAGCTGCCCGGTATCACCAAGTCCAGCTGGTAAATCTGGTATTTTAGTTCCTAAACGGTTTTCCGTCGTCACCGACGGTCACTCGCTTTAGACTCAAACCTTAAGTCTCTGGAAGGGGCACCCTAATGGCTAAGAACCGTACCGAACTCGTTGCAGAGGTTGCAGAGAAGTCTGGCAAGAGCCAGGCAACCGTGAATGCA
Organism: Rothia sp. HMSC068E02; assembly: GCF_001813565.1. Classification (NCBI taxonomy): domain Bacteria; kingdom Bacillati; phylum Actinomycetota; class Actinomycetes; order Micrococcales; family Micrococcaceae; genus Rothia; species Rothia sp. HMSC068E02. The sequence goes on from NZ_KV812894.1 coordinate 8,907, forward strand.
GTCCTCGACGCAGTGTTCCAGGTTTTCGAGTCTTCCGTCTCCAAGGGCGAGAAGATCACCATCCCCGGTTGGATGGCAATCGAGCGCACCGACCGTGCAGCTCGTACCGGCCGTAACCCGCAGACCGGCGAAACTATTCAGATTCCCGCCGGTCACGGCGTGAAGCTGACCGCAGGCTCCAAGCTGAAGGCAGCAGTCGCTAAGAAGAAGTAATTCTTGAGACTTTGAATCTGATAAAAGACCCCTACCCTCACGGTGGGGGTCTTTTATTATGCCTGCCCAAGGGAAAACAGCGGAGAAAACCCCGCCGAAGGGGGGGGGCTTAAGTAGCGGAAGCGCGCCTAGCCAGGTGGGATGGAGCCCTAGAGTCGCTGAGTAGTTGTGTCTTTGCGACCTTAATGTTGTGGTTGAGCTAAAAACACAGAAACTATCCCTACTTCACGGAAGAAGCTAGGGCAGGCTACAGAAAAAATAAAGAAAATTTATACATATAAGCAGAAAGCTATACATAAGCTGAGCGAAAAACCGTGAGTATGAAACCTCGCTGGGAAAAATACTTATACATCGCTGTCCAGACATAGCTTAAACACAGCAAACTAAAGCTCAATCTTAGACTCACACCCTATGCTGGAATCACCGGCGAAGGAAAAGCCACACACCATACAAACGGCCCCACCCCAACCGGAAAACAACCATACAAACCCCGGACGATTGACCCTCCGGGACGCACAAGGAGAACCACCTCATGGCACGCCACGCTCAGCGTACTTCCGCGCAGCCCACCAGCCACCGCCTCCGCACCGGCGCAGCCGCACTGTCCATCGCAGCAATCGCAGCACTCGGCCTGAGCGCCTGCGGTGCACAGAACACCTCCAACCCGGCACCCAGCGCCACCGCGACCGCTAAGGCATCCTCCACCGCCGACGCAGCAGTCAACGCGGGCAACGGCAAGGTCACCGTCAAGGCAAGCGACGCAGCCTCCCCGAGCGCCACCGCAAGCAGCTCCCAGGGCACCGTCACCGTCACCGAAAACGGTGTGACCGTCAGCGGTGCTGATGGTACCGGGGTCACCGCAGACGCCAACGGTAATGTGACCGTCAACGGCGCGAACGGTACCGGCGTGACCGCCGACGCTAGCGGCAATGCAACCGTCAACGGCGGCTCGGCATCGAACAACTCGGGCTCCTCCGCAAAGGTCGACGAGAAGGCCGGCGAGACCTCCGCCAAGAGCGGCTCGAACGGCTCCGGCACCGTGACCGTCGACAGCGGAACCGTCAGCGCAGCCAACGGCTACACCCTCATCGAAATCAAGACCGACGGCGGCTGGTCCTACCACGCCCCCAACGGCGACATCGTTGAAGTAGACGCTGACGGCTCCTGGGAGCGTGTCGGTCCGAGCGGCAACGTAGAGGTCAGGGCAGACGGCTCCTGGGAACTCGTCGGAGCTCCCGGCGTTGTCGAAGTGAAGGCTGATGGCTCCTGGGAACAGACCGGACAGGGAACCTTCCAGGTACCCACTGTACCCGTCAAGCCTGCCGGCGCTACCGTGGACCCCGTCAAGCCCGTCACTCCCCGTAACTAACTGATGTGACCAGCCGACAAACCGGGCAGAAACGTGGGATATCCCACCCGCTAGAATGCGGATAAACGCCCGGTGGCTCGGATAAAAGCCCCCCAAACTCGATAGAATTAACGCGGTTGGTTACACCGATAATCGTTATGGAATCCCACAAGGATCCTGCGCACGACGCGAATACGTCGCCAACTAGCCGCACCATACTAACAACCACAAGGAGAAATAATGGCATTCGCCCCCGCAATGAAGAAGACCACCGCGGTTCTGTCCATCGCCTTCGCAGGCGCACTGGGCCTGAGCGCATGCGGCTCCCAGTCCTCTTCCACCACCACCGCGACTGCATCCGCATCTGCTTCTGCGACTGCTTCCGCAAGCGCATCGGCTAAGGCATCCTCTGCAGCTGCAACCACCTCGGCTGCATCTGCTTCCGCTTCTGCAGACGTGAAGGTCGACAAGGACGGCAACGTCACCGTCAAGGCTAACGACGGCGAGGGCAACTCCGCAGACGTGAAGGTCGGCGCAGACGGCAAGGCATCCGTAGACGCTAAGGACTCCGAGGGTAACTCCTCCAAGGTAGAGTCTGACGAAAAGGGCACCAAGGCTGAGTCCAAGGACTCCGAGGGTAACTCCTCCTCCGCCGTTGAGGGCGACGTTATTGTTTCCGAGGACGGCGGCTGGACCATTCAGGGTGACGAAGGTCAGGTAGCTGTACAGGCTGACGGCTCCTGGAGCCGCCAGGACGCAAACGGCCAGGTCGCAGTTAAGGCTGACGGCTCCTGGAGCATCCAGGCTAACAGCGGCCTGCAGGCATCCGTGGACGCATCCGGTGAAGTAACCTCCATCGTTGGTGGCGAGAAGGCAGACCTGAAGGCTCCGAAGGTTCCCGCAAAGCCCGCACAGGCTAAGGTCTCCCCCGTCAAGCCCGCACAGCCCAAGTAAGCTGTAAAGAGCTAACAGCGGCTTGTGACGCTACCAGAGCGTAACAGCCCCTGACCTAGAAGACGCCCCGTGCGCATCTGAACGTGATGCGTGAGGGGCGTTTTACGCATGCTTGCAGAGTACCGTCAGGATGAGGTGCTAGCATGAAGGCGTACGCCGGGCATACCGGAGTACAGGTCAACCACACCACGCACTGTGCCGCTGCAGAGCGACGCATGACGGAAAGAGAAATCTGCCGTGAAGAAGTCTATTGCTGTTCTGTTCCTGACCATTGCCGGTGCCCTCGGCCTCGCAGCCTGCGGCGGCAACTCCGGCGCCAACTCCAACTCCTCCGCATCGGCAAGCGCGTCCGCTTCCGCAACTGCCTCGGCACCCGCAAGCACCTCCACCGCGGCAACCAGCGCAAGCACCACCTCCGCCGCAGCTGAAACCACCAAGGCAGAAACCAAGACCACCCAGGGCACCATCAGCGCCCCCAGCGCTCTGCCCAGCGAAGCAAGCGAAGCACTTAAGAAGAGCGAGGAATCCAACCAGCAGGCAACCTCCGCACTGTACCGCGCCAGCAAGGAATCCCTGAACGAGTTCAAGGAAGATTCCAGCGTCAAGAAGGCACAGACCAGCGACGGCACCGTCTACTACAACGATGAAGTCGCTACATTCGAATCCAAGGACGGCGCTATTGTCATCATCAAAAATACCGGTGCGTGGAGTAGCTTTGACTCCAACGGTGGAACCATCGTCGTGGACGAGGACGGCTCCTGGATCAAAACCAACCCCGAGGACAGCCTCTACACCGCCGTTAGGGCAGACGGCGCCGCTGCCGTCCTGAACACTAAGACCTTAGAGCAGGCGACCGACCTCTCCACCATCGATATCCCGAAGGCCCCTGGCCCCATCGACGGTTTCCGCGGCACCGCTAAGACCCCGGCCAAGCCCACCAAGGTTGCTGACTTTTCTGAGATTACAGGCCTCAAGTAAAAACGAGCTCCTGCCCCCTTGGCCGAATAGCCCGACAGAACAGGGACACCAGCACCCCGTGCGTATCCGACTGTGATGCGTGCGGGGTGTTTTGCGTCTTCGATCCGAGCTGAGAAGACCCATGAAAAGCGGGGGAAGGGAAGCACCGCAACATCTCAGGGAGCTTTCAGGTCACGGTGCTAGCATGGAGGCGTACTCCGGGCATACTGGAGTACAGGTCAACCACACCATGCACTGCGCCGCCGCAGAGCGGCGCATACAGAAAAGAGAAATTCAGTGAAGAAGTCAATTGCTGTTCTGTCCCTGACCATTGCCGGTGCCCTCGGCCTCGCAGCCTGCGGCGGCAACTCCGGCGCCAACTCCAACTCCTCCGCATCGGCAAGCGCGTCCGCTTCTGCAACCGCTTCCGCAACTGCCTCGGCACCCGCAAGCACCTCCGCAGCAGCAACCAGCAAGAGCACCGCCTCCGCAGCAGCTGAAACCACCAAGGCAGAAACCAAGACCACCCAGGGCACCATCAGCGCCCCCAGCGGTCTGCCCAGCGAAGCAACCGAAGCACTCAAGAAGGGCCAGGAATCCGCCGATCAGGCAGCCTCCGCAGGCTACACCGCCAGCAAGAAAGCCCTGGAGCAGCTCAAGGAGCAGTCCGGCGTGAAGAAGGTGCAGACCAGCGATGGCACCGTCTACTACACCGATGAACTCGCTGCATTCGAATCCAAGGACGGCGCTATCATCAGCATCCAGAATAACGGTGTGTGGACCAGCATGGACTCCAACGGTACAACCATCGTCGTGAAAGAGGACGGCTCCTGGATCAAGACCAATCCCAAGGACAACCTCTACACCGTTGTCAATGCAGATGGCACCGCATCCGTGCTGAACACCAAGACCTTTGAGCAGGCGACTGACGTCTCCACCATCGAAACCCCGAAGGCACCCGGCCGTATCGACGGCTTCAGCGGCACCGCTAAGACCCCGGTCAAGCCCACCAAGATTGGTGACCTCTCCGAGGTTGCAGGCGCCAAGTAAAAACTAGCTCCTGCCCACTGGGCAGAACAGCCCACCACACTAGGGATACCAACGCCCCGCGCGCATCTATACGTGATGCGTGCGGGGCGTCTTTAATTATTTCTCACTCGGGGATGGAGAGGTTTAAATCTTCGGAATGGGTTGCAGGCGGCGCAATTGCGTCACATGCTTGGGTTCGAGTTCCTCAACGCAACTGACCTGTAGCAGGCGCATTGTGCGGCGCACCTCTTCCGAGAGGATCTCAATCGTGCGATCCACACCGCGGCGGCCACCCGCCATGAGTCCGTATAGGTAGGCGCGGCCAATCAGCGTGAACTTGGCGCCCAAGGCCAGCGAGGCCACCACATCCGCGCCGTTCATAATGCCGGTATCCACCATAACTTCGGTGTCCTTGCCGACCTCGCGAACCACTTCCGGGAGCAGGTGGAAGGGAACCGGAGCGCGGTCCAACTGGCGGCCGCCGTGGTTCGACAGTAGGATGCCGTCCACGCCTAAATCAGCCAGCTTCTTGGAATCCTCCACGTTTTGCACGCCCTTAATGACAATCTTGCCGGGCCACAACTCACGGATTTCCTTAAGATCCTCGTAATTGATGGACGGATCCATGGCAGCGTCCAGCAATTCGCCCACCGTGCCGCCTGTCGAGGAGAGTGAAGCGAACTCCAATTTGGGCGTGGTGAGGAAGTCATACCACCACCACGGGCGCGGAATCGCGTTCGCCACTGTCTTCAGCGAAAGCTGGGGCGGAATGGAAAAGCCGTTGCGCTTATCGCGCAGGCGCGCCCCCGCAATGGGCGTATCTACAGTGAAGAAGAGCGTATCGTAGCCAGCCTTTGCGGCGCGCTCGACCAAGCCGTAGGAAATCTCACGCTGACGCATCACGTACAGCTGGAACCACAGGCGGCCATTTGGGTTGACTCGGCGCACATCCTCAATGCTGGTTGTACCCAGGGTTGAGAGGGTGAAGGGGATGCCCGCTGCCCCCGCCGCGCCGGATCCGGCAATCTCGCCTTCGGTCTGCATGAGGCGTGTAAAGCCCGTGGGGGCGATACCGAAGGGTAGAGCGGAGGTGCCACCCAGTACCTTCGTGGTGGTGTCTACGGTGGAAACATCCGTCAGGATACCCGGGTGGAACTCGACATCCTCGAAGGCCTGGCGGGCGCGGGTCATTGACAGTTCACCTTCCGCGGCGCCGTCCGTGTAGTCGAAAGCGGCGGCTGGTGTGCGGCGCTTTGCGATGCGGCGCAAATCGTAGATGGTCAGTGCGCTCTGTAGGCGGTTGCCTGCAAAGTCGAGGCTGGGCTTCTTGAATTGCATAAATTCAAGTAGTTCGCTGGGCTTGGGGAGCTGACGTTGCACCATGGGAGGCCTTTCTCTTGGGGGGGGGCGCCGCCTGCAGGGCGGGCCTTGGGTGGGGGCGGGGTCGTCGGCGAGTCCCGCAGAAGGGTGTGCGAAAAATCGCACCCTCCCAGTCTAAAAATTAAGGGTTAGATTAATCAATAGTTAGGTAAGGCTTAACTTATTAAGTTAAATATTTCGGGGGTGCCCCGGCGTATCGGTACCGGAGGGCATGGCGAATGAATGAGATGCAATGATTTCCAAACCCGTGCATACCACTTTCGCACTCCTCAACTCACGCAAATATGACGTAATATGACGAGCCGTTACCTCCCGCGTTCACAATGCTCAACTCCCAGCGAACCACCCCCACCACGCTGGCATAATGGGGACAGCAAACCGACGCGCCCACACACGGCGCACCCAACAGGAGAGAGAACCCATGAGCGAGAACACCACCCGCAGCGTACGCGTACGCGCCAGCGAACTCGAAGGTCGAGCCTGGCTCAACACCGGCGATAAGAACCTGACCCTGCAGGACCTGCGCGGCAAAATCGTTATTCTCGACTTCTGGACCCTCTGCTGCATCAACTGCCTGCACGTCCTCGACGAACTACGCCCCCTCGAAGAAGAATTCTCCGACGTACTCGTCACCGTCGGCGTACACAGCCCCAAATTCGAACACGAAGCAGACCCCGTAGCGCTCGCCGCAGCCGTCGACCGCTACCACATCACCCACCCCGTACTCGACGACCCCGAACTGACCACCTGGCAGGCATACACCGCCCGCGCATGGCCCACCCTCGTCGTCGTCGACCCCGAAGGCTACATCGTCGCCCACCTCTCCGGCGAAGGCCACGTACAGGGCCTCACCTCCCTCGTACGCGAACTCGTCGCCGAGCACGAGGCGAAGGGCACCCTGCACCGCGGCGACGGCCCCTACGTACCCCGCCCCAAGGCAGCAGGCACCTACGCCTTCCCCGGCAAAGCCATCGAACTGCCCGCCGAATTCGGCCCCGCAAACCTCTTCGGCAACCGCGAGCGCACCTACCTCGTTGCCGACAGCGCGCGCCACCGCATCCTGCAGGTAGCCGCTGACCTCAACACCGTCATCAACACCTACGGCGGCGGCAACGACCCCATCAACCACCCCGTCAAGGGCCACGTCGACGGTACCGGCACCGAAGCACGCTTCAACGAACCCGCCGGCCTCGCCCTCGTACCCGAAAACCTGCGCGAACAGCTCGGCTACGACGTGCTCGTCGCCGACACCGTCAACCACCGCCTGCGCTCCCTCAACCTGCGCACCGGCGAAGTACGCACCCTCGCAGGCAACGGCGTGCAGCGCGTCATCGACGGCGACAACGCCGTCACCGGCGACCCCAACCACATCCCCGCAGGTGTACCCGCCACCGAAATTGCGCTCTCCTCGCCCTGGGATGCGGTCTACTCCCGCGAAGCCGGCCAGTTCATCATCGCCATGGCGGGCACCCACCAGCTCTTCGGCTACGAACCCGTCACCGGCACCGTCAGCATCTTCGCAGGCTCCGGCGTCGAAGGCCTCGCCGACGGCCCCGCCGCCGACGCCTGGTTCGCACAGCCCTCCGGCATCATCGAAGCCCGCGACGGCAGCCTCTGGGTCGCATGCTCCGAAACCAGCGGCCTGCGCCACGTCACCTTCACCGAAGACGGCGTACAGGTCACCTCTGCCGTCGGCAAGGGCCTGTTCGACTTCGGCTTCGTCGACGGCGACTCCGACACCGCCCGCATGCAGCACCCCCTCGGCCTGACCGAACTGCCCGACGGCTCCATCGCCGTCGCCGACACCTACAACGGCGCCATCCGCCGCTGGGACCCCGCAACCGGCACCCTCGGCACCCTCGAACGCGGCCTCGACGAACCCTCCGACCTGCTCGTCGAAGAAGTACCCGGCGAAGAACCGCGCCTCATCATCGTCGAAACCAACGCCCACCAGCTCGTACGCGCCTCCATCCCCGCGAAGGCACAGCACGTCGACGAAGGCGCCATCACCACCGCACGCCCCTCCACCAAGCTCACCGGCGGCACCCTCGAATTCACCTCACGATTCACCGTGCCCACCGGCCAGAAGCTCGACACCCGCTGGGGCGACCCCACCCAGCTGAAGATCTCATCCACTCCCGAGAACTTCATCCTGGAAGGCGCCGGCACCTCCACCGGACTGACCCGCACCCTCGTACTCAACCCCGAAATCACGGAGGCAGTCCTGCACATCACCGCCCGCGCCGCCGCCTGCGACGGCACCCCCGACGGTGACATCCCCGAGCACGCAGCATGCCACCTCTACCAGCAGGACTGGGGTATTCCCGTCGTCGTGACCGGTGACGAGGCAGACGAAAGCGAACTCGTCCTGGACCTGCGCGGTATCAACTAGGGATCTATAAAAGAATCAAGGGTCAGTATTATCCTCGCTCCTACAGGGGCACCCGTCCTCGCTTCGCTTCGGACACCCTGATGTCGCTACGGATAATACTGACCCTTTTCTGTCGTACCGCTCTGATACAGCTGCAGATAGTACCGGTTCCCTTTGACCTTTTAGGATTGTGGGACGCGAAAGGGCCGGGTCATCCTCGCTCCTACAGGGGCACCCGTCCTCGCTTCGCTCGGACACCCTGATGTCGCTACGGATAACACCGGCCCTTTCTCAACCCATATAAGCCACGAGCCAGTATGCTCTTCGCTCCTACAGGGAACCCGCCCTCGCTTCGCTCGGGCACCCTGATGTCGCATTCAGAGCATACTGGCTCTCGCTGTTCGTCCTTAGAAGGAGACTCGGACCGCCTTCGCATCCGCCTCCACCGACGCCTTCAACGTAAACGGAATCTCCTTCTGCACCTGCGAACGCGCACCCGTAAACAAATCCAACTGAGTAAACGACACCTTCGCCGTACCCGACATCGGCTTCAACGACCACACACCCGCCGAACTCACACTCACCTGCGGATCCGCGACCTTCTCAACCGACCACTTCACCTCAGAATCCACACGGCCCGTAAACGCATACTCAAAAGGGCACCCACCAGGATAAAGAGTGCTCTGCTGCGTACACTTCTTCAAATGGTCCTGCACCTGCTCCTTCACCGACGACAACGCATTATCACTCGGCTTCAACTCCATACGCACCGCATGATTCGCATCCTGCGCAGTCACCACCTCATTCACCTTCTGCGTCGTATACACCGTCGAATCATACGACACCGCATACACACCCGGATAAAACACCGGGAACGACGCCGCACCCTCATCCACCGCAACCTTACGGTTATTAATCGTCGCAGCCTCCACACCCTGAATATTCACCTTCACCGACGGCAAAGACGCCTCATCAATAGCCCACTTATCAAAAAAGCCCCAATGAGTACCCGCACGATGCAAACGAAAATCCGTATGCTGCTGCGAACCCCCCAAAGAATACGAAGCACGCACCGTCGCATGCTCACCATCGGCGCTAGTCTCCACCACCTCATACGACACCTCACCCAACGAAGACACCGAACGCCTCAAAGCATCCCCATCCAGCAGCGACGCGTCACCCTCAGGGATCTGCGCACCCAACAGGCCACGCGCATACGAACCATTACCCGTACGCAACGCATGAAAATACTCCCGCACCTGACCCGTCGGACCATACACCAGCTTATTCGTCATAACCAGCGCCGCAGCAGCCACAGAAACGGCCACCACAACACCGACCATCCACATTGCCAGGACCCGCTCCACGGGAGAAAAATTACGCATAGAACCAGAGTAACGCAGGTAGTCCGCTAGGTTTCACGCACCGCACACACTAAAGTTGTGTATATGGCAGAACGCGCTCACGAAGTCCCCGCCAAATACGGCGAAGTCACAGAACTATTCCACCCCCGCATGCGCTCCTACGGCAGGCGCATCGAAGCGGCACTCCCCGGCACCATCGTGCTACTCGCCGCGCTCGCCTTCATCTTCTACAAGCGACCCGCCCTGCCGTACACCATCCTCGTACTGCTCATCGGCACCATCGCAGGCGTAAACCTCTACTCAGTCCTCAAACCCACCATCATCGTCATCACCAAAACCCACGTGCTCCGCGCACGCACCTTCGGCTGGTTCGCCGTACCGCTGGAAAACATCGACCACACCATCTTCGTCGAAAAGCTCTACCCCAAAAAAGCCTACGGCCAGAAACTCAAAACCGTCGCTGGCCGCCTACGCTACCGCAGCTTCCCCGCCATGTGGGCCGTCGACAAAGACGGCAAACAGCTCATGCGCGTCGACGGCCGCGTCTGGGACGGCAAAACCATGCGAGAAGTCTCCTCCAAACTCTCCGCCCAAACCACCATCTACAAGCAGATCAACGTGGTCAACATGGACAAAGAACACAAGGGGCTCATCACCTTCAACGAGCTGCACCCCGGCTGGCGCTCCAGCCTCATGACCGCACTCGCCGTCATCATCGTGGCGATCCTCTTCGCCGCATCCTTCATGCCCGAAGAACTCGCCCGCAACATCTACATGATCCACTAGAACAACCATTCTTTAAAGTTCTTATGGACGCGCTTCTTCCGGACACACAAATGGCCCGGCACCCACCCCACACAGGGGAGGCGCCGGGCCATTTGTATGCCTAGCTAAATGCGCTTAGCGCGCTCGTTTCAGATGCGAGCCTAGCTCGCCGGGCGCGACAGAACCGCCACCAAAAATTCCGAAGAGCCCTCCACAAACGGGTGCATCTGCCATGAAGAGTAGGTGTTATCCACGTTCAGGCCAACCTCGCGGGCATCAGCGAGGAACTGCTCAAACGCATAATCACGGCCCGGACCCGAACCATAACCAACCACCGCACGGCCACCCGGCGCCAACACGCGACGGAAATTCTCCACCACCGGCTTACGAGTCGAACGAGCCAAGAAACCCATCACATTACCCGCACACACCAGCAGCTCAAAACCATTCTCCGCCGTAGCGTCACCCTCAATGCCCAGCACCTCCGGCAAATCCACCAAATCAGCAGTAATCCACGTAGCCTCCGGGCAGACGCGGCGCGCCTCCTCAATCAGCTCAGGATCAATATCAACACCCGTCACACGGTGACCCAACGCGTGCAGCTGCTTACCCACACGACCGGGACCAGAACCAGCATCAAGAATCTTCGCACCACGAGAAGCCATAGCATCCAACAGACGAGACTCACCCGCCATGTCATTACCCTCAGCCTCCATCGCCTTGAAACGGTCAATGTACCACTGTGAGTGATTCGGGTTGCTTTCCTTACGGATCAGCCACAGGGACTTCTCACGCTCACCCGGAGCGTTGAAACTCATCATTGCCATAAAAACTCCTTTGATAGGGTTGAGGACGCGCCAGCCGCCACCAGGCAAGGTGACTGCGGCATATAAGCGGTGTGTGCACTACGTTCTAGCATAGCCCCACCCGGCACCTGCCGGTAAGGGCAGTAAGAGCCGGACGGGGCTATCGGAAGCGCTACAGAGGCGCTACGGGGGCTGGACGATAGGAGCGTGTTTAGAGGTGGTCGCCCTCAACATTCGACGGACCCGCTGCAAACGCCTTACGCATCTGCTCCTGGCGCTCCTCCTCAGCCAGACGAGCAGCCTCAGCGAACTGCTCCTCAATATCGGCAAGCAGTGCCTCAACCTGCTCCTTACCAGCCACCGGGCCGCCAGCAATCAGACCATCAGCACCCAAAACCACAGCCAATGGCACACCATTACCAAAATTCGCGCGCGAACCCGCCTCACGGTCAATCAACGGAGTCAAACCCTCCGGCAACGTACCCGCATTACGCGAGGTCTGCAACGACTCCAGGCTCGAATACACCGGATGCAACGCCACCTGCGGCAGACGCTCCTGCCACGAAGACATCGTCTTCAAAAACTTCACACAACCAGCGCAGGTCGCCGACACAAACACCAGCACACGCGCCTGATTCTTAGCCAACGCACGCAAATTCGTGTGACGACCATTCTCCAGGTACAGCGCCGCATGCGGAATCGGCATACGAACATACTGCTCCTCGCCGTTCTCGTCATACACCGGCTCCGGCAAAATCACCTCAGCCTGAGGCTCCGGCTGCGCAAGAGCATCACCGCGGCGAACAGCCTCCAACGTCACAGCAATCAGCGCCGCACCAAAAACCCAAGTCCAGCCGCTATTACCCAGACCCAGCAGAGTCGACACAACACCCGTGCCACCCTTCAACGCACTCGCATGCGCACCAGCCGCCGCCAACAGCAACGCAACATTACGGACCAGCGTATAACGGCTCACCGGCGCATTCGACTCAGAACCAAAACAATTACAACCCGCAGTACGACCCGTCGCCAGAGCGCGCGCAATCACCACTGTATAGAACAGCATCAGAATCAACGCCAAACCCGAAGCAATCACCGCAGGCAAACGCACCGGCGACAGCAGCAGGACGGCGGCCAGGGCAATCTCGAACCACGGCAAAATCAGCGACACCGCACGGGTCGGCGCGATCTTCTCCAAACCAAGATTCTGAATACCGGTCACGGTACTCTGCGGGTCCTTCGCCTTAGCAATACCGCTAATCAGCAAAGTCAACGCAACAAGTGCCGTACACAAAACAAGCGGCACAGTAGAGACGGTGAGCATAAAACTCCTAGAGTGAGTGTGCGAAAACAGGAGGCGGCAGTGGCAGTTTTTAGGCAGAACAAACCGTGCGACGTGCCGCCGTGTTATACACGATTTTACGCCCTGCACAGGGGGAAATGTCTCTACGGGTTAAGCTCTACGAGTTAAGCGGAAAGCGGTATGCGCCCTCGTTCCTGCAGGGAACCCGCCCTCGCTTCGCTTCGGGCACCCTGATGTCACTACGGACGATACCGCTTTCCTTACGATTAGGCGCGCTATGCCCTTCCTCCGCGCCTACAGGGGACCCTGATGTCGCCTCCGGAAGGGATAGCTACGCCTTGTATGCGTTTAGATAGCCGTGAGGCTCACACCGTACTCGCCCGCCAGCTCCGCGTACGCCTGTACAAAGCGCTGCGCTCGCGCACCCGAGGCACAGAAAACGCCCACACGCTGATCACGAACCGACTCAAACAGGCTCAACAACTCCGCGGGCACGTCGGTTGCCGGCAACAGCGACCCCTCAGCGTCGCTCAGCTGCGACAGCGGCATATGCATCGAACCCTCATGCTTAATAGACGCCTCACGCTCGGGCACCTCACGCACATCCAGCAGAACCTGCGGGACCTCATGCGCCGACAAATCCACCGGCACCACACGCGCCGGATCCGGCACCGCCCCAAACGACGTACACGTACCCGACAAAGCATCATACGTCAGCAGGGAGCCCGCTGCCGTCGGCAGACCACTCACATACTTGAGCACCTCCGTCGCCATCAGCGAGCCAACCACAGCCGTCGTCGCACCCAACACCCCGGCAAGCGCACACGACTCCACCGTCTGCGGAATCGTCGGAAAAATATCACGCAAATGCGCGCCATCCGGCTCAAAAAGACTCACCGAACCGCCAAAACGCAAAACCGTGCCCCACACCAGCGGCAAACCCGCAACCTGCGCAGCATCCGCAATCAGATACTTCGACGCAAACGTATCTGTACAATCCACCACACAATCCGGTGCCGACGCGGCGAAAAGATCCAAAATCCAGGACGCATCCACATGCCGGATTGTCGTCTCAACCGTCAACGACGGGCACAACTCCAGAGCACGGCGCGCCGCAACCTCCGCCTTCGGCTCACCCACATCAGACACCCCAAAAAGCGGCTGACGCTGAATATTCGACAGCTCCACCGAATCAGAATCCACAATATGCAGATACCCCACACCAGCCGCCGCCAACGCCTGCACCACCGGACAACCCAAACCACCAGCGCCAATCACCAACACGCGGGCAGCCGCCACCGCATCCTGATCAAAGCCCGGCAGGCGACGCTGACGGTCCGTGCGCTCGCGATCCAGACGCGCATGCTCCGGATTCACCGGGGTAGGGGCAAGGTTTACATCCACGAGACAAAACCCTCCGACGGCGACGACGCCTTCGCGTGCTCACGCACCGGAATACGGCCAGCCTCACGCGCCAACGCGCCCGCCTGCACCGCAAACTTCATCGCCTGAGCCATCGCAACCGGATCCTCAGCACGATTCACCGCCGACGCCAACAACACCGCATCACAGCCCAGCTCCATCGCCAGGGCGGCGTCCGAAGCGGTACCCACGCCGGCATCCAGAACCACCGGAACCTGCGCGCGGGACGCAATCAGCTCAATATTGTGCGGGTTCAAAATGCCCAGACCGGTACCAATCGGCGCACCCAACGGCATGACCGCGGCAACGCCCGCATCCTCCAGGCGGGCGGCAGCCACCGGGTCGTCAGAGGTGTACGCGAGCACCGTGAAATCCTCAGCCACCAGCTGCTCGCAAGCGGTCAGCAGCTCCACGGTATCCGGCAGCAGGGTGTCTTCGTCGTGGATGATCTCAACCTTCACCCAGGAGGTGCCCAGCGCCTCGCGGGCAAGCATCGCGGTCATCACCGCATCAGCTGCGGTGCGGCACCCTGCGGTATTGGGCAGCGGCGCAATATTGAGCTTCTGCAGAAGCGGAAAAATGGGGGTGCCTGCGGCGTGACGGCGCATGGCAACGGTCGTCATTTCGGTGCCGGAGGCGATGAGCGCCTGCTCGAGCAGGTCCATGCTGGTTGCGCCTCCGGAACCCATGATGAGGCGGGATGTGAAGGTGCGGTCGCCGATGGTGAGCGGTGTGAGGCTCATGGTGTTCTCCTCTGTGGGAACGTCTAAATAACGGGGTCTGCTGGTTGGTGCGGGGCGCTACGGTGCGCCCGGTTTAGGGAACAAAAACCGAGAATATCTGTTCTTTTTTGCCGGTGGGTATCTCTCCGGTACAGGCTGAAAGATTAGCCGCCCTGAACGGCGGTGAGGGCATCCACCCTATCGCCCTCGTTCAGCGGGACATCCAGCCACGTGGAACGCGGCACAATACTGCGGTTAAGGGCTACTGCCACGCCCGCCCCGGTACCAAACTGGTCCATGACAAGGTCAAATACGGTGGGGGCGTTGGTGGTTAGCGGCTCGCCGTTGTAGGTGATGATCATGCGAAATCCTTTCGTGAAGGTGCCGGGTGCATCCGGCGGGGACTGTGTTTAGTGGGTGAATCGTGCCGGGTCGCATGCCTGCATGATGGGCGGAATCTCAGCCCCGCAGGCGACCTCTGCACCAACCTTGCCGGCGAGTGCGGCAAGCAGAATACCGTGGCGGAAATAGCCCGTGGACACGAGCTGGCGGGTGCCGTCAGCGCGAGTGCGGTGCCCGAAGATGGGCAGGTCGTCCGGGGTGCCGGGGCGGGCGCCGACGTTCGCCTCCAGAAGCTCGCACTCTTCAACGGCGGGCACGAGCCGGATTGCGTCACGTAGCAGCTGGTGTGCGCCGTCAATGGCGGGCAGCGTGCGGTGGTCTTCGCGGCTGGTCGCGCCGATGCACAGCTCCCCGTCGGGGCGGGGGATGAGGTAGACGGGGCGGGAGTTCACATAGCCGCGCACCACATGCTTAAGGATGGGTCGCGGGGCGCGCAGACGCAGAATGTCCCCGTAGACGGGTCGTAGCGGGTAGTCCCCGTGCAGTGTTGCCCCTAGTCCAGTGCAGATAATGTCGCCCGCATCCGGGTCGGTGACCCGTTCGGTGCTGAAGGTGACGCCGCGGCGGGTGAGCGCGTCTTTGAGGGCTCGCCTCATGAGCCGCGGGTGCAGCTGATGGTCACTGGGGATGCTCACGGCACCGGCAATGCGCGGCGCCAGGAGCGGTTCGAGGGCGCGCGCCTGCGTGGGGGTGACGGGGTCTGCGGGGCGGTTCATGTCCCGGTAGTAGGCGCGGGTGCGCTGCAGGTGTTCGGCGTCGGCGCGGTCGGCTGCGATGATGAGCGTGCCGGTGGTGTCGTAGCCGGTGGGCAGGTCGGTGGCGCGGCTGAGCCTTTCCATGAGGGAGGGGTAGGCGTCGGCGCTGGCGGTCATGAGCGGGAAGAGCGCATCCTGCTGGAATTGCACTTCTGCGATGGGTGCGAGCATACCGCCGGCGTAGTGGCTGGCGGCGGGGTAGAGCGCCGTGCCGTCGTCGGCGGTGCCGTAGCCGCTGGTTTCGGCGTCGATGAGGTGCACGCTTTCGCCGCGTTCGGTGAGTTCAAACGCGGTGGTGAGGCCGATGATTCCGCCGCCAATGATGGTGATGGTCATGGCTATGCCTGCAGTGCGGGGTTGTCGACGAAGGCGCGGACCATGGCGATTCCGGCAACTCCGGTGGTGCGGATGGCGGGGCAGTCTTCGGGGGTGATGTCGCCGATAGCTACGGTCGGTACGGCGGACAGTTCAGCAAGTTCGCGGAGCCCATCAATGCCGAGGGGCGGGCGGTTGGACTGCTTGGTGGGGCTGGGGCGGAACGGCCCGGTGCCGATGTAGTCGATAAGGTGCGCGATTTTGTTGGATTCTTCGACGAGCTGCCGGGTGCCGGTGGTCAGACCGATGATCGCGTCGGCGCCGAGGAGGGCGCGGGCGTCGGCTACGGGCAGGTCGTCTTGACCGATGTGCACGCCGTCAACGCGCACGCCGCGGGCACGCAACGCGAGGGCGACATCGACACGGTCGTCGATGAGGAGGGTCTGGTGCGGCTGGATGATGCCGGCGATAGCTTCGGTGAGCTGGTATAGCTCGCGCGCGCTGATGGGTTTGGACCTGACTTGGATGCAGGTGGCGTGTTTGGCTGCCCGGACGGTTTCGAGGGGGTGCTCGCCTGTGACGAGGTAGAGGTTCAGGTCGAGGGGGCGTGCTGGGGTGGTGTAGGGGTGTGTTTCGCGGTTCATGCGGGTCTACGATTCCTCGTCGAGTAGATGTTTTTTAGAAATTCTCTCATTGAATTTCTGTGGTTAGGTTAGCACAACTGTGTGGTGAGTTGAACATCCTTCAAGCGTTGTGAGGTGTGTGCGCTTGGCCCGCTATACACTTCCTTCGCTCCTGCAGGGGCACCCGCCCTCGCAGAGCTCGGGCACCCTGATGTCGCTGCAGGAAGGTATAGCGGCACCGCGCTCGCGCAGTTGCGGCAAGCCCTTTCGCGCTGAGCCCGCTGGTAGGCACCCTGACCTCCTAAGCTGAGCCACCACCTCACCCAAATACCTATCCCGTTTCCCGGTGAGCTGTCTGCGGTACCTCACCCGAGTATTCCCCACCCCGCCTCCGCGCACACCCTTCCCAAGCCGAGCAGCCCGCGGCTCGCTCCCGACGCACCCCGCACCCACTACTCCACCTCCCGGAGAGGGGAGAGGATAGTAGGGGAGAGGTCGGTATGTTCCGTCGCGACATCAGGGTGTCCGAAGCGGAGCGAGGACGGGTTCCCTGCAGGAGCAAGGAACATACCGCCTCGACCCGTCCAACCCAAGCCGCATCCTAAACTCTCAGCCCAACCACCGCATCCAACCTAAAAAATAAAGCCCCGCGACGAAGTCCGGGGCTTGTGGAGCGGCTGACGGGAATCGAACCCGCGTATCAGGCTTGGGAAGCGTGCGCTCTACCATTGAGCTACAGCCGCATCCTTTTCAGTGTATCGCGCCTGCTTGTCGAGGGCGAAATGTGTTGCGGCTGTTTGTGTGCCGGGCGCAGGGGTTGAAATGTGATGTAGGCCTGTGTGCTGGGGCTGGTGGATGCCTGCACGTGGGTGGTGTTTGCCAGGTATCCTTTAAACGTGCTTATTTCAGATCGCGATATTCGTCAAGAGATTGCTGATGGGCGCATCGTTCTTGATCCGTTCGATGAGTCGATGATTCAGCCTGCAAGTGTGGACGTGAGGATTGATCGTTTCTTCCGTCTGTTCGATAACCATAAGTACCCGCATATTGATCCTGCTCAGCCGCAGGAGGATTTGACGCGCCTGGTTGAGGTGGCTCCTGATGAGCCGTTTATTCTGCATCCGGGTGAGTTTGTGTTGGGTTCTACGTATGAGAAGGTGACGTTGCCTGATGATGTGGCTGCCCGCCTGGAGGGTAAGTCGTCGCTGGGTCGTTTGGGTCTTCTGACTCACTCTACGGCTGGTTTTATTGATCCTGGTTTTTCGGGGCATGTGACGCTTGAGTTGTCGAATATGGCGACTTTGCCGATTATGTTGTGGCCGGGTTCTAAGGTTGGTCAGTTGTGTTTCTTCCGTTTGAGTAGCCCGACTGAGCATCCGTATGGTTCTGGTGCGTATGGTAACCGTTACCAGGGTCAGCGTGGCCCGACTGCTTCGCGTAGTTATTTGAATTTTCATCAGACGATGATTCCTGCGGATGGTTCTGTGGAGTCTTAGTCTTTCCCGCTTTGGGGTGCGGGCGTGCAGGCTGTGTGTTTGTGCGCCCGCGTTGGGCGGTTTTTCGCCTGTTGTGCTCGTGCGTTCACTCGCGTGCGGGTTTTTATCTCTCACTCTCTAAGGATTTTTGATGAATCTGAAGCCTGTTGTTCTGCGTGTTGCTGGCGCGGAAGTTTCTTTGTATCTGATTGATATGTCGGACTCTTTTGTGGAGCGTTTTAAGAAGGCGTGGGAGCCTCTTGCTCCGGAGTTTTTTGATACTCCTGATGAGGCGTATGCTTCGTTGTCTCGTTTTGATCAGGTGATGTTGGTTCATGCGCCGACTGATGAGTCGGTGATGGATTTGGCGAATCCGTTGATGGGTTCGTTTGATAAGGTTTCGACGCTGCGTGTGGCTGATGATGATTCGGGTATGCAGGATCTGACGAGCCGTATTACGTTGGCGATGATTGAGCAGCTGGTTGGTCGCGGTGTGATGCTGCATGCGGCTGTTATTGGTGACCCTGAGTCGAAGCGCGCTGTTGCGCTGGTGGGTGTTTCTGGTAGCGGTAAGACGACTGCGTCGCGTTTCTTGGGTTCGAAGTTTGCGTATCTGACTGATGAGACTGCGATTATTTCGGATGAGGGTGTTGTGTCGCCGTATCCGAAGCCGTTGTCTGTGATTGTTGACCCGAATGCGCCGAAGGATCAGCAGAACCCGGTGGATTTGGGTCTGAACGTGGTTGATCGTGATGATCTCAGCTATGAGCTGTCGCGTATTGTGTTCATTTCTCGTGATGAGTCGGCTTCGGAGCCGTATTTTGAGCGTGTTCCGCTGCATGAGGCTCTGGTGTTCTTGAGTGAGCAGAGTTCGGGTCTGGCGCGTCACCCTGAGGGTGTTGTGTCGCTGGCTAAGCTGGTGGAGCGTTGCGGTGGCGTGTGGCGCCTGGTGTACTCGGAGGTTGAGGATACTTTGCCGCTGGTTCAGGATCTGCTGAATGGTGGTGAGCTGCCGAATGCTGATGAGGTTGAGAAGCTGGAGAAGTACACGGTAGAGGATTACCTGCCGGGTGTGTTCTTGAACGGTACGATTGCGGTGTCTCGTATGCCGGGTACTTCGGGTGTGCGTGTGGGTGAGGACGGCCCGTTCTTGCTGCTGTGTGACACTGAGCTGAATGAGCTGTCTGATTTTGCGGCGGAGTGCTGGCTGCAGGCTGAGGGCGACATTTCGTACGATGACCTGTTTGCGCGTCTGGCTGAGATCTTTGAGGGTCTGCCTGCGGAGGCGTATGACGAGAACCTGAGCGCTCTGGCGGCTGGTTCGATGCTGTGGGTTCGTGTGATTGATGATCCGCTGATTGATGACGCGACCTGGGCTCAGATGACTAGCGATGAGGTTCTGGATGAGGAGGAGCAGCAGATTGCGCTGGATTCCTCTGAGGATGCTGTCTCTGATGATGAGGATGATGTGGTGGAGGACTAGCCACCGCGGCTTACTGAGCTCCGCTTGTTAGGCGCTGCTTAAGCACAAGGGAGGGGCGGGTAGAAGGATGATCTTCTACCCGCCCCTCCTTACGTATGTGTGGGGTGCGGGGTGTTTAGCCCCGTGACGCCTTACTGGGCGGCCTTGTCGCGGCGCTTCTGTTCACGCTTCTGCTCGCGGCGAGCCGCACGCACACGCAACGGGCCGGGTGCCTTCACCGGCAATAGTAGGAGCAGACCCGCCACCACAACAATCAGAATACCGAGCACACCCCAAATCTGCGCGCCCATGATGCTCACGCACAGACCGAACAGCATCGGCGCCAGGAAGCTGGTGGCACGGCCGGTGGTCGAGTACAGACCGAACAGCTCACCCTCAGTGCCGGGATCAGCCAGGCGAGCCAAGAAGGTGCGGGATGCCGACTGCGCCGGGCCCACGAACAGGCACAGCAGCAGGGCGCATACCCAGAACACGCCCGGTTCGGGGAAGAACATCAGCGGGGTAGCCGCCAAGATAATGCCGACCAGCGAGATAACAATGATCGCCTTCGGGCCCAGGTAGTCATCCAGGTAGCCGCCCAGGATCGCGCCAGCCGCCGCGACAGCGCTACCGGCAATACCGAACAGGATCACCTCGGAAGTGCTGAAACCGAACGTGCCCGCCGCAAGAATACCGCCGAACGTAAAAATACCGGACAGACCATCACGGAACACCGCCGAAGCAATCAGGAACCACAGGGTCTGCGGGGACGTCATCTTCAGCCGCTTAATGGTGCGCCACAGCGCCTTGTAGGAGGCGAGCAGACCGCCCTGACGAGCCGGGGAGAGACGCTCCATACCGAGCTCCAGGAAACGCAGTTCGCGGGTGGGCAGCACCTCCGGCAGGAAGCGCTCGCGGGTGCGCATACGCACCAGCAGCGGCACGCAGAAGAAGAGGCACCAGGCGGCGGCGAACAGTGCGACCGCACGGATATTCAGGGCGTTATCGGTGGTCAGGCCGAGCACTTCGGGGGTAAGCACAAAACCCCACAGCACCACAGCCAGCGCCAGGATGCCGCCAATGTAGCCGGCAGCCCATCCGGCGCCCGAAATCTTACCGATATTCTCCGGGTGGGAGATACGCGGCAGCACGGCGTTATAGTTCACGTACGCGAACTCGCTGAACACGCTCGCCGCAGAAATCAGGGTGACACCCAGCCACAGGTACTGCGGGGTGGGGCCTACGAAGAAGCACGCCGCCATCGAACCGACCAGTAGCATGGTGTTCACACCGAGCCAGAAGATGCCGCGGCCAGACTTGTCGTTACGCTGACCGGTGACCGGCGCCAGAATCGCAATGAGGAAACCGGCGATGGTCAGGCCCAGTGATAGCGCCGAAGAGGTCTCTTCGGGCGTACCGAAGTAGCTGCTGGTCAGGTACACGGTGAAGATGAAGGTCGTCATAATCGAGTCGAAGCTCGAGGAACCAACATCCCACATGACCCAGGACGCGACCGAACGGCGGCTGTTCGCGTGGTCAACGACCCTACGCTGAGCCTTCGTCTTACGGCGGGGAGAAGAAATAGTCATAGTTGTGCTTTCGGATGCCGAGGTGGCGCTTCAGCGTAGCGGCGGCATGAAACCGGCTGAAGTAGGGCGGGCGTGCTGAAGATGGAACACCAGGCGGTACGTACCGAGCAAAGATACGTACCGCCTAGTTCATGAACTTTCGCGCGGAAAGCGCAAAGTCTTAGTTGAAGAAACGACGCTGCAGGCGAGCAATACCGAAGCTCACCACAGCACCGGCGACGGAGGTCAGAACGGTCCAGAGGATGACCTGACGCAGGGTGTCTTCAGACTCGTGGGAAATGGCGGGAGGCTGGTTGCCGGTAGCCTTGGTCCAGGCTGCGCCCAGACCCTTACCAACCAGGGCAGTAGCGCCCATGTTGATACCCGCAATGGCAAGCTTAGCGACGGGGTTCATGTGTATCTCCTTAGCTGTATACGATGCGGCGTCCTGCCCGTGAACCCCTTCGGGGTTGGGTGAGAAAAGAGCGCCACTCCCTAGCGTATAGGGTTTAAGGCGTTCGTGCCGCCTTGGAGCCGCTCCGTCCCAAAATTGTACACCGTGCAATTCTGTAATGTGGGCAGAAGAAGAAAACAAAAAGCGGCAAATTGGCACGAACAGCCAGACACGCCTACAATCGAACCTGGGCTTCCACCTGCACCACAACGGTACGGACAAGGAAGCCCACAACGACAGGGGAGCGCCACCGAGGCGCTGAGAGTGCTAAGCAGACCCTCGAACCTGATCCGGTTAGTACCGGCGTAGGGAGTCGAATTTCTTCTCAATGCCCTCGTCCAATCAGAGGGCGAGGACATTCCCCTTCCAACGACGGAAGGATCACCAATGTCACAGAACGCAACCCCCGCCTCCCAGGCATCTAGCCAGGCAGAATCGAAGAAGCCGAACCTGCGCTGGCGAGTCAACGAAATCGTTATCGCCGCAGTTATCGCAGTAGCCTGCGCCGTCATCTTCTGGATCTGGGACATCGCAGTCGGCCCCGCCGCCAAAACTGCACTCGTAGCAGCACCCGAATTCCGCCCCATCGTCGCCGGCGCATGGCTGCTTGGCGGCACCCTCAGCGGCCTGCTCATCCGCAAGCCCGGTGCGGCACTCTTCGGTGAAATCGTCGCAGCATTCATCTCCGTGCTCTTCACCGGCGGCGCGTGGAGTGGTGAAATCCTGATTGCCGGCTTCTTCCAGGGCGTTGGCGCTGAAATCGCCTTCGCAATCTTCCGCTACCGTCGCTGGGACGCATTCGTAGCAGTCTTCGCCGGTGCGCTCAGCGGCCTGTTCATGGGTGTTAACGAAATCTTCATCTACTACCCCGACATGGAACCGGTCAAGGCAATCATCTACGTAGCGTGCGCCGTCATCTCCGGCGCAGTGATCGCAGGCTTCCTCGCATGGATTCTCGTGCAGAACCTCGCCAAGACCGGTGTGCTCTCCTCGCTGGCATCCGGCAAGACCCGCCGCTAACCACCAGCAACTATCCACCGGCTAGTCACTCACCACGAGTCACCACTCGGCACACTACAGCAGCCACACAAAGGCTAAGGAACCATCATGGAAGCAACACCGCGCGGGGCGCGCATCGAGCTCAACAACTTCAGCTGGCACCACCCCGGACGCCCAGAACCCGTCATCAGCGGACTCAACCTCACCATCAACCCCGGTGAAAAAGTCCTGCTACTGGGCACCTCCGGCGCAGGCAAATCGACGCTCCTGCACGCCATCGCCGGTGTGCTCCATGATGACGACGGCGAATCCGCCGGCGGCACCATCACCATCAACGGGCAAGCACCCGCCGAAGCACGCGGCACCGCAGGCATGATGCAGCAGGACCCCGAATCCTCCATCGTCATGGCAACCGTCGGCAACGACGTAGCGTTCGGCCCCGAAAACCTGCGCGTACCCCGCGAAGAAATCTGGGACCGCGTCGCCGAAGCCCTCACCGCAGTAGGGCTCAACCACCTGCCCCTCGACCACCCCAGCAGCGCACTGTCCGGCGGACAGAAACAGCGCCTCGGCCTGGCGGGCATCCTCTCGATGCACCCCGGCGCCATGATCCTCGACGAACCCACCGCCAACCTCGACCCCTCCGGCGTGCAGGAAGTACGCGACAGCATCCTCACCGCTGCCGAGGCGACCGGCGCGACCCTGCTCGTTGTGGAACACCGCGTGAGCATCTGGGCGCCGCACATGGACCGCATTATCGTGCTCGGCGAAGGCGGCACCATCACCCACGACGGCGCACCCGACACCGTACTCACCGAAGCCCGCCAAGAACTCATCGACGCGGGCGTGTGGGTACCCAACTACGTGCCGCGTGCGCCGCAGAGCGACAGCGATAACCAGGGCGGCGAGCACGGCGAGGCGCTACTTCGCGCCGAAAACCTCAGCATCACCCGCGCACAACCCACCCCCAAACAACGACGCGCCCGCCGCCGCACCATCAAACGCCTCGGCGACACCCCCGCACCCGCACCCATCGACCTGCCCGTACTGCGCGGCGGCATCAACCTCACCCTGCGCGCCGGCGAACACCTCAGCGTGCTCGGCCCCAACGGCGCCGGCAAATCAACCCTCGCGCTCACCCTCGCAGGGCTACTCACCGCCCCCGACGGCACCCTCGCCGCCACCGACACGCTCCGTAATTACGACGGTAACCACGGCGGCGAGCGCGCCCACTGGGACGTACCCACCTGGCCCCCCGCCCAAATGCTCAGCCGCATCGGCTACGTCTTCCAAGAACCCGAATACCAATTCATCCGCGGAACCGTACGCGAAGAACTCGAACTCGGCCCCCGCCGACTCGCCGCACTCACCCGCAACCCCCTCAACGAAGACGACCTCACCGCCCGCACCAACGAACTCGCAACCCGCCTACGCCTCACCCACCTACTCGACGCCAACCCCTTCACCCTCTCCGGCGGCGAAAAACGACGACTCTCGGTCGCCTCCGCGCTCGCCACCGCACCGAGAATACTCATTCTCGATGAGCCCACCTTCGGGCAGGATGCCCGCACCTGGGCCGAACTCGTCGACCTCATCCGCGAACTCCTCGCAGGCGGTACCGCCATCATCTCCATCACCCACGACGAAGACTACACCGCCGCACTCGGCGGCAACCACATCACCCTCGAAGCGCTCGAAGCCTCCGAACCCCAGGCAACCAACGGAAAGGAGAACGCATGAACACCGACTTCTTCGGCACCATCGACCGAACCAGCTACTTCAGCAACCTCAACGCCGGCGTAAAACTCATCGTCTCCTTCACCCTCATCATCGCCGCACTCATCGTGCGCGACCCCCTCACCTCCGGAATCCTCTTCGCCCTCGAACTGCTCGGATTCATCCTCGTCGGATTCCGACCCGTCAACGTCCTCACCCGCTTCTGGCCCATCCTCATCGCCGTCATCACCACCGGCTGGTCCGTCGCCATGCTCAGCGCCAAAAGCGGCACCACCATCCTCGACCTCGGCTTCAACAGCATCACCACCGACTCCGCCGCCGTCGGCGCAGCCATGATGATCCGCTCCCTCGCCATGGTCCTACCCACCCTCGCATTCGTGCTCACCACCGACCCGACCGACCTCGGCGACTCCCTCGCACAAACCTTCAAACTGCCCTCCCGGTTCGTGCTCGCCACCGTCGCCGCCCTGCGCCTCGTCGGCATTCTCTTCGCCGAATGGAACGCCCTCGGCCAGGCACGCCGCGCCCGCGGACTCGGCGCAGGCCAATCCCTCATTGGACGTGCACAAACCTTCGGCGGCCAAAGCTTCGCCCTGCTCGTGCAGGCTATCCGCCGCGGCTCCCGCCTCGCCATCACCATGGAGGCGCGCGGCTTTGGCGCGGGCGAACGCACCTGGGCGCGCGTACCCTCGTATTCGCGCCGTGACGTGCACGTGAGCATTGCCGCCGCCGTCATCATTGCTGTTGCGTACGGTGCATCTATTGCTGCGGGTACGATTCAGTTCCTCTGGGGCTAGTTCGTTCTTACAGTAGGTTGCGGTTTCGTTTTCGTGACCCCGCTTGGGAAGCGGTATCCGCCCTCGTTCCTACAGGGGCACCCGTCCTCGCTTCGCTTCGGACACCCTGATGTCACTACGGGCGATACCGTCTTCCCACGCTGGGCTACGGAGGCGCCCGCACTCTTCCTTCGCTCCTACAGGGAACCCGCCCTCGCAGAGCTCGGGCACCCTGATGTCGCTTCAGGAAGGTACGACACCTCCGCACTTGGTCTGCAGACAGCACAAAGGGACGGCACCATCCTCGCTCGGATGGCACCGTCCCCTTTTCGTATGCGATTAGCTCTGCTGCGCCAGGTAGTTCAACAGCGTGGCGGTCAGCTCCGGGTCGTGTGCCAGCGCCGTGCCGTTCAGGTGAGTCACCGGCGCAATCAGACGCACCGACGAAGCCAGCCACACGCCGTCCGACTCGAACAAATCCTGCGGGTAGAGCGGCCCGAAGCCCAGTTCCCAGCCTGCCTGGCGTGCCGCCTCGAACACCGCACCCTGCGTGGTGCCGGGGAGGATGCCGTGGCTCGGCTCAGGCGTGTACAGCACCTTCTTGCCGTCCTCAATCTTCGCAACCAGCACCGAGGAGGTGGCACCCTCCAGCACGCGACGCTCGTCGGTGATGAAGATAGCGTCGTCCGCGCCGCGCTCCTGAACGTACCGCAGAACCGCCATGTTCACCGCGTAAGAGAGGGTCTTCGCGCCCGCCAGCAGCCACGGGTAGGCGCTGTTGTCCATCGGCTCGTGGCCGCGCGGCAGCAGCATCGCCTTCACACCCTCGGTGCGGCGCTTCACGATGGAGGCGGGCACCGGCGACGCCATAATCAGCGTGTACGGGCCCGGCTGCATGGAGGTCACCGCCTGGGTGGGGCCGCGCGAAATAATAATCTTCACGATGTGCTCTTCACCCAGGGCAGTCTCGGCACCGGCGGCAGCCTCACGCATGAGGCGCTCCACCGCCGAACGCAGAATCTCGGGCTCCGGGTCGGGCAAATCCAGCATGCGCGCCGACGACTCGAGGCGGGACAGGTGCATGCCGAGCTTACGCACGCGACGGTTGACGGACAGCATGGTTTCGAAGACGCCGTCGCCGCGGGTGAAGCCCTGATCATCAACGCTGATGAGGGGCACGGACGGGTCGACGAAGATGCCCTGCGGGTTCTGCTCGTTCAGAAGAATTACGGTACTAGACATAGTTTTATTGTACGTTCGCATCCCTAACCGGCGAGGGAAGACGGTACTAGGGATAGGTGGGCGACGCCGCCTGCCTGCCCAGGTACAGCAAGGTACAGCAAAGGGACGGTGTTATCCACGCTCCTACAAGGGCACCCGTCCTCGCTTCGGACACCCTGATGTCGCTTACGGATAA
>NZ_KV812894.1:35623-233361 GCF_001813565.1 Rothia sp. HMSC068E02
CACCCTGATGTCGCTTACGGATAACACCGCCCCTCCTGAGCATGCGTACAGATATGTACTTATGAACGGCTAGTGGCCCGCCGGCGCGCCCTGACCTTCACCAGCGCCGTGGCTCAAACCGTCAGCCGAGTAGTCCGAATCCTTACGCGGCGTAGTCCACAGCACCAGCGCCGTCAGGACCGCGAAACCCAGAATGGAGAAGCCCATCGGCAGGTACTCATGCTCACCAGCAAACGACACCAGCGGCGCCGCCAACGCACCCAGCAGAGCCTGAATCGTACCCATCACCGCCGACGCACTACCTGCCATGTGGCGCGCCTCGTTCAACGCCAACGCCGAAGCATTACCAAAAATCAGGCCGCACGAACTGGTCAGCAGGAACAGCAGAACCAGCGTCGGCACCAGCGAGATACCGATAAGGAAGCTAACCACCAGCAGCGAAGACACCACCAGCAGACTCACCACGCCAACATTCACAATGCGGCGCTGCGCCACACGGCCCACCAGCTTCGTCGCAATCGCACTGAACAGCACAATGCCAATCGAGTTCACACCGAACACGATAGTGAACTCAGTCTCGGACAAGCCCAGAATCTTCTGCAACACAAACGTCGAACCGGAAATATACGAGAACAGCGCACCAAACGCGAAGCACATCGTCAGCATGAAACCCAGGTAGCGGCGAATCTTGAAGACCTTCGGCAGCTCCGAGTACACGCTCAGGGCGGTGCCCTGGTAGCGTTCCTCCACCGGCAGGGTCTCCTTAATCACGAAGATCACGCCGAGCATCATAATCGCGGTAATCACGCCGAGCACATGGAAAATATCGCGCCAGCTACCCCACGACAGCACCCAGCCACCAAACAGCGGCGCAAGCACCGGCGCGAAGCCGTTAATCATCATCATGACGCCCATGAGCTTAGCGGTCGCCAGACCCTCAGTCGTATCAGCCACGATAGAACGCGCCAGCACGGCACCAATCGAACCGGTGAAGCCCATCATGAAACGCGCAAAAATCAGCAGCTCAATATTCGGCGCGAAACCACACGCCACCGTCGCAATAAAACAAACCACCGCACCAATCAGCAGCGGCTTGCGGCGGCCCGTCTTATCCGACAGCGGACCCACGACCAGCTGGCCCAGCGCCATACCCACCATGAACGCACTCAGAGTCAACGAGGCGTTCGTGCTGGTGGTGTTCAGGTTCTCAGCGACTGCGGGCAACGCCGCCAGGTACATGTCCGTGGCGAGCGGCGCGATAGCGGTCAGCAGCGCCAAAACAACAATGAAAAGGGGCGATAGCCCGAAGGAGGTCTTAGTCGACTTCGAAGACATTAGTCTTAGTTTTTCTTTCTGCGTGATGCGCGTGCAACGGCGCCTGCGGCTCTACAAGACATGGATGCGGTAGTACCGCCCCTGGGGATGAGCTTGCGCAGGCTGGAAGCACAACTTTTTCACGGTAGCAGAATCGGGGGTGGCTTCGTAAGTTAAACGTTTGACATTTTTTAATTTGGGAGCGGGACGGGTATGCAGAGGGTATGCAGAAGGGACGGTGTTATCCTCGCTCCTACAGGGGCACCCGTCCTCGCTTCGCTTCGGACACCCTGATGTCGCTTACGGATAACACCGCCCCTTGAGCGGCTTGGCTTAGCCTGCCGCTCAACCCCCAGCGCTGAAGAAATATTTGAGAAATATTCTTGAGAAGCATTGCTCGGGGCGACCGCATAACTTACGTTGGTCATACCACGCGATACGACCGGAGGGACAACCTCAGATGCGCAACCACTATTACAAATATTTGCTATGCATCCTGCTGCTCATAGCTTGCGTCTTGCTCGTAATCCTCGCTGTGCTTTCTAGCAACAACTCGGGTAACGAAAAAGACGGTACCGCCTCCACGCACGCGCCGAGCAATACCTCAACCTACTGGGATAAAGACCGCATGGAATCCGCTAGCCCGGCTTCCATGCCCGAATAAAACAGCGCCTGAATAAAACTGCCTCTGAATAGCCGTAGGGCCCAATGCTTCGAGATACACAAAGCATTGGGCACTACTGTCTTGTAGGCGGCTGCTACTGCGCCGCGCCGTCGTAGATGAAGTCCACGGTCGCGTAGTCCTCCGGGATTTCGGCGAACAGCGCCTCCTCCTGAGCCGCCCAGCGCTCCCAGTGCGGGCGGAACATGTCACCGTCACGAGCCATGGCGCGTTCGTAACGCACCTCGTCCGGGGCGGTGGCGAGAATACGCACCTCGCAGGCGCCAGCAATCGCGCCGACACCCTCACAAATAATGACCTGCGTAGCCGCCGGGTCAACGGTGCGCACCTCACCGGGGGCGCCCGCCTCCCAATCCCACGGGGTGTAGGTCCCGGCAATACCCTCGGTCAGCTGCACGGAGAGCGCGTCCCACGCCTCCACGCCGTCGAAGAGGCCGTCCCAGCCGGGGTAGAAGTCGTCCAGGTGCAGCACGTGCACGCTGTGGCCGGCGGCGGTGAGCTCCTGCTCAAGCTGCGCGGCGAGGCTGGTCTTGCCGGTGCCGCTACGGCCGTCAATGCCGATGATCAGCGGGATCTGCGCGAAGTCGGCGAGGAACTGCGCACGGAATTCGGTGAATTCGGCGGTGTCCATGTCGAAGTCGTTGCCGATGCCGTGCTCCAGGCGCAGCATGTCTTTGCAGAGCTCCAGGATTTCGGTGGTGCCGGTGACGCGGCGGTTCTGGTTCAGGGGGATACGCTGACTCACTACGCGTCACCTTCCTGCTTGAGGTGGTTGATGAGGCCGCGTGCGGCGGCGTCAATGAGGCCGGTGGTGTACACGAAGTCGCGTTCGCTACCGTACCAGGGGTCGTAGATGCCGAGCTGGTCCAGGTGGGTGGTGGTGACCTTCGGGTCGAAGCTGCGCATCATGCGGATCTTGGCCTTGTCGGCCTCGTTGCGGGCGAGGGCTTTGAGGCGCAGGTAGTGGGGTGCGTCCATGGCGAGGATGAGGTCGTTGCGGTCGAAGTCCTCGACAGTGAAGACGCTGGCGCGGTGCGCGGACGGGTCGATACCGCGGGTGGTGAGCTGCGCGGCGGCGCGCGGGTCGATGCGGTTGCCTTCTTCTTCGTTGCTGATGCCGCTGGAGGTGACGGTGACGGGCACGCCGGCTTCTTGGGCGTGCTGGCGGATGAGGTATTCGCCGACGGGGGAGCGGCAGATGTTGCCGGTGCAGACAGTCATGATTCGGTACATGGTTCTAGTGTATCGGTGGGGTAGTGGGTGGTTGAGCGCGGTGGGCGCTCGGGGTGGCTTTGTAGGCGGCGCTGTGACGGGTGGATGCGCTCGTGGAGGGACACTTTACCGTGGACGCGCAAAGGCCCCGCCGACGAGGGGCTGGCGGGGTCTTTGCGCGTTTAGGGAAATAACATATTTATCTTCTAAATGGTTCCCGTTTCCTGTTCGGGAACAGAAATTACTGGTTTTAAGAAATTAGAAATTACTGATTCGGAAGGATTATCTGGATTAAAAATATCACAACCTTTAGGGATATTAAACTTCCTACCGTCTGGCGCAGTGATTTCCTCGGTGTTAATTGGCATGCTTTCTTTGTGAAGGTTGAAATTAATTTTAGAAGGATCTGGTTTATAGGAGAATTTTGTGATTTTCCCCGGTGCGCCTGTAAAATTTATGACTCCCTCAGATTTTGCTCCTTGAATCATAAATCCATTATTAAATGTCGCGCCAGCAAATGAAGCCATGTTGCGGTCTTCATCTTGAGGTATGCGGCGGCTTTCAACGGAAAGTTCCATATACCCTGTCCCTGCTAGATCTTCCAGTACGGGCTCAGAGTGGTAATGAATATTTTCTGAGTATAATGTAGTTTTAATAAAGTGGCTTTTGTTAATTCGAAATTCATCGTTGAATACTGCGTTTTCACAGTTTAGGGGAATTGTGAAAAGGGATGATGAAAAATTTGCGATTCCAGACACTTCAGCTTTCTCGAAGGAAACATCGTCGTTTGCATGTTTTGATATGAATTTTGCAGAATTAAAGATTGCAGATTCTTTGAATCTTGCATTTTTAAAATTTACACTTTTTGTAAATATAGATTCTGTGAAATTTATCTCTTTTTCGAAGAATCCATTGGAAAAATCAACTGGATAGAAGAATTCCGAATTTGAGAAATCGAATGAAAATTTTGACCACGGACCAGGTTTGTATTCCTCTGGTGTGGAAGAAGAATTTTTACTACTCAGACGGACATGCATCTCATATAATATTGCTTGACGAATTCTCCGTTCTTCCTGGCCGGTTACATGGCTTGTAGTAGTTTTGGTTTCAGATTCAAGCGGAGATTTTATGTAAGCACAGAGATTATTGACAATAATTTGCCCCTCTTTCTTTGGTTTATCGGAACTCTCATCGTTGTCTGCGATAGACTTGTTATCATCTAGCCATTCATCAACAAGGCCCACAAGCGTATAGATACCACCGAGGCGAACAGCCGCATTCTCGTTAGCTAGTTGCTCTACAGCCTTGGTGTAGCGGTTACGGCGTTCAGCGTGTACCTGGCGAATATGGTCACGTTCACTCTTGACGGCATCTTGTTCACGTTTTGCAGCCTCGTTCTTTGCATCCTGTTCGTTCTTCTGAATATCAGCCTCGACCTTGCGCCGGTCAATCCGGTTCTTCCAATCGGTCTGCAGAAGAGTCAGCATCGCGATGATACCGCCAGTTATATAGAGAATGTGTAGACGAAGATCCGCAATTGCTTTGCCTTCAGGGTACTTATCAGGGTCATTGGCTGGGATGGGCAGATTTAATAAACCCAGAAGGGGCGATCTCCATAGAGGAACTGAGAGCGCAAGAAGACCTCCCAGTAGCCCAAGTAGGACAAGTATTAGGGAAAAGTACTGAATGTAAATAGGTTGCTTCTGCAACGAGGTCTTATTATCTGACAAGATAATCTCCTATTTTCTCTGAGAGGAATGGTCCCTCTCAGCATAGTGCATAGGCTCCTGCCTCAGTGCTGTTGGTGGCCAAAACGAAGACCCCGCCGACGTGAGTCTAGCGGGGTCTTCTAGAGGAAAATTCTATGTAGATTTATCTTCTTTGCTGTCACTGGATTTATCTAGTAGTCTCGCTGATTCACTCACACAAGTATATTTTTCTTCCCTGGAGCTCCAAGATTTCGGGTCAAAAAGTCGCGACCCAACCGGTATTTCTTGAGCGTAGCTATTACCCGATTTATCGGTCAACTCTACTACCTTAAGTTGGATATTATTTGAGTGCGCTGAAAAATTAGATTCCTCTTTGCATGTAAGATAAGATGATTCGAAATTTGGTTCATGGGAAAAATTAGACGATTCGAATGTTGCTTTTATATAGAAATATGCTTCATTAAAATTTACTGTTTGCGTAAAAGTTGCCTCTGAGAAATCTGTGCAGTAATTTGTAGACATAATATTTTGGGGGATAGAGGCGTATTTTATAGTTTCTTTAAACTGATTCTTCATGTTTTTCCAATTTGCGTTAATGGTAAGGGGCATGCCTAGCCTGGTAGAGGAAAAATCTGCGGTTCCATAAAATTCAGATTTATCGAACTTTGAACGAATATAGAAATTTGAACCAGTAAATTTTGTTTCTCCGTAAAACTTGCTACGGGAGAAAGAAGCGAGTTTGTAGAAATTTGACTTTTGAAAATCCGCATTCATAAACACTTTATCGTCTAATGGGTAAAAAATAGGGGAATCTGAAAAGTCAAATTTTAAATCCGTCCATATGAGATTCTTTCTATTTTCAGGGTTTGTTCTATTGCTTATTTCACTGAAAATTGTTTGGCGTATCTTTGCTTCGTCTGAAGGAGTAACTCCAGATTCAAGGTCTGTACTGGTTAGTCCATTTGGTATTGAACGAATATATGCACAAAGGTTATTGATAATAACCTGTCCCTCTTTTTGCCGTTTCTGGGGTTGGAGATTTTTATCTGCAAGCCACTCATCCGTTAACCCAACGAGCGTATAGACTCCACCGAGACGAATAGCTGCATTCTCGTTGGCCAACTGCTCAACGCCTTTGGCATAGCGACCACGGCGTTCTGCGTGTACTTGGCGGATATGGTCGCGTTCATTCTTGTTCTTCTCCTGAGTATTTTTACGATGGTTTTCCCATAGCGTGAGCATTGTGAGTACGCCCGCGAATACTGCGAGGATAGCCTGACGCACAGAAGCAACAGAGTTACCTTGATGCTCGATCCCGGGGATATTCTGCGGGACGTAGAAAGCACAGATAATCCCGGCAAAGGCCAGAAGGATAAGGGTTATATAAAGCCAATTCCTTGAGTACCAACTTACAAATCTTTTCCACAATTGAGGGCGAATTTGTAAAGAGTCTTCGGTGCTATCCACTATTTTTGTCATAGTCGCTAATTCTCCTGTCTTCTCTGAGAGGAACGGTCACCTTTCAGCATAGTGCAAAACTGTCTGACTTGGATTGCTATCAGATATAAACGAAGCCCCCGCTCGGGCCAGTGCTGTGATAGGTGGATGTGCTCACTGACGGGTACTTTACCGCGGGCATGCAAAGACCCCGCCGATGTGAGATCGGCGGGGCTTTTTAACGGTGAGGTCTAATTGGTTTTGTTTTCTTCTACCTCGTCTGAGTTATCTAGTGGCTTTGCAGGCTCACTAGTAATGTAGTCCTGTGTGTCATCATCCAATGAAGTCGGGTCGAAGAGTATCGTGCCTACAGGAATGTAGTATTTCATATTGTTAAGCTCGACTTCTCCTAGAAGAACGGGCTGGCTATGTTCGCTGACCATAAAGTTATGTGCTTCCCGGCCTTCAGGCAAAGCAGCGAATCGTGCTCTGAACGTCATCCCGGAGGTTTCAAAAGTTTCCACAAACTTTGGTGAACTTGTGCTAAACGTCGCTTCATTGAAGTCCGCGTGTTGGATGAAGACCGCCCAGCTGAAATCCGCGTCTTGGGTGAAGACCGCGCTCAAGAAGTACGCGGCGTGGGTGAAGGTCGCTGAGCCAAAGTCTGCAGTTTGGATGAAAGTTGTTTCGCTGAAGCACGCATCTTGGGCGAAGACCGCCTGCCTGAAGTCCGCGTCCTGGGTGAAGGTTACTTCGTTGAAGTCCGCGTCTTGGACGAAGGTTGTTTCGCTGAAGTTCGCGTTATGGGTGAAGATTACCCATCTGAAGATCGCGTAACGGGTGAATGTCGCCCACCTGAAATCTGCGTTATGGGCGAAGGCTGCCCACCTGAAATCCGCGTTATGGGTGAAGGCTGCCCAGCTGAAGTTCGCGTTATGGGCGAATGTTGCCCACCTGAAATCTGCGTTATGGGCGAATATTGCCCAGCTGAATTTTACGGTCTGGCCGAATGCTACTGCTCTGAAATCCGCGGTTCGGGTGAAGGTCACTTCACTGAAGTCCGCGCTACTGTAGAACTGGGCATAAGAGAAATTACCTTTCTCAATTGTGATGGCATTGAGGGGATAGAAAATGGGTGCTCGGCTGAAATCGAAATCAAAGTCACTCCAGGGTCCTGGAACGGTTTCGATTACCTCGCCTTCCTCTTCGATAGTGTCGCTACTGCGTTTGCTCATCTCAACGAAGATAGTGCGGCGTACATCCTGTTCTTCGCGAAATGCCGCCTGATCTTTGGAGAAATCTCCTTCATAGTTATCAGGCTCTGAATCGCCCTCAAACATCTCTGCCTTTAACGCCAAAGTGAAGGGTGAACGAATGTAGGAGCAAAGGTTATTGATAATAACCTGGCCCTCTTTCTGCCGTTCTTCAGGATTGAAAGTGTCATCAGCGAGCCACTCATCTACGAGACCCACAAGAGTGTAGATACCGCCCAGACGGACAGTCGCTTTCTCGTCAGCTAGCTGCTCGACAGCCTTGGTATAGCGGCTGCGACGCTCTGCATAAACCTGGCGGATATGGTCGCGTTCGTTCTTCTCTGCGTCCTGCTCATTCTTCTTGATATCAGCGTCAATTTTGAGGCGGTCACCCTGATTCTTCCAGTTAGTCTGCAGAAGAGTTAGAACCGCAATAATGCCGCCAGTAAGATACAGAAGATGCAAGCGTAGCTGATCTGAGCTACCTGAGCTCATGCCGCAGAGCAACCACAGCATCCAAGGCAGAAGAATCGCAACCGCGCCGCCGCCCAGACCGAAGCCAATGAGGAGCTTAGTAAAGCGCTGGATATACCAAGGTCTCTCCTGAGCTTTCGGGATTACAGGGCTCTCTGGAACGGATGATGCGTTATTGCTGGGCACTAGGTTCTCCTGTCCTCTCTGATAGGAACGTTCACCTTCCAGCATAGGGTAAAGCTACTTGCCATGAGTGGCGCCCGGTCATCAACGGGGGCGCCTGCGCGAGATGCGCAGGCGATGCTTCTGTTATCCGCGGCAGACGAGGTGGGTATGAGAATCCTCAAAATAGGCGATATTGTTCTTTGTGGTGGATGCAATAGCGGCGTAATTAGTATTGTCGTGTTGTTATGTCTTAAGAAATGCGCTACATTATTAGGTATGCGGTCATGCATATAGGGAATGTCCTTATGTATAATGACAGTAAAATAAAAGTGGAGCTACCAGCGATGGGGCAAACATCGCCAGTAGCCCCACGAAAGAATGGTCTAGAAGAGGTGAGCGCTTGCAAACTCACACATCTCTACGAGACCGACGAACAGAGTGGCTACATAGCTACCCCGTTCGATAACCAGCCAAAATTTCTTGGCCATAGGAGTTCCCCTCCTCTCTATTTAATTTATTAATGAGAGACAACGCGGAATTGCGTTGTCACTGCTGATTTTAGCAGATGACACACATTCCGCGGATTTTTGCTACCCAATTTATGTTTGTTTATCGCAGATATGGCGTAATGCCACTGAAAAGCGATAAATGAATTCGGGTAGATAAGATTCGAAAAACCCCGCTAGAGCCTACAAGCTCAGCGGGGTTTTTCGCACCATTTTATTTTTCGATGCAACTACTCGGCGGTGTCCACTACGTGCGCGAAGACCCCACCACACATTCACGTGGCGGGGCCTCTGGATATTACTGCGCGGGTTCACTCAGGCGCGTGTATTCCTTCCGCCGTTTACCCCAAGAAGTCGGATCGAAGAGCACCGCCCCGACTGGGATGCGGTAGCCCACGCCGTTCAACCCGGCTGTACCCAGCGGAATAGGGCAGCTGCCCTCGCACACCGTGAAGTTATGCGCCTCCTGACCGGTGGGCCCAGAACCGGCAGACAGCGCAGCGAATCGAGCCCGGTATACCTCACCCGACTCAACATTTTTAGCCGTGAAGAGCGGCGGGCTCTTCGTGAAAGACACCTCGCAGAAATCTGCAATGCCTATAAAGGACGCCCCTGCAAAATCCGCGCCTGCCTCAAAGGTCACATCATGGAACCCAGCGAGCCCCTCAAACGTAGCCCGGCTAAAGTGTGCATCCCCGTAGAAGGTTGCTGCGTTAAACCCTGCATGCCTCTCAAAGACCGCCTCACGGAACTCCGTAACTCCCGCAAAATCCGTCCTGAAGAAGCTCGCATTACCGCCAAAAGACGACCTAAAGAACTCAGCGTTCCCCTCAAAGGAAGCACCGCTAAAGCCCGCATCCGCCGCAAACGCAGTGTCGCGGAAGTCAGCGTGCCCTCCAAAAGAAGCCTCGCGGAAGTCCGCATTAGCGTTGAAAGCTACCCAGCGGAAGACCGCATCACCAGCAAAGCGCGCGTTACTAAAGTCAGCCGTACCCATGAAAGTTACGTCGCTAAAACGCGCATCCTGGTCAAAGACCGCCCGGGTAAAGTTCGCATCGCCAGTAAAGGTCGCGTCACCGAACCCCGCAATCTCTCCGAAGGTTGCGCGGCTGAAATCCACGGTTCCCACAAAAGTAGCCCCGCTGAAATCTGAACCGTTGCAGAACTTCGCCGCAGAGAAATCGGCGTTCTCAATAGTCAGACCGTCGAGAGGGTAGAAGACGACAGCTCGGCTGAAATCGAACTCAAAGCCGCTCCACGCGCCGGGGACAACAGTCACCTCGCCCTTCTCATTTTCAGCAAGGGTGCCGCTGCGCTTGCTCATCTCAACGAAGATGCTGCGGCGAACATCCTGCTCACCACGGAAAGCCGCCAGATCCGTAGCGAAATCACCCGCATAGTTAGCGGGCGGCGTATCGGATTCAAAAGCTTCTGCCTTGAATGCCCGCGCGAACGGCGAACGCACATAAGCGCAGAGGGCATTGACGATGACCTGCCCCTCCTTCTGCCGCGCCTCAACGCTGAGTTGCTCGTCAGCGAGCCACTCATCCACCAGACCCGCAAGCGTGCTGATGGCACTCGCACGAACTGCCGGATTCGGATACGCCAGATGCTCAACTGCCTTGCTGTAACGGGTACGGCGCTCAGCGTGCACCCGCTGGGGGTGTTTCAGCTTTTTCTGGGCGTTCATGCGGTGGAACTCCCCAAGAAAGAGAACACTCAGCAGGGTGCCGGTGATGAAGAAAATGAACGGCTGAACCTCAAAATTGGGGATGCCAGGGTCAAAGGCGAAAGGCATAAAACCCGCCGTGACAATGCCCAAGAGAGCGATAGCCCAAACCCAGGCGCGGAAGCTAGACAGCTTCCCCTTGAGATTGCCGAACTGCGCGGCGAGCGGGAAAAACAGAATGACGACTGCGCAAGCTATCAGCCAAGCCCACGCGGTGCTGGGTGCCAGATGCATGTGGTTCTCCTGTCATCGTTGAAAGGGGCGGGTCATACTCAGCATAAGGTAAAGCTGCCGGGCTTGGGCGGTTGCTGGTCAAAGCAAGAACCCCGCCAGCGCTGGATGCACGGGCGGGGTCTTCGGGCGCTTCCCCGGCGGCGGGGGAGAGTCAGGTTTTACTGCGCAGGCTCACTGACGCCGGTGTACCCCTGCTCCTCTTCGTCCCAGGAATCCGGGTCATACAGCACAGCACCGAGAGGGA
Organism: Rothia sp. HMSC068E02; assembly: GCF_001813565.1. Lineage (NCBI taxonomy): Bacteria > Bacillati > Actinomycetota > Actinomycetes > Micrococcales > Micrococcaceae > Rothia > Rothia sp. HMSC068E02. Next base: position 46,583 of record NZ_KV812894.1, read on the forward strand.
GAATGAACGTTCTATTAAGAAGCTCTGCCTCGCCGCAGCTGAAGCCGTGCCTGCTCTCCAGGCGCGCCTCAAACAGGTAATCCTGCGGATCCGCCTGCGCCGAGAACCGCGCCCTCTGCAGCCGCCTATCCAAAGCCTCAAAGGACGGCTTAACATACATGAAGCTAGTCTGCCTGAAATCCACCTTCTGACTGAACGTCGCATCCGCGAAGTAGGCGCCCTCAAAGCTCGCCCCGTTGAAGCTCACCTCCCGCGCGAACGTCGCCTTGTAGAAGCCGACATGCGCCGTGAACGTCGCCTTACTAAAGTCGGCATCCTGCGCGAAGGTCGCGTTACCGAAGTTCGCTCGCTGCGGGAAGTCCATCTCATAGCGCGTCCTCGGAAGCGCAATAAAAGACGCCCGGCTGAACGTGGCGTCGCCGTCGAACCGCGCCCCACCAAAATCCTCGTACTGCGTGAAAGACGCCCCGCTAAAGTCCGCCGCGCTCGCAAAGCGTACGTTGCTGAACATTGCGGACTGCTTGGTGACTACACCGGCAAAGCGCGCGACCCCGCCGAACAGCGACTTAGAGAACACCGCCGGACGGTTGAAGACCGATGCGGCGAAGTGCGCTTCATCGTGGAACGTGGAGGCGGTGAATACTGCCTTTCCTTCAAAGGTGACCGCCGCGAAGCTGGCTATGCCCGCGGTGTTCAAGCGTGAGAAGTTGGCGTCGGACTCGAAGGAGGCTACCGCGAAGTCAGCCGCAGCCGAGAAGACCGCGTCTGAGAAGTCAACCTCGCCGGTGAAGGTTACGGTTGCGAAGCTTGCCGCGTCCGCAAAGCGTGCCCCGCTGAACTCTGCCGCGCCCGCGAAGTGCGCGGCGCTGAAGCCCACCCAGTCGTTGAAATTCGCGCCGTGGAAGGACGCGTCAGCCGTGAACTGTGCCGCCGAAAAGCTGGTGTCACCGTGGAAGGTTGCGTCAGAGAAATCCGCCGGGCCGTAGAAGGTTGCGGAAGCGAAATCGGCGTTCTGAAAGTGCAGCTGCTGCAGCGGGTAGAAGATGGGTGCGCCACCAAAGTCGAAGCGCAAATCAGCCCATATCAGCGATATTGACGGCACTGTGTGCTGGTTCTTCTTATTGCCTGCCTTGCTGCTTTCGGTGACCGCGGCGAAACGGCGGCTGAACTCCATGAAGACGGTGCGGCGCACCAGCTGCTCTTCGCGGAGCGCCTCCTGATCGCGCGTAAAGTCCCCTTCGTACCCCTCGGGTGCCTCGTCTGATTCTAGGACCTGGCGTTTCTGCGCGAGAGGGTAGGGCATGCGGATGCATTTGGTCAGAGCGTCGATGATGGTCTGGGCTTCTTCGCGGCGTACCTGTTCGGGGAGGGAGGCGTCTGTGAGCCATTCGTCCACGAGGTTCGCGAGCGTGTACGCTCCGCTGAGGCGTGTGGCGGGCTGCCCGTCGAGGAATTGTTCGAGTGCGTGCGTGTAGCGTTCGTGCCGCCCGGCCTGCTGGTTGTGTGCCGGGGTGTTTTTGCGTTGCCGCAGCGCAGTTAAGAGTTTGTTGAGGTTCATAGCGGTGTGCCCTTCCTGCTCCGGTGCTGGCTTATAACCAGCATAGGGGAGAGCCCCACCCTAGCGCGCTCGCGCTGGTTAAAAGAAGATGCCCCGCCTGCACGAGAAGTGCAGGCGGGGTCTACAAGAACGCTACCTTTGAGTGCGGCAGTAATCGTTATTGCGCAGGGGGACTTACGCGAGTATATTCTCCTGTCTTTTTATCCAATGATTTAGGGTCGAAAAGTACCGTTCCAAGGGGAATCTTGAACGTCTTACCGAGAAGAGTCGCGGTTCCAAAGCCCACCTGCATGGTTGAGAAATCGTAGTCCTGCGGGTTTGCGGCTGCAGAGAATTTGGCTTTCAATTCTATCCCTAAATCTGTTCTAAACGTGAAGTACAGTGCCGATGAGTTGAATGTCGCCCCGCTGAAGTCCGTGGTGCTGGTGAAAGTCGTTTCAACGAAGTTAATAATTTCCCCGAAGACCGCTCCGCTGAAATTCACACCTCCGGTAAAAGTTGTTGATAAGAATTGTGCATAGTTGGTAAAAGTTGTCCTGCAGAAAATCGCATTTTCGGTAAATTTTGCACCAAAGAAGATAGCCTCGCTGAAATTTGCATTGGTGAAGGATGATTTCCCAATAAATTTCGCTGTATAGAAGCTAGCGTAGCTGAATTCCGCCCAGCTAAAATCAACACCTTTAGCAAAAGTCACGTCGGTAAAATCTGCCCTGTCGATAAAAGTTGCCCCGAAGAAATCCGCTTTTTCGATGAAAGTCGTACCATTGAAGGTTGAACCAGCATAGAAATAGAACTTAGCAGTCGAGAAATTCCCTTTTTCAATTTTGAGGTTATTGAGGGGGTAGAAAATTGGTGCTCGACTGAAATCGAAATCAAACTTACTCCATGTCTCGGACTCAAAGGATTTTTTACCTTCTTCATCCTTCTTTTGATTGCTACTGCTACGCTTACTCATTTCAATAAAAATGGTTCGGCGTACGTCCTGTTCTTCGCTAAACATTGCATAGTCTTTGGTGATATTCTTAGGCTTTTTATAGTTCTGAAGACTTGGGAAACGATCATTTAGAACAATCCAATCAGGGAAATCTAATTCCTCGAGAAGTCTCTTAGAATCTTTTTGCATGACCTCTTCAAATCTTTTGTAGGCTTTGTATTCGTCAATTTTTTCTGCAAGTGGGAAGGGTGAACGAATATAGGAGCAGAGGTTATTGATAATAACCTGCCCTTCTTTGAATCTGGTTTCCCTGTCAATATTATCGTCGTCCAACCACTCATCAACAAGGCCAACGAGAGCGTACACTCCGCCAAGACGCACAGACGCATTTTTGCTAGATAGTTTATCGACCGCTTCAATGTATCGGTCACGGCGAGCTGCATGCACCTGACGAATATGGTCCTGACTATTCTTGCGATTTGTTTCAATTAGGCCAAGGATGGCAATAATACCACCTGTGATATACAGAAGGTGAAGTCTTAAATCGGAAGTCGATTTTTGCTCTACCTCTGCAGCCTTATTACCGGTAGGTGAGGCTGTAGGAATGGGAGTATTCTGCGCCTTTTCTGGGTTTTCTTTGGCGCTATCTTGCTGTGTGATGGTATATCCGGGCTCTCTAAACCAACTTGTATAGCTTGGTATTAATAAAGCTGATAATGCACCAATAATTGCAAGGCTCGCCAATGTGAATATGAAATATTTACTTGTTAAACCGGAAATAAATTTCTGGAAAATTGTAATAATTTTTTTGTAAAATATTATTATAGCAAATATGAATGTTATCAATATTGAAATTCCGAGTGACTTGTTGTTAATTATGAAAAATTCAAGTACTGCGGTTATTTTGTCTGTTATCTCTTTCCAATGTTCTGTAAGTTTTAAGGCGACAGGGAAGGACAGGGCTATTGCAACTGTCTTTATAAGCCATTTATGTCGAAATGTTGAGCCCATAACTCGCGAGACTGCAACCCTGCACTGCTGTGTATAATGAACCACTTTTTTTACTACGATAGACAGGGAGTTCTTGTTAGTTTTTTTATTTTTGTTCTTGATTAGGTATGTCGTAAGGCGAAAGAATATTATGATATCTATTATTATGATATCTGCGATTATCGCAATGAAAGAGAGTATATTTTGTGGATTTGGGGATAATATTCCTGGCATTATCATTGCACCTGTGAGGAGTATGAAAAGAATGAAATCTCCTGCTGGGGAGGGTGGTATTTCATTATCCTGATGTTGATTGCTGTCTGTTTTGGACACTGGTGTCTCCTGTCTACTTTGAGAGGATATGGTCGTAACCAGGATACGGCAGGCGGGTAGCCTCAATCCATAGGTGAGGGTTAGGGGATTACGAGTTGGACAAGCAGAGATACCTCTATAGAGCGAGCGATGGAGCTTGCAGATCGGTTCTCCATATATAAGAGGAGTGAACCTCTGACGTCTCACTCCCTCTCTAGCAACGCTGCTAGAGGTCTAGTCTCCAGACCCAAAAATCGCCCCGCACACCCTATATAAGGTGCCCCTGCGCCACCTTCAAACCCCTCTCGCACCCCAATTTTTCGGTTTTTCGCTCCTTTTTTAAAAATTTTTTCGCCCAGTTAGCCCGCCCATGTCCGCCGTGCGCTGAATCGCCTCGCCGCGCCATCACCCAGCCCAAAAACCCCGGAATTCCGGGGTAAAACCGCCCATGCGCGCCTCGCCACCGCCCCAAAATCCCCCGCAAAATACCCCTCCGGGACTCCAAAAGACCCACCCCTCACGCCACTCCACATAAAAAAGTTGAGTAAAGTTCGCTCAACCCTATTGACACGCCCTCCGAGAGAGTGCATACTTGAGTACATGAGGCTCAAGGAGCCGCGCAGGCCACCCCACACGGGGCGGCACGCGCAGCACCCTCGCCTCCAGAACTTTCAAACTAACCCGCCTCGCATTAGAAGAAGCGGGGCACTAACACCTAAGGAGTGAATAAACATATGGCACGTGCAGTAGGTATTGACCTCGGTACCACCAACTCGGTCGTAGCAGCACTGGAAGGTGGCGACCCGGTCGTCATCGCTAACGCAGAGGGTACCCGCACCACCCCCTCTGTCGTCGCATTCTCCAAGGACGGCGAGGTTCTGGTCGGTAGCGTTGCAAAGCGTCAGGCAGTGACCAACGTCGACCGCACCATCTCCTCCGTCAAGCGCCACATGGGCACCGACTGGACCACCGAGATTGACGGCAAGAAGTACACCCCGCAGGAAATCTCCGCTCGTATCCTCATGAAGCTGAAGGGCGACGCAGAGGCATTCCTGAACGACACCGTCACCGATGCTGTCATCACCGTCCCGGCATACTTCAACGACGCTGAGCGTCAGGCAACCAAGGAAGCCGGCGAGATTGCAGGCCTGAACGTCCTGCGTATCGTCAACGAGCCCACCGCCGCAGCACTCGCATACGGCCTGGACAAGGGTAAGGAAGACGAGCTCATCCTGGTCTTCGACCTCGGTGGCGGTACCTTCGACGTCTCCCTGCTGGAAGTTGGCAAGGACGACGACGGCTTCTCCACCATTCAGGTTCGCGCAACCAGCGGTGACAACCGCCTCGGTGGTGACGACTGGGACCACCGCGTCGTCGAGTGGCTGCTCGCACAGGTGAAGGCAAACACCGGCGCTGACCTGTCCAAGGACAAGATTGCTCTGCAGCGTCTGCAGGAGGCAGCTGAGCAGGCTAAGAAGGAGCTGTCCAGCGCTTCTAGCACCAACATCTCCCTGCAGTACCTGTCCGTGACCCCCGAGGGTCCCATCCACCTGGATGAGAAGCTGACCCGCGCAAAGTTCGAGGAACTGACCCGCGACCTGCTCGAGCGCACCAAGAAGCCCGTGCTCGACGTAATCAAGGAAGCTGGCGTGTCCATCTCCGAGATTTCTGAGGTCATCCTGGTTGGTGGCTCCACCCGTATGCCCGCCGTTGCTGAGCTCGTCAAGGAGCTCACCGGCCGCGAGCCCAACAAGGGCGTGAACCCCGACGAGGTTGTGGCAATGGGTGCAGCACTGCAGGCAGGCGTGCTGAAGGGCGACCGTAAGGACGTTCTGCTGATCGACGTCACCCCCCTCTCCCTCGGTATCGAGACCAAGGGCGGCGTGATGACCAAGCTGATCGAGCGCAACACCGCAATCCCGACCAAGCGTTCCGAGACCTTCACCACCGCAGAGGACAACCAGCCCTCCGTGACCATTCAGGTCTTCCAGGGTGAGCGTGAGTTCACTCGCGACAACAAGAACCTGGGTACCTTCGAGCTGACCGGCATCGCCCCCGCACCCCGTGGCGTGCCCCAGATTGAGGTCACCTTCGACATCGACGCAAACGGCATCGTCCACGTCTCCGCAAAGGACAAGGGCACCGGCGTTGAGCAGTCCATGACCATCACCGGCGGTACCTCCCTCTCCAAGGACGACATCGACCGCATGGTCAAGGACGCAGAGGCACACGCAGAGCAGGACAAGGCACGCCGCGAGGCTGCTGACACCCGCAACGCAGCTGAGTCCGTCGCATACTCCGTCGAGAAGCTCCTGAAGGAGAACGGCGACAAGCTGCCCGAGGACGTCAAGACCGAGGTTCAGGGCGATGTCGACGAGCTGAAGAAGGCACTCGAGGGCGACGACGACGCAGCAGTGAAGTCCGCATTCGAGAAGCTGCAGGCATCCCAGTCCAAGCTGGGCGAGGCACTCTACGCAGCAGCACAGGCTGAGGCATCCGAGTCCAAGCCCGCCGCTGATGAGGACGTTGTCGACGCCGAGGTTATCGACGAAGACGAGAAGAAGTAATCATGGCTGAGCAGGAAAACATCACCCCCGACCCGCTGGAGGAGGCATTCAACGCCCCCGCAGCGGAAGGCCACCCCGAAGCTGAATCGGTCGAAAGCCCCGAGGAAGCTGCGGAAGCCGTCGAGGCTGAGCTCCAGGACGCCGTAGAAGCAGAATCTGCGGATGCGGCACTCGCCGCGGAGCGCCTGGACTCCCTGCTTCGCCTGCAGGCAGAGTTCACCAACTACAAGAACCGCACCGCCCGCGAAAAGGAGCAGCTGCGACTCTTCGTCATCAGTGACCTGGTCGGTTCCCTGCTGCCGGTGTTCGACGACATCGACGCCGCACGCAAGCACGGCGACCTGCAGGACGGCCCCTTTGCCTCCATCGCTACCAAGCTCGAAGAGCTGCTCGGCAAGCAGGGCCTGGAGCGCTTCGGTGAAGTAGGCGACGCCTTCGACCCGAACATCCACGAAGCTGTACTGCAGCAGCCCACCGACGAGGTGGCTGAGGATCATGTCTCCATGGTTCTGCGTTACGGCTACCGCGTGAACGACCGTGTGGTTCGTACCGCGCAGGTGGCTGTGGCTGTCGCACCGTAAGGTGGTCGGCTCAGCATTGGCTGAATAACTAACGACGGGCGGGTGCTCTCCCTGGTGGGGGAGTGCCCGCCCTGTTGTTTGCCTAAGCTGTTCTGCCGGAGCTATTTGCCCGGGCTGTTCTGCCCGGTGTTGGCGCGGGTTCCGGCGAGCTGTGGCGGCGGATAAAAGGCTTGTAGGGGTGCTATTTTTTTTGGCCCAGCCCTTTCAAAATTGAGTCAAGTAGACTAAACTTTTATATAGAGTATTAAGACAAGTACGCGGTGCCCCTGCAAGCCGTCCCGTAACCGAGGAGGGCGGCGCATCACCGCAGAAGGAGAAACACAACATGGCAAGTGAAAACTGGCTAACCGACGACTTTTATAAGGCACTGGGTGTCAGCGAAGACGCAAGCGAAAGCGACATCAAGAAGGCGTACCGCAAGCTCTCCCGCAAGTACCACCCGGACCTGAACCCCGGTGACGCCGCAGCAGAGAAGAAGTTCAAGGAAATCTCGGAAGCATACGACGTGCTCTCCGACAAGAAGCAGCGCGAAGAGTACGACCAGATTCGCCGCTACGGCGCATCTGGCATGGGCGGCTTCGGCGGTGGCGGTTTCGGCGGTGGTAGCTACACCGGCTACCCCGGCGCGGACGCATTCGGCGGCTTCAGCAGCGGCGGCGCAGGCATCAACATTGACGACCTGCTCGGCGGCCTCTTCGGTGGTAGCGCTGGCGGTTCCCGACGCTCCGCAGGTTTCACCAGCGCCGACTTCGGCGGCATGGGTGGCGGCGGCTTCGGCGGTGCACAGCACGCAGCCCCCGAAGAGAGCAGCACCAGCACCCGCATCAGCCTCGCTCAGGCATACACCGGTGCGACCGTGACCGTGTTCCTGCCGGACGGCTCCCACACCGAGGCACGCATCCCCGCAGGCATTAAGGACGGCCAGAAGGTCCGCCTGCGCGGCAAGGGCCTGCACGGCGGCGACCTGAAGGTCACCGTGCGCGTTTCCGATGACTCCGTGTACTCGCGCGAGGGCAACAACCTGATTATGCGTGCGCCCGTCACCCTCGCCGAGGCCGTCGACGGCGCAGTGATTGAGGTGCCCCTGCCCGACGCATCCACCGTGAAGCTGCGCCTGGCACCCGGCCAGGTCGGCCGCCGACTGCGCGCTAAGGGCCGCGGCTTCAAGGCTAAGGGCGGCGACGGCGACCTGCTGGTCATCCCCGAAATTGTTCTGCCCACCGAGCTGAGCGCAGAGGCGCAGGAAGCATTCGATAAGTTCGTAAAACTGGCACCGCAGGAGAACCCGCGTAAGGATCTGTTGAAGAAGGCGAAGTAAACCATGGCATCTCGAGAATCATCATCTAAGTCCCGTAGCGGCAAGCCGTTGCACAGCGTGGACCTGCCGGTTTTCGTGATTTCTGTGGCAGCTGAGCTGGCGGGCATGCACCCGCAGACCCTGCGCCAGTACGACCGCATCGGCCTGGTCCAGCCTTCGCGTGCGCCCGGTAAGGCGCGCCGCTATTCGCAGCGTGACGTGAACCGTCTGCAGCAGATTCAGCAGCTCTCGCAGGAGGGCGTCTCCCTGGAGGGTATTCGCCGCATTATTGAGCTGGAGTCCCTCGTGGAGGAGCAGCAGGAGCAGATTGCGGCGCTGCAGCGTCAGGTCGAGGATGCGAAGGTGAAGCTGGGCTTGGCGGAGCGCGTGTTCGCTGCCGGTACCAGCGGCGACGTGGTGCATATTGCCCGCGGTACCCGCCCGGCGCCTCGTCAGCGTTCTTCGGCTGTGGTGTTGTACCGTCAGCGTCACCAGTCGGCTACGGCGGATGATACGAAGCCGCAGCGCTAAACCGGCTAAACCCGCTACACTGGGATAAATGGTTCGGCTGTTCTAGCTCGCTTCTAGTTCATTTGAGCTGGTCAGCCGCCCATATAGACTTGTGCGTCTTAGCGCCGCGCGAGCGAGGTAGGGTAGACCCCCGCCCGCATGCACTCAGACCCACACACAAGGAGGTGAGGCTCCCCGAATGATCGGGGAGCCTCACCTGCTTTAACGTATGCACTTTGCGCGGTGGCGGGAAATCACCTGGCGGTAACTCTCGCTAACGCTGACCCGCTTACTTGCGGCGGTAGGTCAGATCATGCGCGCGGCGGCCCGCCTCCTGAGCCTTACGCTCAAAGCTGGTGAGAGTACGGCCCTCCCAACGCGGAGCCCAACCACCCAGCGGATCCTCCTCGGTCGCACCGGCGCCCGGGTTCACGTTCTCAAAGTCGGGGTGCGCCTCCAGAACCTCACGCATGACCAGGGCGTACTCCTCCCAGTCAGTCGCCAGACGCCAAATGCCGCCGGGCTTAAGCACGCGCGCAACCTTATCAGCGAACGCCGGGGACACCAGGCGGCGCTTGTGGTGGCGGGACTTGTGCCAGGGGTCCGGGAAGAACACCCACAGCTCATCCACGGAGTTCTCCTCAAGCATGTTGTCGAGCAGTTCGGGTGCGTTCGCCTGAGCCACACGCACGTTCTCCACGCCGGCGTTGCCCATCTTCAGCAGCAGGTCCGCGATGCCGGGGGTGTACACCTCAACGGCGAGGAAGTTCGCCTCGGGCACCTCAGCTGCGCGGTGCACGATCGCCTCGCCCAGACCGGAACCGATCTCGACGACCTGGTACGCCTCGCGGCCGTAAATCTTGACCGGGTCGAAGGTCGCCTCGGGGGATACGGAGGTGTCGGTGCGCAGGCGCGGAATGTCCAGCACGTGGGTGGGGGAGTAGGTGTCCCACGCCTTCTGGCGGCGCGCGGTGAGGCGGTCGCCGCGGCGGACGAAGGAGTAGGGCTGGCGGAAGAATTCCTCAGGAACCGGCTTCTTGGCCTTTTCTTCGGTGGATTCGGGTGCCTGGCTAGGCTGCGTGTTCTCAGTAGACATACCTAAAAGAATAGCGTAGCGCCGCTACACCGTGCGGTTTCGCGGCGTGCGGGGCTGGCGTGACGCTGAGCTAATCGGGCGCGGGGTAGGGAGCGTGCGCGGTCTGCGAGGCATAGAAAATCGGCGCGCATAGAAATTCGGTGCGCATAGAACTTCAGCAGGCACACAAAAGTGCGGCGGGAACAGTCTTGGTTCCCGCCGCACTTTCGTGAGGTCGTCTGAGTGAGTTAGCGTGTGGGGCTTACTTCTTGGAGCCCAGCAGCGCCAGACCCGCGCCGAGCATCACGATGTTGTTTGCGAGCTGCTGGCCGTCCTGGGTGGGGCGGAAGGTTGCGTCGTGCATGTCCGGGTTGCGGAAGTACATGGTCATCAGGTTTGCCGCGAATGCGGTCAGGCCTGCACCCGCCAGGCGGGAGGGGACGAAGGGGGTCAGCAGGGTTGCGCCGAGTGCGGTCTCTGCGCCGGAGATGAGCTTACCGAAGGTTGCTGCGTCCAGCTTGGAGACTGCGGGAACACCGGTTGCCGCCATCTGCTGCAGGAAGGCGTAGGTGCCTTCGTCTGCCTTGAGCTTCTTGACGCCTGCGTCGAGGATGAGTGCGCCGGCGGTGAGTCGCAGTGCTGCGTTGGAGAACTTGCTCATGATGTTGTCCTTCTGTTCTGTAGTTGGTTGGTTAGGTTTTTGTTGAACGGTTTCTACTCTAGACCCGGTTTCTCGCCGTGTAAAGTTTTACACGTAAAGTTTCTAAATATTTTTTGAAAACCCGGCAGAAGCCTGCAGAGAAGGGGTGTGATCTAAGGGTGATACGGGGCGTGTTTCGGGTGAAGGCTGAGGGATGCCACAGGCTCGTCCCGTCTCAATCGCCCCGTCTCAAAAATCTGGTGATGTTGTATTCCTTGTACTTGTGTGGGTATGAGGGGGTAAAATTTGAAATTATGCATTCTCTGCATAACCTTTTATCGGCGATGCAAGAAATCGGAAGCCCCGCGAAATCGGAGCCCACAAGCCCAAGCGCACCGCGCCGGCTCGGGAAGCGCGGGAACCGCCTCCTGGCGCGCCGTTCAGGATTATGTATGAATACCAGCCACCCGGACTCGCCCCCGAGTGAATTTTAGGGCGAATCGACGCAGGAAAGAGGAATACGTGACACAGCAGCCAACGCCGCATAACTCCGTCACCGGCCTAGACTCCGAAGCAGAGCACTCCAAGCTCCAGCGTGGACTTAGTTACCGGCACATCCAACTGATTGCAATTGGCGGCGCCATCGGTACCGGCCTCTTCCTCGGCTCGGCAAAGACCATCGCCCTGACCGGCCCCTCCATCGTCTTTGTTTACGCCATTATCGGTAGCGTCATCTACTTTGTTCTGCGCGCCATGGGCGAGATTCTGCTCTCCAACCCCAAGTACAAGTCCTTCACCGACTTCATTACCGACATCCTCGGCCTGCGCGCCGGCTTCTTCGTCGGCTGGTCGTACTGGTTCTTCTGGGTCGTCACAGGTATCGCGGATGTCATCGCTATTACCGGCTACATCAAATACTGGTGGCCGGAAATCCCAGCCTTCATCCCGGCGCTGACCGTTATCGTGGCTCTGCTGCTGCTGAACCTGCCCTCGGTGAAGAACTTCGGTGAAATCGAATTCTGGTTCGCAGTCATTAAAATCGTCGCGATTGTCGCCCTCATTATTGTTGGTGCGCTCATGGTTGCCTTTAGCTTCACCGCGCCCGACGGTACCGTCGCCTCCGTGGCAAATCTCTGGGATCGCCCCGGCCCCTCCGGTAGCGGTATCTTTACCCAGGGCCTGACGGGCTTCCTGGGTGCCTTCCAGATTGCGCTCTTCGCCTTCGTGGGCGCTGAGCTGGTCGGTACCGCCGTGGCGGAAACCGAACACCCCGAACGCACTCTGCCCAAGGCAATTAATGCGGTACCCTTCCGCATTGGCCTCTTCTACGCCCTGCCGCTGCTGACCATCCTCGCTGTCACCCCCTGGGACAAGTTGGATAAGTCCATGAGCCCCTTCGTGGGTATGTTCTCCCTGGCGGGCATTGCTGTTGCCGCCTCGCTGGTGAACTTTGTGGTGCTGACCTCCGCGGCGTCCTCGGCGAACTCCGGTATTTTCTCGACCTCCCGCATGGTCTACGGTCTGGCACACGACGGTGCCGCACCCTCCGCACTGGGTAAGCTCACCAAGAATGGTGTGCCCGCCAACGCCCTGTACCTGACCACCGTGATGCTGCTGTTCAGCCTGGTCATGCTGTACGCCGGTAGCGGCATCATGGAGGCGTTCACCGTGGTGACCTCCGTGGCGTCGATGATGGGTATCTTCACCTGGAGCATGATCCTGATTGCGTACCTGGTATACCGCAAGAAGTTCCCCGAACGCCACGAGGCATCCGCATACAAGATGCCCTGGGGTATTGGCATGAGCTGGTTTGGCCTGGTCTTCTTCGCCGTCATGGTCTACGCCCTGAGCCTGTACCCGGACACCGCAATCGGCCTGGCGCTGACCCCCATCTGGTTTATCGCTCTGGCTATTGGCTACGAGATTCTGACCCGCCGCCACGCGGCGAAGCGTGCTCGTGCGCTGGCTGTTGAAAACGCTGCTGACAAGGCTGGTCAGAAGTAGTTTCTGTTCTTTCTGTGGCGCTCCGGTAGTGCTGTGTGTAAGCCCCGTTTCTGCATTCTTTTAGGATGCGGAGGCGGGGCTTTCGCGTGCCCTCGTGCTTGCCTGTTTACGTTCGAGGCGGCATTTTTTACACCGCTTGATATGACGTGAATAATAGAAACAGGTCACATTTTTGCCGTAAATCCTGTTTTCTTGCACTTAACACCTGTAGAATAACTATCCAAGTAGCTGTGAGAGCTCTCAGAAAAACTCCGCGTTAGTCGATAGCGTGACACTTCCGAATGCCGCGCGGTATTTGATAGAGACCCAGCCTCGCCCCGAAATCCGGGGACGCCCCGCAAGCAAATGGCCGCATATTCATACAGTGACCGTGACCGCTGCGATCTAACGATTCTTATTCCAGTAACGGCACATGCGGTACGGGGTACAACCGCTGAAAAGAGGACGTCGTGACTGAACAGAACAACGTCAGCCTGAATCCTAAAGCTCCCGAGCAGGGAGAGCGACTACACCGCGGTCTAAGCAACCGCCACATCCAGCTCATCGCCATCGGCGGTGCCATCGGCACCGGCCTGTTCATGGGCTCCGGTCGCGCCATCTCCCTGGCGGGCCCCTCCGTGATTTTCGTGTATATGCTCATCGGCGCCGTCATCTTCCTGGTGCTGCGAGCTATGGGCGAGATTCTGCTCTCCAACCTGAGGTACAAGTCCTTCTCCGACTTCACCACCGACCTCGTCGGCCCCATGGCCGGGTTCTTCCTCGGCTGGTCCTACTGGTTCATGTGGGTGGTCACCGCCGTCGCGGACATCATCGCAATTGTTGGCTACCTGCGTCTGTGGTGGCCCGACCTGCAAGCCTGGATCCCGGCGCTCGTCGTCATCGGCGTTCTGCTGACCCTGAACCTGGTGTCCGTGAAGAACTTCGGCGAAATCGAATTCTGGTTCTCCATGATTAAGATCGTCGCCATCGTCGCCCTAATCATCGTTGGCGGCGGCATGATCGCCGTCGGCTTCACCTCGCCCAGTGGTGCGCAGGCATCCGTCGCAAACCTCTGGAACGACGGCGGAATGTTCCCCAACCACCTGATTGGCTTCCTCGGCGCATTCCAGATTGCAGTCTTCGCGTTCATGGGCTCCGAGCTCGTCGGTACCACCGCCGCAGAAACCCAGGACCCCGAAAAGACCCTGCCCAAGGCAATTAACGCCGTGCCGGTACGTATTATGGTCTTCTACGTGGGCGCGCTCGCCGTCATCCTGATGGTCACCCCCTGGCGCCTGGTCAGCCCCGATAAGAGTCCCTTCGTCGCCATGTTCACTCTGGCGGGCCTGGGCATCGCCGCGCACATCATCAACTTCGTGGTGATTACCAGCGCAACCTCCTCGGCGAACTCCGGTATCTTCTCCACCTCGCGTATGGCATTCGGCCTGGCACGCGAGCGCAGCGCACCGCAGTTCCTGGGCAAGATCTCTAAGAACGGCGTGCCTCGTAACGCGCTGTTCCTTTCCGCCGTGATGCTGCTGTCCTCGATTGTGCTGCTCTACGCGGGTGACTCGATCTCTCGCGCGTTCAACCTGGTCACCACCGTGGCTGCGGTACTCGTGATTTTTGCGTGGGCGATGATTATGGTCAGCTACCTGATGTACCGCAAGAAGTTCCCGTCACGTCACGAGAAGTCGAAGTTCCGTCTGCCCGGCGGCCGTTTCTCCGCGTGGCTGTCGCTGGTGTTCTTCGCCTTCACCATCGGTGTGCTGGCCATGGATGAAGAAACCCTCAGGGGTCTGCTCGCGATGCCCGTCTGGTTCGCGATTCTGGGTATTGGTTGGTTCTTCAAGCGCCGTGCGGATGCACGCCGCCACGAAGCAATCTCTACCCGCACCGCGCAGATTGCGATTGTGGAGGCATCCGAGATTTTCTCGGCACGCTAAACACCCACGCTAAGCCACATCGGCTATCGGTACCGGCTACTAGTACACCGGCTACCGGTGCATGCGTAAAGCCCGCGTCACCTGCTCCTCTCAGGGAGCGGGGACGCGGGCTTTCGCTGTCTCCAGGGATGAACCCGAGAGGCTCTAGAGATGAACTCGAGAGGCTCGCGGGAGTGCGCTTAGAGAGGCGCCACCTCAGCCTCTTCGGCAAGCGGGTCGTTGTCGTCATCGGTGCGGTAGAAATCCCAGCGTTCACAACCGCAACCGGAACGCATCGCCTCGATGACGGCGGCAGCAGCCTCTAACGGGTCGAGCGCGTGCAGGTTCCACAGAGCATGCACCGGCACCGGGCGCCTCCAACCGTGCTCCTGCAGAAACTCGGGGTCGAAGGCGGGTAGCGCCTCGGCGGTGGGTTCGAGCTCGCAGAGGAAACCGGTGGGGGAACGGAAGACCGTCACCACGGGGGTCGGGTCGGCGTCTTCCAGGCAGGCGCCGTCGAAGAAGTAGTAGGTGCTCAGGCGGCGGTTCCAGGCAAGCTGCGCGAGGCGTTCGCCGAAGGATTCCACCGTCTGCTCCCACTGGGTGCGGTGGTACGCCGCCAGGTCGGTGTGGGCGGTCTGCACCACGCCAATGCCCTGCTCGGTGAGTTCGCGGGCGCTCAGACGCGCGGGCTCTGCCTGCTCTGCCGGCTCTGCCGATTCTGCCGGTTCCGCGGGAGCGTCCACAGGGAAGCCGTCCGGGGTATCCAGCTCTGCTAGTTCTGCTTCGGTGAGCTCAGCGTTAGCCAACTCAGCGTTAGTCAGCTCAGCATCGAGGAGCTCAAGCTCCTCAGCCGCGCTCGCCTCGGTCTCGTTCGACTCAGTGGCAGCTGCGTTTGCTTCGTTCTTCGTCCACAGGCGCAGCTCGCGGGCAATCTGCGTGCGTCCGCGATGCAGAGTCGTCTGCCAGGAGCCGAACTTGGCGCGTACCGCACCCAGCGGCGGCACCTGCTCAATGAGCGTGGGAATGGTAGACCAGTAGCCGTAGTTCAGCGCCGTCGGCTCGCGGTCGTAGCGGGCGCAATAGCTCAAAAAGAGGCTCAGAGTCTTCGGCGCAAAATCCTCGGGTACCGCCGCGGCGTCGATATACCACTCGTTCTCGAGCGCCTCCGCCGGGTAGATGCCGGTGCGGAGCATGCCCAGGGACCAGTCGCCGTCGCCGAGGTAATCGTTGACCGTCTGTGCGGGGGCAGGCCACGCCGATTCGCCCTCCATGCTGGCGGCAAGCAGGGTGTACAGGCTACCGCCCTCGGTGCCGATTTCTTCCAAACCGCGCAGTCGGATGTCCTCGAGGGTCTGCGCGTACGCCTCTTCCTCCAGCTGGGAGTAGGGGTGCGCGGCAAGGTACTTGAGCGTTGCGCCAATCTTCGCCAGAACGTGCGCAATGTCTTCATTGCTGAAGTGGCGTGCCTCCAGCGCGGACGGCAGGTCGTGAATAATATCGCAATCAAGAATCAGTGCCGCGTACTCGGGCTCCGGAGGCAAATCGTAGGCTTCCGCGAAAACGTACCAGAGGCCGCATGCGAGTATCGTGTAGCTCGGAGCGTCTGCCGTGACCGGGCCAAACTGCCAGATGCCGGAGCTCAGCGCATAGTTCAGGTACTTCTTGTTGATGTGCGGGTACAGAAAGTTGAGGCGGCGGAGAACCTGGGTAGGGGTGAACCCCAGCGCGGCGAGTTCGGCGATGAGTTCCGCGTACTCGTCGTGAAAATCTAAGTAGCCCTCCGGCGCGTTTGATAGCGCGGCTTGTTCGCGCATGGGTCCCTCTTTCATCTGCGGGATGTGGCGGCACCTTGTCGTACCGTGCCGCCGAAACCCTGAACGTGTGCACGCAGATAAGGGTGTTTGCGTGGCGTGAGTCCAGCTCTTATCTGCACGAATAAGAGATATTTTTTCAAAAAAATATGCTCTTTTATCTAAATTTATCGCTGAAACTAAGCACTATTCAAATACGTGAACCCCTAACACGGTTTCTTACGGAAAGATGACAATATTTAGCGCACCCACAGGGCAAAATGTGCGTAAAGACTCGTAATCTGCACTAGAAGATGCGATAGAAAAATACGCTTACCCGCACCCGCACAGGCGAGCAAAATACGCCCCGCGCTGACTCTTTTCTCAGCATTACCGGCCAACCCATGAGCCGCGGCGAAATATGCGAAACTGGAAGGATGAGCGAACACCCCCTCCCGAGCAGCATCCGCCCGCGCGCGGATCGAGCTGCAGACCCCGCGCCCAGCAGCGCCGCCGGCAACGAACCCAGCAGTGCCGCACACCGCGAAAAACACGAAACCGGCGGCAAGACTGAGCAGCCCGCCGAGCACCTCATCAACGCGCTCGCCATAGAAACCGGCATTGCGCCGCACCGCATCCGCGCAGCCGTGGCGCTGCTTGACGCCGACAACTCCGTACCCTTCATCGCCCGCTACCGCAAAGAAGCGACGGGCGCGCTCACCGACACCCAGCTGCGCACCATCCAGTCGCGCCTGGGTCAGCTCCGCGCCCTCGAAGAGCGCCGCAACCGCGTGCTCGAAGCGCTCACTGAACGCGCCGACGAAGGCCTCATCGACCCGCTCACCCTGCTGCAGCTGCGTTCCTCGCTCATGAACGCCGCCACCATCGCAGACGTGAACGCCATCTACGCCCCGTACCGCAGCGAGCGCGTGACCCGCGCCCAGATGGCGCGTGCCGCCGGGCTTGATTCCCTCGTCGAAGACCTGCTGGAGGTGCCCCTCGCCGAGGCGCACGCCATCGCCGCCGCATACATTACCGACGGCACCGAGGACGAGGACGAGGACGAGAGCATTGAGGTTGCAGAGGCGGACGAAGCCCTGCAGATTCACAGCGCCGAAGAGGCCCTCGACGGTGCCCGCGCAATCCTGGTTGACCGCGCCCTCACCGACCCGGTGCTGAGCGAAAAGCTCCTCAAGCGCCTGCGTGAAGGTGGCGTAATCGAGTCCCGCGTGATTGCCGGTCAGGAAAGCATCGGTGCGAAGTTCTCCGACTATTTCGCCTTCTCGGACCGTATTCGTTCCATTCCGCCGCACCGCGTGCTGGCGCTGCACCGCGCCAAGGACGCCGGCGTGGTGCGCCTCAAGGTGGATGTGGCACCCGCCCCCGTGGCGCTCAGCCGCCTGCGTGGTGCTGCCCGCGCCGAAGCTGAGGCCGCCGCAGAAAATTACGAGAACGTCCGTTCTGCATACGAGCGTGAAGTCGCCGCCGCGCTACGCATCCCCGTGCAGGTGCTCAACACCGTCGACGACGAAGACCGCGTGCTCGGCTGGCTTGCCGCCACCGTGCGCACCGCATGGCGCAGCCACCTGCGCCCGCGCCTTGCCGAACGCATCCGCCACCAGCTACTCGATGCCGCCGCACAGCACGCGACCGAGGTGTTTGCTTCCAACCTGCGCGATATTCTGCTTGCCGCACCCGCCGGACACAAGACCACCCTCGGCCTGGACCCGGGCCTGCGCCACGGCGTGAAATACGCCGTGGTTGACGGCACCGGTGAGCCGCTGCGCGTGGGCACTGTCTACCCGCACGCCCCGCGCTACCAGTGGGCAGAAGCACTGCGCGAGCTTGCCGGCGCTTGCCGCGAGCACGGCGTGGAACTCATCGCCATTGGCAACGGCACCGCAAGCCGCGAAACCGACAAGCTCGCCAGCGAACTGATTCGCACCCTGCGTGAGGAAGACGCAGAAGCACCCCAGAAGGTGACCGTCTCCGAGGCGGGCGCCTCCGTCTACTCCGCCTCCGCCCTCGCAGCCGCCGAGCTGCCCGACTACGACGTGACCGTACGCGGCGCCGTCTCCATTGCCCGCCGCCTGCAGGATCCGCTCGCCGAGCTCGTCAAAATCGACCCGCAGTCCATCGGCGTGGGTCAGTACCAGCACGACGTGCCGCCCGCCGCCCTGCGCCGCGCCCTCAACGACACCGTCGAAGACTGCGTGAACGCCGTGGGCGTGAACCTCAACAGCGCCTCCGTGCAGCTGCTCGCGCATGTGGCGGGAGTGGGCACCGCGACCGCCGAACGCATTGTCGCCTACCGCACCGAACACGGTCCCTTCGCGAACCGTCAGCAGCTGCTGAACGTGCCGCGACTGGGCGCGAAAACCTTCCGCCAGGCGGCAGGATTTATTCGCATCCGCGGCGGTGAGGAGCCGCTGGACGCCTCCGCCGTGCATCCGGAAGCCTACCCGCTCGCGCGCCGCATTATTGCCGACGCGCAGGCACGCAACGGCGCCCACTGGGTTGCCGGCGCCCTGGGTACCTCGGACGGAACCGACCCGCTCGCCGGGCTGAACCCCGCCGACTACGTGCAGGACAGCAATACTCAGGCGAGCGCGGACGAAGCCACCGCCGGCGTGTATACGGTCGAGGACATCTTCGCTGAGTTGCGCCGCCCCGGCCTGGACCCGCGCGGTAGCTTCCGCACCGCCCGCTTCTCCGAGTCCGTCTCGCACTTCGAGGACGTGCGCCCCGGCATGGTGCTCGAGGGTACCGTCTCGAACGTGGCGGCATTCGGCGCGTTCGTGGATATTGGCGTGCACCAGGACGGCCTCGTGCACATCTCGCAGATGAGCCGCGGCTACGTGGCGAACCCCCACGATATTGTGCGCAGCGGCGACATCGTGCAGGTGCGCGTGGTGGAGGTCGACCCGGCGCGCCGACGCATCTCCCTCTCCCTGCTGGTCGAGGACGAGAACTAGCGGCGAAGGATAAGCTGCGGAGCGCTCGCTAGGATAGCTACGAAAAAGCTAACCAAGCCGAGAACTCCAATCCAAGAACGAGCGTTCGCTAAAAACTTGCCCCGGAGAACGTCAGCCCTGAGAACGCAATAAAGCCCCGACAAGCACTATCTGTGCCTGTCGGGGCTTTACTCTGCCTAGCTTCAAGCCCCTAGACGCGGGACTCTACGCTCCAGCTTAGAAATCAATGTTCGCCGGGTCAGCGCCAATACGACCCTCGGGGCTGGAAAGCGCATCCACAGCCGCGATGTCCTCGGCGGTCAGCTTCACGTTCACCGACGCCAGGTTCTCCTCAATACGAGAGGGGGTCGCGGACTTCGGGATAGCCACGGTGCCCTTAGCCAGGTGCCATGCCAGCACGACCTGCGCGGGGGTTGCGCCGTGGCGCTCCGCAATCTCAGCCAGCACGGGGTTCTGCAGCAGATCGCTACCGTTGCCCAGCGGGCTCCATGCCTGAGTCGCGATGCCGTACTCGGCGTGAACGGCGCGCAGCGCCTCCTGCGAGAAGTAGGGGTGTAGCTCAACCTGGTGGATGACCGGAACCACGCCGGTCTCCTCGATAATCTCGCGCAGCTGCTCCTCGGGGAAGTTCGAAACACCAATCGAACGGACCTTACCCTGCTTCTGCAGCTCAATCAGCGCACGCCAAGAATCCAGGTACAGGCCCTGCTGCGGCTTAGCCCAGTGAATCAGGTACAGGTCAACGTAGTCGGTACCCAGCTTCTCCAGGGAAGCCTCGAACGCCTCGAAAGCGCTCTCGTAACCCTGATCGGAGTTCCACAGCTTGGTGGTGAGGAAGATGTCTTCGCGAGCCACATCGGAGTTAGCGATAGCGCGGCCCACGCCCGCCTCGTTGCCGTAGCTAGCGGCGGTGTCGATGTGGCGGTAGCCGATCTCCAGGGCGGTGCTCACAATCTTCTCGGCGACCTCGTCCTCAATCTGCCATACGCCGTAGCCCAGCTGTGGAATGGTTCGGCCGTCGTTGAACTTTACGTTGGGTACGTTGTAGCTCATGATGCTCCTTTTGAATCTGTGGGGAGGCGGCGCCTCCGTAAGTAGTGGTACCAGGTTACGCCTCAGAGCCCCCGTTGAGAAGGGCCACAGCAGAATCGGGCGTGAATCTAGCCCGAGGCGTAACCAAGTAACGAAAAATGACGGGCGTCAGGCATATCAGCAGACCCGAAGTCTACCGCTCAGTCTGGAAGGTGGCTACCGCTCAGATTGGAGGGCGGCTACCGCTCGACAGCCGGCGCAAACAGCTCACGCACATCCTCAGCCGTCACCGCCGCGGAGGCGAACTCGCCTTCACCGACCACCGCATCGAAGAGCGCGGCCTTCGACTCCTTGAGCTGCATGACCTTCTCTTCAATCGTGCCTTCGGCAACCAGGCGGTAGACGTGCACCTCCTTGTCCTGGCCGATGCGGTGAATACGGTCCACCGCCTGCTGCTCGGCGGCGGGGTTCCACCACGGATCCATGATGAACACGTGGTCCGCCTCGGTCAGGTTCAGGCCGAAACCGCCAGCCTTGAGCGAAATGAGGAATACCGGCTCCTGACCGCTCGTGAACGCATCGATGACCTCGGCGCGGTTGCGGGTCGAACCGTCCAGGTACAGGTGGCCGATACCCTCCTCCGCCAGGCGTGCCGAAATGCTCTTGAGGTAGCCGGTGAACTGGCTGAACACCAGCACGCGGTGGCCCTTCTCGAGCAGGTCGGGTAGCTGCTGAACCAGGTAGTCGCGCTTGACCGACGACACCCCGGCGTAGGCTTCCGGATCAATCAGCGCGGCATCGAGCGCTAGACGGCGTAGCAGGGTCAGCGACTGGAAGATCGTGAACCGGTTCTTGTCCATATCCTCCAGCAGACCCAGCACCTTCTGGCGTTCACGCTGCAGATGCGTGTCATAGATGCGGCGGTGACCGGGAGCCAGCGGCAGATTCACGCGCGTATCGTTCTTCGCCGGAAGCTCCGCCGCCACCAGCTCCTTGGTGCGGCGCAGCATGAGCGGACGGATGCGCCGGCGCAGACGAGCAGCCGTCGCCGCGGCGTGCGCCGGGTCCTCACCGGACTCCGCCGGGCGAGCGTACAGGTCACGGAACGCACGGGCGGAGGGGAACAGACCGTCCGCCACAATCGCCAGCAGCGCCCACAGCTCCATGAGGTTGTTCTCAATGGGCGTGCCGGTCATCGCGATCTTGGTGCGGGCGGGCATCGCGCGGGCGATGGACCAGGCGCGGGTGCCGGTGTTTTTGACGAATTGCGCCTCGTCCAGCAGGAGCGCACCCCAGCCTTCGGGGGCGGACTGCTCGCCCGTGGAATCGTCAACGGTACGGCCTAGCGTGCGGGCGTAGCCGGTGTAGGCGTCCTCGTCCATACGCAGCAGCGTGTAGCTGGTCAGTACCAGGTGCGCCCCGGCGATGCGCTCAGCCAGCGGGGTCTTACCTGCGGTGGTTTCGGTGATGGTCACGACCTTCGCTTCGGGCAGGAAGCGTGTCGCCTCCGCCGCCCAGTTGGTAATCACGGAGGTCGGCGCAACCACGAGGAAGGGCGCGAACGGCTCGACGCTCTCACCGCGCTCGGCAGCACGTTCGGAGGCGGTGCGGTGCTCCTCGATGGCGTGGGCGAGGAGGGCGAGAGCCTGCACGGTCTTACCCAGACCCATATCGTCGGCGAGAATACCGCCCAGACGCTGCTCGTGCAGGAACGACAGCCACTGGAAACCCTCCACCTGGTAGGGGCGTAGGGTCGCCTGCAGGCCGATGGGTACCGGGCAGCTCGGAATAATCTGGCGGGAAGTCTTCTTGCGAGAGGTCTTCTGGAGCGCGGGGGAATCCTGAGTTCCCTTGTCAGAGGTCTTTTCAGAGTCCTTTTCGGTGCTCTCTTCGGCATCCTCCAGGCCCTCAACCAGCTCCAGTAGCGAACGCACCTGAGCATCCCACCGCGCGGTCGTATGCACGCTCGCCGCCAACGACTCCAGCTCAGAGAACAGCCCCGCCTGGTGCCGGTTAATGCGCAGATCGCCGCCCGCGTCGTCGAGTTCGCGAGCCTCCGCGATGAGGGTGCGCAGGGTCTTAAACTCGGGTCGACGCAGCGAAAAATAGGTACCGTTACCGAGCAGAATACGGTCTGCCCCGCGATCGAGTGCCTCAAAAATCTGCGCAAACGGCACGGTCCAGTTATTGACCTTTACCGCAATGCCCAGGCCGAACCAGTCGCGAGAATTGCCCTCGCTCACGGTGATTTCAATCAGTGCGTCGGTTGCCTCCACGAACTCCGGCGGAGTGCCGTTAAAACGCACCTGAACAGCGGAAACACGGCGAAGTTTCGGCAGAATCGCGCTGAGCAGCTCGCGGGTTTCCCAGCCTTCGATGCGGCGCTCTTCCAGCCCGGAAAGCGCCGGGTGGGCAGCAAGAATGGCGCGCACCGAACGCAGTACGCGCGCCTCAAAACGCTCATCGCGAACCTCGCCGCCCTCTTCACCGGGGTAACCGAAAACGGGCAGGGAGTACACATCGGAGGCACCCGCAGAGTCCTGTGCGCTCGCCTCCTCTGCACTGTCCTCCGCGAAGGGGTTCAGCGGGTACTCCCAACGCCAGCTCAGCTGCGCGTCGTGGCGTACCTGCTCGTCAAAGCTGATTACAAGCACCAGATGCGGCGGCTTCACGCGAGGTAGCGCCAGCGCCGGATCGGGGGTCAGCGAGGGAATGGAACGGCTGAGCGCGGGCAGATACTCCTTCTGGAACGTGGCGCGTTCCGCGGCGGGAATGTGTACGGTTCCGGCGCTAATGAGCGATTCGGAGGCGGCATCGAGCGGCTCGACCAGAGGGATGAGCGCCAGCTCCACGCCCTCGGGCAGTTCGGGTACGGCGGGGGAGTAGCGCACCCGCTCACTCCGCATCCGTTCACCCTGCGCCGGGTTGATGGTCGGGGTAGAGGGCTCAGTAGGCGCCTCCTGCGCGTCCTTTTGGGCAGTCTTTTGCACGAAAGATTCGCGGCCCACTTCATCCAGCGCGCCGGGGCGCGCGGTCTTCCAGTGCACCGCCTTTGCCGCCTGTTCGTACTCCTGCTGGGCGAGCCCTCCCAGGGCAAAGAAGCCGGTGCGCGGGGTGCCGATGGGGTGGCAGTGCGCGGCGGGTAGCCAGAGCTGGCGCAGTAGTTCGCCTTCGCGTCCTTCCCAGCTGAGCGCGGCTTGAAGCTGCAGTCCGGCGCCTTCCGCGTGTTTCTCTTCGCTGGCGGCGGCGTGCAGGCGCACCTGTGCGGGGCTCAGCACGGCGTAGTTCACTTCGCGACCGTTGACGAGCAGGGGCAGGCCAATATCCTCTGCGCGGGCGAGTACGTCCCAGAGCAGAGTGGAGGCAGAAGCGCTGATTGAGATCCAGTCGCGGTGCGAGGAGTACATGTTCTGCCAGGGGCGGGCAATCGAGTAGAGCTCGGCGAAGAACCGTTCGTGTTCGGGGTAGATTTCGTGCCGCCCGACGGGCCCGCCCACGCTGGATGCGAAGGTTTCCCAGCTGAGTCCGCCCTTGATCCAGCGCCCGGTTTTGGACGCCATGAGCGGGCGGGCGAGCAGGTTAATGCTGGGGGTTGCGCCGGGCATATTGCGGCCGCGCGCGTAGGAGCCGGAGACGCTCAGGGAGAAATCCAGGGCACCGCTCACGCGCATCGAATCAATGCCCGCAAGGTCCTGACGTGCGGAAAGAACGGAGGAGAGGTCGCGTCGCCATGCCGAGATTTTGGTGGCGGATGCCTCTGCCTGCAGGCTCGGGGAGGCGCCTAGCTCGTTGAGTGCAAAGCTTCCCTGGGGGTTTGCGGGCTCGGTAGCCGCTGCATCGGGTGCGGGCAGTTTCGCCGCGGTGGTGAGCGCACCGGAGGCGCGCAACGCCGCGAGCGGGTCGGCGGCTTTCTTCGCCTCCGCAACGTCCGCGCTCTTTGAATCTGCGGATCCCCTTGCCTCTGCCGCGTCCTTTGCCGCGGCACCGGGTACGCCGACCGGTCCGGGGTGTTCGCTGAGCGCCTTTTTCGCTACGGAGGCGCGGTCGAGCGCGGTGAGCATGAGCGCTACGGCGTGCTTGCAATCGGTGAGTACGGGGCAGGTGCAGCGGGCAGTGAAGGTTGCGGAGCCGCTGACGGCGGGGAAGAAGCGGACGGTCACTTCGTAGGGGATGATGGTGCTTCCGTTGACGAGCCCGGTGAGGGTGCGTTCGTCTTCGTCGTAGCTGTAGCGGATGACTTCGCGGTTGCGCTGGTAGGCGACACCGCGCTGGTAAGTGCGGTGCCCGGCCTGGCGAATGATCTGCGGTACGGTGACGGGAATTTCGGGGAAAGGATTGTTGGCGCTCACCAGCTCATTATCGCGTATCGTGCGGGCTTGCGCCTTGTCGCCGGTCATTTGCGGGTGGCTGCCGGGCTGGTTGCCGAGCTGGTGGCTGGGGCGACTATTGAGCGGTGTTTTGGGGCCTGTTTCGTATTTTTGGCGGGGGAGTTTTTAACGCATAAAAACACCTGTATTCACATAAGATATTCCGCGCAGTATCAAAAATTCCCGCCATTTAAAACGTTCCCACAAGCCAAAATGCTAATAATCTAAATCTCTTTCAAAAAACGCTTTACTTAACTTGAGAAAATGCTGTAAGCTAAACCCAGCTTCAAGAGTTTCGACTGATAAGCTCCGACTATGGTCGAACGCCAACCCCATGTTCACGGGTGGCTCGGATGACGAAGCGGTTTGTATTCACCACCGGAATAACCGGTGGTAATTGGTACAGACAAGAGCAACGCGAAAGGATCGCGCCACTCACGGCGCAGGTTGTCACATGTACAACGGCTCTGCAACCGAAGCAGCAATCTCTCTGAACCCCTCCCGCTCCTACCAGGAAAGCCTGCGTGCCGCAGCTGTCCCCGCGCGAGGCGGATACACCGCAGTCAGCATTGACGATTACTCCCGCATTTCTTCTAAGCGCGACGAGTTCCTGAACTTCCTTCTTCTGCCGAACCCCGAGGGCATCCCCGCTATTCAGTACGCCGGTCTGCGCGTAGCGTAGCATTAGGGGTATGAATTTCTCCGGTATGCTCCTGGACTCCGACGTTCTTGCGGAGATCCGTAAGGCGGATCCTGATCCCGCCGTGGTCGCTTTTCTGCGCCGCCGCTCGTTCCGACACATGTACATTTCCGTGCTGAGTATTGGTGAGCTGAAGGGCCTGTACCCCTACCCGGAAACTGATCGTTGGATTACCGAACTTCTTGAGCGCTTTGGCGACCACGTTATTAATGTGGATGCGCATGTGAGCCTCGAGTGGGCTGGTCGTCAGGCGCCGCTCGGTGTGCATGCCGTGGGTCGTGATGATGCCGGTCCGCTGCCTACCGCCGCCCTGGAGGGTCTGATGGCGGCGAGCGCGAGTGCCTATGATTTGGAGCTGATTTCTTCTAAGGCTCAGGTGTACCGCGCCTGGGGTGTTCAGGCTTCCAACCCGTGGACTGAGGATTAAAACTTTGCCGGATGCGCGTCCTCGCGTGCATCCCTGTGTGAATAGTTGTGAGAACCCGCTTTCGAGTGTTAATCGGAGGCGGGTTTCGTCGTTAATTCGTGGCATGATTGAAGGACGATGAAAAGCACCTCACCTATCTCGCGTTATTCCATGCCCATGCCTCTGTGGCTTCAGGGTGTTGTTGAGCTAATTGTTACTGCCCTGTTCTCTGCTGTTGCCGTGTTTGCGGCGATGTCTGCCGTGTGGGCGACCAAGGGTTTTGGCGACATGGAGTTCTCCTCCGTGGCCGCCATGTCGGCGCACCTGTGGCTTCTGATTCACGGTGTTCCTTTGGATCTTGCGGCTGCTTTTGGTGCTTCTGCCGGCACGATGACGCTGGTGCCGCTGGGTTTGAGTGTTCTGCCTCTGCTGCTCTGTTACCGTTCGGGTCGTCGCCTGGCGCGCGCCTCGTATGAGGGTGAGTTTTTGATTCCGGTGCTGTCCGGTTCGGTGACTTATGCGCTGATTAGTTCGGCGATGTACGGTTGGGCGAGCCCGCATCCGCAGCCTCTTCAGGCGTTGAATGCTGCCCTGGTGCCTTTGGGTATTGTGGTGGCTGGTCTGATGTGGGGTGGCTACCGTGAGGCGCGTTCGCTCTCTCGCATGGTGGGTGTTGATACTGCGGAGCAGATTTCGCAGATGAGTCAGTATTCGCGTTGGGCGGGTTCGTATGCCTGGGCTGTGGTGCGTGCCGCGGTGGTTGCTTTTGTGGCGCTGGTCGGTCTGGGTGCGGTGCTTTTGGGTATCGGTATTTTGGCGGGCTGGTCGCAGATTGTTGCCACCTACCAGGAGCTGCACGCGGGCGCTGTGGGTGATACTGCGGTGACTCTGCTGCAGCTGGGTTTCTTGCCGAACCTGGTAATCTACGCGATTGCGTGGTCGACCGGTGCCGGTTTCTCCTTTGGTGCGGGTACCTCGGTTGGTTTGACCAGTAGTGATGCCGGTACTTTGCCGATGCTTCCGATTCTGGGCGCTGTGCCCGAGTCGATGGGCACGTTCGGTCTGGTGGGTCTGCTGGTGCCGCTGGGTGCCGGTGCGATTGCTGGCTGGTGGTTCTTGCGTGAGGGTGAGGATCACCTGGATGAGTGGGTTGCCCTGAAGGTTCCGTTCCGCCCGCTGTCTGCGCTGATTTCTGCGGTGGTGCTGGGTGTGATGACCGGTATTATGACGTCGTTTGGTGCCCTGTGGCTGGGCTGGATTTCGTACGGCTCCCTGGGCATTGGTCGTTTTACGGAGGTTGGTGCTGAGCCGCTGACTTTTGCGGCGCATACCGCGTTGACGGTGGGTGCCGGCGTGACTTTCGGTATGTTGCTGAGCCGTGCCCTGGTGCCGGATAGTAGCCGTGAGCTGCCTCGTTTTGCGGATGAGCGCCCGAACCTGGGTGAGCGTCTGATGAGTTTTACTGCCTCGACCCGTGAGCGTTTTGCACAGGGCCGTGAGCATTTTGCGGAGCGTCGTGAGCGTTTTGCGGAGCGTCGTGAGCAGCGTGCCCAGGAGCGTGCGGAACGTGCACAGCGTGAGGCTGAGGAAGCCGCTGAGCGTGAAGCTGAAGAGGCGGCTGCGCGTGAAGCCGCTGAGCGTGAAGCTGAGGAGGCGGCACGTGCGCAGGCTTCCGAGCACGTTGCTGAGCCCGAGCGGTCTGTAGCATCTGAGCAGTCTGTTGTATCTGAGGTGGCGACCGGTCACGTTCCGGTGCATCCGCAGGAGCCTGTGGTTGCCGTTCCGGTAGAGACGACTGAGCAGCTGGCGCAGCGTGCGGCGGCGGATGCTTTCGCTGAGATTGTTGCAGAGCGCGAAGAGGCGGCTGAAGATCCTGTAGTAGCAGAATCCACTGCGGACGCTACTCAGGAGTCTGTCTCCGAAGAGCTTATTGCGCAGGAGAGCTCTGCTGAGGAGTACGAGCCGATTGAGGCCGTTCAGCAGGTCGATTACCTGCACTCTGCACATGCTGGCTCTGCACATGCTGACTCTGCGCATGCTGAGGATTACGAGAGTATCGAAGCTTCTGTTGAGCCTGCCTCCAGCGAGCACGCTACTTATGAACACACTGCTTATGAGCCCGCCCTGTACGCTCACGACCCCTCCGATGAGCAGACCCGCGAGCTGATTCAGGAGCCCGTCTACGAGGCTGCTGAACCTGTTGAGCGTGAGGACGCTGTCGAAGAGCCCGCAGAGCAGGCGCTGCGTTCGAAGGGCCGCGCGATCCGCATTATGGCGTACTTCGGCTTTGGTCTTGAGCAGCCCGCCGCAGCGCAAGATGACTCAGCGCAGGATAGCTCAGCCGATGCCGCTCACGCCGCATCCGCCGCGCAGGATTCCGCTCGGGACCGTGCCAATGACCGCGCGCATGAGCGTGAGCAGAAGCGCGAGGCGAAGAAGGCGGCTAAGGCGGCACGCAAGAAGCAGAAGAAGGACTCAGAGCGCGACTTTGTGGATCGCGAACTGGATGTCCTCTCTGCTGATCAGGCGATGAAGCGCATCTTTGAGGTTCGTAGTCAGACCGGAGTGCTTCCGCTGGTGACCGATGAGGCGTCTACCGTGGAGCTGCCCCCGCTGGATGTCATCTCCTCGAAGTCCCAGGGTTCTAGCGGCCAGGGTTCTAACGCGCGCAAGAAGAACTAACGCGCGGCTGAAGAGCTAGAGCTGGACGCGCCGGTGAGCTTGTCCATCGTGCCCTGGAACTTCTCGTCGCAGGTGGACATGTCGGTCTGAGTCAGCGCGGCGGCGCGGCACTCACGGTACTCCTGCGCGCCGGGCATGAAGGCGAGGCCAATGCCACCGAGCAGGGTCATAGCGCCGTAGATAATGCTGACGCCTGCGGCAATGTAGAAGAACCAGGGGCCGCGGTAGATTGCGGTGCGCACAATCGCAATAATGCTCAGGGTAATGCCGGCGAGCGCGAAGAGGAAGAGCGCCAAGAAAAGCGGCATCGTGGAAAGCACGAAGGAAGACGCCGCAAAAATCACCAGCGCGGCAACAATCAGCATGAGCGAGGTGCGAATATTCGCTTTCTGCTGTTCGATGGGGTCGATGGGCTTGCGCGGCTTCTTGCCCTGAGGTCCCCGAGGCTGCGGCATCATGTTCGGGGTGGGCTGCTGCGGGGTGTCGTTCGGAGTGTTGTTCGGGGTGTTCTGCGGGGGAGTAGACATACCTATAAGGGTACCGCCCCGTCTGCCCGTGACCTATTGAGTTTGCGACCTGTTGAGTTTGCGTCCGGTGAACCCCAGTGAGGATTCGTCTCGCCGGGGTTTCTTTGTGCTCGCCTTTGGGCTTTAGGCGTGTTGTGAACCTCTTACCCCCTTTGGATAAGGGTGTGAGACGGGTTATACTAGTCGGGTGCGAATTGTGGTTATGGTATCCGGCTCCGGAACGAATCTTCAGTCCATCCTCGACGCTGTAGCAGCGGGCGAGCTTCCCCTCGACATTGCGGCAGTGGGCGCCGACAAGCCCTGTCTGGGCATTGAACGTGCCCAGGCGGCGGGCGTACCCACCTTCCTGGTGCAGCCCGGCGACTACGCCGACCGCCCCTCTTGGAACCGCGCGCTGGAAGAAAAGATCGCTTCCTACAACCCCGATTACATTGTGTTCGCCGGCTTCATGCGCATTGTTGACGCGCAGCTGGTCGAGCGTTTCAAAAACCGCATTATTAACACCCACCCCGCCCTGCTGCCCTCCTTCCCGGGTGCGCACGGCGTGCGTGACGCCCTAGCGCACGGTGTGAAGATTACCGGCCTGACCGTCCACTTTGTGGATGCGGGCGTTGACACCGGCCCCATCCTCGCCCAGGCGGCAGTGCCCGTTCTGGATGACGACACCGAAGAAACCCTGCACGAACGCATTAAGGTGCAGGAGCGCCGCCTGCTCGTGCAGACCATCGCATCCCTGGCTGAATCTCACGGCACTGCATCTGACGGCGCTGCATCCGACAGCTAATTCCGCCCACTAGATTTTTGCGGCGGAATGAGCCGAGCTCACACCCCGCCGCCCACACACGTTCCGTTGTGGCACCCGAGTACCCCTGAGGGGAAGGTGCACAGCGGCGGGGAATACCCCACACATATCCTGTCTATCCGGGCAGGCTACGTCCATCCACCAGCTGTGCCGCCGAGAACCGGCGTGCACGTCTAAAGCATCGGAGTATTTGTGTCTCTCATTGAGCTCGATCGCGTGCCCCTGCGCCGCGCCCTCATTTCCGTCTACGACAAGACCGGTCTGGAGGAGTTCGCCCGCGGCCTGCACGAGGCTGGCGTCGCGCTGGTCTCCACCGGCTCCACCGCATCAACCATCGCGGCAGCAGGCGTACCCGTCACCGAGGTCACCGAAGTGACCGGTTTCCCCGAGTGCCTCGAAGGCCGCGTGAAGACCCTGCACCCGCGCATCCACGCCGGTATTCTGGCTGACCGCCGCAAGCAGGAGCACATCGACACCCTCGAAGAGCTGGACGTTGAGGCGTTCGACCTGGTGGTTGTGAACCTGTACCCCTTCGTTGAGACCGTTTCATCCGGTGCCGATCAGGACGCCATCATCGAGAAGATCGACATTGGTGGCCCCTCCATGGTTCGCGCTGCCGCGAAGAACCACGACGCCGTCGCAATTGTGGTAGACCCCGCCGACTACGCGCGCACCGTTGAGGCCGCTAAGAACGGTGGCTTCTCCCTGGATGAGCGCCGCCGCCTTGCCGCTGGCGCATTCGCCCACACCGCCGCATACGACACCGCTGTGGCCACCTGGACTGCATCCCAGTTCCTGCAGGATGAGGACGCTAACTTCTGGCCCCCGTACGCTGGCCTGGGCTTCGAGCGCAGCGAGACCCTGCGTTACGGCGAGAACCCGCACCAGCGTGCCGCCCTGTACGTTGACCCCGCCGCTGCCCCCGGCATTGCTCAGGCGGAGCAGGTGCACGGTAAGGCGATGAGCTACAACAACTACGTTGATGCTGATGCCGCTCTGCGTGCCGCTTACGACTTCGACGAGCCGGCTGTTGCCGT
The DNA here is from genome assembly GCF_001813565.1 of Rothia sp. HMSC068E02. Taxonomy (NCBI): domain Bacteria; kingdom Bacillati; phylum Actinomycetota; class Actinomycetes; order Micrococcales; family Micrococcaceae; genus Rothia; species Rothia sp. HMSC068E02. The sequence continues at coordinate 77,276 of NZ_KV812894.1, forward strand.
TATCAAGCACAACAACCCCTGCGGTATTGCTGTGGCAACCCCCGGTGCGGCTGACCCGATTGCGGACGCTCACGCGAAGGCGCACGCTTGCGACCCGCTGTCCGCGTACGGCGGCGTGATTGCCGCTAACCGCCCGGTGACCGCCGCTATGGCTCAGACCGTCAAGGGCATCTTCACCGAGGTGATCGTGGCTCCCGGCTTCGAGCCCGAGGCGCTGGAGATCCTGCGTGAGAAGAAGAACCTGCGCCTGCTGGTTCTGCCCGAGAACTTTGCCCGCGAGGCTATCGAGTACCGCCCCATTTCCGGTGGCGCACTCTTCCAGGAGGCTGACCGCCTACAGGCTGAGGGTGACGACCCGAAGAACTGGACCCTGGTTGCCGGTGAGCCGGCTGACGAGGCAACCCTGCGTGACCTCGAGTTCGCGTGGCGTGCACTGCGTTCGCCCAAGTCCAACGCTATTCTGCTTGCCGATAACGGTGCCGCCGTGGGCATCGGCATGGGCCAGGTGAACCGCGTGGATTCCTGCAAGCTTTCGGTGGAGCGCGCGAACACTCTCGGCGGTGAAGGTAACGAGCGTGCCCGCGGTGCGGTTGCCGCATCCGACGCGTTCTTCCCCTTCGCTGACGGCCTGCAGGTGCTGCTGGACGCCGGCGTGCGTGCCGTCGTGCACCCGGGCGGTTCGATCCGCGACGAGGAAGTTATCGAGGCGGCTAAGGCTGCTGGCGTGACCATGTACCTGACCGGTACCCGCCACTTCTTCCACTAAAAATGTGTAGCGGGCTCAGCCTGCGCTGAGCTGCCCGCTGTGAGCGGGGCATTCTAGGGTGAACCTTCTGGTGAGCCTGGGATGCCCCGCTTTTTCATACTCTCCACCTGGGACATTCGTGTTGGAACATCTGCGGTGGAGCATCCGTATTGTGGGCAGTCGTATTTATAGAATTTTTGCTCTATTTTGCGCCGGATTTGCGCATGAGGGCGCGTCAACAGCGACCAGGATGCGCACGGATTGGCTAAAAGTTCGCTAGGATTAGGGTGTGCCTAAAGTCAGCGAAGAATACAAAAAGAACAGGCGTTCTCAGATTGTAGAGACCGCCCGCGAATGCTTCATCAAGCAGGGTTATCAGAAGGCTTCGATGAGCGAGATTATTGCGGCCACCGGCCTGTCTGCTGGAGCGATTTATAACCACTTCTCCTCCAAGGATGAGATTATCCTGGCGGCAGCCCGCATGGACATGGCGCCTTTCGACCGTATCCGCGCCGAACAGCCCTGGGACTACGTGTTCGGGTGCCTGAAGGTGCTGGACACCCCCAAGATTCGCCGTCACCTGCTCGTCACCTGGGGCGAGGCTGTGGCAATGCCGCAGCTGGCGACCGTGGTGTCTGAACAGCTGAGCTACCTGCGCGATCAGTCCCTGGAGCGCTACCGTGCCTGGGGAGCCGCTGAGCTGGACTTCACCGAAGAGGAGCTTGAAGAGTGGCTGACCGTTATCGGTGCCGCGGTGCTGTCGGTGCTGACCGGTTACGTGGTGCAGACCCAGCTGGTCGCTGGCGGTAAGAAGGAGAGCGCTCGCGAGGCGTACCTGGAGTACGCTTCCGCTATTCTGCGTCAGGCGTAGGGCGCACAGACCTGCGTAAACTGCCGCCAATAAGCCCGCCGGGGTGTGTTGTGCGCCCCGCGCCGGACTCGCGCAGACACCGTGAAAACTTCATCGTGATGCTTGGTAAAGCCCGTTTTCCTTCTCGAAGGAAAGCGGGCTTTACGGTATTATGAGGTGTAGCTCATATTTTTTTCATTCGGGGTTTTCAGTTGGAGGCGCCCGCCGCCTCCTGAAGAACGCCCGGCATACGCCGCGGAAACCCCGATGATGAGCGACCGAAGATAACGCAAAAACACTCCCAGGAGCGTAATGTCCGAGCAGAAGATCCTCGAGATGCCCCTCGCCGACCTCGACCCCGAGGTTGCAGAAGCCATTGAGCTGGAGCGCAAGCGCCAGCAGAACACCCTCGAGATGATTGCATCCGAGAACTTCGTCCCCCGTGCCGTCCTCGAAAGCCAGGGCTCGGTGCTGACCAACAAGTACGCTGAGGGTTACCCCGGCCGCCGCTACTACGGCGGTTGCGAATTCGTTGACATCGTTGAGTCCCTCGCTATTTCCCGCGTGAAGGAACTCTTCGGCGCTGAGCACGCAAACGTTCAGCCCCACTCCGGCGCGCAGGCGAACAACGCCGTCATGCATGCACTGCTGAACCCCGGCGACACCATCATGGGTCTGTCCCTGGCACACGGTGGCCACCTGACTCACGGCATGAAGCTGAACGTCTCCGGCAAGCTGTACCACGTCGTGGCGTACGGTGTGGACGAGTCCGGTCGCGTTGACATGGAGCAGGTGCGTGAACTGGCGCTGGCTGAGCGCCCCAAGCTGATTATCGCCGGCTGGTCCGCGTACCCCCGTCAGTTGGACTTCGCTGCGTTCCGCGCGATCGCTGACGAAATCGGCGCGTACCTGTGGGTGGACATGGCCCACTTCGCGGGCCTGGTGGCTGCAGGTCTGCACCCGAACCCCGTCCCGCACGCACACGTGGTCTCCTCCACCGTACACAAGACTCTGGGCGGTCCCCGCTCCGGCTTCATCCTCTGCACCGAGGAGCTGAAGAAGAAGATTGACTCCGCAGTGTTCCCCGGCCAGCAGGGTGGCCCGCTCATGCACGTGATTGCCGCGAAGGCTACCGCGTTCAAGGTCGCCGCATCTGACGCGTTCAAGGACCGCCAGAAGCGCACCGTTGAGGGCGCACAGATCCTGGCGAACCGCCTGCTGCAGCAGGATGTGAAGGACGCCGGCGTTTCCATCGCATCCGGCGGTACTGACGTTCACCTGGTGCTTGTTGACCTGCGCAACCACGCCCTCAACGGCAAGGAAGCAGAAGACCTGCTGCACGATGCCGGTATTACTGTCAACCGTAACGCTGTGCCGAACGACCCCCGCCCGCCGATGGTGACCTCCGGCCTGCGTATCGGTACCCCCGCGCTGGCGACCCGCGGCTTCGACGCCGAGGGCTTCACCGAGGTTGCCGACATTATCGCTTCCGTACTGCTGCCGAACCCGGACATCGCTGCGCTGCGTGCCCGCGTTGAGGCACTGTGCGCCAAGTACCCCCTCTACCAGGGCAGCGAGAACTGGTAGACCCATGAATGACCCCGTTCGCTCAACATCCCTTCGTGGGTGCTGAGCGGGCGGGGTTATTTCGCCCTCTTACTTTTTGCTGCTCTACCCGCCACATTCGTTGAGGGACGTAGCGGGGGAGTGGTACCTCTAGGGGCACACCCTAGAACCCAACACACAGACCGTCCGTTTCGGCGAACCCGCCGCAATCTATGGAAGGAAAAACAATGCCCCAGATTCTAGACGGTAACGCAACCGCCGCAGCCATCAAGGAAGAGCTGAAGGAGCGCGTCGAGGCGCTCAAGGCTAAGGGTATTACCCCCGGCCTGGGTACCGTGCTGGTCGGTGACGACCCCGCATCCCGCTCGTACGTGGGCGCTAAGCACCGCGACTGCGCAGAGATCGGTATTAACTCCATCCGTGTGGACCTGCCCGGTGACATCACTCAGGAAGAGCTCGACGCAGAGATTGACAAGCTGAACAACGACCCGGCGTGCACCAGCTACATTGTGCAGCTGCCCCTGCCCAAGCACCTGGACACCAACCGCGTGCTGGAGCGCATCGCCCCCGAGAAGGACGCTGACGGCCTGCACCCGACCAACCTCGGCAAGCTCGTGCTGAACGTTTCTGAGCCGCTGGACTCCCCGCTGCCCTGCACCCCCAACGGTGTCATTGAGCTGGTCAAGCGCCACGGCATCGACTGGAACGGTAAGAACGTTGTGGTGCTCGGCCGCGGCATTACCGTGGGTCGCCCGCTGGGTCTGCTGCTGACCCGCCGCGAGGTGAACGCAACCGCAACCCTGGCGCACACCGGTACCGAGAACCTGGACGAGGTGCTGCGCGAAGCTGACGTCATTGTTGCCGCTGTGGGTGTTCCGCACGTGCTGAAGGCTCACCAGGTCAAGGACGGCGCAATCCTGCTGGACGTTGGTGTTTCCCGCGCTGAGGACCCGGAGACCGGCAAGAAGAAGCTCTTCGGCGATGTCTCCCCGGAGGCTGCGCAGAAGGCGTCCTGGGTTTCCCCGAACCCCGGCGGTGTGGGCCCGATGACCCGCGCGGAGCTGCTGGTGAATGTGGTTGAGACCGCGGAGCGTCAGGCGGCGTAAGGCTCGCAACATTTCAGAGCTAATAACTCAAAAGGGCGGTGCCCCGGTAGAACAATCTACCGGGGCACCGCCCTTCACACTGTCATCACAAGAAAAGGCAGATGCTAGAGAATCATCTCGTAGAAGTAGGCATCAGCGAGGTACAGGGTCTCTGCGTACTCTACGGGGCTACCTTCTTCGGTGTAGCCGGTCGCGCAGACCTTGAACGCCGCCTCGCCCACGGGAACCTGGTGGTTGAACGCCTCGGCGTCGGCGTCGGTGAAGAGCGCCGCACTGGTGCGTACGCGGGCGTGCTTAATGGCGTTGGGGGTGTCGGCAAGCTGGTCTAGCGAGCTCATTGCACCAGACATCTCCGCCATCATGGCGTCCAGGATGCTGCTTGCGGCGGCCTTGACAAAGTAGGAACGCTCAAAGCCAATGACTTCGTGGTTGGCAAGACGCAGACGACGCACGAACAGCACCTGCTCGCCCACCGGCACGGATAGGTGGGTGGAGATCTCTTCGGTGGCGTCCACCCAGCGGGTCGCAATCATGCGGGTGGAGCCCTCAAAACCGCGGCGGCGCATATCGTCAACGAAGGTGTCCACGCGCGGAATGTAGGTGGCGTCGGTGCGCTCGGCAACGTAGGTGCCGGAACCCTGCACGTTGTAGAGCAGACCGCGTTCAATCAGAACCTTCAGGGCGCTACGAACCGTCTGGCGGCTCACCCCAAAGTTCTGCTGAATCATGCGTTCGGTGGGTAGCTTATCGCCGGGCTTGCCGGGAATAATGTAGCGCTGCTCAATGTAGTGGATGACCTGCTCGTACTTCGGGCCGGGAATCGGGGGTAGCTCGTAGCGGCTCTCAGCGTTGTGAGCGGTACTTTCGGATGCGGTGGTGCCCGCAGAATGTGAGGGGGCACCGTGGTCGGTGGTATGTGAGGAGTGTGAATTCATCACCCAATAGTTTACCGTTCAGCCAGAGAAAAAACGCGCACGAGTGAAAATTTCTCTTCCCTCAAACTGGCATAATTAAGACTATGCATTTTTCTAACACCCCTGCACCGCGCCCGAGCGGTCTGCTTCGCGTGGCGAGCGTGAATGTGAACGGTATCCGCGCCGCCTATAAGAAGGATATGGCGGCGTGGTTGGCGAGCCGTGACATCGACATTCTCTGCCTGCAGGAGGTGCGCGCCCCCGACGCTATCGTGCGTGAGCTGCTGGACGAATCCCAGTGGCATATTCTGCACGCGGAGGCTGCCGCGAAGGGCCGTGCGGGCGTGCTGGTGGCGACCCGCCGCACCCCGAACTCGGCCGGTGAAGTTCTGGAGAACCAGCCGGTGGCGACCCGCTCGAATATTGGCGAAGAGTACTTTGACGATTCGGGCCGCTGGGTTGAGGCGGACTACGTTCTGCCCAACGGTAAGACCCTGACCGTTGTCAGCGCCTACGTTCACTCCGGCGAGGTCGGTACCCAGAAGCAGGACGATAAGTACCGCTTCCTGGAGCGCATGCTGGTGCGCATGCCTGAGCTGGCAAAGCACTCGGACCACGTGCTCATCGTGGGCGATTTGAACGTGGGCCACACCGAGCTGGACATTAAGAACTGGAAGGCTAACCAGAAGCGTGCCGGCTTCCTGCCGGAGGAACGCGCCTACTTTGACCGCTTCTTCGGCGATATCGGCTACCGCGATGTGGCTCGTGAGCTGGCGGGTCAGGTGCCCGGCCCCTACACCTGGTGGTCTTACCGCGGCAAGGCGTTCGATAATGACGCAGGCTGGCGTATCGACTACCACATGGCGACCCCGGCGCTCGCCGAAAGCGCCGTGGAAGCGGTCGTGGACCGCGCGGCAAGCTACGACGAGCGTTTCAGCGATCACGCGCCGCTCGTGGTTGACTACCGCATCGGTGAGTAAGACGCGGACCCACCTACAGATAAGTTTTTGAAGATGTGCTGCACCGTCCGCAGCACCGCACAGGAAGAACTGCACAGGAAATAACTATGGCAGACGAAAAGAAGCAGGATAAGTCCCTCATCCCTAACGCCTCTCAGCAGAAGGCACGTATCTACTCGGGTGCGCAGCCGTCGGCTGATTCGATGCACCTGGGTAACTACATTGGTGCTGTGAACAACTGGGTGGCGTTGCAGGACGACCCGAATAACGAATGTCTGTTCTTTATCCCGGATATGCACGCCATCACCGTTCCTCAGAACCCCGAGGAGCTGCGTGAGCGTACCCGCCTGACCGCGGCGCAGTATATCGCCTCCGGCATTGACCCGACCCGCACCCCGCTGTTCGTGCAGTCGCACGTGCCCGAGCACGCCCAGCTGGCGTGGGTTCTGAACTGCTTCACCGGCTTCGGCGAGGCCTCCCGTATGACCCAGTTCAAGGACAAGTCCCAGAAGCAGGGCGCCGAGAACGCCTCCGTGGGCCTGTTCACCTACCCGATTCTGATGGCCGCCGACATCCTGCTCTACCAGGTGGACGGCGTGCCCGTGGGCGAGGATCAGCGTCAGCACCTGGAGCTGACCCGTAACCTGGCTCAGCGCTTCAACTCCCGTTTCGGTGAGACCTTTGTGGTGCCCGATCCGGTGATTCTGAAGGAAACCGCTAAGATTTACGACCTGCAGGACCCGACCTCGAAGATGTCCAAGTCCGCGGCATCCGATAAGGGCCTGATTAAGCTTCTGGACACCCCCAAGACAACCCAGAAGAAGATTAAGTCCGCCGTGACCGATGACGGCTCCCTCATCGCCTACGACCGCGAGGCTAAGCCCGGCGTCTCCAACCTGCTCTCCATCTACTCGGCAATGACCGGCGAGAGCATCGACGAGATCGTGGCACGCTACGAGGGCAAGATGTACGGCCACCTGAAGGTCGACCTTGCCGATATTGTGGTGGAGCGCCTCACCCCGGTGCGTGAGCGTACCCTCGAGCTGATGGACGACCCCGCCGAGCTGGACCGCCTGCTGGCTGTGGGCGCATCCGCTGCCCGCGAGATCGCTACCGTCACCATTGAGAACGTGTACAAGAAGGTTGGCTTCCTGCCTGCCGCCGCAATCTAGCGCGCTGTTCAGCCTGCCCGGCTGAGACGCCGCATTACCTGCACGATTGAGATGACAGCACAAGAGAACTCTTCGAGCCCCACGACGGCTCCTGTATCCCCGACCCTGAAACCCGGTCGCCGCTACCTGAGCGTTATTGCGCACGTGAGCGGTGAGAATGTTCAGCGCCTGGAAGAGTGGAAGCGCGCGGTAGCCGGTGGTGCGGTGGCGCCTATCAGCACCCACGTGACCGTGTACCTGACGGAGCTGAACGAGTCTCTAATGGCTGAGGTGCACTCCCCGCAGTTCCGCGAGGCGCTGGACACGCCGCGTTTTGAGGCGCGCTGGGGTTCGGTACACTCCTTCCGCCCGGTCACCGAGGTGGAGTACCTGAACCTGGAGGCGGGTAGGGCCGAGTTCGAGCAGATTCACCAGAAGCTGGTTGAGCTATTCGGTGCCGGTGCGGCATCCTTCCCCTATGTGCCGCACGTGACCCTGGGTCACGGGCTCACGGAAGAGCAGGTGGCGAACGCCCGTGAGGTGTTTGATGCTCTGCCCGCCGAGCAACGCACCTTCACCGTGGATCACCTGCACTGCTACTCCTACGACGGGCAGAACTGGGAAGAGATTGGGGTTCTGCCGCTGCGTTAGTGGCTGGCGCATAAACCCGGCATACGTAAAGAGAGATGCGACCGATAGGTTATCGGTCGCATCTCTCTTTATGCTTTCACTAGGTTTATCTCAGCGTGAGATCCCTAGTGGGAGTGGCCCTCGTGAGCCTCGCCAGACTCGTGCGCATCAGCGGAAGCCGAGGAGGAAGCAGCGCCGTGTGCCTCAGCCTCAACCGGTGCAGCGTTCGAGGAAGAGACACCCAGAATCTCGTTCGGGGTCTTCGGAAGCTCCACGCTCATCAGCTCCTTCGGCGCTGCCGGGTTCGACAGAGATACCGCAATGAGCTTCTTGGTCGCCGGGTCGGTCACGTAGGCGGTCTTACCGTCCACCCACAGTGCCGGACGCTCATCCTGCCACGTCTCAGACTCGGTCCACGCCTCCATTAGCTGTACGGATCCCAGCTCAGTGCCGGTTGCCGGATCGAAGACGCGCAGCTTACCGTCGGTGGTCAGCAGCAGCGCCTCACCCTGGGGACCGCGAGCCAGCGAACGGAAGGTGTAGCTCACGCCAGAAGGCAGGGAGTAGACGGTGCGAGTTGCCGCAACGGTGTCGATAATGGAGAACTTCTCGGGGCGCTCCAGCTTGGCGTCCTTGTCGGTCTTGTAGTCCGCCAGAACGTACTGGGAGTCAGCCTTACCGGCCTGGTTGCCGGAACGCGAGTACGGGTCCTCGGGGTTGGTGATCTTGGTGAACTTGCCGTCCTTGTAGACCAGCGCGCCGTCGGTGCAGCCGATGGAGAACGCGCCGTCCTTAGCGATGGCTTCACCGTGAACGCCGGGGCAGGCGGGGCTCTCGGTGACGGTCTTGCCCTGCGCATCCACAACAGCGGCGCCGGTGCGGGTCTTCGAGTCGCCGACCGCTACCAGGTACTGGTCATTGGGCAGCGGGATTGCGAAGCCGTGGTGAGGCTTCGGCAGGGTGACGGTCGTGGTCTCCAGGGAGGAGGCGGTGCGCTTGTCATGGGTCAGCTTCGCCGGATCGTACACGGCGAAGGAGCCGGTGCCGTCAGCGAATGCCGCGACCTTGCCGTTGTCCTTGATGACGTGACCGGTGTGGTCAGCCGCCAGAGACAGCGAAGACAGCGACGGGGAAGTGGTGTAGTAGTGCGAGTGGTCGCCGTGCGCTACGGACCATACGCCGGTGTCCAGGAAGGTGTAGCTGTTGCCGTCTGCAACGACGAGGTGGCGGTTATCGCCAGCGTCAGAGAGGCGCAGGAAGCCTTCCTTGGGGATGTCTGCGAGCAGCTTCATGTCCTTGGCGTCGTAAACGAGCACGCCGCCGTCGTAGGTGATGGCAACGCGGCTTGCCGCGCCCTTGCCTTCGGTGATGGATGCGGGGGTAGCGCTCGCGGAGGTGGAGGCGCTGGGGCTGGTCTGGGCGTTCTGGGTGGTCTGGGAGCCGCATGCGGTCAGGGCGAGTGCGGCTACTGCGCCGAGTGCGCCGGCACGGGTGAGGAAAAACTTACGGGTCATGTGCATGCACCAAGATTAACATGAGAATGGTTCTCTATAGTGGTTGATCCTTGGCTCGTATCAGAGTCTGGAAGCGCAACCCACGCCGGGTGCGTAAGGCATTCCGAACCCCGCCCAGCCGCAGGGAGCATCCTTCCGCGCCCCACTAGGCAAAAGCCCTGAAACCGCCCGCAAAATGACCCATTAGGGCAAAAGAAAACCGGCTCCCTTCCGAAAAGAAGAGAGCCGATTTCTAGAGGTATCTTTTGCTCGAGTAAGGCTCATGTACCTGCTCAGGGCCAGAATTTAGAGGAGGTTGTTCAGGCCTCGTGCCTTGACCTCGCCCACAGCATCCTTGACGGCCTGTGCCTTGGAGCGCGGAGCGACCAGCAGAGCATCGGGGGTATCCACCACAACGATGTCGTCGAGGCCAATGATAGAGATCTTACGCTCGGTGTTTGCAACAACGATGCCGGAGCAACCGTGGTTAATCACGTTATCCTTCTCGCCGAGGATAGTCAGCTCTTCGCCGCTCTTCTCGGTGTTCAGGCGTGCCACGGCGTCGAAGTCTCCAACGTCGTCCCAGCTGAAGGAGCCGGGAACCATTGCGACGTCACCCGCTGCCGCTGCGGGCTCAGCCACAGCGTAGTCGATAGCGGTCTTCGGCAGGGTCTCCCACACGCGGTCCATAACAGCCTCACGCTCGGGGGTGTCCCAAGCATTAGCGATCTCCATAATGCCTGCGTATAGCTCGGGCTCGTTCGCCTCGAGGTGCTTGAGCATCAGGGCTGCCGGCGCCACGAACATGCCTGCGTTCCAGGTGTACTCACCGGAATCCAGGTACTTCTGTGCGGTAGCGGTGTCCGGCTTTTCCACGAAGGTGTCCACGGCGTGAGCATTGGGAGCGCCTTCGATGCCCAGGGACTCGCTGGCGTGAATGTAGCCAAACGCGCTGGAGGGCTCGGTGGGAGTAATGCCGATGGTGACAATCTTGCCGGTTGCCGCGGTGATGACAGCTTCGGTCACCACACGGTGGAACTCGTCCACCGGGCTGATCACGTGGTCAGCTGCGAAGGAGCCGATGATGGCGTCCGGTTCGCGGCGGTGGATGATAGCGCAAGCCAGGCCGATAGCTGCAGCCGAATCCTTGGGGGAGGGCTCCAGTACCAGGTCAGCGGCACGCAGTTCAGGAATCTGCTGGGTAACCGCATTGGCGTGCGAAGTGCCGGTAACTACCATGACGGAACCGTTGCTGAGATCGATGAGACGGTCGTAGGTGTCACGCAACAGGGAATTGCCCGACGAGGTGAGGTCGAGTAGGAATTTCGGGGCGTGCGCGCGGGATAGGGGCCACAAACGCGAGCCAACACCGCCGGCGGGAATGAGCGGGCGGAATCGAGTGAGTGCAGTATTCATCGCTTCAAGAATAGCGGGTGAATTTGTCATATATCGAATTCTTTTAGGTTTTAACAAAAAAGTGTCAGGCGGCTCTCATTTAGGCGATGTTTGAGGTTAGGTTAAGGTAAGTTCCCCACAAACACGGGGAAGTAGGCGATATGGTAATAAAAACATGCCCTAATTCACTTTTAGAACCTGTAAAAATTCCCTAAACAGGGTGTCAATAAGCTGTGAATTTACCTGATATCTTGGAAGTAACAGACGAACAAAAGCAGTCGGTGAGCACACAGCTGTGCCCGGAAGCTGAGGGTCACAATGACCCCTCAGAACCCGGAAGCTCGCCGTCGCAGCAGGAGGTTATTCAGTGTTGAATGGTTCTAAAGGAACCCTCTACCGCGGCCGCTGGGGCATGTGGTCCTGGGTTGCTCATCGCATTACCGGTATCGCGATTTTCTTCTTCCTTCTTGTACACATCCTGGATACTGCCGTCGTGCGTATCTCCCCGGAGGCCTACAACGGCGTACTGAGCCTGTACAAGAACCCCATCATGGGTCTGGGTGAGACCGCGCTTGTCGCCGCCATCGTCTACCACGCGTTCAACGGTATCCGCATTATCCTCATTGACTTCTGGGGTAAGGCAACCAACTCACACGTGGAGCACATCCAGGCGAAGAACAAGGACGGCAACGTCGAAATCAGCCAGAAGGCAACTTACACGCACATCAAGATTCTCTGGGTTGTGCTTTTCCTCTGGGCAATCACCGTTGCTGGCTTCGCAGCACGTCACCTGCCGATCGTTTTCTCGCACATGGGAGGTCACTAAACTATGGCTACTCCGCTTAAGCCCCGCACCTATGTACCCCGTCTGCGTGACAACCGCATCGACGGTGTGAAGTACAACCGCTCCTCCTCCAAGCGCAACAACTTTGAGATGTTCGCTTGGCTCGGTATGCGCCTGTCCGGCGTCGTACTCGTCGTGCTGATTTTCGGCCACCTGTTCTCCAACCTCATGGTCGGCGACGGCATCCACGCCATCGACTTCGGCTTCGTGGGCGGCAAGTGGGCGAACCCCTTCTGGCAGGTTTGGGATCTGCTGCTGCTCTGGCTGGCTATGCTGCACGGTGCTAACGGTATCCGCGTCATCATCGATGACTACGCAGAGAAGGACCGCCTGCGCGCTTGGTTGAAGATCATCCTCTTCGCAGCATGCGCATTCGTCCTGCTCATTGGTACCCTCACCATCTTCGCGTTCGACCCCTGCCCCTCCGGCGCAGCGGCTGAACTGCTCCCCAGCTTCTGCTCGGCACGCTAACGGCGACGTATCCGAGACAAACGAAAACATCTAAAACACAGAAAGAACATCATGCAGGTACATAAGTACGATGTAGTGATCGTCGGTGCCGGTGGCGCAGGTATGCGTGCCGCCATTGAGGCCGGCCAGCGAGTTCGCACCGCGGTACTGACCAAGCTATACCCCACCCGCTCCCACACCGGTGCGGCACAGGGTGGCATGTGCGCCGCTCTGGCTAACGTTGAAGAGGACAACTGGGAGTGGCACACCTTTGACACCGTCAAGGGTGGCGACTACCTGGTCGACCAGGACGCAGCAGAAATCATGGCTAAGGAAGCTATTGACGCTGTGCTCGACCTGGAAAAGATGGGTCTTCCCTTCAACCGAACCCCCGAAGGCCGCATCGACCAGCGCCGCTTCGGCGGTCACACCCGTGACCACGGTAAGGCTGCTGTGCGCCGCGCATGCTACGCAGCTGACCGTACCGGCCACATGATTCTGCAGACCCTCTACCAGAACTGCGTTCGCCACAATGTGGAGTTCTACAACGAGTTCTACGTGCTCGACCTGATTCTGGTCAAGGACGAAGAGGGCAAGCCCCGCCCCGCCGGTGTCGTCTCCTACGACCTGGCAACCGGTGAGGTCCACGTTTTCCAGGCTAAGTCCGTGATCTTCGCATCCGGCGGTTGCGGCAAGATCTTCAAGACCACCTCCAACGCCCACACCCTCACCGGCGACGGCATGGCCATCGCACTGCGTGCAGGCCTGCCCCTGGAGGACATGGAATTCGTTCAGTTCCACCCGACCGGCCTGGCTGGCCTGGGCATTCTCGTCACCGAGGGTGCTCGTGGTGAAGGCGGTATTCTCCGTAACGCTGACGGTGAGCGCTTCATGGAGCGCTACGCACCCACCATTAAGGACCTCGCACCCCGCGATATCGTGGCACGTGCAATGGCAAACGAGGTGCGCGAAGGCCGCGGCTGCGGTCCCCACAAGGACTACGTGCTGCTGGACCTGACCCACCTGGAGCCCTCGCACATCGACGAGAAGCTGCCGGACATCACCGAGTTCGCTCGTACCTACCTGGCAGTGGAACCGCACCACCAGCCCATCCCGGTGTTCCCCACCGCGCACTACGCAATGGGCGGTATCCCCACCAACAACGAGACCGAGGTTTACCGCAACAGCGAAGAGACCATCCCCGGCCTCTACGCAGCTGGTGAGGTTGCTTGTGTGTCCGTCCACGGTGCAAACCGTCTGGGCACCAACTCCCTGCTGGACATCAACGTGTTCGGTAAGCGTGCAGGCCGCAAGGCAGCAGAGTACGCAGCATCCGCTGAGTTCGTACCGGTTCCGGACGACGCAGCAGATCGCGTTCTCAACATGCTCAACGGCATCCTCGAAGGCAAGGGCACCGAGAAGGTCGGCGCTATCCGCGCAGACCTGCAGAAGGCTATGGAAGCTGACATGCAGGTGTTCCGTACCGACGAGACCATCCGCGCAGCACTGGCAACCATCGCTGAATTGGAAGAGCGTTACAAGAACATCTCCATCCAGGACAAGGGCAAGCGCTTCAACCTCGACCTGCTTGAGGCTGTTGAGCTTGGCTTCCTGATTGAGCTGGCAAAGGTCATGTCCGTTGGCGCGCTGCACCGTAAGGAATCCCGTGGTGGTCACTACCGCGAGGACTTCCCCAAGCGTGACGATGTCAACTTCATGAAGCACTCGATGGTCTACCTCGACCCCGAATCCGAGTTTGAGGGTGTCAAGGGCCTGCGATTCGAAACCAAGCCCGTTGTCTACACCCGCTACGAGCCGAAGGAGCGTAAGTACTAAAATGGCTGAAAACGAACTCCCCGAACCGGAATCCGTCAAGCTGTTTGAGGGTATGACCGGCGGCGACTCCGACTCCATCCCCACGTACGATGTGGTCATCAAGATTCGTCGCTACAACCCGGAAGTTTCCTCCGAGGCGTACTGGGATGAATTCCCGCTGACCATGTACCGCACCGACCGCGTGCTGGATGCTCTGCACAAGATTAAGTGGGAAGTAGACGGCTCCGTCTCCTTCCGCCGCTCCTGTGCACACGGCATCTGCGGTTCGGACGCGATGCGCATCAACGGCCGTAACCGCCTGGCTTGCAAGACCCTGCTGAAGGACCTTGACCTGTCCAAGCCGATTACCGTTGAGCCCATCAAGGGTCTGCCCTGCGAGAAGGACCTCATCGTTGACATGGAGCCCTTCTTCCAGGCATACCGCGAAATCATGCCGTTCTTCATCAACGACTCGAACGAGCCTGAGCGTGAGCGCCTGCAGACCATTGAGGACCGTGCACGTTTCGATGACACCACCAAGTGCATCCTCTGTGCAGCATGTACCTCGTCCTGCCCGGTCTTCTGGACCGACGGTCAGTACTTCGGCCCCTCCGCTATCGTGAACGCACACCGCTTCATCTTCGACTCGCGCGATGATGCAGGCGACCTGCGTCTGGAGATCCTCAACGACAAGGAAGGCGTATGGCGTTGCCGTACCACCTTCAACTGCACCGAGGCTTGCCCCCGTGGCATCCAGATCACCAAGGCTATTGCCGAGGTGAAGCAGGCAATCCTGAGCCGCTCGCTCTAATCTGAGTACGCGGTATCAGCTGATACAGCATTGACGATTCAAGCCGTCACCCACACCGGGTGGCGGCTTGAATTGTTTGACAGAAAAAGTCTGATGGAAATGATGGCACAGAGCATTTTCAGGGGCTTCGGCGTGCACAAAAACTCTTCACAATCTGTCATAAAGTCATAGATATTCTCGAGGGCTGTCAGAAAGGGGGAGCGGGTAGGTAAACCCCGGCGGGCGGCGTTATTCTACTGTGTATGGTTTTCGCTAATTCTCGCTACGATTTGTCCACCCCTGTCTTCGACGACTGGGTGGAGCGCATGATGGGTACCCTCGTGCAGTTCCGCCGCGAAGTGCACGCCAACCCGGAGCTTTCCTTCCGTGAAGTGGCGACCACTGAGCGCCTCATGAATCGACTGCGAGAAGCCGGCATGAACCCCGTTGCTTGCGAAGGTACCGGCTGCTACGTAGATATCGGGAGCGGCCCCTTCGCTGTGGCTCTGCGCGCCGATATTGACGCTCTGCCCATTGTTGAGCAGACCGACCTGCCCTATGCTTCTACCGTGCCCGGCGTGATGCACGCCTGCGGTCACGATATTCACCAGACCGTCATGCTCGGTGTGGCGCTGGCACTGCACGAGCTGAACGAGAAGACCCCGCTGGGCCGTAGCGTCCGTATTCTCTTCCAGCCCGCTGAGGAGCAGTTGCCCGGCGGTGCGGTGCAGATGATTTCGCAGGGTCTACTCAAGGATATTCCGCGTGCTTTCGCTCTGCACTGTGACCCGAAGGTGGACCTGGGCCAGATCGGTACCCGCATCGGTGCGATTACCAGCGCCTCGGATACCGTGAAAATTCATCTGAGCGGTCACGGCGGCCACACTTCTCGCCCGCATCTGACTGAGGACCTCATCTATGCGATGAGCCAGATTGCTGTGCAGGTTCCCGCCGTGCTAACCCGCCGCACCGACGTTCGTTCGGGTGTGCTGGTGGCATGGGGTCAGGTCAGTGCTGGCGTTGCCCCCAACGCTATTCCCGCCGAGGGCTACCTGGCGGGTACCATGCGTTGCCTGGACGTTGAGGTTTGGCGCCAGGCAGGCAACCTGCTGGACGAAGTGATCGAGCAGGTCGCTGTACCCTTCGGCGTGAAGGCGCGGGTGGAGCACATCCGCGGCGTACCCCCGGTCGTGAACACCGATCTGGAAACCACCATGCTCGAGAACGCAGCCCGCGCCGAGCTGGGCGAGGACTCCATCGTGCTGGTCGAGCAGTCCATGGGTGGCGAAGACTTCGCGTGGATGCTGCAGGAAGTTCCCGGTTCCATGTTCCGCCTGGGTACCCGTGCCCCCGGCGACCCCACCTATGATCTGCATCAGGGCGATTACGCCCCGAGCGAGCAGGCAATCGGCATTGGTGTGCGCGTCATGGCGGCAACTGCCCTGCGCGCCGTCCGCTTTGAACTGGCGAAGGCTGCGAAGGCTGCGAACCCCATCCGCGATGAGGCGCGCTAAAGAGCCACTCGAAAGCTTATGAGTCAGGCGTAAAGACGCGACTATTTCGCCACATCAAGCCTTGAAAGCTGTACAAGTTTCACCCCGTCACCTCTCACCGAGTAGCGGGGTGAAACTCTATGCACACGATAGAATTAAAAGGATTATGAGGACATCTGCGTCATGTTCCCGACTCCGTGCCCACACACCTGCGGGGGTTGAAGGAGATGGCGCACCATCACACGGCGCACGCCGGAGGAGGACACCCAATGAGCTTCTTTGGAATCGGCAAGAAGAAGTTGGATGAACAGTCGCGCGAAGAACAGAGCGCCGAAACTGCCAAGGCTCAGAAAGAACAGGCAAGCGAAGACGCTCCCAAGAGCGCACGACTGAGCGAAAAGATTATGGAACAGCAGCAGTGGGAGGACTCCCTGCGCCGCTTCGTGAAGTCTGAAAGCGCACGCCACCAGAACCACGACGATGAGCAGAGTGAAGAGCACCGTGCTGTTGAGGATCTCAAGCGTGCCCTCCTGCACGGCGATGAGAAGGTTGAAGAATCTTCCGCTGCTGAGGAGCTGACCGAGGAACAGGCGGAGGAGCAGGAGCGTCGTAGCCTGCTGGCTGCGCTTGGTGCTTTCCCGCAGGAATCTGAGGAGCCTGTTGAGGTCGAGCAGAATACTGAGGACCAGGACGTTAAAGAAGAAGTCGCCCCGGTTGCTGAGGCTGCTCAGCCCGCTACCCCCGCGTTCCTGCGCGATGATGAAGAGTCCGAAGCTGAGGACGCATCTATCGAGGCGCAGGAGCCTAAGGACGTCGCAGCGGATGCACGTTCCCAGTTTGAAGAGCACCTACGTGCTCTGCGTGCCCAGAATGTCGAAGATACTGCCGCTGAGGTCGCTGAAGCGGCTGCAGACGAGGCAGAGGGTGGCGAAGAGCTTGAGGTTGCTGACGCTGTTGTAGAAGCTACTGAGAACAAGTCTGAGAACGCTCATTCTGCATCTGCAGCTGAGGACGTATCTGCAGGTGCTGAAGACTCCCTGACCGCAGAAGACCTGAAGACTGCCCGCACCCGCGCCGCTGTCACCGAGGCACAGAACGCCGGCCTGGACGACCTGGCGGCAGCCTACGCTGCTCGCCTGGGCATCACCCTCGATAGCGAAGAGGAGACTTTCGGCGAGGTCGCCTCCGATGAGGTAATCGCTGAAGAAGCTCCCGCTGATGAGGTAGTTGCTGAGGAAGCAGAGTCCGCTGAGGCACCCGAGTCCACTGAAGCTGCTGAATCTGTCGAAGACGCTGAGGCCTCTGAGGCACCCGCACCTGTTGCTGATGCTACTGAAGACTTCGAATCCGAGGAGACCATTGACCTTACCGCAGGCGTAGAAGAGGCTGCAGAGCCTGTTGCCGCTGGTGAGGAAGAGCCGATTGAGGCTGTCGTTGAGGCACCTGAACTGCTGGCATCTGAACTTACTGAGGAAGAAGACGCGGTCTCTGATGAGACCGAGTTGCTCTCCGCTGTATCCGTTGAGGAGAAGCACGAAGCGTCCGTCTCTGAATCGCTCGAGGCTGAGGACTTCGACGCTGAAGAAGAGAACACCGCAGAGCTGATCTTTGACACTTCCGCTGTTGAAGAAAGCGCTGTTGAGGACAGCACCGCGGAAGAAACCGCTACGGAAGAGCCTGCTACCAAGATTGAGGACTCCGCGGCTGAAGGCTCCGGTTCTGAGGACGACGAGCCCGTCGAGAGCTCCTCTGTAGCTCCTGCTCTTGCCGCTGTTGCTGCACCCGTGGCTGCTGCCGCTGCTGTTGCCTCCGCCGCAAAGGCTGATAAGGCTGAGGAGAAGACCGAAAAGGGTACCTCTCAGAGCGTCGCGCTGACCGCAGAGGGCATCGATAAGAAGGAAGCAGAGAAGCGCAAGTCTGCTGCTCGTGAAGAGTCCGCTGATGAGCCCGTTGATGAGCCCGTTGCTGAGCTGAAGGACACTGCGCAGAAGCTCAGCGAAGACGAAGCTGAACTGGTTGCCGAATCCATCATCCTGAGCGAGCCCGTTGAGGGTGCGGCAACCCTGCCCGCTCTCCCCGAGCAGCGCGCTCTCCACGGCCTTGCGGAGCTTATGCGCACCCGCGGTTCGGGCACCATGAGCCTGGAACTGCGCCAGGTTGATGAGGATATGCACTACCGTCTGCTGCACCGCGGCCGTGAGGTTGAAACCGGCATTGTCGTGCCCGGTGTTGACTGGTTTGCACCCGTTGCGGCACTGTACACCGAGGCTCAGCAGGTCGGCGCAACCTGGAACCGTGCGGCTGTCTCTTTGAAGCCGCGCCTGGGTGATGGCCTGGAGGTTCACGCATCGTACCTGGGTGCTGTGGATGGTCAGACTATTAGCGAGAGCTTCCTGCTGGAAGGTGCCGCTGTTGAGGCTAAGCCCGTTGCGACCGCTGAGGCCGCTGAGGCTACCTCGCAGGATGAGCCTCAGGAAGCTGCTGTTCAGAGTGTTGACCCGGTTGAGGCTGAACGTGAGGCTATCGAGCGTGAGCTGGAGGCTGAACTCGCTGAGAAGCAGGCTGCGAACGAGGCTGAGGCAGCTGCCGAAGCTGCTGAAGAGCCTGTAGTTGAGACTGCTGAAGAGGGTGCCTCCGCGGGTCTGCTGACTGCTGCAGGTCTTGCCGCTGCCGGTACTGCTGTGGCTGGTTCTGCCGCTTCTGCGCAGGAGAAGGAAGACGTAGAGGAGGCTGTTGAAGCTTCTGCCCAGCCTGCCGCCCAGCCTGCCCAGGCTGAGTTTGCGCCGGTTGAAGCTGAGTTCGAGCACGATTACGAGAACGACCCGGTCTTCGGTGCGGCTACCGTAGAGCCCGAAACCGAGCATGCCGAAGAATCTGCCGCTGAGGTAGTCGAGGCATCTGCCGAGGACTCTGTAGAGCCCGGCGAAGACATGGAAGCCGCCCTGGCCACCATTGTCGCCAACGCTCAGAAGAAGCTGGACGCTGAGGAAGCAACAGCCCCCGCAGTTGCTGAGGAAGCACCCGCTGAGGAAGTTTCGGCTGAGGAAGTTTTGGCTGCCGAGGAGCAGAAGGCTGCCGCTCCCGTGGTTGCTGAGTCCTTCACCCTGGACCGCACCCAGCCCGTTGAAGAAGCTGCAGATGAGCCGATCGCAGAGAGCTCCGAAGAGCCCGCCCTGCCCGCGTTCTTGGATGACTCTGAACTGCTGCCCGAGAAGGAAACCTCCGCTGCTTCCGCTGAAGCGCCCGCCGAGGAACCTGCCCTCGTAGACGTTGAGCCTGCCGCTGAGAGCGCGTCTGTGGCTCCCGGCCTGGCTGGTGCTCTTGCCGCAGCTGCCGCAGTGGGCACTGCCGGCGCCGCTACGAAGGCTACCGAGGCAAAGGCATCTGAGGCGAAGGCTACCGGCGCTCAGGAAGAGCCCGCTGAGAAGGCCGCTGAGCTCAAGACCGTTGAGGTGGCCCCCGCGGCTAAGATTGCTGAGGCTCCCGTAGCGGTTGCACCCGCCTCCGAGGCTACCGCTCAGACTGCCCCGGCAGCACCGGCAGCAGAGGTAGCAGAGGCGGCACCCGCCTCCGAGGCGACCACCCCGGTTGCCCTGCCGGAGAGCACCCCGGCAGGTATCTCCTCCAGCATCTCGGCATCCGCGCTGAGCGAGCTCAACCAGCTACCCACCATCGTGGCTGAGCCGGACACCCCCTCCGCCGCGGTGCAGAGCCCGCTGGTTCCCTCGGAGACTCAGCTGGCAGCCGGCAACCTGGTTCTGACCGAGGCTCAGGTCGCTCAGCGTCTGGCGCCGGTTGTCGAGCACCTCTTCGGCGAGAACGGCACCGCAAAGGATGCCACCACCGTGCTGATTCGTGTACGTGCCCTCGGCTCCTACTACGACGCCCTGACCCACGTGCGCCGCAACGGCTTCTGGGAGCAGGTCCGTACCTTCGAGCTGATTCCCGAAACCCTGCTGGACATTCCGGCGCTGAAGACCGACTCGTACAGCGAGGGTGAGGGCTCGCCGCTGGCTATGAGCCTGACCTTCACCCCGGGCGTGCCGGTTCAGGCGGCATTCGATTATGCGAATGAGCAGGCGTTTGTCACCTACCCGCGTCCGCTGGATGCTGAGCGTTATGTTGAGGAGCTGCGCATGTTCCCGCGTCTGGGTTCGAAGATCCCGGCTCATATGACGAGCGCGCTTTCGCACTGGAACCTCTAAAACCTTGTAAGGTGCGCCGCGCCGGCTCCCCGTGTGGGGGTCGGCGCGGCGCGCTATGTTTGTCATTTTTTCGATGAGGAAGATTGTTATGACTGATACCCCTAATACTCCTGAGGCTTCTGCGGCGCAGAACGTTCAGGACACCGCCGCCCGCGCGGCTGAAGCCTTCGGCACCCTGGTGGAAACCATGGCGCTGTTGCGCGCACCGGGCGGTTGCCCGTGGGATGCTGAGCAGACTCACGCCTCCCTAATCCGCTACCTGGTGGAGGAAGCCTACGAGGTTGTCGAGGCGGTAGAAACCGGCGGCGAGCCGAATATGCCGCTGCTGCGTGAGGAGCTGGGCGACGTGCTGCTACAGGTGGTGTTCCACTCTGATATTGCTGCGGCAAACCCGCAGGGCTTCGACATCGTGCAGGTGGTTGAGGGCCTTGTGCAGAAGCTTCGTTCGCGCCACCCCGATGTGTTTGCGGCTGAGTCTGAGGGCTCTTCGGAGGCGCCTCGCACCGCGGCTGAGCAGCAGGCGGCGTGGGATGCGTTGAAGAAGAAGGAGAAGAGCGACCGTGGCGCGCTGGATGGTATTCCACCGCATCTGCCGGCGCTCGCTATGGCTGAGAAGACTGCTGTGAAGGCACGTAAGGCGGGTATTATTCTGCCGCCGGAGCCCACGAGCATGGAGGACGACCTGCGCTATATGCACACTGAAGAGGAATTCGGCGAGCTGCTCTTTGCGTTGGTGAGCCGCGCACAGCGTAATGGTTTGGATCCGGAGCGTGCCCTGCGTTCGTACACTCGTCGCTATATTGCTCAGCATACGCATGATGAGCCGAGCTATTAGAAACGCTGGTTGAGTTCTTCTGTGAGACGCTTTGAAATCTGTTCTCTGAGGGAATGAAAGGTTTCAAAGCGCCTTCTGTTTGTTTGGGGTTGTGTTGGGCAACCGTGAGGATGCTCGTGGCACATGCCCGGCATTTGGGCTCATGTTGTGCTTTGGTCGAGTACCCACACCCTCACAATGTGGGGGAGTGTGGGTCTTGTTCCGCTTTGTAGCGCCTGACTAAGGGTTATCTAGACCTTCATTAAGGCAATAAAAAAGCGGTGGCAACTAGTGTGTTTGTGTGGGAGTTTTGCTAGAATTTAGGGGACGCGACTTGTCCACTACCGGGTGAGCCGTTCACATCCTTGACATCTCATAAGGAGAACAATTCATGGCTGTTATTACCGCAGTTCACGCACGCCAGATCCTGGATTCCCGTGGCAACCCGACCGTTGAGGTTGAGGTTCTGCTCGAAGACGGTGCTTTCGCACGCGCAGCTGTGCCCTCGGGCGCATCCACCGGTGAGTGGGAAGCTGTTGAGCGCCGCGATGGCGACAAGTCCGTATACCTGGGCAAGGGTGTTCTGGGCGCAGTGAAGTCTGTTATCGAAGAAATCGCTGAAGAGGTCATCGGCATTGAGGCTTCCGACCAGCGCGCTGTTGACGCAGCCATGATTGCTCTGGATGCAACCAACAACAAGGGCAAGCTGGGCGCAAACGCAATCCTGGGTGTCTCCCTGGCTGTTGCTAAGGCAGCTGCTGAGTCCGCTGACCTGCCCCTGTACAAGTACCTCGGCGGCCCGAACGCTCACGTTCTGCCCGTCCCCATGATGAACATCCTCAACGGTGGTTCTCACGCAGACTCCAACGTTGACATCCAGGAGTTCATGATTGCTCCCATCGGCTTCGACAACTACTCTGACGCTCTGCGCGCAGGTGTTGAGGTTTACCACTCCCTGAAGTCCGTGCTGCACGACCGCGGCCTGGCAACCGGCCTGGGCGACGAGGGTGGTTTCGCACCCAACCTGGAGTCCAACGCAGCTGCACTGGACCTGATCGTTGAGGCAATCGAGAAGGCTGGCTACAAGCCGGGCGAGCAGGTTGCACTGGCACTGGACGTTGCATCCTCCGAGTTCTACAACGACGGCGCATACGAGTTCGAGGGCCAGAAGAAGTCCGCAGCTGAGATGAGCGCATACTACGCTGACCTCGTTGCAAAGTACCCCCTGGTTTCCATTGAGGATCCCCTGGATGAGAACGACTGGGAGGGCTACAAGACCCTGACCGAGCAGATCGGTGACAAGGTCCAGATCGTCGGTGACGACCTGTTCGTGACCAACCCCGAGCGTCTGGCTCGCGGTATCGAAGAGGGCGCAGCTAACGCTCTGCTCGTGAAGGTGAACCAGATTGGTTCGCTGACCGAGACCCTGGATGCAATGGAGCTGGCACAGCGCCACGAGTACCGTTGCATGGTTTCTCACCGTTCCGGTGAGACCGAGGACGTCACCATCGCTGACCTGGCTGTTGCAACCAACGCTGGCCAGATCAAGACCGGTGCTCCCGCACGTTCCGAGCGCGTTGCTAAGTACAACCAGCTGCTGCGCATCGAGGAAGAGCTGGGCGACGCAGCTGTTTACGCTGGCAAGTCCGCATTCCCCCGTTTCAAGGCATAAGTTACTGAAGCATCCGACCGCGTGAGCGGTTAGACGTCAAGGAGGCGGTGCTACCCCGTAGGGGAGTGGCACCGCCTCCTTCTCTGTGCGCGATCTATCAGCTCAGGTATGCCGTGGCAGGGTAGAATGTATCGCTTGCAACATAGAGCTGGGGAAGCCCTCCGAACCCGGTAGAATATGAAGGAAGCGTTTAGCGGCACAGAACGGAACGAAGGATAGAGCAATGAGCCAGCGAGCAAACCAGCAGACCCGGTCGCACTCTACGAGTTCCACTACACCCGCTCAGGGCGCTACCTCCTCCGATGCGCCGCGTGGCGCCGCTAAGGAAGCCCGCACCTCCCTGATGAAAAAGGCTAGCGCCCTTTTCTTTGGCGTAGGCTTGAACCAGCGCCACCCCGAGCGTGAACGTCAGGCGCAGGCTCGCCGTGAGGAGCGTGCCCGCCGCCGCGCCGCAGCCCAGCAGGGCAGTGAAGAAGGCGGATACGACGCCCCCGTGGCGGCTCATATGTTCTCCGGTCGTAGCTTCCTGACCGCTGTTGTGGTGGGCGTGATTGCGCTCGGTACCGCATACCCGGTGGTCACCTACATTGACCAGGATCGGGAAATCAAGCAGATCAACGCGCACATTTCCCAGTTGCAACAGGAGAACGCCCAGCTGAAGGCGGAGCAGACCTGGTGGAACGACGACAACTACGTTCGTCAGCAGGCACGTAG
The DNA here is from genome assembly GCF_001813565.1 of Rothia sp. HMSC068E02. Classification (NCBI taxonomy): domain Bacteria; kingdom Bacillati; phylum Actinomycetota; class Actinomycetes; order Micrococcales; family Micrococcaceae; genus Rothia; species Rothia sp. HMSC068E02. The sequence continues at coordinate 100,882 of NZ_KV812894.1, forward strand.
CCGCCTCTACTATGTGAACCCCGGCGACACCCCCTACGTGGTCACCGGCATTACCGAGGACTCCACGAAGGCGGACGGTACTTCTGCGAACGCGAAGAACGCCCCCGAGGAAGCCTGGACCACGAAGGTTTGGAATTCTCTCGAGAAGAACTAGCCCCAGCCACCGGCAGGAACCCCCGCCCTGGCAAGCACCCGGCATAAGCGGACGAGGTGACCCCTCGTTCCAGAAACTTAGGATTATGAGCACCGAAAACACCATTGAAGAGCTGAAGGCACGCACCCCCGGCGGCTTCGGCGTAACTGTTGAAACCCTGACCCCCACCGAGCAGGACATCCGTGTTCTCTCCGCGCAGCTGGGCCGTAAGGTCCGCGACGTGATTGAGATTCCGGCACGCTGCGTGTGCGGTAACCCGCTCGTGGCTGCTACCGCGCCGCGCCTGAGCAACGGCACCCCCTTCCCGACCGTTTTCTACCTGGCGCATCCGGTGATTACCGCTGCGGCTTCCCGCCTGGAGGCGGGCGGCCTGATGTACGAGATGACCGACTCGCTGGCTGAGGACGCGGACCTGGCGGCACAGTACGCTGCCGCGCACGAGAACTACCTGGCTGAGCGTGAGCGCATCCGCCTAATCAGCGGCGCTGAAGAGGTCCCGGAGATTGACGGCATCTCTGCCGGCGGCATGCCGACCCGTGTGAAGTGCCTGCACGCCGTTATCGGCCACACCCTGTCGGTGGGTCGCGGCGTGAACCCGATGGGTGACCGCGGCCTGGACGCTATCGCCGAGTGGTGGACCCCCGAGGTCTGCTCCTGCGACCCCGCGTGGCGTGAAGAAGCCTAAATATTGATTCTGGTGCGCCCGCATCGTCTTGAAGGACGGTGCGGGCGCATAATAGATAGAAGAAAGAGCGCCGAAAAGCGAAAATTTTTCGCCTGCGGCGCTCGCGTTGCCTTTGGCACTGATTGGTATTGAAGACCTGAAAGGAACCCACCGTGCGCGTTGGTGCGATTGACTGCGGTACGAACTCTATTCGCCTGCTGATTGCTGATTCCACTACTGAGGTGGTGGACGGGGTCGAGAAGACTGTCCTGAAGGACGTTGTGCGTGAGATGCGCATTGTGCGTCTGGGCCAGGGCGTGGATGCGACCGGCTGGCTGGCGCAGGAGGCGCTGGACCGTACTTTCGCTGCGGCGCGTGAGTATGCGCAGCTGCTGAAGGAGCACGGCGCTGATTCGGTGCGTTTCGTGGCGACCAGTGCGACTCGCGATGCGGGTAACCGTCAGGTGTTTGTGGATGGTATCCGCGAGATTTTGGGTATTGAGCCCGAGGTGATCAGCGGTGATGAGGAAGCTGCTCTGTCCTTCGCTGGTGCGGTGCGCGCTGTCGGTTACGGCGACGGTGACACCCTGGTGTTTGACCTGGGCGGCGGTTCGACTGAGTTCGTGCTCGGCGACGAGTCGGGTGTGAAGGCTTCCCGCAGCGTCAATATTGGTTGTGTGCGCCTGACTGAGCGTCACATGATGAGCGCCCCGTCCACTGACTCGCAGATTGCCCGCGTTGAGGCTGATACTGACGAGGCTCTCGAGGTGGCACGTAAGACTGTGCCCCTGCAGGATGCGCGCCGCGTGGTGGCTGTGGCTGGTACCGCAACCACTGTGGCTGCTGCCGCGCTGGGTCTGGACCGCTACGATTCTGAGGCTATTAACGCTCAGAGCTTCTCCGTAGAGACCGTTCAGAAGACTGCCCGCTGGTTGGCTTCGCTGAGCCGTACTGAGCGTGAGGAGCTCGGCTACATGCACCCCGGTCGGGTGGATGTGATTGGTGCCGGCGCGACGATTTACGCCCGCATCCTGACCCGTCTGAATGAGATGACTGATGGTGCCGTGGATTCGGTGACCGTCAGCGAGCATGACATTCTGGACGGTATCGCTCTGTCCCAGCTGTAGGCTTGAGCGCTCGCGCCGTGAACCGATGGTGGTTCACGGCGCGGCTCAGCTTGAGGAGTTTTAATGGTTCGTTCTGAGCATCGGCGAGGTATGTCCCTGACCGGCTGGTCTTTTGCGTCGTCTTGCGCCTGTGCGTCTCGTGTATTTGGTGTGCGCGCCTCGGTTGGTTCTGGCCGAGGCGCTACTCGCCGCATCCGTAAGGTTGCAGCTTTGGGCGCCAGTGCCGCGTTGACTCTTCTGCCGTTGTGGACCCCGCTGACGCCTGCCGCCTGGGCGACGGACCCGACCCCTTCTGCTTCCCCGAGCCCGAAGAGGGAGGTGACGGCGACTCCTTCGCCGTCGGCTACTGCGGTGCCGAAGACTTCTGCGACTCCGAGTAAGGGCACGTCGACCACTAATGGTGATGATGTTCGTCAGCGCGAGTATTGGCTGAAGGAGTACGGTATTACGTCCTTGTGGTCGCAGGCTACGGGTAAGGGCGTGACGGTTGCTGTAATTGATACGGGCGTGGACGGTACTCACCCGGATCTTGAGGGTAATGTTCTGCGCGGTTATGACGCCTCGGGCGTGGGCAGTGAGGACGGCTGGAAGGGCCTGGGTGCTGAGCCGATGCACGGCACGGAGGTTGCTTCTCTGATTGCAGGTCACGGTCACGAGACGCAGGGCTATTCTGCGATTGCGGGTCAGCCGGGTAAGCCGACCGGCGTGATTGGTGTGGCTCCCGAGGTGAAGATTCTGCCGATTTCGCTGAATATGGGTACGACCGGCGGCAAGAGCATTGATGAGCAGATTCCTGCGGCGGTGCGCTACGCGGTCGACCACGGGGCTCAGATTATTAACATGTCGATTGGTTCGAATAAGACGAGCTGGCCGCAGAGCTGGGATGAGGCGTTTGCCTACGCTGAGCAGAAGGGCGTGCTGATTGTTGCGGCTGCGGGTAACCGTGGTAGCGGCTTGACTCAGGTTGGTGCTCCGGCGACGATTCCTGGCGTGTTGACGGTGGGTGGTATTGACCGGAATAAGCAGGTTTCTGAGGGCTCGTCGACTCAGGGCATTTCGATTGCTGTGGTTGCTCCGAGTACGGATATGATTGCGGCGGCTCCCGGTAATGGGTACATGCTGTGGTCGGGTTCTTCGGCGGCAGCCCCTCTGGTGACGGGCGTTGCGGCGTTGTTGAAGCAGAAGTATCCGCAGGAGTCGGCGGCTCAGCTGGCTCAGCGTTTGATTGCTTCGGCTGATGATGCTGGTGCGACGGGCCGTGACCCGTTGTACGGCTACGGTGTGTTTAACCCGCAGGATGCGATGGCTTTGCCTGCGCCTAAGGTGACGGCGAATCCGCTGGGTTCGATTTCTGAGTGGATTGCGGTGCATCGTAAGCAGCAGGTGAGTGAGCCGACTCCGAGTGATGCTGCTCCGGTGCATGAGGAGGGTGAGAGCATTGTGAAGGCGGCTGCGCCGGATGCGCGTCGCCCTCCGGAGGATCGTGGCTGGTTGCCGCCGGTGATTTTGGCGGCTTTGACGCTGTGGCTGACGATTATTACGGCTGGTTCGGTGCATCGTTTGCACAGGCTGCATGTAAGTGCGGGTGAGGCTGCGCGGATGGCTCGTGCGGCGGCGCATCATCCGGGTTCTCATCAGGGTTCACGTCGGGGCGCTCGCCGGACCTCTCGTTAGCATCGTTTGATTGCGTTTTTCTGTTCGCCCGGGGCTGACTTTTGAGTTAGTCCCGGGCTTTGTGATGCGGGGGCTGGCTTTCGACGGGGGAACACCCCAATAAACGAAAATATCGAACATACCGCGCAAAAAACGGAAAGAGTGATTTAGACCGTAATCCACATCACGAGATGAACCCTGTTCATATCTTCAAAACTTTTAACTTAGGGTCAGCTCAAAGGGGCCATAAGTGCGAAATCACCTAAACAAAGGCGTAAAATAAAAGACAACAGGTATGTGATAGACAGGCTCGTGCTGCTAGCCACTTCGCGTTGCGCAAGGACTTCCAGAGCGAGCCGCTTTGTTCGTCAGGGGAGCTTTCGGAACGAGCCGAAAGTTGCACATATCAACCTACCGGGGCTACCGAACCTCGGTACCTAAAGACTAGGAAGTAACAAAATGGCATTCACTAAGGTGGCACAGGACCGTCCTCGCGTCCTGATCGTCGGTGGCGGCTACGTCGGCTTCACCGTTGCTAAGAAGATTCAGAAGGCTATCAAGGAGACCGGTGGCGTCGTCACCATCGTTGAGCCGAACCCCTACATGACTTACCAGCCCTTCCTCCCCGAGGTTGCAGCAGGTTCCATGGAAGGCCGTAACGCAACTGTGCCGCTGCGCCAGCACCTGCGCGACACCGAGCTGATCCCCGGCCGCGTTGTCTCCATCGACCACGCAAACCGCACCGCTGTTGTTGAGCCCACCGACAACGGTGAGCCCTTCGAGCTGAAGTACGACGAGATTGTTCTCGGCGCAGGCGCTGTGACCCGCGCGTTCCCGATTCCGGGTCTGGCAGAGGTCGCTATCGGTCTGAAGACCATTGAAGAGGCAGTCTCCGTTCGTAACTGGGTTCTGGACCGCATCGAGGTTGCATCCATGCTGTCCGACGCTGAGGCACGCCGCCGCGCCCTGACCTTCGTTGTTGTTGGTGGTGGCTTCGCTGGTGTTGAGACCATCTCCGAGCTCGAAGACATGGCACGCGTTGCTGTTGAGCGCAACGAGCGTCTTTCCGTTTCTGACCTGCACTTCGTCATGATTGAGGCTGCACCGCGCATCATGCCCGAGGTTCCCGCAGACCGTGCAGAGAAGGTCGTTGCAGAGCTGCGTGCGCGCGGCATCGAAATCCTGCTGAACACCTCCCTCTCCGACGCAACCGACGGTAACCTGCAGCTGATTAACATGGCTGACAAGTCCCCCGCAGGCGAGATCAAGACCGACACCCTGATCTGGACCGCAGGCGTGGCAGCATCCCCGATGCTGAAGAACACCGACTTCCCGATTGACGAGCGTGGCCGCGTTCGCGTGAGCGCAGACCTGCGCGTCACCGGCGACGACGGCGTGGTTGAGGGTGCTTGGGCTGCAGGCGACAACGCAGCTGTTCCGGATCTCTCCGGTGGCGGCGTGGGCGGCTTCTGCGTTCCCAACGCTCAGCACGCTTCCCGCCAGGCTGTTGTTCTGGCTAAGAACCTGCTGGCTGCTCGCCGCGGCGAGCCCCTGACCGACTACTACCACGAGACCATTGGTGTTGTGGCAGGTCTGGGCCTGTGGAAGGGCGTTGCAAACTTCAAGGGCAAGACCATTGGCGGCCCGCTGGCATGGATCATGCACCGCGGCTACCACGGCTCTGCAATCCCCACCACCGAGCGTACCGTTCGCGTTATGACCACCTGGGCTCTGAACCAGATCTTCGGTCGCGACACCTCCTCGATTCGCCACCAGCGTTCCCCGCGCCTGGCATTCCAGGAAGCAACCGGTACTGCACCGGCACGCCAGAAGGCAAAGCTCTAAAATAGCCTGACTTAGGGGTACGCCCCTGGGATAGCGCATTTGAGATAAAAGCAATGGGCGGTGCGGAAGACTTTGGTCTTCCGCACCGCCTATTTTGCGCCTGGATGCTTGCGAGCTGTCTAGCTTAGCTCCCCACCAGCGCTTTTGCGTGATGCTTGCTGCGGTGGGGTGCGGGGAACTGTTTGAAATGTGTCTCTGCTTAGATTCGGGTGCGTTTTCGTGGAATAATAAATATTTGTGTCCCGGACTGTTCGGGATACGCCCTCATAGTCCAATTGGCAGAGACAGAGGACTTAAAATCCTTGTGTTCTGGGTTCGAGTCCCAGTGGGGGCACTGCATAGACACGCGTAGATGCGCGGTATAGATAGGCGGCGGCTCTTCCCGTAGGGGAGGAGTCGCCGCTCGCGTGTTTGAAGGTTTACATGTCTGGGTTTTTTTTGGGGGGGGGGTAAAAGACGATGCCCCCGACCAGTTCGGTTGCCATGGGGATGCCCACCTGCTCGAAGGAAGCGATGGTACCCGTGGGCTCCACTCTCAAAAACGCCCGCATACCGTCTTCCGGAGCTCAAAAACGTGAGACCCTAGAAGAGACGCAGCCACAGATGCACCCCAGCCTGAATGGGGCAGCAGAGTCAGAAAGGCACAGCATGCAGACTATACCCTCCATCATTGCTGTCGATATGGACGGCACCTTCCTCACCGACTCCAAAACTTTCGACACCGAACGTTTCTCGCGCATCCTATCCCGCCTGCAGGCGCAGGGAATTCACTTTGTTGTGGCGAGCGGAAACACCTACGCCAAGCTGCAGGACTATATGCGTGGCTTTGAAGGACGAGGTCTTATCTATATCGCTGAAAACGGTGCATACCTTGCTGATGAGAATGGCAAGCTTGCCGTGCATCCCTTTGAAGAAGAGGACGTGCCGCGCATTATTGAGGTAGTGCAGGGATTGGATCAGATCGGTCTGCTGGTTTGCACCACCGAAGGTATCTACCTGCCCAAGGACCGTTGCGACCAGATTGTGCACATGATTCGCGGCTATTTTGAAGACACCGGTCAGGAGCTTCCCGAAACCCTCACGTTGGAGGACTTTGCGGCGTTCTTCTTCCCCGGCTCGGTCATGGTTGACTCTATTGGGGATTTTGAGGGTGCACCCATTAAGTTCCCGCTGTTGACTCCGCCTAAGCAGACGCAGCAGTTGAGCGTTTACCTGCGTGAGGTTCTTCCGCAGACCGTCACTCCGATGGTTAGCGGCTTCGGTGCCATTGATCTGGTGCGTACCGGTGTCAATAAGGCGACCGGTCTGGAGGACCTGTGCGAGCGTCTGGATGCTGATCCGGCGGGCATTCTTGCCTTCGGTGACGGTGAGAACGACATGGAAATGCTCCGCTACGCGGGCTGGGGTGTTGCCATGTCTAATGCCCCGGAGGTTGTGCGAAATGCTGCTGATGAGGTGATTGGCTCGAACGAGGAACAGGCAGTTCTGGAGTATCTGGAACAGCTCCTGGACCGTTTGGAAGCTTCGCACTAGACGCTTCACAAAGAGACGCGCAGAAGCCTTTGCATGCGGGGCGGCGCGGGCCTGGGTGAACCTCAGGTAAACACCGCCCTGAAATATTCTGGCAAGGTCGCTAGAAGCCCATGCTGGTAACGAACAGCGCCCGTGAGCACAGAATCTATCCGATATAATTAACAGAATTAGTTTTGTACCCGTTTAAGGAGAGAAAGATGGCGGGAAACCCGCTTCTGAATTCAATGACGAAGAATGTCACTCAGGGTGACTCTCGTTTCGGTCGTTTTGGTGCGCAGCCGCAGCAGACCAGCCAGCAGGCGCAGTACGGTCAGCAGGCACAGTACGGTCAGCAGCAGACCTATGGCCAGTACGGTCAGCAGTATGATCAGCAGGGCTACGGCCAGAACACCTACGGCCAGCAGCCCTATGGCCAGCAGTATGGTCAGCCCCAGTACGGTCAGCAGGCACAGTACGGCCAGCCGTACGGTGAGGCTGACTACGGCGTAGCAGCCCCCACCTACTCGGAGCCCATCCCCGCCGGTGAGCGCCTGACCATGAACGATGTCTTGGTTAAGACCGGTATCAACCTGGGCCTGGTCGCTGTCGGTGCCGCTGTTGCATGGAATGCACCGGTGCTGCTGCTCCTGGGCATGGTTGGCGGTCTGGTCCTGGGTCTGGTGAACTCCTTCAAGAAGAAGGTTTCCCCGATTCTGGTCATGACCTACGCGCTCATGGAAGGTCTGCTACTCGGTGGTCTGTCCGCTGTTGTGGATATGCGCTACCCCGGCGTGGCAGTTCAGGCGGTTCTGGCAACCCTCGTGGTTGCGGGTGTGACCCTGGCTCTCTTCGCCAACGGCAAGATTCGCACCACCCCCAAGCTGAATAAGATTTTCATGATTGGTGCGCTCAGCTACCTGGGTTACGGCCTGGTGTCCATGCTGACCGCGGGTATCTTCGGTTCCTCGCTGAACAGCTTCTCTATTGGTGGTATTCCGCTGGGCCTGGTGGTTGGTCTGTTCGCTGTTGCGCTGGCAACCTACTCGCTGCTGCTGGACTTCACCACCACCTCCGAGGCTGTGGAGGCTGGCCTGCCCGAGCGTGAGTCTTGGCGCCTTGCTTTCGGCCTGACCGCTTCTCTGGTCTGGCTGTATGTTGAGATCCTGCGTGTTCTCATGTACCTGGCAAGCATCTTTAGAAACGACTAAAGCTCACTTTGAGGCGGCGGTACCGTGATGGTGCCGCCGCCTTTGCCGCTTTACTTCCCCGATGTATCGAGGCGCAGGGGAGGGGCGCAACAACATCACCACATACCGCCTCCGCTGGGGCAGCCGAAGCTGCCCCGCGCGGGCGCGACACCGATAACGATTTGGAGACACCGTGAAAATTACACCTGTTGCAGAAGAGCATGTAGCCGAGGAGGAGCGCGGCTACCGGGTGCCTTTTGCTATGGAAGTTGCTGGTGCTTGGGCGTGGCGCATCATTATGATTGCCGGTGCCGGTTGGATCCTTTGGAAGGGCCTGGGGCACGTCTCCCTGCTGGTTATTTCTCTTCTGGTGGCTCTGCTGCTGGCGGCTCTGCTGAGCCCCGCCGTGATGCTTCTGCGTAAGAAGGGCGTTCGTGCCGGTGGCGCGGCGGCTATTGCCGAAATCGGTATGATTCTGGTGCTCGCCGGTATTATTTCGCTGACCGGTCAGCAGATTCTGCGCGGTTTTGTGTCCATGGCGGATAAGGCGATGCAGGGCTACCAGCAGCTGATTGGTTGGCTGAAGAACCTCGGCTACGAGTTCGGTGCAGACCAGCTGAACCAGCTGCTGGAACAGATGGAGAGCGCTGTAACCAATAACCCCAGCTCCGTGCTGCACGGTGTGTCTCAGGTGGGTTCGACTGCGGCTGAGGTTGCAACCGGCACCCTGCTGACCCTGTTTACCCTGGTCTTCTTCCTGATGGAGGGTGAGCGTATCTGGCTGTTCGTCACTCGCCTCTTCCCGAAGGACGCGCGTGCCGCAGTCAACGGTGCGGGTCGCGCGGGTTGGAAGTCCCTGGGTGCGTACGTGCGCGTTCAGATTCTGGTGGCGGCTATTGACGCTATCGGCATCGGTATTGGTGCCGCAATTCTGGGTGTTCCGCTGGCTATCCCGCTGGGTGTGCTGGTCTTCCTCGGCTCCTTCGTTCCGGTGATTGGTGCCCTCATTTCCGGTGCTGTGGCTGTGCTGCTGGCGCTGGTTGCTCTGGGCCCGGTGCAGGCGCTGATTATGCTCGGTATTGTTCTGCTGGTTCAGCAGCTCGAATCCAACATTCTGCAGCCGCTCATTATGGGTAAGGCTGTCTCCCTGCACCCGCTGGCTGTTATTTTCTCGGTGGCTGGTGGCTCCATGATTTTTGGTGCGGTGGGTGCTCTGTTCGCCGTGCCGACTCTGGCTGTGGTCAACGCGGTGGTGCGTTACCTGGCGAATCGTGACTGGGAGAAGGAGGCGCCTCGTGAGGAGGAGTTCCTCTTCCCGCACGAGGTGGCTCGCCGCGAGCAGGCTGAGGAGAAGGCCCAGGAACGGCAGGAGAGCGTCAAGAATCTGGCCTCCCGGGTGCCGAGCCGTCAGAAGGCTGAGGAGCCTGAGAACCAGGCTTCCGAGGCTTCGGACTCCTCCGAAGACTAGGGGCCTGCATCGAGCGGGAGGTTTTGGCGTAGGGCACCCCGCCACCCTCGATAACGCACCGCTAACTCGTCCCGGCGATACCGCCGGCCGCGATGCCGTCTACGGCGGTGTCTCGCCAGGGGGCTACTTGCGACCGGGTAGCCCCCTTCGCTGTACCCATCCTCTAAAATGGGATGAGCAATACATCACCATCCCGCGCCCGCGGGACAACGCACCGTCAGAATGGAAAACCCGTGAGCGTAGATCTCGACTCCCTGCCCGTGACCATTACCGATATTGAACGTGCCGCAGAGCTGCTCGAAGGCGTTATTGAACGCACCCCGGTCGCCCATTCGCGTGCCCTGAGCCAGCGCCTGGGTTCCGAGGTGTTCTTCAAGTGTGAGAACCTGCAACGCGCCGGTTCGTTCAAGGTGCGCGGCGCGTATGTGCGCATGGCAAAGCTCTCCGAGGAGGAGAAGAAGCGCGGCGTCGTGGCGGCGAGTGCAGGTAACCACGCTCAGGGTGTGGCTCTGGCTGCTGACCGTCTGGGCATTAAGGCTCGCATTTACATGCCCCTGGGTGCGGCACTACCGAAGATTACTGCAACCCGTGATCACGGTGCTGAGGTTGAGTTGCACGGCGTGACCGTGGATGAGGCTCTGGCGGAGGCGAAGCGCTACGCCGAAGAGACCGGCGCGGTGTTTGTGCACCCCTTCGACAATGAAGACATTATTGCCGGTCAGGGCACTATCGGTCTGGAGATCCTGGAGCAGGTTCCGGACGTTGACACCGTGATTGTGGGTGTTGGCGGCGGCGGCCTGCTCGCTGGTCTGTCCGCTGCTATCCGCGCGAAGGAGCAGAAGCTCGGTAAGAAGATTAAGATTATTGGTGTTCAGGCAGAGCACGCGGCGGCGTACCCGCTGTCGCTGGCTGCGGATGCTCTGGTGCCGTTGAAGAAGGTTTCCACCATTGCTGACGGTATTGCGGTGGGCCGTCCCGGCCAGATGCCTTTCTCCATCATTAAGGAGCTGGTAGACGATGTGGCGACCGTGAGTGAAGACGATATCGCTCGCGCCCTGATCTTCCTGATGGAACGTAACAAGCTTGTGGTGGAGCCTGCCGGTTCGGTGCCCGTGGCTGCGCTGATGAACGGCAAGCTGAAGGAAGAGTACGGCGACCTGGGTACGGTCGTGTGCGTGCTCTCCGGCGGCAATATTGACCCGATGCTGATGCTGAAGGTGATTCAGCGCGGTCTGTCTGCGGCTGGCCGCTACATGACCGTGAAGATGATGCTGTCTGACCGTCCGGGTGAGCTGGCGACCATCTCCCGCATTATTTCCGAGAACGACGCGAACGTCACCGGTGTGGACCACACCCGCGTGGGTGGCTCGCTCTCCATGGGCGATGTGTCGATTACGATCGACATGGAAACCAAGGGTGTGGAGCATTGCCGCCAGGTGATTTCTGCCCTGGAGGATGCGGGTTTCAAGCCCATCATCGTCTACTAAGCCGATATATTTATTAGCCGACGAACTATAGTGTTGCCTCGAATCGGAAGGGTGGAGGCAACCAGATAGGCGCAAGCAGGCAGACAAAAAACAGTGCGGGGTGCTGACCGTTATAGTCAGCACCCCGCACTGTTTGTTTTAAATCTAGCGCTGTCTCTTAGCTCTAACTTCTTAGCCCAGGTAGGGGGTTGCGGAGATAATCTTGGCGCTCAGTTCCTTACCGTTCGGAGCGGTGTAGGTGACCTCGTCACCCTGCTTAGCGCCCATAATTGCGGCACCCAGGGGGGACTTCTCAGAGAAGACCTTCAGGTCGCTACCTGCAGGCAGAGTGTCCTCAATTTCGCGGGAGCCGAGCAGGAACTTCAGGGTGCGGCCAGCAACCTCAGCTTCGATAACCATGCCGTGTTCTACCACGCCGTCGTCAGCGGGAGTATCGCCGATGTGCGCGGTTTCGAGCAGGTGCTTGAGCTGCTTGATGCGCGCCTCGTTCTTAGCCTGCTCGTCGCGTGCCGCGTGGTAGCCGCCGTTCTCGCGGAGGTCGCCCTCATCGCGTGCCTGCGCGATGCGGTCAACGATTTCCTGGCGGTACGGGCCGGAGAGGTGCTCCAGCTCCTGAGTGAGGCGGTCGAAGGCGTCCTGAGTGAGCCATGCACCGGTGTTTTCAGCCATGCGTGTCCTTTGCTTATGCGCCGGCTCTGCCGGTGCGAAACGAATAAACCCGCTACCGCGTGCCGCGTTCAATACGCGGCGCTGCCGGTAACGGAATGAATCAACAGACCTATTCTAGAACACCGGAGGATTTTCGGCTGTTACGCCGGTCGTATCTTCCCCTCTGAGCGCATCTTCGTCGGTACGCACGCCGGTAGCTGAACACTCCGCCAGTATCAGACTGTTTCATGCCCGTGAATCTGCTGATATGACGGCATGTTTCACGATGTCACACGGCGTCATCTGCGCTAGTGTACCGGCGCTATCCTTGGGTATCATACGAGAAGCTACAACCGTAAAATTTCTGCCGTGTAGCGCTCGTATTCGCGAGTCACAGACACATCATCGACCCCCTGGCGCATCATCTAAAGGAGACCACCGTGAGCGAAGCCATTGAACAGCTGAAGGCAAACCTGCCGTCTCACCCTCCCGTGGACTCCCTCAAACCCCTGGAGGAGGACTACACCGGTCTGCGCATCCTCGCGGTGCACGCCCACCCGGACGACGAGTCTTCCAAGGGCGCCGGTACCGCCTCGGCGTATATTGCCCGTGGCGCCCGCTTCATGGTGGCGACGATGACCGGCGGCGAGCGCGGTGACATCCTGAACGAGGAGATCGATAAGAGCCCGCGTGCGCACCGCGACCTGCCGGGTCTGCGCCGTGCTGAGATGGCGGCTGCCCGCGAGATTATGGGTATTGAACACCGCTGGATTGGCTTCTTCGACTCTGGTCTGCCCGAAGGCGACCCCATGCCGCCGCTTCCCTTCGGTAGCTTTGGCACCATGCCCCTGGATCGTGCCGCCGCGCCGCTCGTGCGTCTGGTGCGTGAGTACCGCCCGCACATCATCATCACCTATGACGAGATTGGCGGCTACCCGCACCCCGACCACATCATGACCCACAAGGTTGCCGTGGAAGCATTCGAGAAGGCAGGCGACCCCGAGGCGTACGTGGGTGAGGGTGAGCCCTGGACCCCGCTGAAGCTCTACTACGACCGCGCGTTCAACCCCGAACGCACCCTCGCCCTGCACGAGCATCTGCTCGATACGCACGGTGAGAGCTTGCTGAGCGGCTGGATTGAGAACATCGCGCACCGCGCCTCCTCGGGGGAGGCACCTCGCCACGAGACTACGACCCGCATCCTGGTGACCGATCACTTTGAGCAGCGCGATCAGGCTCTGCTGGCGCACGCCTCGCAGGTGGACCCGAACGGCGTGTTCTTCGCCGTTCCCAGTGAGAAGCTGAAGGATATTTGGCCCTGGGAGGACTACACGCTGGCCGCCTCGCACGCTGAGGTTCAGCTGCCCGAATCTAGCCTGGACGAGGGCCTGAGCGACTACTACGTTATCTAGGCTGGGGTGCATCGCCCCGCGCGTTACAATGATGCCCTTCACCCACGATATGAGTCGTAGGTGAAGGGCATCATCCATTCTTAGGCGCGCGATGCGTGCAGCCCCTGTGCACAACCCCGAACGCCGCCACCAGATGCCACAAATTTTGAGCCGATTCTCAGCCCAACCGTGATGCCGATTGCCGCGAAGGTACGGCGCGGCGGCGTAGAATAAGAGCTTGGACTCTTTCGTTATGAGCCCGCTGAATTATCTGCCACGACAGCCGAATGAGGTATGAGCTATGAGCGCCAACGCCCTGCCCGTGATTACTGTGCACGGCCACGCCAGCAACCCCGGCACTGTCACTGAGCCTACCGTCTATGAGCAGGCTCTGGCGCGCTCGCTGAGCCCCGAATCCCTGCCGGCACATATTGGAGTGCTGGTGGACGGTAACCGCCGCTGGGCGGCTCAGCGCGGCTTGAGCACCCGTGAGGGCCACGCCGCCGGTGCGGAGCGAATTATTGATTTTCTGGCCTGGTGTACTGAGCTGTCGATTCCGCAGGTGAGCCTGTACATGCTCTCCACTGAGAACCTGAAGCGCCCCGAGAAGGAGCTGACCGGCCTGGTCGCTGTGATTGATGCGTTCTTGGTGCGTCTGGTGGAGTCCGCCTGCGGTCCGGTGCGCGCTATCGGCAATATTGACCTAATTCCTCCTCAGCTGCACGAGCGCCTGGATTGGGCGATTGAGCAGACTGCGCACCTGCCCGGTGTTCGCGTGAACATTGCGGTCGGCTACGGCGGCCGCCAGGAGATTGTGGACGCGGTCAGCTCGGTTCTGCGTGAGGCCGCCGCTGAGGGCGCATCCTTGGAATCGCTTGCCGAACAGCTGAGCGTGGAGGATATTTCTTCGCACCTGTACACCGCCGATATGCCCGACCCGGACCTGCTGATTCGCACTTCGGGCGAGCAGCGCCTGTCCGGTTTCATGACCTGGCAGAGTGCGTATTCTGAGTTTTACTTCTGCCGCGCCCTGTGGCCGGATTTCACACGCGTTGATTTTCTGCGTGCCCTGCGGGATTACGCGAACCGTTCCCGCCGCTTCGGTTCCTAGAACCTATGCGTTCTAGCGCCGCCGGCGCGTGTTTCTCGGCCGGCTGGCTGGCTGGTTCCTGGCTAGCAGCCTCCGGTAGTACAGCCTCCAGCAATACAGAATGGACGTTCTATGCTCGCTGAGCTTTCCCGCCTCTACAACGCTGGAGGCGCCTCCACAATTGCCGCTCTGGTGCTCGGCAGCTACCTGCTGTATTTTCTGTGGTGCGCCCTGCGGCTGTGGCGTATTGACGTGCGGGAGCACCGTCTGCCGCACCGCATCCTGATTCCTTTGGCTATTGCCACCTATACGGCGCTGCCGGTGTCTTTGCTTTTTGCCGGTCACCCCGCCGATATTTGGCGTGTGATTGGTGCCGGTCTGGTGCTGTGGTTCTGCTACCTGCTTCTACGTATCCTGTCTTTTGGCGCGCTGGGCCGCGGGGATGTGAAGCTTGCCGGCATTCTGGGCGGCGTGCTCGGGTACCTGTCCTGGGCGAATCTGGGCTGGGCGTCGCTGGTGACGTTCCTTGCCGGTGGCTTGGTGTCTTTGGCTCTGGTTCTGTTCACGAAGGCGCGCGGTAGCACCCGCATTGCCTTCGGTCCGTTTATGCTTCTGGGGGCGCTGGTGGCGTTGGCTGCTCCGGCGTATTCTCTGTGGTAGATTCCGAAGTAGGGTGACCGTCCGGCTAAATGGCGGGTTCGTTCTGTGTGCGGCCCGCGGCTGTTCGCTCTGCTCTCTAGCACCTATTTCTCGGCGGAACTGCCGGGGTTTTTGAAAGGTTGATGTTATGCCTACCCCTCCCTATATCCGTAAGCTGCGTGAGCGGATCGGTTCGGATTACCTGTGGCTGTCCGGTGCGACGGCTGTGGTGTACCGTGAGCAGGATTCTAAGGTGCTGCTGGTGCGCCGTAGCGATAACGGGGCGTGGACCCCGATTACGGGCATTGTGGACCCGGGGGAGAGCCCCGCGCTGACCTGCCTGCGTGAGGCGCAGGAGGAGGCGAACGTGCAGATTGAGGTGCTGGAGCTGGCGCAGGTGAAGGCTGACCCGCCGATGCAGTTCGGTAATGGTGACCGCTGCCAGTTCTTGGATCATACGTTCTTGTGCCGCTGGGTTTCTGGTGAGGCGAAGGTGAACGATGAGGAGTCTTCGCAGGTGCGTTGGGCGGATGTGTCTGACCCGGCGGAGCGTGCGTTGCTTTCGGAGCGGATGCTGGACCGTATTGATGCGGCGCTGAACTATGATGGCCACTGCCGTTTTGGTTTGGAGTCGGTGCCGCCGGAAGAACTCTAGACCGGCTACTGGGACTAAATAAAAGCCGCTGATTGAGGCGTGTATATGCAGGAGGGGCGACCCGCCGTCGTGGCGAGTCGCCCCTCCCAGTATTTTTATGACAGTTTGTTACATGTTATTGGGTGGTTCTTCCTGTTTTTCTGTGGGAGTGGGGGTCTGGAAGCCTAAATGTTGCCGTGGTTCTATTTTGTTTTTGTCTTTTTTACTTTAAGTTGTGCCTGTGCATCGAGTTATGAGTGGTGTACATGAGATGCTTTATATATGACGCGGGTTACATTGGGAGTGACGGCCCCGTATTAGTCAGTAACCCGAGAAAGATTCGTTCACGTGATGTTCTGGTGAGCGTAGTCGCTTTCCTTTTACCCTGCCTATAAATCTTTAAGGCATGCCATTTTTCTGTGAACTAGGCTCATTGTGTTCATCGCAATTCTTGGTCGCTATTTCGAAGCGTCCTGGAAGGAGCAAAGCATGACAACACACAAAATACCCTGGAGAATCTACATAGCCCTTATCGGCTCTCTGGTGGGTACAGGAATATATTCCTTCGCCCTACCCATTGCGATTCTCGCTAGTACAGGCGAAATTGGGCTGGCTGGCGTAATGGCGGTAGCCATGCAAATCCCCAATATCGCCTTGGCATATCCACTAGCAACCCTATCGGATAGTCTGCCTCGAAAACCTATGATTGTGATTGCCGGGGCAGTAAACATCCTCAGCATCCTTACCTTGGCGTTGATGATTGAGCAGCATATGCTGTCATGGTTCGCCATCGCCGCACTAGGATTTGTGAGTGGTGTCTTCTCTGAGCTGGCTGCTGCCTCAGAAGCAGGATATATTCCGCAGCTTCTCGGACGAGAAAACCTTCTTTCGTACAATGCACGTCGTGAAATTTGCGAGGGAATATCCGCAATCATTGCGCCCCCTACAGCAGGATTTATTGTTCTTGTCGCGGGTGCAACGGTCGGTCTTATCGTCCCGGTGCTCCTTTTCGGGGCGGCAACTATTTCATACGCAACGTTGCCATCCGTAGAGATGGAAACTAAAACTGAGCAACGCGAAACCGCGCAACATGGGTTTATTCACCGCATGTTTGACGGTATCCAATACATGTTCTCCGGCGCCCCACAGAGACTTATCCTTGTCTACACGTTCTTCTTGGCGGCAGCTACGGCATCGTATTCACTTATCATTATTTACCGCCTGTATGAGGAGCTCACTTTTGAAGCCTCAGTGGTAGGCATGATTATGGCCTGCAGCGGTATCGGTGGTATCGTCGCGGCGCTCATCATCGATCGTTTCCTCTCTTTCGAGAACACACGAGGAATGCTGCTGGTCGCCAATGTCGTATCCCTGCTCGGAATACCGCTCGTCACCATCAGCAATAACCCTGTAGTGCTCGGCGCCCTGCTCTTCATCCTGGACGTAGGATGGGCATCAGCTTTCATCTTCTCCAATAATCTGCGTGACTGCATTACACCGAATGAGCTACTGGGGCGTGCCAGCTCCCTTGACGGTGCCGTGTTTGGGCTAGGAACGCTGTACTCCATGGGCGCGGTAGCACTGATGCTTGACCATCTCGGCTCCTTCAACGCTGCGCTTGTCGTCAGTATCCCGGCTGTACTCTGCCTCATCTACACGCTGGTCCACTATAAACAGTTCAAAGTGTTCAATATTGTTGAACAATAGTGAGAACCCGCTACCAACTCAATGACGGAGCAGAGAACACATACAGAGGGAGGGGCGACCCGCCGTCATGGCGAGTCGCCCCTCCCTCTATGGTTAAGCCGCGAACCTCAGCGAGGTGCAGGCAATTGAGGTGCTGGAGCTGGCGCAGGTGAAGGCTGACCCGCCGATGCAGTTCGGTAATGGTGACCGCTGCCAGTTTTTGGATCATACGTTCTTGTGTCGCTGGGTTTCTGGTGAGGCGAAGGTGAACGACGAGGAGTCTTCGCAGGTGCGTTGGGTGGATGTGTCTGACCCGGCGGAGCGTGCGTTGCTTTCGGAGCGGATGCTGGACCGTATTGATGCGGCGCTGAACTATGACGGTCACTGCCGTTTTGGGTTGGAATCGGTGCCGCCGGAAGAGGACTAGCCAAGCGAGGGTTGCCCTCCGCCCTGCGCGAACGAGACCCGACTTTATGCCAAGTTGATACACCCTAAGTGTTATAAAAACAAGACCTTCTTTGACGAGGAAAGAGTGCTATTCTGAGGGGATACACAGCGTTCCCCCATCGGGCCGTTGCACCCCGTGGAACGCCAACGAAAGAGGGTAATTATGAACTTGGCAGAACAGATTGTCGCACAGCTCGTCGAGGCCGGTGTCACGCGTATCTACGGCGTGGTGGGCGACTCCCTGAACCCCATCGTGGACGCAGTGCGCGCCTCCGGCGGCTCGAAGAACGGCGGTATCGACTGG
Source organism: Rothia sp. HMSC068E02 (assembly GCF_001813565.1). NCBI lineage: Bacteria > Bacillati > Actinomycetota > Actinomycetes > Micrococcales > Micrococcaceae > Rothia > Rothia sp. HMSC068E02. The sequence continues at coordinate 118,818 of NZ_KV812894.1, forward strand.
ATTCACGTGCGCCACGAGGAAGCCGCGGCCTTTGCCGCAAGCGCCGAGGCCCAGGTGACCGGTAAGCTGGCCGTGTGCGCCGGCTCGTGCGGTCCGGGCAACACCCACCTCATCAACGGTCTCTACGATGCCAACCGCTCCCACGCTCCGGTGCTGGCGATTGCTTCCCACATCCCCTCCGGCCAGATTGGTAGCGGATACTTCCAGGAAACCCACCCCGAGCGCATCTTCGAGGATTGCTCGGTCTACAACGAGATGGCAGTCTCTGGCCACCAGACCCTGCGCATCATCAACTCCGGTATGCGTCACGCTATCGCCCGCCGCGGTGTGGCCGTCGTATCGATTCCCGGCGATATTGCCATCCAGGATGCCGTTGACCACGTGCCCGCATGGGGCGACTACCGCCCCGGCACCATCGTCCCCGATGAGACCACCGTGCGCGACCTGGCCGATCGCATCAACGCGGCCAAGAAGATTTCGATTTTCGCTGGTGCCGGTGTGGCCGGTGCACATGATGAAGTCGTTCAGCTGGCCGACCGTGTCGCGGCTCCCGTGGGCCACACGATGCGCGGTAAGGAGTACATCCAGTACGACAACCCCTTCGATGTGGGAATGACCGGTCTGTTGGGCTACGGTGAGGCCGCAGAGGGTATGAAGGACTCCGACCTGATGCTCCTGCTGGGTACCGACTTCCCCTACGACCAGTTCCTGCCCAACGTGCAGACCGTTCAGATTGACCGTGCCGGCGAGGTGTTGGGCCGCCGTACCAACGTCGACCTGCTGATTGAGGCTGACGTTGCCGCAACCCTGAAGGCCGTTCTGCCCCTCGTGCAGCGCAAGAGCGACCGCTCGTTCCTGGAGAAGCTCCTGAAGAAGAACGAGAAGATCATGACCAAGGTCGTCGGCGCCTACACCCACAACCCCACCAAGGGCAAGATTCACCCCGAGTACGCCGCATCCGTGCTGGATGAGCTGGCCTCCGATGACGCCATCTTCACCGCGGACACCGGCATGTGCAACGTGTGGACCGCCCGCTACATCACCCCCAACGGCAAGCGCCGTCTGCTGGGTTCCTTCCTCCACGGCTCCATGGCGAACGCCATGCCTATGGCCCTGGGCGCCCAGATTGCCGAGCCTAACCGCCAGGTCATCTCGGTCTCGGGTGACGGTGGCCTGTCCATGATGCTGGGTGATATTCTGACAGCGGTCATGTACGATCTGCCGCTGACCATCGTGGTGTTCAACAACTCCACCCTGGGCATGGTGAAGCTTGAGCAGCTGGTTCAGGGCTTCGAGGACTTCGGCGTGGATGTGCCGCTCGTCAACTACGCCGACATCGCAACCGCCGCTGGTTTCCAAGCTCAGCGTGTTGAGAAGGCTGAAGACCTGGAAGGTGCGCTGCGCAACGCCCTGGCTCACCGCGGCCCCTCCCTGGTCGAGATCATTACCGACCCCAACGCTCTGTCGATGCCGCCCGAGGTCGAGGCCAAGCAGATCGTTGGCTTCGCCACCTCGCTCTCCAAGATTGCGCTGAACCGCGGCGCAGCGGAGGCCGTGGCAATGGCTCGCTCGAACCTGCGTAACATGTCCGCGTGGAGGCAGTTCAGCTAGTCCGTAAGGGATGCTTAACGCTCCCGGAGGGGCCCGTCGAAAGGCGGGCCCCTCCGTCGTATCTACTACCTTTGCGCACGTGGGAGGCAAGACGAACATAAGAAATCGGGTGTGACGATACCGTAGGAACAGTAGCGCCACACCCGATTCTGTATGCGGTGTGATCAGACGATTTGGATTAGAAGTTGCCCAGCATCTTGGTGACGTCCAGAGCCGCATCCAGCTGCTCCTCAGTCACTTCGCCGCGCTCCACATAACCCAGAGCCACAACTGCCTCACGGACAGTCACCTTGTGAGCCACCGAGTACTTAGCGATCTTCGCAGCAGCCTCGTAACCAATCAGCTTGTTCAGCGGGGTCACGGTCGACGGCGAAGCCTCAGCCAGGAAGCGGCAACGGTCAACGTTAGCGGTCAGACCGTCAATCATCTTCTCAGCCGAAACGCGAGAAACATTAGCGAGCAGGCGGATCGACTGCAGCAGGTTAGCAGCCATCACCGGGATACCCACGTTCAGCTCAAACGCGCCGTTAGTGGAAGACAGAGCAATGGTTGCGTCGTTACCGATGACCTGAGCGGCAACCATGATGGTAGCCTCACAAATCACGGGGTTGACCTTACCGGGCATGATCGAGGAGCCGGGCTGCAGATCGGGGATGTGCAGCTCGCCCAGACCGGTGTTCGGGCCCGAACCCATCCAGCGGATGTCGTTGCTGATCTTCATCAGGCCGTACGCCAGGGTGCGCAGCTGACCGGAAACCTCAATCAGGCCGTCACGGTTAGCCTGAGCCTCGAAGTGGTTACGAGCCTCGGTCAGGGGCAGGCCGGTCTCCTCAGCGAGCAGCTCAATCACGCGAGCGGAGAAGCCGTCGGGGGTGTTGATGCCGGTACCCACAGCGGTACCGCCCAGGGGAACCTCAGCCACGCGAGGCAGGGAAGCGTTCACACGCTCAATACCGTAACGCACAGTTGCGGCGTAGCCGGAGAACTCCTGGCCCAGGGTGATGGGGGTTGCATCCATCAGGTGGGTACGACCGGACTTCACAACGTCCTTGAACTCAGCAGACTTGCGCTCCAGGGACTCAGCGAGCACCTCGAGAGCGGGAATCAGGTCCTTCACCAGAGCCTCGGTCACAGCAACGTGCACGGAGGTGGGGAAGACGTCGTTGGAGGACTGGGAAGCGTTCACGTGGTCATTGGGGTGAACCTCAATGCCCTTGGACTCCAGGGAACGGGTTGCCAGGGTTGCCAGAACCTCGTTCGCGTTCATGTTCGAGGAGGTACCGGAACCGGTCTGGAAGACGTCAATGGGGAAGTGGGCGTCGTACTTACCGGTTGCTACCAGATCCGCTGCATCGCGGATAGCCTGGGCGCGCTCAGCGTCGAGCACCTTGAGTTCCTCATTGGCGGTCGCGGCTGCCTTCTTCACGAGGGCAAGCGCACGAATATGGGCGGATTCGAGGGTCTGACCCGAAATCGGGAAGTTCTCGACTGCGCGCTGGGTCTGTGCACGGTAAAGTGCATCAGCCGGAACGCGAACTTCGCCCATGGTGTCATGTTCAATGCGGTATTCAATGTTTTCAGCCATACCTCTAGCATAGGCGTTCAAAGTGGCTTACGTCGCCTCGAAAAGGTGTCAAAAGAGGAAAAACGCTCATAAATTTTGAGGCGTGAGAAGGCACGTAAAAACCCCGCCCCGGTAGATGTGCGAACACGCTACCGTGGCGGGGGTATCCCATAGAAAAATCTGTTGTTAAGTGCGAGCATGTGGGTTCTCGCGCTAAGGCTCGTAATGAGCGGAGAAGAGGAAACCTAGTCCAGGTTCTCGGCAACCACAACGCGCGGGGGAGTCTTCACGACCACCGGAAGCGTCTGAGTCGGCGGGTTCTGCGCGTCGTTCTTCTCCTCCGGCAGGGTCAGATCCTGCGAACTGAACACCAGCTCCGCCTTACCCTCCTTCAGATGGTAGAAGACACCAATCACGGCGACCTTACCCTCAACCACCGCATCCGAAATGATGTGGGACTGCTCAATAATGCGGATGGCGGTCTGGCGGGTGTGCTCACGCACCATGTCGTTAACGACCGGGTTCTCCGGCAGCTTCGGGGACATCACCGAAGGCAGGATGTGCTGCACCAGGTTACGGATGAAGCCGTGCGGCATCTCACCGGACTCCAAGGACTTGCTGGCCGCAGTCACAGCACCGCAGGAGTCGTGACCGAGAACCATCACAATGGGGGTCTCAAACTCATCAACCGCGTACTCCAACGAACCGAGCGCGGCATTCTCCAGGACGTGGCCGGCGGTACGCACCACGAACGCGTCGCCCAGGCCCAGATCAAAAATAATCTCTGCCGCGAGGCGAGAGTCACCGCAACCGAAAATCGAGGCGAACGGGAACTGACCCGATGCCAGGTCGGTACGGCGAATCGTGTCCTGGTTGGGATGCTCGTTGCTGCCCTCAACAAAACGGCGGTTACCGTCCTTCAGACGCTTCCATGCTTCTGCGGGAGTCGGTTGGATGCCAGCCATGTGATGCTCCTTAGCGGACAAGTACAGATAACGCATGCCGTCGGAGGCAGCGAATCTGCGAACGGGTATGTGGGGCTTCAGGCGCTCGCGCTGAAGCTGAGTTTCTCGCCGGGAGCCTCCCGGAGAAAGAACCTACCTCAAATATGCCTTAAATATGCGAAAAATAGCTAGTTTGGCGCGCCTTCACAACACCCAAAATCAGTGCCTCAGAGCGTATGAAGCGCCGAAGAGAGACGCAGCCCTCACAGATTTGCCGCATCTGCTCACCTTAAAGTCAACACGCACGCAAACTCGTTCAGAACAAGAAAAACGAAGCGCCCGCGCGCTATCCTGAAAGGAGCACTACTGCGTCGGCGACTTCGTGCTGGAAAGAACCAGCCAGCCGACGGTGTATTCAGAAATCTCGAAGGTGAGTCTATGACTACGAACAACAACCACGGCGATCGCAACCTCGCAATGGAACTGGTCCGCGCGACTGAAGCAGCAGCAATTGCTGCAGGCCCCTGGGTCGGCGCAGGCGAAAAGAACCTCGCAGATGGTGCAGCCGTAGACGCAATGCGTTACCGCCTCTCCACCGTCAGCTTCAACGGCACCGTCGTCATCGGTGAAGGCGAGAAGGACAAGGCTCCCATGCTGTACAACGGCGAAAACGTCGGCGACGGCTCCGGTCCCTCCCTCGACGTGGCGGTTGACCCCATCGACGGTACCCGCCTGACCGCACTCGGCATGGACAACGCCCTCTCCGTGATTGCTGTGGCAGACGGTGGCACCATGTTCGACCCCTCCGCAGTGTTCTACATGGAGAAGCTGGTCACCGGCCCCGAAGCTGCAGAATTCGTCGACCTGCGCCTGCCCGTCAAGCAGAACCTGCACCTGGTTGCTAAGGCAAAGGGCAAGAAAGTCAGCGAGCTAACCGTTTGCGTGCTGGACCGCCCCCGCCACGCCAAGCTGATTCAGGAAATCCGCGAGGCAGGTGCTCGTACCCGCATCATCCTCGACGGTGACGTTGCAGGTGCTATCGCAGCCTGCCGTGAGAACACTGGTGTGGACCTGATGCTCGGCACCGGCGGCACTCCCGAAGGCGTTGTCGCAGCCTGCGCTATCAAGGCAACCGGTGGCGTCATCCAGGGCCGCCTGGCACCGACCGATGACGCAGAGCGCGAAAAGGCACTGGAAGCCGGCCACGATTTGGACCGTGTGCTGACCACCAACGACCTGGTCACCAGCGATAACTGCTTCTTCGCCGCAACCGGTATCACCGACGGCAAGTTGCTGCGCGGCGTTCGCTACGGCAAGAACACCGTGACCACCCAGTCGCTGGTCATGCGTTCCTCCTCCGGTACCGTCCGTACCGTCGAGGCTGAGCACCGCCTCTCCCGCCTGCGCGAAATCCTCGCACAGACCAACAGCCCCGAAGATCAGTAATCTTCGCCCCCGCAAGGGCTGAGGAGCCGCGCTAAGACTCCTCGAACATTGCACATACATACGCGCAGGAGCCGCCCCCACCGAAGAACTCGGTGGGGGCGGCTCCCTCATGTATTTAGCTTTTAGTTCTCAGAGTGCTCCCGGTAAGGGCGCGTCTGAACCCGTTAGCGAGAGCGGAAAGACTGAACCTTCGCCTTCGCCTTCGCCACAGCATCACGAACAGCCGGACGAGCCTTGTACGCCAGCGTGTAGGCGCGGTAGCCCAGCGAGGTTACCGGAACATCCCAGGTGCCCGGGTACTCCACCGACTCGCCGCCGAAGGACTTCTTGAACTTGGTGAAACCAGCCCACTCGTGGTCCGGCTGATCCTCCGGCGCAATACCGAAGAGGTCAACGTACTTCAGACCCTTACGCTTAGCGTCCAGGATAAAGTTCGTCACCACCACAACACCTGCACTAAGGTTGCGGTGCTCGAAGGAAGCCGCAGCGTGCGCGTAGGTGCGGGTGTCATCCGAATCGTACACAAACGCCGCCGCAATCGGGGTGCTCTTACCGTTCTCATCGGTCAGCTTCGCAATGTACAGGGACGCCGCACCGGCGGGCATCAGCACGCGAGCAACCTGCATCAGGTACTCATCCTGCTGACGGTTAAAACCGTTACGGTCCGCGGTTTCCTCGAGGAAGCCGAAGAGAATCGTCATATCCGAGGGATTGGTCGAAACCTCAACGGTCACGCCCTTTTTGTGGAGATTACGATGACGATTACGGTAACTGGGGATCATTCCCTTGAGGATTTCGTCCTCAGAGCCCGAAAGATCAATAATCTGAGTGTGCGAAGGCTGCACCTGGCGAGGAGCCAGAACCGCGCCGCGACGAGCCAAGAAAGCAGCCGCATCCTGATCGCCCCAAATAGCGGATTCAGTGGGTTCAATGCGCACAAACAGGCAACGAAGCTTCGCAGCCTCTTCCTTCAATGACGCGAGAGCCTCATCAAAAGCCACAGCGCTGGAGGCGACCGGTCCGTACGGGCTGTACAGGTAGCGGCCGGTAGCGCCGCCCTCAACGGTTGCAAGGTACGACCAGCCGTTACCGCTCTTACGGATTACGGTGTGACCATTAGATTCCTGAAAACGTGCCCAAATATCGGACTGAAGAATATTGCTCATACTTCTAGTGTATCCGAGCTTAGGGAACGTAAGCCTGGGGCTCCGACGACGCTTCGGGAGCAGAAGCGGGGCGGGGGGCGGAGGAGCTCTCCTCCGCCTCGCGCTCGGCCGCTGCCTTAGCCTTCGCCTCGGCAACTCGGGTGCGCAGAGCGGCTCCCTTGTCCATCGCGGTCTGGCGCAGATCCTGAGAGAACTGACGCAAATCAGCGTGAACCTGCTGAGCAAACGCATCGGTACCCGAACCCAGAATACGCAGAGCCAGCAGACCCGCATTGCGAGCACCGTTAATGGAGACGGTAGCTACCGGAACACCGGCGGGCATCTGAACAATCGACAGCAGCGAGTCCATGCCCTCGAGGTTCTTCAGACGCACCGGAACACCAATCACAGGCAGAGCGGTGACGGAAGCGAGCATACCGGGCAGGTGAGCGGCGCCGCCGGCGCCAGCAATAATCACGCGAATACCGCGGCTGTGAGCCTTCTTGCCGTACTCAATCATGTCCTCGGGCATGCGGTGTGCAGAAACAACATCAGCCTCGTAAGGGATGCCGAACTCGTCCAGAACCTCGGCTGCGGCCTCCATGACCGACCAGTCCGAATCCGAACCCATCACAATGCCAACAATGGGCTGGGAAGAATTATAGGGAGACTGAGACATAATCCTCATATCCTTTCAGGATGCGGTGGCGAACCACCATCAATAGGGTGCGTCGGATACGCAGGATACTCTCACCCCACGCACCGGCTAAAAATAGGGCTACAGGGGGCGGCCGTCACGCAAAATGGAGGCGGCATTCGCGGCGCTATGGCGCAACGCCTCAAGCTCAGCCACCGTGCCAGAAATATTCACGTGACCAATCTTGCGGCCCGGACGAGTCTCCTTGCCGTAGAAGTGAATCTTTGCGCGCGGTTCAGCCGAAAGCGCCAGCGGATAGACGCCAAAGATATCTTCGTTCTCACCGCCCAGGTAGTTCTTCATCACGGCAACACCATCCAACACGGAGGTATCACCCAGCGGAAGGTCAAGTACCGCACGCAGGTGCTGCTCGAACTGGCTGGTCACCGAGCCGTCCTGAGTCCAGTGGCCAGTATTGTGCGGGCGCATCGCCAGCTCGTTGATGTAGAAGCCGGCGGGGGAGCCGGGAACCTCGAAAAGCTCAGCCGCCATTACACCGGTCACGCCCAGCTCGGAGGCAATGGTCACAGCAGCGGCTGCGGCAGCCTCAGCGATCTCGGGGTCCAGGTTCTGCGCGGGGGCAATAACCTCGTCGCAGATAGAGTTCACCTGGATGGTCTCAACGACCGGCCAGGGGCGCACCTCGCCGCTCTCACGGCGAGCCACTAGAGCGGAGAGCTCACGGGTGAAGGGCACTTTCTCCTCGGCAAGCAGGGCGGAGAAATCAGCGCGGGAAGGCAACTGCTCGAACCACGCAGTACTGCGCTCGCGAGCCTCCTCGGGGGAATCCAGAACGAGTACGCCCTTGCCGTCGTAGCCGCCGCGCGGGGTCTTCAACACCACGGGCCAGCCAATCTCATCACCAAAGGCGAGCAGCTCGTCCAGGGTAGAAACCTGAGCCCAACGCGGGTTCGGCAGACCCAGGCGCTCAACGGCCTGGCGCATCAGGAGCTTGTCCTGGGCGTACTGGAGAGCTTCGGGACGGGGCTGAACATTCACTCCCTCCGCCATGAGGGTGCGCAGAAATTCAGTGGGCACGTGCTCATGATCGAAAGTGATGACATCCTTGCCGCGAGCAAATTCGCGGAGGGTGTCCAGATCTTTGTAGTCCCCGACGGGAGCGGTACGTACCGCTGCCACGGCGCCAACGGTGGGCGCCTCCGCGAGAATCTGCAGGTTCAGGCCAAGGTTAGTTGCTGCGGGAGCCATCATGCGGGCCAGCTGGCCGCCGCCGATGACACCAATTACGGGTCCAGTCACAGGGTAAGTCACATCACCTAAGTGTACCGGGTTCGGAGTGCTTATGGGAGCAAGACCACATGAAGGTCGCAGAATGGGTTCAACTGGGCTTCAGAGCCCAATATTTGGGCGTGAATACCGGAAGAAATCGTAAAAACCTGCCTTCTGCGCGGTCAGGCAGAGACGAAACTATCAGCGCATGATGAAAAGAGTCACCCGGTAGCTGAGAGGTCTATGGAAAAACTCCCAAAGGGACAAACAACGTACCGGGACTGTACTAACATATAAGAGCTTGTAAAAGAGACCGAAGCGCCACGCAGTGACAACGTAACCAACGCTCACCGTCGCAGCATCGGCACCTTTTTCTCCGATAAAACCCCGCTAGATAGGCCCCGCATGAGCGCACAGACGAAACCGACCATTACCGAACGCCTGAAATCCCTCTGGGACAGCTACGGTATTGAGGTTCTCAAATTCGGTACCGTGGGCGGCGCCGCCTTCATCGTCAACTCTGTGACGGTGTGGGTGCTGATGATGACCATCATGTCGGAGTCCCACACCAAGGCGAAGGTTGTAGCGAGTGTTGTCGCAACCATCTTCTCTTGGCTCATGAACCGCCTGTGGACCTTCCGCGACTCCCGCTCCGAAAACTGGAAGCGTGAAGCGGTCGAATTCGGACTGGTCAACCTGCTCGGTATTCTCGTCGAAGCAGGCTGTGTGGCATTCAGTACCTACGTGCTGAACCTGCGCACCCCCGAGGCATCCTTCATCTCCGGTACGATTATCGGTACCATTCTGGGCACCATTCTTCGCTACTTCCTCTACCGCTTCTGGGTGTACGGTTCGCACCGCCAGAAGGTTGAAGAGGGCGAAGGCACCGACCACGAGGAGCTCGGCCGCATGTTTGATGAAGCCGCCGCCATTCTTGATGGCGAAGAACCTGCAGCACGTAAGGCAACCTCTGAAGCAACTGCACCTGAGGCACAGTCGAAGCCGGGCTCGCAGAACTCCTAAGCTCCTCGGGTTGAGCTCCTCTGACCGTAGAAGCAGCTTAGTTAGAACGTGGTATAACGATTCATCCCCCGACACGAACGGTGTCGGGGGATGAATCGTTTAAAGACCTATATGTTTGTTCGCGCTCCGTGTGATTGGTAGCCTTCCACGCGATTTTTCAGGCAACAGGAGAGGGGCGCTATGCGCGGGAAATCTCCACCGCACGCTCGGCAACCATCAAAGACGCCAGCTGCCCATTCTGCCAGTTGACGCTCGGGTCAGCCACAAACACCGCATGCCCCGAAGCCAAAATAGCTAGCACCTCCAGCAGAGCGCTCAGGGTCGCCTCCGAAGCATCAAAACCGTAGTCGGGGCTCAACTCCAGTGCGAGCGCCCGCTGCCCCGAAGGTAGCGTGTACCCCGCCGTGCGATAGGTCTGTGCCTGCGCAAGAACCTGCTCGTAGGCTTCCGCATAGCTGAAACCCTCAATAATTTCTGCCGAATCATCGGGAAGTAGACCCGAGTACTGGTCGCCAAAGCTGCGCACCAGAGCGCAGTAATCGAGTACCTCCTCGGTGTGCGGAGCCAGTGCCTGCAGATCGCCGGTGTAGGAAAGAGCCAGCGGCGCACGGTCAACCGCCAGAAGGTACGCGGGGTCATTCGTGTAGCCCGCCTCCTGCTCGGTGCAGACCACGGCAACCAGCGGCTCGTCCTGATCGAGGATCGCGCCCACGCGCAGAGCCGCCAGACCCAGAACAATAGTGCGCCAGTGCAGGGGAGCCTGCAGATCAAAACCTTCATCGGGCGCCAGTTCGCATTCTTCAACCAACAGGTTTGCGCTCTTGTCTACCCAGTTCATGAGGACCCTGCCGGAGAGCTCAATACGCTCGCCTGCCGCCGAATACCAGATGAGGGCGGGAGTTTGTTGAGTGCTGAGTTTCTCGAAGAAACGGTTCAGAGTCGTGGGCGCGGACGCGCCGGTGGGGGAGAGAGTAACCATGGGTTTCACTCTACCTCACGGTTCAGAAGGAGCGGAGGCGCAGGGACAATTCCGGGAGCGGAGAGGAGGGGAGGGCCGATTGCCGGGCTAGAAAAGTACAGAAGTAAAGTAAAAACTTCTGATGGTGCTTGAAAAAACCTAATGATGAAAAACCTTTGCACTAACTAAGGTCCTATTTTGAAATAGGGCATGCAGATAAATTGGGAATATAAATGTTTCGCAATAAGCCTGGAAAAATATGCAGAACATGGATGTCAAAAAGATAAACTTTTCTTTTCGAATTTCCTGAAAATTTCTGGGAGTGGGGTTTGGGAGATTCCTGCAGGGGGTTGCACCGCCGACTTCCCTTATATTTGCGGTCAAGATGCGGAATTTGCATTCGGCGGCAAGTGGTCCTGAAAGGGGAAATTTGAGGCTGGCTCAAGATGTGACCAGGGGCAAGTGAAGGGGTGAAAAATATATAAAGGTCAAATTCACATTAAATATGACGCCTGTAACACATACATCTAAACATTGATTAAGTCTAGTTTGACGAAACGGCGTGTCGCACGTCTAATAGATATATAAGCGTGTTTGCTCTGGAAGGGACCGTAGAGGCCACAGCAAACCATGCCACACCATACACACGAAGATTCCGTCCACGACGGATCCGCAGACTCATTAAGCTCACAATGAGAACACGGAAGGAAAACCCATGGGCTCCTACATTGCATCCGACCGCTCTGTCGCGGCCGCGCGCGCATCAGGCGCTCAGCACCGTAGCATGAATCCCACTCAATCTCTCGAAAAAGCCACCGACGCCTTTCCCGCAGACGCAGAACGAAACATGCCTGCCTGCACCGACGTATGGACCGCAGCGGCAGGACTCTACGGAACCGAAGGCGAAGACGGAGAACTCGCCTGGCAAGCTGAAGCACTCTGCGCCCAGACCGACCCTGAAGCCTTCTTCCCCGAGAAGGGCGGCTCCACCCGAGACGCCAAAAGGGTATGCGGTGTATGCCCCGTGCGCGAAGAATGTCTACAATATGCAATGGACAATGACGAGCGCTTCGGAATCTGGGGCGGGCTGTCAGAACGTGAACGCCGCCGACTGCGCAAGCAGGCGAGCTAAGCCAGGAAGGTACCATCTACATGCAGACCGCACGACTGTGCTCCCGCCAAACCTGCCAGCGAGAGGCGACTGTTACTCTCCACTACTCCTACGCAGATTCCACGGCACTCATTGACGCGCTCTCTGAATTTCGCGAACCCCACGCCTATGACCTCTGCGACGACCACGCCGCACGACTGACGGCACCTCAGGGTTGGCGAGTGGTCTACAAGGTACCCGTTCAGGACACCACCGAATCCTAGAATTCAAAACTAAGAATTAAACACCCGAATGCAAAGAACCTTCCGCGAATTCATGCGGAAGGTTCTTTGCGTATGAGAAACTGGCAGATAGTACAGACACCCGCAACTCACTCAAACACCGATCACTCGAAAAGAACGCGAGATCAATGAGCAAAGAAACACACCGAGGAATGTGGGGCGCACTGCGCCCGGCCATCCGCCGAAATAGCGCCGAAGAACTCCTCAAAGCTCGTCGAGCAGAGACCGTGACCAGCGAACCGGCACCGCACACCGGCGCATTTGGCCGCATCGCAGCAGACGTACCCACCGTCGCCGAAGAACCCGACCTGCCTACCGGCTCTGTACCCGTCGTCCCCGCACGCAGCAAACTCCGTGAACAGGGCGTCGGTACCCGTGTGCGCACCCGCACCAACGTCTCCACCGGCTTCGTGCCCCTCGTGCGCGACTCGCAGAGCACCCCCAAAAACCCGACGCTCAGCGACCTCAACCGCGAAACCATGCAGAGGGCCGCCGAAGCAGAAGCCGCTGCAGTCGCAGAAGCCGAAAATGCGGCCGAAGCGGAAACCGTCGCTACCGCGGAGGCGGCAAGCGCCTCCACCGCCGGACGCAAGTACCGCACCGAAACCACCCGCACCGGTCACACCCACGCGGTCGCAGACCCCAACGCGCCGCTGTCCTCCCTGGCGGCCTCGCCCGAAGCCGCAGAACGCGCCGCGGCACGCGAAGACGCTGTGGAAGACACCCCGCGTTTCCTCAAGCTCCGTGCAACCCTCATCGCGCTCACCGTACCGCTGACCGTACTCATGATCGCGATTCGCGCTGTAGCTTCCGCGCCCTTCCTCTGGCTCGAATATCACCGCCCCGGATTCCCCGAAGACAGCTACGGCTACTACCTCGTCGAGAGGATGCGCCTGGGCTCCTACGGCGTGGACTACATCAACAACTTCGCGCCGCGAGAATACCTCGCCCGCGTTACCACCGGTGCCGATAATACCCTCGCCTTCACCGAAGCAGAAGTGAACCACATGCACGACGTGAAGTGGGTACTGCTCATCGCCACTGTAGCCGTTGCCGCGCTCTTCTTGGTGACCCTCTTTAGCAGCATTTCCCTGCGTGAGCGCGCCCCCGGAACCATCCGCCGCAGCCTCTTCACCGGCGCGTGGATTACCCTGGGACTCATCGCGGTGCTCGGCGTTGTGGGCTTCTTCGGCTGGGAATGGCTGTTCACCACCTTCCACCAGGTGTTCTTCCCGCAGGGCAACTGGGAGTTCTCCGTACGAAGCTCCCTCATCCGCCTTTACCCGCCGCAATTCTGGATCGATGCAGCAATCGCCGTAGCGGTCCTCGTGGCAGTGCAGATTACCCTCCTGCTCGTGACCACCTGGCCCACCAAATACCGCAAGCTCAAGGCAGAACGCCGCCGCCAGGAACGCCAGGACCTGCGCGTCAAGCTCGCCTCCGCACGCGTCAGCGACAACTAACACACGCGTCGGCGACAACTAAAAATCATCAGCCACTTCACCGCGCAAGCCAGCGCGGAAAGGGCACAACAAAGGGGGCTGGGCTCTACCACACGGTAGAACCCAGCCCCCTTTGCTATACCTAAGCTCGCATCGCTCGAACCTAAAAACCGAGCCTAAAACTCAAGCCTAAATCCAGGACTTAAACCACATATGCGAATACCACTGCTCATACGGAATCACCTGAGCAGTCCACAGCGGCATAAAGTACGCGCTCAACACCAGCACACCCACCAGGTAAATCGCCACCAGCGTCACGCCCAAACGAGCACGCAACACCGAACCACGAGCACCCGACAGCGCCAGACCCAAAACACCCGCCAACAGCAGGATCAGGAACGGCTCAAAGGACAGGGCGTAGAAGTAGAACATCGTGCGAGTCGGGTACATAAACCACGGGAAATAGCCCGCACCGAACACAACCAGCAGCGCGCCAAAACGCCAATCCCGCTTCAGCAGCAGAACCAGAAGCGCCACAATAATCGCCGGAATAAAAGCCCACCAAATCGCCGGGTTACCGATATTCAAAATAGCCTCGGAACAGGACTTCACGGTACAACCCGAAGAACCCAGCTTCGGCGACTCATAGTAGTACGAGGTCGGGCGACCCAAAACCAGCCACTGCCACGCCTGCGAAGAATACGTATGCGGGCTGCTCAAACCAGAATGGAACTTAAACGCCGAGACATGGTACTCCCACAGGGAACGCAAATCCTCAGGAAGCCACATGACACCCTTGCCCGGGTTCTCAACCGCCCAGCGGCGGAAATACGCATTCGACGACTGGAACCAGCCCGCCCAGGTGCTCAGATATACCAGCAGACCCACACCAATCATCTGGAAGAACGCGGGGATGCCGTCACGCACCAGCGCCGTCAAACCCCACTTGTTCAGACCCACAATACGGCGAGCATTAATATCCCAGAACACCGTCAGCAGACCCATAGCCGCAATGAAGAACAACGAATTCCACTTCACGCCCACCGCGGCACCGGCACACACACCGGCCGCGAAACGCCACAGGCGCAGACCCATGCTTGGGCCCCACGGCATCGGCGGAAGCACACCGCTATTCTGGCGTGCCGCCTCCGCAATATTGCGCGCCAACACGCGCCGCGCCTGAATACGGTCAAGCACCAGACACACAAAAGTCGCCAAAATCCAGAACATCTGGAAAATATCCAGCAGAGCCAGGCGAGACTCCACCAGCATCAGGCCATCCACCGCAGCCAGCAGAGCCGCAATAGTCGCCACCGTCATCGAACGGAACAGCAGCCAGCCAGCATAGGCAATCAACGCCACCGACAGGGTGCCAATCACCGCAGCAGAAACACGCCAACCAAAGGGATTATTATCACCAAAAATTGCCATGCCCGCGGCAATCATCCACTTACCCAACGGCGGATGCACCACATACTCCGGCGAATCCGTCAACAGACCCGACGGGTGACCCGCCGCAAAGGAAGCATTAGCGTCCTTCGACCAGCTCAACTCATAGCCATAATGCACATACGAGTAGGCGTCCTTGGCGTAGTACGTCTCATCAAAAACAATGGCATTCGGATGCGCCAAATTATAAAAACGCAGAATGCCGGCAACCAGCACAATCAATGCGGGCGCCAACCAACCCCAACGCGGGGCACGAATATAGGCAACAGCGAGCGCATCCAGCAGAGAATCGAGGCCGTAACGACCGCGTTCAGACGAAGAACGGGCCGAATCAGCCTGACCAGCTGGAGCGGCAGATGCGGGAGAAAGTAGCTTAGGTATCTTCACCCCATCAATCCTAAAGGGTCAGAACGCACGATGCACCATTTCAGCCCGTGAACAGCATATATGACGCGCTCGGAGCCCCACCCGCACTAGCTACTTCTATCGGCGGGCTCACCCGGTAAGCCCACCCGGCACCGGATTGAGCGCGGGCGTTACACTTAGTGGGTACACGAAGACCAGACACAGACATGAGGCCTGCCATGACCGCACCCGCAGAATACACCGAAGAAACCGCCGCCCCCTCAGAAACCACAGCCCCCTCAGAAACGGTCAAGGCACTCGAGATTGACACCGCTGATACCGCTGACACCGCCGTCACCTCCGAAGAAGGCGGCGTGCTCATCCTCGGCGGCACCCCCATCGGCAACCTTGCCGATGCCTCCGACCGACTGCGCTCAGCCCTCGCCACCGCAGACCTCATCGCCGTCGAAGACACCCGCAAACTACGAACCCTCGCCTCCGGGCTTGGTGTGCGCACCCGCGGCCGCATTATCGTCAACCACGACCACAATGAAGCCGAACGCAGCGAAACCATCGTGCAAGCGGTACAGGACGGTCAGCGCGTGCTACTGCTCTCGGATGCGGGCATGCCCACCATCTCCGACCCCGGCTACGTTGCCGCCGCAGCCGTTGCGGAAGCCGACCTGCCCGTCACGGTGGTGCCCGGCCCCTCCGCTGCGTTGACCGCGCTCGCGCTCTCAGGTCTGCCCACCGGACGATTCACTTTCGAAGGCTTCCTCGCCCGCAAGGGCTCCGAGCGCACCCGCCGTCTTGCATCGTTGGCGGGGGAGGAGCGCACCATGATTTTCTACGAATCCCCGCACCGCACTGCCGCAACCCTGGCGGACTTTGTGCAAACCTTCGGCGCCGACCGCCGTGGAACTGTCAGCCGTGAGCTAACCAAGCTCCACGAAGAGGTTCGACGCGGTACCCTGGCAGAGCTTGCCGAATGGGCTGAGTCTGAGCGCGTCCGCGGCGAAATCGTCATTATTGTCGAGGGTGCACAAGCCCCCGAAACCCCCGAAGCACAGGACGTAGTGCAACTGGTCCTCGACCGTGTAGCGGGCGGCGAGCGCCTCAAGAGCGCCTGCGCCGCGGTTGCCGCTGAGACCGGCACCTCCAAGCGCGACCTGTATGAGGCGGCACTGGCTGCCCGCTCCGAATAGCCCAGAATCACCGCGCAATTTTACCCCCTAAGTTTTACCCCGCTGTTTTATCCCGAGGATTTATCAATGTGTCAGAGCTATCCCGGTCCTGAAATCACCCAGGAGTACCTGAACTCCCTCGCCGCCCTGGCGAACTACACCCTGCCCACCCCCGCGGCACTCCAGGCAACCGCCCTGCCTAACGGCTGGACGCCTGTCCCCGGTGAAGTCCCCGCACCCTATAAGGCGGAACTCTACACCGGCATCAGCGACGCCGAAGGGGGAGAAGGCACCCGCCGTCGCTCCACCACCGGCGAGAACGGCCGCAGCCGCAATCTGGTCTTCCCGCCCGCCCCCGAACCGCTGCCGTACCCCATCGTGGATAACCACACCCACATGGACCTGCTCGACGGCGAAGTAGAAATCAGCGCCCGCGATGCACTCGACGCCGGCGAAAAGCTCGGCATCGCCGCCATTGTGCAGGTCGGATATGATATCCCCTCCTCCCTGTACGCGGTCGCCGCCGCGCAGGCTGATGAGCGTGTCCTCGCCGCCATTGCGATTCACCCCAATACCGCCCCCGAGCTGGCTACAGCCGGTCAGCTGGAGGCGGCGCTAGCCACCCTCGACGAGCTCGCCACCGCCGACCGTGTACGCGCTATTGGTGAGACCGGCCTGGACTATTTCCGCACCGGCGAGGAGGGTAAGGAAGCACAGCACTACAGCTTCCGCGAGCATATTCGCATTGCGAAGAAGCACAACCTGGCGTTGCAGATTCATGACCGTGACGCGCACGAGGATGTTGTGCGCATCCTGGATGAAGAGGGCGCACCGGAACGTACCGTGTTCCACTGCTACTCGGGCGGCCCGGAGCTTGCCGAAATCTGCAATGAGCGCGGCTGGTACATGAGCTTTGCCGGCACGGTGACTTTCAAGAACTCGAAGGGTATTCAGGAGTCGTTGGAGATGGCTCGTCCGGAGCTGATTCTGGCTGAGACCGATGCGCCGTTCTTGACTCCGCATCCGTTCCGCGGCCGCCCGAATGCGTCCTACATGACGAACTACACGGTGCGGTTCATGGCGGCTCACCGCGGCGAGGAGCTGGAGGCGCTCTGCCGCCGTATTCGTGAGAATTCGGAGCGCGTTTACGGTCAGTGGTAGGCACGTACAGCCTGTAGCGGATAGCTACTTGGAGTCGCCTCGCGGTGCGTGTCTGCGTGCTAGACTGTAGCGACTACAAATAACTCACTCAAACAGCTATGCCATGATCTGGCGCGTAGTACTTTAGGCATGTTTTGCGTCTAAAAGAATGCGCTTAAAAATTAGGGGTGCAAGAACTCTCACTCGGTTTTGTGC
Source organism: Rothia sp. HMSC068E02 (assembly GCF_001813565.1). Taxonomy (NCBI): domain Bacteria; kingdom Bacillati; phylum Actinomycetota; class Actinomycetes; order Micrococcales; family Micrococcaceae; genus Rothia; species Rothia sp. HMSC068E02. Next base: position 136,604 of record NZ_KV812894.1, read on the forward strand.
CTTGCTCCCGGTGATTGGTGCTTTAGGAGGACACTATGGCAAAAATTCTGAAATACGTTCTGGGACTGGACGGCGCTAACCGGTTTGATTCTTTCTTCTCGGTGGGGGCACCCGCTCAAGGTTTTCAGCGTTATTCTGCGGTGGATAACCGTGATAATCACGTCACTGATGCACAATTCGATAGCAAACTGTTCCTGGCTCGTTACGGTAAAGAGCCGAGGCCTGCTGAAAAGGGTTGCGCTTTGAGCCACTACCACATGTGGAAGGACTTCCTCGCTTCAGATGCCGACTGGGCTTTGCTGGCAGAAGACGATGTCCTCATTTCCCCTGACCTGCAGCCTGTAGTGGAGAGGATTATTGAAAAGTATCCTCACGTGCAGATGGTTAACCTGGGCGATATCTACGCTTCTGAAGCTGGCAAGCTCAACCCGCAGGTTGATTATCCCCGTCTTTCGTTGCTTTCTCCTTTTGTGTACGGCAAGTACCGTATGGGTAATGCCTATGGTTCAAAGCCTCTGTATGGTGCTGCCCTGTATCTTCTTTCGCGTTCTGGGGCTGAACGACTCGTGGAATGTTATGGAGAGACGGTTCCTGGCGTTGTTGCCGATGATTATTCCCTCTATCGAGAATGGGGGGTAGACGTATATTTGGTGCAACCCGGTCTATGCGGTTGGGAAGGTACTAGCCTCATTCAAACTTCTGGCGTTCGTCATTTGGAAAGCCTCAAGAGCACGCAGCATGGCACTGGTTTTCTCGATCGGTTGCGCATCGCCCTGGCGCCGAAGAAGCGTATTGCGAACGCGAAGAATATTCTGGAAGCCACCATTGATGATGTGAAGCAGCGCCTGGGACGATAACCCAGAGACGGATTGGGCTACTGTCATCACATAAAAATCTAAATATGTGGGTCTTCTGCCTGTCCAGTATCCCCTCCCTATTGTGTATATCCGGTAGGGAGGGGATTTTTGCTGTGCACCAGTACGACGCGTGCCACATCGCGTTTTAACCTGAGGAGACCTGAGATTGGCGCATGGTGAATGATAGAATTCTTTTTACGTTGCACTGCGGTGTGCGTATTTATCACACGCTCAATATTTCAGACTCCCTGCCGTTTACGCACTGATTTTTAAGATTGATGAACCCCTCTGTTGTGCAGGTGGTCTGAAGTTCTGAAAGCTCATCATTAGCCGACGCGATCTTCTACTGCTTAGGTCTTCTGGATGAGCTATTGAAGGGAAAAACATGGCAAAGATTCTGAAGTATGTTCTGGGCCTGGATGGCGCGAACCGTTTTGACTCGTTCTATTCGGTGGGCGCACCCGCGCAGGATTTTGTCCGTTATTCTGCGGTGGATAACCGCGATAATCACGTCACTGATGAAGAATTTGACGTTGAGTTTTTCCGTAGCCGCTGGCATCGCGACCCGAGCCCCGCGGAGAAGGGTTGCATGCTTAGCCACGTGAAGATGTGGCGTGACTTTGTTGCGAGCGACGCCGACTGGGCACTGATTGCTGAAGACGACATTCTTCTTTCTCCGGATGCTGAGGCGGTGGTGAACGCAATCATCACGAAGTACCCGCAGGTGCAGCTGGTGAACCTCAGCGATTCTTTTGCGAATGATGCCGGCAAGCTGAACCCGCAGGTGGAATACATCCGCCTGTCTCTGCTGTCTCCTTTTGTACACGGTAAGTACCGTATGGGTAAGCCGTACGGTACGTGGCCCCTGATTTGCACCGGTCTGTACCTGATTTCCCGTTCGGGTGCTGAGCTGTTGCTCAAGCAATTTGAGGATAAGGTACCGGGCACCGTAGCTGATGATTACAAGCTGTACCAGCAGTGGGGTGTGGATGTGCGTTTTGTGCAGCCTGGCCTGTGCGGCTGGGAAGGCAGCAGCGTCATTTTGGAATCCGGTAAGCGTCATCTGGATAAGGTGAATAGTCTCCAGCACGGTACTGGTCCGCTGGATCGAGTGCGTATCGCTTTGGCACCGAAGAAGCGTATTACAAATGCTAAGAACGCTCTGGAAGCCACTGTTGATGAGGTAAAGCAGCGTTTCTCGCGGTAACCTAAACTGTAACCTCCCCACCATCCACCTATGTGAAGGAACGCTGTGAACGATCTGCCCCTGCTCGGCCCTGCTGAGATTCGTGAGCTTGCCGAGATGCTCGGTATTCGTCCTACGAAGACTCTTGGGCAGAACTTTGTGATTGACCCTAATACGATTCGTCGTATTGTCAACGCGGCAGAGATTTCACCGGAGGAGACGGTGCTGGAGGTCGGCCCGGGCCTGGGTTCGTTGACCCTCGGCATCCTGGACGCTGCGAAGGATATGGTGGCGGTGGAGATTGACCCGCCCCTGGCTCAGCAGCTTCCGCACACGATTGAGAAGTTCCGCCCTGAGAAGGCGGGCGATATTGACGTGGTGCTCATGGACGCCCTGAAGGTCACCGAGCTGCCTCGCACTCCGGATGCTCTGGTGGCGAACCTGCCCTATAACGTGGCGGTTCCGGTGCTTCTGCACCTGTTTGCGCAGTTCCCGAGCATTCGTCACGCCCTGGTGATGGTTCAGGACGAGGTCGCCGACCGTCTTTCGGCGACCCCGGGTTCAAAGATTTACGGTGTGCCCTCGGTGAAGGCTAATTGGTATGCCGAGGTGTATAAGGCGGGCGTGATTGGCAAGAACGTGTTCTGGCCTGCGCCGAAGATTAACTCTGGCCTGGTCGGCTTCCGCATGCGCGAAGAGCCGCTCTCTACCGTTGACCGCGACCTGGTGTTCACGATCGTGGACGCGGCCTTCGCTCAGCGCCGTAAGACCCTGCGTGCCGCGTTGAGCTCCTGGGCGGGCTCCGGAGCGCGCGCGGAGCAGATTTTGGTGGCTGCCGGTATCGCTCCGACGGAGCGCGGCGAGAAGCTGGATATTCACGGTTTTATCCGCATTGCGGAGGCTTCGCTGACTGTCCCGGCTGAGCCTGTAGTGGAATAGCTTCTTCCCGCTCTAAATTTTTCACTGACGTTCTCACGCGAGTTCCCTCGCGAAAGGTGTATGCGCTGATGAGTACCGCCTCCCAGACCGCTATTTCGGTTGATGCTCCCGGCAAGGTCAATCTGTACCTTGCCGTGGGGGATGTTCGTCCGGACGGCTACCACCCGTTGACTACGCTTTTTGCGGCGGTCTCTTTGACGGAGACCATCACGGTCTCTGAGGGGCAGGCACCGGGGCTGAGCTTGAGCATGGATATTGTGCCCGGCTCCCTGGTGGATCAGCAGATGCAGGCGGGGCAGTTCGACCCTGCCGCTGTGCCAATGGATGAGCGGAATCTTGTGTACCGTGCCGCTGCGCTGATTCTTGCGGAGCACGGCATCGAATCTGTCCCGGCGCTACACCTGCATATTGCGAAGGCTGTGCCCGTGGCTGGCGGTATGGCGGGCGGCTCAGCGGACGCGGCTGCCGCCCTCATTGCTACGGACCGCTACCTGCACGCAACCGGCCGCACCGGTGCGCTCCTGACCCAGACGGATTATGAACGTCTTGCCGCGCAACTGGGTGCCGATATTCCCTTTAGCGTGCGTGCCGCGCTCGGGCAGACCCTCGCACTGGGGCAGGGGACCGGTACCGAGCTGCAGAATATTGCGGCGCCTCGGGAACCTCTGCACCTGGTGATTGTTGCCGCGCAGTTTGGCCTCTCCACCCCCAGCGTATTCAAGCAGCTGGACGCGGGCCGCGCCTCGGGGCTGTACCCTGCCTCAGGCAAGCTGGTGGAACCCGTAGAGCTTCTGAGCACCCTGAATTCTTATGATGGTTCGGAGGCGGCGCTCGCCTCCTTGGCACCGCTGCTACGTAACGACCTGCAGGCTCCCGCGCTTTCGTGCGCCCCGCAGCTGGAACAGACCCTGAACCTGCGCGAGAGTGAGGGCGTGTACGCCTCCCTGGTGTCCGGTTCCGGTCCGACGGTGCTTCTGCTGGTTTCTTCGCAGGCTCGGGCGGAGGCTCTTGCCTCCACTCTTCGCGCTGCGGGCAACCACGCTGTGAGCGCGGTTAGTGCGATTCTGAATCACCCTTAGTTGCCGCTGTAGCTGAGCGCTGAATATATGAAGAATGCCGGTTCTAGATTGAATCTAGAACCGGCATTCTTCTATGTCTATAGACCTTAGCCCAGCAGCTCGGAGAGCTCGAGCCAGCGCATTTCTAGCTCGTCAATCTCATCCTGAAGTGTCTGCTGCTGCTCGCCGAGTGCCGCTAAACCGGCGTAGTCGGAGGCGTCGTGCGCGCTCATCTGCTCGGAGAGCTTCTCCTGTTCTGCAGCGAGCTTGGCGAGGCGGCGTTCAATCGCACCGGATTCCTTCTGCGCCGCACGCAGCTCGGCACCGGAGACCTTCGGGGTATCCGGCTCAGCAGAAGCCTGCGCCGAGGAGGCGGCACGCGCCTGCACGCTACCGGCGGCAGAACCGCCAGCACCAGCTGCTGAGAGCGCCAAATACTCGTCCACGCCGCCGGGCAAGTGACGGAACGAACCGTCAATCACGGCGTACTGCTGATCGGTGACACGCTCCATGAGGTAACGGTCGTGGCTGACCACCAGCAGGGTGCCCGGCCAAGTGTCCAGCAGGTCCTCCATCGCGGCGAGCATATCGGTGTCCAGGTCGTTGGACGGCTCGTCGAGAATCAGCACGTTCGGTTCATCCAGCAGAATCAGCATGAGCTGCAGGCGACGCTTCTGACCACCCGAAAGGTCCTTGACCGGGGTAGACAGCTGCGCGCTCGTAAAGCCCAGACGCTCCAGCATCTGCGAAGGGGACAGCTCCTTGCCATCGGCAATGTAGCTGCGCTTCTTTCGGCCAATCACATCCGAGACGCGGTCGTTAGCGACCTCGTTGAGCTCATCGAGCTGCTGAGTCAGGGTCGCAACCTTCACGGTCTTACCGTGCTTGACGCGGCCCTCGGTCGGCTTCAGATCACCGGTCACCAGAGAAAGCAGAGTGGACTTACCCGCACCGTTCACGCCCAGGATGCCGGTGCGCTCGCCGGGGGCAATACGCCAGGTGACCTTCTTCAGCACGGGACGCTTGCCGCCGGGCATCGAGGGGTCGTCGTAGACGACGGAAACATTTTCGAGGTCGACCACGTCCTTGCCGAGGCGGGAGACTGCCATCTTCTTCAGCTCCACGGTGTCACGCACCGGCGGGACGTCCGCAATGAGGGCGTTGGCGGCATCAATGCGGAACTTCGGCTTGGAGGTACGCGCGGGCGCACCGCGGCGCAACCAGGCGAGCTCCTTGCGCATCAGGTTCTGACGCTTCGCCTCCGCTGCGGCTGCCTGACGGTCACGCTCCACACGCTGCAGGATGTACGCCGCGTAGCCGCCCTCGAAGGGCTCGACGATGCGGTCGTGCACTTCCCAAGTGTCGGTACAGATTTCGTCGAGGAACCAGCGGTCGTGGGTGACGACCATGAGGCCGCCGGCGTTCTTCGACCAGCGGGACTTCAGATGGTTGGCGAGCCAGGTGATGGCCTCGACGTCCAGGTGGTTGGTGGGCTCGTCGAGCATCAGCACGTCCCACTCCTGCGCGAGCAGGGAGGCGAGCGCTACGCGTCGACGCTGACCACCAGAGAGCGAAGAGACAGGTGCATCCCAGGGCAGATCGGAAACCAAGCCCGAGATGACATCGCGGATACGGGACTGCGAGGCCCACTCGTATTCGGGGGTGTCGCCCACAATCGCGTAGCCGACGGTGTGGTCGTCGTCGAGGACGTCTGACTGGTCAAGGTAGCCGATGCGGGTGCCGCCGCGCACGGTAACGCGGCCGGAGTCCGGTTCGAGCCGGCCGGCAAGGATCTTCATGAGGGTGGACTTGCCGTCGCCGTTGCGACCGACAATGCCTATGCGGTCGCCTTCGTTCAGGCCGACCGTGATGCCTTCAAAGATGGTTCGGGTAGGGAATTCGAGGTGCAGCGATTCGCCGCCAAGTAGATGTGCCACGCCTTCTAGGGTACAGGGTGAGTGTTCAGTTCAAGTAGCGCTCCAAGCTTTGATGAGGGGCTACTTGGCGGTGCTGAGAAAAGCTGTGGGGATTGCGGGGCGCGCGGCTAAGTTGAGCACAGATATTTGATAAACTGAGGAAAGCATTTCCTGCATTGCGCTGTTCTGTGCCCAAAATGGCGGTCAATGACGATGAGGACCCGCTAGCGGGGGCTTGTCGTGAATGTAAGGATAATCCGCCATGGTGTAATGGCAGCACAGCGGCCTTTGGAGCCGTTTGTCTAGGTTCGAGTCCTAGTGGCGGAGCGTAAGCACTCAACGGCACCGTTGATAGAGAGTTGGCGGTCCGCGCTCACTCCTCACTCTTACAACCTCGTCTAAGGAGTCTTCCCAGTGAACACTGAACTGGCACCCTCTGCAGTGATCGTTCTCGCTGCAGGCGCTGGTACGCGCATGAAGTCCGCTACCCCCAAGGTCATGCACGGCATTGGTGGTCGATCCATGGTTGAGCATGCTGTCGCTGCTGCACGCGATCTGAACCCCGAGCGCCTCGCTGTTGTGGTACGTCACCAGCGCGATAAGGTTGCTGAGCATGTGCTTGCGTTTGACCCTGAGGTAACCATCGTTGATCAGGATGAGATTCCGGGTACTGGTCGTGCGGTTGAGGTCGGTCTGAATGCCTTGGATGCGCAGGCAACCGTCTCCGGCACCGTTCTGGTGACCTACGGCGATGTTCCTCTGCTGCGCCCCGAGACTCTGCGCGAACTGATTGCCTTCCACGAGGAAGACAAGAACTCCGTAACTGTCCTGACCACCCACATTGATGAGCCCGGCTCCTACGGCCGTATCGTGCGTAACCAGGCTGGCGAGGTGACCGCCATTGTTGAGGCGAAGGACGCTTCCCCCGAAGAACTCGAAATCACCGAGATCAACTCCGGTATTTACGCTTTTGATGCTGCAGTCCTGCGTGAGGCGCTGCTCGAGGTGACCACCAACAACGCTCAGGGCGAGAAGTACATTACCGACGTTCTGTCCATCGCTCGTTCGAAGGGCCACCGCACCTCCGCTCTGGCTATTGAGGACCGTTGGGAAGTTGAGGGCGCTAACGATCGCGTGCAGCTGGCTCAGCTGGGTCGTATGCTCAACAACCGCATCCTTGAGGCGCACATGCGTAACGGCGTGACTATTGTTGATCCGCAGAACACCTGGATTGACGTTACCGTCACCATTGAAAACGACGTAACCTTGCTGCCGGGCACTCAGCTGCACGGTTCCACCACCGTCGCTACCGGTGCCACCATTGGCCCGGACACCACCCTGACTGACATGACCGTTGAGGCTGACGCTACCATCATCCGCGCGCACGGTTACGGCGCTGTCATTGGTGAGGGCGCAACTGTTGGTCCCTTCGCATACCTGCGCCCCGGTACCACCCTGGGCAAGGACGCTAAGCTTGGCACCTTCTGCGAGGCTAAGAACTCGCAGATTGGCGATGGCGCAAAGATCCCGCACCTGTCCTATGTTGGTGACGCCACCATCGGTGAGGGCGCAAACATTGGTGCAGGCTCTATTTTCGCGAACTATAACGGTCTGGTGAAGAACCGCTCCGTTATTGGCGCGCACGCCCGTATGGGCTCCGCAGGCATTTATGTTGCACCTGTTACCGTCGGTGACGGTGCCTACTCCGGCGCGGGCGCGCTGATCCGTAAGGATGTTCCTGCGGGCGCCCTCGCCTACTCTGAGACTTCCCAGCGCACCATCGAGGGCTGGGTCCTGAAGAACCGTGCTGGTACCGAACCCGCCGAAGCCGCCAAGGCTGCTGGCGCTCAGGAACCGGCAGAATCCTAATTCGAGGAAAGAACAACACCATGAGTAGCGAGATTACCAACCCCGGTGAGCGCAAGCTTGTAGTGGTCTCCGGTCGAGCACACCCCAAGCTTGCCGAGGAGATCGCACAGGCTCTTGACCACGACCTGCTGCCCACCTCCGCATACACCTTCGCCAATGGCGAGACCTACGTCCGTTTTGAGGAGTCGGTGCGCGGTGCGGACGCTTTCGTGATTCAGTCGCACCCGGCACCCATCAACGAATGGCTCATGGAGCAGCTCATTATGATTGATGCACTCAAGCGCGCCTCCGCTCGCTCCATTACCGTGGTGTCTCCTTTCTACCCCTATGCTCGTCAGGACAAGAAGCACAAGGGCCGTGAGCCTATCTCGGCACGTCTGATCTCGGACCTGTACAAGACTGTTGGTGCTGACCGCCTGATGTGCGTGGACCTGCACACTTCGCAGATTCAGGGTTTCTTCGACGGTCCGCTGGATCACCTGTTCGCAATTCCGGTGCTGGCTAAGCACATCCGTGAGCGCGTTGAGGATCTGTCGAACGTGACCGTGGTTTCTCCGGATACCGGTCGTGTGCGTGTGGCTGAGCACTGGGCTGATTTGCTGGACGGCGCACCCCTGGCGTTCGTGCACAAGACCCGCGACATCAACGTCCCCAACCAGGCTGTTTCTAAGACTGTCGTGGGTGACATCGAGGGCCGTACCTGCGTGCTGATTGACGACATGATTGACACCGGCGGCACCATTGCTGGCGCTGTGAAGGTTCTCATGGACAAGGGTGCGAAGGAAGTTATCATCGCGGCAACCCACCCGGTTCTGTCCGATCCGGCTGCTGAGCGTCTGTCTCAGTGCGGTGCTGTGGAGGTCATCGTGACTAACACCCTGCCCGTGCCGGAAGAGAAGCAGTTCGATAACCTGACTATTCTCTCCATTGCTCCGTTGATTGCTCGCGCTATCCGTGAGGTCTTCGACGAGGGTTCTGTGACCGAGATTTTCGATCACTAGGCTTCTAAAGCCTAACGAAAATCCCCCGCTGACTGTTGGTCGGTGGGGGACTTTCTGCTATTGAGGCTAAGTTGTAGAGGCTAAAGCTAACCCGGTTGGAACAGATATCTGTCCCAACCGGGTTAGCGCTGTATTTAGCCTCGTATGTTTAGCGGTGTGCCTGTGCGAGCCAGGGCAGAATGATGCGCAGGGACTGCTCCACCTCGTCCACTGCAACCTTCGCTGCTGCGGGGCCGCGGCGGTAGGGGTCTTCCAGCCTATCGGTATCAAGCGGGCGGGCACCGTAGGAGTAGAGATAAGACAGCGGTTCGGCGCGGCGTGCATCCTCGCGGATACGTGCAACCTGCTTGAGGAGCTTAATCTTGGCGTGGTGCTGGGGCCACTCGCGCACAATCCAGTCGGCGTGCACCTTCTCGGCTACCAGGATGATGGTGGCGTTCTCAATAATCTGTTCGTTGAGCTGGCGGGATGCGAAGCCCTCCGGGTTGTAGCCTCGCTTGATGAGTTCGTTGGCTACGTGTTCGTAGACGCCGTGGCCGACGAGGGCGCCGGTGCCTGCGCTGGAGAAGATCCACTTGTCTTCCAGACCGTACTCGGCGGCAAGGTGCTTGGAGATGACCTCGCCGGATGCGCTACGGGCAATGTTACCGGTGCAGACGAAGACGGCTTCGAAGGGGCCGTCCTTGCGGGCGCTGTCGGTACGGTTGAGAGTCTTGGGGGAGAACTTAAAGAGGGAGGGGCGTTCGCCGCGGGGCGTAGTAGCCGGGCGGGAAGCCTGTGCGTTCTGGCTGTTGGCTTCTTCGGGGTTGGCGAGCTCTTCGGCATCAACGGTGGGCGCGTTGTGCTGGCCCACGCGGATAATGCTGGGGCCGGTGGGCTTACCGTCTACATCGAGGATGTCACCGGGGGCTGCCTCGATATCGGTATGGGTGAGAGGCTGCGAGACGGTTGCGGTGCCGTCGGCGCTCAGTTCTTCTTCCGGGGTGACTTCCTGCTGAGGGGTCTGCGTAGCGGTGTATGCCTCGTAGTCGTCTACTGCTTCGAGGAGGGAACCGTCAGGGGAGATGGTGCGACCGGCTACCCCGTGGCGGTTCTTACCTGCCAGATCGGGGTTGCTCTTAATAAGGGAGCGGACTCCATCAGCAATATTTGCGGAGGAAGAAGCAATGGTCGCAGGATGTTCCTCGGTGGTTTCTGCGGAGTTAGTTTTGTCCTCGGAGGAGCCCCAAGCGTACTTGTCCTTGAGGGACTTAATGTTGAAGATGCCCATCAAAAAGCCTTTTCTAATTGACGTACCCAACAGTGAACAGGGAAGCCGGAAGTGTCGGGTTGGTTGAATGAATAGTATCTATCATACCGAGTTACTTGCACCTTCAACGGTTCCTTTTCCTGTGTGTGGCGAATAACCCTACAAGTCAGTGGAAGAGCCGCAGCGTTCGTAGAAACTTCTGTTTAAAAATGACCTAAAGTACAGAAAACTCTCCAAAGCTAAAGAAAGCTTGCATGCTAGAATTATGCCTAGACTCTACTCATCACTCCTCAATTACATGGGCCCGTCTGCAATTTGTGACGGGTCGAGAAAGGCATCATGAACCTTCTCTCAAAAATCCGCTCAGAATTGGGTCAGCTTAGTTATTCCTTTAAACGGCGAAACACCCCTAAACTCTGGCGAGATCAGGTTGAAGCCATTCGTTTTCTCAAAGTCCATAACCTTCCTGCACCGCATCTTAAAGGTCCTCGTCAGGAAGTGTGGGCTGTTTCTGTCGTTAAGAACGAGCTAGATATTTTGCCCTCTGTGCTCGACCATTTTTTTGCTCAGGGAATTGATCGGATTATTGTTGCCGACAACCTCTCGACTGATGGTACTCGTGAGTACTTGCGTCAGCGAGCAAACGAGGATTCGCGACTTATCTTTGCTGAAGATAACTGCGACCGACATATTCAGTCTGAGAAGATAACCTATCTTTCGCACTTGGCTTGGCGTAGTGGTGCTCGCTGGATTATTCCTTTTGACGGTGACGAATTCTGGTACGCGGAGGATGAGAAGCTTGGTGATTTCCTACGTAATGCACCCGATAACATGGGCATCTACTATGCCGGATTCCACCACACTGTGCCTACCGTTGATTCGCCAGAGAACATCGTCGACACCGAATTGGTGATGGACGCTTCCTATCCCTTCCCGGGTAAGTGCGCTTTCCGTTCCCACCCCTTTGCCGTGGTAATCCCCGGCAACCATGATGTGTGCCGCCTCGGTGATATTGAGCAGCGACTTGAGATTGTTCACCTGCAGTACCGAGGTATTGCTCAGATTGCGCGTAAGGTACGTGTGGGAACCGAGACCTCCCGTCGTACTGGTGAGGACCTGAGCTACTTTGCACCTCACTGGGAGGCGGGTAGCAAGCTCAGCGATGCTGAAATTGCTGAGGTATGGGAGAACATTTCGCATGGCCGCCCCGATGAGCGAATCAAGTTCGTAGCGGAAGGCCCGATTGTTCATGGTAAGTTCCTGAAATGGAACTACTGGAATGAAGACGGGTCAATCCCCAAGGGAGACGCCTAATGGCGGCGCCCGCACGACCCTCCTCCAGGATTATGCTAGATTCGCTGACCGCGGTGCGCGGTCCCGCAGCACTTCTCGTGTTCGGTTACCACGTTATCCACGGTACGCAGTGGGCTAACTGGATTCCGGGCGCGCGTCTCGGTTACGTGGGCGTTTCGCTCTTCTTTATTCTTTCTGGATTCGTGCTGGCATGGTCGTACAACAAGAATGCCGGTGCAAAGAGTTTCTACCTTCGTCGCTTTGCGAGGGTATACCCCCTGCACTTCTTCTTCTACTGCGTGGCGTTGATGGGTCTTCTGCTGTTTGGGGTGTCTAACTCTGCTGGAAACCTCAACCCGCTAAGCGCTTTGCTGAACCTAGTTCTGCTGCAAGCGTGGGTGCCCTCTTGGGAGGTTATCTTCTCGAATAACGCGGTGAGCTGGTCTCTCTCCTGCGAGGCGTTCTTCTACCTCATGACCCCGTTCGTGTTGAACCGTTTGGATGGTATGCGCTACCGTGTGAAAGCTGCTCTACTGGGTGGTTGGTTCCTGCTGATGGCAACGGTCTCCTACATTCTGGCCGCCCAGTCGAACTTCATGGACGTGGTGGTGTATGCCAACCCGCTTCTGCGTTCAGGCGAGTTCGCACTCGGCCTGGCTCTGGGCCTCTTTGCTCTCATGGTGCGTGATGGTTACCGCGTTCCTGTGATTCGTGGCTACCACTGTTTGGCGATGATTACTCTGGCTCTTGGGGCCATGTATGTCAGCTCAAAGTTCTACTTGCTTCAGACGGCTCATGGCCTGTTGCTGGCACCGGTTTGGGCGGTATTGATTCTTGTACTGGCTCTCTGGGATATTCGGCGTTCTACCATGCCTCGTGAAAAGAACCTGTTCTGGAAGGCTGCCGTTATTGCCGGTGAGGCGAGCTTCGCTTTTTACCTGGTGCATGAGCTGGTGCTGGCATACGTGCGATCGGCACCTTTGGCTGCCTCCGCTCACGGCGGTATAACGGGTCTGCTGTATGTCGTAATTTCTCTTATCATCGCGAGCATTCTCGCGCTTCTGGCTCATTATTTTATTGAGCGTCCGGCTCATCGATTTATTGTGAAAAAATATTCACAGAAGGTATAGGTCTTATTGTGAAGAGTGTTTACTCTAAAATTCGGGTTTTTTTCCCGGGCAAAAAGTTTAGGCTCCTGGTACTAAACGTTTTGGGTCTCTTTGCGGTATCGCTTTTTGAGATGCTTGGTGTGGCTCTCGTACTTCCTCTGGTGAACCTCGCCATGGGAACCCCACGTGAAGGCTTCATCCTGAAAGTTTCTAACTTCTTCGGCGATCCGGATACCCCCACCCTAATCGTTATCTTCGGCGTGGCTCTCGTCGCAGCGTTTGTTTTCAAGGGTGTCTTCTCCCTAATTATTCGTCGCTGGAGCCTCGGCTTTATCGCCACCCAGCAGAGCGCCGTTTCAGTGACTCTGCTAAACCGCTACATGCGTGAGCCCTACCTGGACCACCGTAAGCGCGGTACCGCCCCGGTGCTGAACTCCGTAAATGATGTGGTGGGCCAGGCCTACGGCACCTTCGTCAACGGTGTGCTTGGCTTTATCGGTGACCTACTGTCAATTATTGTGTTGATGGTAATGCTACTAGTCATTATGCCGGTGCCCGCTCTTCTCGCCTTTATCTACTTCGGCCTGGCTTCGTTCGTGCTACAGGCTCTGCTCAAGCGCAAGAATCGCGAACAGGGCGTCATCGTACTGAACGCGACTAAGGGTGCGCTGGACGCAGCTATCGAAGCTGTAGTGGGCTTCCGTGAAATCCGCATGTACGGTGTGACTGAACGCTACACCTACCGCTACCAGGAAAAGCGAATTGACTCTGTGAATGCGTCGATGCGTAGTGCTTTCCTCTCCGATTTCCCGAAGTACACCTTGGAAATCATCTTCATTGTTGGTATTGCTGCTCTCTTGGCCTTTATGAGCGCTACGCAAGGTGCTGATAGCACTGGCTACTTGCTTCTCTTTGCTGGTGCCTGCATTCGTATTTTGCCTAACTACACCCGTATGGTTGCCTCTCTTGGTAGCATCCGCGCAGGTGAACATGCCAGCGAGAAACTGTTGGAAGAGCTTGAACACCTTACTCCTGAAGAGCGTATGTTCAAGATGCCCTCTGCACCGGTCGTCCCGAAGAACCTCGACTACATCAATAAGAGCATTGAGCCGGTTAATATCCAGATTGATAATCTGACCTTCCAGTACCCTGACGGTGATAAGCCTGTGCTGAAGGACATCACCCTTGACATCCCGATGGGTTCCTCAATTGCTTTTGTGGGTGGTTCTGGCTCGGGTAAGACTACGTTGATTGATCTGATTCTTGGTCTCTTCGCGCCGACTCAGGGACAGGTTTTGCAGAACGGCAAGTCGATTCTGCAGGATTTGCCGGGCTGGCATCAGCGTATCGGCTATGTGCCGCAGGATGTTTTCATCGCTGACTCAACTGTTCTGGAAGCGGTTGCTTTTGGCCTCTTGCCCGAAGAAATTGACGTGGAACGCGTCAAGTACTGCCTCGAGGTGGCTGCTCTGACTGAGGTCATCGATTCCCTGGAGAATGGCCTGGAAACTAAGATTGGCTACAACGCTACCCGTTTGTCGGGTGGCCAGAAGCAGCGTCTGGGTATCGCCCGTGCTCTGTATCGTAACCCGAGCGTGCTCATCCTTGATGAGGCTACCAGCGCGCTGGATAACGAGACCGAGCACAAGATTACGAAGACCATCGAACGTATTTCTAAGGATATTACGGTCATTATCGTGGCTCACCGTCTGTCGACGGTTCGCAATGTTGACCAGCTGGTCTATCTCTCTAAGGGACGAATTGCTAATCAAGGCACCTTCGCTGAGGTGCAGCGATCAAACGCAGAGTTCGCTAACCTGGTGAAGCTGGGGCAGTTGCCGGATTAGTCTCATAGACTGCATATCTAAAGTAGAAGGGGCTCTCGTCACGAACGAGAGCCCCTTCTTTTGCTACAGCATGTTTATGTTGTATTTTTTACCGTCTGGAAAGGTCCTTGTTAAATACCTGTAGCCGTCTTCTCTTTGAGCAAATGAACGATTTCTTTAAACTCTTGAGGTAAAGACCCAATAGGTGTAAGAGGGCCGGTTGGATGCCAAGTGACGGTTTTATGGTCAACCTCGCCGCGCAAAAGTGCTTCCCACAGGGGGGTAGCACTTTCAAAGGTTATATCACCATTACGTCTCCAGTGGTACCCCATATCTTCAGGCAAATCGGTGGCTTCCAATGCCTTAGCCCCTTGACGTAGCTTGCGAGCAAATTGTTCCTTTGAACGCCAGGGGTAGTGGATGATAGCAACTTCATTAAGCTTCTGCTTACCCGGTGCAATGACCTCATGGTTACCCATTTTGATAACGGCATTTTCCCAGCGTGAGAAACACACTTTCAGGTCCCAGTGGGGAGTTGGATCAACCCTGAGACTAGGTCCTTCAATACTGGGAAAAACGTTGTACAGCTTCGTCAGTTCGATAGTGCGCCCCTTTTGCGAGCGTAGGACTTCCGATAGCGGAGCGGAAACACCATACCAAAATTCATCAGCGTCGAACGGGATAATCCATTCAGCGCCCGCCTCCATCACCCGGTCAGCAAGCCAGGTCATTTTCTCTGATTGGTAGTAGGCTAGTTCACGGTCCTGAATAACGTGCACAGGTAGGATCTTGCTGAGTTCGAGCAGTATCTCATAGGTCCCGTCTGAAGAGCCATTATCAGCTGCTAAGATATGGTCCACACCTTGATCGAATAGATGTCGGATTGTCTGCTCGATGATATCTGCTTCGTTCTTCACCATGGTTATGCCCCATATAAAGGGGCCGGAGGGGAGAACCGTGTGGGTAAATGTTTTATCGAGCGAAGCGTAACGTTCTTTAAACTCAGTACTCTCACGGAGCGCAATGGCTTCGCGTTTTTTATCATGATTAATTTTCAGCACGAAAAGCTGGTGCTTGAGGGATTTAAGAGCGTTAATCACAGCATTTCACCCGTAATCCAGTTTTTACCTTCGGGGTGATGCACAGCAACCCAATGAGTACGGTGCATCTTTGGGCGGCTCTGATAGATACGAGCATCTTCAGAAATAACTTGATGAATATCAGGGGAAAGGACGAGCTTTTGGGCCAGCAACTCACCGATATAGGCGCCCCAATAACCGAAAGTCGTGTTGGTCAGAATCAGGTAAGGGGCGCTGGCCACAAGGGCCAGATCGTCGAACATACCGGAACCCTGCTTTTCAAAGATACAGGGTGCTACTGAGTTCAGGTGTGAGAGGTTTTCCTCGCACCACTGAAGATCATCTGATACAAAAATAATCTTTGAAGGAGTTACGGTATCCTGAAGTTTCTTCAGTGCTTCCTCCACATAGGTCACCGTATCAATTCCGAAAACCTCATTAATTTGAGGCACAGAATAGTAATCGCCACGGCGAATGTTAATGACGAGAGAATTTTCATCCACTATGTCCTGCATTCTTGCAAGGCGCTCGCTAAAGGACTCTGAAGAAAGAAGGTACTCGCGAATAAAAAAGTGCAAATCTTCTTCGCTGATATCCTTCTCAATATCCGTCGGGAAGTAGCCGCTACGGCGGGTAAAGAACGTATACTCTGACGAAGAAGCCGTAATGGAGGCAAGCTTCGGGAACTCCTCGGTCCATGCCTCCATCCCGGGACCATAGAGCAAAGATGCTTTGTCGGTGCCGTGATGGCGGAGAGTAGCCGCGCGGGCCCATAGATACAGCCAATTACCTCCCCGGGAGATGGGGTAGGAAAGGAGAATAAATTTTTCGCCGCGGCGTAGAAGGTTAATATATTTCCCCAGATACTTATGGCGAATAGAGTTGTAAGCCGTATCGACAGCACGTTTGAAAGCGGGGTGCTGAACAGTGTATACGGCGACCCTTTCTGATTCATTGATGGGTTGGATATCAGAATCCACGAGAAAGTCCCCTTTCGGATGTGTAAGATAGCGAGTTGATAGTGGGCGAGTATTTGTTAACTGCATAGGTGATTGAAAAGTGCAGCTGAAAAAGTAGTGAAGTTGTATAATCCTAGAGACGATAGCATCCACCGCTACGGTGGTTTCTATTATCCCTCTCACTCAAGAAAGATTGTAATACATGACCTTCCTTCCCCGCGTTTCTGCGGTTATTCCTTTCTACGGCGAGCCGGAGCCGGTTCTTGCCATTATTGACACTCTG
This sequence comes from Rothia sp. HMSC068E02, assembly GCF_001813565.1. Classification (NCBI taxonomy): domain Bacteria; kingdom Bacillati; phylum Actinomycetota; class Actinomycetes; order Micrococcales; family Micrococcaceae; genus Rothia; species Rothia sp. HMSC068E02. Next base: position 153,228 of record NZ_KV812894.1, read on the forward strand.
CGTGCTCAGCAGGGCATTGACTCCGCAGACATTGAGATTATTGTCTCTGATGATGTTTCGCCCATCCCGTTCCCCGAGGTTGAGGGCGTGACCGTGGTTCGCCGCCCTGTTAACGGTGGTTTCGGTAAGGCTGTGAACTCCGGTGTTGCTGCCGCGACCGGTGAATGGGTTTTCATCCTCAACAGCGACCTGGAGCTGGATAACACTTTCGTCTCGCGCATGCTCGCAGCCGTGGAACGCCACGGCGAGGTACTGGCTAGCCCCCAGATTATTGGCCACGACGGCAAGCAGCAGTGGGTCGCACGTAAGTTCCCCACCGCAGCGCATATTGCGTGGGAATGGTTCACTCCGCTGGCTCGTTTCAAGCCGACCGACTGGTGGCACCGCGGCGTCGGTCACGACGTTGAAGCATGCACCGGTACCTCGGACGCGAAGGTCGACTGGGTTATGGGTGCATGCATGGTTGTTCCTCGTACGACCTTCAACCGCATCGGTGGCATGGATGAGCGTTTCTACATGAACAGCGAAGAGGTGGATTTCCAGTACCGCCTCTCGAACGCTGGTGTGGACCGTTACCTGATTCCTTCGGTGACTGTAACCCACGAGGGTGGCGGATCTTCGCCCTCCGAGCGTCGTGTGCAGTGGCTGACCACCGCTCGCTTCATTTATGCGGATAAGTGGGGCTGGGAGAAGAAGCTCGCTGCTGCTCTGCGTGCTACCAGCTACGCAAACTTTGCGGTGAACTCGGTGCGCGGCCTGCGCAATAAGGATGTGGACGCTCGTGGCTTCCTTGCCACCGAGCTGGAGCGTATTGCCAAGGCAGAGCGCCGCGAGAACTAGGCACGAAACGTGCGGAGTCTGCAAGAGTAATTCCGGAGGATTTCTAGCTCTCTTCGTAAGAAGGCGCATATAGAACGTAGGAGGCGACACAGTGCACTCGAGTGTGTCGTCTCCTGCTTTCGTTGTAAAATTTCAATAGGTATGTTTTGCCTCAAGTTGTAGGTGAAACTTTCCGTTCCTCTTCACTCCAACACATAGCACCGCACGGTTTTACCCTGCGGGTTCTTATAGCAAACGCCGACAGGATTCAATCCTCATATGACTCAGCCCAAACTTCTACTGCTCTCGCCCGCATTCCACGGGTACTGGAAGGCAATTCAGGCATCCCTGGAAGTGCACGGATACGAAGTGCGCACCCACATCTACGATGCGCCGGGTACTCTGCCCGAGCGCATCCTCAACAAGCTTGCCCACGAGCTGCCCGAGAAGTACCGCCCCGAAAGCTTCGCAGCGCAGGCTACCCGTAAGGCTATTGACGCTTTCAACGAGTTCCGCCCCGATATTGTGCTGGTCATTAAGGGCGATATGCTCTCCCGCGAATGGTGGGACCTGCTGAAGACCTCCGGTGTTCGCTACGGCACCTGGCTCTACGACGAAATGCGCCGCATGAGCTACACCGAAGAGGACCTGCACCACCTGGGCTCGCTGGCAAGCTACAGCCCGCTGGATGCGCAGCACCTGCGTGAGCAGGGCTTCGAGGTGCTCGATATGCCCAACGCCTACGACACCCATTGCCCGGTTGTCCCCATGCGCGAGGACTCCATCAACTTTGTGGGTGCTAAGTACCCGAACCGTGAGGAGACCCTGCAGGCGCTGGTCGCAGCCGGTCTGCCGGTGCGTGCTTACGGCCGTGCTTGGTCGCGTCACCCTTACGACATTCTGCGCACTAAGCAGTTCAAGGACTCCGGCGTGCCTGCAGGCCGCGATATTGACCGCTCTGAGGCGTACGGCATCATGGCGTCCTCCCCGGCAACGCTGAACATCCACAATAACCAGGATGGTTTCACCATGCGCACCTTTGAGGCTCCCGGCGTGGGCGCTCTGCAGGTGATTGACCGTGCCGATGTGGATCGCTACTACATTCCTGGCGAAGAGGTCCTGGTCTACGAGAGCATTGATGAGCTCATCGAGATTTGTACCCGTATTTTCCGTGAGCCGAAGTGGGCTCGTCAGATTCGTGAAGCCGGTCAGAAGCGTACTCTGGCTGAGCACACCTTCGATCAGCGTGTCAAGATTTTGGAGCAGCTATGGGCCTAACCTATCCCGTTGATATTGACGCATGGGCTGCCTGGCAGAAACGCCAAAACACCCTGCGCTGGGCTAAGACGGAGGCACGTCAGCTCGTGAACCGTCTGCGCGGAGACGCGGCTGAACAGGAAGGCCCCGTCGGCGGCGTTCTGTACACCCGCGGTGCCGTACCCCGCGTGCTCATCGTGCTCGATTCGTTCTCGCCGACGAGCCGTAACTCCCTATTGGAGCCGCTCAAGTACCTCGAAAACGTGGGTGTGGCCCTGTGGGTCCCCGAGGACGCTTCGGAGTACCTCAACGGCCAGTACGCCACTGAACGTTACGACCGCGATGCCTGGAGCGAGCAGGAAGCGACAGGAGACCAGTTGCAGGAACTCCTGCCCGGTGTGCGCGTAGTTCTTTCCCTGGGCCACTACCTGGCACGCGGTGCGGCAGCCTACGAGTACGCTCGCGCGATTGGCGCGGAGTACTGGGTGGTTCAGCACGGTCTGCTCGTGCCGCAGGCACCGCCGCTACCGGTCGGATGCACCCTGCTGGCTTTCAGCGAAGCTGATGCGGAATTCTGGGCATCGGGTCGCCGCGACGTCACCACTCACGCGGTGGGTTCGCAGCTGCTCTACCTCGCGGCGCAGAAGGCTGCCGGTGCTGAGGCGCAGAAGCAGAACGACCTGGAACCGATCTTCCTAGGACAGATGCACGGTGCGGAACTGCCGCGCGCATCCTTCGCGTACGCTTCGCACTCCTTCTTGAAGAAGTTTGGTGGAACCTACCGCCCGCACCCGAGCGAGAAGGACAAGCTGTCGGTGCTGACCCACAAGCTGTGGGAGAAGGAAGGCATCCGCATTGACCGCTCCGGCACCCCGCTGAACGAGGTACCGAACCCGGTGGTGTCCATCTTCTCTACCGGTGTTCTGGAGGCTGCAATCCGCGGTATCCCGGCGTGGGTTTACCACCCGGCACCGCCGGCATGGCTCGTGGAATTCTGGGACCGCTACGGCATGAACCAGTGGGGTCAGGAACCGACCCCGGCGCCTGTTCAGCCGAAGAAGGAACCGGCACAGCGTATCGCTGAACTAATGATTGAAACTTTGGAGGCATAATGCGTATTCTCTGCGTCATCCCCGTGCGCGGTGGCTCAAAGGGCATTCCGCGTAAGAACCTGCGCCCTATCGCGGGTAAGCCGCTGGTCGCATGGACCATCAAGCAGGCACTGGCTGCTAAGGAAGAAGTAGCCGGCGAGCACGAGCTGCGTGTTGTCGTCTCCACCGATGATGCTGAGCTGGCTGATATCGCCCGCGAGTACGGTGCTGAGGTGCCGTTCATGCGCCCGGCACACCTGGCTGAAGACACCACCGCAACCGAGCCGGTCATCGAGCACGCCATCGAGTTCTACACCGAAAACGGTTGGGAACCCGAGGCTGTCATGCTGCTGCAGGCAACCAGCCCGGTGCGTCTGCCCGGTACTCTGGCTCGTGCGGTCCGCCAGTTCGCGGAGAACGGTAAGGACTCCATGGTCGGTGTGATTCCGATTGGTCCGTTCATCTGGACCTGGCACGCTGACGGTGAGCCCACCGCGGCGTTCGAGATTATGGCTCGCCCGCGCCGCCAGGAGCTGACCAAGGAAACCTTCCGCTACCGTGAGAACGGTTCGATGTACATCACCAAGACCCACGTGTACATGGACCACCACAACCGCCTGGCGGGCTACCCCGGCGGTACCATTGATTTGTTCATGCTGGACGAGGTCGAGGGTGTCGATATTGACGCACCGATTGACTTCTCCGTGGCAGAGCACCAGCTCACTCAGATCCTGTCCGAAGGCAAGTAACCTTCACCCGCGGCAGTACCTCTTCTGCCGCTTCCGGCTTGACCAGCACTCAGGCATTCAACTAAACGCTCAAACGAAAAGGTCAAAATCGTGATTATTGAACGCAATATTGCCCCCTACGTGGTCTTCGCTGAAGACCCGATTCTCAACGCCCTGCAGAAGATTTCTGCTAACGGCCAGCGCATCATCTTCCTGGTGAATGAGTCCGGTATTCTGCGCGGTTCGCTCTCTGACGGTGACTTCCGTCGTTGGCTGATTGCTAACCCGACCGCATCCCTGGAGACCAGCGCCCTGGACGCTGCGAACACCAACCCGCAGACCGCACCGGCTGATGCTGATCCCGAGACCCTGCGCGCATACTTCGCGAAGGGCATCAACCACGTGCCGCTGACCGACGAGCGCGGTCACCTTGTGGCACTGGCGATGGATGAGCAGGACGTCCTGCGCATCGGTAAGCACACCATCAGCGAGGATTCCCCCTCCTTCATCATTGCTGAGATTGGTAACAACCACCAGGGTAGCGTTGACTTCGCTAAGGAACTGGTGGACCTGGCTGTTGAGTCCGGCGCGGACGCTGTGAAGTTCCAGCTGCGCGACATGGACGCTCTGTACCGCCAGCGCGGCGCAGCAACCGCAGGTGAGGACCTGGGCGTTCAGTACACCCTGGACCTGCTCTCTCGCTTCTCCCTGACCGTTGACCAGATGTACGAGGTCTTCGACCACGTCAAGCAGCACGACATGGACATCATGTGCACCCCCTGGGACGCACCCTCCGTTCAGGCGCTGGTTGACTACGGCATCCAGGGCATGAAGATTGCTTCTGCTGACCTGACCAACCACGAGCTGCTGCGCGACGTGGCTTCCCGCGGCCTGCCCATGCTGGTTTCCACCGGTATGAGCCGCGAAGAGGAAATCCGCGAGTCGGTTGCCCTGCTGCGTAACGCTGGCGCGTCCTACGCTCTGCTGCAGTGCCAGTCCGCATACCCGGCACCCTTCAAGGACGTCAACCTGGCGTATATGGACCGCCTGGCTGAGATTGGTCAGTGCCTGGTCGGCTACTCCGGTCACGAGCGTGGCTACCACGTGCCGATTGCTGCTGTTGCTCGCGGCGCGAAGATTATTGAGAAGCACTTCACCACCGACAAGACCCTCGAGGGTAACGACCACACCGTCTCCCTGCTGCCTGAGGAATTCAAGGCAATGGTTCAGCAGATCCGTGAGGTTGAGGCGGCTATTGGCTCTGCTGCTCCTCGCGAGGTGTCCACCGGTGAGCTGATGAACCGTGTGAACCTGGCAAAGTCCCTGGTTGCTACCCGCCACATCGCTAAGGGCGAGGTTGTGACTGAGGCTGACGTTGCTGTGAAGTCCCCCGGTCGCGGTCTGCAGCCGAACCACCTGCCGCAGCTGGTCGGCCGTACCATGCAGCGCGATGTTGAAGAAGGCTCGTTCTTCTTCGAGGGTGACCTGAAGGACGATCTGGTGACCCGCCGCGACTTCAAGTTCGACCGCCCCTGGGGTCTGCCGGTTCGCTACCACGACTACAAGCCGCTGATCGAAGAGGCGAAGCCGGACTTCTTGGAGTTCCACTTCTCCTACAAGGACCTCGAGATTAACATCGACGACGTCTTTGACTCCAAGCTGGACATGGGCTTCACCACCCACCTGCCCGACCTGTTCGCAGGCGACTTCCTGGTGGACCTCGCGTCCAAGGACCCCGAGGTGTGGGAGCGCTCCATCGCTGAAGTTCAGCGCACCATTGACATCACCCGTGACCTGACCCGCTACTTCACTGTGGATGAGGACCCGGTCATGGTTGTGACCATGGGTGGCTTCACCAAGGACAAGCACATCCCCGCTGCTGCACGTGCTGAGAAGTACGAGCGTATCGGTGAGGCTCTGAAGCGTCTGGACGCATCCGGCGTTCGCCTGGCTGCTCAGACTCTGCCCCCGTACCCCTGGCTGATGGGTGGTCAGCAGTACCACAACCTGTTCCTGGATCCGAAGGACACCGCAGAGTTCTCGCGTGCATTCGATACCGCACTCTGCCTGGATATCTCCCACACCATGCTTGCATGCAACTTCCTGAACATTCCGCTGTCGGAGGCTGTTGAGCAGCTGGCACCGCTGTCCATTCACCTGCACCTGGTGGACGGCACCGGCGTTGACGGTGAGGGCGTTCAGGTTGGCGAAGGCGATGTCGACTGGGCATCCCTGGGTAAGCAGCTGCGTGAGCTGGCGCCGAAGGCATCCTTCATTCCCGAAATCTGGCAGGGCCACATCAACAACGGTGAAGGCTTCTTCACCGCACTGGACCGCCTCGAAAAGTGGCTGTAGGATTAGCGTCTATGGCCAAGTCTCAGACCGTAAAAGCTCGGGAGGGTGAAATTCTGGATCAGAATTTCATTACTCCCGGGCGTTTCCGGGAGCTAGACGGGTTCCGTGGCCTGGCTGCTATTACCGTGGTGATTTATCACCTGGGTGTTCCGGCTACTCAAAATTACCCGCGAACCGCCCCCTCGCCTTACGATATTCCTCTGGGCGAGCTGGGTGTTCAGCTCTTCTTCATTATTTCTGGCTTTGTAATCCTGCTCAGCGCTATCAAGAGCGGGTCGGCACTGAAGTTCGCGGTTTCGCGTTTTTCTCGTATTTACCCGACATACTGGTTTGCGCTGGCTGTATCAGCGCTGGTGTATTTCATCTATGGAAACCCCGGACGCCATATTACGATTCCGCAGACCCTAATCAACACAACGATGTTGCAACGCTTCCTGCGTGTGGATAACGTGGATCAGGTGTACTGGACGCTGGCAGTTGAACTGCAGTTCTACGTGATGGTCGCCCTGTACCTGATTATCAGGAAGGGAAAGATTTACCGTGGGGAGCTGACTACGATTCTGCTTACCTGGTCGGTTATCGGTACGGCTCTGTGTCTGCTTTTCCACCCTGAGGCTTCTCTCGGTGGAGCACCGAAGATGATTGTGTGGGCTGCGGTTGCGGAACATTCTTCGCTCTTTAGTCTGGGCATGATGTTCTTCATGTACAGTCATGATCGAAAGTTCACCTGGCACATTCCGTACTTTGCAATTCTGGCTTCCCTCAACGCAGCGCTGATGCATGATCTTGCTCATGGAATCGGTGTGGCGCTGATTAGCCTGGTGTTCTTCATCGTTGTATACCTGAAGAACGTTCCGGTACTTGCAAAGGGTCCGCTGAATTTCTTGGGACGTATTTCCTACCCCCTGTACTTGGGCCACGCTATGGTCGGCTATATGCTGGTGGATCTGTTCTACCCGGTGGCTGGTCCCTGGGGGGCACGTATTATTGCATTGGTTTTGGTGGTTTGCTTCGCCTACCTGGTGCATATTTCCATTGAAACTAAGGTTTCTGCATCCTTCCGTTCTTTCCTCACTCGAAAGTTGACTAAGGCATGACCACTACACCAACGACTCTTTGGGTCGTTCCGGTTCCCGATTTTGGTGGAGTAGCTCGGCACGTTGTCGATATGGCACGTGCCGGGCTCCCCGGCTTTAACCTGGTGGTTCTCGCCCCCGAGGGTAAGCTGACCGAGCGCCTCGAGGAACTGGGCGTCACCGTCATCAAGGCTGAGTTCGGCCCCGACTACGGTTTTAAGACTTCCTTTGCTTCTTTGAAGAAGGCTATTGAGCAGCTTCGCCCGGAGATTGTGCACAGCCACCTCGCATATGCGGACGTCGTCGCAACCGCTGTGGTGAATGCTCTGCGCGTCCGTAGTGTAATCAAGCGTGGTACCTGCGTGCCGAAGCTCCTGACCACTGAGCACGGTATTGCCGGTAACGATTCGGTGTATCACGGCAGCTCCTGGCGTTCTAAGCTCATGGAGACCGTGCACCGTGTGCGCCTGTGGGGTACCGACCAGGCGATTGCTGTTTCTCGTTCTACCGCTGATCAGATGCGCGCCAAGTGGGGCGCTCGTGGCGTGGAGCTGGTGTATAACGGTGTGGATATCCTCGAGGTACATGCAGCTGTTGAGCAGCAGCGTATTCCCTCTGAGGGGGGTCCGCGTATTCTCTCGCTGTCTCGTCTGTCCCCTGAGAAGGGCATCGACGTGCTGTTGGATGCTTTTGCGCAGCTTCGTGCTGAGTACCCGAAGGCTCATCTTGAGATTGCGGGATCTGGCGATTTGGCATCCGAGTTGCAGGCTCAGGCTCAGCGTCTGAACCTGGGCGATTCGGTGACCTTCAGCGGCTTCGTTAACCCGATTGAGGCTATGGGCCGTAGCGACATGATTGTTCAGCTGTCGGTGTGGGAGAACTGCTCCTACACTCTGCTGGATGCTAAGGCAGCCGGCTTGAAGACGGTCGCTACCGCTGTGGGCGGCAACCCGGAGATTCTGGGCGCTGATGAGCTGGTGGACCGCCAGAGTGCAACCCTGACTCAGGATGTTCTGCAGGCTATGCGCGCGCAACTGCAGAAGGGGGAATCGGTGCCTTTTACCTGGATCTCAAACGCGCAGATGGCTGCTCAGACCGCCGAGATATACGCTCGTATTTTGGAGAAGAAATGACTGTAGCTCACTCTCAACCTGCATCTGGAACCCAGTATCCAGGTGCCGCATCGAGCAATGCCACTCGCTTTGGGCAGGCTGCGAAGGCTGAAGCAAAGTACCTTGCTGGTAGTGTGTCCAAGCTATCGATGCTCGATTTCTGGGCGGGGTTCGGCCTGATTTTTATTGGTATTACAACAGCGTTCTTCGCCATGCCAGTTGGAACTGTTGTGGTGATGGTGCTTGTACTCTACAACTTGACTAAGCCTGCCAAAATCGAGAACACCTACAACGGCTTGTTCTTTACGATTCTTCTGTTGGCCATTGGCTGGGCACTATTTGAGACTTTGACGTTCAACAGCTTCCCTGTTGAATATGCGATTCGTCGTGCTGTGCGTATGGCGGTTGTGGTACTGCTTGCTCTGCAGATTGCGCAGAAGAAGATTGATATCCGTTCTCTACTGTTTGGTGTGGCCTTTGGCCTCTTGATCAACGTCATTGGCTTCTACGCGGGTATCGCACCTGATAACTATGGTGGTACGTTGACCGGTTGGCTCAATGATAAGAACCAATCGGGTCTGTACTATGCGCTTTTCGGTTTCCTCTTTGTCGCTATGGTCAGAAAGACAAGCCACCGTATTGCTGCTATTGCTGTTAGCGCGGGCATGTTGTGGCTGACTGGTTCTCGCACTTCATTGGCGGCGTACGCATTCGCCGTCCTGTGGTTGTACTTCTCCTACCGTCTGAATCTCTTCGGCAAAGCTGTTCTGGCGTATCTGTTCTATCTAGGCGTGAACTACCTGGAAGATAACTTTGCTCGTGCTGGTGCTTTCTCGGATCGCCTCGGTAGTGACCTATTGCGTCAGCGAATTGACGAAGGAATGTACCGCATGATTGATGTGGTTCCGTGGTACGGCGGCGGTTTGGGTACTGCACAGGTTCCGCTACAAGACCGATACTTTTACTTCCACAACTCATATATGACGCTGGTCCAGGAGGCCGGATGGGTCTATATGATTGTGGTTGTATCCTTGATGATTTCTGCCGCATTCATCTGGAAGCAGCAGCGTACTCAGCGCATTGTTATTGCCGAAGCCGCAATGGTGATTATCATTATTACCTCTCAGCGTCTTGGAGAGGTGATTCTGACTGTGCCGTGGGCTATCGTGGTGGGTCTTGCATTGCTGTACCTGAACCCGGATAAGGATCTGGATGCTTCAGATAGCGGACAGCAGGAACCAGGTGCTATGCAGAAGGTGCAGAGTAGCGATGAAAAACCTGCGCTGCAGAACGGCGAGCTCATCGAGAATGAAGCTCCTGCCTCTGTAACCCATCAAGAAACGCCTAAGAAGTTGACTACTTCTAAATCGTTTGACGTCAGTTCTATCCGTCAGCAGGCGAGGAAAGTATAACGATGAAAGAACTCTACATCGCCACCAATAACGGTGACATGGGCGGCGGCGAGGTCATGCTCCTGAACATTGCCCGCGCAGCCCGTAGCCTTGGCTACAAGGTCACTATTGTGGGTCCTTCCGAGCCGAAGCAGCTTGTAGAAGCTGCTGCGGATGAGGGGTTCCCCCGCATTGTCTTGCCGGCTAAGAACCGCGCACAGTACATGGTGGCTCTGCGTAGCTGGCACGCTCGCCATAAGGACGTTCTGTTGTGGTGCAATGGTCTGGTTCCCGCAGCGGCAACGGGCGGCCGTAAGAACCGCATCGTGCACCTGCACCAGCTGCCTACCGGTGTGAACGCGAAGCTCGTACCCTTTGCCCGCCATAAGGCGTCTGTCACCCTGGTGCCTAGCCGCTATGTGGCTCGTGCCTGCCCCGGTAGCGAGCTGTTCGCGAACTGGGTCAGTGGCGTATCCACCGAGCTGGATCACCGTGTGGGGGAGCGCCGACTTCGCGTCGGTTACCTGGGGCGTTTGACTCCGTCTAAGGGCATCGCGACCCTGTGCCAGGCGATGAGTTCCTTGAACTCTAACGGTATTGAATACGACCTGGTGATTGGTGGCGAGCCTGTCTTCGCATCTGATGAAGAACGTGCTGAGGTTGAGGACGCCCTAGCCCGTGTTGCTACGTTCAGCACGCGTTTGGGCTGGACTACCCCAGACCGTCTTTTCGGTGACATTGACATGCTTGTTGTACCTTCGATTGCCCCTGAGTCCTTTGGCTTGGTGGTCGCTGAAGCGATGAGCGCGCGCGTCCCTGTGGTGGTCAGTGATGCTGGTGCTCTGTCGGAGGTGCTGGGCGGCGCGTCGTACCCGTACGTTGTGCCTGCTGATCAGCCGGTAGCTCTTGCGCAGGCCATTAAGAGCCTGGGTACTGAGCTTCGAGAAGATACGGATGCCCTGGCGGAGCGAACCTCCGAGCTGTTCTGGCGTTGGCAGGAGAATTACTCGCCTGAAGCAGGCAAGGTCCGTGTTGGTGAGATTCTGGAGCGTTTTATCCGCTAAGGTGCCTCTAAACGTATAGGCCATTCCCAACGGATATCCTCTCACTCAAACCCCGAAGGAAAATTATGACGACTACTCACCGCTACAAGGCTGCGGTTATCATTCCGTCTCGCGGTGGTGCAGATATTCTGCACTACCCGCTGGATGCGCTTGCCGCCCAGACCGAGAAGGACTTCCAAGTTATCGTGGTCCTCGACGGCGATATCGATAACAGTGAAGCTGTGCTTGACCGCTACATTGCCGAAGGCAAGCTGAACCTGACCAAGATCGTTTTCGAGGAGAACCGTGGCCGCGTGGCTGCGCTGAACGCTGGCCACCGTGCGGCTGATGCGGATGTCCTCATCCGTTGCGATGACGATCTTGAGCCGGCATCCGACTACGTCGAGGCGCAGATCCGCCTGCACCGTGATTATGACGGTGTGATTGGTACCTTGAAGAACGTGTACCCGGACACTCCCTACTCTCGTGTGTACGGTAACTTCCGCGATGCTCGATTCAAAGAGGGCGCCCTCAGTGTAGCTGAAGAAGGCCGTTGGCTGTACTGGAACGGTAACTCTTCTATCTCTGCGGAGTACTTTGAGCGTACTGGCGGCTACGACCCCGCGTACCGTCTCTACGGCTGGGAAGACGTAGACATGGGCAAGATGGTTCATGACGCTGGTGGCCGCATCATCATCTCTGATGAGGTTGAGGTCAAGCACTATGCTGAGGCTACCACCACTGCGGTGCGTGCCCTGCGTGCCCTACACTCGGGTTCTGCTCGCACCATCTTCGTGCGTAAGCACGGCGATGCGGCGCACCCTGCCCCGAACCCGACCGGTCCCTGGGGTTTCTTGGTCAAGACCCTCGCTCGTTTCACCACCGAGAAGACCATCAAGGCTCTGGGGGATGCGAGCGATAAGATTCTGCTCAAGCTGCCGGCTAAGGCGGCTGAGAAGCTTGTGGCTTTGCAGGTTGAGGCTGCATCTTACGCCGGTATTCACTATCCTGAGCGAGCTCAGAAAGTTTTCTAGGAGGAAAAGAAAATGTCACTCACTCAGCTCTTGACCTCCGCTCCGTTTACCGGGCCGAAGAACCCTGACGCGGTGCTTGCGGATATCCCGAAGAGCCTCAAGAAGCTTGGCCGCCTGGTGCGTCGTTACGTGCCGCTGGTGAAGCCTGAGGCTACTGAAGAGATTGCAATTGCCCACGACTACCTGACTCAGCGCGGCGGTGCGGAGCGTGTTGTGCTGGCAATGCACCGTGCGTTCCCGGATGCACCGATTTACACGACTCTGTACGACCCGGAGGGCACCTTCCCCGAGTTCAAGGACGCGAAGATTATCACGAGTCCGCTGAACAAGATTGGCTACCTGCGTCGTAACCACCGTATGGCTCTGCCGATTCTGCCGTTTGCTTCTTCTCTCTTGAAGGTGCCGGCTGAGCGTGCTGTGGTGTCGACGACCGGCTGGGCGCACGGCTTCAACTTTGCTGGTCGTAAGTTCATTTACTGCCATTCGCCGGCGCGTTGGCTGTACCTGAGCGATCAGTACCTGGGTGAGAAGAGCACCGGTCCCGTGCCGTTGCTGCTGAAGACTCTGCGTCCTGCACTGATGCTGTGGGATCACTGGGCGGCTCACTGTTCGGCGGTGTACGTGGCGAATGCGAGCGTGATTAAGAAGCGTATTGAGAACGTCTACGGTAAGAAGGACGTTCCGATTTTCTTCCCGCCGCACTCGGTAGACGCCACCGCACCGGTTGAGCCTATTCCGGGTCTGGAAGAGTTTACCGAATCGGACGATTACTTCCTGATTGTTTCGCGTCTGCTGCCCTACAAGAATGTTGATAAGGCTGTTGAGGCGTGTAATGAGTTGGGTAAGAAGCTGCTGGTGATTGGTCGCGGCCCGGAGAAGGAACGCCTGGAGGCCCTTGCTGGCCCGACTGTTCGTATTGCTTCGGGTGTCTCGGATGCGCAGCTTCGTTACGCGTACCGTCACTGCTTGGCGCTGCTGGCTATCTCTTATGAGGACTTCGGTATTACCCCGCTGGAGGCGGGCGCTAGCGGCAAGGCCGTGATTGCCTACCGTGCGGGTGGCTTCCTGGATACCATTCAGGAAGGTAAGACCGGCATGTTCATCAACCAGCCGACTGTGGAACAGCTGGTGGAAGCCCTCAAGGCTTTCAATCCGGATGACTGGGATGCCGACTACATCCGTGAGCACGTTGATGGCTTCTCGGAGGCTCGTTTCATCAGCCGCCTGAAGATGTACGTGCAGGCTCTGCCTGAAGACTAAAAGAGCTCAACGGCTCATAGAAGAAGGCGGGGCGGTAGAAACTAAGGTTTTTTTCTACCGCCCCGCCTTCTTTGCGCCTTCTGGAGGCCTTAGCGGGCCTCTAGGAGCCCCTTGGAGAGTAGCTCGGGAATGAAACCCTCAATCTGCGGTCCCATGGTCTCTATGGGCTGTTCATACATTTCGCAGAGCTCGTCGATAGCATCCTGCAGAGACATCGGGTCCTCAAAAATACTCCAAATAATGGAGGCAGAATCCTGAAGAACAGACAGCTCACCGTTGGCAAGATTCGCGAGATAAGTTGCCGTGGGGGAGTACTTAGCGAACTCTTCAGAATGAACATACGCGATGTTCTCGGGGATGCCGTATACGGTCTGACGGGAATCTACCGGATTGCTCATTTTTTCACCTTGATTCCGAAACGATCAAAGAACTTTGCACGTATCTCTGCCTTAGTGGGGGTGCGTCCCAGCTGCATCGCCAAATGGTCCTTATTCACAAAGAAAATATTTTTGAGGGTGCGTAGCTTATCGTGCAGGGTCGTCGCCGACTGCAGACGTCCGATCCACTGGATGTAGTGGGGCACATCCTGGGAGACCGACAGCCACAGTAGGTAGTCGCGGTCGTCACGGTACTGCTCCAGACCGCCCATAGCCGCGCTATATGCCAGGGACGAGTCAAGCTCCTCGGCGCGGGCTTGTAGGCGCTGCCAATCGCTGTAGGAGAGCAGAGAGACCAGGTAGTTAATATCTGCACTGTAGCGTGATGCTGCGCGGGCGCGGTGAAGCACCACGAGAAGACGCGCGTCCAGATCGCTGGGGACAGTGCAGGGACGGTGAGCAATCATACGGGTCTTGCGTGCCGCCCAGACGCGGTCAAACGCCTTCTCATAATCGCCGTGGCGTCCTAGACCGGGGAAGAAACGATGAATATCAGTCAGGCCCCATGAAGCGTGGTAGAGCGTCATCGCGTGCTCGAACACGGAACCTGTTTCGAAGTGGGCTTGGATACGCCATCCATCTGCCAGAAGGATCTCTACAAAGCGGTCCACGTGAGAGGGACGGACGAGCAGGTCAGCGTCGGAGCTGTACCTGCCCTTGCGGTAAATTTCCTGGGAGAAAGCGTAGCCTTTGACATGCAGAATATCGATGGAGTGCATGTCGGCAATTCGCTGGAAGTAGGCGTGCGCAAGCCGAATCCGTGCCGCGAGCGGAGTAGTCTGCGGCTCCGGGGTATTGGATGAGTGAGTGGTCACAATAGCCTTTCGGTGCACATGTATACCAGATAAGTATAAGGCGGGACAGACAGAAAATACTGCCCATCCCGCCCTAAGTCGCTCCCTATAATTTAGGGCGCTTATTACGTTATTACTTCTTAGCCGAGGACTTCTTTGACGACTTCTTGTCGCCGTCCTTGCCGTAACCGTAGTAGGTTGCATAACCAACGTAGGCGCTTGCGTAGCCGAAGCCGTAGTAGGAGTTACCCAGACCCTTACGGGGTGCACGGTTCAGAACCATACCGAGGAGGTTAGCGTTGACCTTCTTCAGGATGTTGGCAGCCTCGGTCATCTGCTCACGGTGGCTTCGGCCGATAGAACCAACGAGAATCACGCCATCCACGGAGTGGGAGAGCAGCGAAGCGTCGGTCACGGGCAACAGCGGCGGAACGTCAACGACCACGATGAACTCTTCGGAGAGCTCGTTAATCAGCTGGCGCATCTTATCCGAACCCAGAAGTTCGGAGGGGTTCGGGGGGATACGGCCTGCAGGCAGGACGAAGAGGTTCGAATCACCCAGCTGGTGCACAGCGTTAGCAATCTCAACCTGACCAGCCAGAACCTGGGTCAGACCGACCTTAGCGTCGAGCTTCAGCTTCTTAGCCACGGTCGGGCGGCGCAGGTCGGCGTCAATGAGGATGACGGGCGAACCCGCATCAGCCATTGCGCGAGCCAGCGACAGCGACACGGTAGACTTACCTTCACCGGGCACTGCGGAGGTGACGATGAACGAACGCGGGGGAGTGTCAACGTTCACGAAGCGCAGGTTGGTGCGCAACTGACGAATGGATTCCTGTGCGATGTGGTCGTCGGTGTTGCCGTTAACGATGTTTTCTTCGTTCAGGTCGTCACTGACGGGCAGAACACCCAGGATGCTCGCGCCGGTTGCCTTGGTAGCATCGTCACGAGTGCGGATGCGCTGATCCAGTGCGCGGCGCAGGAAGATTGCAGCGTAGACCAGAACCAAACCGGTGCCAGCACCGATAAGAGTGTTCTGCTGGTAATTCGGAGCTACCAGCGGCGGGTTCACGCTTGCGTTATTCAGCGGAATCACGCGAACGGTGTTGCCGCCAGTCGGGGATGCACCGGTGTTTTCGCCGTTTACCAGAGCCTGAGCATTACCGGGGTTCTGCTCAATCTCCTTGATGTAGTCGGCGGTAGCCTGCAACGCACCGTTAGCGAGCAACTGTGCGTTCTTCGGGGAAGAAGCCTGCGCGCTCACGGTAATCAGCGCGGCGTTATCACCCGCAGTTGCAGTGAGGCTTGCACGAATCTGCCCGGTAGTCATGGAGAGTTCGGGGTTGTTCTGCTTAATCTTCTGTGCCACGGCCTCAGAGGAGACGATAGCAGCGTAGGAACGAGCGCGCTCCTTAGCGGCTGTAGAGCCGGAGAGAACATCCACCGTACCGGACTCGCCCACGGTCACGTAGCCCGAGGACGAAGCAGCGTAGACCCTCGGCTGGAGAGAGGCATAGCCGAAGCCCGCTGCGGCACCGACAACGATGCCAATAATCAGCAGCCAGAGGTTAGCCCTCGTGGTGCGGAAAAATTCCAAAATGGTCATGGTAGTGAGAATACTCCAGAAAGTTTGAGTTAGTGTACCTGCAACGTGGAGTGTTGTTGCAGGCGGTGAAGGGATACGAAAATCCCCTGGTGTTTATTAGCGGAGCAATCCGAGCAGGTAGCTACCGTAACCGCTCTTAACAAGCGGGGTAGCAATGTCGCGCAACTGCTCATCGGAGAGCCAACCGTGGCGCCACGCAATTTCCTCCGGGCAACCAACTGACAGGCCCTGACGGCTCTGAACAGTGCGGATGAAGTTAGTGGCATCAGCGAGTGAATCAAAGGTTCCGGTATCGAGCCACGCGGTACCGCGAGGCAGAACCTCAACCTTCAGTTTACCCTGTTCCAGGTAGACGCGGTTGAGGTCAGTGATTTCCAACTCACCGCGCGGAGAAGGCTTAATCTGACGTGCATACTCTACAACCTTGGAGTCGTAGAAGTACAGACCCGGAATAGCGTAGTCGCTCTTGGGGTTCTCGGGCTTCTCTTCGATGGACAGTGCGTTGAAGTTCTCGTCGAACTCCACCACGCCGTAGGCGCGAGGATCAGCAACCCGGTAAGCGAAGACGGTTGCGCCGTCCTTCTGCTCGTAGGTGGCAAGCTGAGTACCCAGGCCGGGACCGTAGAAGATATTGTCACCGAGCACGAGCGCTACAGGGTCATTGCCAATAAAGTCGGCACCCAGAATAAATGCCTGTGCCAGGCCGTCCGGGGAAGGCTGCACCTTGTATTCGAGATTAATACCGAAACGGGAGCCGTCACCGAGCAGTCGCTGGAACTGCTCCTGGTCGGCAGGAGTGGTAATAATCAAAATATCGCGGATACCCGCCAGCATGAGAGTGGACAGCGGGTAGTAAATCATCGGCTTGTCATAGACCGGAGTGAGCTGCTTGCTAATACCCTGAGTGATAGGGTGCAAACGGCTTCCGGTACCGCCGGCAAGAATAATTCCCTTCATAACTTCTTATTGTGTCATGTTTATCTCTTTGTTGAGGCATAAAAATCACTGTTTAGCCAGGTAAAATCTACCGTATGGCTCACATTCTTGTTACCGGCGGTGCCGGTTTTATTGGTTCGAACTTTGTTCACCACCTCATCGATAACACTGATCACACTATTACTGTGCTGGATAAGATGACCTACGCCGCAAATGCTGCGTCTTTGGAGGGTCTTCCCGAATCCCGCTTTAAGCTCGTCGTAGGCGACATCGCCGACCGCGAGCTGGCTGACGAATTGGTCGGCAAGGCAGATGCTGTCGTTCACTACGCTGCGGAATCGCACAACGACAACTCCCTGTCCAACCCCGAACCGTTCATCCACACTAACCTCATCGGTACTTTCAGCCTTCTGGAAGCAGTCCGTAAGCACGGCACTCGCTACCACCACATCTCCACCGACGAGGTCTTCGGCGACCTCGATCTGGACGATCCGGCAAAGTTCACCGAAACCACCCCCTACAACCCCTCTTCCCCTTACTCCTCCACTAAGGCAGGCTCCGATCTGCTCGTGCGCGCATGGGTCCGCTCCTTCGGTATTGAAGCAACCATCTCTAACTGCTCCAACAACTACGGCCCCTACCAGCACATCGAGAAGTTCATCCCCCGCCAGATCACTAACATCCTCTCGGGTTTGACCCCGAAGCTGTATGGCGAGGGCCTGAACGTTCGTGACTGGATTCACGCATCCGACCACTCTTCTGCTGTGCTGCGCATCCTGGAGCAGGGCAAGATTGGCGAAACTTACCTCATCGGTGCAGACGGTGAAGAGAACAACATCACCGTTCTGCGCACCATCCTGCGTCTGATGGGCAAGGACGAGAACGACTTCGAGCACGTGGTTGACCGCCCCGGTCACGACCTGCGCTACGCAATCGACGGTAGCCGCCTGCGTGCAGAGCTCGGCTGGGAGCCGAAGTTCACCGACTTCGAATCCGGTCTTGCCGACACTATTAAGTGGTACACCGATAACCGCGGCTGGTGGGAGCCCCTGAAGGCTGAGGTTGAGGCGAAGTACGCAAAGGCTGGCCAGTAATGACCAAGGAATTGAAGGTTACTGAAACCGAGATTCCCGGCCTGCTCATCATTGACCTGCCGGTTCACGGCGATAACCGCGGCTGGTTCAAGGAAAATTGGCAGCGCGAGAAGATGGTCGCAGCCGGTCTGCCCGACTTCAACCCGGTGCAGAACAACATCTCGTTCAACGCTTCGATAGGTACCACCCGCGGTATCCACGCCGAGCCGTGGGATAAGTACGTTTCTGTTGCGACCGGCCGTATCTTCGGCGCGTGGGTTGACCTGCGTGCCGGCGAGTCCTTCGGCAAGGTCGTCACCGTGGAGCTGGGCCCGGACACCGCAATCTTCGTGCCCCGCGGCGTGGGTAACTCCTTCCAGACCCTGGAAGAGAACACCGCCTACACCTACCTGGTGAACGACCACTGGTCGGCGGATGCAGTATCTGGCTACAGCTTCCTGAACCTTGCCGATGAGACCGTCGCAATCGACTGGCCTATCGACCTGGCGAAGGCGGAACTCTCCGAGAAGGACCGTAACCACCCGCGTCTGAACGAGATCAAGCCCCTGGAAGCCGACCCGATCCTGATTATTGGTGCGGGCGGTCAGCTCGGCACCGAGCTGGTTCGCCAGCTCACCGAGCAGAACGTACCCTTCCTGGCTGTGGATCGCGACCGCCTCGACCTGGGCAAGCCCGAGCAGTGGCGCGACGCATTCCGCTGGCGCTCCTTCCGCGCGGTCATCAACGCTGCAGCGTACACCGCAGTGGATCAGGCAGAAACCCCCGAGGGGCGCCGTGACGCCTGGGCAGCTAACGCCCTGGGTGTGAGCGCTCTTGCCTCCATCTGTGAAGAAGCTAACCTGCCGCTGGTTCACGTATCCACCGACTACGTCTTTGACGGCTCCCTGCCCCTGGGCGAGGAATACCCGGAGGACTACCCCCTGGCACCGCTGAGCGTCTACGGCGCATCCAAGGCTGCCGGTGAGGTTGCCGCCGCCGCATGGCGTAAGCACTACACCCTGCGCACCAGCTGGGTTGTTGGCGCCGGCAAGAACTTTGTGGGCACCATGGCGTCCCTGGCTGAGCGCGGTATCGACCCGTCCGTGGTCGCCGACCAGTGGGGTCGCCCGACCTTCACCCAGGACCTGGCAGCAGCTGCCCTGCACCTGCTCTTCTCCGGCGCTGAATACGGCACCTACAACGTGTCGAACACCGGTGAGGTCATCAACTGGGCACAGTTCGCTCGTGCAGTGTACGAGGGCACCGGCCATGACCCGGCACGCGTCAGCGACACCACCACCGAGGAATACTTCGCCAACGCTGAGCTCTTCGCTCACCGTCCGACGAACTCGGCAATGGACCTGTCCAAGCTGATTGCTGCAGGCTTCACCCCGCGCGATCACCGCGAGGCGCTCGCCGCCTACCTTGCAGAAATGGGTTCCTAATCCTCTAGGATTTGGTCCTAATATCTGCTGATAACAGCATAAAAGGCGTGAAAAGCGCCATATCACAGGTTCCCGGCCCTTGAAGAAGAGCCGGGAACCTGTACAATATTGTCTTGGCCAAGGCGGTGGAATACACGAAACGTGTAGGTCCGTAACTGACGGTGGCTGGTTGGAAAGAGATTTCTGGCGCCAGTCCCTATTCCACTTGGCGCATAACTTCTAACCAAGAAAGGGTGGACAACTCATGTCAGATACCATCAAAATTTCAGCTACCGTACGTAGCGACTTCGGCAAGGGCTACGCGCGCCGCATCCGCATGGCAGGCGACATCCCCGCCGTCATCTACGGCCACGGCGAAGAGCCCAAGCACGTAGTACTCCCCGGCCACGCAACCACCCTGGCTGCCCGCGTCCCCAACGCTATCCTCGACCTCGACATCGAAGGTGAATCACACCTCGCAATGATCAAGGACATCCAGCGTCACGCAATCCGCCCTGAACTGCAGCACATCGACCTGCTGACCGTTAAGCGCGGCGAGCGCGTTGAGATTGAGGTTCCTGTACACGTTGAAGGCGAGCCTGCTGTTGGCGCCGTTGCTAACCAGGAAGAAACCGTTCTTCTGGTTGAAGCTGACGCACTGAAGGCACCCGAAGCTTTGACCGTGAGCATCGAAGGCCGCGAAGCTGGCGCTCACGTTCTGGCATCAGACGTTGAACTGCCCTCAGGCGTAACCCTGGTTGCAGACGCTGAACTGCTGATCGTTAACGTTTCTGAGCCCGAGGAACTCGACGTTCCCGAGCCCGGTGAAGAAGGCGAAAACGCACCCGAGGGTGACATCGTTGAAGCTTCCGAGGAATCAGATCAGGCTGGCGAAGCTCACGACTCAGATAACTCAAAGCACTAGACCGCGCCCTGCGCCTAGCGCAACAATGATTTGTGGATGGCCCGCCGCTACCTCTCTTCTGAGGTGGTAGCGGGCCATACTCATAGAATGGTGTAGTCCATGAATTTTCTAAAAACCTTTTACAGCGCCGTGGAAAGGGCGAAGATATGTCTGATGCGTGGCTCATTGTTGGTCTGGGGAACCCGGGCCCGGAGTACGAGAAAACCCGCCATAACATCGGCCAGATGGTGGTTGATGAACTGGCGCGTGAAGTAGGCGGTGGCTTCAAGAAGCACGGACGCGCGCGCGCCCAGGTGCTGGAAGGACGTTTGGGTATAGGCGGACCCAAGGTAGTGCTGGCCAAGCCCCTGACCTATATGAACACCTCGGGCGGCCCGGTATCGGCTCTAGCCCAGTTCTACGATATTAACCCCGACCGTATCATCGCGGTGCACGATGAACTGGATATCCCCTTCGACACCATTAAGCTCAAGATTGGTGGGGGAGAGGGCGGCCATAACGGTCTGCGCGATATCACCAAGGCGCTGGGCACCAAGGACTACTACCGTGTTCGCACCGGCATCGGTCGTCCTCCCGGACGCATGGACACCGCAGACTTCGTGCTCAAGCCCTTCAGTAGCACTGAAGCGAAGGACCTGCCCTTCCTCATCTCAAACGCAGCGGATGCAACCATGATGCTCGTAAAGGAAGGCCTGCTGGCAACCCAGCAGCGCTACCACGGCGCAGGTTCCTAGCCGTATGACCCGTGCCGGGTAAACACTGAACTGGGTCAACACTGAACTGGGGTAATGCATGATGCGGGCCGATGTGTGAACTAGGCTCTACCTAACTATGCAAGAGCCCGGTGAGGGAATAAGCTAGAAAAGAATGACGTTATACGCTCCACGACGGGAAAACACCCGACCGTGGAGCGTATGAGCGAGAGAAGAAGGTACCCGTGGCTGAATACTCCACCCCCGCCAACACCCCGCTGAGCGACGACATTGTACGCCAGCTTCGTAAGGATTTTCCTATCCTCAACACTGAGGTTAACGGGCATCCTCTGGTCTACCTGGATTCGGGGGCGACCAGCCAGAAACCCCTTCAGGTGCTCGACGCAGAACGCGACTTCTACCTGCACGCTAACTCTGCCGTACACCGTGGCGCACACACCCTCGCGGTTGAGGCAACCGACCTGTTTGAGGACGCGCGCATCACCGTCGCCAACTTCGTGGGCGCTACCGACGAAGAGCTAGTGTGGACCTCCAACGCAACCGAGGCGCTGAACCTGATTGCCTACTCCATTGGTAACGCCTCGCAGGGTATCGGCGGTCCCGCCGCCGAGCGTTTTGCGCTGGGCCCCGGCGATGAAATCGTCACCACCGAGATTGAGCACCACGCGAACCTCATCCCCTGGCAGATCCTTGCTCAGCGTACCGGCGCGATCCTGCGCCACATCCCCTCCACCGAGGACGGTCAGCTCGACTACGCTGCTGCCGAGGGCATCATCAACGAGAAGACCCGCATCGTGGCGTTCACCCACGTCTCGAATGTGACCGGCGCGATTACCGATGTGCCCCGCATGGTCGCCATGGCTCGTAAGCACGGCGCTCTCGTTGTGCTGGATGCCTGCCAGTCCGTGCCGCACATGCCCGTAGACTTCCACGCCCTGGACGTCGACTTTGCGGCGTTCTCCGGCCACAAGATGCTGGCTCCCACCGGCATTGGCGCCCTCTACGGTCGTGCCGAACTGCTTGAGGCCCTGCCCCCCTTCCTGACCGGTGGCTCCATGATTACCCGCGTGGGTCTGCAGGATGCCGAATACATGCCCGCCCCCATCAAGTTTGAAGCGGGTACCCAGCGCGTCTCGCAGGCAGTCGCCTTCGCCGCCGCCGTGCGTTACCTGCAGCACCTGGGCATGGAGAACGTTGAGGCATGGGAGCACGAACTGGGCGCTCGCCTGGTTGAGGGTGTTCAGAAGATTGAGGGCGTGCGCCTGCTCGGCCCCGCCGACCCCTCCAAGCGTGCCGGCCTGGTAGCCCTCGCCATTGAGGGTGTGCACCCGCACGACGTGGGCCAGCTGCTCGACACCCAGGGTATCGCTGTGCGCGTGGGCCACCACTGCGCCCAGCCGCTACACCGCTGCGCCGGTGTGACCGCCTCGACCCGTGCATCCACCTACATCTACAACACCACCGAAGATGTGGACGCTTTCCTGAAGGCACTTGCCGAGGTGCGCCCCTACTTCGGGTTCTAAACGTAGACGCGTTAGAAGCTAACGCCTCAATTTTTCAGACAGACCAACTGACGGAAGAAGAACACCGTGTCTCTTGAATCCCTGTACCAGGAAATCATTCTGGAGCATTCCAAGCAGCGTAGCGGCGAGCACCTCGTAGAGGTACCCGCCGGCCACGCAAGCGCCGATAACCACCAGTACAACCCCACCTGCGGTGACGAAATCAACCTGCGCGTGGTGCTCTCTGACGAGCTGAAGGATGGCGAGAAGACCATCGAGTCGATCTCTTGGGAAGGCGACGGTTGCTCCATTTCGATGGCTGCCGCTTCCGTGCTCTCTGAAATGGCTCCCGGCATGACCACCTCCGAGCTGCAGAGCCACGTGGATGCGTTCCGCGAGATGCTGCGTTCGCGCGGTAAGGTGACTCTGGACGAAGAGGAGTACGGCGATATGGCGGCTTTCTCCGGCGTTTCGAAGTTCATGGCGCGCGTGAAGTGCGCAATGCTCTCGTGGGTTGCTGTTGAAGAAGCCACTAAGGAAGCGGCAGCCAAGAACTAACTCTTCGCTGAGAATGTAGTGGAAACGGCGGGGGAGTAGCTAGTATTTGAACGCCAATCGAAAATACCGAATGGAACCATCGACAATATATTGCATTTATGTGTAATATTTTTTGATGAACTTTTAGCGGTAAGCACCGAACGAGACCCGAGCTGAGAATCTACCCCCTGCCCTTTCTTGATATAAGTTTTCTTTGATTTAAATCAATAGGATGAAAATATGAGGCGGATACTACACCGTATCCGCCTCATATTTATATCTTTTCCTTTTTCCTTCAAAAAGGTGACTGGTAAAATAAAAGGACGAAGGGCGCCCAACCAGCACCCTCGAGAAACTCTTTTCGGACCCGCACGTTCTAAGGCAACAGCGCGAAGAAATAGGGCAATATAAGAAAATATTTTCTCAATATTGCACATTCTTCGTTTCATCTCATGCTCTCACCCTAGACCGCGGATACGTTTCTCACCCTCCGGTACTTCAACCACACCGGAATAACCATCGCCGCTACCAACCACAAGGAAGCCCTATGATTATTGGCTACGCCGCAGGCGCCTACGACCTTTTCCACTACGGCCACCTCGAGATTCTCCGCAAGGCTAAGGAAAACTGCGACTACCTCATTGCCGGCGTCGTGCACGATGACGTTCTGGAAGTGACCAAGGGTCGTCGCCCCGTCATCCCCATCGAAGAGCGTGCCGCCATCGTCAGCCACATCGACTACGTGGACGAAGTGCACGTTGAAACCAACCCCGACAAGCTCGAAACCTGGAAGCAGAAGCCCTTCAACGTCTTCTTCAAGGGCGACGACTGGAAGGGCACCGAAAAGGGCAATGCCCTGGAAGCACGCTTCGCAGAGGTCGGCGTGGAAGTACACTACTTCCCCTACACCGAGCACACCTCCAGCACCAAGCTGCGCAAGGTCGTTGACCTACTCGAAGCAGAGCACGACCTGCGCGTAGAGATGCGCCGCTTTGCTGAGCTGCTTGGCGAACGCGAATACTCCGAGGCGACCGTCGCCTCCTAACGCTCCTACCCCTTCATAGGTGCGTTAGAGCTCATAAGACTCATAAAGACACAAAGAGGATCCCCGCCGTAAGTACTTACGGCGGGGATTCTCTGCATATTGGCGGTATATCAGCTACACCTCAAAGGTGAGCGTCTCATAAGCTTTAGCGCTGTGCCAGCCACTTCTCAGCGGAGGAGCCCAGAACCTTCAGCACGCGGCCAACCTGCGGCTCAGCAGCGGCTGCAATCTTCTTGCCCACCAGTGGGATGGAGCAGGAGACTTCACCGTTGACGTCCAGGCGGGTCTGCTCGCCCTCGGGGGTCAGCTTCTGAGTAGCCTGAGCGGACACGGGCACGCCGTTGACCTTGACCTCGGTAGAAACGGTGCGGGATCCGTCAGCAGCCGGTGCGCTTACGGTGTCCATCTGGGTCATAGCAACGCCGTTGCCGACGAACTTACGAGCGATGTCCGGCACGCGCTCAGCGGGTACGGTACGCTCGGTGGTTGCGGTGAACTCGGCGGAGGTGTCACCGGAAACGGAGAAGCTACCGAACTCCACGCCAACCTCGGAGCATACGAAGCGTGCGAAATCCTCGCTAGAGAACGCCTCGATAACCTGTTCAACGCTTGCGTTGATAACGGTCGATTCCTGAACTGCCATAATTGTTCCTTTCGTAGTGCGCGAAAACCCCGCGCATTATCCCTTACTAAGGATACGGTGCGCGGGGTTTCGCAACCAATGTAAAGACGCGAATCCACCTGAGAATATGCCGTGAACAAGGGAAAACATCCACAGCCTCTCACAGGGTGGTTGGAGGATTCGCATGCCGGTCTAAAAATGTGGGAAGCGCCCGGCCGGGCACCTCCCACACCGCATCACGAGGATGCTGAGCTTAGAAAGCAAGAAAACCTTAGGCGCTGGGAGCCATCGCGTCGATGCGAGCCATCTCAGCCTTACCCGCACGGTGCGCGCGAGCAGCCTGCTTCAGGCGGCCCCAGAAGGAATCCTTACGGTGGGTCTTGCCGGCGAGCAGGTCCTGCAGTTCCTCACCCAGCTGAGCTGCGGAAATCTCCGGGGTGGAGACGTAAGGCTCAGCGGTGCGGAACAGGGAGGGGTTCGCCAGGGCAAGATCGAGCTTAGCGAAGAGATCTTCGCGGCTCTCAACGACAACAGCGTGGCCGCGCTTCTCCATCAGAGCGGTGAAGGGGACCTGGTGGTTGTCAACGACCTCATTGAACTCTGCGCGGCGCGGAACAGCCAGGGGCAGAGCGCCGGTGCGGCGTGCATCCTGGATGGAGCCGGGGCCGCCCTGAACCAGTACTACGCGTGCGGTTGCGTAGTAGTCCAAAAGCTCGGAGGCGGGAAGAAGCTTAAGGTTGTCTGCGTGCTTAATGGGCGCAGTGTGGCCATGCTGCACGAGGCAGGTGACCTCGGGGTGAGCCTCAAGATAAGCCTCAACCCAACGCAGAAGACGATCAAAAGTGTGAACGTCGGTGCCGAGGGACACCACCAAATCGTAAGTCTTAGTAGGAATACGAACGGGCGCGACGGCAGGGGTAAATACGGGCAGGTCGAACTTGGAAGTATCAACGCTGACGTGGGGGAAGTCCTGAATAGACATAGCCTATTCCTCTCTATGTATTTATCGGTAGTAACCCCGTATACCTGACGCAAAAATCCGGAGGGCATCATTGGTATACGCGGCGGCGTCGTGCCGGAGAAAATGGTGAGTAATCTCCGCATACGCTTCTCTGGCGAGTGGTTAGTTCGCTTGGATGGTGAGTCCACAGTGGAGCGCACGACTTATGCGTATCTGTATGTATTAATAAATACTATACCCTGAAAATAACGCCCTCAGCACACGCGAGGACGCTATTTTCAGGATAAATTCATCACTCTTAGAAAATGGGATGAATCACACGAGAATCAGGGAAATTCTCCTGCTGTTCCTCGCTCTGAACAATAATTCGATCAGCAAAGGTGTACAGCATCTTGCCGGTCATCGTCGGCAGAGTCGGGCGATCAAAACACTCAATATAAAGAGTCTTTACTCCAAAGAGTTTAGCCGCCACAAAGAAAGGAACGGCAACACCGGCGCCGGCAGAAACAACCGCATCCGGACGTTCCTTCGGAAAAATACGAAATGCCAAGAACAGATTACGAATAGCGTTCTTAATATTTCGGGTGGTCGGGTAATACGCCCAATAGGTCTTCTCATCAGCCAGAGAAGATTCAACATCGGGCTGCTTAAAGCTAACCCACACGCGGTCATAATCCTGCCACGCAGCAGAAGTAGCCGTCAGATGCTTCAAGTGTCCGCCACTGCTAGAAACCAGCAGAAGCTTCTTCTTCGGTGCCTGAGAGGAAGTTGCCTCAGTCATAGTGTTCTCCTAAAGCCCCAATACAAGAGAAAAATAAGAAGAGAAGATAAAGGTGAGCTGACGGGCCCGGCGGCACCTGCATCAACAGACCTATCACAATAGATCCGCCTCAGCAGGTACCACCGCACCCTACGCTCAAGGACGAAGGACGAACCCGCACAGAGGCGAGGCATCCATCAACAGAACCCCGAGTACTCGCGGTCTGATTACTCGCGATCCAGGAACACAGCCAGAGCGTTCACGCCCTCAAGCTGATCCAGCTGAGCGAAAAGCTCACGAACCTGCTGCAGAGAAGTAGCCGCAGTCACCGGAACCAGAGCCACGCCGCCAGCCTGGACGAAACGCAGCTGAGTCGACAGGGGAGTAGCGGTGCTCAGGCTAATCACCAGAGGAGTCTCGCTCTTCTCAACCAGCGACTCGGGAGTGTGGCGGGTCAGCGCGTCACGGACCGAAGCGTAATCGGTGAAACGTGCGTACTCGGTGGGCAGAACACGCTGCAGCATCTGGTATAGGTGCTCAACACCGCGGTCAGTACCGGGCAGAATCACAATGCCGGAAGCGCCAGCGCTCTTCACGTCGCCGTCGGGAGCACCAATGGTGCGCAGCAGCATGAACGCGTCATTCGCCTCAGAAGTGGAACCCAGCTCGTGAACCGGGATACCAGCATCTTCCAGACGATCAGCGTAACCAACGTGACGCATAGTGCGGTCACGACCGTACGCCAGCACAGCACCAATCAGCAGACCGGCAACAGCACCAACAATACCCATCTTCACCGGGCCAAGAGCCGAGGAAGAAGAAGGAACCTGAGCCTCGCTCATCACGCGACCACCGGTGGTGGAAGTCAGCTGAATCTGAGCGCGACGGTCCTGCAACTGAGAGAGCAGACCCGCACGGTTGTTATCACCCTCGAGGGCCGAAATCTGCTCATCAATCTGGTGCAGAGCAGAATCAACGCTGCTCTTCAGCGACTCGGAACGAACCTGCAGGTATGCGTTCGCCATAGCGTTAGCGTAACGTGCAGCCTCCGTACCGTTGGGGCGGGGCACCTCAATATCCAGAACAGCAGTCTGGGAGGTGCCGGTCACCTTGACGGAGTTCATCAAGCGGCTGGTCAGCTGAGCCTCAGAGAGGGTATCGCCATTAGCAATCAGAGACTTTGCCGCGTTCTGTGCAACCTCGCGAGAGGATGCAACGCGAGACTCGGTCGCAATATCCACCTTCGCGGAGTTAGCGCTACCGGTACCGGCGGGATCAACCACCAGCGGGTAAACAACCAGCGAAGCCTTAGAAGTGTACTTGCTATTGGTCATGTAGCCGTAGACGGCACCCGCCACAGCGAAAACCACAACCGACAGCAGAATCAGCAGACGGTGTCGGAAAATGCGACGTACCTGGTTGCCAAGGGTAACCGAGGAGGTATGAGAGGTGTTATCCATGAGGACATCCTAGAGGAAGAGAAACGGACACTAAATATCGGAGAAAAACGTAGAAGAAGCGGAAGGCTAAGACTTCGCGCGGCGGGCGGAAAGGAAACGCTCAATACCGAGAGCCTTACGGAAGCGGTACAGTACCGCACCGTACACCGGAACGAGCAGCACCACGTACACGATGACGCCCAGCACGCTCTGACCCAAGAAAGCCAAAGACGCCAGAGCGCACACCGTCGGAACAGCCGCACCCAAGAAGAGTGACGGAGCCATCTCGCGAACCGAAGCGCGAATACCAACGAGGCGGAATACCTGGTAGCTCGCCAGGAAGGTGTCAATCAGCAGAGCAGACGCCCACGCCGTCACCGCACCGTACAAGCCCCAAACCGGAACCAAGGTGAAGTTCAAGGTCACAGCCACCACCAGCGAGGAGAGTTTGTTCAACAGCTGCCAGCGGCTCTTACCGCTCATCAGCAGAACGGACTGCACGCCACCGGCGCTCATCGACAGCATCGCCGCCGGGCAAATCACCCAGAGAATACCGGCGCCAGCCTCAAAGCCCTTACCGAAGAAATGCAACAGCACCGGACCAAAGAACGCCAGGGAGAGGTAGAACGGCCACGACAGAGCAGTCAACACGCGAGTGGTCGACAAGAAAATCTCTCGAGCACGATCTAGCTGACGGGTAGCCAACGCCGCACTAATCGACGGTCCGGTCACCACGCGTCCGGTGTGCTCAATCATGGTGCCCACACGAACACAACGGTTCACAGCACCATAGATACCACCGGCAGCGGCACCCAAGAACGCCGTCACCACCAGCACGTCAATCCACTCCAGGATGGTTTCCACAATGGTAGCGACACCGCGTGCAGAGCTGAAACCCCAGAACGAACGGAACGTCTCAGGCGGAGAATCCTCAGAAGAAAGAACCTCCACATGCTCCTCGGAAGGGAACGCCCGCTCCAAAAGCCACAGGGCAACC
The DNA here is from genome assembly GCF_001813565.1 of Rothia sp. HMSC068E02. NCBI lineage: Bacteria > Bacillati > Actinomycetota > Actinomycetes > Micrococcales > Micrococcaceae > Rothia > Rothia sp. HMSC068E02. The sequence continues at coordinate 182,165 of NZ_KV812894.1, forward strand.
ACCGCAGTAATCGCCACCGGGATGGTCCAGGCGTACACCAAATCCATGAGCTGACCCGAGAACAGAACAACCAAACCCACCGCCGCAAAACGCAGAGTGGGAAGCAGAACATTCTGCAGGAGCGTAAAGGTCACCACACGATGCAGGCCACGCAGAGCGCCGAAGAACACCGTCATCAGCGCCGCTATCAGCACGAAAGCCGAACTGACACGCATCGCCGCCTGATACTGGGGAGCCATCGGCACAATCCCGGTGTAGATGTACACACCCGCCACCAGAAGCACCGAAGTCACCAGCGAAGGAATCAGACCGTAACGGATCAGCTGCGGAAGCACACCGTAACGACCCAGCGCACGCTGAGCACTCATCGTACGAACCAAGCCCGTATCCGCGCCGAAAGTCACCAGCGAAATCGCAATCGCGAACAACGCCATCAGACGGAAAAACTCGCCCGAACCCTCAGCACCAATACCGTTCGACACCACCATCGTGGTCACGAACGCGATACCCGCGCCGTACATCACGCACAGAGAAGCAAGAGAGCCGCTCTTTGCCAGGCTGGGCTGCTTAGCCTTTCCGGGAGCTTTCTTAACCGGCACGCTCTTCGCGGATGCGCTATCTGCCTGAGCACCTGACGCGGAAGGCTTAGCCTTCTCATTCGGAGTCTTTTCTTCCTGCACCTTTTCTACAGACTCAGCAGTAGCCGAGGCAACCCGCCGGGAACCGGACAGATGAGCACCCACTACAGCGGTAGCGTTTGCCGCTGAGGAACCAGCAGTCGAAGTACCTGACTCCGAAGAACCCGCCTCCAAAGAATCGGGCAGTAACTCTTCGGAAGCAAAGCCTCGAGCCGGAGGCACAATCGACAGCGCCGTGGTCGCAGGAAAACGACCGGAACGGATATCGTCCACCGTCGGAGCAAACTCATCGGCAGAAGACTCAGCCAGCGATTCGCCCTGCTCCACTACCGGCTCGATGTACTCGCCGCTCTCACGCAGACGCGCACGGCGGCTAGGATGACCACCCGTCGAATACGCATCCTCGAAAGATGAAACCGCAGAAGTATCTAAACCACGAGGGGACTGATTCTTCGTCATAGCCCCTCACCATCCCGAATGGAACGAATGCACGCCATCGATGCGAGCATCAGAATGGTCATCTGAGCAATATCGAAGCTGTAGAAAATAAAGACGACGCAGCACGCGACCGGCACGCTATGCAGCCAGTACCCGGAGGTGGTCTTCACTCGTGCGCCGCCTGCTACAGTGCACACCATGAAGAGCGCGAACAGCGCCAGACCCACGAAGCCGAAGCAGAACATCAGAGTCCACAGGTACCCCTGGGTACCCATTGACACGCCAATGCTCGGTTCCATACGCGGAGTGCCGTAACCAATAATCGGGGACTCCAAGGTCGCCTTCCAGGTGGCGCGGTAGAGCGCCGCACGGCCACCGGTGGAGTCAGAGTAGTCCTGACGACCCAGAATGTTATCCACGGTGCCCGACGCAAAGAGCGCCACAACCACAGCCGTAATCGCCGCAACACCCGTACCCACAGCACGCCAATTAGCCGCAAGGAACTGACGCAGCAGTACGTACGCTGCGCTGATACCTAGACCAATGAACATGCCGCGGTTACTGGTCGCAATCGCAGGCACAGTAGAAAGCGCCATACCAATCAGCAACGCAATACGCAGCCAGATGGAATGCAGGCGAAGCAAGCACGCCAGCATCACCGGGGTGAGCAGAGTGTACGCCAGACCCCAACTATTCGCGTAGGGGAACGGCGCGGAGGGGCGAATATACGCCTCGGGAGCGCCCCACGGGCGCTGAACCTCAGCCAGGGGAGGAAGCATGTAGTCACGCACCAGCGGATTCTGCATAAAACCAGAAGGCATGATGAAGCTCATCGGGGTACGCAGACGGAACTCAGGGAAGAGAACGCCGCCGTAACCCAGGACAATGAGGGTCACCCACAGGGTCGCCAGACCGCCCAGCAGCCTATTGATGCTAATAGAGGATCGCGCGTTGTAGTAGTACAGGGCGTAAATACCTGCACTGAGAATATTCACAAAGCGCAGACCCCAACCAATAATGTCGGTGGAACGGGTCAGCGCAAGCGCCGCAACAACAACCCACACGCAGAACGCGCCCCACACCCACAGGGAACCGGGCACACGCACATTACCTCGAATAATGAGGTAAAAAAGCATGATCGCTGCCAGTACCAGCGGTGCAATCTGAAGCACACCCAAAGCCCACAGCGCCGGGAAGCCGTACAGCAATGCCAGCAGAGGCCAGGCCGGGAGCTTCTTCTGCGCCGTAGACAACGGGCGGATGCGTGCGCGGGCACGCAGAATACCGCTGGGCGGAGTACTATCCGATCCGGCGGAATCCTTCAGCCCCGTAGGCGAAGTGCCCGGAGAGGAAAGAACGGAAGAGGAAACCATGTCTGTGCGATACCTGGTTAGAGACCTCGACCGGTCTTCTGGACGAGATCAAGAAGAGTGGCGGGCTTAATAAGACCGGTGGACACAACATACGCCGCCCAAGCACGAAGCTGCATGGGGTCGCGGCGCAGAGCCGCGCGAGCGTACGCGCGCGCCTCCTTGTTGTTGCCCAGCGACGCCTGAGCGTACGCAATCTGACCGGCGATACGTGCCAGACCCTTGGGATCCTGCTCGAATTCAGGGAACTTACGCAGAATGTAGCTCAGACCGTCAACCATGGACTGCCACTTGCCGGAGAAGAAGGAAGGGCGGTCCCAGAGCACCAGAATCAGCGGTTCGGGCACGCTCAGTACATCGCCGTGACGGGTTGCACGCAGCAGCAGGTCGTAGTCTTCACCGTAGGCGGCGGGCAGTTCCTCATCGACCAGGCCGATGCGGGCGGGCTTACCGTCAACGCCGAGCAGATCCTCGCGGGAGTACAGCATGGCGGAGGGGTGAATTTCGGTAATGCGCGAACGCAGGAAGTCAGCGAAGGTTGCGCGCTCGGGCGCCAGGCGCACGATATCCTGACCACCGGAGCGGACGGTAATACCCGAAGAGATAGCGGTTGCTTCGGGGTTTTCGCGCCAGAGAGCGACCTGCTGGGTGAGCTTGGAAGGCATCCAGTAGTCGTCATCATCGCAGAAGCCAATCATCTCGCCGCTGGAGGCGATGATGCCGCTGTTGCGGCCGCCAGCCAGACCGCCGGAGCGGGTGTTGGAGACAATCTTCAGGGCACGGTTTTCGCCGACCTCAATGTCCTCGAGGCGGTCGGGCTCAACACGGTCAAAGACAACAACAACTTCAACGAAACCGCGGTAGCTCTGCTCAAGGATGGAGCGGACAGCCACGCGCAGCAGTTCGGGGCGCTTGCCGTTGGTTGCGATAACGGCGGAAACAGCAGGGGTGCGAGAGGTGAAGTGCATCATTGGGATTCTCCTTACTCAGCGGGGGTCGCGAGGCTAACGTATTTGCGACGCATGGACAGCAGGACGGTTGCGGCGTTAGCCAGCAGAAGCAGCGCATAGACGATGACGAATACCGGGCCGAAGCCAAGGAAAATGTAAATCCAGCAGAGGGTGCCAGCGTCCATGTGCAGGTTGATGAAGGAGCGCAGGGGGCCACCGGTCGGGGGAGCGGCGGTCTTGCGGTTATTGCGCAGCTGCTCAGCAAGAATCTGGCTCATGAAGTGACCTGCGGTCAGCGCGGTGAAAATCATCGGCATCGCAATGATCCAGCCGTTGAATGCGCTGGAGCCGGTAAAGGAGTAGTGCGCCGGGTACAGCAGGAAGGAGAGCAGGGTTGCCATGTGCACGGAAGGCACGCGGATGGAGTCGACCACGTGGTCGAGCCACTCACCGGCGGGGGAGGACGCGCCGGTCACGCGAGCAACCTGGCCGTCAGCGGAGTCCAGACCGTAACCGAGCGCGAAAAGCAGGGCAACGCAGATACCTACACCAACGCTGGGCGGGCAGGTAATCAGAACGATGAGGCCTGCAGCGGAACATGCAGCGGAAATCGCGGTGACGCCGTTGGGGGTGATGCCCAGAGCGACAGCTGCCGCGGCGAAGTAGCGTGCTACTCGGCGGTTGACCCAGCGGGTGTAGGCGGGAACGCCAATGCCGGGCTTCTGCGCTGCTTCAAGAGAGCGCAGGGTGTGAGAAAACTTCGCAGAAAATCCCGATGCGGGCGCGGAGTTCGGGGCGTGAGGTGCCTCAGAGGTGGACATGCACATTCCTTTTTAATCGGTGAGAGGAGTGAAGGAGAGTGAATTACTCCCTTTCGGGGTGGTTGCGAGAAAGTCCGGAAGTCTCGCACGCGAAAAAAGAGGTGGTTGGTCCCTTTTTTCACGTACACCACTATATAGATATTTTACAACGAGATGAAGTGCAACAGGGGGCGTGTGGTCAGGGTCAACAATTGTGTCGTAAAAACCCTCTGACAATGCGCTTTGGTGCAGATTTGCGGGATCCTTCGGGTAGGCTTGGTGTGCTGTTAGAGGGGGTTATCGGCGCTTTGTTCTCGTGAATTGTGGATTTAGAAAACATTTCTGAACATTGTGCAGAGAGGCACATGACAGAAGCACAAATAATGGGAATAAATGATGCAAAAAACACGGAAAAGTGGGGAATATACGCAAATGGGGTTTGATTTCCTGAATCATTCAGAAAATCAAACCCCATTTAGCTGAGATTATCTAGAAGGTATTAGTTCCTTCGAGACTGCATCGGAACGCGGGTTCCGACTCCGTTATTGACGATGCGTCGCTCGCCCTGGCCGGCTGCCGCGTTGTTCGCGTTGTCGACCACGGGCTGCTCAGCCTCGTGTGCGGCGGGAGCATCCGCCTCCTTGTCAGCTTCCTTCTCGGCAGGCTGCTCAGCAACCGGTGCCTTAGCGATTGCCTGCATGTCGAAGCTTACATTCGGGCGAACGTTTCGTCGACTGATGCCCGGATGAACCTCAACTGCGATGAGGTTCTCGCCAACCTTCAGCTTGGAAGAAGGAACGGTGAAGGTCACCGGAGTCTTCTGAGCCGTAGCGGTATCAATCGAGCTCGATGCAATCGCGCTATTCCACAGCTTTCCACGAGTGTCAAAGTTGGAACGACCAACCTCTTCACCGTTGACACCCACCGCAATAGCGTCATCCGCGTAAGTGGTCAGCACGAGATCACGGCTGGCCTGCTCACGAGTGAGCTGGATGGTGGTGTAGGCGTAGATATTGTGGCGGGAACGCACGAGCGGAACCTTAACGGAGGTGTTGAGGTTACCAGTACCGACCCCAATCGGGGTCTTGCCGGTCTGCCATGCTTCCTGCGCAATATCTTCCAGGCTGAAGTGGAAGTTGTACTTCCAACCGTACTTACGGTTGGGAGCCTGGGTAGAGACCATGTACTTCCAATCCGAGGCGTAGGGCAGAACAATCTGGTCCTTAGCGGCTTCTTCCTTCGGATTCTCAGGCTTGGGATCGGCGGGCTTAGGCTCCTCAACCTTCGGGTCCGGATCCTGGACCTTCGGTACCTCAGTAGTCGCTTCTGCACTCGGGGTAGCGCTTGCCGAAGCACTGGGGTCAGCGCTCGCGGTCGGGTCAGCACTTGCCGTGGGGTCTGCAGTAGCAGTCGGGTCAGCGGTAGGCGTTGCGGTCGCGGTCTCCGTGGGGGTAGGAGTCGGTCGCACCGGAGCTACCTGGACCGGAGTGGACGCAGAGTAGTTATCCGAGCTATCCACAGCGCGCACAAAGTAACGTGCGTTATCGGTGTGGTCAATCTCGAACTTCGTACCCGAAGTGCTAGCAATGACGCGGTCATCACGCAGAATCTGGTAGCGGACACTACCGGTATCCTGTACAGCATCCCAGGTCAGAACGTCCTTATCGTCCTTCAGCTCAACCTGCAGGTTCTGCGGGGTAGCCGGAGGAGTCACATCGCGGGCCTCAAAGCGCGCAAAACCGACGGTATCCTGAGTACCGTGAACACCCAGCGAACGGTGAATATCGCCGCCAACCCACAGGGTGCCCTTCGAATCCACGAAAGACTCCCAGATACCGAATCCGTGGTCACCCTTAATAGCAGGGGAGAACTCCGGCAGCATCTTACCGCTGTCCTTATCGAAAGCAGCAACCAGCTTGACCGAGTGAATCACGCTCGAACCGCCCACGGGGGTCCGCTTGTTACGCGAATCCTGGTAGAGGAAGTCGCCGCAGTGGCAGGCGCCGTAGATGGTGTTACCGTGCAGGTGCAGATCCTGGAAGTCTCCACCATCGCGGGTAATCGCGGTGTAGGTGGGGGTCAAGGACGCCTTATCGTAACGAGAGATGAGGTGCTCAGTACCGCCCACCCAGACGCCGGTACCGGCATCCTGGACGTCGAACTGGAAACCCCAAATTTTGGTTTCATTACGCAGGTCAGAGACATTAGCGCCAGCAGGAATCTCAGACTGCTGGTACGCCCACGGGCTGCCCTTCTGCATATGCTGAGTAATATCAGCCACGCGGTAGGCAAGGCCACCGTTGAGCCAGGTGAAGTAACCGGCTACGTAAACATGAGAGTTATCAGCGGAGGCGCTAATACCGTTGACAGTACCGTTGAACACCTGGCGCCAGTTACGGTCTATACTCACAATACCGGGCACACCGTTAGAAGGCTCGCCCAACTTAAAACGGGCAATATTGCGCGAATACGCCTCACCCGCCTTTTCACTTTCATAAATGTGGGTAAAGGTGCCGCCAATATACACGTAGTCACCCTGACGGTGAATGGTCTTCACCGTCATGACCTCGGTACGAATGCGATCTTCGACTTTAACCTGGGCCCATTCAGGGGCAACTTCACCGGTTGTGGCGTCAACAACGACGAAGCTCTCATGCTTCTCACCGTTAACAAGCTTGAAGTTACCGCCAACAGCCAAACGGTTATTCGGCAGAGCCTCAACAGCCTTCACCTGACCGTCAACAGTCAGCTTAAAATCGCGGCGCAACTCGCCGGTCACCGGGTCAAAAGCAGCAATATTAGATTGCGCAACACGCTCACCGGTAGAGGACTCAAGGTACTCGAAGTCGCCACCAATAAACACGCTGGAGGTGCCGTTACCGTGATCGACCTCGGTAATGGCCTCAACGTAGGTGTTCATTTCGCCGGTTTTACCGGAGGCGGTCCTGGCGCTGGTTCGCCAGCGCCAATCCGCCGAACGGCTATTGGGCAGGGCACGACGAGCGCTCGCCGGGGTACCGGAATCCGGGATAGCGCCCAGGTTCAAATCATTCTGGGTCAGCTTCGGGCGCAGGAACATCTGGGTGTAACCGAAAGAGGCCTCACCGTTGCTTTCCTTACCGTAGATGTAGGAGTTCCGCGCATCGGTGATTGCCGGCTCAGAGCCATCCTGCGAAATGGGAGAGTTTGCACCGTAACGGAAACCCATACGGTAATCCTGGGACGCCAACTCATCAAACATCAAAGTCTTGAAGCCGTTGTTCTGTCCACGCAGAATGTGGTCTTCCCACGTGCCATCAGGCCAGTCCCTGCGGCCATTTTCATTGTAGGAAGAGAACTCGTCAGGGTTCGTGACGATCGCATTAGACCAGACAGCGTTCGAACGCAGAGCCCAGGTCCACTCGGAGGTCTGACGGCGGTCAACCGTCGCCTCCTGCCACTTGGTGCCCGAGGTGTTCAGCGCGCGACGGAAACGGTAACCATCGGGCAACTGATCGGGGCGGGTGCCGTTGAGCAACTGCGAAATGGTGGTACCCGAAAGCTGAATCGGGGTCTTCGCGGCGGGCAGGGAGCTCAGAGCTTTGCCCTGTTCAAGAGTCATACCGGAAGATGCGGGTGCGGCATCGCTGTAGAGCTGCGAAGTGTCACCCTGACCTTCATAGTTTTCAGTCCAGCCGTCGCGGCCCTCACCAATCTTGACCCAGCCGCCACCATCAGTTTCCTGATCGCAGTAGAACTGAGTCGGCTGACTCATCGAAGGAGTGTACAGCCAATAGGCGCCGCTCTTTGCCTCGGGGTTAGCCTGCTTGGCTTCCCAACAGCTAGCGGCAGCACGCTCGGAGGTCGTGCCATTGTAGAAAGCAGAGTCCCTTTTTTCCGCAGTCTGTTCGACAGCGGTACTCGGCGTAATAGCGGGGATAGCTACGGGCAAAGCCAACGCCGTAGCAATGCTCAAGCAAAGAGTTGAGCGAGTTATAGCAGAACGTGAAAAGCCAGAGCCCGTCATGCCAAGGTGGGCTTTCATAATATCTCCAAATGAATGCCAAGAAATGTTATCGAGTGCGCATCAACATTAATGCGCTATGGATGATAATGCGCGGGTTCCAGCGAATCATAGCTGGAAACCGGCATCTTTAATTAGACCCTAACAATCAGGATTGTTCGGGAAATCATGGGTCGCAATCTTCCACTGACCATCGACCTGAACGAGGGTGTAAATATTGAGTGAACGCTTCGGAGAATTGTCATCCTTAACGGGCTGATTATTCTCGTCATAGATCTTCACAGAGGAAGAATCCATGCATACTTCCAGCATGCGCGCGGGCTGACCCTTGTACTGGGTTTCAGTCATACGGGGAGTGCCCACGACAGTGGAAGAACCTTCATAGTGCCAGCCAGCCAGTGCGTACTCGGAAGCCTGCACGGCAAACTCAGCGGCAGCGGAATCAACAGCCACGGCCTCGATGGAGCGAATCGTCTCATCATCGAGAACAGCGCGGGCCCGCTCAACGTTCTGTTGCTCAGCCTCTTCGTCGCTGGTCGGATCAGCGGCACGCTCAGGCGAAGCCTCAGCAGAGGGGGCTGCCTTCACCTTGGTCAGAATGGTCTCAAAAGAGTTAACCAGTTCGGTAGTCTTCTTAACTTCTTCAGCGTCAACAGGTACGGAAGAAGCGTTCCTCATCTCTTCAGCGCCAGTGTAAATCTCTTCAAGCTTCTGGCCGTCAGAAGAGGTCGCCTCACTCTTTGCCCCATCCTTTGCCTCAGCCGAAGCCCCAGAGGAAGCATTGGCGGATGCTTCTGCGGTGCCCTGCTCAGAAACCTGGGGGGAAGCGCTCGAAGACTTGTTTGAGGAAGCATGCGCCGACGCGGAAACGCTCGCGGACGCAGAAGCAGGCGAAGAGCTATCGGAGCTCGGGTTTTCAGTAGCGCAAGCGCTCAGGACCAGGGTGGATACCGCAACGGTACCCAAGGTGCCCAGAAGGCGGGACCGGGAGGGGTACTTGAAGAACACTGACATGGAAGCCTCTTTAGTGGTTGGAGTGAGAATGACTATATTCCGGAAGATAATACCTCGCACGAAGGTAAGGCACCTAAAGGCTAACACGCAAAGCTGGGAAAATACTTAGACCCGCAAAAATAACGTTTTTATAAATGATGAGAATAAGCCCTAACTAATGCTCTATTTTGACTCGATTAGAAGGTAAGTATATATCTCTGCATGAAAAAACCTTCATGTAAATGAATGAAATAGATTCACTATGTGCAAAAAAATCCCGGGCTGGTTTAAAACCAGCCCGGGAGAATAGGGCGAACATCACTAAAATTATTTGTCATAAAAGTGAATATCGCCCTGATGAGGGGTTATGCCGCCTGAGCAGCCTCGGTACTTGCCGAATAGTTATCCGCAGTATCTACCGCACGCACATAGTAGCGGGCGCCGTCGCGGTGATCCACCGAATAGCTCGTGCCCGTAACCGTCGCAATAGGACGATCATCGCGCAGAACCTGATACTTCACCCTATGCTCGGAAATACCCGACCAGGTCAGCTGATCCTTGGAGCCGTTCGTCGTAACCTTCAGGTTGCTCGGGGGAGCCGGAGGCGTTACATCGCGAGGTGCATAACGTGCGAAACCAACGGTCTGCTGCACGCCGTTAGCACCCAGCGACTTACGGATATCGCCACCAACCCACAGAGTGCCGGTGGAATCCACGAAGGACTCCCACACACCGTAGCCATACGCGCCGTTCATAATCGGGGCGAACTCCGGCAGCATCTTGCCGCTGTCCTTATCGAACGCAGCTACCAGGCGAATGGTCTGAGCATTAGTCGCGTTCTCCCACTCCGAATAGACAGTGTCTGCGCCCTGGAAGAGGAAATCGCCGCAGTGGCACGCACCGTAAATGGTGTTACCGCTCAGGTGCAGATCCTGGAAGTCGCCACCCTCACGAGTAATCGCACTGTCTGTGCGACGCATGCTCGACTTCTCGTAACGGGTAATCATATGCTCGGTGCCACCCACCCAGACGGAGGAACCAGCATCCTGAACATCGAACTGGAAGCCCCACATCCTGCGCTCGTTTTTCAAATCCCAGGTTTGGGCATTCTTGGGGGTGTACGAAGGACGGTGGTGCCAAGCCACCGGGTTCGTGCTACTGCCTTGCATATGAGCGAGACGGAACGCCTCCTGGTTATTCAGCTGGGTGAAGTAACCAGCGACGTACACATCGGCATTGCCCTCAGAAGCGCTCACGCCGTTAACTGTGCCATTAAAGACCGGACGCCAGTTCCAGTCCACCTCACCGTTGCTCAACTTAATGCGAGCCAGGTTCCTCGCATACGCGTAGGTGGGGGAGGTCTGGCCCTTCAAGTGAGTGAAGGAACCACCAATGTACAGGTAGCCATCACGCACGTGCAGGGTCTTAATCTGTACCGGTACGGAAGCAATGCGGCTAACCACGCGGATATCCCAGTCCTTAGCAACCTGACCGGTCTGCGGATCCAGAATTACAAAACCGTTGTAGTACTCGCCGTTCACCTGGTCGAAAGAACCACCCACAGCAAGCAGGCCGTTCGGCAGAGCCTCAACCGACTTCACCTGACCGTTAATCTTCGGGCGGAAGGAACGGCGCAGCTCGCCGGTACCCACCTCGTAACCAGCCAAGAAAGCCTGCTCAACCTTCTCACCGCTTGCCGACTCAACGTACGCGAAATCGCCACCGGTAAAGACAGCGCCACCGACCTCGGTGATAGCCTCAACCTGGGTGTTCATCTCACCCTTCTTGCCGGTACCGGTCTCAGTGCTGGTACGCCACTTCCACTTCTCGGAGTAGCTATTGGGTAGCGCGCGGCGGTTACTTGCCGCAGCGCCCTGCTGGCCATAATCATGCAGACCCTTAGCCACCAAATCGTTCTGAGTCACCTTCGGGCGCAAGAACATCTGAGTAAATACCAGGGGAGTGGTCGAATCATCCGCCGGGCGGTAAATATACGCCGAAGGACGGTTCATCAGGTAGGTCTCGGTCCACCATGTAATCTTGGCGTTGCGACCGTAGGTGAAGCCCAGCTTGTAGCCCTGCGATGCCTTCTCTTCGAAGTTCAGGGAACGGAAATCATCAGAATCATGGGTGAAGATGTTACCAGCCACCTGACCACGGTTGGCGTAGTCATAACGGTTACTGTACTGCCAGGTGTTTTTGACCGAAATATTTGACCAGAACATCTTTGAACGCAAAGTCCAAGTCCATTCGGTACTGGAATCACGGTGAGCCTTAAAATCCTGCCAGGTAGTGCCCTCAACGTTCATCGCGCGATGGAAACGCACGCCATCGGGCAAATCCTGCGGACGGGTACCGTTCAGTAGCGCGTTCACGGTCACGCCGGAGAGCTGCACCGCATCAAAGCCGGTCGGGTTCTTATACAGCTGATCGGCATTACCGCGACCGTAGTAGTTCTCAGTCCAGCTCTCACGACCGCGGCCAATCATAACCCAGCCGCCGCCATCAGTTTCCTGATCGCAATAGAACTGCTCAGGAGCACTCATCGCAGGGGTGTACAGCCAGTACGCGCCGCTCTTGCCACGCGGATTATTCTGCTTAACCTCCCAGCAGCTCGCAGCCGCGCGCTCACTCGACGAACCGTCATAGTAGCGTGCATCAGCAGCCTGCGCGCCCGAAGCAATCGGACCCAAAGAAGCCGCAACCATCGCAAAAGAAGCAGCCGCCGCACCCAAAGCACGGGACCCGGAGCGAGAAGCTACGCGAGAGCCCTCAGAAGCGGAGGAAGCAGCACCCTGCGCGCGCCCTCCACGCGTGAACGGAAGAAAATTCATTTGTCTCTCCTAGAGACCTCAACCGGCACACAGCAGAAAACTGCAATTCACACAGCAACACCCACCCCACACAAGGCACAGCATAGTGACCAGGCATCGGGGTAAGGGGGAAGCGTTATGAACTGCGCTAACAGCGAGTCTGTAGCCGGAATCAGTGAGTGTAGTTATCGGAAATTGAATGAATACGCCCCACCCCTCACGCACGAAGCCAACAGTGGCAACGCACCCGTACGAAGCGGAACGCTAAAAATCTGTGAAGTTTCCTCTGTCGTACCAACAGCGAAGAAACACCACAGATCAAGATTCAGCCCATCATCGGAAAGGACGGAAGCAACCCATCCGACGCAATGAATCCCAACCCATCATAGCCGCCACAGGGGCGAAGAGATAGCAAACTGGGAAAACCGGACCGAACCAAAACTATAGAGGGCATACACCCCGGGTGCACCGCCGCCTGATTCGGACCCCGCAAACCCTGCAGAGCCCGAACCAGGCGGCGGCTCAAAGAAACTAGATCAACAATCTGACCTAAGCCTGAGCAGCTCCCGTGGAAGCCGAGAAGTTCTCAGACGCATCGATGGAACGCACATAGTAGCGAGCGCCATCAGTATGCTCAACCTCGTAGCTGGTGCCCGAGACCGTAGCAATCACACGGTCATCACGCAGCACCTGGTAGCGAGCACCGCTCTCACGAACACCAGACCAAGACAGCTTATCGGTCGAGCCATCACGCTGAACCGACAGATTCGACGGAGTCGACGGGGCGGTCACATCGCGAGGAGCAAAACGAGCAAAACCGACAGTGCGCTGCTCACCATTAGCACCCAGCGAACGGTTAATGTCGCCACCAACCCACAGGTTGCCGCGAGAATCCACGAAGGACTCCCAGACACCGTAGCCGCTAGCGCCCTTCAGAACCGGGCTGAACTCGCCCACAACCTCGCCGCTGTCCTTATCAAACGCCGCGACCAGGCGCATGCGGTGAACCGCCTTCGATTCCTTCCAGTAGGTGTGGTAACCGGTAGAACCCTCGAAGAGGACATCACCGCAGTGGCACGCACCGTAAATGGTGTTACCGCTCAGATGCAGATCCTGCCAGTCGCCACCGTACTTAGAGATAGACGAAGAAATACGGCCGTAACCGTTCTTCGAGTAGTTCGCAATCAGGTGGTCAGCGCCGCCAGTCCACACGGTCGAACCAGCATCCTGAACATCGAACTGGAACGCGTACACAATGCGGTCAGTAATGTTCAGCTTCAGCGACGGCTCCCACTCCCACTTAATATTCGAAGCGTTAGAACCATTCAGCGCCGCCAGGCGGAACGCGCGCTGGTTATTCAGCTCAGTGAAGTAACCCGCAGCGTGAACAGTCGAGTTATCGGACGCAGCGGTAATACCGTTGACCGTACCGTTAAAGTTCGGGCGCCAGTTCCAATCCACCGCACCGTTCGAGAGCTTAATACGAGCGGCACCACGCGAGTAAGCGTACGCCTTAGACGTATTGCCCTTTACATGGGTGAAGTTACCGCCAATGTAGAGGTAACCATCCTGAACCAGCAGGGTCTTCACCTGCGCGGCAGCACCATTACGGCGCTGAACCTGCACATCCCACGTGCGGTCAATCTGACCGGTGGTCGCATCCAGAATGACGAAGTGATCAACCTTCTCGCCATTAACCTCGGTGAACTCGCCACCAACCGCCAGGCGGTTATTCGGCAGAGCCTCCAGAGCCTTAATCTGACCGTTGAAAGTCGGGCGGAAGGAACGAACCAGCTCACCCGAATCCACGTTGTAGCCAGCCAGGTACGACTGGTTCACGCGCTCGCCGCCAGCAGACTCAACATACTTGAAGTCGCCACCGGTGAAGACAGTATCGCCCACCTGAGTAATAGCCTGAACGTAGGTGTTCATCTCGTTCTTCTTGCCGGTACCAGTCTGCTCACTGGTACGCCAACGAACGGGCATCGTGTAGCTATTGGGCAGAGCACGACGGTTGCTAGCGGCAGAGCCAGAACCAATCTGCGAGAAGTTCAAGTCACGCTGAGTCAGCTTCGGACGCAGGAACACCTGGGTGAAGGGGATGGAATAACCGGCGGAACCGCGCTTCTTATAAATATAAGAATCGGCACGATCATTGCCGAAGTTCACCAGCGAACCGTACGCAAAACCAATCTGGTAGCCCTGGTTCGGGTTCGCGAAGAAACGAACCGAGCTGGTGGTAATACCCGGAGCCATTTCCGAGGGAGAACCGCCCATATGAGCGGTGCGGTTAATGCCGGCACCAGTGAACTTCACGTTGCCCCAACGCTGACCGTAGCTCATCGCCCAGGTCCACTGCTCAGTCTGAGGACGCTGAACATAAACGTTCTGCCACTGAGTGCCCCTCGCATTGTGAGCACGGTGCAGACGCATGCCGTCGGGAAGGTCCTGAGGCTTAATGCCGTTCAGCAGCGCATCGACAGTGTTTGCGGGAAGCTGGACCGGAGTAAAAGCGGAAGGGCCGGTGGGGTTCTGGTGCAGCTGATTCGGGTCGCCGGTGCCGTTGTAAGACTCGGTCCAACCCTCACGACCGCGACCAATCATGACCCAGCCGCCGCCATCAGTTTCCTGATCGCAGTAGAACTGCGCCGGGCCGCTCATCTGCGGGGTGTACAGCCAGTAAGTGCCAGAGGAGGCAGAAGGATTAACCTGCTTGACCTCGTAGCAAGAGGCAGCCGCCTTATCGCTGCTGGAACCATCATGGGTTCCGGTCGCAGCCGAGGCGGGAGTAGTAGGAGTAAGAGGTGCCGCAGTGAAAGCGGTACCAAAAGCGAGTGCGAAAGCGGCCCACTTTTTAGCAGACCATGAACGGACATGGGGCTTTTCAGTGGGTTTGTTCGTGTATGTGGTTGTCATATGCGTCTTTCTGATGCGACGTTCCGGAAGAAACATCGAAAGATACGGTGAATTTAGCGCACTAGAAAAACCGCAGTAAATACTGAAAACCTGAGGTTGGTATTTAGGGTATTCAGATTCCGGAAGGAAGATACGGTGCGGTTTTTCTATAAGTGTTATTGATTAGGTTACAGGATTAAGCTATGAAAATAATGGTGCACAAAGTGCAAAGATGGGGGTGGGAGTGTGATTTACATCCTATAAAATCGGCGTTGTGGTGTAAGAAATGACACAGAAGGAAACCATACTCATATATCGTCAATGAAAGCGACAATCGGGTGCAAAAAGCTATATCTACAGCCAAAGAAGCCCACGAAAGAAAAATGCCATAAAAAGCAGAGTAGACCTACAATAGAAAAGCCGCGCACATCACCAAAAAGTGCGCATAAAATGCCTCAAAATAAAACACCCGGGCACCCCACCCGACACCACCTCACACCGACCACCCGTCGACACCCTCCACCAGCCAAACCGCCGGAACCGAGGACAGCAGATTCAGGAGAACCCGTGAGCACCACCCGAAAAGCTACCGCACAGCCCCTCGAGGCACCCCTGCACCCCCTCCTGAACACCCTCAACCAACTCAGCAGCTGGGCCGCGATCCGCACCGCCGCCTCCGCGAAGCCCACCGAACGTAGCGCACGCACCCTCATCGGCGCCGTCGCCGGAACCCACGCCGCGCTCATTGCAGACATCTCCACCGCAGTACGCGATACCACCGCCGAAGCGCTCAGCCTCATCATCGCCCCCACCGACCGTCAAGCAGAAGACCTCGCCGCAGCCCTGCGCTCCTACTTGCCCGCCGCAGACATCGCGCTCTTCCCCGCCTGGGAAACCCTGCCCCACGAACGCCTCTCACCGCGCTCCGACACCGTAGGCCGCCGCCTGCAGGTACTGCGCGCCATGACCGGGGACGCGGCTAAACGCCCCCAAGTCGTCATCGCACCCGTACGCGCCGTCATCCAGCCCATCGTCACCGGCATTGAAAAGCTTGAACCCGTGCACCTGATCCGCGGCAAAGAATACCCCTTCAAAGATGTAGTACGAGGCCTCAACGACGCCGCATACTCCCGTGTAGACCTCGTCGCCAAGCGCGGTGAATACGCCGTACGCGGCGGCATTATCGACGTCTTCCCGCCCACCGCAACCACCCCCGTCCGCCTCGAATTCTTCGGTGACGAACTCGACGAAATGCGCCACTTCTCCGTCGCCGACCAGCGCACCCTCAGCGGGGGAGAAGAACTTACTGAACTCACCCTGCTGCCCTGTCGCGAACTGCTCATCACCCCCGAGGTCATGAGCCGCGCCGCCCGCCTGAAAGCCGACTACCCGGCAGCCGCAGCCATGCTTGAGAAGATTGCGGGTGGAATCTACGTCGAAGGCATGGAATCGCTTACCCCGCTGCTCATCGAATCCATGAACACCCTCACCGAGCTGATGCCGGCAGGGTCCATGATTATTAACGTCGAACCCGAACGCGTGCGTGCCCGCGCCGAAGACCTCGTCGCCACCAACGAAGAGTTCCTCGCCGCCGCATGGGACACCTCCGCAGAAGCCGACGCAGTAGCACCCATCGACCTGGGCCAGTTGCGTATGAGCGACAGCGGATTCCGCACCATCGACCAAACCACCGCACAGGCACTCGAAGCCAAGCTCAGCTGGTGGGAAATCACCGAACTCGTCACCGACGCAGACCTGCTCGAAGATGCCGCCGCAGGCGCACTCGAAAACCAGAACATCGCTGACGCCATCGAAGACGGAATTGACACCTACACCGTCAACGCCACCCCCGCAACCGCATTCAACGGATCCGTCGAACGCATGCTCTGCCAGGTCGGCGACCTCATCGGCCAACAGTGGACCGTCCTCGCCCTCACCAACGGCCGCGGCTCCACCGACCGCCTCATCGACCTCTTCCACTCCGGCGAAGGGGCACCCGCCGTACCCGCAGCCCGCCGAACCAGCCTCGAGGAGGACCCCGCAGGCGACCTCGAACACGGCATCGTCGAGGTTTGCGAGGCACCCGCCTCCGCAGGCTTCCTCATCGAGGAGGCGAAGCTCGCCGTCTTCACCGAAGCCGAACTGCTTGGCCGCCGCGGAACCTACGCACCCCGAGGCGCCACAGGACAGAAATTCAAAACGCGCCGCCGCCGCAATGCGGTTGACCCGCTCGCACTGAACCCCGGCGACTACGTGGTGCACGAGCGTCACGGCATCGGCAGGTTCGTCGAGATGACCTCCCGCCCGGTGGCTGGTGCATCCCCGGTCAACGGCGTGCAGCCCATGAAGGAATACCTGGTCATCGAGTACGCCCCCACCAAGCGTGGCGGCGCACCCGACCGACTCTTCGTGCCCTCCGACCAGCTGGATCTGATTTCCAACTACGTGGGTGGCGAGAACCCGAGCCTGTCCAAGATGGGCGGTAGCGACTGGGCTAAGACCAAGTCCCGCGCTCGCAAAGCCGTCAAGGAAATCGCTGCTGACCTGGTGAAACTCTACTCGGCTCGCCAGGCATCGCGCGGTCACGCCTTCGCAGCAGACACTCCCTGGCAGCGAGAGCTGGAAGAATCCTTCCCCTATAACGAGACTCCGGACCAGCTCACCGCCATCCACGAGGTGAAGGAAGACATGGAGAAGGAAATCCCCATGGACCGCCTCATCTCCGGCGATGTGGGCTTCGGCAAAACCGAGGTCGCCGTACGTGCCGCATTCAAGGCGGTGCAGGACGGCAAACAGGTTGCCGTACTCGTACCCACGACCCTGCTCGCGCAGCAGCACTACGAGACGTTCAGCGAGCGCTTCTCGGGATTCCCCGTGAAGATTCGCGTGCTCTCCCGCTTCCAGAAGGCGAAGGAAACCCGCCAGATTACCGAAGAAATCGCATCCGGCGCGGTGGACGTGGTGATCGGTACCCACCGCATCCTCTCGGACAGCGTAGTGTTCAAGGACCTGGGCCTGGTCATCATTGACGAGGAACAGCGCTTTGGCGTGGAGCATAAGGAAAAGCTCAAGCAGATGCGCACCAACGTGGACGTGCTCGCCATGAGTGCTACCCCGATTCCGCGCACCCTGGAAATGTCGCTAACCGGTATTCGCGAGACCTCCACCCTTGCCACCGCGCCGGAGGAACGCCATCCCGTGCTGACCTTCGTTGGTCCGCGCACCGACAGCCAGATTACTGCCGCAATCCGCCGCGAGCTCATGCGTGAAGGACAGGTTTTCTTCGTGCACAACCGCGTGGCTGACATCGACGATGTTGCCGCGGAAATCGGCAAGCTCGTGCCGGAGGCGCGCATCGCCACCGCCCACGGCCGCATGAGTGAATCGCGCCTGGAGCAGATTATTGTGGACTTCTGGGAGCGCCGCTTTGACGTGCTGGTGTGCACCACCATCGTTGAGACCGGCCTGGATATTTCGAACGCGAACACCCTCATTGTCGACCACGCCCAGAACTACGGTCTGAGCCAGCTACACCAGCTGCGTGGCCGCGTGGGTCGTGGCCGCGAGCGCGCCTACGCCTACTTCCTGTACCCGGTGGATAAGACCCTCGGCGAGATTGCGCACGAGCGTCTGAAGGCTGTGGCAACGCATAACGAGCTGGGCGCTGGCCTGCAGCTTGCGATGAAAGACCTGGAGATTCGTGGTGCCGGCAACCTGCTCGGTGGCGAACAGTCCGGTCATATTGCCGGTGTCGGTTTTGACCTGTACCTGCGCCTGGTCGGCGAGGCGGTCGCAAACTACCGCGGCGAGAAGGAAGAGCGCGAGGTCGAGACGAAGATTGACCTGCCCGTCAACGCGCATATTCCTCACACCTACATTGATTCTGAGCGTCTGCGCTTGCAGGCGTACCGTCAGATTGCTGCCGCCGATACCGAAGAGAAGATCGCGGAGGCACGCGAGGAGCTGGTCGACCGTTACGGCGAGCTGCCGGATGCGGTAGAGAACCTGCTTGCCGTGGCGACGGTGCGTATGCACGCCCGTGCCGCCGGTATTCATGAACTGGTGGTGTTGGGTCCGAAGGTTCGCGTGGTAACCGCTACGCCGCTGCCGGAGTCCCGCCAGATGCGCCTGAAGCGCGTGTACCCTGGGTCCACGCACGCCCAGCCGAAGGGTATGGATACCTGGCTGACTCTGGTGCCGCGCCCGAAGACCATGCCGGTTGGCGGTAAGGACCTGGTGGACGGCGCGATGCTGCAGTGGGCTGAGAAGTTCATCAACTCGATTTACTCGGAGAAGCCGCAGGCTCTCGAGGAGTAGAGACCTACAGGGGTAGGTGCCGCCCTGTCATATCGGGCTGCCGAACCATGAAGATGCTCGCCGTGCAGATTGCCACAATATGGCACATCTGCACGGCGAGTGCGTTTGCCCCACGCAGGCGGCATAGCTCACAATTAAGGCATGACTTCAAAGGTGAACTACGCATCTCAGCGAATTGTAATTATTGGTGGTGGCCCCGGCGGCTACGAGGCGGCGATGGTGGCTGCCGCATCCAACGCGGACGTGACTCTGATCGAGCGTAATGCCATTGGTGGCTCCGCCGTTCTGACTGACGTTGTGCCCTCTAAGACCCTAATCGCTACGGCGGATATGATGACCCGCTTCTCTGAGGCGGGTAGCTTGGGCATTGAAAATACGAAGGGTAAGGCTCCGCAGCTTCGTGTTGATATGGACCGTGTGAACCGCCGAGTCCGCGACCTGGCTCAGCAGCAGTCTGCCGACATTAAGCGCGCCCTGGCTTCTGCAGGAGTGAAGATTATTCACGGTACCGGTAAGCTCCTGGACCGCCACACCGTTCAGGTGACCGATGAAGCTGGTCTGGTCTACCCCCTGCAGGCGGACTTTGTGATGCTGTCGGTGGGTACGCATCCGCGCGAAATGGCGACCGGTATGCCTGATGGCGAGCGCATCCTGACCTGGACTCAGCTGTACAACCTCTCCGAAGTTCCCGAGGAACTGATTGTGATTGGTTCGGGTGTGACCGGTGCGGAGTTCGCTTCGGCATATAACGGTCTGGGGTCTAAGGTTACGCTGGTGTCTTCGCGTGACCGTGTGCTTCCCGGTGAGGACGAGGACGCAGCTCGCGTGCTGGAGGACGTCTTTGAGCGTCGCGGCGTGCGAGTGATGCCGCGTTCCCGTGCGGCTGCTGTTGAGCGTACTGAGGACGGCTCAGGTGTCATCGTGACCCTGTCCGATGGCCGTAAGGTCTCTGGCACTCACTGCCTGGTGGCTATTGGTTCGATTCCGAACACTGAGGATTTGGGCTTGGAAGCTGCCGGTGTGGAGCAGACCCCGAGCGGCCATATTAAGGTGGACGGCGTGTCCCGCACGAGCGTGAACAGCATTTACGCCGCTGGCGACTGCACGGGCGTGTACCCACTGGCTTCCGTGGCTGCAATGCAGGGCCGTATCGCTATGGCGCACATCCTCGGTGATGCGGTGCGCCCGCTGCGTACCGATAAGGTTGCCGCAAATATCTTCACCTCCCCGGAGATTGCGACTGTGGGTGTGAGTGAGAAGGACCTTGCCGAGGGGGCGTACCGTGGCGATGCGGTGACCCTGCAGCTGAGCACCAACCCGCGCGCGAAGATGATGGCGATGCGCGATGGATTCGTGAAGATTTTTGCTCGCCGCCACTCCGGCACCGTCATCGGTGGCGTGGTGGTTGGTCAGCGCGCCTCCGAGCTGATTTACCCTATCGCCCTGGCTGTGGAGAAGAAGCTCGCGGTGGATGACCTGGCGGACACCTTCACGGTTTACCCCTCGCTCTCCGGCTCTATTGCTGAGGCTGCGCGCAAGCTGCACACTCGCGGCCTGTAGCCGGCGCATAGATACCCTGGGCTTGTAGAGAGCCGCTATCTCAGAAGCTCACAGAATCTCTGAAACGCACAAAAGCGGTGGGGGTCACTTCCTGAGTTCCTAAGAATCAGGAGGTGACCCCCACCGCTTTGCCGTAGAGACGCTTAGCGCCGCGAAGCTTTACTTCGTGGTGCTGACGGCGTTCATGTCCACGTCACGGGTTTCGTGAGTGAGCAGAATGAAGACAACGCTCAGAATCGATGCGAATGCCAGGTAGCCGCCCACTGCAGCCACACCGTAAGTGGAGTTCAACCAAACAGCCACGAACGGGGTCAGTGCCGCGCCGAGGATGGATGCCACGTTGTAGGCGATACCGCTGGCGGTGTAACGCACGTTGGTGGGGTACAGCTCCGGCAGGTATGCGGACATGGAGCCGAAAGACAGACCCATCAGACACATACCGATAAAGATGAAGAGGGTAACTACAGCGGCGTTTGCGTTCGCACCGGTACCAACAACGGAGGGGGAGATGAACAGACCGAAGGACAGACCGAAGACAGCCATCGCGATGGTGGTCCACAGCTGCTGGGTGCGGCGGCCGTACTTGTCAGCCAGCCAACCCGAGATCGGAATGAAGATTGCGAAGCCAATAATGGAGATCAGCTGAATGATCAGGAACTCGCGGTAGGGGATAGCCAGGCCGCCCTTATCCGCCTTGCCGATACCGTAGGAGAGAACCCACGCGGTCATCAGGTAGAACAGCACGTAGCATGCCACCATGATGAAGGTACCCTGAATCATGGGCCACCAAGCGACCTTGAACGCCTCAACGAGCGGGGTCTTAACCTTCTCGTTGTTAGCAGCAGCCTTGGCGAAGACGGGGGTCTCCTCCAGCTTGAAACGCACGTACAGGCCGACAGCAACCATCACGATGGACAGCAGGAACGGAATACGCCAACCCCAAATGAGGAAGGGGTGATCAAGGTTCTTGCCGTCGGTTGCGGAGTTGAAGGAAATCCAGCTGGTCAGCAGCAGCATGAAGCCGTTCGCAAGCACGAAGCCGATGGGTGCACCCAGCTGAGGCCACATGGCGGCGCGGGCGCGCTTGCCGTCCTCAGCATATTCGCTGGCGAGCAGTGCCGCACCGGACCATTCGCCGCCCAGACCCAGGCCCTGGCAGAAACGCATAATGGTCAGCATGGCCGGTGCCCACAGACCAATCTGGTGGTAGGTGGGCAGCAGGCCGATGATGAAGGTCGCCAGACCCATGGTCAGTAGCGCACCAACGAGGGTTGCTTTACGACCGATCTTGTCGCCGAAGTGACCGAAGATTACGGAACCGAGGGGGCGGGCAATGAAGGCGACGCCGAAGGTCGCGAAGGAAGCCAGAAGCTCGGTGGTTGCGTCCTTCGCGGGGAAGAACAGCACAGGGAACACCGCCACTGCTGCGGTGGCGTAAATGTAGAAATCGTAGAACTCGATGGTGGTACCAACGAGCGAGGCGAGAATAACTCGACTGCGAGGAGTCGTATTCTTCACCGATGCAGCAGACACTTTCGTGTCGGGTGCAGAGGTGCTCATAAGGAAAACTCCCGAAATGGTGAACTGTGTGTACAGGTGGAGCCGGGGCGTCCGTTACCGGTCAGCGCGTGAGGCGGGTGTGCCGTAGGCGCGTATCGGGTGCCGTGACCGCACCGGGTGGGTGCGGTGGGCGTAGGAATCTGAAAGGCTCCTCTAAAGTGCAACATTATAACTCTGTTCAGAAAAACCCAAACAAATACAGCCACTATCTGGACGCGAACACAAGGGTTAGCGGCGTAAATCCCACCTAAACAGGCAAGAGCGGACATAGAAAATCCTCCGGAAAGATACGAGACATGACCTCATACCCCTCCGGGGGATTCGTATAGCCTATAGCGCTCGCAGTCGCGAGACCGCGGTATCGAGACCTCAGTATCGAGGCGAAGCGTTACTTAATGGTCGCCAGCACCGCACCGGAGGTGACGGTATCGCCGGCCTTAGCTGACAGTCCCGAAACCTTACCCGCCTTGTGCGCGGTAATGGGCTGCTCCATCTTCATCGCCTCCAGCACCAGAATCAGGTCGCCCTCAGCGACGGTGTCGCCGTCAGAAGCCGCTACCTTCACGATGGTGCCCTGCATGGGGCTGGTCAGCTCGTCGCCGCCACCCTTTGCCGCGCTACGTGCCGAACGGGACTTGCGGGTCTTGGACGCGGGCTTAGCGGCAGGCTTAGCGCCACCGCCCAGCTCGGGCAGGGACACCTCCATGCGCTTGCCGTTGACCTCAACGACCACGGTGGTGCGCTCGTCCTCATCGGAATCCACGCTGCCGGGCGCACCGGAGTACATGGGGATGGTGTTGTTGAACTCGGTCTCAATCCAGCGGGTGTGCACCTTGAACTCGCCGCCCTCAGCCGGTGCGAAGGCGGGGTCATCCAGCACGACGCGGTGGAACGGGACGACGGTGGGCATGCCCTCAATGGTCAGCTCAGCCAGGGCACGGCGGGCACGCTGCAGAGCCTGCTCACGATCTGCGCCGGTAACAATGAGCTTAGCCAGCATGGAGTCGAAGTTGCCGCCGATAACGTCGCCAGCCACGAAGCCAGAATCCCATCGAACACCGGGGCCGGTGGGCACGGTCAGCTTCTCGATGGTGCCGGGGGCGGGCATGAAGGAACGGCCCGCATCCTCACCGTTAATACGGAACTCGAAGGAGTGACCACGCAGAACCGGGTCCTTCTCCTCAATCTTCTCGCCGCGGGCAATACGGAACTGCTCACGAACCAGGTCCAGACCGGAAATCTCCTCGGAGACGGGGTGCTCCACCTGCAGACGAGTGTTGACCTCAAGGAAGGAAATGGTGCCGTCGGTGCCGACCAGGAACTCACAGGTGCCGGCACCCTGGTAGCCAGCCTCGCGCAGAATCGCGCGGGACGCCTCATACAGGCGCTCGTTCTGCTCATCGCTCAGGTAGGGGGCAGGTGCCTCCTCAATGAGCTTCTGGTTGCGGCGCTGCAGGGAGCAGTCACGGGTGGAAACCACCACAACGTTGCCGTGCGCATCCGCCAGGCACTGGGTCTCAACATGGCGGGGCGAATCCAGGAAGCGCTCGATGAAGCACTCACCGCGACCGAACGCCGCGGTAGCCTCACGAACAGCGGACTCGTACATCTCAACAATGCTCTCGCGGTCGCGCGCCACCTTAATGCCGCGGCCACCGCCACCAAATGCGGCCTTCACCGCAATGGGCAGACCGTGCTCATCCGCGAAGGCAACAACCTCATCGGCGGACTTGACCGGGTCCTTGGTGCCGGGCACCAGGGGAGCGCCCACCTTCTGCGCGATGTGGCGTGCCGCCACCTTATCGCCCAGCTGGGTAATGGACTCGGGGGAGGGGCCAATCCAGGTCAGACCAGCGTCAATGCACTTCTGTGCGAACTGCGCGTTCTCAGAAAGGAAACCGTAGCCGGGGTGCACAGCATCAGCGCCGGAGCGGCGAGCGATTTCAATGAGCTTATCCATGACCAGGTAGGACTGTGCCGCGGTGGCGCCGCCGAGAGCGTAGGCTTCATCGGCGAGCTTCACGTGCTGGGAGTCGCGGTCGGGGTCAGCGTAGACGGCGACGGTCTGCAGACCCTCATCGCGGGCTGCACGAATCACGCGGACAGCAATTTCACCGCGGTTGGCAATGAGAATCTTGCTGACCGGGCCGGTGTGGCGGCCGGGGACTGCAGTAAATTTCTTGGCGGCTTCTGCCTGGTGCTGAGTCACTTAAAGCTCTCCTTTAATCTCCTGCTCCAAGGATACATCGGCAGGATTGGCGAATATAACGCGCATCATACTGTTCTATCTTATCGATTGGTGTTCAATAATGTGTATTTCAGGGCGCGCTTTGAGACAGATTTATACGATTACGCTGGATCTAATCTTCATCTTGGGGCGCTAGCCACAGCTCGGTCACCGCAACCTCGCGGCGGCGCAGCATATCGCGTAGCGCGTGAATGGACAGACCCACCACCGTGTGGAACTCACCCTCAATACCGCGAATAAACGCCGAACCGTAACCGTCCAGGGTAAAGGAACCGGCTACCCAGAGCGGCTCACCGGTAGCAATGTACGCCTCGATTTCCTCTGGGCTGAGCGTATCAAAGTGGACGGTAGCGCTGCGCAACTCAGAAACGGTGGGCAGCTCAGAAGTAGCGGACAGCTCGGCACCCGGCTCAAGACCGCGCAAATCCACGAGCGCGTGACCGGTATGCAACACACCGTGGTTGCCGCTCATGGCACTAACGCGCTCGCGTGCCGCCTCGGCAGTGTGAGGCTTGCCGTAGGCAACACCCTCAAACTCGAAGACCGAATCGCAGCCCAGAACCAGCGCATCGCGCACACCCTCGGCGGCGAGTTCAGCGGCAACTGCCTGCGCCTTCAACTGCGCCAGAAGGGAAGCGGTCTCAGCCGGGGTGAGTCCCGCACGTCCCTGCGCTCGCGCCTGTTCGTTGGCGGTAGCGAGTGCGGCGTCCTCATCTACGGAGGAGACGCGCACCGTGAATGCGATGCGGGAGTCTTCCAGGAGCTTGCGGCGCGCCGGGGAGGCGGAGGCAAGAATTAGTCGGGGTGATGAAGCGCTGGTAGTCATGGGTTCTATTTTAAGCGTTGCCGGAGAGTTTTACTTTCGGGTTTTACTCTGGGGTGCAGATTGAGGGTCACTGGGTGGAAGCCTCCGCCGGTGCGTCAGCGTTGAGCACGGAGCCTTGGTGCAATCTGGGGGGGGGCGTGATCTGCGGGAGGGCTGGAGTGTCGAGCCGAGGGGCGTAACGAGGGGGCATAAAACCGGCGGGCATACAAAGAGCGTGTCCCATCCCCCTCAACCACGTAGGAGATGGAACACGCCGTTCAAAATCATAACTCTTCTCAAACCTTAAAGAAAAAAAGAATCAATAGTGACACTTTTATGACGTTTGACAAATGTATTTTGCCCATGCTGGGGGCATGGGTGGCGGAGAAGCGACACAGCGCTAAGCAGTACCGCCTAGCGCCGTGTGCATGAGCCTTCGCCAGATTAGCTTGCCAGATTAGCGGCGTGCCGCGGCGGTGCTGTCCTCCACCTCGTGAAGTCGCTGCGCCTCGCCGGCGATGCGCTCATCGTAGAATTCCTGAGCAACGAAGCCGCCCTCAGAACGGGGAGCGTTGTAGAGCTCCTCATCCAGGATGCCCCCGCGGCGAGCCACAATCGCGGGAACCAGAGCCTGACCGGCAACGTTCAGAGCGGTACGACCCATGTCAACGATCGGGTCAATCGCCAGGAGCAGACCCACGCCGTCCAGGGGCAGACCCAGAGTGGAAAGGGTCAGGGTCAGCATCACGATAGCGCCGGTCGTACCGGCAGTCGCAGCCGAACCGAGCACGGACACCATCACAATCAGCAGATACTGGGTGAAGTCCAGCTGAATACCGTAGAACTGAGCCACGAAAATCGCCGCCAGTGCCGGGTAAACCGAAGCGCAACCGTCCATCTTGGTGGTCGCACCCAGCGGAACCGCGAAGGACGCATAGGCTCGGGGAACACCCAGGTTGCGTTCGGCAACGGTCTGGGTCATCGGCATCGAACCCATCGAAGAACGGGACACGAAGCCCAGCTGAAGCGCCGGCCACACGCCCGAGAAGTACTGTCGGACCGACAGGCCGTTCGCACGCACAATAATCGGGTAGATCACGAGGAAGACCAGCAGCAGGCCAATGTAGAGGGCGATAACGAACGCGACCAGCGAACCCATCGACGCCCAACCGTAGGCAAACACTGCCTTAGCGATCAGACCCACGGTACCCAGCGGTGCCAGGCGAATAATCCACCACAGAATCTTCTGGATAATTGCCAGGGCGCTCTTGACCACGTCAATGAACGGCTTGGCAGCCTCGCCGACCTTCAGCGCGGCAATGCCGACCGCACCGGAAATGACCAGAATCTGCAGCACGTTGAAGTTTGCCGAGGCGGTGATGCCGGAATCACCGGACTTAGCGCTGACACCCAGACCCAGGAAGTTCACCGGAATCAGACCGGTCAGGAATGCGGTCCACGAACCGGTCGAGCCGGTGTATGCCTTGCCTTGCACCTGCGCGCCTACGCCCGGCTGAACGATCAGGCCCATCGCAATACCAATGAGCACCGCGAAGAACGCGGTAATCGCAAACCAGATGAGCGTGTTAACCGCCAGGCGTGCCGCGTTCGTCACCTGCGACAGGTTAGAGATGGAGGCGACCACGGCGGTGAAAATCAGCGGAACAACGGCAGCCTTCAGCAGGGTGACGTACGAGGAGCCGATGGTATCTAAGGTCACCATGAGCCAGTTGGGGTTGCTCTTCGCGTCCCCACCCAGTGCGAGGGCGAGCGCGCCGAGAACAATACCTAGAATGAGGGAGGCAATGATTTGGTTGCCGAAAGAAGTAGCCCACTTGGGCAGACGTGAACGAGATGATGCATGCGGTGTAGACATGTGGCATACTCTAAAACTTTTACGCGCTCCGGCGCGAGTTTGTGTGAAGAAGTGTTTCAATCCGGTGCAGTGTGGGGGATGTGTGAAGAACCGTGACTTTCCGGTGGCACTTTTCGGCTGTACATCCCGCAGCCCAACTCCGCAACCCAACCAGCAGCACAGCCCAACCAGCAACGCTGCCACCAGTGCCGCCAGCTCCCCCCCCAAATGGGCGGTTAAATCGGCTGATAGTTAATTAGGAATCGCCGCAAAAGCAAACAGAAAGGAAACAACTGCGCAACATGCGGGGAAGCTTGCTGAGATTTTGCCGTCAGCGGATAATCCGAAAGCTAGGGCTTGATATGCTGGAATCACACCGATAGTCCGGCGAAAGTCGCCGGATGATGCTGTACCCACTCAGCTTCATGTACGCGTTGAGCGTTACGCCACGCACCACCTTTCAAGGAGAGATGCATGAGTTCTGCTCCCCAATACCCCGGCGGAACCACCACCCCTAACGGCCCGAAGAAGCCCCGCAATCGCATGGAAGCGGTTGCAGATTTCGCTACCCGCGCCGCACAGACCTCAGCCCAGCAGACCCTGAACCTGGGTGCGACCCGCCCCGGCATCGCCAAGATGGTTGCCGTAGCGGGTGCTGGCGTGCTACTGGTTGGCGGTGGCATCTTCGCCTACAACTCCATGCACCAGGAAGAGAACGCGTTCCTGTCGCAGGGCGAAGAGTACGCCCGCGTCTGCCAGGACGCGAAGACCGGCCTGCGCGTGGAAGATAGCGAATGTGAGAAGGCAGGCGTTCAGGAGCCGACCGACTCGTCCAGTAGCGATTCCTCGGGCTCGTCGAGCTCGTCGGGTTCTTCCGGTTCCTCCAGCTCCTCGGGCTCTTCTGGGTCGTCGGGCACTTCCGGTTCGACCACCACCCACAATAATTCGAATGCGTTCCTCTGGTACTACCTGGGCCGCCAAAGTGCCGCGAACTCTACCGGCACCCCCACGGTTCCCGGTGTGGGCACCAAGCTCTCCGGAGGCAGCACCACCCGCCCCAGCAACGGCACCGTCTACAGCGGTGTGTCCTCCAAGGGCGGTAGCTTCGAAGACTCCTACCGCAGCGCGAAGAAGTCCTCCACCGTCTCCTCCGGCAAGGTGACCAGCACCAATAACTCCGGTAAGACCTCCACGGTGCGTAACAAGACCACCGGCTCGGTCTCCAGCGGTAAGCAGGGCACCAGCAATAGCGGTAGCACTGGCTCCTACAGCAAGTCGAACACCTCCAAGTCGGGTTCGTCCTCGAAGTCTGGTTCCTCGTCCAAGTCTGGCTCTTCCTCGAAGTCCGGTAGCAAGGGCGGTTTCGGTGGCGGCTCGAAGTCCGGTGGCGGCCGCTCCGGCGGCTAAGCCATCAGCCATGACACTGAATGCGGGCAGGGACTGAACGGTCCCGCCCGCATTTTCCTCACTATTTTCCATTCACTACTTCGAAGGAGCCTAGCCCCTCATGCGCCGCGAAGAATTTCCTGTCGGCCGACCCGACTGGGAGAACGTCATCATTGAGGAAGGCCTCACCTACAGCGTGGACGGCCCCCACGACACCGACCACTACTGGAACGAATACGCCGCCTACATTTTTAGCCCGCAAGAAATGGACTCTGTGCGAGCCCAGGCGGAAGAAATGCACCGCATGTGCCTGGAAACCGTCGAGTACATCGCCTCCGGTGCGTTCGGCACCCTCGGTCTGCCCCAGGCGGCGTTCAACCTCGCCGTAGAATCCTGGAACCGTCGCGACGCCGACTTCTACGGCCGCTTCGACTTCACCTACTCGGGTGTGCCCGGCGACCCGATGAAGCTGCTCGAATACAACGCCGACACCCCCACCGGCATTGTGGAGGCGGCAGTCAGCCAGAAAACCTGGGCGAAAGACCAGCGCCTCGACACCCGCGGCTACGCCCACTGGGGTGAAATCGGTGAAGCCTTCACCAACCGTTGGCGCCACATCTTCGCCCCCGAAATCACCGCGGGCGTGCAGCCCGTACTGCACCTGGCGCACGTGTCCCCCGAGATTGACGAGAACAACGAGGACTACAACAACCTCTGGCTCATCGCCTACTCGGCACAGCAGGCGGGCATCAAAACCCACATGATTCCCATCGACGAAGTCATCTTCAACGAAGACACCAAGAGCTGGGAAGACGCCCGCGGACGTGCCATCACCAACCTCTTCAAGCTCTACCCCTGGGAAGACCTGGTCACCGACAGCGAAGCAGGCTACGACAAGCTCCTTTTCGCCTACCACGGCGCCATGGACCGCTGGATTGAGCCTGCGTGGAAGATGTTCCTCTCCAATAAGCTGCTGCTCGCCGCGCTCTGGGATAAGTACCCCGGCCACCCGAACCTCGTACCCACCTACGCGGGCCACCGCGGCGGCATGCGCAACTGGGTTCGTAAGCCCCTCTTCGGACGCGAAGGCGACGGCGTAGAAATCTACGCCCCCGACTATGACGTCTTCATCAAGCCCGAAGACGACGACTTCTTCGCCAACGCCCCCGAAAGCGAATTCATCTACCAGGAGTACATCCCGGCACCGCGCTACGAAGGCATTATCAACCCGGTCAGCCACCCCATCCTCGGCGTGTGGGTGGTCGACGGACGCACCGTAGGCGTGGGCATCCGCGAATCGAACGGCGCGCTCACCGACTACTGGTGCCGCTTCGCCCCGCATCTGGTGGATCTGAACGACTCCACCGGCATGGGATTCGGCACCACCGACCCCGGCACCGCAAACTTCGGATAGCCCGGAATCCCGATAGATAAACCTCGCACGAAAAGACGAAGCCCCCGCCTCAGCCAAAGCTGAAGCGGGGGCTTCATCCCTAGAGCTCCTAATCAGAGACTCTAGAAAACCACTCAACGAGGAGCGAACAGACTAGAGGCTACTCGTCATCGTCCTCATCGTCGTCATCCTCAGTATCCAGAGGAAGCATCATCTCATCGGTCAGGGCGCGACGCAGAGTATCCAGGCCCACCGAACCGAGCAGAAGCGCACGCGTGTGGAACGCACGCATGTCATCGCCGCGGCGCAGAGCCTGATCGCGCAACTCCAGCCAGAGGCGCTCACCAATCTTGTAGCTCGGAGCCTGACCCGGCCAACCCAGGTAACGCAGGAACTCGAAACGCAAGTGGCCCTCGGACTCGTCCAGGTTCAGCTTCAAGAACTCGTAACCCAGCTCAGAAGTCCAGATGGTGCCCGGCTCAACGCCCAACTGCTCAGCCCACTCGGCGGGAATCGGCATCTCGCAGTGAACACCAATATCGAAGACCACGCGGGCGGCGCGCATACGCTGAGCGTTCAGCATACCCATGCGGTCACCCGGATCCTTCAGGTAGCCCAGTTCCTCCATGAGGCGCTCGGCGTACAGCGCCCAGCCCTCACCGTGACCGGAAACCCACAGCATGTTCGTGCGCCAGGAGTTCATGGTGCCCTTCAGAGCCGTGGCGATAGCAATCTGCAGGTGGTGGCCCGGAACACCCTCGTGGTACACGGTGGAGGTTTCACGCCAGGTAGTGAACGTGTCCTCACCCTCGGGAACCGACCACCACATGCGGCCCGGACGCGAGAAATCGGGGGAGGGGCCGGTGTAGTAAATACCGCCCTCGTTCGTGGGTGCAATGCAGCACTCAATGCGGCGCATGGGGCCGCCAATTTCAAAGTGGCTACCCGCCAGGTTCTCCACGGCGGCGTCTGCGAGCTTCTGCATCCACGCCTTCAGCTCATCGGTGCCGTGCAGCTGACGTGCCGGGTCCTCATCGAGCAGCTGCTTAGCGCGTTCAATGCTTGCGCCCGGCTCGATCTCCTCGGCAACCTCACGCTGACGAGCGATAATGCTCTCCAGCTCCTTCACGCCCCAAGCGTAGGTTTCGTCCAGGTCAATGGTGGTACCCAGGAACGAACGGGAGTGCAGGCTGTACGCCTTACGGCCCACAGCGTCGCGGGAGGGAGCGGCCGGTTGCAGCTTCTCCACCAGGTAGCTGTTGAGTCGGCGGTAGCCTTCCTTTGCAGCCTCGGCACCTGCGGCAGCCTCATCCTTCAGCGAGGGGACAGCCTCGGCGACCTCAGCGGCAAGCTCGTCAAAGAAACCACCGGGAGCGTAGTACGCGGCGGTCTGTTCAATGACAATATCCACCTGGCGGCGCGGGGCGACCTTGCCCTCTTCACGAGCCGCCTCAAGGGTCTGGATGTAGCCCTCCAGCGCCTCGGTCACGCGGTGCATACGACCAATGATGTGCTCCCAGTCCTGCTGGGTGTTGCGCTTCATCAGGTCGAAAACCGAGCGCACCTCCTGCGGGACGGACGCAATATTATTCATCTGCCAGCCACCAAAGCCAGCCTTGTGCTGCTTGCGGTACAGGCTCAGGCGCTCCTGCAGAGCATCCAGGGTGACCAGGTCAACGTCATCAATAGGCAGGACATTATCGACCTTCTTCAAAGTCTTCTTCGCAAGGCGCGCAAAAGCCTTCTCGCCGGCGGGCGAGTAATCGGGGTACAGAGTCTCTACGCCCTTACGACCAAGCTCGGTTGCATGGACGGGGTTCAGGTCGAGGACCTTTTCAAAATATTCGTTAGCAATCTGATCGACGTCGGTCAGCGAGCGCTTCAATCGGTAGATGCTGGGAAGTTCCTGGTAAGTGCTCATGTTCATATCCTAACTCAGGGGTGTGCCTTCAACCACGATTTTCGGTGATTTAGCTCGCTTAAACCGGCAATATTACGGGCTGAGCGGCACCGAATGCGAGGAAAACAGCTCACCTGTGGACAACTCACCGGGGAGGATGCGCGAAAACGCCCCGGCTTTCTTCTCCTGAACGTGCAGGAGAGGAAGACCGGGGCGTCACCCAGATGGGTTACAAGCTGCTAGCTGGCGACTTAGCCGGTGAAGTATTCACCGTTGAGCCCGAGCAGACCGTTCGCGCTCTGGACCACGCCGAGGCGGTGCGCAATGAGGCGGTCCTGCAGCTCATCGCCGGATACCAGATCCACCAGAATGTTCGGGTACTTGGTCGAGCAGCGGATGAACTCGTCGTACGCCTCATCGCTGAATGTGGCGTTCGTGATGAAGGTGCCGAGCTGACCGCCGCGGGCGTGAATTGCCAGGAAGAACGCGGTAATGTCCTGAGGCCGAACGCTCGCGGACAGCACGCCGTTAGATGCCGGGCGCAGAGTACGAACGTAGAACGCTCGCTCTTTTTCACCGGTGGCGGGGGTCGCCACGCCGTCCACACCCCGAGCCTCCAGCGCCTCTACCGTGTAGCCGCGCATCAGGAACAAATCGAAACCAATGCTACGGAAACGCTCCTCAGACACCTGCGCCAGCGCCGGAGCCAGAGCCTCACGGCGGAAGACCTGACGGTAACGCTTCAGAGCCTCACGCACCTGCGCGGCAGCCACCTGCAGAGCAGTCGAGGGCTCAACAGTCGAACCAGCGGGAGTGGACACAGCAGTAGCGGAAACAACCGGCTGAACGGGAGCTGCAACGGGTGCAGAAACAGCAGGAGCGGGCACGGCAGGCTGGGCGGTAGTCGCAGCGACCGGTGCCGCCGGAACCTCAGCGGGTGCCTGGGCAGTAGTCGCCTGGGTAGGAGCCGCTACCGGCGAACCAGCCGGACGCGCCAACAGCGCCGGAGAAGCACCCGGCACCGGAGCCAACGGCTCACGCGAAGCACCCTCACGAGCCGCCAGGCGAGCCTGACGCTCCGCCGCGCGCGCCTCCTTAGCAGCCTGAAGAGCCTCCTCACGAGCCTGCAGCTCAGCCGCAATATCCTGAGGCAGCTTGTGCTTGAGCGACTGCGGCGGCAGCGGCGCCATGCGGGCGGTCACCGCCTCCGGAGCACCCTCCGGGAAACGCTTGAGCAGCTCCTTACCCGCCTCGCTCAGCTCGTAACGCTCCGGGTTCTTGCGGGAGGTACGGCCCGTACCCTCACGCAGAGCGTTCAGGTAGCGTTCGCCCTTGAGCACGTGCATCGCCACCGAATAGCGGTTACGCAGACGCGGGGTCAGCTTATAACGGTGCGGAGCAATCTCACCCTGCAGGTACGGGATATCCAGGGCGAGCTTCAACTCATCGTAGATGTCGTAGTAGGAGATACGCGGGTTCTCCTCCACGAGCTTCAGAATCGGGTACAGCAACTGATGCGGGTACGGCAGAGCATCCACCGCCGCGGGATCCAGCAGAGCCGAAGCCACCAGCTTCTGAACGCTCGGCTCAACCATCTGCGCCAAAGCCGGTGCAAACGCAGGACCCAGCGAGTAGACGGTCTCACGCTCGGAGAGATAGTGGTGGGCAATCAGCACATCGTAGAGGTAATCCTGCGCGTCAATCTGCACAAAATAGGGGTTCGAGGACGCCTGCTGAATGCGCTCGTCGCGGTCAAAGACCTGCTCCAGGCTCGGAAGGCTCAGCTCCACATCGGCGCCGTGGTCGTTGAGGGTGTCGAGCAGAAGAACGCCCATATGAGTCAGCAGAGCGTCAGTTGCGGCAATATCCTCAGCCGTAATGGAGGCGCCCTCATCCTTCACCAGCGCCAGCACGGAGCTCAGCTCGCTCGCCGGCACGCCGGTCTCCTCGTGGCGGGTTACCAGTTCCTTCGCCGAAGGCGACAGCGAGTACAGAGTCAGCGGAGAATCCGTGTGCTCGTGGATCGTCTTGGTGCGCAGGTAGCCCTCACGGGTCAGCAGGCTCAGCGCCTGAGCAATCACCGGCTCAACAATGCGCTGCTCCAGGTACGACAGGCCGTACCAGCCCTGCACAAAACCGCACTCGCGCAGCACCAGCTCACGAATCTTCACGGGAGCCGCCGCGGGATAGGCCGGGGTAACACTCAGGACGATGGGCAGAAGCTCACGCACCGTAATATGCGAGAGCAGAACCGGGTAGAACTGCTTCAGGTAGTAGAGGTACACGCCGCTGAGGAGGGGCAGAACCGGCAGAAGAGCCTGCGCCTGCTGTTCCTTCGGGGTGCCCAAAAGTTCACGGCCAGCCTCGCTGAGGGCGTAGTGCAGGTTGCCCGGATGCAGCTGGCTGAGGGACACCTCAAGATAGTCAGCGTTGACCAGCGCCGCAATCAGCTTATTGAGTGCCTCACGGAAGAGAACATTGTCACCGACCGCAATGAAACGCTGAGTCATGTTGAAACCCAGGTCCACACCTACGGGGGTGTACATATCGGGGAAGAAAACCTTCTCGCCACGGTCCTGAGCGCGCTCAAAGTGGCGGAGCAGGGAGAAAGCCGCCGCAACGCTGAGAGCGCGTGCTTCCTCGGGTAGGGCCTCCCACGAAATTTCCTGCTGCAGAGAGTGCAATTCGGAATGATCGATATGGAGCATTGTTTTATTCACAAAAGCCACGCCGGGCTCCTTATCTGGTGTTATTTATCGTGCGGTCGTTCTTCATAAAGTGCAGTCATTCGAGAGGGAAAATATTCACACAATACTGGGCGACACCATCTTTATTTTTGGGTCGACACTTTGGTAATCCCTCGTGAAGAGAAGCGGGAAAGGCAGATTACTCAGACCCTCCCGCTCACGTACCGTCTTCTATGACGAACACTTCAGAAAGAACGCTATAAATTATGGTGAAGCGCTGATACCGTCACGGGTATATACACTTCGTGAAATAATGCGAGTATATATAACGCATTACCCTCCCATTGTATCGGCTGGTTCAAGAAATAACCTAGATTTCTAAAACCAGCCGATATATGAAAAATATCCTCAAGGAAAAGTGAAAATACATTAAGTGAAATAACGCAGGAAATGCGCGAAGACCAGAGACGTTCAGTGAGAAATACTCACCGCAAAATACCCCCGGCTACTCCATGCCGCGAGCAAAATACTCCTCATCAATGCGATAACCGCACTCGCCCTCACCATCAAGCACACCCACACGATGGCGAATCATCAGCTCCACCAAGTGGTGCTGATCAACCAGAGCAATATTGCGTGCGCCCGGCAAGCCCTGCAAATACTCAGGCACCGGATGCGCATAAGCACCGCAGGTCACCAAAACACCCTGCAAACCGCCGTGTAAAAGTACCGCACCGGCAAGCTTCTGAATCTCATTGGGGGTGACCTTCATGGTCCCGCAATAGTGCTTCACTTGAATATAGATCGGTGCGAAATCCAGGCCATCAGAATAGCGGGCAATAACGTCAACACCCTTATCGTCAGCACCGCCGGTTACCTCGGTATTAAAACCGAGAGCCGTAAAAATATCGGCAACAATCTGCTCAAAATATTCTGGCGTCACCGCGTGAACGTGCTGAATCAAATCCTGCGTAAAATGCTCCGCAAACTCGGCCTGAGCGTGAATCACCGGCGAATCGCTGGCACGCAAAATAATATCCAGCGGAGACTGACCGGCAGGCCAGGAATTCGCAGGCCCAGCGGAATTCAGGGCGGGTATAGGGCAGTCAGCATCGGTTGCATCATAAGCAGCGGGGTTCAACTGAGCATGATCAGCGCCTGAGAAAGGCGGCAGAGCGTTAAGGGCACCAGTGTCAGGAGCGCCAAAAATGAGGCGATGCTCCGCCTCCGCAGTCGCCAGGAGTGCATTCGCCTGCTTCTTGAGCTTCTTCACGCTCTTCGCCGTCAAACTCTGCGCACACAGCGCCTGCACCTGCTTCACCACACGCGGCGGTACCGAACCGTGCAGATGCGGGGTGCAGGTCAGCTCGGCACCCAGAGGAGTGAGCAGGTACTTCCTCTTCTCCCACGGGGTTATACGAGGCATCAGCTGGGCATAACGAAGTGCCACCAAGATTTTCAAGGTGGTGCGCACAGCCACCGCAAAATCGGTGGATTCAAGAGCCGGTAGGTTCTTCTTTGACCCCAACGCCTTAGTCTGCTGCCGCAACTGCTCACTAACATAGGCGGCGGTGCGAGGCACAGTCTTCGACAAGCGCCGTAGCGTCGGCAACAGAAGCGCGATATAGACATCCGGTGGGGGCCTATGGTTTTTATTCAGCATCTTTGCCATGGTCCCTGCCAATTTATTAACACTAATGTGATGGTATATACATCGTAGCATCAGTACGTATCATCATGACTTTATCGTTTCTAATATGACAAAACCACAAGAATCGGCGCATTAGATGTTCAATAGCGCAATATCAATCTTGAATTTGAGGCAAAACAATATATTCCCGCCACACCAACCGGCGTGACGGGAATATAAGAAGCAGAGTTATCAGCTCGCGTTACCTGGGGCGAGCGCGCCTCCACGAACCGGGACCGGGACGCAACGAAACACCCAGGCGCTGGCCGCGGTTCAGGATGCGCGAAGCAGCACCCACCAGCGAGTTCTGCTCCTTCTGTGCGGCATTCGCCTGCATCATCGCAACCACAGCTGTGAGGGCGGCAATCTCCTCCGGGGTGGGGGAGCCCTTAACCACCTTCAGCAGAGGCTCCTGCTCAGCGTCAGTATCTACCGAAGACTGAGCGGAGTCCTTCGCGGCACTGGATGCGCTATCCGCGTGTGCAGAAGAACGTGCGGAGCTACGCTCAAGCTGCTCGGGGCTCTCAGCAGCCTCCGAACTATCCTTCTTTTTACCGAATGAGAAATAACTCAGCGGGTTGTAGCCTGCCAAAGGCACGCCTCCTTAGAAAACCTAAAATCCTGGGAATGCCCGCGCCACAAGCGGCGCGGGCACAGCGGAAGCCTACAGCGGGATGTTGCCGTGCTTCTTTGCCGGGGTTGCCGCACGCTTATCGTGCAGGGCACGCAGCGAAGAAATGATGCGCACGCGAGTCTCACTCGGGGCAATAACCTCGTCAATGTACCCCAGCTCAGCAGCCTGGTACGGGTTCAGCAGCTCTTCCTCATACTTGGCGATCAGCTCAGCGCGGCGAGCCTCAACATCGCCACCCTCAGCCGCCAGAGCAGCCAACTCACGACGGTACAGAATATTCACCGCACCCTGAGCGCCCATCACACCAATCTGTGCGGTGGGCCACGCCAGGTTAATATCGGCACCCAGCTTCTTCGAACCCATCACAATGTACGCACCGCCGTACGCCTTACGGGTAATGACGGTAACCAGCGGAACGGTAGCCTCCGCGTAAGCGTAGAGCAGCTTAGCGCCGCGGCGAATAATGCCGTTGAACTCCTGATCGGTACCGGGCAGGAAGCCGGGAACATCCACAAAAGTCAGAATCGGAATGTTGAACGCATCGCAATGACGCACAAAACGGGCAGCCTTCTCAGACGCAGAAATGTCCAGGCAGCCGGCGAACTGCATCGGCTGGTTCGCCACAATACCGACCGTGCGGCCCTCAACGCGGGCGTAACCAATCATCACGTTCGGGGCGTACAGCGCCTGCATCTCCAGGAAGTGGCCGTCATCGACCACGGACTCAATGACCGCACGCATATCGTAAGGCTGGTTCGCCGAATCCGGGATCAGGGTGTCCAGGTCCAGATCGTCTACCGTCACCACGGGCTCCTGGTCGTGCTCCAGGGGCAGGGACTCTGCAAGGTTATTCGAGGGCAGGAACTCGAGGAGCTCACGCACAAAATCGAACGCGTCTTCTTCATCCTCAGCCAGGTAGGTGCTGGTACCGGTCACGGAGTTGTGCTGACGCGCACCGCCGAGGGTTTCCATGTCCACATCCTCGCCGGTCACGGTCTTAATGACGTCCGGGCCGGTAATGAACATGTGCGAAGTCTTATCCACCATGATGATGTAGTCAGTCAGCGCTGGGGAGTACGCGGCACCGCCAGCGCAGGGGCCCATAATGACAGAAATCTGCGGAACCACGCCGGACGCACGCACGTTCATACGGAAAATGTCGGCAAACATCGCCAGGGAAGCCACGCCCTCCTGAATGCGGGCGCCACCACCATCGTTAATGCCGATGACCGGGCAACCGTTCTTCAGAGCGAACTTCTGCACCTTCACAATCTTCTCGCCGTTCACCTGCGAGAGAGAACCACCGTAGACGGTGAAATCCTGCGAATACACGGCAACCAGGCGACCATCCACGGTGCCGTAACCGGAGACCAGGCCGTCACCCAGAGGCTTCTTCGCCTCCATGCCGAATGCGGTGGTGCGGTGGCGGGCGAGGGCATCAAACTCTACGAAAGAACCCTCGTCCAGAAGCATATCGATGCGCTCGCGGGCGGTGTGCTTGCCGCGTGCGTGCTGCTTCTCGATAGCTGCCTCACCGCTGGGCGCGAAGCTGCGCTCTCGACGTGCATAAAAATCAGCGAGCTTACCGGCGGTGGTGCTCAAATCAAATTCCTGCTGGAGGTTCTCGGACATTATTCCTCGTTCCTGCTCCACCCGATCGTCGGGAGCCAGTGGTTGCGGTGATAAGGTGCTCAGGTGCCCCGAAGAGCACTCTTGAACAATGTGCATATCTTTCAACTATAGTGCGAACTAGGGCACATATGCCAGGTGAGAAGCCAGAATATCAACACTAGATACACTTTTATGCACTCAGTACCCAAGAAGGTGCATATAGTAAACGAAAAGTGCGAAAGCGCGGCTCAAAAGAGCGCAGAAAACCCCCTTTTCGCTTCGGCAATCCTTGTCGACGGAAAGGGGGTTTGCGTTCAAACTTTCAGCGTGAAATGACGCTTAGATGGTGCCCAGGACCGGGTTCCACTCGGTGATGGTGTGAGACAGAACCGCGCCACCAATGTTCATGGGGTCGCCAGCAACCAGCTTCTCAGCTGCCTCAACGGAGTCAACCTTTGCAATCAGCAGAGCGCCAGCGGGGGT
This sequence comes from Rothia sp. HMSC068E02, assembly GCF_001813565.1. Classification (NCBI taxonomy): domain Bacteria; kingdom Bacillati; phylum Actinomycetota; class Actinomycetes; order Micrococcales; family Micrococcaceae; genus Rothia; species Rothia sp. HMSC068E02. Next base: position 221,194 of record NZ_KV812894.1, read on the forward strand.
CTCGCCGTCCAGCAGAGGACCCGAAACGATCAGGTTGCCCGCCTCAATCTGCGAACCAAGGTACTCGCGGTGAGCCGGACGGTACTTCGCCTGCTCCTCGGGAGCTGCGTAAACGTAAGTAATTGCGTAATAAGCCATAGCGGTCTTCTTTCGAGCAGGGCGGAGGAACCTCCGCAGCCGGTCGGTGCTTGATGCACCCTCACTGTCTAATGTACCGTCTCGGGCGCCGGGTGGGCATCACCGGCGGCAAGAAATTGGTATGGTGAGAAACCAGTGCGACTCGGTAGAAGCTGGCAGGTTTCGACGGTGAGCTGAAAGAGGGTCGGCATACTGCAGAGTAGTTTCGGACAGAGTGGAAAGGCGCAAGCTATGGAGAAGAACATGCACATCGAGAGCGATTATTCGGTTTTGGATGTGCCACGCATCCGCACCATTGCAATGGAAACCGGGTACTCCAGCGTAAACCTCTACGATGAGGTCGACTCCACCACCACCCGCGCCCGCGAACTACTCATGGACGGCACCGACCCCGAACGCGAACAGCTCGGCGAGCTCTCCGTCTACGCCAGCCTCTACCAAAGCGCCGGACGCGGTCGCCTCGCCCGAGCCTGGACCGCACCTCCCGGAGCCTGCCTCGCCGCAAGCATTGTGGTGCGCCCGCACGCCTCCACCGACCCGCTCGCCCGAGAACTCCCCGAAGACAGCTACCACTGGATGACCCTCATCGCCGGGCTCAGCGTGGTCGATATTTGGCGCGGCTACGGTGTGGATGCCGCCCTCAAATGGCCCAACGACGTCATCGCGCAGGGAGCCAAAGGCTGCGGAATCCTTGCCCAGCTCGTCCCTGAAAGCGGCGCTACCGAGGGGCAGCGCAGCATCATTGTGGGCATCGGTCAGAATACGAATATGTCCGCCGAGCAGCTGCCCGTACCCACCGCCACGAGCCTGAGCCTGTGCACCGGGCAGGTCATCGACTCATCCGAGGTCCTCACCCGACTGCTGAGCATCTTCGCCCGACGCTACCGCGCCTTCGTGCGCGCCGGCGGCGACCCCGAACGCCCCGACCCGCTCACCCCTGATAGCCTCAGCCTGCTTGACCAGGCGCGCGCCGCCACCGCCACTCTCGGCGCCAGCGTGCGCATGAGCTTGCCCGACGGAAGCGCCGTAGAAGGCATCGCCGAAGACCTCGACGCTCAGGGGCGCATCCTTATTCGCCGCGAGGACGGGCCCCTAGAGCCCTACGCGGTGGGCGATATTGAGCACCTTCGCCCCGCCAACGGTAGCTACGGAGATTTTCAGCAGGCACACTAGAACCAACCCCTAAAATTTCAGCCCACAAAATTTCTGCCCGGCACGGCTACACTCAACGAACCCGCACCACCTCAACCGGCGCCTCTAGCCGGAATATAACAACCAGCACAGCTAAGGACCACCATGCGTTTGCGCGGAAAACTCAACCCCGGTGAGCATGTCATCATTGCGACCCGACAGCACTACGGTGCCCTGCTGCCCACGCTTGCCTACCTGCTGGTTGCAATCGCCGCGTCAACCTTCGCCTCCACGGCACGGTCCTCACCGATTCTGTGGACTCTCGGCACGATCTGTGCGGTAGGTACCCTGCTCGGTGCCGTGCGCACCGCCTGGCGTTGGGCAACCACCTACTACCTGCTGACCACCCACCGGCTCGTGGTGCGCCGCGGCATCATGACCCGCAGCGGAGATGAGTCGCTCTACCTGGACTCCATGGGGGAGCGCTGGGCAAAACAACCCGGTCCGGGAGCCTGGCTGGGGTACGGGTCGGTGTACGTGGTGTGCCGCGGGGTGCACCACCGTCTGACCTACGTGCCCGATCCCAAGCGCTTTGAAAAAGAAATTAAAGCCGCCCGACGCGACTACTACGCCCTGCGCGCTCGCTATATTTAGGGCTTCATCGCCTCTGTGACCGAGTTGGGAGGGAACCATCGGGGTGGCTCAGAGCCTAAACTCGCCGCTAAATCTGCCGAAAAAATGCGGACTAGAGTATTCTTAAATGTGAATTACTCCACTAAACTATCCGGGGGTGCGGGCGCTTTTGTGACCCAAACACCACAGCGGAGGGGTATATTAACAAGGCGCTACACGGTGAGCATCATCGCAGTGACGCAATGCGAAACCCGCAGAGCACAACGGTGTACCACGTAACCTAGCGCCACCACGGTATAAACCAGACAGTATTTTCCGGCAGGGATGAAAGGAGCGGCAGCGGCAATGAGCACGGCAGACCGCCATGAACCTGCGCACTCTCCGCAGGACACCGGCGCCACCATGGGCCCCGAAACCCAAATGCTCAACCTCAAAATCCTGCAGAATCTCGCGCAGAATAATATCTACCGCGACGAGGAATCCAAAGCAGGAATCCGAGCCCTCGAAAAGTCGCTCCTGGGACAGGGGCGCCGCTACACCCCCGTAGAAGCCGCAGAATCCGCCGGACTTCCCCTCGAAACCGCCCAGCGCATCTGGCACAACATGGGGTTCCCGACGATTCCCAACCACTCGCCCTACTTCACTGAAACAGACGTGCAGATGCTCGCCGACCTGCAGAAGTTGGACGCAGAAGGCGACATCCGCATGGAATATGTGGCATCCCTCGTGCGCGCCGAAGGTCAACTGACCGACCGCACCGTCGCCTGGCAGATCGAGGCGCTCGTGCACAACATCATGGTCACCGAAAACCTCAGCGATAATGATGCCCGCCGCAAGCTCCTCAAAGACTTCCCGCGTTACCTCGAGGTTCTCGAGCGCCTGGCGCTATACGCATACCGTCGCCAGATGTACGCCGGAATCCTGCGCCTGGGATTGCGCGAAAACAACGTGACCACCTCCGGTCTCTCCCGCCTGCCCCTGGTACGCGGTGTAGGATTTGTGGATCTGGTCTCGTACACCTCTCTGGTCCGTAACCTAGACGCGGCGGCTCTTTCTCAGCTCATCAACCACTTTGAGCAGAGTTGCCTGGACGTTATTGCACCCCTGGGCGGTCGCATTATTAAGACTCTCGGTGACGAAGTTTTCTTCCTCACCGAAACCCCGGACGCCATCGCAGAAATCAGCCTGCAGCTCTCCGAAAAGATTGGTGCCGACCCGCAACTGCCGGATGCACGTGTCGCCTTCATCTGGGGTGAAGTTCTGGCTAACCGCGGTGACGTGTACGGCTCCAGTGTGAACCTGGCTGCGCGCCTGGTCTCCCTGGCTGAACCGGGTACCGTACTGACCGATAATGAGACAGCAAACACGCTCCGACAGGTGGGAAATCGCTATATTCTCACCTCTCAAGGGACGCGAAACGTTAGAAGCTTTGGTAACGTAGACCCCGTGGCGGTGACTCGTCGCGCGAACTACACAATGGAGATAGACCTCTCATGACTGAACTGAAACTACGTACCGGTGGTGCAACGCACCGCGGCGCACATCGAGAAAATAATGAAGATTCGATGGTCGTCGCCGGTTCCCTTTGCGTGGTCGCGGACGGCATGGGAGGCCACGAGGCGGGCGAGGTTGCTTCGCGCCTGTGCGTGCGTCAGCTCGCTTACTCGCCCTTCTTCACCATGCCCGGCGGACGCAGCGAAGGGGAACAGCAGGCCTACGCTGAACGCCTCGCCGCCATTGACGACTCCGACCCCGCCAAGCGTCGTCGCCGCGCCAACACCGTCCTCAACAACGAAATCGTGGGCACCCTGAACCGCCTGCACGATATTCTCGGCGAAACCAACGAAGAAATTAAGCAGGCACTCTCCCGCGCTGGCGGCACGACCGTCACTGGCGCCTGGCTGACCAGCATCGGTGACCGTAACCTGTGGGTTATTTTCAACGTGGGTGACTCCCGAACCTACCGTCTGCTGCGTGAAGACGACGGTATTCACCACTCCGCCATGGAGAAGCTGCCCGGCTCTGAGGGTTCCGCCTCGCTGGAGCAGGTCACGAGCGACCACTCCGAGGTGCAGTACCTGGTTGACGAGGGTCAGATTACCGCCCTGGAGGCGCTGACCCACCCGCGCCGCAACGTGATTACCCGTGCGCTGGGTACCGGCAACTACTGGGAACCGGACTTCTGGGTTCTGCCCGCCCGCGCCGGTGACCGCCTGATGCTCTGCTCCGATGGCCTTTCCGGTGAGCTTTCGCACGAATACATGGCGCGCGTACTCACCTCGATTCGCCACCCGCAGGACGCCGCTGACGTGCTCCAGCACGAGGCGCTGCGCTCCGGCGGCCGCGACAACATTACGGTGATTGTTGCTGACGCTGTCGAGGCCTAAACTTCATACCTTATGATTCACCCCCGCTCTCTTCGGGTACTCGTGCGAGTGCCTTCAGGAGGTGGGGGTGAACTGTATCTGCACACAGAAACTAAGGAAGCGCGATTCGGGAAGTGGCTACGGTGTTTTTGCGCCAGTGTTCGCGCGCGAGGAACCTGCCAATATGACGAGCGATAGGGGAGAGGCGGAGCAAAAACGCTAGACTGGACGGGTGACTGAGAACAACACCACCCAGCAGACTGCCACCGCCGAGACTCGAGCAGAGAGCCCCGCAGAAAACTCCGTGGAAAACACCGCAGAAAACACCGTGGAGATTACCGAGGCCCTGCGTGCTGAGTACGCGGAACTGACCGATAAGATTCGTGCCGCCCGCCGCGCCTACTACAACGAGGACGCGCCCTTCCTCTCTGACGCCGAGTACGATAAGCTCTACCGCCGCCTCGAAATCATTGAGGCGGAGCACCCGCACCTGATCGCCAACGACTCGCCCACCCAGGAAGTCGGCGGCGAAGCCATCGAGGCCTTCGCACCCGTCACCCACCTGCAGCGCATGTACTCCCTCGAGGACGTCTTCTCCTTCGAAGAGCTGCGCGCCTGGCTGACCAAGACCGAGGAGAGCGCCCGGAACCTCACCGGTAGCGCACCGCAGTGGCTGACCGAGCTGAAGATCGACGGCCTGGCGGTGAACCTGCTCTACCGCAACGGCACCCTCGTGCGTGCGGCAACCCGCGGCGACGGCACCACCGGCGAAGACGTCACCCACAACGTGCGCACCATCGCGAGCATCCCGCAGCAGTTGAGCGGCAAGAACCACCCCGAAGAGATTGAAATCCGCGGCGAAGTGTTCATCTCCTCCGCCGATTTTGAGAAGCTCAACGAGTCCATGATTGCCGCCGGCAAGAACCCCTTCGCTAACCCGCGTAACGCCGCGGCAGGCTCGCTACGCCAGAAGGATGCGGCGATTACCGCTTCGCGCCCGCTGAGCATGTACGTGCACGGCATCGGTTCGCGCACCGGCCTGGATATTGCCACCCAGTACGAGACCTACGATCTGCTCGCCTCCTGGGGCCTGCCCGTGAGCCCCTACAGTGAAATCGCCGCTAACACCGAGGCGGTGTTCGACTTCATTAATAAGTACGGCGAGCAGCGCCACTCCCTGGTGCACGAAATCGACGGCATCGTCATTAAGGTCAACGACTTCGCGACCCAGGCTCAGCTGGGCTACACCTCCCGTGTGCCGCGCTGGGCGGTGGCGTACAAGTACCCGCCCGAAGAGGTGCACACCAAGCTGCTGGACATCCGCGTGGACGTGGGACGCACCGGCCGCGTGACCCCCTACGGCGTCATGGAGCCCGTGTTCGTCTCCGGCTCGACCGTCGAACGCGCCACCCTGCACAACCAGGACGTGGTCAAAGCTAAGGGCGTGCTCATCGGTGACACCGTGGTGCTGCGCAAGGCAGGCGACGTGATCCCCGAGATTGTTGCCCCCGTGGTTGCCCTCCGTGACGGCACCGAACGAGAGTTCGTCATGCCTAGCGAATGCCCCTCCTGCGGCTCGCCCCTTGCCCCCGGCAAGGAAGGTGACGTGGACCTGCGCTGCACGAACCCGCGCTCCTGCCCGGCACAGCTGACCGAGCGCGTGTACTATGCGGCAAGCCGCGGCGCCTTCGACATTGAGGCGCTCGGCTTCGAAGCAGCAAAGGCACTCACCAGCCCCGCAACCCCAGATACTCCTCCGCTAACGAGCGAGGCGCACCTGTTCAGCCTCAACATTGAGGACCTGCGCGAGGTCACCATCGAGCGTGAGAAGAAGGTCAAGGGCGTGGGCACCGGAAAGATGGAGCGCGTGCCCTACTTCTACACCAAGCCGACCAAGGCACGTCCCGAGCCGAAGCCCACGAAGAATACGCTGAACCTCTTCGCCGAGCTGGAGAAGGCAAAGCAGCAGCCGCTGTGGCGTGTGCTGGTTGCCCTCTCGATTCGCCACGTGGGCCCGACCGCTGCCCGCGCGCTCGCCGCGGAGTTCGGTTCGATGCAGGCGATCCGCGAGGCTGACCGTGAACGCCTTGCCGCGGTGGACGGTGTGGGCACCACGATTGCCGACTCGATTATTGAGTGGTTCGCTGAGGACTGGCACGCCGAGGTGGTGGATTCCTGGGCTGCCGCCGGTGTGCGCATGGAAGATACTCGTGACGAGTCCGTGGAACGCACCCTGGAGGGCTTGACCGTGGTTGTGACCGGTACGCTGAACGGTTACACCCGTGACGGTGCGAAGGAAGCCATTATTTCTCGCGGCGGTAAGGCATCCGGTTCGGTGTCTAAGAGGACCCACTTTGTGGTTGCTGGCGCGAACGCCGGCTCGAAGCTGGATAAGGCTCAGCAACTGGGTCTGAAGGTTCTGGATGAAGAGGGCTTCACCGCCCTGCTCGAGGGTGGTCCGGAGGCTGTTGAGGCTACCGCCGAGTAGACCCGATAGCGGGGTCACCTGAATCTGATCCCTGCAATATATAGGGCATTCAGGCTCTGGAGTGCGTGCTTCAGGGCCTGAATGCCAATTTCTGGCATTTATAATTACCACAGCTTTTAAGGCGGAAGCGCCTTAAAACACTCCCAAAGCGAAGAAATATTTAAAAAATATTTACACGCTGTTCAAAACCCTTAAAGGTGGTGCCCATCAACCCCGAATCGGAAAACTCGGCGGGGGAGTGCATCTGAGTTAAATCCCTAGAAAACCCCGAAATTCCGGGGTGAAACCCCTAAGGTACGCGGGGTTCTAGGTCTTGATTAATGTTTCCTGCACTTTTAACCTGAAAGAACCCTGGGAGAACCCGGGACGTTCACTGTGAACTTGAAATCAGGTTGGAATCATAAAAAACCTCGGCTATCTTTGAGACCAGACAGATTCTCGCAAGGGAATCGCCTGTGTGGTTTCAAGCTTGGAATGCTTGAAACGATGCCCGGTTCTACCGCACGTCCCCACCGAGGAAGTGCCACCCGGATTCCGCACATAAGTGCAGAATCGCTCACGGTGACATGAAATCGGTGGAGAGCCGCTCACATGGTAGAGCCAGAATATGAGTAACCTACTTCGTTATCAAAGGGTGAGCGGCGGCGCGCTAGAGTTCCGGGGACGGAACGAGCGGGGACGGCCCCAAGGAGCATTATGAAGAACACTTCCATTCGTCGTACCGCAGCAGCTCTCGCCATCGGTGGCGCTGTAGCAGCTACCATGTCGATGCCCGCTGCAAACGCAGTAGACGGTGCTACCTGGGACGCACTGGCACAGTGCGAGTCCGGTGGCAACTGGTCCATCAACACCGGTAACGGCTTCTACGGCGGTCTGCAGTTCACCCAGCAGTCCTGGAACGGCGTCGGCATGTCCGGCTCCCCCGCGACCGCTACCCGTGCACAGCAGATCGAGGCTGGCGAGCGTCTGCTCGCTATCCAGGGCTGGGGCGCATGGCCCGCATGCTCCGCTAAGCTTGGCCTCTACGGCAAGACCGGCGCAGCTCCCACCTACACTGAGCCCACCACCACCGTGGCTGCACAGTCGCAGACCCAGCAGACCTACACCGCTCCCGCGGCACAGGCTGCACCCGCAGCAGCACCGGCAGCTCCCGCAGCAGCACCCGCTGCACCGGCAGCTCAGGCTGCACCCGCAGCAGTTGAGGCTCCCGCAGCTCCCGCCGCAGCACCGGCAGTTGAGGCTCCCGCAGCTCCCGCTGCAGCTCCCAAGGCTGCAGCAGGCACCTACACCGTGGTTCCCGGTGACTCCCTCTCGCTGATCGCTGCAAAGCTCGGCGTTGCAGGCGGCTACCAGGCAATCGCAGCTGCGAACACCGACATCATCTACAACGTTGACCTGATCTTCCCCGGCCAGGTTCTGACCATCCCCGCCTAAGGATTAACCCCCAAGCGTAACGTGGACACGTTGTAGCCCAACGCCCCGCACCTCATACGAGGAGCGGGGCGTTGAGTATTTAACCCGAAAACAGGGGAGAAGAACACCGCCTGAACACACAAACCAGCAGGTAAACCCTCCAACCCCCAATGAGACGGAAAACGCAACCTCCACTACACTAGAGAAGAGACAAGAAAACAAACTACGGGAGAACCATGTCTGCCATCACCTTTGAACAGGTAAAGCACCTGGCATCGCTGGCACTCATTGAGATGACCGATGAAGAACTCACCGCGATGGCGTCTGAGCTGGACGTCATCGTCGCATCCGTTGAGACCATGTCGCAGAAAGCAACTGCCGACATCCCCGCGACCAGCCACCCCATCCCCCTCGAGAACGTCTTCCGTGAAGACGTACCCGTCACCACCCTCACCCAGGAAGAGGCGCTCTCCGGCGCCCCCGACGCACAGGACGGCAAGTTCCGCGTGCCGGCAATCCTCGACGAAGACTAAGAGGAGAACAACCAAGTGAACGAACTGATCCAGCTCACCGCTGCAGAAGCAGCAGAAAAGCTCGCATCCGGCGAAATCACCTCCGTCGAGCTCACCCAGGCACACCTGGACCGCATCGCAGCCACCGACGGCGCACCCCTGAGCGACAACCGAGCAGACGGCAAGAATGGCCTCAACGCCTTCCTGCACATCAACGCCGAAGAAGCACTCGCCACCGCAGCAGCAGTGGATGCAGACCGCGCAGCAGGCAAGGAACTGCCCCCGCTCGCAGGCGTACCCATCGCCGTCAAGGACCTCATCGTCACCAAGGGCCAGCCCACCACCGCAGCATCGCGCATGCTCGAAGGCTGGATGAGCCCCTACGACGGTACCGTCACCCGCAAGGTCCGCGAAGCACGCATGCCCATCCTCGGCAAGACCAACCTCGACGAATTCGCAATGGGCTCCTCCAACGAGCACTCCGCATTCGGTGTAGTCCGCAACCCCTGGGCACTTGACCGCGCACCCGGCGGCTCCGGCGGCGGCTCCGCAGCAGCCGTCACCGCCTTCCAGGCACCCCTGGCGCTCGGCACCGACACCGGCGGCTCCATCCGCCAGCCCGCAGCGCTGACCGGTAGCGTCGGCGTCAAGCCCACCTACGGCTCCGTCTCCCGCTACGGCGTCATCGCCATGGCATCCTCCCTCGACCAGGTAGGCCCCGTCGCACGCACCGTCCTGGACACCGCGCTGCTCCACGAAGCAATCGCAGGCCACGACCCGCTCGACGCAACCTCCCTGCCCGATGAGCCCGGCAACTTCGTTGAAGAAGCCAAGGCAGGCGCAGAAGCCGCACGCAAGGGCGACCTGTCCGGCCTGCGCATCGGCGTCATCAAGGAACTCGGCGGCGGCGACGGCGAAGGCTTCGAAGCAGGCGTCCTCGCACGCTTCCGCGAATCCGTCGAAGAGCTGCGTGCCGCAGGCGCAGAGATCATCGAGGTCTCCCTGCCCTCCGTCACCGAAGCCATCAGCGCCTACTACATGATCATGTCCTCCGAGGTGTCCTCCAACCTGGCACGCTACGACGGCGTCCGCTACGGCCTGCGCGTCGTACCCGAAGACGGCCCCGTCACCATCGAACGCGTCATGTCCGCAACCCGCTCCGCAGGTTTCGGCCACGAGGTCAAGCGCCGCATCATCCTCGGCACCTACGCACTGTCCGCAGGTAACTTCGACGCCTACTACGGCGCCGCACTGCGCGTACGCACCCTCATCCAGCGCGACTACGCGGCAGCATTCGAAAAGTGCGACGTGCTCATCTCCCCGACCGCGCCCTCCACCGCGTTCAAGCTCGGCGAGAAAACCGAAGGCGACCCCATGGCAATGTACCTGGGCGACGTCGCAACCGTGCCCGTCAACCTGGCAGGCGTCCCGGCGCTCTCCCTGCCCGGCGGCCTCTCCGAAGAGAACAACCTGCCCGTCGGCATCCAGTTCACCGCACCCGCACGCGAAGACGCACGCCTCTACCGCGTCGGCGCAGCGCTGGAAGAACTGCTCACCGCAAAATGGGGCGCACCGCTCTACAAGAGCCTGCCCGACACCGAAACTCTGATCCGCGACTTTGACTTTGGGGGAACCAAGTAATGAGTGAAGAAGTCCTCAGCTTCGAAGAAGCCATCGAAAAGTACGACCCGGTCCTCGGCTTCGAGGTGCACGTCGAACTCAACACCAAGACCAAGATGTTCGACTCCGCACCCAACGAGTTCGGCGATACTCCGAACACCAACATCACCCCCGTATCGCTCGGCCTGCCCGGCGCGCTGCCCATGGTGAACAAGACCGCCGTTGAGTCCGCCATCAAGCTCGGCCTGGCACTGGGCTGCGACATTGCAGACAAGTCCTACTTCGCCCGCAAGAACTACTTCTACCCGGACTCCCCGAAGAACTTCCAGACCTCCCAGGCTGGCGGCCCCATCGCGGAAAACGGCTCCCTGGACGTCGAGCTCGAAGACGGCACCATCTTCACCGTCGAAATTGAGCGCGCCCACATGGAAGAAGACGCCGGCAAGCTCACCCACGTCGGCGGCGCAGACGGCCGAATCCAGGGCGCAACCTCCTCCCTGGTCGACTACAACCGCGCAGGCGTGCCCCTGATCGAGATCGTCACCCGACCCATCGTCGGCGCCGGCGAGCGCGCACCCGAACTGGCACGCGCCTACGTTGCCGCAATCCGCGACATCGTACGCTCCCTCGGCATCTCCGACGCCCGTATGGAACGCGGTAACGTCCGCTGCGACGCCAACGTCTCCCTCATGCCCAAGGGCGCAGAGAAGTTCGGCACCCGCTCCGAAACCAAGAACGTGAACTCCCTCCGTTCCGTCGAGCGCGCCGTCCGCTACGAGATTCGCCGCCACGCAGCGATCCTCGAACGCGGCGAAAAGGTCACCCAGGAGACCCGCCACTGGCACGAAGACACCCGCGAAACCTCCTCGGGCCGCCCCAAGTCCGACGCTGACGACTACCGTTACTTCCCCGAACCGGACCTCGTACCGGTCGTCACCAACAGCGAATGGATTGAGCGTCTGCGCGCCGAACTGCCCGAACCCCCGGCAGAGCGCCGCCGCCGCCTCAAGGGTGAGTGGGGCTACTCCGACGAAGAGTTCCGCGACGTCGTCAACGCCGGCGCACTCGACGTCATCGAAGAGACCGTCGCCGCAGGCGCAACCGCAGCAGCAGCCCGCAAGTGGTGGATGGGCGAGATTGCCCGCCGCGCAAAGCAGGCTGAAGTTGAGCTCACCGCCCTCGGCGTGGAGCCCGCAACCGTGGTCGCCCTCGAAGCGCTCATCTCCGAAGGCAAGATCAACGACAAGATCGCCCGTCAGGTGCTCGAGTTCGTCCTCGCCGGTGAAGGCACTCCCGCCGAAATCGTTGAGGCACGCGGCCTCGCCGTGGTCTCCGACGACGGTGCGCTCACCGCAGCTGTTCAGGAAGCACTGGCAGCAATGCCCGATGTTGCCGACAAGATCCGTGCCGGTAAGGTTCAGGCTGCTGGCGCTATCGTTGGTCAGGTCATGAAGGCTACCCGCGGTCAGGCTGATGCCGCTCGCGTGCGTGAGCTGATTCTGGCTGAGTGCGGCGTGGAAGGCTAAGCTTTTCCGCTGACCCGGCTCTAACGTAAAAGAGGCGCTGTCTCCCCTATGGAGGTGGCGCCTCTTTCGTGCTTTACCCCATTCCAGGTTCTGCGCGGGATGCACGGTTCCGCTTAGATTCCGCACGGAAAGGCGGTATCGTCCTCGTTCCTACAGGGAACCCGCCCTCGCTTCGCTTCGGGCACCCTGATGTCACTTTCGGACGATACCGCCTTTCCGCGCTGGGGTACTGTACGGGCGCGGCCGCGTTTTCCGGATGCGCCCTCAGGGTGTCATCCCGGACGCTCTCCGCAGCGAAACAAGGAGGAAGCGGAGCGTCCGGGTGACGGGTGCCCCTGCGT
>NZ_KV812894.1:233461-268238 GCF_001813565.1 Rothia sp. HMSC068E02
GGTGCCCCTGCGTAGGCGCGGAGGAAATATGCGGTGCCCCGCCCCTGCTTAGTGAGGGGATGGACGAGGACGAACGCCGTCCCTCGAGCAGAGCAACCTACACAAACGAAGAACGCTCCGTCCGTATCACTTAGATACAGACGGAGCGTTCTATTTAAGAGACCAGCTACTCAGTAACGCCCAGGTTGCTCATCAGGAACGCGTAATCCCACGCGATCTCACGCCAACGTTATACCGGCCGGAACCACCACCGTGACCGCCCGACATATCAATCTTCAGCAGCGGCACCGGCGAGGACGGGTCAATCTGCTCACGCAGCGCCGCAACCCACTTCGCAGGCTCCACGTAGAGCACGCGCGTATCGTGCAGGCTCGTCACCGCAGCAATTGCCGGGTAGCGGACCGGGCGGATGTTCTCGTACGGGGTGTACGACTTCATGTAGGCGTACACTTCCGGGTCCTCAATCGGGTTGCCCCACTCTTCCCACTCCATCGCCGACAGCGGCAGCTCCGGGTCGAGGATGGTGGTCAGCGCATCCACGAACGGTACGGCAGCCAGGCAGGCGGCGTACTTTTCGGGGGCGAGGTTCACGACGGCGCCCATGAGCAGGCCGCCGGCGCTACCGCCGTAGCAGCCGATACGCGCCTCATCAGCCCACGGCTTAGCCGCAATGTAGCTGGTGACGTCCACGAAGTCGGTGAAGGTGTTCTTCTTCGCGAGCTTCTTGCCGTTCTGGTACCAGGAGCGGCCCATCTCGCCGCCGCCGCGAATATGCGCGATGACGTAGATGACGCCGCGGTCCAGGATCGACAGCATCGGGATGGAGAACATCGGATCCATGGACGACTCGTACGAGCCGTAACCGTACTGGATGACCGGGTGCGGCTTGCTCATGTCCAGGTCGGCGCGGTGAATCACCGAAATCGGGATGAGCGTGCCGTCCGCCGCCGGTGCCCAGTCGCGGTAGGCGCGGTAGTCCTCGCGGTTGTAGCCGCCCAGCACGGGGGTTTCACGGCGCAGCAGCAGGGTCTGCGACATGGGGAAGTAGTCGTAGACGCGGCGCGGCGTCAGGTACGAGGTGTAGGCGATGCGCAGCACGGGGGAGTAGTTCTCCGCACGCAGCACGGAGGCGGTGTACAGTTCCTCGTCGAAGCCGGCAGGTTCCATGAAGGTCACGCCGGCCGGGCGGCGGCGGCGCCACTGGATGGGCAGCTGCTCACGCGGTGCGAGGAAGATGCGGGTGGTGGTGTCCGCGCGGGCGGTGACGACCAGGTGCGTTGCGGTGAAGGTGAAGCCCTCCAGGCGCACGTGTTCGCTGTGGCGGATGACCGGCACCCAACGCTGCGCGTACTCTTCGAGGCTTTCACCTTCGCGCGGCATGTCTGCGAGGACCAGCTCGGAGTTCAACGCATTGTAGTCGTGCTGAATCAGTAGGTGCTGCTCGCCGGCAATGTTGAGCGGCTCGGCATAGTATTCGATGCCCGCGCTCTTGGGGATGAGCAGGGTCGGCTCGCCCTTGGGCTCGCGGGTGGGGATGAGGCGCACCTCCGTGTACTCGGAGTTGGAGCTGGTAATGACCACGGAGGAACGGTCGGAGCTCATGGCGGCACCGAGCCACATGGTGTTGTCCGGTTCCTCGTAAATCAGGTGGTCTTCGGTGCCCTGTCCGACGTCGTGCACGTAGACACGCCAGGGGCGCCACGACTCGTCGGGCACGAGGTAGATGAGCTGTTCGGCGTGGTTGATGAAGAAGGATCCCGCCGCAATGTTGGGGATGGTGTCTTCGAGGAAGGCGCCGGTTTCCATGTTGAGGAAGCGCTGCTCGTAGCGTTCGTCGCCCTTCTCATCCACGGAAATGCTCAGCAGCTTGCCGTTACGTGCGGGCTGGAAGCTGCCGAGGGAGAAGAACTCCATGTCCTTGGCGTATTCGTTGCAGTCGAGAATGACGACTTCACCCTCGAGTACTTCGCCGGGGGTGACGGTCGGCGGGGTGTAGCGTACCACCTCGTCGCCTTCGTGCAGTGCGGGGTAGCGGTAGAAGACGGGGTACTGGCCGCCGGGCACCATGCGGCTGTAGTACCACCAGTCACCGATACGGTTCGGGACGGTCAGATCCGACAGCAGGGTGCGGCCCTTGATTTCGTTGAAGATGGATTCGCGGAGGGGCTGCTGGTCTGCGGTGACAGCTTCGGTGTATTCGGCTTCTGCCTTGAGGTAGTTGAGGACCTCTTCGCTTTCCTTGTCGCGGAGCCATTCGTAGGGGTCGATGAAGACGTCGCCGTGGTGTTCGCGGCGGTGCTCGACCTTCTTCGGTACGGGCGGGGTGAGGTTCTGTTCAGCCATGCTGCCACCTCTTTCATTGAGTTATGGGTTTGTGAATGGTGTGTGCCGTCTGCGCCCGCGTTCCTGCGCCGCCGGGTGGCGGGGAGGATGCGCGGGGGGACTGTGAGCACGCCTAGTTCTAGTGTATCGAAGAGTGAGGCAGGCTACTATATTGAGGCCTGAGCAGGATTGACCGGCTCAGCTTGTGGAAGCCTCGCCGGGATGTGCGTTCGGCGGCTAGTTGGCGCGCCCCTTAATAGACATGAGGGTGCGGCGGCCCGCCTTGTTTGCCTTCGTGAAGGCACGGTTACTCTGCCGGTACTCACGTTCTTGAGAGCGCAGGCGTAGACGCGCGGATTCGGCTATCATCCTGCGGTAGCGTTCGAAGCGCTCGGGGTCGAGGGAACCGTCGGCGAGCGCCTGCTGCACCGCGCATCCGGGTTCGGAGCTGTGGGAGCAGTCGCTGTACCGGCACGCGGAGGCGTAACCGGAGACGTCATCGAAGGTTTCGTCAATCGCGGCGCTATCGCTCGTTGCGGCGAGGGCTCGTACACCCGGAGTGTCGATCAGCACCGTACCAGATGATGATTTTGCGTTGGTCGAGTCTCCTTCGCTTGAGCCTTCCGCACCGGGTAAAACAATCATCTGGCGGCTGGTGGTGGTGTGGCGCCCCTTGCCGTCAGCATCTCGGACCGTGGAGGTGACCTGCACCTGATATTCTTGGCTATCCTCGCGGGGGTCAACTCCGGGGTTGAGCAGGGCGTTGACCAGAGTGGATTTTCCGGCGCCGCTACGGCCCAGGAACGCGGCGGTACGTCCGGCAACGAGTTCCGCGACCGGTGCGGGGTCGTAGCCGTTATCCGTGCAGACGGTGAGCACCGCATCCACGCCGCCCGCGAGGGATTCCTCGTAGCCGGCGAGCTGTTCGGCCGTCACCAGGTCACCCTTGGTGAGAATCAGCGCGACCTGCACCCCGGATGCGTGCGCGAGGGCGGTGTAGCGTTCGATTCGCCCGATGGACGGCTCGGGGAAGCAGGGCTCAACGATGCAGAGCATATCCACGTTGGCGGCGACAGGCTGATCCGCGGATTCTCGGGTGGCGCTGGGGCGGGTGAGGTAGCTTCGCCGGGGCAGAATCGCGAGGGGCTTATGCTCTGCGGGGTGGGTTTCACCGCCGGTTCCGGGGATGGGCTGGGCGAGCACCCAGTCACCCACGACGGGGTATTCCTCTTCGCCGTAGTCGTTTTCGACCGGACGCAGGGGAGCGGAGAGCTTCACGAGCTCGCCCCGCTCGCAGGTCAGTAGCTCGCAGCGGGTGCGGTGCACGGCGCTGACGCGGGCGAGGGTGAAATCCTCGAGAGTACCGTCGAGGGTGAACGCGGCGCGAATTGCCGCGCCCTGCCAGGAGGGGTCGAACCCTAAAGTCTCTAAGGTGTATGAAGCGGGAGTAACGGTCACAGGAATAGTCTTTCTTGGTCGCGGCGCCCGGGTAGCGGGTGAGTAAACGGTTTGTTCTTTTTATCTTTTCTTGGGTTTCAACACTTATAGCAGCGAGGCGCGGGCACCGGCACGGATACGGCGGGTGGCAAGGAAGGTAAGCCCCAATCCGATTGCGGCGTAGAGTACCGCCAGGGCGGTGTCTGCCTCCAGGGACGCAAAGAGCTCCTGGGTGGCGCCGCCCGAAACGCTGCCGGGTGTCTCCAAAGCCGAAATATCCAGCGCCTGCACCAGCCGGGACCCGGGAACCCAGGAACACACCCAGGCAAGCCACGCCGGATAGGTACTCACCGGCACAATCACGCCCGCGCTGACCGGCAGAACAATAGACAGAACATTCGAGCCCGTGTACGGATCCGACAGGTACAGACCGAGCCCGGCGGCAAAAATGCCCAGGCAGACCCCGCCCAGAATCGCAACCGGCATCAGCGCAATGGCTCCAATCAGAAGCCCCGAAGCCGCCCCGGTAGAGGGTGCCGTGAGGGACAATAACCACACGATGCCCACATTGCTCAGACCCGTCACGGATGCCAGCAACGCGGGTACCGCCGCCGCACCGAGCCAGTAGCCAGCATCCACCGGGCGAGCCGTACACACGTACTCGAAGACGCCAATCCACCGGTCGGTGGCAACGCGCGCGACAATACCGGCTGCCACGGAGCTGAGGGTGGCAATCAGAGCAGACGCGCAGCCGATGCGTACCGTATCGTTTGCGGCAAGATCAGCACCCAGAAGCACCGTGAAAAGCACGTTGAGGCCCGGCACGAGCACCAGGGTCGTGATAGCCGTTCCGAGGGTTGCGAAGGTAATCGACGACGACCAGCCAATAGAGGCGGTCGACAGTGCCCGACGCGCCACGCCGGGCAGAGAATCAGTAGAGAGAACACGCACGCTACATCGCCCCCAGGGTGCCGCGACGGCGGGCGGAGGCGAGAGCCTTCCGAGCAAAGAGGAAAGCACACAACGCCCAGATGAAGCTCACGACCAGGGTCTGAATTACGGGCAAGAGTGCATCCGCCGGGGTAGTGATGGCGGTACGCCCAAGTAGCAGGTGAACCGGCGCCTGCAGGGGAATGAGCGTGCCTACAGCATCTAGCCAGGCTGGCGCTTCAATGGTCGTGAAGAGAACCCCGGAAAGAATAAAAACCGGCACGAGCAATAGCTCCTCGTAGGCGATAGCGTTCGGCGTGGCCACGAAGAATACCGCAATCATGCACGTGATCGACAGGCACGCAAGCCACAGCAGGGGAACGCCCAGAACGTAGCGCGGCCAGAGTATCGAAAAATCCGTGACCTGCGGGTTGAGCGTCACAAGAGCCCAAACTGCCCACGATAGGGGCAAGGCAGCCAGACCCACAATGGAGGCGCTTGAAACGATAGCCGCCAGCACCCGCACCGGAGAGATTGACCCCGAACATAGGTACACGAGGGTCCCACGGAAACGCTCGAAATTGATGATGCCCGCAGACACGATGCAGACCGACCACATGCCCACAATGCCCGCGCGGGTCCACGCGAGGGTCGGGTCAACGGAGTGACCCGCGGAGCTCTGCGTTGCCGCATGCACGGCGAGCGCCTGAAGGATGACCGAGCCGAGTACCGTACTGATGAGTAGCTGAATGAAGTAGGGGACCGTCAGAAACTGGCGCAGGCTAAAGCCCATGAGTCGCAGTTGGCGGGCGCACTCCTGCCACAGGTCGTACCGTCGACCCTGCCGCTGGAACTCTTCCGAGCGTTGCGTCTGAGCGTTCATCGCTTGAGCCCCTCCGCCATTGCCAGGTATGCCTCTTCCAAGGTTGCCGGTCGCGTGTACGGTTCGGTTCGTGCCCCAATGCGTGAGGCGGCAAGGCCCTCCGCCAGGATGCGGTGAGCCTCGCCCGCCTCGAACGTGGCGCGCTCGCCGTGCCAGTAGAGGGTCAGTTCCCAGCCGGATCCGCGCGGGGCAAACAGCACCGCCGCCTTATCGCCGAGGAACCCGCGGAGCGTATCAATGCCCTCGGTGGCGGTGGGGTCCACCTGAACCACGGTCGTGGCGGCAATACCTGCGTGCGCGGCAATATCCTCGAGACTGCCGCTCACAGCAACGGAGCCAGCGCCCAAAACGGTAATAGTGTGCGCCAAATCCTCGATTTCGCCCAGCAGGTGGCTCGTCAGCAGAATGGCGGCACCGTCTTCCGCGAGAGAACGGATGAGGGTACGCACGGTTAGGGCGATATCGGGGTCGAGCCCGTTGGTCGGCTCATCCAGCAGGAGCAGGGCGGGGGAGCCGAGCAGGGCGCGGGCAATATGTAGGCGCTGCTTCATGCCGCGGGAAAACTCCTGGACAGGCCGCGTTGCCGCATCGGTGAGTTCCACACGGGCTAGGGCATGCTCCACCTCGTGTCGTCGGGTCCGCCCGGAAACCCCCGCAACATCGGCGAAGAACAGCAGATTGTCGCGGGCACTAGCGCGCGGGTAGAAGCCGTTCTCCCCGCCCAGTGCGAGACCCACGTGACGGCGCGCCCGCTGCGGGTCGGCGATAGCGTCAATACCGTTCACGGTGAGGCTACCGCCGGTGGGTGTGAGCAGGGTCGAGCACATCTGCACGGTAGTCGTTTTGCCCGCACCGTTGGGGCCGAGGAGGGCATGAATCTCACCGGAACTGACGCGAAGCGACACACGGTCGACGGCGGTAAAAGCGTTTTCACCTTTGCCAAAGACGCGGCTGAGCTGCGCCGCATCAAGAACAAGAGACATGGTAGGTAACCTTCGGGTATGACCCTCTGGCCCCTATACCGGAGGGATGCTGAGCAGGATAAACGGCGTAGCGAGTTGTACCCTGCGTGAGTGTATGTGTCATTTCAGTGTACCGAAAAACCGTAGATAAAAGTGATGGGGGTTACTGTGTGGATGGTGGGTGTCCGCCTCCGCATCTCGATTGCCTCGTCCTCGGATTGCCCCGGCACCGTCGTTCGCGTTTTATGACAGACGTTAAAAAACGTCATCTTTGCAATGAAATGTCTTAAAGTACCGCGCACCCACAAAATCCTTGACCCCGCCCCGTGCCCTATGACACTCTAAATAACAGGTCAAGAGCGCCAGCGATAAGCCCCAGCTAGCTGGCCGGCAACCCTCCTCCGCGGTGGGGTGCCCTGGGTGAAGACCGGGCGGCACGCACAAGCGTGACGCAAGCGCGGGACCGATGTGACCGAAACCGGTACATCAATCGTGACAGGATTATTCGACGACGATTCCTGTACCGTCGGCATGCGGCCCCTTAAGAATCCCCAATAGGAGCCACGCATGAGCAACAACACTACCGTCCCGACTCCCGCCAACCCCGCCGGTTGGAAGTTCGAAACCCGCCAGATCCACGCAGGTCAGGCGCCGGATGCCGCAACGGGAGCTCGGGCACTACCTATCTACCAGACCACTTCCTTCGTCTTTGACAGCGCCGAGCAGGCAGCGAACCGTTTCGCCCTCGCCGAGCTGGGCCCCATTTACACTCGCCTCAACAACCCCACCCAGGAAGTCATCGAAAACCGTATCGCTTCCCTGGAAGGCGGCGTAGGCGCGCTGCTGCTGGCATCCGGTCAGGCAGCTATTACCTACGCAATCCTGAACATTGCCGGTGCAGGCGACCACGTTGTTGCTTCGCCCTCCGTGTACGGCGGCACCTACAACCTGCTCAAGTACACCCTCGCCGACCTGGGCATTGAAACCACCTTTGTTGAGGACCCGGACGACCTGGACGCATGGCGCGCCGCAGTACGCCCCAACACCAAGCTCTTCTACGGCGAGTCCGTGCCCAACCCCCGCAACGACGTGCTCGACATTGAGCCCATCGCCAAGATCGCGCACGAAAACGGCGTACCCCTGATCGTGGACAACACCGTACCCACCCCGTACCTGCTGCGCCCCATCGAGCACGGCGCAGACGTAGTCGTCCACTCCGCCACCAAGTACCTGGGCGGCCACGGCACCTCCATCGGCGGCGTGATCGTTGACTCCGGTAACTTCGACTACGGTGCAGACCCCGAGAAGTTCCCCAAGTTCAACCAGCCCGCCCCCGGCTACCACGGCCTGGTCTACGCACGCGATTTGGGTAAGGACTCCGCGTTCGGCGCGAACCTCTCCTACATCCTGAAGGCGCGCGTCTCCCTGCTGCGTGACACCGGCGCCGCAATCTCCCCGACCAACGCCTTCAACATCGGCATCGGTCTGGAGACTCTCTCCCTGCGCATCGAACGCCACATCGAGAACGCCACCAAGGTCGCCCGCTGGCTCGAAGCAAACCCGCAGGTCGAGAAGGTCATCTGGGCTGGCGTGGAATCCTCCCCCTGGTACGAGCGTGCACAAAAGTACCTGCCCAAGGGCCCCGGCGCGGTTCTCGGCTTCACCCTCAAGGACGCAACCCTGGAGCAGACCCGCGACTTCGTGGACGCCCTGAAGCTGCACTCCAACGTGGCGAACATCGGTGACGTGCGCTCGCTCGTAATTCACCCCGCCTCCACCACCCACTCCCAGCTTGCCGCTGAGGAGCTGGAGAAGATCGGCGTGTACCCGAACTTTGTGCGCCTGGCAGTTGGCATTGAGAACATTGATGATATTCTCGCCGACCTGCAGCTGGGCTTTGACACCCTCTCCTAAACGGTGATGTAACCCGCAGGTGGACCGGCAAGCTACGGCTTTTCGGTCCACCTGCGGATTCCCCGTTAGGGAGCGTTTTGTCACTGCGCGGCGCTGATGCCGCCCCACCCGTTGCTTCTTCTACCCGTAGACGAGTACCCCGCTCACACCCGGCACTACCTTGCCGGCCAAACCCAGTGAAGGGACCCCCATGACCACCCAGAGCACTAGCCAGTCCGGTACCACGCTGTCCAGTTCCAAGCAATCCGGCACTATCAACCAGCCTGTTACCGCGCCCATCCCCGTGGCGGGCACTCAGCGCGAACACCCCGAAGCGCAAGGCTACCTGCGTCAGCTGAACATCGGCGACCTGGAGCTCGAGTCCGGCGTGACCCTGCCGCAGGTCACCATCGGCTACGAAACCTGGGGCACCCTCAACGAGGCTGGCGATAACGCCATCCTGATTCTGCACGCGCTCACCGGTGACACGCATGTCTCCCGCGGCGTACCCACCCCCGACATGCCCGCCCCGCTGATTCGCGCCATCGAATCGGACGGCTGGTGGGAAGGCATCGTGGGCCCCGGCTCGGTCGTAGACACCAACCGCTACTTTGTGATTGCCCCCAATATTCTGGGCGGTTGCTACGGCTCCACCGGACCGGCAAGCATTATTCCGGAAGGCTACCCGGGTGCCGGTGAGCACTGGGGTTCCCGCTTCCCGCAGGTAACCATCCGTGATTCTGTGCGTGCTGAGGCGCACCTGGCACGTGCCCTGGGCGTGACCAGCTTCCGCTACGTGATTGGTGGTTCTCTCGGTGGCGCTCGCGCCCTGGAGTGGGCGGCAACCAATCCCGAGCTGGTGCGCGGATGCGCGGTGATTGCCTCCGGTCCTTCGGCTACGGCGGAACAGATTTCGTGGGCACACACCCAGAATATTGCGATTCGTTCGGACGCGAACTTTGCCGGTGGCGACTACTATGACGGTCCCGCGCCGCTGACCGGTCTTGCCCTGGCACGCCGTATTGCGCACACCACCTACCGCAGCCCCGCCGAGCTGGAGCACCGCTTCGGCCGCGAAGAGAACCGTGGCGAAAGCACCGTGGGCGGCTCGCTGGGTGAGCCGCGTGGCCGCTACGCCATCGAAAGCTACCTGGACCACCACGGCGCCAAGCTGGTTGAGCGCTTTGACGCGAATAGCTACCTGGCAGTGAACGAGGCACTGATTTCGCACGATGTGGCGCGTGGCCGCGGCACCCTGGCGCAGGCGCTGGCGCACACCGATTGCGAGTGGACGATTGCGGCGGTGAACACGGATCGCTTGTTCTTCCCGCACGAGTCGCACCGTCTGGCGGAGGCGCTGCCCACCCCGGTCGCCGTGGATATTATCGAGTCGAACCACGGCCATGACGGCTTCCTGATTGAGGCGAAGCAGGTGGAGAAGATTCTGGCGCGCGCCCTGGGTGTTGAAGATGAATCTGCTACCCCGAGCGAGGCGCAGCGTGAGCGTGAGGCGCTGGACTCGATGACTCGTCTGTACGGCGCTGTTACTCGCTAACTCAACCGGCACCCGAAGGCGTTTCACGCATCCTGTTGAATGTTGTTTTATCCAAACAGTGGGTGTGGGATTGTGAGGGAATGACTGGGTATTCTCAACTGTCCTTCCGCCCACCGTGAATTAACCTTCACCCTTAGGGTTATGTAATAGAATGCCGGGCGTTCGTATGATGCGAGCGTCCGGCATTTTTTCTATCTTTTTGAAGTGTGTTGTGCCAAGTCAGGGAATATTTTCCGGTTTTTCTGGCACTTTTTGAAAGCTCCGCGAGATACCGCGGAAGCAGCCTCCTGTTGCACTGGAAGGTAAGGGTTCTCAGTTTGCTTTAGACCCGCTCTAACCCCATAGCATTAACGCTGTGGTAAGTATTCAAGAGGTAGCGGAGCAGTTGGGGGTGAGCACCCACGCCCTGCGCTATTACGAAAAAGAGGGGCTCATTGCGGTGCCCCGTGATGCTCACGGAACCCGTATTTTTGATGAGGAGTCTATCTCCGCAGCACGGTTTATTGCTACCTGCCGTCAGGCCGGCATGAGTCTTGCCGACATTCGTACAATCTTGGACAATCCGGATGATCATGCACTCTCCGTTGATGTGATGGAGCGAGCCCGCCGAAAGATTGAAAACGAGATTGCGGGGTTGCAGCAGAACCTTGAGCACCTGGATCGCCGTATTCAGGAGCACCGCAGTCACCTCGATGGCACCCGCTAGATAACCGTCTAATTTTCATGCAGGTATGCACGCCGACGCCCGGTATTCCCGACGTGGGGAATACCGGGCGTATTTTTGTGCTCAGCTTTCACACTCAGCTACTCACCCCTAGTTACTGGGTATTTTCAGCCCAAAGATTTAACCCCAGGTAGCTTCCTCGGGGTTGACACCGTGCGCACGAGCGTTCTCAAAGATGACCTCCCTCAGCCACTCCGCAAGCCCAGGCGCAAGCTTCTCGTAGTGCGCCTTAAAGCGGGCATCCTCAACATAGCCGCGCGCCAGAATCGCGTGCTTGGCGGGGGTGACCTCAAAGAAGAACAGGGAGGCGCGGTGCCGCTCGGCGAGCGCGTTTGCCTCCTCGCTGCCCGGCTGCACGCCGCGGTTGAACGCCTCGACGAGGGCGTGTTCTACTTCCTCAACCTGCTGTTTGCCGTTCTGCCAGTCGGCACGGTCCATTGACGCAGTACGGCGCTGGTACTCGGCCCAGTCGTCAGTTTTTCCGTAACGGTCCTGCGCCTCCTGTTGGTGGGTGAGGCTGAATCCCTCGCCCATAATTTCTGCTTTCTCAGCAGCGCTGAGCTGCTCATTCTTAGGTGCCATAGCGTCCTCCAAAAGATGTTCGATGGTTTCAAGCATGCGCCCGTACGCGACGATTTTGCGTTGAAGCATATCCCGCTGAGCGAGTAGATGCTCGGTGCTGTTCGCTTCGTCCTGCAGTATTTTGTGAATGGCATCAAGGCTCATGCCGGTGGCGCGGTATCCCATGATGACGGTGATTCGTTCAAGATCTGTATCTGTGTAGTATCGGTACCCGTTGAACTCATCGTGTGCCGGGTTGAGTAGGCCTCGTTGCTCCCAGTGGTGAAGTGTGCGCACTGTTAGCCCGTGTAGTGATGCCGCTTCTCCTACGGTGTATTCGTGTTGCCCGTCAGGTGGTGTTATGTTCGCGTCCATGGTTTCACTCTAAAACCTCACGTTAGGTGAGGGTCAAGCTAGCGGCGGAACCTGCGGTGCAGGTTTGTGGAGGAGTCCTCGCTAAGATGGGTGCATGAGCGAAAACAAATACGTCGTCGAATACACCCGCCCCGAGAACGAACGCGCAGGCACCCACCTGGTGCTCATGCTGCACGGCTACGGCTCCCAGGAACACGATCTGCTGTCTCTGGCGGCGCACCTTCCGCAGGAGGGCTTCACCTACGCCTCCATGCGTGCACCGCAGCCGGTCGGTACCCAGTTCTCTGCGGACTCGACCGGCGCCTACATTGCTGCGGACGCTATCGGCTACCAGTGGTACCCGCTAAACCAGCAGCTCGAATCCGATCAGCGCGCCATCGAGCAGGCCAGCGACTACGTGCTGGAGTGGGTACGCGCGAACCGCACCCCGTACGCCTCGGTGACCCTGCTGGGCTTCTCGCAGGGCATGGGTATCGCAACCTCGATGGTGCGTCACGCTCCCGGCGAGTTCGCCGCCGTGGTGGGCCTGTCCGGCTACGCCGTGGACTCCGACTCGCCCTATTTCAAGGATGAGGAGCTGAAGAAGACCGAGCTGCCGGTGTTCTTCGGCCGCGACCAGGAAGACCCCGTCATCCCGCAGGAGATGGTGAACTACACCTACGACTGGATCCGCAAATACACTGACGGCATTAAGGTTCTGTACGCCGGTGCGGGTCACGGCGTGAGCGCCATGGAGATTCGCCATGTGGGCGAGTTCCTGGAGGTGAAGGTGCAGGGTAAGGAGCCGCGTATTCGTGCGCAGAAAGTTGCGGAGGCGACCGGCACCGTGGAAGGCTCTGACGCCTAAAACGGCTATAGGGAAGGCCCCCGAGTCATCATGACTCGGGGGCCTTACGTGTAGTTCTGCTTCCGCTCGGTTCTGTGCAGTTCCACTTGGAAAGGCGGTTATCGTCCTCGTTCCTACAGGGAACCCGCCCTCGCTTCGCTTCGGGCACCCTGATGTCACTTTCGGACGATACCGCCTTTCCGCGCTGGGGTACTGTGCGGGTGCGGCCGCGTTTTCCGGGTAGCCGCTCTCGGCCCCGCTGCCGGAGCGTGCCGGTGCACCTTCCGAAAGCGACATCAGGGTACCCTCTCGGGTGCTCTCCGCAGCGAAGCAAGGAAGAGCGGAGCACCCGAGAGGGTGGGTTCCCCTGTAGGAGCGTAGGAAGGTGCGCACCGGCTGCTTCCTTGGGCCGGGGGAGAGGAACGAGGACGGACGCCGTCCCTCACTCTAACGCCCTATCTCAAACGGAATAAGAGGTCGGGTTAGTCCTCGTGCGCGACCTTCACGGTCACGCCGTTGAACGTCACGGTGTCGCCGGGGTGCAGCTGCTTGCCGCGTGCTTCTTCAATGTCGCCGTTGACCTTTACCAGGCCGTGCTGAATGACCTCGCGTGCCTGCGCGCCGTCCTCTACGAGGTTGGCGAGCTTGAGGAACTGACCGAGGCGGATCATGTCGTCGCGAATAAAAATTTCTTCCATGCTCTCTAGTTTATCCCGCCGGGTGCATCCTGGCGTCCGGTAAAAATGGGGGAGTGGTGGGTCGGGTAGGCATACCCAGGGGGGGGGTGGTGATGGTACCCTAGTGTCTTGCATCAAAAAGTGTGCATATTGCGCCGATGAGCGCGAATACGGGCGCCCCGTTCTGGGTCGCGTCCCTTATGAACCCGAACTCACGCACGTCACAGCCGGTGGCGGGGCAGAAGGAGTAACTATGGCTGAAAAGTCCACCCTCGATAACGTTATTGCGCTCGCGAAGCGCCGCGGCTTTGTTTTCCAGGCCGGTGAAATTTACGGCGGTTCCCGCTCCGCATGGGACTACGGCCCCCTCGGTGCAGAGCTGAAGGAAAACATCCGTCAGCAGTGGTGGCAGCGTTTCGTCCGCTCCCGTGCGGACATGGTTGGCCTGGACTCCTCTGTTATTCTGCCTCGTGCGGTGTGGGAGGCATCCGGTCACGTGGCGACCTTCACCGACCCGCTGGTTGAGTGCCTGTCCTGCCACAAGCGTCTGCGTCAGGATCACCTGCTGGAGAACTTTGAGGCGAAGAAGGGCCGCCCGGCTGAGGGCATGGATGAAATTGCTTGCCCGAACTGTGGTACTCGTGGCGAGTGGACTGAGCCGCAGAACTTCTCCGGTCTGATGAAGACCTACCTGGGTCCGGTTGATAATGAGGAGGGTCTGCACTTCCTGCGCCCGGAGACCGCTCAGGGTATTTTCGTGAACTTCAACAATGTGGTCACTGCTTCTCGTAAGCGCCCGCCGTTCGGTATTGGCCAGATTGGTAAGTCGTTCCGTAACGAGATCACTCCCGGTAACTTCATTTTCCGTACTCGTGAGTTCGAGCAGATGGAAATCGAGTACTTCGTGCACCCGGATGACGCTGATAAGTACTTCAACGAGTGGGTTGAGGACTGCTGGAACTGGTTCGTTGACCTGGGCATTAACCCGGATAACATGCGCCGCTTCGACGTTCCTCAGGAGGAGCGTGCACACTACTCGGCTGGCACTATTGACGTTGAGTACCGCTTCGGTTTCCAGGGTTCCGAGTGGGGTGAGCTGATGGGTGTTGCGAACCGTACCGACTACGACCTGGGCGTGCACAATGAGCACTCCAACGCGAAGCTTGAGTACTTCGACCAGGCTACCGGTGAGCGTTACGTGCCGTACGTGATTGAGCCGTCCTTCGGTCTGACCCGCTCCATGATGGCGTTCCTTGTTGACGCATACGTCGAGGATGAGGCACCGAACACTAAGGGTGGCGTGGATAAGCGCGTCGTGCTGAAGCTCGACCCGCGCCTGGCACCGGTGAAGGCTGCTGTTCTGCCGCTGTCGAAGAAGGCTGAGCTGTCTGAGCCGGCAACTAAGCTGGCGAATGAGCTGCGTGGCCTGTGGAACGTGGACTACGACGAGGCGGGCGCTATTGGCCGCCGTTACCGCCGCCAGGATGAGATTGGTACCCCGTTCTGCATCACCGTGGACTTTGACACTCTCGAGGATCAGGCTGTGACCATCCGCGAGCGTGACACCATGAACCAGGAGCGTGTGGCTCTGGATCAGGTGAAGTCTTACCTGGCTGCACGCCTGGCAGGCTAAAAATAATTTATAACATGGTCGGCGGGTAGCCTCTTAGAGCGAAAGAGGCTACCCGCCGTCGTGTATTTGGGCTACCCTGGTTAGACTGATTGGCACGATTGAAGCGAGCGAAGGAAAGGTGCACGGATATGGCTGAACGCCTCAGCGAAAAATTTGAGATTCGCCCCTGGCAGGAGGGTGATGACCTTGCCCTGCTTGAGATTTGGAACTCTGCCCGCAATGAGGTTGAGGAGCGCCAGCGTGGCCTTTTCGGCCCGGATACGGACGCGCCGTTTAGCCGCACCCTGGTGGTGACTGTTTCTGGTGTGCCGGTGGCTGCGGGTACTGTGGTGGCTTCGCTGCTGCATCCGACGCGTCTATGGTCATACATTGAGGTGGCAGCTGATCACCGCCGTCAGGGTATTGGTACTGCCCTGCTGGATGCGTTGCGTGAGATTGCGGCGGCGCACGGCCAGACGACTGCTCTGCGCGTGAAGCTGTCGCCGTTTAGTGACGGTGAGGAGTTCGCGCAGGCTACTGGCATGAAGCTGATTCAGCGTTCCCGTATGGTGCGTGTGGAGCCGGGGGCGATTCCTCCGGTGTCGTTGCGTGAGGATGCTGACGGTAACGAGACTCAGGCGATTGAGGATTTGGCGACCGGTTCGGTTGAGCTGACAGCCGCGCTGTGGGATTTCTACCGCCGCGCCCACGAGTGGGATGTTCCCGCCGAGGTTGGTTTGGGCACGGTGAACCGCTACTTCCTTTCGGATGAGGTGCGTGCTTTTGGCGCCGTGGTGCTTCGTGACCATATTCGTGAGGCGGCTGCAGAGGGTAAGAAGGGCCCGATTGTTGCGTTTGCGGTGAGCTACCACCCCTTTGAGACTGACCCGGAGGCGGCGCTGGTGGATGAGAAGACCGCCACGGAACTGCTGCTGGGTTACGACTTCGATAATGAGGGCGCTGTGGAGGCGATTATGCAGGTGTTGTCCCTGCTGAGTGCTAAGTACCCGGTGCTGGTTGAGGTTGACGACGCCATGGAGGCGCTGGTTCAGGTGACCGACGTGCTGCTGCGTGCCGGTACTGCTTCGGTGGAGGGTGACCCGACCTATATTTACGTGACCGAGTAGGTTCGAGAGTAGATTCTCGAGTAGGTTCGTAGGTTGCCAAGTAGATTCTCGGTACTGAACCTGCTGGCTGACTCTTGCTGAAGGGGCGGGGGAGTGGAATGCTCCTCCGCCCCTCTCGCGTACCTGCGCCTCCTCACGGTTGCTGAGCTTGCACTGTGCTCCTGTACCCCCTCAGCTGAGTCCGGTTCTCGATTTGCCCCCGTATGCCACAATATAGGGGTGAATTCTGAAGCACCCCGTCTTACCCTTCCGCCCCTGAAACTGGGCAATCTGACCGTTGATACTCCCGTGGTTCTCGCCCCGATGGCTGGCGTGACCAATAAGGCTTTCCGCCGCCTCTGCAGTGAATATGGCGGCGGCCTGTACGTTACCGAAATGGTGACTGCGCGCGCCCTGGTGGAGCGTAAGCCCGAGTCCATGCGCATTATTGAGCATGACCCGGACGAGAAGATCCGCTCCATCCAGATTTACGGTGTGGACGCGGTTAACGTCGGTAAGGCTGTGCGCATGGTCGTTGAAGAGGACCGTGCCGACCACATTGACTTGAACTTTGGCTGCCCGGCTCCTAAGGTGACTCGCCGCGGTGGCGGTGCCGCTCTGCCCTGGAAGACTGACCTGTTCACTGCGATTGTGCAGACCGCGGTGAAGGAGGCATCCCGCAACGATATTCCGCTGACTATTAAGATGCGTAAGGGCATCGACGATGACCACATCACGTTCCTCGAATCCGCCAAGATCGCGCGCGATGCCGGTGTCGCGGCGATTGCTCTGCACGGTCGTACTGCAGCTCAGCATTATTCGGGTAAGGCTGACTGGGATTCGATTGCGCAGCTGCGCGAGCTGATTCCGGATGTGCCGATCCTGGGTAATGGCGATATTTTCTCCGCTGAGGATGCGGTGCGCATGGTTGAGCAGACCGGCGTGGACGGCGTCGTGATTGGTCGCGGTTGCCAGGGTCGCCCGTGGCTGTTTGGCGACCTGCAGAATGCGTTTGAGGGTTCGTCGGAGCGTATCCGCCCGACCCTGACTGAGGTGTCGGACATGATTTACCGCCACGCAGAACTGCTGGTGGAAACCTTCGGCGATGAGACCCGAGGCCTGCGCGAAATCCGCAAGCACGTGGCGTGGTACTTCAAGGGCTACCCGGTTGGCGGTGAGCTGCGCGCGAAGATGGCTCAGGTGCCCGACCTGGCGACGTTCCGTGAGCTGATTGCTCAGCTGGACCACTCGATTGGTTACCCGGGTGCCGCCGTGGAGGGCTCGCGCGGTCGCGCCGGTAGCCCCAAGCAGCCGCACCTGCCCGATGGCTGGCTGGATTCGCGCATCCTGGGGGACGCTGAGCGTCTGGGCCTGGCGGAGGCTGAGCTGGATATTTCCGGCGGCTAAACACCTGTGTGCCGCGGCGTGCTGTTTGCGCGTCGCGGCGCATCCTTTTTCGGGCCTGTTCGCGCCGCTCTTTGGCGCCCCTGCAACGCTCACAAGCGCTACCTGTTGACCCTCACCGTAGAATTGAGTTTATGGCTGGATTAATCCGCAAAGAAGACATTGATGAAGTCCGCGCCCGTACCGATATCCGCGAAATCATTGAAGGCTATGTGAGCCTCAAAAGCGCCGGTATAGGCACCTTCAAGGGGCTGTGCCCGTTCCACGACGAGCGCACGCCCTCCTTCAATGTGCGCCCGCAGGTCGGTTCGTACCACTGCTTTGGCTGCGGTGAATCCGGTGACGTGTACTCCTTCGTCATGGCGATGGAACACACCAGCTTCGTTGAGACGGTGGAGCGTCTAGCCGCCCGTATTGGTTACACTCTGCACTATGAGGGCGGTAAGCCCGGCGACCGCTACGAGGCGGGTATGCGCCGCCGCCTGCTCGACGCGCACAAGATTGCCGCCGAGTTCTTTGAACGTAACCTCTACAGCGCTGATGCTCAGGAGGCGCAGCGCTTCCTCGGCGCCCGCGGTTTCGATCCCGCCGCAACCCGCAAGTTCGGTGTCGGCTACGCCCTGCGAGGCTGGGACCATCTGCTCAAGCACCTTCGCTCCCAGGGCTTCACCGATGAGGAGCTGAAGGCGACCGGCATGTTCTCGGAGGGCAACCGAGGCCTGTACGACCGCTTCCGCGGCCGCATCATCTGGCCGATCCGCACCATCGCCGGTGAAACCATCGGTTTCGGTGCCCGCCGCCTCTTCGACGACGACCAGGGCCCCAAATACCTGAACACCCCCGAGACGCAGCTGTACAAGAAATCCCAGGTACTTTACGGCATTGACCTGGCAAAACGCGATATGACCAAGACTAAGCAGGTCGTCATCGTGGAAGGCTACACGGACGTCATGGCGGCACACCTCGCCGGCATCACCACCGCCGTTGCCACCTGCGGCACCGCGTTCGGTCCCGGCCACATCAAGATGGTGCGCCGCATGATTACCGACGACGGCTCCGGCGGCGAAATCATCTTTACCTTCGACGGCGACGCCGCAGGACAGAAAGCCGCCATGGCAGCCTTCCAGGAGGATCAGCGCTTCGTCGCGCAGACCTTCGTAGCGGTAGCCGAGAACGGCATGGACCCCTGCGATCTGCGCCTGCACAAGGGCGACGCCGCCGTGCGCTCGCTGATTGCTTCGCGCCGCCCGCTCTTCGAGTTCGCGATTGATTCGACCCTCGCCAAGTACGATTTGGCAACTCTTGAAGGCCGCGTGCTGGCGATGCGCGCTATCGCCCCGATTATTGCCGGCATTAAGGACCGCGACCTGCGCCCCGCCTACATGCGTAAGGTATCCGGTCAGCTCGGCCTGGAGCTGGACGAGATTCAGCGTGCCGTGGCGTACGCGCAGAACCACCCGAAGCTTTCTCGCTCCCAGCAGGCGGAGGCGCCCGCAGCCGCGCCGCGTTACGAGCGTCTGAACGAGGGACCGCAGGGTGTGCCGGGCACACCGGGATACGCGGGCGCTCAGGGTTACGCGGGCACGCCGGGTTATACGGGTGTTCAGGGGACAGTTCATGCTGACGCGCCCTACGACCCCGCCTACGATGCACCGCCCCCGGAAGACCACGCCGCACCCAGCGCCTACGCCGGGCAGAACGCAGCCGCGCACCCGCCGAGCAGCATTCAGCCCGCTGCACCCCAGCCGGAGGCGACCGTCCCCGCTGTCGAGGAGTTCCTCACCCCCGACCCGCGCGACCCGGTCGCCCGCCTCGAAAAGGCGGCACTCGAGATTGCCCTGCAGCACCCCGAGCTCATCAGTGTGGAACAGTGGCGTAACCTCGCCACTGTGCAGTTCCGCTACCGCACCCACCGCGAGGTGGCCGCCGGCATTATTCACGCGGCAACCGTCATGGCGCCCACCCCCGGCATCGAATGGATTAACTGCGTGCGCTCCGGCGCTGTAGAGGGCGTACACCCCGCCATCGCGGAGCTCGCAGTCTCACCGCTACCGGTCAGTAGCGCCGAGCGTCTGCCCAACTTCGTCACCGGCGCACTCAACGCCCTGTTCGAACAGCAGATTGCCCGCCAAAAATCCGACCTGATGATGCGCCTAGAGCAACTCAGCGCCAACCCCGACGACGAAGAGTTCGAAGCCGTACAGCGTCAGCTGCTCGAACTGGAAATGCGCCGCCGCCAGCTCAGCGCACAGCGCGGCTAAACACAGTTCCTGGTGAGCGCCCCGGCAACCTGTCGAATGTCCTGCGTTCTGCATGTTGCCGGGGGAGCGCCACCGGTCAGTAGAAGGCAACACCAGCCCCAGCCCAAAGAGTGATGCACTTCACGCTATTTCGAGTTGCGGAGCCCAAACAGCCCCGGTATAGTTATTACTCGTTGCAAGGAAAACCAGCAACGAAAACAAAATAATCCCCCGTAGCTCAATTGGCAGAGCATTCGACTGTTAATCGAAGGGTTACTGGTTCGAGTCCAGTCGGGGGAGCAAATATAGCAAGAACCCCCGAGGCGAAGCCTCGGGGGTTCTTGCTATATACGTTCCTCTGACTCGAACCAGTAACCCCTCGGGCTTGCGCCCTCGGCGAGGCAAAGATTTTTGTTTCCTCGCGCGCTCGGAAAATCTTCGCCTCGCTAGTTCGAGTCCAGTCGGAACGTTCTCCCCAAGTCGTGAACCAGCAACCCCTCGGGCTTACGCCCTCGGCGGGATAACGGTTTTTACTTCCTCGCGCGCTCGGAAAAACCGTCACCCCGCTGTATCGAGTCCAGTCGGAACGTTCTCTCCAAGTCGTGAATGAGTAACTCCTCGGGCTTACGCCCCCGGCGAGGCAAAGATACTTCACCCTGCAAAAATGTGAAGTCTAACGCACAGAGAAGTTCCTCGCCCACATCAACCACACGCCCACTCGGCGCGTAACGGGGGAGCGGCGCATCGGCATCCTCTTACGCCTACTCCAGAGCAAATCCACAGGCGCAACCAAACCCAGAAACCTACGCCTGCAGCTCAACACAACCTCCAGAAAGTCGAAAATACCTGAAGAGATAGTGCAAACCCCCGCCCAAACGGTCACGCGGAGGTATCATAAGGGGCTAAACTATAGGAGGTGGAGTGCGAAAAAGAAGCCTCCAAAAACACGTCACGGAGAGGTGGTCATGACCACTACTACTAATCCCAAGGCACCTAAGCGTTTCTTTGCTGGCATTAGCGGGATTAAGTCCGGCGTCGCGAACATCATCGACGCTGGCAAAACCTTCAAGACCCTCGGACCCAGCCAGGTCAAGGACGAAATCCAGATTGCAAAGCACGAGCTGAAGACCAAGGGCATCGCCGTTGGTAAGGGCGCAGCCTTCTTCGGCGTCGCAGCAGTCTTCGGTCTGTTCCTGATCATTGCGCTGGTCGCCGCAGCAATCCTCGGCCTCGGCACCGTCATGCCCTACTGGGCATCCGCGCTGGTCTTCGCCCTCATCTTCCTCATCGTCCTGGCAATCTGCGCCCTGGTCGGTCTGAAGAAGGTTAAGGCTCAGCTGCCGTTCAAGCCCGAATCCGCAATCTTCGGTCTGCTCTTCGACCTCGGCGTACTCAAGGAAGGTACCGCTATGTCCGCTGAGCGCCTGAAGAAGGAACAGGCAGAGCGCGCTGAGCAGAAGGCTAAGGAAGCTGAAGAGGCAGCAGAACGCGCACGTCAGGAAGCTGAAGAGCGCAAGGCACGCGGTGAGGAAGAGCCCAAGCCGCCGACCTTCGAAGAGCTCAAGCAGCGCACCGCAGAGCGTCGCCAGCATCTGGCAGCCCTGCGCGACGACCTGCAGTCCTACACCGGCGACGTTCAGAACAACACCCAGCAGGCTCTGGACGCTCTCAAGGCAGTGCCCTCCGAGGTTGCCGCAGGTGCAGCAGCTACCGGCCGCGGCCTGGCAGAGAACGTGCGCAAGCCCGAGGTTCTGCAGGCACGCTGGAAGTCCTTCGCAGCACTGGGCGCATCCATTGCAACCGTCCTGCACTTCCTGAACCGCCTGGTTCGCCGCTAAACACTGTTCACCGCTCAACCGGCACCGGTTAACGCCAAGCGTCTAAACGCCCCGATACTCGTATCGGGGCGTTTGTGCGTCTACGGGCAGGGCGCAGGCTCCAGCCTCAACGTGAGGTTTAGAGGCAACTCCCAGCCAAAGGCCCCGGCCACAAGTCGGAGAAGGACGCAGCTCACAGGTAGAATAGACAAGTGCTGTACGTACTGGACCCACCCGGTTCACGCGGCAGGCAGAGGTAGAAGCGGCGCACCGTCGCACCCGAACCCCCAAAGTCACCGACACACTACACCCCGATGAGGAGCCCCGTCATGGAACAGGCAAAGACGATTCTGATTGGCGCAGAAACCTACCCGCCGGACATCAACGGTGCGGCACAATTCGGTCACCGCCTCGCCACCTCCATGCTCAAGCGCGGCCACTCCGTACACGTAGTCGCAGCCAGCCCCATCCCCGGCCCCAGCTACCGCACCGAAGTAGAAGGCGGCATCGTGGAGCACCGCCTGCGCTCGCACCTGCCCCCGACCCATGAGACGAACCGCATCTGCGTTCCCTGGGAGATCTGGTCCGAGGTCGGCGCAATCCTTGACGAGGTTCGCCCGGACGTGGTGCACGTGCAGTGCCACTACATTATTGGCCGCGCCCTCATCTTCCAGGCGAAGCGCCGCGGTATCCGCGTTATCGCAACGAACCACTTCATGCCGGCGAACCTTGACCCGTTCCTGCCCTTCCCCGCTCCCGTGAAGCGCGTGATTGAGAAGGTCACCTGGAAGGACATGCGTTTCTGCTTCTCCAAGACTGCGGTCGTTACCACCCCCACCCAGATTGGTGCGGATGCGATGCGCGACCTGGGCCATTTTGACCGCCCCGTCATGCCGGTTTCTAACGGTATTGAGATCAGCGACTACGAGCTGGCTGAGGGCGCTGACGCCGGCAAGGTTCCCGGTGAGCTGCGTATTGCCTTCGTGGGTCGCCTTGCCGAAGAGAAGAACGTGGACGTGCTCATCGAGGCGCTCTCCTTGCTGCCCAATACCCTTGAGCACGTGGTGCTGGATATCGCCGGTGGCGGCGAGCTGCGTGAGGCTCTCGAGCAGAAAGCGCACGATTGCGGCGTGTCCGACCGCGTGATTTTCCGTGGCTTCGTTCCGGATGAGCATCTGCCCGAGGTGTACCAGATGGCTGACGTGTTCTGCCAGCCCGGTACCGCCGAGCTGCAGTCCCTGGTTTCCCTGGAGGCGATGAGTGCCTCCACCCCCGTGGTGCTTGCGAACGCGCTGGCTCTGCCGCACCTGGTGGAGGATGGCGTGAACGGCTACCTCTTTGAACCCAATAACGCTCAGGATTTGGCGAAGAAGCTGGAGGCAGTGCTCTCCCTGCCCGCCGCTGAGCGTGAGCAGATGGGCCGCGAGTCCCGCCGCATCGTGGGCTTCCACAGCGCTGAGAACACCTGGCGCACCTTCGAGGAACTGTACGTGAGTGATGCTCCGTACCAGCGTTACCTGGATTCGCGCCGCTAAGCTTCTCTAGATTCTGAGCGTTGAGTAGGAGAGAGCGTTTTTCGTTCTCAGTCGCCGTTCAGGTACTCTAGAGGATGGTGCTGGCGCCCATTGCGCGCCGTCACTGCACCGGATGGGGAGTTAGCTCAGCCGGTTAGAGCAGGGGACTCATAATCCCTTGGTCGCGGGTTCGAGCCCCGCACTCCCTACGGCCCCGCCCGTCGACTTCACCCACTTGTCGGCGGGCGGGGCTTTTTCGCACCCTCTTTCGCGCTCTTTTGTCGTGCACTCAGGGTCCCTATTTTCGTGCATGGAATGCATCAACGGTGATGAAAATGAGTAAATGACGAATGAAGACGCACCATAGCGTTCAATACGGTAGGGTTGAAGAGTCTTGTCACGAAAGACAGTGTGATGCCGCCGGTAGATGCCGATTCAGCCGGTAGGTGTTGCTTCCACACACCATACGAGAGGATCTCAATGTCGGAGAACACTCCCAACAACCCGTCGCAGGGTGCAGCCGGCGGCTACGGCTACGATGCTGGCGCGCGTCCCGCGCAGGATGCTTCGCTTCCGGGTCAGGCTGCTCAGTCGGGTAACGCAGCTCAGGCTGCTCAGCCGAGCCAGCCCGTGCAGTCGAGCCAGCAGGGTAATGCTGCTCAGCCTGCCGCGCCGGTAGCACCGCAGCAGCCCGTCCAGCCTCAGCAGGCGCCTCAGCCCGCTCAGGTAAACGCTAATGCACAGCCGAATGCTGAGGCTGAGGCAGCTCCCGCCCAGCCCGGTCAGCCTGCCGCCGCACCCCAGCTCGATGCACCTCAGCCAGGTGCCGCTCAGTCGGGTCAGCCCGGCCAGGCAACCTATGCGCCGAGCGCACCGCATCCGGCGGTGAAGGCGCTGGGTGCTACCTGGAACGCGTTCCTGGACGTTTTCTCCAGCAACCCGGCAACCGCGCACGCTCGTATCTCTTCCGCAGGTGCGTGGGGTTGGATCGTTCCCACGACTCTGCAGGCGCTGGTGGGTGCGTTCTTCTTCAGCCAGCTGGTAATTCTGGCTGCCACTGTCGCGATGTCCATGATGGGCTATATGTACGGTCGAGGCGGTGCCTACGGTGGCGCCTACGCCGCACAGGCTGTGCCGACCGGACGCATGATTCTGGCGTACGTGCTGATGGCTCTCGCCATCTTCGGTGTGCAGGTTCTGCGCGGTGTGCAGCTGCAACTGACCGCGCGTATCGGTAAGGCGCCGACCTCCTTCACCGCGAGTATGCACGCCGTGTCGGTGTCTTCCCTGGCGCTGATTCCTTCGTTCCTGGTGCTGAACCTGCTCGTGTTCTTCCTGACCCTCACCCGTAGCGGTGGTGGTGCGTTCTTCCTGACCATGCTCATAGTCCTGGTGCTTGCTTTCGCCGTGTTCTCGGGTGAGGCTCTCACCTATCTGGGTCTGAACCGTCTGGGCCGCTTCGCGAAGTCCCCGATTATCATGCACGCGGCGCTGAGCACCGCATGGGTTCTGGCGTCCATGGTCGTCTATTACGTGGCGATTCGCCTGATGGGAGCCTAGTATGCACGCGATGACTCACGCCCCGAGCGCGCCGACTCGTCAGCGCTGGATGTTCCTGGCGGTTCTGTTGACCATTGCCGCCCTGATTCTGAGCGCCTGCAGCGCAAAGATTGAGACCCAGCTGGGCCTTGAGAGCGCTGAGAAGGGTACCCGCACCATTCTGGTTTCCTTCAACATGAAGGATAACCAGGACAAGGTTAAGGGTGGAACCCAGGCACTGGATGCGTCCGTACGTAAGCACCTGCCCGAGGGCCTGGAATACGAAGGTATTCAGTCTGAGGGTGACAAGGCTCGTGCGACTTTCAAGGTATCCTTCTCCTCCGTGGACGAGTACCACTCCAAGGTGACCTCTCTGCTGAAGGCTTCGGGCTCCGACATCAAGCCGCAGATTAGCATCGTCAACTCTGACCAGGGTCTGGTGCAGGGTATTCAGGTGAAGGAAAACTTCAGCTCGGGCGATCTGCTGGGCTGGCTTCCTGAAGCTCTGGTAGTGGACGGTGTTGTGTCTGCTTCCAATAAGAACAGCGTTCTCAGCAGTAGTGATGAAACCACTGTGAAGTTTGGCGAGAAGGAAGTGAAGAACTCCGGTGGGTCTAAGATTTCCGCGAAGGATGTTCAGGACCGCGGTTTCCGTAACGTCATCCTTGACGTGAAGGAGAAGGACGGCGGTTATGACGTCGCCATCTCCTTCGTTGCGAAGGAAATCATGAACACCGAGACCGCCGCTGCGGTCGACGCCTACCTGAACCAGGTCAAGCCTGAGGGCTCCGAGCTGAAGAAGGGTCTGGAATCCTCGCAGGCGAAGGCATACGCTCCTTCCGCATCGACCGCCAGCGCGAAGGAAGAAGTGGGCCGTACCCTGACCTTTAGCGCTTCTTCGATTGAGGATTTGGGAAATGGTCTCAAGAAGCTGTTTGGTGCAGGTAGTACCGATCTCTCCGCTAGCCGTGAGGTAGTGGCGAAGGATAATAACTTCACCGTTCAGAAGAAGATTTCGGGTCTGCTGGACTGCGCGCTGCTGTGCTCCCCGAGCGGTGATGGCCTGACCCTGACCATCGTGGACAGCAACGATAAGTCCTACATGGTTGACCCCGAGGGTCGCGCTAGCTCCTCCCGTTCGGGCGGTAGCAGTACTCTCATCGCGGTTGACCGTGTTTCTTCACGTCAGATTGAGATGAAGAGCATGAAGGTCGCTACCTCCCTGGGTCTGGACGGTTCCATGGAAGCGCGTTTCCTCTACGCATTCCCGACCGAGGATGTTGCGGGTGCTGAGCAGAAGCTCAAGGACGTTTTCGCAGGCGGCAGCAATGACGAGACTGAGGTCCGTCAGGACGGCGACTCCACCATTGTGAGCGTGAAGGTTCGCGGTAAGGATCAGAACGAGTTCAACCAGCGTCTGAACGAATACCTGCCCGATTCGAAGGTGACCGTTACCCGCCCCGGTGGCTACCACCCCTTCGGCTCCGACTACACGGTGACCCCTGAAATCAAGCTCTCTTCGAAGCTGGGTAACTACTACTCGGCTCCCTTCGAGTTCACTTTCAAGGCTCCGACCTTCTCCTCGCTGGATCAGCAGAAGGTTGATGCTGCGAACAGCCTCGCGAAGAACTCTCAGCACGTGCAGCTCACCGTCAACGGTGGCGAGCTGAGCGTCAAGACTGACCGCGGTGTCAGCACCACCTCCGGTCTGACTGTTCCGGTGTCCGGTCTGAGCATGACTGACGTGATTGTGGATGCAATCATCGTGGGTCTGTTGCTGCTCATCCTGGTTCTGCTCTTCGTCTTCCGCAAGAAGATCGCGGCGGCTCGTGCGAAGGGCCGTGAACGTCGTGCCGCTTCGGCTGCGGCACTGGGTGCTGCGGCGGGTGTTGCGACCGGTTACGGTGCAACCCAGGCTGACGTACAGAATGGCTACCCGGCACAGGGCGGATACGCGGCACAGAACGGCTACCCGGTACAGAACGGTTATGCTGCTCAGCCCGGTTACCCGGCACAGAACACCGCCTACACCGCCGGTGATGATTCGCCGACTCAGGTGTTCACCCCGCAGCACGGCCTGAACTACGGTGAGAATGAACCGACCAAGGCAATGCCTGCGTACGATGCGCAGGCCGCGCAGACCGCACAGCCTGCACAGCCGGTTCAGCCTACTCAGCCCGGTCAGCAGGTTCAGCCCGGTCAGACTGCTCAGCAGCCTGTACAGCCGAACCAGTTCGGTGCTGATGACGGTGACGTCCTCCAGTAAGTAGCTGCCTCTAGCACCTACGCTAGTGAGCACAACCTAGACTGGCTCCTGTGGCCCGTTGCCTCCTTTTGGGGAGGTGACGGGCCACAGCCGTACCCAATGACTGCCAGCGCGAGTACTCGCCACCTAATATCCGCCCGGCACGGGTAGCAGAATGCTTGGTTCCTTCGAGCCCAGCAGGCTCATGGGGTTGATGTACTCGGCGTCCTTGCCGCTGCCGTCCCCGCGGGCGCCTCCCTGGCGTACGCCCCAGTACAGGCACGGGGTGGAGCATCGCTGGTAGGGGCGCTCGCTGTTGCCGCCTGCCGTGACTGCGACGGTGCCGATGACCTCACCGGCTGCAACCGTGGTGCCGACCGGGAGCGTCTCGTCCATGGGTTCGAAGGTGCTGCGCCGCCCATCCGGATGCGCAATGACCAGTACTTTGCGGTTGACGACCGTGCCGCTGAAAACCACTTTTCCCGGTGCCGGTGCGTATACGCGCCGGTCGTGTTCGGGTACGGCGAGGTCTACGCCGCGGTGCCCTGCGCTCCAGCGTTGGGCGGGCTTCTCAAAGGGGTGGATCACCCGCGGTCTGGATTCAGCGGTGGGGGAGCGGTACCGTAGTCGGCTCGCGGTGAGCTCAACGGTGCTGAGAACGTGCACGCTGCTGGGAACGTGCGCACTTGAGACGGCACCGTCAGTAAACCCTGCCCCGCCTGTAGGACTAAGCCAGCCCGAATAACCCTGACTGCCCGCGTAGCCCTGCTCACCTGAGATCACAAGTGCACCCAGCAGGCAGCACGCCACCAGCATCGTGCGCCGTAGCGTTGTCGCTAATGTCTTCATGTTCTGCTTCATCTTCTGAGCACATCACGAATTGCCTCGCCCCGCTGCGCCTCACGAAAAATTGTGGATAACACCGCTGTTTTCGCCTTAAAATCCTTTATCCACAGTGCCGCTGAACACACCCGCCGCGCCCGCGCAGGTTTTAACCCTAATCCGGCGGATGGCGGATTAATCGCGGAATATACGGTACAATGTCGTATTGCAGTGTGCCTGCGCGGGTATTCTCCCTCATCGAGGGATTCCGCACAGCATCACTGACGACGCGCGGCGTGAGCGGCATCCTCAAACGGGGAGCCGATAAGGGACCTTCGGTCCACCCA
This sequence comes from Rothia sp. HMSC068E02, assembly GCF_001813565.1. Classification (NCBI taxonomy): domain Bacteria; kingdom Bacillati; phylum Actinomycetota; class Actinomycetes; order Micrococcales; family Micrococcaceae; genus Rothia; species Rothia sp. HMSC068E02. Next base: position 261,253 of record NZ_KV812894.1, read on the forward strand.
CACGGGGTGGTTAGGGCCTGAGCTGAACGGGTAACCGTGAACGCTAACCGCCGCCAGGAAAAACTGATAACTACTATGCGCGCGTTGGGCTAGCCCGAATGGGAGGTCCGCGCGGCACCACAAAGGAGACGACATGCCCGTCGTAACTATGCGTGAAATGCTGGACTCCGGCGTTCACTTCGGTCACCAGACCCGCCGTTGGAACCCCAAGATGAAGCGTTTCATCCTGACCGAGCGCAACGGCATCTACATCATCGACCTGCAGCAGTCCCTCGCCTTCATCGACAAGGCATACGAGGCTGTTAAGTCGACCGTCGCACACGGTGGCAACATCCTGTTCGTGGGTACCAAGAAGCAGGCTCAGGAAGTTATCGCTGAGCAGGCAACCCGCGTGAACATGCCCTACGTGAACCACCGCTGGCTCGGTGGTATGCTGACCAACTTCAGCACCATCTCCAAGAGCATCGAGCGCATGAAGGAACTCGAGCAGATTGACTTCGACGATGTAGCAGGTTCTCGCTACACCAAGAAGGAACTGCTCCTCATGCGTCGCGAGTTCGAGAAGCTCGAGAAGACCCTCGGCGGTATCCGCAACCTGTCCAAGGTTCCCTCCCTCCTGTGGGTTGTTGACACCAAGAAGGAGCACCTGGCAGTTAACGAGGCTCAGAAGCTGGGCATCCCCGTTGTTGCTATCCTCGACACCAACTGCGACCCCGACGAGGTTGCTTTCCCGATCCCCGGTAACGACGACGCTATCCGCTCCGTCAACCTGCTCACCCGCGTGATTGCTGACGCAGTGGCAGCCGGCCTGATCGAGCGCAACGCTAAGAAGAACGGCAAGGCTGAAGCAGCTGAGGAGCCCATGGCAGCTTGGGAGCGCGAGCTCCTGGAGCAGCACGAGGCTGCACAGGCTGAAGAGGCTGCTAAGTAAGCTTTCTTAGCCCACTAAGCTTTATGCTTTGTGGCCCCCGCCTGCGGGGACCACGTTCGGACGGCGCCCGCCCTGACCTGGGCGCGGCGCCGTCCGCCATTTGTACCACCGGGATGTCATCCCGATTTATTACAGCAACACAAGGAGTTCACAATGGCGAACTACACCGCAGCAGACATCAAGGCACTGCGCGAGAAGACCGGCGCAGGTATGCTCGACGTCAAGAAGGCTCTGGACGAGGCTAACGGCGACCAGCAGAAGGCTGCTGAGATCATCCGCGTTAAGGGTCTGAAGGGCATCACCAAGCGCGAGGGTCGCGCAACCGCTGAGGGCCTGGTGGCTGCACGCGTTGAGAACGGCGTTGGCTACATGGTTGAGGTCAACTCCGAGACCGACTTCGTGGCAAAGTCCGACCCCTTCATCGCTTTCGGCCAGAACGTGCTCGAGGCTGCTATTGCTGCTGACGCTTCCACCCTGGAAGAGCTGCAGGCTGCATCCTACGAGGGCAAGACCGTTGAGGAGCTGACCACCGACGCTGGCGCACTGCTGGGCGAGAAGATCGTTGTCCGCCGCATTGCACGCGTTGAGGGTGAGCACGTTGCAGTGTACCTGCACAAGACCTCCAAGGACCTGCCGGCACAGGTTGGCGTTCTGCTGGCTGTCTCCGGTGAGAACACCGACGAGATCGCACACGACGTTGCAGTTCACATTGCTGCAATGAGCCCCAAGTACCTGGATTCCGAGTCCATCCCCGCAGACCAGATCGAGACCGAGAAGCGCGTTGCTCGCGAGACCGCAATCGCTGAGGGCAAGCCCGAGAAGATTCTGGACAAGATCGTTGAGGGTCGCCTGAAGGGCTTCTTCAAGGAGAACACCCTGCTGGATCAGGACTTCGCGAAGGACTCCAAGAAGTCTGTTGCACAGGTTCTGTCCGAGGCTGGCGCAACCGCTACCGCGTTCGCACGTTTCCGCGTGGGCGCATAAGGACTCGTTGCAGTTCTACCCTCCCGTATTGCGGGTTCCCGGTAAGGGAAGTCGTATGAGGTTGGGATTATAGCCTGAAGCCGGGTAGTCACCACTGGTGGCTACCCGGCTTTGCTGTATCCTTGATAAGGACTAGGCGGCAGGAGTCCGCCCCGATCACCTATAACAACCCCTAGGTAAGCCACTGGAGGAACCATGCCCGAAGCTATTTCGCACCCGATTCACCATGACGAAACCGGCCGCCGCCGCGTTTTGCTCAAGCTTTCCGGTGAGGTTTTTGGTGGCGGTGAAGTCGGTATTTCTACCGAGGTCGTGCGCAGCATCGCTAAGCAGATCGCCGCAACCGTTGGCGAAGTTGAGACCTCCATCGTGATTGGTGGCGGCAACTTCTTCCGCGGCGCTGAACTCTCTCAGGCAGGTATGGACCGCTCCCGTGCAGACTACATGGGTATGCTCGGCACCGTGATGAACTCCCTGGCTCTGCAGGACTTCCTGGAGCAGGAGGGTATTGACACCCGCGTTCAGTCGGCTATCACCATGCCGCAGGTTGCTGAGACTTACATTCCTCGCCGCGCGATCCGCCACATGCAGAAGGACCGCGTTGTGATCTTCGGTGCTGGTGCGGGTCTGCCCTACTTCTCCACCGACACTGTGGCTGCTCAGCGCGCCCTGGAAATCCACGCAGATGAGGTTCTGGTGGCTAAGAACGGCGTGGACGGCATCTACACTGCTGACCCGAACAAGGACCCCAACGCTGAGCGTCTGTACAACCTCACCTACGATGAGGCAATGCAGCGTAACATCCGCGTACTGGACCAGACCGCGTTCTCCCTGTGCCGCGACAACAACGTGACCATGCGCGTGTTCGGTATGCAGGGTGACGGTAACGTGACCCGCGCAATCCTGGGCGAGAAGATGGGTACCCTCGTTACTCGCTAACCCCTAATTTTTAGGTTGGGGCGCATGGAATGCCCCCTCACACTGTGACCGTGCCTGATGGTGCGGACTTATTCTGGACGGTACCGCGCGAGTAAGCGCTAAAACTCGCTTATGCCCGCCGGTACCGTCTAGACTTATATCAAATACGACGTTCTGCCTCTTTCCCGTCGACTTCGCCTTATCCTTACGGTTTTCGCCTCGGATGCGCCGCGAACCGGTAGGGAACCGTGAGGGCTGAACGCGCACCCACCGACAATTCTGGTACCCCAGAATACCGACAAAGGAGATCCTTTCGTGATCGAAGAAATCCTTGCCGAAGCCGGCGAGAAGATGGAAAAGACCATCGAAGCAACCAAGACTGAGTTCGCTAAGGTTCGTACCGGTCGTGTGAACCCCGCAATCTTCAGCGGCCTGACCGCAGAGTACTACGGTGCGCCGACCCCGCTGCAGCAGCTGGTGTCCTTCAACGTTGAGGACGCACGTACCGTCAAGATCGTTCCCTTCGACGTGACCGCACTGGCAGCTATTGAGAAGGCTCTGCGTGACTCCGACCTGGGTGTTAACCCCAGCAACGACGGTGCAGCTATCCGCGTTGTCATGCCCGAAATGACCGCTGAGCGCCGTAAGGAATACACCAAGCTCGTCAACCACAAGGCTGAAGAGGCTCGTATCTCCATCCGTAACGTTCGCCGCCACGCTAAGACCGCTATTGACAAGCTGGTCAAGGACAGCGAAATCGGTGAAGACGAAGGCGCACGTGCTGAGAAGGAACTGGACGCACAGACCAAGAAGCACATCGACCAGGTCGACGCACTGTACAAGCACAAGGAAGCTGAACTGCTCGAGGTCTAAACCCTAATGAGTACACGCAAAGAAGCGAAAGAAGAGAGAGGCACGCCGCCTGCTCCACAGCCGAGCCCGCAGACCGCTGCAACGCCGGTGAAGTCGCGCAGCGCCAAAGCTGGCCGTAACCTGCCCGCCGCCATTAGTGTGGGCGTCGGTTTCGGCGTGCTATTGGTGCTGGGCCTGATTTACCAGCCGATTTTTGTGGCGCTTGCAGCTGCCGCGGCTGGCCTGGGCGCCTGGGAAATTGGGCACGTGCTCAATACCCGCCGCGGCTACGGCATCCCGGAATACCTGCTGGGTGCCCTGTCTGGCGCAATTGTGGTGGTGTCTTTCCTGTTCGGTTTTACCGGGCTGGGCATCGCCCTGGCGGTGAGCCTGCTGGCGCTGCTGCTCTCTTCTGCTCTCGTGCGTGCTGACCGTCAGGTCTCACTGGGTAAGTCTTTGAGCGGTAGCGCCCTGGCTCTGCTGTGGGTGCCGCTGATGCTGGGTATTGCCATGGTCTACTTCCAGACGGACCACGGCGAGCGCGGCATCCTCATGATTCTGCTGATGGCAATCTGCAATGACACGTTCGGCTTTATTGCCGGTGTGAATTGGGGTAAGCACCCGATGGCGCCGAAGATCTCCCCGAAGAAAAGCTGGGAGGGTCTGGCTGGTTCCTTCGTCGGCTCGGCAGTTGTTGGCGCTATCGCCTTGGCGGTCATGGGTTCGCCCTGGTATTGGGCTATTCCGCTGGCGGCGGTCATGGTGGTCGCTTCGACTGCCGGTGACCTGGTCGAGTCCGTGTTCAAACGCCGTATGGGTGTGAAGGACATGTCGAATATTCTGCCCGGTCACGGCGGCATGATGGATCGCCTGGACTCGATCCTTTTCGCTGCGGCGGCTGGCTGCCTGATTTTCCGGTTTATTATGCCGCTCTAAAGCTTCAAGCTTTATCGCTTATGGAGGCGGGGCGTTTCTTCCCACGAATGGGGGAGGGGCGCCCCGCCTTTGCTGTATCCGGCTTTGCTGTACCCGCTGAATAGGGGCGCAGAAGTCAGGAAAGCAAGGGACTATATCTAAGACACCGCCCGCCAACCTTGCGTCAGGTAGCCTGCGCATTGGTATTCTTAAAGTTCAATCGTCGAGAGGAGCCCACCTTGGCAAGCACCACCCGCGGAGGCGGATTTGCCCGTGCAGCAGAAACCGAACCCGGCTACAAGCGCAGTGAAGTAGACCGCCTGTTCACCCGCCTCGCCGAGGACTACGAGAAGCTCAGCGGAGCCGCCGAACTGCCCGAAGACCTCTACACCTCCCGACGAATCCGCCAGGTCGTCTTCCGCGAAGAACCCGGCGGCTACCAGCTGGACGTGGTCGACCGCGCCCTCGAAAAGATTGAGGAACGCTTCGCCAAGCTCGAACGCAGCCGCTACATTGAGGCGTACGGCCTGGACAACTGGGAACGCTCCCTCGTAGAGACCGGCGAGCTACTCGCAGGCCGCCTGGAACGCCCCGCCGGTGAGCGTTTCCGTCGCCCCAGCAAGCGCCGCCACATGGGCTACTTCGTCGGCGACGTGGATGCCATCTGCGACCGCGTGTACGCCCAGCTCAACAGCGAAGAGCCGCTGGACCCCTCCGTGGTGCGCCACGCAAAGTTCCGCCCCGCCTCGGGCACCGTCAGCTACGAGGAATCCCAGGTGGACGCTTTCCTGGACCGCTGCATTGAGCTACTGCAGGATCTGCTCTAAAACGTTACGTGTTGAATCCCCCGCCCCGTATGACAGGGTGGGGGATTCTTCTATGCCGAGGACAGCCCTAAACGCAGACGTATGCCCGAACGTACCCGCGAGCTCATGAGACACTAGAACCATGAAGTTTGGATCCTCAGCACGCGTCGGCGGCAGCCGCGACCGCCTCACCGACGCCCTCACAGAACTCACCCGCGCACCGCAGCGCGTCACTCTCCTCGGCTCGACCGGCTCCATCGGCACCCAAGCCATGGAGGTCATCGACCACCTCGCCGCGCTCAAGGGCACCAGCGCCTCCGCCGCCGACGCACCGCTGAAGGTCGTCGCCCTCTCCGCAGGCTCCCGATCCCTCGAACTGCTCGCACGCCAGGCAGTGCACGTGCGCGCCGAACTGGTCGCCACCAGCGGCACCGCAGAAGACGCACAGCGCCTCCGCGAACTCATCGAAGCGGCAGCCTCCGAAGCAGGAGCCACCGGCTACACCCCGCAGATCGCCCACGGCGCCGAAGCCTCCGTACAGGCGGCAGCGCACCCGGCAGACACCGTCCTGAACGGCATCACCGGCTCCATCGGCCTGGAACCGACCCTCACCGCCCTCAACAGCGGCTACCGCGTGGCACTCGCCAACAAGGAATCCCTCATCGCAGGCGGCCCGCTCGTACGCGCCGCCGTGGACGCATCGCCCCTGGACACCCCCATGGTGCCCGTCGACTCGGAGCACTCCGCCCTTGCGCAGGCGCTCGCCTCCGGAACCGACGCTGAAATTGACCGCCTCATCCTCACCGCATCGGGCGGCCCGTTCCGCGGCTACAAGCGCGAACAGCTGCACGACGTGACCCCCGCGCAGGCGCTCGCACACCCCACCTGGGATATGGGCCTGGTCGTCACCACCAATTCGGCAACCATGGTCAACAAGGCACTCGAAGTGCTTGAAGCGCACCACCTGTTCGGCGTGGACCTGGACCGTATTGACGTGGCGGTTCACCCGCAGTCCGTCGTGCACTCCATGGTGCAGTTCGTGGACGGCTCCACTATCGCGCAGGCGTCGCCGCCGAGTATGGTTCTGCCCATCGCGCTGGGTCTGACCTGGCCGCACCGCATCCCCGGCGCCGTGCCCGCCTGCGACTGGTCGAAGGCGGCATCCTGGACTTTTGAACCGCTGGACGAGGAAGCATTCCCCGCCGTGCGCATGATTAAGGACGCCGGTAAGATCGGCGGCACCCACCCGGCAGTGTTCAACGCCGCCAATGAGGAAGCCGTCGCAGCATTCCACGCGGGCGCGATTCGCTTTACCGACATTGTCGACTCGGTGGCACGCGTGCTGGAGGAGCACACCGGCAGTGCTGAGGCTGTTTCTGACGCTGATTTGACGCTGGAGGCGGTGCTGAACGCGGAGCGTTGGGCTCGCGTTCGCGCGAATGAGCTGCTGGGCATGACCGGCAACTAACCGGTTCTGAGGCGGTATTCGCATTTCTATGGGATGGGGCGTGGAGGGGCTGGTGTTCGTCCTCGTTCCTACAGGGGCACCCGCCCTCGCTTCGCTTCGGGCACCCTGATGT
>NZ_KV812895.1:0-104036 GCF_001813565.1 Rothia sp. HMSC068E02
TTGCGTTCACTGTATGGTTTTTGGATAACAATCCCGTAGGTTTGCGGTGATTATAGCGAGAGGGAAACGCCTGGTTCCATTCCGAACCCAGAAGCTAAGACTCTTCGCGCCGATGGTACTGCACTTTTGTGGGTGTGGGAGAGTAGGTCATCGCCGCTTTATTATTCAATAGCCCCGGCTTCGCCGGGGCTATTTTTGTTTGGGGAGGCCTAACCGCCTCCCCATTTGTCTTTAACATCCCATCAGTACGGGTGCACGGAAGGTGTTCTCTATACTAGAATGGTATGGCTTATGTTTAGGCATTAGCGGGTGCATCTAAGCACCCCTCATAGAGTTGATGCCTCAGGCAGCGGTTCGCCCGAATCGACTGCATACCCTACCCGCCCAAGAGCGGATACCTCCCAAGGAGATTCATGTCTGAGACCCCCCGTCACGAGTCTAACGGCTCCGGCCCCCGCCAGCACCGCAAGAACAGCGGAGGAAAGGACTTCCGCTCCAAGAAGGGCGGCAAGAACTTTGGCGGCAAGGGCGGTTTCAAGCGTAACGACCGCGGAGGCAAGAAGTTCGACGGCCGTCGCTCCGACTCCCGTTCCAAGGCACCTCGCTCCAACGGTCCCGAAGCAGAAGCACCTCGCGAAGAAGTACGCAGCATCGGTGGCCGTGTAGGCTACCGCCCCGCAAAGCCCAAGGCACCGGAAATTGACGATGACATCACCGGTCGCGAGCTGGACGGTGCAACCTTCCGTCAGCTGCGTGCTCTGGAACCCCGCAACGCAGAAACCGTTGCAAAGCACCTCGCCATGGCCGGTCGCTACCTCGACATCGACCCCGAATTCGCGCTGGAACACGCCGTTGCAGCATCCCGCAGTGCAGGCCGTATTGCCGCAGTACGTGAAGCCGTTGGCGTCGCCGCATACGTTGCAGAAGACTTCGAACTGGCACTGCGCGAACTGCGCACCCACCGCCGTATTAGCGGCTCCGTAGATCACCTGGCACTGCTGGTGGACTGCGAACGTGCACTCGGCCGTCTGCCCAAGGCAATGGAAATGATTGCAGAATTCAAGAAGGAAGAACTGCCCGCCAACGTGCGCGTAGAGCTCGCCATCGTTGAATCCGGCATCCTCAGTGATCAGGGCAAGAAGTCTGAAGCTGTCGTAGCGCTGCAGATTCCTCAGCTGAACCCCAAGCGTGCCTTCGAGTACAGCCCCCGTCTGTTCAGCGCATACTCCGACGCGCTGGCTAACGCAGGCCGTAACCAGGAAGCAGAACGCTGGGCACGCCTCGCATTCATGGCAGAAGCAGCACTGGGCCAGGGCAACTTCGCAGAACCCGAAATCTTCGACATGTTCGGTGAAGCAGGCCTCTTCGAACAGGAAGAGAAGTCCGTAGAACTCACTGAAACCGCAGAAGACGCTGAAGGGACCGCGGATGCTTCCGCTGAAGAGGAAGCAAACGAAGCTCAGGAAGAAGTAGCTGAGGACGAGAAGACCGAAGCGCCTAAGTCTGATGCGCCTAAGTCTGAAGAAGCAGAAGAAACCTCCGCAGAATAAGACTGCAGAGAATCTAAGAATTCTAAATACGTGACCTAAGTGTCAGCGTGAAACCGCTGGACGCCACACCCAAGCAGGGGAGAGCGTCCAGCGGTTTCGCACATAATCACCGGAAGGCACCTACGTATGAGTGTCTAACAGGTACGATTAATAGCGACAACCGCCAGAGCCCCCGAGAGGAACACTCTATGACCACGAACGCACTCCTATCCCGCTACGATGCCCTCCTCTCCGATCTGGACGGCGTGGTCTACGCGGGTCCCTTCGCCATCGAAGGCGCACCCGAAGCGCTCAACCGTGCCGAAGAAGAACTCAATGTACCGGTCATCTTCGTCACCAACAACGCATCGCGCTCCGTAGAATCCGTAGCAGAGCACCTGCGCGAACTGGGCGTGCACACCCGAGCAGAACGAGTCGTCAGCTCCGCACATGCAGGCGCCGCACTGCTCGCACAGCACGTACCCGCAGGCTCCAAAGTACTCATCACCGGCACCGAAGCACTCGCCGACTGCGTTCGTGCGGTAGGCCTCGAAACCGTACGCAAGGAAGAAGAAGGCCCCGTAGCCCTCATCCAGGGCTTCAACCCGAAGATGGGTTGGGAAGACCTCGCAGAAGCCGCCTACACCCTCGCAAACCCCGATGTGCTGTGGATCGCAACCAACACCGACCAGACCATCCCCAAGGAGCGCGGTCAGGCGCCCGGCAACGGAACTCTCGTTGCTGCCGTAGCAACCGCCTCACGCCGTACCCCGCTCGTTGCGGGCAAGCCCGAAGCGCCCATCTTCCACACTGCAGCAAAGGCCGTGAACTCCAGCCGCCCCGTCATTGTGGGCGACCGCCTGGACACCGACATTCTCGGTGCCAACAACGCAAAGATGGACGGTGCCCTCGTCCTCACCGGCGTACAGACCTACCAGGACGTCATCGAGGCAGTACCGAATCAGCGTCCGACCTATATTCTGCGCACCCTCGAGGACTTCTTCGCACCCTACCCCGAAATTGAGGTGCTCTACGAAGGCTACGAAGTCACCGCAACCGGCCCCACCTGGCAGGCACGAGTCCGCGGTGAAAACCTGAGCCTGACCGGCCCCGAGGTTGAAGACGCCGAAGCATTCGCAGGCAGCGAGAGTGAAGCCGAAGCATGGCGCGTAGCCTGCGCAGCATGGTGGGCAGCAAACCCCGAGCAGGCAGCACGCCCCAACATTCAGGGGATTCCCGGTGCCTAAGGACCAGGACACTAACAACAAAGCGGAGGAAACCGCTGAGCTTGACGCAGAATTCGAGCGCCAACTCGCGGTGACCCTCGCCATGGACCCTGTAGAGCGCGTCAAGCGCCTCGAAACGATGAGCGAGCAACTGGAAAAGGACCTCGAAAACCTCTCCTAGCTCGCGGCGGTGAACCCTCAGACAGCAAAGCTCTGAGGGTTCACCTGCACTAGATAACCCGTCGCCAGACAACGACAGAAAGAAGATAAGGACACGTGCGCCTCGATAAATACCTGGTCGAAGCCGGATTCGTGAGCTCCCGAACCCTCGCCGCAAAGCTTATTGCCGCCGGGGACGTGCAGGTCAACGGCAAGGCCGCGCGCAAGGCATCTATGATCGTGGGCCCGGAGGACACCCTCTACGTGCGCCAGAGCGAGCTGACTGAATACGTCAGCCGCGCAGGTCACAAGCTCGCCGGTGCCCTCGATGCATTCCCCGATATCGAGGTGGAAGGCAAACGTTGCCTGGACGCGGGAGCATCCACCGGAGGCTTTACCGACGTACTGCTTCGCCGAGGCGCCGCCCATGTGGCTGCCGTGGACGTGGGACACGGACAGCTTGTAGACGCGCTACGTGAAGAACCGCGAGTTGGCGTGTACGAAGGACTCAACGTCCGCTACATGAAGCCCGAAGATATTGGCGGGCAGGTCGAACTGACGGTTTCTGACCTCTCGTTCATCTCGCTGACCCTGGTTATGGAGGCGCTAGCGAACGCCACCGAAACCGGCGGCGACCTGGTGCTCATGGTCAAGCCGCAGTTCGAGGTCGGCAAGCACCGCATCGGACGTGGGGGAGTGGTGCACGAAGAATCCGCCCGCCGTGAAGCAGTAGAAAAAGTTCAGGCATCTGCGGTCAGCCACGGATTGCGTGTGATGGGTATGGAACCCAGCCCGCTCCCCGGACAGGACGGCAACGTAGAGTACTTCCTATGGTGCAAAAAATAAAGGTCTTCGGAATATATAGTGGAATTACTTTCTTAATAGTTTAAAAACAACTGGTGTTTAAATCGGATTTTCTGGTGGGATGTTAGGATAATCAATAGTATTATATAAAAGTATCAATCACATACGAGTGATACTTTGGGAAAAAAATAAAATAGTCCAATTTACTTGACCGTGTACTATGGTACATGGTTTATAATATTCAGGGGGTGAAATAAGATGATTTATCGCATTAGTGAGTTTGCAGATAAATGTGGAGTTAATAAAGAAACGATCAGATATTACGAGCGAAAAAATTTATTACAAGAACCTCACCGAACGGAAGCTGGTTATCGGATATATTCATATGATGACGTTAAGCGTGTTGGGTTTATTAAACGAATACAGGAACTTGGTTTCTCTTTAAGCGAGATTTATAAATTACTTGGTGTTGTAGATAAAGATGAAGTTCGTTGTTAAGATATGTTCGAATTTGTTTCTAAAAACAAAAGGAAGTGCAAAAACAAATAGAGGATTTAAAACGAGTTGAAACTATGTTATAGTAGAAACATTAACAAACGAAAGGAGCTTTTTTATGAATAAATTTAAGGTAAACATTTCAGGAATGACTTGTACGGGTTGTGAAAAACACGTAGAGTCAGCACTTGAAAAGATAGGTGCTAAAAATATTGAGTCTAGTTATCGTCGTGGTGAAGCAGTATTTGAACTGCCCGATGATATTGAGGTTGAAAGTGCAATAAAGGCGATTGATGAAGCAAATTACCAAGCCGGAGAAATTGAAGAAGTATCATCACTAGAAAACGTGGCGTTAATTAATGAAGACAATTATGACCTTCTTATTATTGGTTCTGGTGCTGCTGCCTTTTCTTCGGCAATTAAAGCTATAGAATACGGTGCAAAAGTTGGAATGATTGAGCGTGGAACGGTTGGGGGAACCTGTGTGAATATTGGCTGTGTTCCGTCAAAAACTCTTCTTAGGGCAGGGGAAATCAATCATTTATCAAAAGACAATCCGTTTATAGGTTTACAAACATCCGCTGGAGAAGTGGATTTAGCTAGTTTAATCACGCAAAAGGATAAATTGGTGAGCGAACTTCGGAATCAAAAATATATGGATTTAATTGATGAATATAATTTTGATTTAATTAAAGGTGAAGCAAAATTCGTTGATGCTAGTACGGTTGAGGTCAATGGGACAAAGTTATCTGCAAAACGCTTTTTAATTGCAACAGGTGCATCGCCTTCGTTGCCCCAAATTTCAGGACTTGAAAAAATGGACTATTTAACTAGTACAACACTTCTTGAGTTAAAGAAAATACCAAAACGATTAACTGTAATTGGTTCAGGATACATTGGAATGGAGCTTGGACAACTATTTCATCATTTAGGTTCAGAAATAACGCTTATGCAAAGAAGTGAGCGACTTTTAAAGGAGTATGATCCTGAGATTTCAGAGTCAGTTGAAAAAGCGTTAATTGAACAGGGTATAAACCTTGTCAAAGGGGCAACTTTTGAGCGTGTTGAACAAAGTGGAGAGATAAAAAGGGTTTACGTAACAGTAAATGGCAGTAGAGAAGTCATTGAATCAGATCAGTTACTTGTTGCCACTGGAAGAAAACCAAATACGGATTCTTTAAATTTAAGTGCAGCAGGTGTTGAAACTGGAAAAAATAATGAAATCCTGATCAATGATTTTGGTCAAACAAGTAATGAAAAGATTTATGCAGCAGGAGATGTGACTTTAGGACCACAATTTGTATATGTAGCAGCCTATGAAGGTGGAATTATTACTGATAATGCTATTGGTGGATTAAACAAAAAAATAGATTTATCGGTAGTTCCTGCTGTTACGTTTACGAATCCGACGGTTGCAACGGTTGGTTTAACAGAAGAACAAGCAAAAGAGAAAGGGTATGATGTGAAGACATCTGTATTACCTTTAGATGCTGTTCCAAGAGCAATTGTAAACCGTGAAACAACCGGTGTATTTAAACTAGTAGCAGATGCAGAAACACTAAAAGTATTAGGGGTTCATATTGTATCTGAAAATGCAGGAGATGTCATCTATGCAGCATCATTAGCTGTTAAATTTGGCTTAACGATAGAAGATTTAACAGAAACCCTAGCGCCATATTTAACAATGGCTGAAGGGCTAAAATTAGTTGCACTTACGTTCGATAAAGATATTTCGAAATTATCTTGTTGTGCAGGCTAAGGGAACTTTTTTACAACTCCCTATTCAACGATGTCGAAAGTAAATATAGTGCCGAAAATAAATAGTGGTATTGGCAGTCTGAGAAAACCGCTCGGTAACGCAGGACGCGTTGAGGGTGGGGCTTTCTCAGGCTGCCGCGCTATTCACAGGTATTTTTACAGGTATTTTAGAGATACCCCAGCTGTACATTATTCGAAATAATCTTCTAAAAATATAGTTCTTTAGAAAATCTTCGAGAACATATTCGGTATGATAGGTGTAGATACACCATCTCAACACCCCGATCTCAACACCTCGATGGGAGAGAGTCGTTATGGCAGAACACGAAAGCCACGCACCGCAGGAAGCAACCGCGCAGGAAGCTTCCGCGGGTGCGCGTCATGGTTCCGAACACCACAGTTTCGAACGTCATGGTTCCGAAGACTCGGTGGAACAACGTCACCGTAAGATTCTCGTCTTCGCCCACGTGGGGCGCAAAGAAGCACGAGATGCCGCCCGACAGGCATGCACCCAGCTCTACGAAGCGGGACTCGCGCCCGTCATGACTCGCTCCGATCTGGAGACCCTGAGTGAAAACTGGGACGAGCCCGTCCCCGTGCAGGTCGTCCACGAATCCGTGGCGCTCATCGATATTGAACTCGGCGTGGTGCTCGGTGGTGACGGTTCGATTCTTCGCGCCGCAGAAATGGTGCGCCGAACCAGTGTTCCGCTCATCGGCGTGAACCTGGGACACGTCGGCTTCCTCGCCGAATCCGAAGAGAGCGACCTGACCGAAACCGTTCGCTGCATCGTCAACAACGAATACACCGTTGAAGAACGCATGGCAATCGACGTGGAAGTCTGGAACGACGGCAAGCGCGTGCACAGCGACTGGGCGCTGAACGAAGCCAGTGTCGAAAAGGGCAACCGCGAAAAAATGATTGAAGTCATTATCGAGGTGGACTGCCGCCCGCTCAGCAGCTTTGGCTGCGACGGCGTGGTCATGGGAACCCCCACCGGCTCGACCGCCTACGCTTTCTCCGGCGGCGGCCCGGTCGTCTGGCCCGAAGTTGAAGCAATTCTCATGGTGCCGCTCTCGGCTCACGCGCTCTTCGCGCGCCCGCTGGTAGCAGCGCCGACCTCCACCCTGGCGGTAGAAATGATGCCCGGAAACGGCGCCTCCGGCGTGCTCTGGTGCGATGGCCGCCGAACCGTAGAGCTGGACCCCGGCTCCCGTATTGAGGTGCGACGCTCCGAAAAGTCGGTGCTGCTCGCCCGTATCCACCCGGCTCCCTTCTCTGAGCGACTGGTGCGTAAATTTGAGCTTCCGATCCGTGGCTGGCGTGGCCCGCAGGACACCGAGAAGCACTAAAGAAAAGGAATGAACGTTCGTGATTGAGGAAATCCATATTCGAGACCTCGGCGTCATCACCGATGCGAGGCTCCCCCTCGAACCCGGATTCTCCGTGCTGACCGGTGAAACCGGCGCAGGTAAAACCATGGTCGTCACCGCCCTCGGCATGCTCCTGGGCGCCCGATCCGACGCCTCCAGCGTGCGCAACGGTGCCAAGAGCGCCCTCGCCGAAGCCGTGATTCGCCTGCCCCACGGGCACCGCGCCCTCGAGCTTGCCGAAGAAGCCGGCGGCACCGCCGAAGACATCGACGAACAGACCTCCGAGCTGCTTCTGGCACGCACCGTCAACGCCTCGGGACGCTCCCGCGCCCACGTCGGCGGTTGCTCTGCACCCATCGGAACCCTGTCTCAGATTGGTCAGACTCTTGTTGCAGTCCACGGCCAGTCCGATCAGCTGCGCCTCAAATCAGCGGCAGAGCAGCGCCAGTCCCTCGACCTGTACGCCGGCGAAGAGCTCTCCAACCTGCTGGAGAAGTATCGCGAAAACTACGAGCGATACCGCGCCGCCGCCGCAGAGCTGAAGGAAGTACGCGAAAACTCGCGCGCACGAGCCCTCGAAGCGCAGACCCTGCAGGGCGCCCTCGAAGAAATCAGCGCCGTCAACCCTCAGGCCGGGGAAGAAGAAGAGCTCAAATCCGAAATGGTGAAGCTCATGAACGTTGAAGCGCTACGCATTGCCTCGGCAACCGCCTCCGCAGCGCTCAGCGGTAGCGAATACTCCACAGGCGACGAGCAGAGCGTCATGAGCCTGCTCGATGCAAGCCGCTCCGCGCTACAGGCGCAGGCAGACGCTGACGAAGAGCTTGCTTCTCTCGCCGCGCGCGTCAACGAACTGTTGATTCTTGCCACCGATATCTCCTCGGATCTGTCCTCCTACATGGCCTCCCTGGATGTTGAAGGCCCCGAACGTCTGGCGCAGGTGCAGACTCGCCGCGCCCAGCTGGCGACTCTCACCCGCAAGTACGGTGCCGATATTGCCGAGGTTCTCGAATGGGCCGAAGAATCCCGCGCACGCCTCGAGACCCTGGTGGATGATCCGCAGCGACAGGAAACCCTCGAAACCGAGCTGGTACAGCTACGCAAGGTGCTTGGCGCCCAGGCAGAAGAGCTGACCGCCCTGCGCCGTGCTGCCGCGCAGAAACTGGCGGATGCCGTCAGCGAAGAGCTCACTGCTCTTGCCATGCCGAACGCCTCCCTGGTCGTGGAGGTTGCCGAAGCTGAAAAGTTCTCGGTACACGGCCGAGACACCGTGACCTTCATGCTGGCGCCGCACCGAACCGCCGTGCCGCGCCCGCTCGGTAAGGGCGCCTCCGGCGGTGAGCTCTCCCGCGTGATGCTCGCTCTGGAGGTAGTGCTTGCCGAAGTGGACCCCGTACCCACCTTCATCTTCGACGAGGTGGACTCCGGCGTGGGCGGTAAGGCCGCTATCGAAATCGGTCGCCGCCTCGCTATGCTCGCTCGACACGTGCAGGTTCTGGTGGTCACCCACCTGCCGCAGGTTGCCGCCTTCGCGGACCAGCACATCCTCGTGCTGAAAAATGATGACGCGTCCCTCTCAAAGGTCAAGGTACTTTCCGAAGAGGAACGAGTGGTGGAACTGGCGCGAATGCTCTCCGGACACGATCAATCAGAATCGGCACGAGAGCACGCCCGAGAGCTGTTGGCAGCCGGTCGAGAAGTGCCGCAGGGGCGCTGAAACTGACGGCAAACCTGCCGGGAAAAGCATTGGGAAAGTGCTGGCAAACGCGCCGAAAGATGGCATCTTTCGCACTAAAGACCATCAAAGGGGGCTGAAGCGCGCGAGTGTGCCCCGGAAAGTTGTCAGTACAGCCCATGCTGGTGACCAATAGCGGCGCATGGAGCTCAGAGGATGTGAGATACTCTGTGAATGCTCCTACACCTGCTTCTACACGGCGCGGCGGGAATAATAAATCTCCAGCTCCGTTTACAGTGGTGATAAGGACAAATAGGGGAGGGAAAACCGCCGGAGAGAATCCTCTCACGGCAAAACCCTCTGCTTGGATAGCAGACAAGAAAATGGTAGGCTTAAATTCCGTGGTGAATGAAAAAAATAACGCTCTGAACGCGTCCTCTAACGACAAGGTAACCCGCCAGATTTTCGTGACCGGCGGCGTTGCATCTTCTCTCGGTAAGGGCCTGTCGGCCTCTTCCCTCGGTCAGCTTCTTCGCGCACGTGGCCTCTCTGTGACCATGCAGAAGTTCGACCCCTACCTGAACGTCGACCCCGGTACGATGAACCCCTTCCAGCACGGTGAAGTCTTTGTCACCGACGACGGTGCTGAAACCGACCTCGACATCGGACACTACGAGCGCTTCCTGGACGAAAACCTCGACCAGTCCGCTAACGTGACCACCGGCCAGGTCTACTCCTCCGTCATCGCAAAGGAACGCCGCGGCGAATACCTCGGCGATACCGTCCAGGTCATCCCTCACATTACCGACGAAATCAAGGCCCGCATGCGTCACGCAGCGGAAATTGACAACGCACCCGACATCATCATCACCGAAATCGGTGGTACCGTCGGCGATATCGAGTCCCTGCCCTTCATGGAAGCAGCACGCCAGGTACGCCGCGATGTTGGCCGCAAGAACGTCTTCTTCCTGCACGTCTCCCTGGTGCCCTTCATCGGCCCCTCCGGCGAGCTCAAGACCAAGCCGACCCAGCACTCCGTCGCAGCACTGCGCGGCCTGGGCATCCAGCCTGACGGTCTGATCCTGCGCTGTGAGCGTGAGGTCCCCGTATCGCACCGCACCAAGATTGGTAACGCATGCGACGTGGACAGCGACGCAGTCATCTCCTGCGCCGACGCACCCAGCATCTACGACATCCCCAAGACCCTGCACAGCCAGAAGCTCGACGACTACATCCTCGACTACTTCGGCATTGAGGCTCCCGCACCGGACTTCACCCAGTGGGACCGCCTGCTCGACGCAGTGCACCGCCCCGCAGCAGAGGTCAACGTTGGCCTGGTCGGTAAGTACATCGACCTGCCCGACGCATACCTGTCCGTCTCCGAGGCTCTGCGCGCCGGCGGCTTCGCAAACAACGTGAAGGTCAACATCAAGTGGGTTGCAGCCGACCTGTGCGCAACCGACGAAGATGCAGACCACCAGCTGCGCAACATGGACGCAATCCTCGTGCCCGGCGGCTTCGGCATCCGCGGCCTGGACGGCAAGATCGGTGCCCTCAAGTACGCACGCGAGCACAAGCTCCCGACCCTGGGCATCTGCCTCGGCCTGCAGTCCATGGTCATCGAGTACGCACGCAACGTACTGGGTCTGACCGAAGCATCCTCCACCGAGTTCGATCCGGAAACCTCCGTACCGGTTATCGCAACCATCGAAGAGCAGAAGCAGTTCGTCGAAGGTGCAGGCGACCTGGGCGGCACCATGCGCCTGGGCCTGTACGAGGCAAACCTTGTTCCCGGCTCTCAGGTTGCTAAGGCGTACGGTGCAACCGAGGTTGCAGAGCGTCACCGCCACCGCTACGAGGTGAACAACGAGTACCGCGAGCAGCTTGAAGAAGCAGGCCTGCGTATCTCCGGTACCTCCCCGGACTCCTCGCTGGTCGAGTACGTGGAACTGCCCGCAGAGGCACACCCCTACTACGTGGCAACTCAGGCACACCCCGAGTACCGCTCGCGTCCGACCCGCCCGCACCCGCTCTTCTCCGGCCTGATTAAGGCTGCTCTGGAGCGCCGCAGCGCCTAACATCTAGGCACAAACGTTCAGCATCCCGCTCACCCCGCGCAGGGGAGAGGGGGATGCTTTCGTTTAAACCTGAACATGCCTTATTCTATGCCCGTACCTGACGCGCCAAACGTAGCGGGGCTAAGAAGCCGCCTACAATGAAAGAATGAGCAACAACCAGCAGATTATTGATGCACCCTCCGAACGCACCATCCGCACCCGCACCGTGAAGTACAGCGGCTACGTGATCGAAACGACCGTTGAAGAGTACGAACTTAACGAAAACACCGTGCTGACCCGCGACGTCGTGGAAATGCCCGGCGCCGTCGCCGTGGCGGTCCTCAACGACAACAACGAACTGCTGATGCTAAACCAGTACCGCCACCCGGTGCGCATGAACCTCTGGGAAGTACCCGCCGGACTGCTCGACATCGACGGTGAAGACCCCCTGGTCGCCGCGCAGCGCGAACTTGCCGAAGAGGCAGACCTGCAGGCAGAAACCTGGAACGCTCTGACCGACTACTTCAGCAGCCCCGGCGCAACCAGCGAAGCAGGCCGCGTCTACCTGGCGCGTAATCTCTCGGAACTGCCCGCCGAAGAACGTAGCGAACGCACCGAAGAAGAAGCCGAAATGACCTACCGCTGGGTGCCCCTCGCCGAGGCAGTACAGCTGGTGCTGGGCGGAAAGGTTCATAACGCGCTCGCTATCCAGGCGGTACTCGCCACCTACGCGGCGGCGCAGAACAACTTTGAAGGCCTGCGCCCCGCCGAGGGCGGCTGGGAGTTCCACCCCTACATGGGCCAGCGCCGCGAAAAGCCGGAGAACTTCCGCAACCACTAAGAACGGAACGTAGAGTGGGGGAGTAGCCTCGCCTACGGCAACCCCAAATATCAAGAGAACCGACAGAGGAGATAGCGTGAAGCAGGCAAAAAGCACGGCGAGCAAGACACCCCGCGGCGCGGGTCTGCTCGGCGTGCCCTCTTCAGCCGGTTCCTCCGTGCTGGGTTTTTCTGCCCTTGGTTCTACTCCGAGTTCTTCCCATCAGGAGGCGCAGACCCCGCTGCAGAGAGCAATCGGGCAGTATCTCATCCACCTGCGCGTGGAGCGAGGAAGCAGCGAGCACACCATCGCCTCCTACGCGCGCGATTTGCGGCGATACAGCGCCTACATGGCGACCCTCGGCGTCATCGACCCCGAACGCATCACCACCGCGCAGGTACGCTCCTTCATGCGGGAACTCGCCGCCCCCACCGTACCGCTTGCCGGATTCGAAGCGGGGGAGAAGAACAAACAGAACGCGCAGGAAGCTCGGGAAGCACAGGACGAAGCCGCAGAATCGCTGGCGCTGATAATCGCCTCCGAGTCGGGGCGAGGTACTGGAAACGGGCGTGCTGGAAAAGGACGTGCCGGGCAGTCGGAGAAAGCCGGGGCGCCAGAAAAAGAAACGCCAACCGCTGAAGGGGCACCGAGCCTGCCCCTGCCCTTGGGGCCGAACTCCATCGCCCGCACCATGGCGGCAGTCCGCGGAGCACACGCCTTCTGGGTCTCCGCGCTCATCGTGCCCACCGACCCGGCGGCACCGGTCACCCCGCCCAAGAACGTTAAACGCCTACCCAAAGCAGTCAGCGTAGAAGACATCCAGCGGCTACTCGCCGTACCCGACCGCGAAACCGCAACCGGGCTACGTAACCGAGCCATCCTCGAGTTCCTCTACGCCACCGGCGCGCGCGTGAGCGAAATGCTCAACGCCGATATTGACGACGTGCACTTCGAAGGAACCCTCACCGATGAAGACGGCAACCAGATCACTTTGCCCGGCTACGTTCGACTCTTCGGTAAGGGAAACAAAGAACGGCTCGTACCCATCGGAAGCTACGCCCAAAAAGCAATCCAAGACTACCTGGTGCGTGCCCGCCCCTCCCTCGTAGCGCACGGTAAAGGCACCGCCGCACTGTTCGTCAACGGACGAGGCGGCAGACTCGGGCGCCAAGGCGCCTGGCTCATCCTCAAAGAAGCCGCTGAAGCCGCCGGGCTCAGCTCCGACTTCTCACCGCACTCCATGCGCCACAGCTTCGCAACGCACCTGCTGCAGGGCGGCGCCGATATTCGCGTGGTGCAAGAACTGCTCGGGCACGCCTCCATCGCCACCACTCAGGTGTACACCAAGGTCACGCCCGAGGGGCTCATGGAGGTATACCGCATGGCGCATCCGCGTGCTCACGAACGGGGATAAAACCCCGTCAATCCGCGGAACAGCCGCTCTTGAGGTAACCTTTATAGACAACGCTTAAACTTTAAAACTTCGAATTCATTGATGAAGGTGAACCATTGACTGAAGCTCAGGCTCAAGAACTCGGCCCCACCGGTCGACCCCTGCGCGTATACCCCGACCCGGCTCCGCTGAGCAGCCACGGTCCCGCCCGCATTATCTCTATGGTGAATCAGAAGGGCGGCGTGGGTAAGACCACCTCCACCATTAACCTGGGCGCGGCGCTGGCAGAATGCGGCCGTAAGGTGCTGCTGGTCGACTTCGACCCGCAGGGTGCTCTCTCCGCCGGTTTCGGTGCGAACCCGCACGAACTGGACCTGACCGTCTACAACGTCATGATGGACCGCAAGGTCGACATCAAGGACGTCATCCTGCCCACCGGCGTGGAGAACATCGACCTGCTGCCCGCCAACATTGACCTCTCCGCAGCTGAAGTTCAGCTGGTCAACGAAGTGGCTCGCGAGCAGGTTCTCGCCTCGGCACTGCGCAAGGTCCGCGACGAATACGACGTCATCCTCATCGACTGCCAGCCCTCCCTGGGCCTGCTGACCGTCAACGCACTGACCGCCTCCGAAGGCGTCATTATTCCGCTGATTTGTGAGTTCTTCGCGCTGCGCGCCGTCGCACTGCTGGTCGACTCCATCGAGAAGGTTCAGGATCGCCTGAACCCCGACCTCGAAATCTCCGGCGTACTTGCCACCATGTTCGATGCGCGCACCATCCACTCCAAGGAAGTTCTGGCACGCATCGTGGACGCATTCGGCGACAAGGTTTTCGACACCGTCATCAAGCGCACCGTGAAGTTCCCGGACGCGTCGGTGTCCGCTGAGCCGATTCTCAGCTACGCCTCCAGCCACCCCGGTGCGGAAGCATACCGCCAGGTGGCACGCGAACTGATCTACAAGGGCGGCGCACGCTAAAGCCCCCACACCTATACGCCCTCTGCTGAGGTGACTATCACCCTTGAGTCACACCGGCAGAGGGCGTATAATTGTGTGGATTCTAAATACCCCGCACACTGCTTACGCCGAAAAAGTAGGCGAAGTAAAAGCCGCATCTGAGACGGCATCAACGAAGCCGGGGAGAATAAACCTAAGGAGAATAGGTCGTTTATGACCACGAACGTCGCTGCCGTGAGGGTACCGACACCGAACGCAGACACCGCCGCGAACGCCCGGACTGAGGGCCGCGGCCTGCAGAACCCGGAACGCGGTTTCACCCTCACCCTCAGTAATTTTGAGGGTCCCTTTGATCTTCTACTGACCCTGATTTCGCGCCGCAAACTCGACATTACCGAGGTGGCGCTTGCAGAGGTTACCGACGAGTTCCTCGCATACCTGCACGCCCTCTACGCTGAAGGCACCGAACGCGCACTCGACGAAGCCAGCGAATTTCTGGTCACCGCCGCAACCCTGCTGGAACTCAAAACCGCACGCCTGCTCCCGCAGCATCGTGAACCCCTCGAAGAGGACGTTGCACTGCTGGAGGCACGCGACCTGCTTTTCGCCCGTCTGCTGCAATACCGCGCCTACCGCGAAGTCGCCGATATTTTTGCTGAACGCTGGGCGCAAGAAGCACAACGTTTTCCCCGTGCGGTAGCCCTCGAAGAACGATTCGCCCAGGCGCTACCCGAGCTGGTCTTCACCGGAGGTGCCGAAGAGTTCGCCCGCATTGCCGCAGCAGCGCTGAGCCGAACCCCCAAAGAGCCCGAACCGGAACCCGAAGAAATCGTTGAAGAACTCAACGAGCACCTGCACGTTCCGCTAACCACCATCGCGGCTGAAGAACACTACATTCTGCACAGCCTGCTCGATACCGCGGCGCGGGAACTGAGCTTCGCCGAACTGGTTCAAGGATCCGGCGAACTAGAAATCGCGGTGGTTCGTTTTCTCGCCCTGCTCGAGCTCTACAAAGAAGGCGCCCTGCACGTGGAACAGGACGCACCACTCGGAGCCATTCGGGTACGTGCGAGCGCGAGCGCCGCACAGTTCGTGATCCGCGAAGAAACTGCAGACACCGCAGGCACTCAGGATGCGCACGAAATCGGTGAAGCACCTGAATCACCCGAGGCGAACGAATCTGAAGCTAACACGGAACCGGTAGAGGAGGATTATGAGTAATCACGGCTCACGCTTTGACCGTGAATTCACCCCTGACGACCTTGCCATCGTGAACATGGGCTACTGGGATCCGAACGCAGACGAAGATTCGGAACAGGCTGACTCGGCGCCGGCAGAGGCTGAAATCTCAAAGCCTGCTGAGGCGGACGCTGAGCCGGCTGAGTACGAGGTAGCGGCAGCTCCTCTGGATGAGGTGACCGAAGACGCTGAGGTTACCGAAGATGCGGAGGAGGCTGAAGCCGCTGAAACGGTAGAGGACTCCGATGGTTCCGACATTTCCGACAGCTCTGGGGAATCGCAGGAAACTGCATCCCGCGAGTCGAAGGAATCGGTAACGAAACCGGTAGCGAAATCGGCAAAGATTCCGGCGGGAGGCCCCTCCACCGCACCCAGTGTGGCGGTCGATGCCGAAGCCGAATTCTCCAAGGTCGAGGCAATCCCCGGCGGCGTCAAAAGCGCCATCGAAGCAATCCTAGCCGTTGCCGAAGCGCCCGTGAGCGTGCGTGAACTCTCCGCCGCGCTCATCGTCAGTGAACGAGCTGTTGAGCACTCGCTCGACCAGCTGTACCGCGAGTACAACGGCGAAGAAAGCGGCTACGGAGAAGACGAAAACCGGGTGGCGCCCGAACCGCGCGGATTCCAGCTACGGAACATCGCAGGAGGCTGGAAGCTCTACGCCCGCGACGACTTCGCCCCCTGGGTGGCACGCTTCGTGACCCGCTCCAAGAGCGCGACGCTGAGCAAGCCCGCCTACGAGACGCTCGCCGTGATTGCCTACCAGCAGCCGGTGACCAGGGCGAGGGTAGCCTCCATTCGAGGCGTAAACGCGGACGCGGCAATCCGTCAGCTACTGCAACGGCAGCTGATTCGTGAGGCTGGTCGTGAATCCGGAAGCGGCGCGACCCTCTACGAAACCACGGAGCTGCTGCTGGTGAAGCTCGGGTTGAACTCCCTGGAGGAGCTGCCGGCGCTTGCGCCCTTCCTGCCCGACGACACGGAGGCGGCGGTCCTCGCCGAAGGTAACGACTAGCCCGCCAGCTACAGCCGTTTCGGCAATAACGAAACGTCCAACGGTTCTGCTGAAAACCTGCGGCAGAACTACCCGGATAAGCGCCCTTGGCGCTGACATAAACACCGCATATTCGGTGCCGGGGCACAAAGACTAACAAGAACTACGACTAACAAGAACTACAACGACAGAAAAGAGAAGAACACCATGGCATATGGAAACTCCTCCCGCGGCGGCCGCTCTGCATCCGGTCGCCCCCAGAACTCCCGCGGTGGCCGTCCCGGCGCTGCTCGTCCCGGTCAGGGCGGTAAGCCCGGCGCTAAGGGCGCATCCGCACGCGGCGGTCGTCCCGGCGCACCGAAGAGTGGCGCAGGCAAGGGCGGCGCAAAGGGCTTCGGCGAGAAGAAATTCGGTGACAAGAAGTTTGGCGAGAAGAAGTTCGGCGCAGGCCGCGCAGGTTCCGGCCGAGGCCGCGGCACCGAACTGCCCAAGCGCGAACGCCGCGCACCGGGCCGCCCCTACCGCTCCGGCGAAGCCTTCGCCCACGAGCGCGGCGAATACCGCGTCAGCAACTACGCTGGTCCGCACCGCCCCCGCCGCCCCCGCAACGCCCCGGTAGACCACTACGAGTTCTACGACCACGACGGCGTGCGCCTGCAGAAGCTGCTGGCTCAGGCCGGTGTGGCATCCCGCCGCGTCTGCGAAGAAATGATTACCGAAGGCCGCGTCACCGTCAACGGTGAAGTCGTGACCGAGCTGGGTGTGCGCGTGGACTCCTCCAAGGTGACCGTGCAGGTGGACGGCATGACCGTTCAGACCAACGACAAGCTCGTCTACATGGCATTCAACAAGCCCGCCGGCGTGGTCTCCACCATGGAAGACCCCGAAGGTCGCCCCTGCATCTCCGACTTCCTGCGTTCCTCCATGAGTGAGCGCGTGTTCCACGTGGGCCGCCTGGACGTCGAAACCGAGGGTTTGCTGCTGCTGACCAACGATGGGGAACTGGCGAACCGCCTCACCCACCCCTCCTACGAGGTGCCCAAGACCTACCTGGTGCAGGTTCCCGGCCCGATGGAGCCCGGCGTCGGCGCAGCCATGAAGAAGGGCATTCGCCTGGAAGACGGCGTGACCCGCGTTGACGAGTTCAAGCTGGTGGACTCCACCCCCGGCCACGTGCTCGTTGAGGTGACCATCCACTCCGGTAAGAACCGCATCGTGCGCCGTCTCTTCGACGCTGTCGGCTACCCGGTTGAGCGCCTGGTCCGCGTTGAGATGGGCCCGATCCGTATCGGTTCGCAGAAGCAGGGTACCGTCCGTAACCTCTCCAAGGTTGAGATCGGTCACCTGCTCGCTTCGGTGGACATGTAATAACGCTAAGGAGTTGTCATGAGCTCGCCCGCTGAGCTTTCCGCATCTGAGCTGCCCATGGACTCAACGCTGACCGGGCCGGTGCTCATTATCGGCTCGGGTCTGCTGGGTGCCTCTATTGGTTTGGGGTTGCGTGCGGCAGGATGCGAGGACGTGTACGTCCAAGATATTTCACCCACCGCCGAGGCTGTGGCGCAGGATATCGGTGCCGGTACAAGTTTCTCCACTCTGTCGGAGGAGGAGCGCACCGCCTTCGCCCCGCAGCTGGTGGTGGTGGCTGCGCCTCCGGATAGTGCCGGTGCCGTGTGCGCTCGCGCGTTGAACACCTATGCGCCTCGACCGGAGGCGGGCTACCCCGGCGCCGTGGTGACGGATGTTGCCTCGGTGAAGGTGCAGCCGCTGGCTGATGTGCTTGCCTCGAGTGCGGATGCGTCCCGTTACGTGGGTTCGCATCCGATGGCTGGACGTGAGAAGTCTGGCCCGGTGGCTGCTCGCGGTGAGCTGTTCCAGGCGCGTCCGTGGATCATCTGCGAGCACAATTCGGTTCGCCCCGAGTGTGTGCGTCTGGTGCGTTCTGTGGCGGTGGAGCTGGGCGCGATTGTGACTTCTCTGGGCGTTGAGGAGCATGATCAGACGGTTGCCCTGATTTCTCATGTGCCGCAGGCGATGAGCTCGCTGTTGGCTTCGCGTCTGCAGGACACTCCGCTGTATGCGCTGTCCCTGGCGGGTCAGGGTTTGCGCGATACGGTGCGTATCGCGGCTTCAGACCCGACGCTGTGGGTGCAGATTTTTGCGGCGAACGCTGACCCGATTGTGCAGACTCTCTACGGTGTGCGTGATGACCTGAACCGTCTCATTGCGACGCTGGAGAACCCGACGGCGTCTGGCGCTCGTCTGGATTTGGCACAGCTGATGAGCGAAGGCAACGCGGGCGTTAGCCGTATTCCGGGTAAGCACGGTACGGCCCCCGCCGCGTTCGCGAAGATGACGGTGCTGGTGGACGACACCCCCGGCACGCTGGCTCGTTTGCTTGCCGAAATTGGTGAGCTGGGCGCGAACCTTGAGGATTTGCGTCTGGAGCACTCGACGGGTGCCCCGGTGGGTATGGCTGAAATCTCGGTCAATCCGTCTATTCATGAGGCGCTGGTCCGCGATTTGTCGGCTCGCGGTTGGCGCGTTGTGAAGTAGAGTTAAAGCTGTACTTTCCGGCATAAAGTTTGAGACGAATTTTAAGGAGTGCTGATGCACGAGAACCCTAAACTGACGATTGCTATTGACGGTCCTTCCGGTTCCGGTAAGTCGTCTGTGTCTAAGGAAGTTGCACGCCACTTTGGCCTGGCGTACCTGGACACCGGTGCAATGTACCGTGCCGCAACCTACCGTGTGCTGGAACTTGGCGTTGACCTGAACGACGCTGAGGCGATCGTGAAGGCTGTCGAGGAGATGCCCCTGGTGTTCGGTACGAACATTAAGGAAGAAGAGATTCTGATGGGCTCGACCGATATCCGTGAGGAGATTCGTAGCGAGCGCATTTCTTCGGCCGTTTCTGCTGTGGCTTCGGTTCCGGCGGTTCGTGAGCACCTGATTGGCCTGCAGCGTTGGATGATTAACCACGCTATTAACGGCATGGTCGCTGAGGGCCGCGACATCACTACCGTGGTTGCTCCCGACGCTGATGCGCGCATCCTGCTGACTGCTTCTGAAGAGGTGCGCATGGCGCGCCGCGGCCTGGAGAACGCGGAGAAGTCCGGCGCTTCGGGTGACTTGAGCAAGCAGATCGCTGAGCGTGATGCGAAGGATTCGAAGGTCAATAACTTTATGAAAGCTGCCGAGGGCGTGACCCTGGTGGACAGCTCGGATCTTGATTTTAATGCGACGGTCTCTGCAGTGATTAACGCTGTGAATGACCAGTTGAAGGCGAAGCGCGCGGGCTAGGCCCCGCCGAAACGCTGGGGGAGTGGTGCATCCGCTCCCGATAAGACGTTGAGCCGCGCTCGCGTGCTGACCCTCGGGTTGGGCGTGGGGCGGGTAGAGAAAGGAATGCGCATGGCTGAGGACGCTATCCGCGACGATTACGAAGATAAGTACCTGGGCGGTGGCGAGGACGACGTTATCGAGCGCCTCGCTGAGATTGATGATGAGACCGCTGATCAGCGTGCTCAGGCTCTTCTTGAGGGTCTTGAGGACTACGACCTGGATGAAGAGGACCGCGCCCTGCTGGGTGCTTGGGGCTTCGACATTGAGGATGAGGAAGAGCAGCTCGCTGATCCGGTAGTGGCGATTGTTGGCCGCCCGAACGTGGGTAAGTCGACCATCATTAACCGTATTCTGGGCCGCCGTGAAGCGGTGGTTGAGGATAAGCCGGGTGTGACTCGTGACCGCGTGTCCTATAAGGCTGAGTGGCTGGGTAAGAGCTTCACCCTGGTTGATACCGGTGGTTGGGAGTCTGACGCTCGCGGTATTGATGCTCAGGTTGCTGAGCAGGCTGAGATTGCTGTGGAGCAGGCCGATGTTGTGGTCCTGGTGGTGGATGCCCGCGTGGGTGTGACCGCTTCGGACGAGCAGATCGTGCGTATGCTACGCCGCGTGAAGAAGCCGATCATTCTGATTGCTAACAAGATTGACGACGCTCACCTGGAGCCGGAGATTTATAACCTCTGGTCGCTGGGTATGGGTCAGCCGTTCCCGGTGTCGGGTCTGCACGGTCGTGGCCTGGCGGATGCTCTGGACGAGATCCTTGAGGTCATGCCGGAGCACTCGCAGTTTGCTCAGCCGGAGGCGCTGGGTGGCCCGCGTCGTGTGGCTCTGGTGGGTCGCCCGAACGTGGGTAAGTCGTCGCTGCTGAATAAGCTGGCTGGTTCTGAGCGTGCCGTGGTGAATGACCTGGCTGGTACGACTCGTGACCCGATTGACGAGATTATTGAGCTGGGCGGCTACCCTTGGCGTTTTGTGGATACCGCGGGTATTCGCCGTCGCCAGCACATGGCTAAGGGTGCGGAGTTCTACTCTTCGCTGCGTACTCAGACTGCTCTGGAGCGCTCTGAGGTTGCCGTGGTGCTGTTGGATGTTTCCGAGCCGATCTCTGAGCAGGATGTGCGTATCGTGCAGACCGTGATTGATTCGGGTCGTGCGATGGTCCTGGCATTCAATAAGTGGGATACCCTCGATGAGGACCGCCGCTACATGCTTGAGCGCGAGATTGAGCGCGACCTGGCGCACGTGCAGTGGGCTCCTCGCGTGAACATTTCGGCGAAGACCGGCTGGCACAAGGACAAGCTGGTGCCCGCCCTGGAGCACTCGCTGGAGTCGTGGGATTCGCGTATTCCGACCGGTCGCCTGAACGCGTTCCTGGGCGAGATTGTTGCCGCGCATCCGCACCCGCTGCGTGGTGGTAAGCAGCCGCGTATTCTCTTCGGTACTCAGGTGTCTTCGCGTCCGCCGAAGTTCGTGCTGTTTACTACCGGTTTCTTGGATCCGGGTTACCGTCGCTTCATTATGCGTCGTCTGCGTGAGACTTTTGATTTCACGGGTACTCCGATTGAGATTTCGATGCGTGTGCGTGAGCGCCGCTCCCTGGGTGAGCGTCAGAGCGCGAAGGCTAAGAAGGGTAAGGGCGGCCGCCGCTAGTAGCGGGGTGTCTGCTTGATGCCGTGTTGCTGGGCTGGCCCCTTGCTAGGCTGGCTCTTGTTAGGTTTGGCCCCCGCGCGCTGGATTCTGTACGGAAAATCTGCAAGGAAATCCGTGAGGAAAAGATTTTTAAGATTTTTTCTAAAAATGGTGAATCTGGCTTGCGCGGGGGTTAAAAGCCCGGTATAGTTATTCGAGTGTTCAGGGGAAACCTTGAAAACAATATCGTGAATAACGAATCGGGTTGTGGCGCAGCTTGGTAGCGCACTTGACTGGGGGTCAAGGGGTCGCAGGTTCAAATCCTGTCAACCCGACAGATAAAGCTCCGGAAGGTTTTTCCTTCCGGAGCTTTTTTGTATGCCGTTTAGGGGTTTGCGGGGATTGATGGTGCGGGGCTGGGTTGTGTCGGTTTGAATGTTCCCGAGGCACTGCATGCTCTGGCAGGGCTTTGGCGGGCCCTTGTTCCCTTGTAATAGCGGGGGAGGGAGGCTGGGTAAGCCCTCAAACCGGGGTGGGCTTTAGGTTAGTGTGCAATTATGAGCTTCGATCTAAATGTTGGAATATGCCCGATTTTGTGGGTGTTCAGTGGTACATTGGGTACACAAGGAATCACGTTTTAGCGGTCAGAAATTTTAGCTTTGGCACTGAATTTCCCTTGACAAATCAAGGAATATTTAGGTTTCTGTGACTAAAACACGACTTCATACACACTGAATTTCATAGCCGCAAAACCAACATGAACCCAAGTGAAGGCATATATCCCCAGAGGATAGCGCCCATAACGCATAAAACAGCTAGGTGCACGCACCTGCAACACACGGCACACACGCCGCCACAAGCGTCGCTGGGAAGGTTTTACGGCACAACTCGATCCCGCCCCCGTGGGCGTGGAAAGGAACACAATAAACCATGTGGCAGCAAGTCTACGACCCGCTGAACTCGAGCGCACTCTCCGCACTCGTAGCAGCAGTCCCGATTATTTTCTTCCTTCTGGGCCTCACCGTCCTGAAGCTCAGCGGTATTAAATCTGCCGTTATCTCCCTCGTTCTAGCTCTCCTCATCGGTTGCGCTATCTTCGGTATGCCCGTCACTGCAGGTGCCGGCTCCATCCTCTACGGTTTCCTCTCGGGCATGTGGCCCATCGGCTGGATCGTTCTCATGGCAGTGTGGCTCTACCGCATTTCCGTGCGTTCCGGCGGCTTCGAAATCGTTCGTTCCTCCATCTCCTCCATCTCTACCGACCAGCGCATCCAGATGCTGCTGATTGCATTCTGCTTCGGCGGCTTCCTTGAAGGTGCTGCAGGCTTCGGTATCCCGATTGCTATCTGTGCTGCACTGCTCGTGTCCCTGGGCTTCAACCCGCTCAAGGCTGCAATGTTCGCACTGATTGCTAACGTGAGCTCCGGCGCATATGGCGCTATCGGTATCCCCGTGACCACCGCAGCAACCCGCGGCGGCGTGGACCTGCACGGTCTGTCCATCGAAATGGTCCTGGTTATCCAGATCATGGCAGGCCTGATCCCCCTGGTGCTCGTCGCTATTCAGGACGGTCTGCGCGGTATCCGCGAAGTCGGTCTGGTAGCTCTCATGGTCGGCGTTATCTACTCCGGTGGCCAGTCCGTTCTGCTCGCAACCCTGGGTAACCCCGAGCTCGTTGACATCATCCCGCCGCTGCTGGCACTGGTCGCTCTGGCACTGGTCATGCAGAAGTGGCAGCCCAAGCACATCTTCCGCGAGCCCACCGCTCCCTCCCTGGAAGAAGTTCAGGCGCAGCAGAGCGTCAAGCACACCAGCGGCGAAATCCTCAAGGCTTGGAGCCCCTTCGTCTACCTGTCCGTCGTGATTCTGCTCTGGTCCACCGCTCTGAAGCCCCTCTTCGCTGCTAAGGGCGCGCTCGGCTTCACCAACATCTCCTTCCCCCTGCCCTGGCTGCACCAGAGCATCTCGCAGGCGGCACCGATTGTTGCAACCCCCAAGCCTATCGACGTGACCTACACCTGGAACATTGTGGGCGCATCCGGTACCGCAATTCTGGTGGCTACCATCATTACCATCCTGACCTCCAAGATTAGCTGGGGCGAGGCTATCGAGGAACTCGGCGCAACCTGGAAGCAGCTGCAGACCCCGATCCTCATGATCTGCCTGGTCATGTCCGTTGCTAACGTCATGAACTACGCGGGTATGATTACCTCCATCGCACTGGCTGTTGCCGCTGTGGGTGCTATCTTCCCGCTGCTGTCCCCGATCATCGGTTGGATTGGCGTGTTCGTGACCGGCTCTGTGGTGAACAACAACATCCTCTTCGCTGGCCTGCAGGCTACCACCGCACAGCAGATTGGCGTCAGCCAGACCCTGCTGGTTGCATCTAACACCGCCGGTGGTGTGATGGCGAAGATCGTTTCCCCGCAGTCCATCGCAATTGCAGCTGCTGCTGTGAACAGCGCAGGCGAGGAATCCAAGATTACCTCCATGGCGATCAAGTACAGTGCAGCTCTGCTGGCTGTCACCTGTGTTTGGGTTTATGTCCTGTCTCTGGTCGGCCTCTAAACAGCGTGAGAACCCGATGCGTGTAACCTACCTTCTCTGAAGGTAAGGTGCCCGCGACACGGTTGAGCGAAAGCCCCTTCTACTTCGGTAGGAGGGGCTTTTGCGTTATCTAGGATTGCTAGGGAGGCGCAGTTGGTGGTTCGAAGGGGAGCGGTGAGGAGCGAATACCAAGGAGTGTAAATATGCACATAAATATCGTTTGTGCACACTTAAGGTTATCCTATCCTGAACTCCACTAGGAGACCTGCTAGCTTAGACAGATAAAGTCATGAGCACCTAGTTAGCGGGAATAATCCCGCTTTCTTTCAGTTAAAACCAGGGAACAACTTCAGCCCCTGAGAACTGATGACCATAACGCTTCACCGATGGGCCACTCCGCCACATAGCGGAGGAACCCATCGGTTTTATGCGGCCTAGCGCTTCCATACAGCACGGGAGCCGTATCGGAAGAAGCGACCGCTAATACACACAGACCGAAAGGAACACCCGCCCCAATGTGGCAGCAAACCTACGACCCGCTGAACTCACCGGTGCTCTCCGCACTGGTTGCCGCAGCGCCCATCGTCCTCTTCCTGCTGGGCCTGACCGTCCTGAAACTCAGCGGCCTCAAATCAGCACTGCTGACCCTCGTCACCACCCTCATCATCGGTTGTGCCATCTTCGGCCTGCCCATCACCGCAGGTGCCGGTTCCATCCTCTCCGGCTTCCTCTCGGGCGCATGGCCCATCGGCTGGATCGTGCTCATGGCGGTGTGGCTCTACCGCATCGCCGTACGCGCCGGTAACTTCGACATCGTGCGTTCCTCCGTCTCCTCCATCTCGAATGACCAGCGCATCCAGGTGCTGCTGATCGCATTCTGCTTCGGCGGCTTCATCGAAGGCGCAGCAGGCTTCGGCATCCCGATCGCTATCTCTGCGGCACTGCTGGTATCCCTGGGCTTCAACCCCCTCAAGGCATCCATGCTGGCGTTGGTAGCTAACGCCGCGTCCGGCGCATACGGTGCTATCGGTATCCCCGTGACCACCGCAGCTAAGGTCGGCGGCCTGGACACCGCACACCTGTCCGCAGGCATGGTTCCGGTACTGCAGATCTTCGTCGCCTTCGTGCCGCTGCTGATGGTCGCGATCCAGGACGGTATGCGTGGCATCCGCGAAGTCGGCCTGGTTGCGCTCATGACCGGCGTCATCTTCTCCGGCGGTCAGGCAGCTATCCTGATGCTGCTCGGCTCTCCCGAACTGGTCGACATCATCCCGCCGCTGCTGTCCCTGGTAGCACTGGCACTCGTGATGCAGAAGTGGCAGCCCAAGCACATTTACCGCGAACCCACCGCTCCGACCCTCGAAGAAGTTCAGGCTCAGCAGAGCGTCAAGCACACCGGCGCTGAGATTGTTAAGGCGTGGAGCCCCTTCATCTTCCTCTCTGCAACCATCCTGCTCTGGTCCACCGCGCTCAAGCCCGTGTTCGCAACCACCGGTCCGCTGGGGGCTGCAACCCTGGCATTCCCCATCCCCAGCATTCACGAAGCCATCACCACCGGTGCCGGTAAGACCGTGACCGCCATCTTCTCCTGGAACACCCTGGGTGCATCCGGCACTGCAATTCTGGTGGCGGCACTCATCACCATCCTGACATCGAAGATCAGCTGGGGTGAAGCCTTCGAAGAACTCGGCGGCACCTGGAACCAGCTGAAGATGCCGATCCTCATGATCTGCCTGGTCATGTCTGTCGCAAACGTGATGAACCACGCCGGTATGACCACCTCCATCGCTCTGGCGCTCGCAGCAGCCGGCCCGGTCTTCCCGCTACTGTCCCCGATCATCGGTTGGATTGGTGTGTTCGTGACCGGCTCCGTGACGAACGCTAACGTGCTCTTCGCGGGTCTGCAGTCCACCACCGCAGCCCAGATTGCTGTTGACCCGACCCTGCTCGTGGCCGCAAACACCGCCGGTGGCGTGATGGGTAAGATCGTCTCCCCGCAGTCCATCGCAATCGCGGCGGCGGCAGTAAACAGCGCCGGTGAGGAATCGAAGATTACCTCCATGTCCATCAAGTACAGCGCTATTCTGCTGGGCCTGGTCTGCGTCTGGTCCTTCGCTCTGTCGCTCATGATGGGCTAAAGGCCGATACCGGATTCGGCGTCACCCCGCATAAGAAACCCCTCGAGGAGAACCCTGCACTTTCTCTGCAGAAGACGAATCGAGGGGTTTCACGCATATTCAGGGAAGTTTCAACAGACCGGGAAGAGGCGTAGAATTACTTCTTGTGCTTGCTCCCGCATGATTCTGCACATCACCACAGATTGTGCTCCAGAAGAAAGACCGGGCAGGTGCCTCATAGAACACCTACTACTCAAGGAGAAACAATGCAGGCGCTCGCAACGATTACTACTGTCTTTGCCTTCGTAGCAATTGCTATTCATGTCTACATCTGGATTATTGAATCCTTCCTCTGGACTAAGCCCAAGGGCCGCGAAACCTTCGGAATGACCGAAGAATTCGCCGAGTCTACCAAAGAGATGGCGGCAAACCAGGGCCTGTACAACCTGATGCTCGCCTGGATCGCCGCAACCGGTCTGCTGGCTTTCTGGTTCGGCTCCCCGCAGGTGGGCGTGGCGCTCATGTTCGCAGGCCTGGGCTCCATGGCGATTGCCGGTGTCTACCTGTTCCTCACCTCCCCGGATAAGCGCAAGCCGGCACTGATTCAGCTGACCCCGCCGCTGCTGGCGCTGATTTTCCTCTTCGTGATGATCTAACCCTGTGGCGATCTAATTCAGAGCGGAACCTCTCAACGTATAGAAGCCGCGTGCTTACTTCTACGAAGTGGCGCGCGGCTTTTCTGCGCCCTTGCACGCAAGCACGCCAAGCGTGGGGAGCTTAGGGCGAGGGGGCTTAGGTAAAGAGCCCCGAACAGCCTCGCCGATGCGAGTCCACCAGGTGCGCGTTGACCATACCGACCGCGCACATAAGCGCATAGGCGGTCACCGGACCCAAGAACACACCTCCTAGAGCTTTAAAAGATTTGGCAAGAAGCGCGGACTCGGGTGTATCTGTCGGGATATCCTCCAGGGTATGCGGCGCGATAGTCTCGTGTGGCGCGAAGGACCACAGCCACGCCGGCAGCCCGCCCGGTACACGTGTGCCGTCAGGCAGGGTGCGCTCGCGCATCCGGTCCAGGTCTTCATCGCTTAGCGTACGAACTCGACGGCGGCGTGCGGCTGTCGCCTCGGTACTGTCTGCCTTAGCTGAGATGGATGCCGGAGCAATGAGGGGAAGATTAATATCCTCCGCGGATGCGTCATACGGCGTGGCGGCAAGCTCACGCATCCGAAGGGTCAGCCGCGCGTTGGAGATGACCGCGCGAATCTTCCGCTCGTTACGGATAATGTCTTCGTTTTGGAGGAGTCGCGCAACATCCTGGTCGGTGAACGCAGCCACGCGTTCGGGATCGAACCCCTCGAAAGCGCAACGAAATGCCTCACGGCGGGCAAGAATCGTGCGCCAGGAGAGGCCCACCTGAAAAGCCTCGAGGCTCAGGGCTTCGAAGAGTCCCCGCTCATCGGTGACGGGTATGCCCCATTCGGTGTCGTAGTAATCGCGCAGAAGCTCATCGGTCACCCACGTGGGGTAACTCGGGGTGTTTTCGAGGGGGTTGGCGGGAATAGTAGGTTGCGAGGTCACGGTTTCTCTTCTCTGAGATTGCTGTGCTCATCCGAGTATTTCGGAAGCATGTTCTACTTAAACACTAGCCCTAGCGTGAGTAAATCGCAAGTATATTCGATTATGTGTCGTGGTGCAGAGCAACGAAACCGAAAACAGGTACGACAGAGGGCGGAGCCCGCATCCGATGCACGCTCCGCCCTCTGATAAGTCTCAATCACCGCCGGGTGACATCGCTAGAAGAGCCGCGCCTCCCGCACCTCTTCCGGCTCCTCCAGATCGAGGAGGAACTGCTTACGTTCAACACCGCCAGCGTAGCCAGTCAAACTACCATCAGCACCAATAACGCGGTGACACGGAATCATAATAGAAACCTTATTGCGGCCGACCGCCTGACCCACCGCCTGCGCCGGAGCACCGGGGCCAACCGCACGCGAAATCTCACCGTAAGTGGTGGTGTACCCGGCAGGAACAGTCTTCAGATGCTCCCACACAATCAGCTGAAAATCGGTGCCCTCAGGATCTAGCGGCAACGTAAAAGAAGTGCGCTTGCGCTCAAAATACTCGGAGAGCTCTGCCGCAGCACGCGACAGCAGCTGTGCCGCAGCGTACTCACCGGCTGGCTCTTCACCATCTGCAACGCCGTGCTCCCGCAGATAGACATCCGGATTCTCAATCAGTCCACCAAGCTCATGGGGGAGCGGAAAATGCGCCTGATCCTCGTACCAGATGCCCACAATTGCATCCGCACGGGCGGTAAGGTAGAGCACGCCGACGGGGCTCGAATAGCGAGTGTACCAGCGCGCGAGCGCTTCCGGCGGCTGCGGCGAATCGGTCGCTTTGGTCATGCTCTTCCTCGTTGGTTCGTGGGCGTGTATTGCAGATGGTATTAGAGGTAAATATCCCTTTCAACCATCATAGGGGAGGGGCGCCTCCGTACCGTACCCGTAGCGGGTTTTGTCTATAACTAACCGCTATATATGAGATGTATGCACCGCCGTTGAAACATCTCAGGATGCCCCGTCAATTTTGCCTGAACCTGAAGAGCTGGCATTCTGTGAAGTACACACCGATACACCGCAATTCAATACTCCGGCTTCTCCACCCCGCACCGGGTGGGGGATGACCTGTGTTTCTCGTACCCCAACGTTGGGTTCAACGACGACTGAAATTGCAAGGAGAAACATGGAAGACCTGAAAGACCTCCGCCGGGAACTCAAGGAAAACCCGGAGAGTCGAGAGCTCAATAACCGTTACGCGCAGGCGTGCCTCAACATCGCGAAAGAATACACCGTTATGTCCCAGGGGCATATCTTTATTTGCTCGCCCTCAGATTTTGAAGCCGTACAGTACGTCATGGCCAAAATCCCTGACGCTTCGCTTCTAGACGGCGAAACTCTGGAGGAATACAAACGCCTGGACAGAGCCGTTACCCAAGCTCGTATAAATAGAGGTAGGCCCGGTAGCATGATGGGCATTTACTATGCCCTCATCCTTTTTATAGTGATGCCCATAATGGCGGTACCAATCATTGCGCTGTGGGAACTCAGCGCGGGGAGCACCTCAGACCACACCCGCAACCCGAGCTTCCTCATTTACCTGATTCCGGTCGCTCTCATTACCGCTGCGCTTCTCTGGGTTGGGTGGCTTGTTGAACGAATCCCCGGCTGGAAATATAACGCTCTAATCGTCGAAAAGAACAAAAGACTAGAACTAGCCAGAGCCGAAGCTGAAACGCGTCAAAGTACTGACTCAAACCGTTCAGACATGGTTGCAGTACCGGACTCTGAACCGCAATCTTAAAGTAAATGTGCCGCCTCACCGGTATTGGTGAGGCGGCACATTCGCTGTCTAGGGGATGAAGAGCTCGCTACTTAGCGGCTGCCATGTCAGAATTACGCTCCATCAGAAGTACGCTCCGTGTGGTGCAGATGCGGCAGGTGAGTCGAGTGCAGGTCGTGACCGAGCACATCGTGTGCGTCCGGGTCCTCGTTCGGGAGCACGTGCGAGTACTTGGAGTAGTAGCGGTACAGCGCGTAGGCGCCAATCACCGTCAGTACGATAGCAACGCCCAGAGCCCACGGTACAGCTGCGGGAGAATACATGACAGAGAAGAGCATCAACAGCCAGGAGAGAGCAGCTGCAAGAACCGAAATGTTCATAGCAATAATTGCAAGCTTGCGGCGACGGACATCAACCATAATCGGTGCGGGAAACCCGCTCCCTCCTTCCAACGGAGCCTCTCTCCGTTCT
The DNA here is from genome assembly GCF_001813565.1 of Rothia sp. HMSC068E02. Classification (NCBI taxonomy): domain Bacteria; kingdom Bacillati; phylum Actinomycetota; class Actinomycetes; order Micrococcales; family Micrococcaceae; genus Rothia; species Rothia sp. HMSC068E02. The sequence continues at coordinate 29,927 of NZ_KV812895.1, forward strand.
CACGACCACCGGAAGGTGCCAGATGCATAACCAACCGCCATCTTCGGCGACCAGAATAGAATCAATAAGCCTATATATCTATGATACGGCGCTTGAAGTAGACATCAAAGGTTTACAAACACCATTAGAGCAACCCCACATAACAGGTGAACGGGTATCTCAACAAGGGGCATAAAACCAGTGATTTTTACAGCGAGAACTGCAACACGAAAAGCGAACCCCACTCATCGTTAACGCAGAGAACCTAGTAACAAGAGATAAAAGTCCGTCCGCCGCGGTACGTGAAGCACCACAGCGGACGGGAACGTAAATAAAGTATCAGCGCGAATCGTCGACTCCTGTCAGGACAGCGCATGAATATGTCGCGTACGCGTCCTGTGCGGTACTGACACCTCACGAACAACACCGCTCCAGGTAATCGGCGGAAGATACCAAATTTACAAAAACCAACGGTACCCTAGCACTAATTTTTGTAGAAATTACGCCGCAATAAACGCTGAATTGAGCGTCATAAAACAGCGAAAAGCCCCGGCTGCTTCAACCCCATAGCGGGGGAGAAGCAACCGGGGCGTCGCTAGTACGCGGGCCGTGCCGTTAGGCAACGGGTGCTGTGATTAGGCGGTCGGAACGTCCTCGTCAACCCACTCGAGGGTGCGGGAGACAGCCTTCTTCCACAGGCGGTACTGGCGGTCAACCTCTGCGGGCTCCATGGAGGGCAGCCAGCGCTTGTCCTCAGCCCAGTTGTCCACAACGTCCTGCTCGCCGCTCCAGAAACCAACAGCGATACCTGCAGCGTATGCTGCGCCCAGAGCGGTGGTCTCAACAACCTTCGGGCGGATCACGGGAACGCCGAGGATGTCAGCCTGGAACTGCATGAGGAACTCGTTAGCGGTCATGCCGCCGTCCACGCGCAGCTCGGAGAGCTCAACACCGGAGTCAGCGTTCATTGCGTCCAGAACCTCGCGGGTCTGGAATGCGGTTGCTTCCAGTGCCGCACGCACGATGTGTGCACGGTTCACGTAGCGGGTCAGACCAACGATGACGCCGCGAGCGTCGGAACGCCAGTGAGGTGCGAACAGGCCGGAGAATGCGGGAACAACGTAGCAGCCGCCGGAGTCCTTGACGGAGGTGGCCAGTTCCTCAGACTCTGCAGCGTGCTCAATCATGCGCAGGTTGTCGCGCAGCCACTGGATCAGGGAGCCGCTCATTGCGACCGAGCCTTCCAGAGCGTAGACGGGTGCTGCATCGCCAATCTTGTATGCGACGGTGGTCAGCAGGCCATTGTTGGAGAAGACGGGCTCGTTGCCGGTGTTCATGAGCATGAAGTTACCGGTACCGTAGGTGTTCTTCGCCATGCCCTTCTCGAAGCAAGCCTGACCGAAGGTTGCAGCCTGCTGGTCGCCGAGGATACCCGCGATGGGGGTGCCGCTGAGCAGACCGGTTGCGCGACCGAAGCCGTACACCTCGGAGGAGGACTTGATCTCGGGCAGCATGCTCATGGGGATACCCATATCTGCAGCAATCTGCGGATCCCATTCGAGGGTGCGGATGTCCATCAGCAGGGTGCGGGATGCGTTGGTTACGTCGGTGACGTGCACGCCGCCGTCAACACCACCGGTCAGGTTCCAGACCAGCCAGGTGTCGGTGTTGCCGAAGAGCAGGTCGCCGCGTTCTGCGCGCTCGCGTGCGCCTTCAACGTTGTCCAGGATCCACTTGATCTTGGGGCCGGAGAAGTAGGTAGAGAGGTTCAGGCCGACGATGTCGTGGTACTTGCCAACGCCCTCTTCGCCTGCGAGCTCTTCAACGATTTCCTGGGTGCGGGTGTCCTGCCAGACGATTGCGTTGTAGACGGGCTCACCGGTGTTCTTGTCCCACACGACGGTGGTTTCACGCTGGTTGGTGATGCCGACTGCAGCGATTTCGTGGTGGTTGACTTCGCCGTTTGCCATAGCCATTGCTACGACCTTACGGACGTTCTGCCAAATTTCGGTTGCGTTGTGCTCGACCCAGCCGGCCTTGGGGAAGATCTGCTCGTGCTCGAGCTGGCCTTGAGCCACGTTCTCGCCCGCCTTGTTGAACAGGATCGCGCGGGAGCTGGTGGTGCCCTGGTCGATGGAGAGGATGTACTTGCGCTCGACGTTGAGGGTTGCGGAGTGCAGAGAAGTCGTCATTGATTTTTCCTTAGAACAAAAGAACGGGGGGGGTATTAGAGAGGTTTAGAGGGGCAGAACTGCCGGAACGATCAGGCCTGCGAGGATAGCGCCGATGATTGGGCCAACAACCGGAACCCATGCGTAAGACCAGTTGGAGCCGGTCTTACCGGGGATGGGCAGGAAGGTGTAGGCGATACGGGGGCCGAGGTCACGTGCGGGGTTGATAGCGGAACCGGTTGCGCCACCGAGGTTCATACTGATGGATACAACGACCAGGGCAACAGCCAGGGGGCCGAGCTCGCTGGGGGTCTTACCGGATGCGATGATCCAGCCAATCAGGACGAAGGTGCCGATAATCTCGGTGAGCAAGTTCCAGCCGTAGGACTTGATGGCGGGGCCGGTTGCGAAGATGCCGAGGCGGTCGCCCGGGTCCTCATCGAAGTGCTTCTTGTAGGTGAGATACGCTCCGGTTGCGCCGGCCATTGCGCCGAGCATCTGAGCGACGATGTACAGGGCAATGTTGCCGGGGGTTGCGGGAACACCGGTCGCCAGGTCGCGGCCTGCGGTTGCCAGGCCAACGGTCACAGCGGGGTTCATGTGTGCACCGGAATGGAAGGAGAGGTACACGGCGGTGAACACTGCCAGACCCCATCCGAAGGTGATAACACCCCAGCCTGCGTCCTTAGCGTAGGACTTCTTGAGGGTCACTGCGGCGCATACGCCGGCACCGAGCAGAATCAGGATGAAGGTGCCGAAGAACTCGGAAGCGAAGATTCCGAGGGTGGTGGGGGCGCCGGATGCATCCACGAGAGCGGAAGAGCCGGCTGCAAGTACAGTTCCTGCGGAAGCAAGAAGAGACATTGTTGCTCCTTGAAGACGAAGCGTCTGGAAGGCAAGCGAACCTTTGCTTGCGCATTCCCGTGCGTCCTCACCGCACGGGCGGATCGGGGCACAACGCTGTGCTGAAATGTGTAGCGGTTGCTACGAAAAATTGATAGATGTTTCTGGATGAGAAGCAGATCGTACCAGTGGGTTAACCCTGTATTTAGCTCGCTGCTTCTTATGCAGGGGATTATCGTAAACGGTTATTTAACCTCTCGTCCACCCCTCACCGAAAATATGAGATAACCCATGCTCGGTGAGGGGTGAACGGTCGGTTCGTACCAAATAATCGGTTACGAAAGGTATGTGTGGAATCTTTAAGGATTAGAGCTTCACACGAGGTGCCACGGGGGTGACAGCCTCAATCTTTGCCGATGCCTCAGCGTCGGTGGAGGTGGACTCCGCCTCGCGGATAGCCTGCACGCGTGCGGCGTAGAGGTCGCGCTCTTCCTTGACCTTCTTGTCGTCCCAGCCGAGCTCGGCACGCATGATGTCGAGGATTTCGTCTGCTGCTGCCAGGCCGCGATCGCGCTGCTCAAGGTCGAGGCGTACGCGGCGGACCAGAACGTCCTCCAGGTGCAGGGCACCTTCGTAGCGGACAGCGAAGACGACGTCTGCACGCAGGAACTGGGGTGCCTTAGCCAGGGGAGCACCGAGGGAGGGGTCAGCATCGATGAGAGCGCCGAGGTCCTCAATCTGCGATCCGTAACGCTCGAGCAGGTGGGTGATACGGTCCTCATCCCAGCCGTAACGCTCTGCGTAGCGTGCACGGTTAGCAGCGATTGCGTGGTAGCCGTCTGCGCCGACCAGGCCGATGGTTGCGGTCACGGAGGGGTTCTGCTTAGCTTGCTCGCCCAGTGCGAAGTCGACAGCGTCGGCAGCCATGACACGGTAGGTGGTGAGCTTGCCGCCTGCGATAGCGCTCATGCCGGGTGCAACCTCGGTCACGGTGTGCTCGCGGGAAACCTTGGTGGATGCTGCGCCGTCCTTGACCTTGGGTTGCAGCAGCGGGCGCAGGCCGGTGTAGGTGCCGATGATGTCTTCGCGGGTCAGCGGGTTAGCGATCAGCTTGTTCGCCTGCATCAGGACGTAGTCGATGTCCTTGCTGGTTGCGACGGGGCGCTCGCGGTCCTCGGTGTAGGGGGTGTCGGTGGTACCGATGATCCAGTAACGCTGCCAGGGGATGATGAAGAGAACAGACTTTTCGGTCTTGGTGAAGATACCGCTGGTTGCGTTGATGCGGTCGCGAGGAACCACGATGTGGATACCCTTGGATGCGAGAACCTCCAGGCCTGCATCGGGGTTAGCCAGGGACTCGGACTCTTCGGTCCACACACCGGTTGCGTTGATGATGTGCTTTGCGCGTACGTTCAGGCGCTCGCCGGTCTCCAAGTCTGCCAGCTCTGCGCCGATGACGCGGCCGGATGCATCCTTGGTGAAGCCGACAACCTGGGTGCGGGATGCAGCCAGTGCGCCGTAGCCTGCAGCGGTGCGGACGACGTCGATGACGAGGCGTGCGTCGTCAACGCGTGCGTCGTAGAACTGGATTGCGCCGCTGAATGCGGAGTCCTTGATGTCGGGGAAGACGGTCTTGGTGCCGGTCTTGGTGAAGTGACGCTGGGAGGGGACGCCCTTGTTGCCGCGGGAACCGAGGAATGCGAGGGTGTCGTACATGCCGATGCCGATTGCGGAGTATGCGCGCTCGATGACGGGCATCTTCAGGGGCCACAGGAAGGGCTGTGCGTGCACCAGGTGGGGTGCGATCTTGTTCAGCAGCAGGCCGCGCTCGGTCAGTGCTTCGGTCACGAGCTTGAAGTCGAGGTTGTAGAGGTAGCGCAGGCCGCCGTGAACGAGCTTGGAGGACCATGCGCTGGTGCCTGCAGCCCAGTCGCCTGCTTCGACGATACCGGTGCGCAGACCGCGGGTTGCTGCGTCGAGGGCAATGCCTGCACCGGTGATGCCGCCGCCGACGACCAAGATGTCGAGTTCTTCGTTGACCATGCTCTTGAGCGCCTTGGCGCGGGACTCGGCGGTCAGCTGAGACTGCTGTGCAATGTGCTGGGAGCTCATGTACTGCTCTTTCCTGTATTGCCGCTTGTGCGGCGTGGGGGTTTCATCTTGCATTTAGTAAAACCCAATGGTGAAATAATAACCAAGCAGTATGAACGGATTTTCACTGGGGGTCTGTGGCAGATGAACGAACGCGCTAACCATACCTATGAGGCAGCGCAGCTGTACTACATCCACAACATGACGATGGATGCTATCGCGGCTCGTCTGGGGGTCTCTCGAGCCACTGTGTCACGTCTGCTTAAAAGTGCTCGTGAAAGCGGCATGGTGCAGATCCGTCTAGATGATTCCTTCCGTGCCCGCAGCGAGCTTGAGCGCCGCATCGGTGAGCGCTATAAGGTGCGCGTTACCCTCGTGAATGTCCGTTCGGATGCCACCCCGATTGCTCGCATGAGCCAGGTATCCCGCACCGCAGCGGCGCTACTTGATTCCCTGATTGATAACGGCACGAGCCTGGGTGTGGCGTGGGGTTCAACGATGACTGAGATTTCTCGTCATCTGCCGCGTCGTCCTCTGAAAGGCGTGACTGTCGTGCAGATGAACGGCGCCGGTAACGCTCACCATTCCGGTATTCCGTACCTGGGTTCTCTGCTGGGGCAGCTGGTGAGCGCTTACGATGCGCAGACGATTCACTTCCCGGTTCCCGCGTTCTTTGACTATGCGGACACCAAGACCGCCATGTGGCGTGAGCGTAGCGTGCAGAAGAATCTGCATGCCCAGCAGAATGTTGACCTCGCTATTTTTGGTGTGGGCGCTTTTGGTGGACCTATCCCTTCTCACGTGTATTCGGGTGGCTATTTTGAGGCGCAGGAGCAGCGTCAGCTGCGTGAGCTGGGCGTTGTGGGGGATATGTGTACGATTCTTCTGCGTGAGGACGGCTCCTGGGCTGATTTGGAGCTGAATAAGCGTGCATCCGGTCCGACTCCGAAGGAGCTGGCTCGTATTCCGCGCCGTATTTGCGTCGCGTCCGGTACTCACCGTGTGCGTGCTTTGCGTGGTGCGTTGCGTACGGGTGCGATTACTGACTTGGTTCTTGATGATGCTCTGGCAAAGGCGCTCATGGAGAAATAGCTAAAAATAATCGCCGCGGGCATGAGGGCCCGTGAGTATGAAGGTCCGTGGTGATGGGTTAAAGGGGCACCTTGATCTGAAAGGGTAGTGCTGAGGGGTTTCCTGGTGAAGCTCTCAAGTGTCGCCTGAACAATGTTTCAAGGTGCCCTTTAGTGTCGTCAAAAACTGCTTTCTGACCCTACAATGTGAAACGTTTGCGCATGTGAAAGCGCATATTTGTGCACTCCATTGAAGGTGTGCGCCACTCACCGTTAGAAAGAACCAACCATGACCCCCACCTATAACGCCCAGGTGAATCCGCACCTGGGCGCACCCGGCATTACCACCATGCACGGTGATGCCCAGTCTTCCGATGCTACTCCTCTTGCCGGTCCCGGCGCAGGCAATTGGAAGATTACCGGCACGAAGCTCGGCGGCGCCTGCCCGACAATCCTTGCCGGACGCGACGGCTTCATTCAGGTGCTCTGCACCCAGGTCTTCGCCCACGGCGAGTTCATCACCCCGAAGCTCTCTATCCTTGACCCGCATACCGGCCGCGAGCTTTCCCACCTGGACATCCCGAAGGGTGCACTGCTCGGTGGCGTGTATGCCTACCTTGACGCGCAGGACCGCATGGTTCTGGTGGATGGCTCTCAGTGCCTGTTGCGCCTCTCCCACTCTGCTGACGGTCGCAGCATCCGAGTTGATGAGCGTATTGACCTGAGCCGCATGCTCGCCCAGAGCGCCAATGACGCTGTGGTTGGTCTGGTGCCCGACTGGTCCGGTCGCATTTGGGTTGCGACGAAGAACGGCTACATCGCGGTGATTGATTCTGCCCGCGGCACGATTCGCTCGATGCGCCTGAATAAGGCGTCGATTGCGGGTGAACGTATCGATAACTCGATTTCGGCGTGCCCGCAGGGTGTGAGCGTGGTTACTTCCCACGCTATTTATATGCTGAACGCTACCGCAACCGGCGCGCCCACCCTCAAGTGGTGGCATGCGTACGATCGAGGTAGCGCCCGCAAGCCAGGTAAGCTCGCGTGGGGTTCCGGTGCCTCCCCGACGTTCTTTGGTCCAAACGGTTCGGATTACGTGATGCTGACCGATAACTCTGATATTCAGGAATCGGTCATTGTGTACCGCACCGATAACGGTGCGAAGGTCGGTAGCGCCGGCCTGTTTACTGCCGGTACCTCTGGCACTGAGAACTCCATGATTGGTGTGGGTAACACGATGGTCGGTGCAAGCACCTACGGCTACCCCTACCCGAAGTACCCGGAGGGTGCTGGCCCGTCGGTTCCTGCGAATGCGCTTTTTGCTCCCGGTATGGAACGTTGGGATATTACCGACCGCGGTCTGCGTAAGATTTGGGACCGTAAGGACGTGTACTCTTCGGCTGTTCCTCGCTATTCCACCGCTGACGGTCTGATTTATACCTGTGAGCGTCGCCGCGGTCCGGCTGGTTTGGCGAATGGTGCTTACGCGTGGGCTGTCGCGCTGGACATGAAAACCGGTAAGACGATGCACGAGCAGCGCCTGCCTCAGCATGTGAGCCTGCTGTTTGGCGGTGGTGACACCCTGCAGATGGTAGGCACGATTGACCGTTACGGCACCTGGTGGCAGGGCACGATTAGCGGCGTGTACCGTATCGCGAAGGCTTAGGGGAGTAGAAAATGACTAAGAATAATCTGATGAATGCTTCTCGCCGTACCGCGTTGAAGGTTGCGGGCGCTTCGGCTGCCCTGGTAGCTGGCGGCGTGAGCGCTGCGGAGGCGGCAACTCGTTCGGGCGGTAAGCGCGCTCGCGTGACCCCTGTGACCCAGCGCCCTGGCGGACAGCACGGCGGGCAACGCGGTCAGCACGGTGGTGGACAGCACGGTGGCGCGGCGAGTTCTGCGCTGGTGCAGGTTCCGATGCGCTACAACGAGTCGTGCATCCGCCTGGAGTTAAAGGCTGCTAACGGTGTGCAGGCTGTGCCTTTGCAGAGTCAGCCGGCGCGTACTGTTGCTTTCCGGAACCTGCCGACTCGCCTGAGCATTATTAATGAGGGCAATTCGACGCTGCCGGTGGGTACTCGCCTGATGGTGCGTGCTCGCGCGCAGGACCCGAAGACTGGTTTGTTGTTGAATCCTGCGGTGACTCTTCGTGTTGCCTCGGGTCAGGCGGTGCTGCCTTCGGGTAATCTGGGTGCTTCGGCCCTGGTGGCTCCTGTGGATGCTCTGAATCTTGATGCGGTGCGCCGTAGCGAGCAGACTGGCCAGGCTGGTGCCGGTAGCGAGAATGTTCTGGAGTTGCGCACTGCTATTCCTCGCGGTCATCGCCTGGATGTTCAGCTGAATTATCAGGTGGCTTCGGGTGTTGCTGGTTCTGCGTTGAAGCAGGTTCATGTGAGCGCTGTGCTGGATATGGCGGCGGCTGGTTTGTCCTCTTCGTTCTACGAGGTGCAGAGCTCGGCTGTGGTTGCTTCGCTGAACTAGCAGTTGGGCTGGCTCCTGTGAAGGATGGGCACGGCGGGGGAGTAGCTCCGTTGTGTGTTTTATACCTTATATATAGGCGCCTGTTCAAAAAGGTATGTTGAAAGGTCGGGGTCGTTCGTGGGAACGGCCCCGACCTTTGCATTGTCTAGTCTTCCGGCGTGAGCGGTAGCTGATTTTTCCTATGCGGTTTCGGTCCTGTCGTGTTCGCCGAATGCCACCTGCACCGCGTGATGCAGTGCTTCGCGCACCATGGCGATGGCGGGGTTGGCGGCGGACTCTCGGCGTACGGCGGTAAAGATTTTGCGGCAGGGCTTGCCGGGTAGCTCTACGATGCGTAGCCCCTCGGTGGTGGAGAGGGAGGAGAGGATGAAGCCGGGCACGATGGTGACGGCGAATCCTGCTTTGACGAGGTTGGAGTTCGTAATCATGTCATTGGCGCTGTAGCGGATGACCGGCTCGAATCCTGCGGTGCGGCACTGGTTGAGTGCCCAGCTGCGGGAGGTGTTCTGTTCCATTTCGAGAACCCAGGGCAGTGCGTGCGCTTCCTCAATCGAGGTGATGGTGGAGGTGCTGGGCACAATCAGGCTGAGCGGGTCTTCGGTGAGTAGTTCGGAGTGCAGTTCGGGGTATTCGGGGATGTGGTGGTGCGGGTAGGCTTCGGAGAGCACCATGTCGTATTCGCGGCTTCGAGTCAGGGAGGTTCCGGTTTCGGGGTCGATTTGCAGTACCTGCAGGGTGAGTGAGGGTGCGTGTTCGGTAAGGTAGCTGAGGGTTTCCGGTAGCAGTGCGAAGGCTGCGGACTGGAAGATGGCGAGGCGGACCATGCCGGCGGGTTCGCCGGTGAGGTTGGCGACGGAGGTTTGCATGCGGTCGAGTTCGCGCAGGATGCTACGGGCGCTGTCGACGATGATGAGTCCGGCGCTGGTGAGCTGTACGCGCCTGCCGATGCGCTGCAACAGCGGGGTGCCGGTTTCTTTTTCGAGGGTGGCAATCTGCTGGGAGACGGCGGAGGGGGTGAGGCTGAGTGCTTCTGCGGCGGCGATGATGGTGCCGCGTTCTTGGATTTCGAGGAGCATTTGCATGCGTCGGATGTCGTAGATTGACACGTTATTTCCTCCCTGGCGCGCCCGGTTGTTCTGCAGTTTGTGCCGCTGAGCTCTTCCGTGGTGCGTCTCTCATTGTGGACTCTTGTCTATGGTACCGCGTGGGCTTTGTTGCGGCTCTTTTTGAGACGGCGGGAGCCGCGGATGTGTGTGTTGGCTTGTGTAGCGAGTATTTTTGCGCTGAATGTGATGATTCTTGGGGTTGAAGATGCTTCTGGGACTGGTTTTGAAGTGTTCGTCTGTTACGAAGTGGGTTCGATATTTGCGCTCTGAAAGTGCTAGCCTGAGAGAGATGGATAGCGATGTCGCTACAAACTTCACCTTGTCTCTTCGAACAGGAGGTTCGGAGGGGGCGTGGGGTGAAAACCTCACCGCACAATCATTTAGAAAAACTAAATGGATTTTGGAAAAAACATTCAGTTTTTCTAATGAGGTATTTATTACCCTTTTGTGGTGAAATAGAGACATCGCCAAACGTGGTGTGCACCGCACACAGTGAGATAGTTAGGAGTCAAGGATGACCCATCCTTTCGCATCTGAGCACTACCAGAAGATGGCTCTGGAAGCTCGTCAGCTTGTTCGCCAGTGGGTAAACGAGTCCCAGTCGATCAAGCCCACCTTCGCGGCTGAGCAGCTCGCCGGTGTTCTGAAGGACCCCAATGGTCTTCCCTTCACCGTCGGCTTTGTTGATGGCGTTATTCGCCCCGAAGACGACAACGTCTCCGGCCGCAACCTCTCCCGCATTTCCGGCCTGGCACCTTCCTTCCTGCCCTGGTACATGAAGTCCGCTGTTGGCTTCGGTGGCAAGCTGGCTGGCAAGGTCGCATGGCCCACCGTTCCCGTTGCACGCCGCGTGCTGCGCGAGATGGTTGGTCACCTGATCGTCGACGCTTCCGAGGAGAAGCTGGGCGACGCAATTGCAGAGCTGACCAAGACCGGTAACCGCCTGAACGTCAACCTGCTCGGTGAGGCAGTTCTGGGTGACAAGGAAGCAGAGCACCGCCTGGCTGAGACCAAGCGCCTGCTGGCACGTGACGACGTTGACTACGTCTCCATCAAGGTGTCCGCTGTTTCCGGCCCCCACCAGCACTGGGCATTCGACGAGGTCGTTGAGACCGCTGTTCGCCGCCTGACCCCGCTGTACGAGCTGGCTGCATCCAGCTCCCCCAAGAAGTTCATCAACCTGGACATGGAGGAGTACAAGGACCTGGACCTCACCATTGAGGTGTTCACCAAGATCCTGGACCAGCCCCACCTGAAGGACCTGGAAGCCGGTATCGTGCTCCAGGCATACCTGCCCGACACCCTGGCTGCAATGCAGCACCTGCAGGAGTGGTCCGCAAAGCGCGTTGCTGCTGGCGGCGCAGGCATCAAGGTCCGCCTGGTTAAGGGCGCAAACCTCTCCATGGAAATCGTCGAAGCTGTTATGCACGGCTGGCCGCTGACCACCTGGGACACCAAGCAGGCTGCTGACACCAACTACAAGCGCGTTCTGGACTACGCACTGCGCCCCGAGCACGTGAAGAACGTTCGCCTCGGTATTGCAGGCCACAACCTCTTCGACGTTGCTTTCGCACTGCTGCTGTCCGAGGACCGCGGCGTGAAGGACCGCGTCGAGTTCGAGATGCTGATTGGTATGGCTGAGCAGCAGGCAGAGATCATCCGCCGTCGCGTTGGCCACCTGCTGCTGTACGTGCCCGTCGTGAACCCCAAGGAATTCGACGTTGCTATCGCATACCTGATCCGTCGTCTCGAGGAGAACGCTTCCTCCGAGAACTTCATGTCCGGTATCTTCGACCTGGCAACCGACGAGTCCATCTTCAAGCGCGAAGAGGACCGCTTCATGCGTGCACTGAACTCCGTCACCGACGAGGTTCCCGCATCCAAGCGCACCCAGAACCGTCTGACCGAGAACGAGGACAACGTCTTCGTACCGGCAGGCCGCTTCGAGAACACCCCCGACACCGACCCCGCACTCTCCGGTAACCGCGAGTGGGGCCGCGCAATCCTCGAGCGTTCCAAGACCACCAAGCTGGGCATCGACACCCTCAAGGCTAACGAGCTGACCAGTGAGGCTGAGGCTGAGAAGCTGATCAAGGAAACCGAAGAGGCTGGCAAGGCATGGGGCAAGCTCTCCGGCCACGAGCGTGCAGAGATTCTGCGCAAGGTCGGTAAGGCTATCGCACTGCGCCGCGGTGACCTGCTGGAGGTTATGGCAGCTGAGGCTGGCAAGACCCTGGAGCAGGGCGACACCGAGGTCTCCGAGGCAATCGACTTCGCATACTACTACGCAATGCTGGCTGAGGACCTCGAGAAGATCGACGGCGCAAAGCCCAAGTCTGTTGACCTGACCCTGGTTGTTCCCCCGTGGAACTTCCCGACCGCTATCCCCGCTGGTGGTGTTCTGGCTGGTCTGGCTGCAGGTTCTGCTGTCATCTTCAAGCCCGCAACCATCACCGCTCGCACCGGTGCCCTGATCGCAGAGATCATGTGGGAAGCAGGCGTTCCCAAGGAAGTTCTGAAGCTCGTCAAGGTTGTTGACCGCGCTGCAGGCAAGCTGCTCATCTCGCACCCCGAGGTTGACCGCCTGATCCTGACCGGTGGTTACGAGACCGCTGAGCTCTTCCGCTCCTGGCGTGATGACCTGCCCCTGTTCGGTGAGACCTCGGGTAAGAACTCCATCATCGTCACCCCGAACGCTGACATCGACCTCGCCGTCAAGGACGTCGTTTACTCGGCATTCGGTCACGCAGGTCAGAAGTGCTCCGCTGGCTCCACCGTCATCCTGGTTGGCTCCGTGGCACAGTCCGAGCGTTTCCGCCGTCAGCTGCTTGACTCCGTCAGTTCCCTGCACGTGGCACACCCGCAGGACATTGAGTCCGAGATGGGCCCCGTTGTTCAGAAGCCGGAAGAGAAGCTGCTGCGCGGTCTGACCACCCTCGGCCCGGGCGAGCGCTGGCTCGTTCAGCCCAAGGAACTGGACGAGACCGGTCGCCTCTGGAGCCCCGGTGTTCGTGAAGGCGTCAAGCCCGGTTCTGAGTACCACATGACCGAGTACTTCGGTCCCATCCTGGGTATCATGACCGCTGACACCCTGGAAGAGGCAATCGAGCTGCAGAACGCACCCGATTACGGTCTGACCGCAGGTCTGCACTCGCTGGATGCTGATGAGCTCGAGCTGTGGCTCTCCAAGGTCCAGGCAGGTAACCTGTACGTCAACCGTGCAATTACCGGTGCAATCGTTCAGCGTCAGCCCTTCGGTGGTTGGAAGAAGTCCACCGTTGGCTCCGGTACCAAGGCTGGTGGCCCCAGCTACCTGATCGCTCTGTCCGATTGGGAGCCCGCACAGGCAACCGCAACCGCTGTCACCCAGTCCGTGACCGTCCGCGAGACCCTGGCTACCATCGAGAACTCCGAGCTGGGCAAGCGCGAGGACTTCGCATTCATCAAGCGCGGTGTCTCCTCTGACGCACACGCTTGGGACACCGAGTTCGGCTTCGGCCACGATCCCTCGAAGCTGGGCGTGGAGCGCAACATCCTGCGCTACGTACCCACCCAGGTTCTGGTTCGTGCAGACGAGTCCGCATCCGCAGCAGAGACCCTGCGCGTTGTGCTCGCCGGTCTGGCAGCTAACGCACCGGTTGCTCTGTCCGTCGGTAAGGACCTGCCGGTCGACGTCCGTGGCGTCCTCGAGAACAAGGGCATCAAGTACGAAGTCAAGTCGGACGCTCAGTTCCGCGAGTACCTGGCTTCGAACGCTAAGACCCCGGTTCGCGCACTGGCTGGTACCCCGCTGGAAGGCACCCGTATCCGCTACATCGGTAACGATGAGAAGTCCCTCTACACCGCACTGGGTGGTCGCCCGGACGTTGCAGTGTACTTCGCACCCGTCACCGAGGCTGGCCGTATCGAGATGCTGCCCTTCCTCCGCGAGCAGGCTGTTTCGATTACCGCACACCGTTTCGGTAACCCGAACCGCTTCTCCGAGCGCGTCATTTCTTCCCGCTAAGGCGCTGTGAGAGTTTAGCTCTCTAGCCTAAGGCTCAGGGCCCTGCACCATCATGGTGTGGGGCCCTGAGCCTTTTGGTGTGTCTGATGGCTCCCTGCTGGAGGTGAGTAATAGGGGTGCTTCTAGGGCCTTGGGAAGGGGCGCTTGTTGAGCGGTTAGATAGGATAAGGAAAATATAGTGTCATAGAAGTGGTACGGGGGTGTTTGGACGTGCCCCGCGTTACTTCTTATGTGATAATTGGTGTAGGACGTTCCGTCATCCCACATACGGAACGACACCGTGCGCGGGACGGTCCGCGCTACGCAAGAACACACTGAAAGGACACCGCTGCTATGAGCAACGTTCCCGCAGAACTCTCGTACACTTCTGAGCACGAGTGGGTTTCCGCTCTCACCGCCGAGGGCACCGTACGTGTTGGTATTACCGACCACGCTCAGGATGCACTGGGTGACGTCGTCTACGTCGACCTTCCCTCTGTCGGCGATTCTGTAGCTGCTGAGGATAGCTTCGGTGAGATTGAGTCCACCAAGTCTGTCTCTGATCTTTTCGCTCCCATTGCGGGCGAGATTGTCGCAGTGAACGAGGGCCTGGAGGATGACCCCGCACTGGTTAACTCCGATCCCTACGGCGAGGGCTGGATCATTGAGATTCGCCCCGAGAACGCTGATGACCTGGCTAACCTGCTGGATGCAGAGGCGTACAAGGCTGAGCTGGCTAAGCTCTAAGTCGATAGTCTAGCTCGATAGACTCTATAGCTCTGGCGTCCCTCGTGTTAAGAGGTACGTACTGATGAAACGGCGAGACCGATTGGTCTCGCCGTTTTTCTTTTAAAATGCACACAAACGCAAATAGTTGGGCGCATTTAAGGTTCGTCTTGAAGGTGTAGGAATTCACTAAAGGGGCTTGAAGGATGACTAAACCCCTAGTGGGAGCCTCTTTCAAGTTAAATGTGATGAAAACTTCAACTATCGCGAGAAGATAAAATTTTCCTCGTAAAGCAGTCCAATATGAGATATATGTGTTCGAAGTATTGGAATTTTGCTAAAATTGGTACTGTCTCTACTGATTAATGTTTGATTGTGTGGCTATTTTTGGGTTCAAAAAGCCCCTGAAAAGGGCGAACTAAATAGCAAAATGCCTTGTGAGGCTATAAGATTGTCTCGAAGGTTTGCGGTTTATCATTTCGTGATAAACAACTAAACTTATCTATCACACTCTCAACACTAAGCAAAGATGTTCGGCACGGAGCGAGACCCCCGACCGGGGGAACGAGCCACTCACTCAAATTTCGGCTCGTATCGACATCGTCTGAACAAGTACCCGAAAGACATAGATGACCTCACGCATCGATGAGAACCTCACTAACGCTGAGGTTCAACTAGAGGACGTGGAGAACGGCGGCTCTGACCGTAACCCGCGTGACGTTAAGAGCCGGACCATTGGTCAGGTTCTTAGCCAGCTTGACCTGGAGTTCCCCGGAATTAGTGCATCCAAGATCCGCTTCCTGGAGGAGCGCGGTCTCGTGCACCCCAGCCGTACCGAAACCGGTTACCGCAAGTACTCCCAGACGGATATTGAGCGCCTGCGCTACATCCTCACCATGCAGCGCGACCACTACATGCCGCTCAAGGTAATCCGTCAGCACCTGGAGGACATGGAAGCCGGTCGCGTACTGAACTCCATGCCTGCCACCGTAAGCGAAGACGTGCTAGACACCGTCCTTGGCCCGAACGAGCAGGAAGGTCGCACCTACACTCTCCGCGAGCTGGCAGAATACGCTAACACCACCCCCGAACTGATTCGCGAGCTGATTGACTTTGGACTGCTCGAAGACGGGTCGGATGTGGAGTACACCGATTACGATGTGCTGATTGCCCGCGTTAGTGCAGAACTGACCCAGCACGGCATTCAGCCTCGTCACCTGCGCGCATTCAAGTCAGCGGCAGACCGCGAAATTTCCCTCGTGGAAATTGCGGTGGCTCCGCTGGCATCACGCCGCGACGCAGCCTCTCAGGCTCAGGCGCAGGAACGAGCCGACAAGATCCGCAAGTTGTGCTTGCAGCTGCACGCAACTCTGGTCGAATCGGCGATGCCTACCTACGAGTAGGCGCACGAAGACGCAGACTACCGGACAGTCTGCCGCTCGTAAACCCTCAGCGGTTCTACCACACCCCAAACGGGGATTTCCCTCGGGAAACACCACTGACCACGGTGATTCCCTCTATAGTCCCTACCCCTTACCAACGGGTAGCGGCCTCTAGACTTGGACGAAGCCGACGCTGGCACGCTCGGAATTTCTACCCCTTCGTCCAACACGAAGAGCTTTCTCACCAGGGGGCTCCCGGCCTGCCAAGGCTGTTCACTCAACTCAGCTGTAAATGCGTACGGACTACCTATCCGTACGCATTTACTTTTTAAACTCCCCTGTGGGATGGATACCCAGAAAAAGCGAGGAGAATAGCGGGGGAGGAGCACCCCCACAGGGCGTTAAAGAGGTACGAATGAATCTGAAAAGATCATTCGCTTCGGTGGGTTCAATTTTAAGTAGAGCCCTCTATCAGTTAAAATAGATTGAACAACCGCGCCTATCGCGCATCGGTCGCACTATCGAATCGTGTTCTACGAACCGAATAGTCGAGCCAATGTGTAGTATTGAAAACCGCGCCGGAACCCAGTAGAGGAGCCACGCGAATCATAGACGCAGATTCTAGACCTCAACCCTAGAATCTCACCCCGAGAATCGGGTCTACACCGGAACGACATCGACCGCATTGATGGGGCGCGGTGAAGCACTTAAAAGGGTTTAACGAAAAGGAGGGACCGTGCTAGAGCAGCAGGTAGCCGAAAATGCAGGCGAGGTCGCAACCACGCACGCACCCCAGGGCTTTGATCAGCCCCTGGATGGCTTCGACACCCTCTTCCCCGTAGCACCGCCTCCGCGTGGTGAACAGGGCGTACTCTTCACCGACCCTGTCTCTGTCGTCGAGGAAAACCTCGGCTACCGCGGCGCCATCGCCTGCAAGGCAGCCGGCATCACCTACCGCCAGCTCGACTACTGGGCACGCACCGACCTGGTCGTACCCACCGTGCGTGGAGCCTCCGGATCCGGTACCCAGCGCCTCTATAGCTTCCGCGACGTGCTCGTGCTCAAGATTGTGAAGCGACTGCTCGACACCGGCGTGTCCCTGCAGCAGATCCGTACCTCCATCGAGCATCTGCGTACCCGCGGCATTGACGACCTGGCGAACATCACCCTCATGAGTGACGGCACCACCGTCTACGAATGCACCTCCCCGAGCGAGGTCATTGACCTGGTTCAGGCAGGTCAGGGCGTCTTCGGTATCGCGATTGGCCGCGTCTGGCGCGAAATCGAAATGAACCTCAACGGCCAGCCCGGCGAAGAGATGCACGAAAACTTCGAAGGCGACGAACTTGCCGCCCGCCGTGCCCGCCGCGCACAGGCATAAAACACAAAACGTGAATCAGCCCGCGCTCACTACCTATCGGGTAGCGAGCGCGGGCAGAACCTTTAAGCCTGAGAGAATATTCATTGCTCACTTGAGAAAAAACTCAAGATACACCCCTGTCAGACCCGGAAGAAAAGCGAAGATTCGCTAAAATAAAGGGGCATTACACCTCACTCATAAAAGGGACCTGCATGCCCCGCATCGTCAGTATCAGCAGCCTCAAAGGTGGCGTCGGCAAAACGTCCATCACTTTGGGGCTCGCGTCCGCAGCTTTACACAGCGGACTCTCCACACTCGTTATTGACCTCGACCCCCACGGCGACGCCAGCACCGGTCTGGCGGTGGATGAAACCATCCCCGACGTTGCCTCCCTGATTGCCAGCTCCAATGAGCGTGCCTTCGCGGAGGAAGCCGGTAGCTCCTCTTGGAACTCGCTCGTCGGCAAACCCACCCTGCTGACCAATAACCCCGTGACCACCGGTAGCGTGAAGGTGGCGCGCGGTTCGGCTCGTTCCACCCTCGTGGACCGGCAGGAAGCCGCGCCGTTCATCCGCCGATTCAAGCGCATGGTGGAGGCGGCTGCGGACGCCTACGACGTCATCCTGATCGACTGCCCGCCGTTCCTCGGAACCCTGTCTTCGATGGGCTGGGCGGTTAGTGAGCGCATCCTCTCGGTCGCTGAGCCTTCCCTTTTCTCTGTAGCGGGCACCGAACGAACCCTGCGCGCCATCGTGCGTTTTCAGCAGGAAAGCGGCATCAGCATTGACGGTGCGGGAGTAGTTATCAATAAGATGCGCCCCAACGATAGCGAACACCGCTACCGACGCGACGAAATGCGCTCCCTTTTCGGCGATCTTGTCGCAGAGCCGGTGCTCGCTGAAAGCCCCGTGCTGCAACGCGCCCAGGGTGCGGCGTACCCGATTCATTTTTGGCCCGACGAAGAATCGGTTGATCCCGCCATTGACTTCACCCGTCTGCTGGCTGGGCTTATGGCAGACATCTAATCGCTGACCTCTTAGCGCAGACATATACGCGTCACTAATCCGCGGGCTCGAATAGTTCTCAACGCTTGAGTGCGTCTTCTCAAAGAACCGCTGTGTTCTCAGCGCTGTGGTTCTTTGGGACGGCGCACCTTTCGCATATCCGTCAACATTGACACCAGATAGTGGGAATAGCCGGTAGCCTCCACGCGTTATAGTGGCAGTAACAGAAATAACCCCGCTATCGAGGGGCACGCTGGGAACGAGCCCAGCCTCAACATCATCAACGAGAGGACCACATGAGCATCGAGAACGTAGAACGCATTGACGGCGTAGCACAGTACGACCTCATCGTCATCGGCTCCGGATCCGGCAACACCCTCATCGGCCCCGAATGGGACGACAAGAAGGTCGCCCTCATCGACGGCGGTATCTTCGGCGGCACCTGCCTGAACGTTGGCTGCATCCCCACCAAAATGTACGTCTACCCGGCGACCATCGCGCAGAAGACCCGCGAGGTCAAGCACCTGGGCGTCGACGCACACGTAGACGCCGTGCACTGGGCGCAGATTCGTGACCGTATCTTTGCCTCCCGCATTGACCAGATTGTTGAAGGCGGCCGCAACTGGCGTGCCGGTCTGCCCAACGTCGACTTCTACGACCAGTACGCGCGCTTCGTCGGCTCCCACACCGTCGAGCTGACCGACGGCACCCGCCTGCAGGGCCGCCAGATTGTTGTTGCGGCAGGTTCACGCGCCGTGCTGCCTCCCGTACCCGGTATCGACTCCTCCAAGGTCTACACCAATGACAACGTCATGCGCATGGACGAGCTGCCCGCCCGTATGGTCGTCATCGGCGGCGGCGTGATTGCGGCAGAATTCTCCCACGTTTTCTCCGCATTCGGTACCGAAGTAACCCAGCTGAACCGCTCCTCCCGCCTGCTACGTGGCGTGGACGAAGAGGTCGTGGCACGCTTCGAAGAAGCCGCAAGCAAGCAGTGGAACATCGTCAAGGATGCGTCCCTCTCCGAAATCCGTGAGAACGCCGACGGCAGTGTGACCGTCGTAGCTAAGCACACTACCGAGAACGGTGAAGAACTGCTCGAAATCCCGGCAGACGCTGTGCTCGTGGCAACCGGTCGTCGCCCCAACACCGACACCCTCAACGCGAAGAACTACTTCGACGTGCAGGACGGCGGCCAGCTCAGCGTCGATAAGTACCAGCGCGTGCTCTACAACGGCGCGCCCGTACCCGGCGTCTACGCCCTCGGCGACGTGTCCAGCCGCTACCAGCTCAAGCACGTGGCAAACCACGAGGCACGCGTTGTGCAGCACAACCTCAGCCACCCCGAGGACCTGCGTGCCAGCGACCACCGCTACGTACCGGCTGCCGTCTTCAGCAACCCGCAGATTGCTGTGGTCGGCATGACCGAAGAGCAGGCGCGCCAGGCGGCTGAACGTGAAGGCTTTGAGATTACCGTCAAGGCACAGAACTTTGGCGACACCGCCTACGGCTGGGCAATGGAAGACAAGATTGGCCTGTGCAAGCTCATTGCCCGTAAGGACAACGGTGAGCTGCTCGGTGCACACCTGGTCGGTGAAGAGTCCTCCGTGCTCATCCAGCCGCTCCTGCAGGCAATGAGCTTCGGCATGGATGCGCGCACCCTCGCACGCGGCCAGTACTGGATTCACCCGGCACTGACCGAAATCGTTGAGAACGCGCTGCTCGGTCTGGAATTCAACGAGCCCGCCAACTAACGCCGGCTAGATAACGCCCGGAAGCCGAATGCTATGGGCGGTCAACATACACGAGCCAATATACGAGAGGAGGGGGTCGTACCACAGCGGTACGACCCCCTCCTCTCGTTTCGGTAGCTAGAGCCGGTTAGGCGTTGTCGCTTTCAGACTTCTTCTCAGCCTTCTTAGCTTCTGTCTTTTCAGCCGGAGCTTCAGCGGAAGAATCCTCAGCCTTCTCAGACTTATCGGACTTCTTAGCGTCGTCCTTAGCCTCAACCTTCTCTTCCTGAGGCTTCTGCATCATTTCGGCGGTCTGCTCACGCAGCTCCTCAAACTTCTCAGCCGCCTGCTCGCGCAGCTCGGCAAGACGCTCCGCCTGGTGGTCCGCATACTCGTGCAGACGCTCGGCAGCCTGCTCACGCAGTTCAGCGAACTTCTCAGACTGCTCCGCCGCGTACTCCTGCAGACGAGCCAAAGAATCCGACGTGCTATCAGAAACCTTGCCGTACATTTCGTCCACGTAGGAGGAGAAATCCTGCAGCACCTTCGCGCGGCGAATCTTGTGCGAGGGGGTCAGATAGCCGTCCTCCTCGGTCAGATCGCGGTTCATGATGCGGAACTCGCGGATACCCTCGGCGCGCGAGACCAGCTGATTCGCCTCGTCCACAATTCGCTGCACGGCGGCGCGTACCGCCGGATGCACGGCCGCCTCCGGGATGGACAGTGAGCGCGGCAGCCCCAGGTGCTCGAGCTGCTCGGGCAGGGTATCCGGATCCAGGGTCACGAGGGCCGCGATGAAGGGCTTCTCATCCCCCACCAGCATGGCCTGGGAGACCAGGGGAGAGGTACGCAGATGGTTCTCCGCAATGCCCGGAATGACGTTCTTGCCGCCGGCGGTGACGATGATTTCCTTCTTGCGTCCCACAATCTTCAGCAACCCGGCCTCGTCGAACTCGGCCAGGTCGCCGGTACGGAGCCAGCCGTCCTCGGTGAACGCCTGGGCGTCCTCCTCGGGGTTCTTGTAGTACCCCTTCATGACGCCCACACCGCGCACCAGTAGCTCGCCGTCCTCGGCGATGGTGCCCTCGGCACCTGGAAGAAGCGGGCCAATCCTACCGATCTGATACGGGGTGATACGCCCGGCCGCGATGGGAGCGCAGGTCTCAGTCAGGCCGTAGCCCTCGATGACCTGCACGCCCACCGCGTGGAAGAAGTGCGCGAGGCGCTCGCCCAGCGGGCCGCCTCCGGAGACCGCGTAGTGTAGCTGCCCGCCCAGAGCCGCACGCAGCTTGGAGTACACGAGACGGTCGTACAGGGCGTACTGCGCCGCGAGCTTGAAAGATACATGTCCGGTGACCTTCGCCTTCGACCAGGCAATCGCGATGTCCACCGAGCGGTCGAAAAGAGCTTTGTTGAGAGAACCGCCCTTCTCTGCCTTGGCCTTGGCCCCCTCATACACCTTCTCGAAGACTCGGGGGACCACCAGCAGCATGGTCGGCTTGAAGCTATCAAGGTCGGCCGCGAGGTTCTTAATGTTCGGGGAGTGGCCGATAACCACACCGGCGTCCAGGGCCAGCACCTGAATCAGGCGAGCCAGCACGTGGGCCAGCGGCAGGAAGAGAATCGACGAGTTGCGGGGGTTCGCAATTTCGCTTTCCACGAAGCGCGTGTTGGCGCTCAGGTTCAGGAAATTGCCGTGGGTGAGCGGGCAACCCTTGGGGCGGCCGGTCGTGCCGGAGGTGTACACAATGGTCGCGAGGTCGTCACAACCGGCTGCGGAACGTACCTGCTCCAGCCGCTCATCGCTTACCTCGGAGGCGCGAGTGCTCAGGGTATCGAGGTCACCGTTCTCAATGACCCAGCGGTGCTTCAACTGCATGGGCTCCTGGGTCGTGGAGGCGAATTCCTCAGCCTCCGCGATGCGCGCCAGAAGCTTCTCATCCTCAACGAAGATGGCGGTAGCCTCCGAGTGGGCGAGCGCCCACGCCGCCTGTGCGGGTGCGTTGGTCTCGTACACCGGCACGGAGATGGCGCCCGCGTACCAAATCGCGAAGTCAATGACGGTCCACTCGAAGCGGGTGCGGCTCATAATGCCCACACGGTCACCCGGGCGGATGCCCGCAGCAATCATGCCCTTAGCTAGGTCGGTTACCATCTGGTGGAACTGCTGGGCGCGAATCGGCTGCCAGTTACCCGGAGACATCTGGCGACGGTACAGCACCGGGTTGGAGCTGTCGGCTCGGTGACGCTCAACAATGCTTGTCAGGTTCAGTGAGGGGTCGACAAGAACCTCAGCGGGAGTGGAGAAGACTTTCATAATGCGCCTTTCGAATCAGGGCGTAAGCTCGGGCGGTCCGGGCCGCGGGCTGTCCTCGAATGCTCGAGGTGCCGTGATGGCTTTCTGGTTGTTCTGCTCGCCGCGGCGGGTGATGCATTCGCCGGTGTGCAGCGGGCGGAACTGTCAGAATTTAGTGGTTTAGGGATGCGACAAAAGCTTGAACAGTAGAGAAAAGATACTCGGCGTCGTAGTCGAGCGTTGCCACATGGTAGCTGCGGGTCAGCCACCTAAATTCTACAGGAACTGAACAATGTTCGAGAAAATATTTATGGGAGCTATCCGACACAGTATGATCGCCCAGTGAACGCAAATACAGAACCGGCGACTTCAACTGCGGGATCAGAGCACGAGTCTCAGCACCCAAAAGATGTAGCTGATGCACCGCTGCCGTTGGAACGATAGAATACGCGCCCTCGCTCACACCCGGAACCGCAATATCAGACCCGATCGCCTTGAGCACCGGCAGAACCTTCGACACCTTACCGGCGTGACGCATCATCGGGTTCACATCCACCATGTAGGGGTTGATGAGTACCGTACCCGCCACCGGCAGGCGCGCCGACAGATGGGTCGCCACCGTGCCGCCCATCGACATACCAACGACCACCACACGCAGACCCTGATCGGCTAGGCGACGGTACCCCTGCTCGGCAGAAGCTAGCCACTGCTCATAGGTGCTATCGCGCAAATCTTTCCAATGAGTACCGTGACCGGTCAGCAACGGCATCTCCACCGCATACCCGAGCTCCATAAAATGCTGAGCCAACGGGCGCATGCTATGCGGTGAACCCGTAAAACCGTGCACCAGCAAAATACCCACAGAATGCTGCGCCGGGTCAGGACTAAAAGAAACGGGGGAGTGATCGAACGCTTCCTGGTCGCCCTCGAGGCGACGCGCCAGGGAGTCCTTAACATTTTGGGTCGCTAGAAGCCTGCGCTCGCGAGCCTTGCGGCGCATCCGCTTGAGCGGCTCCAACGAGTTATCAAAAATGCTCATGGTCCTCCTTAGCCAACCTGCGCGAATATGAACGCAGGTGCAGGCTCTATAGCGTACCCCGACCGGCTACCGCGGGCACAGCGCCGATGCTGGTATATCGCCTCCAGCGCACCCAATACACCGGTGCGCAGAAAAATCGTTCTCTTTTCTTTAATTATCGCGCGTTCTCTCGCGCCTCTCCAGACACGCTAGAATTGAGCCGGGAACATTCAGAGAGGAGACCCCATGCCTAACGCCGCCCTCTATTCAACGCTCAAGATTCTTGGCTCCCCCCTGCTGCAGGGACTGTACCACCATGACGTGGTGGGCCTTGAGAATCTGCCCGAGGGTCCCTACATTGTCGCAAGCAACCACCTGGCGTTCTGTGACTCCATTTTCATTCCTCTCGCCATGCCTCGCACCGTGAACTTCCTCGCCAAGAGCGACTACTTCACCACCCCCGGCGTGAAGGGCCGTGCCATGGCGGCGTTCTTCCGCGGCGTCGGCCAGCTTCCCATGGACCGCTCCGGCGGCCAGAAGAGCCAGGAATCCCTCAATGCCGGCGCGCAGGTCCTCAAGGACGGCGGCATCATCGGCATCTATCCCGAAGGCACCCGTAGCCCCGACGGACGCGGCTACCGCCCCAAGGTCGGTGTCGCCCGCCTCGCAGTTGAAGCAGGCGTGCCCGTAGTGCCCGTCGGACAGATCGGTACCGACCTGATTCAGCCCTCCGGCTCGAACCGTATCCGTCTGCGCCATGACGGCAAGCCCATCCAGGTGCGTACCATTATCGGCAAGCCCCTCACCTTCGAGGAATACACCGACGGCTCAGACCTGAGCCACCGCGTTCAGCGTGAAATCGCCGACCGTATTGGCTCCGAGATCCGTGCCCTCAGCGGCCAGGAATACGTGGACGTGTACGCCGACCGCGTCAAGAAGCTCATGGCTGATAAAAACATGAGCGCTGATGAGGCGGTCGCACACCTGCAACGCTAAACGTTGAGACAACACCCTGAGACAGCACCCCGGGTGCACACATACGACAGATACACACATGCGCCAGAGGGCGGGATGCGGTACGCGCCGCATCCCGCCCTTTCGTATGCCGTTCTGTCAGGGCGCTTTTCACCCCTCGTATCGCCGACACCGGGTGGCGCCATCTAAACATGTGAGATGTACCTGACTGCAGGGTTAGGTGTTGAAGCAAGCAAGAGTACAATTAGGTCTATTCAGCCTGAAGAATCGCAAGCCAGCACGCCGCACACGGCGCGCCGAGCACCCGAAACGCGGCTGAATCAGAAAACGCACAAGACCATCCCGATGGAGTGAAGATGAGCAATCAAAACCTCAACACCTCGCAGGCCACCGACCACGGCCTAGACACCTGGCGTCAGCTGCACATTGACCAGCAGCCCACCTGGAGCGAGCACGAAGATTTTGAGAGCACTATCGCCGAGCTGAACTCGGTACCGCCGCTCGTCTTCGCCGGTGAGGTCGACGCCATGCGCCAGGCACTCGGTGAGGTTGCTGAAGGCCGCGCATTCCTGTTGCAGGGCGGCGACTGCGCAGAAACCTTCGCTGGTGCAACCGCCGACAAGATTTCCGGCCGCGTCAAGACCATCCTGCAGATGTCTGCTGTGCTCACCTACGGTGCCTCCATGCCCGTGGTGAAGATGGGCCGCATGGCGGGTCAGTTCTCCAAGCCGCGCTCCGCAGACATGGAAACCCGCGGCGACGTCACCCTGCCCTCCTTCCGCGGCGAGACCGTCAACGGTTTCGACTTCACCCCCGAAGCCCGCGTACACGACCCCAAGCGTATGCTGCGCGGCTACCACACCAGCGCATCCACCCTGAACCTGGTGCGTGCCTTCACCAAGGGCGGCTTCGCAGACCTGCGCGCCGTGCACCAGTGGAACCGCGGCTTCACCTCCAACCCCGCGCATGAGCGCTACGAGAAGACCGCCAACGAAATTGGCCGCGCCCTCAAGTTCATGGAAGCATGCGGCGTGAACTTCGAAGCACTCAAGACCACCGACATGTACGTCGGCCACGAAGCCCTGGTCATGGACTACGAGCGTGCCCTCACCCGCATCGACTCGCGCACCCAGCTGCCCTACGACACCTCCGCACACTTCCTGTGGATTGGCGAGCGCACCCGCGGCGTCGACGATGCACACGTAGACTTCCTCTCCAAGGTGCGCAACCCCATCGGCGTGAAGCTGGGCCCGACCACCACGGCAGAGGATGCACTCGCACTGATCGACAAGCTCGACCCGAACCGCGAGCCCGGCCGCCTGACCTTCATCACCCGCATGGGTGCGAAGAATATCCGCGAGAAGCTGCCCGCAATCGTTGAGGGTGTGCAGGCTGAAGGCGCGAAGGTCGTCTGGGTTACCGACCCGATGCACGGCAACACTATCTCCGTGCCCTCCGGCTACAAGACCCGCCGCTTCGACGACGTGCTCGACGAGGTTCGCGGCTTCTTCGAAGTACACGAGGCACTGGGCTCGTTCCCCGGCGGTATCCACGTGGAAATGACCGGCGACGACGTGACCGAATGCCTGGGCGGCTCCGACGCCATCGACGAGGCAGCACTGGCTGACCGCTACGAGTCCCTGTGCGACCCGCGTCTGAACCACTCGCAGTCCCTGGAAATCGCGTTCCTGGTCTCCGAGTACCTTAAGAACCGCGCATAAAACGCTCACGCTTTTCGTCGCGATAAGTGGCGGGGAGTAGCAGACACGACAATGCCCGGGTCTTCACCTGACAAAGATGAAGACCCGGGCATTGTGCTGTGCGGCAGAAGAACGGCTCAGCAAAAGAGCGGTGCGGCAGGCGCTAGAAGGTCAGGAACGCCTCAATATTGCGCCACCACTGCGACTGCACCAGCGAGGTCGCAAGCCACCAACCGGTAAAGCTCGAACCCATACCCAACAGAATCAGCACCAGAGCCCAACCGCCCACAGCCATACCGGAGGGCGGAGTCCTAAACTGCTTGGTGGGTAGGCGAGGATCCTTCTGCGCAGACTGCTCGGAATCATCAGAAGTACCCGCAGACTCCTCCGCCTCAGATGCGCTCGCCGAGCCCTTAGCCTTCGAACGGCGCGAACCCGAGGGGCTCAACGAACGCTCGGCATGAATCGGTGCGTACTCGCCGTGAGCTGAGATAAACTCCTGCTCTGTCTGCGGGCCAATACCAACGGACTGAGTGAGCGGGCCCTTCGCAGCTGCGGCGCGGCGGCCCATGAACGAGCCCAGGCCGCGCTTGCCGGATTTGCCCTTTGCGCCGTCCGGCTCATCCTCAGAGTCGTCAGCATCGGAGGCGGAACTTACCAGCGGCGGAATGCCCTGGCGGTTCAGCACGGAGTCCTCAGCGTCAACGTCGGCAAGGTGCACGCCCTGCCCCGCAGCCGATGCATCATAGACGAGACTGTCAGGGGAGTACACATCGTACGCCAGCAGATCGCGGGCATCGCTAAAAGCACTAATCGGGGTGTTACGCACCATCTGCGCGGCACCGCTACGCTCCGCAATATCGGCAACAGCCTCCCAGAGGGGAAGCTCCGGCTCCGGGCACGAGGGGGCACGCCAAGCGCGCTCGGACTCACCCAGCGACTCAGAAATCTCCAGCAGAGCCGTAAACAGCTCGGTCGCATCCTCCGGGCGGGCATGAGGCTGCTTGCGGGTACACCACGAAATCAGCCCCGCAATATCGCGGTCCGCACCCGGGGCAACATCGGTCAGCGCGGGCATCTCAATGTTGGCGTTGTGGTAGAGCACCTGCTGGTCATTCTCCAGACCCACAAAGGGCAGACGACCTGAAAGCATGCGGTACATCATCACGCCGAGCGCAAAAATATCAGCCTGCGCGCCAACCTTCACCTTCGGGTCCAGGACCTCCGGCGCAACGTAAGCGGGGGTACCCATGGGGGCGCCCGCATCCACCTGATCATCACGGCGGGAAAGGCCGAAGTCCGTGAGCTTCACCTGACCGTTAGCGTCCAGCAGAATATTGCCCGGCTTAATATCGCCGTGCAGGTAGCGGTTCGCGTGCACCTCCGAGAGCGCCTCCACCACCGGAATGAGAATATCCAGAGCCTCACCCAGGGACAGGGCATTACGCACACGCAACAGCTGGCTCAGGGTGCAACCGTGCACATACTCCAAGACGATGTACATGACCATCTCGCCCGAAAAATATTCGGTACCCGAAGAAATCACACCCACCGTATGCCCGCCGCCGCCCACCTGGCGCATCGAACGCTCTTCACGGTGGAATTTCTGGCGGTTCGCCGCATCCTTCGCCAGGGTGGGGGAGAGGACCTTGAGCGCGACCGGGTTATTCGACCACAGGTCCAGCGCATAATAGACCTCGCTCATGCCGCCGCGGCCAATGAGCGAACCCACCTGGTAATGACCCTCAATAATGGCGCCACTGAGCCACTGCGAAGAACCGATAGCGGTATCCGGGGCAGCGGGGCGAGTGGCGGGAGGAACAGAAGTATTTGCAGAAGAACGAGGGGTCACAGGAGAAATCCGGCGTGGGCTGGGAGTATTCATACGTCTCAACATTTTAGCCCGCCCACCTGGGCAGAAGCGATACTAGAGGGCGCCGGGCAGGTGAACACTCAGCGAATTCTTACAAAGTGCCGGTGGACCCGACTCCAACGCAAGAACAACGGGCAAAGTACAAGAACGAAAGAACCCGGGAGGGGCAGCGAACCTGCGGCGGGTCAAAAGTGGTAAATACGTGCCAGCTCTGGCACTCTTAAAAGGTGACTAACGAAAATATTGCTCAGACCTTCGCCCTCGTTGGCGATTGGGTAACCATCCCCGAAATTGCGCAGGCACTCGACCTGAAGGTGACCCGCGTTCACAACCTGATTTCTGACGGTACGCTCATCGCTCTGCGCGACCCGGAAACCAACGTGCGCAAGGTACCCGCACTGTTCATGAACGGTTCGCGTGTGCTCGAATCCCTCAAGGGCACCCTCGCTGTCCTGAAGGATTCCGGCTTCAGCGATGAAGAAGCTATCGTGTGGCTGTACACCAGCGACGAGTCCCTGCCCGGTCGTCCCATCGACGCACTGATTGACGGTCGTAAGACTGAGATCCGTCGCCGTGCGCAGGCACTGGCTTGGTAATCTGGCTCGGTAATAGCGGCTCAGAACTATAGCTAAATACGTTGAGGCGGCATACTTCGGTATGCCGCCTCAACTTGTTTAACGTTTATATGTGCTGGACCTCTACGCCTTGCGACGCAGTGCACGGCCCACGATATCGGTCAGCGCCGCATGCGCCAGCTCGTCCAGGTTCATCGCCTCCAGCGCCTCAAACACAGCCTGAGACTTCTGTTCAATCAGCTGCTCATGCTTGGCGAAAGCGCCCGAAGAAACCATCAGCTCGCGGATGCGCTCCACCTGCTCATCGCTCAGCTCGGGATCGCCCAAGCTATTGTGCAGAAGCGCTGCGTCCTGCTCGTCGAGGGCTGCGGAGGTGAGCGCCACCAGCACGGTACGCTTACCCTCACGCAGGTCATCGCCAGCGGGCTTACCGGTCACCTCGGGCTGGCCGAAGACGCCCAGCTCGTCATCACGCAGCTGGAAGCCCTCACCCAGCGGCAGGCCGAACGCACGGTAACCGGCAAGTACCGGGTGCTGCTCGCTCACGGCACATGCACCGCTCTCCAGCGCGGCAGCCTGCAGAGCCAGAGCGCCACCAATCGTGAAGGGGTGCTCGCACGAGTACTTGGCGGACTTGAAACGAATCACGTTCAGGGCACGCTGCAGAGCCGCCTGAGCGTCCTCGGTTTCGAGAACCTCGGAGTAGACGTCCAGGTACTGACCCGCCAGAACCTCGGTGCGCATCCGGTCAAAAATAGTGCGCGCAGGGGCGCCATAGATTGCTCCCTCACCCAGGGACGCAAAAACCTCGGCAGACCACGCCAGGGTCAGATCGCCAGCAAGAATGCCGCCGGTCAGACCGTAGTTGAAAGCATCACCGCGCCAACTATTCTGCTCGTGCGCCGCCTCGAAACGCTTGTGCACGGAGGGAGCGCCGCGGCGGGTATCGGAGCGGTCGATAATATCGTCGTGAATCAGTGCGGAGGTCTGGAACAGCTCTACCGCCATGCCGGCCTTCACAATGGACCAGGATGCGCGGTTCTCGGTTACGGGAGCGCCGCCCGCACCGCGCCAGCCCCAGTAGCTCAGCAGGGCACGCAGGCGCTTGCCGCCGGTGGAGAGGGACTCAATAGCCTCAAGTAGGGGTAGAGTTTCGGCAGAAATACCCTCGAGTAGCTCGCGCTGGCGGGCAAAAAACTCAGCCATGAGAGTGTCAAAAGCGTGCAGGTAGGCTCGCTGCTCTTCAGCAATACGCTCAGCGAGGTGCGCAGAATCCGCCGGGATATTCGGCGCCGCTACGGTGAGGCTCTCGGTCGCCTGGGGAGTGTGTGCTCCGGAAGGAGAAGGGGGAGTCATACTATCCTCGCTGATGGTCGCTGTGTACGGTCCTGATGCGGTGCGGTGTGCACTTCTTCTAGCTTAGTGGAGAAAAGCCCAAGAGAACGCATTTGCGAACACGTTTACGGTAAGTTGCCTCTATTTTTCGTAGAAATGTGCTATATTTTCGGTAGGTAGGCGTAGAAGCTATGAGAGGAGGCGACATGGGGCAGGCACGAACCAGCAAGAACAGCGGCTCAAGGAACGGCCGCGTCATTATGCACCTGGACATGGACGCCTTCTTCGTCAACGTCGAACTCCTCGAAAACCCTGCTCTGCGCGGCGAACCCATTATCGTGGCGCCCCTGGGCCCCCGCTCGGTCGTCTGCTCCGCCTCCTACGAGGCACGCGCTCACGGAGTGCACTCCGGCATGCCGCTCAGTCGCGCCCGAAACCTCAGCCCCAACGCGACTGTCCTGCCGCTGCGCGGCGACTACCGGCACTACTCCCGCGCCGTCATGGCGATCCTGAACGACCTGAGCCCTTACGTTGAACAGGTCAGCGTGGATGAAGCCTTCGTGGACCTAACCGGCGCTTATCTGCACGGCCAAGACCCCGTCGCCCTGGCGCAGAGCGCTCGCGACCGCATCGCGCAGGAACTCTCCCTGCCCTCTTCCGCGGGGGTTGCGCCCAATAAACTACTCGCCAAAATGGCGTCCACCGGTAGCAAGCCGAACGGGCTGTGGGTTATTCCGCCCGAGCGCGTTCAAGAATTTCTTGACCCGAGAAAAGTCTCCGACTTGTGGGGAGTGGGTGCGAAAAGCACCGAGCAGCTCTCCCGATACGGTATTCACACCATTGCCCAGATGAGGTCCATGAGCCTGGACTGGCTCAAAGAACGCTTCGGCACTGCCCAGGGTGAGCATCTCTGGGCCATGGCGCGCGGCATTGACGAACGCCCCGTGGTGACCGAACGCGAAGAGAAAAGCATGGGTGGCGAGCACACCTTCGAGACGGATACGACCGATGCCCAGGAGGTGAGCGCCGCTATTCGGGAGCTGAGCCTCAAATTGGGAAAGCGCCTGCGCGCCGCCGGGAAACTTGCCGGAGGGCTCAGCCTCAAAATCCGCTACAGCACCTTCGAAACGCACACCCGCGCTATTGCCCTGAACGTGCCCGTAGACTCCGGCATGCAGATTGCCTCCCTGGCATTGGAAGCCCTGCGCGCAGATGAAATCTTGGTGGGGCAGGCGGCGCCCCGCGCCCTGCGACTCATCGGAGTGCGCGCCGAAAAGCTCGCCCGCGCAGAAGACGGAGTGCAACAAACTCTCTTCGACTCCATCGAGAGCGGGGCAAACTCACGCTCCGCACAAACTGGCTCTGCAAAAACTGCCTCCGCACAAACCGTCTCCGTACAATGGGGCGGCGGGGGAGCTGGTAATAGTCCGCAGAACGGTACTCGCACAGGGGCTGGTATTTACTCGGGGTCTGGTATTCACTTGGGATCTGGCGCGCGCCTCGTGAAAAGCGGCAGATGGTCCGAGGTGGAGCACGTCATGGACGCGATTCACCGTAAGTACTCACAGGAAAGCCTCAAGCCAGCCTCCGGAGTTACCGCGCCCGAGAAGAGCATTGACGAAAAGAGGTCATAAAGAGCTTCTGTCCGAAAAAAGGATGCGCCAACCCCACCCCGCGCGGTACGATGGGAAACATACGACCGGAAACATACAGCGGGAAGAAGCGCTCACCGCGCCAGCTGATGCACTAGCTAACCCGGCTGATACCGACGTCATCTTGAGCAGAGACACCTCAAAGGAGAAAACGATGGCACTGTCCGAGCGCGAACAGAAGGTTCTGGACCAGCTTGAAGAACTCATGAGCAATGAGGATCCGCACTTTGCCTCCTCCATGTCTTCAACCGGCAATACTGCGCCGGTTTTTAGTGCTCGCCATTTGGCTCTCGGTATTCTCTTCGTTCTCATCGGCCTGGGCATCATTATTGGCGCGGTCGCATCTAACATGATTTGGCTGGGCGTATTCGGCTTCCTCTTCGCGGCCGGTGGCGTGTACTTCGCAACCACCAGCAAGAAGACCCCGGTGGATTCCTTCCTCGGCGGTAAGGCAGAAGGCGCAGCCCGTGTGCGTCAGCGCGAGCAGAAGGATCAGTCTTCCTTCATGAACCGCCTGGAGAACCGCTGGGACGAGCGTAATAACGGCCAGCTCTAAAGCATTTAGGGTGCAGAAGCTTCGCGGCTTAGCTCATAGAGCTGACCCCCGATGCGAACATCTCAAAACTCAAGACTGATTAAGCGGAGGTAAGAATTCTCTTACCTCCGCTTTCTTGTGCCCATTTTCTGCACTCAGTTCCCGGTGCCGGGTGTTGTGCCCCGAACGGTGAACAGACCCGAACCGTGAACAGACCTGAGCCCCCTCGAAGCAGGCAATCTGAGGGTTGCACACTGAGCGGGAATACGCCCGAAGCTGTGTAGAAGCTGTGCGGCAGCGTTAAAAATGCAGAAGAGAGCATAAAAACACTAAAAGATACTCTGCCGGGTGGGGTAGGTGGTGGAAAGTGGGGTAAAGTGGAGGGGAAAGCTGAAAGTCAGTCCTATCGCCGTGCCCTCAAACAAACGGCGGAGGCGCCGGCCCGGCACACCCCGCCACCGGCACCTGCAGGATTGTGGAGCAACCCCGCTCCCGCAGACTTCAGCACATCGGCACACGTCAGGGGCACACATCGGGGAGGTGAAGTGAATGTTCTTAGGTACCTACTCACCACGAATGGATGCCAAAGGACGCATCATCCTTCCCGCCAAATTCCGTGAGGAACTCTCAGCAGGCCTCGTTCTGACCCGCGGTCAAGAACGATGCCTGTACGTTTTCCCCGCCGCAGAATTTGAACGCATCCACGAACGGATGCGCACCGCGCCCCTGCCGGGACGAGCCGCCCGAGACTTCCTGCGAGTCTTCCTCTCAGGAGCCTCAGACGAACTGCCCGACAAGCAGGGACGCATCACCATCCCGCCGATACTGCGCCAATACGCAGGACTGACCGACAACCTCGTCGTCATCGGATCCGGAACCCGCGCAGAAATCTGGGATGCCGCCGCCTGGGAGGAATACCTCGCCCGCACCGAAGCTGAATTCGCCTCCCTCGACGAGGACCCGTTCAGCCCGCTACTCTAGCCAGTTTTGCTGGTGTAGCGGCGCCCGCCCGGCATCTCTCTATCACCACCGCACCACTCTTCCGTAAGCTTTCCCGCAGGACAAACTCTCACAGGAGCACCCATGAGCGTAGACCACGCCCCCGAAACCGGTACGACCGCATCCGGCTCTGCCGCTAAGGTGACCGGCGCATCCATTGAGAACCTCTCCCAGCGTGAAGCCAGCGAACGTCACGTGCCCGTCATGCTGGACCGCTGTATTAACCTGCTGGCACCCGGCATTGAACGCGCCGTCGAGGAGCGCGGCACCGCCTACGTTATTGATGGCACCCTCGGTATGGGCGGTCACTCCGAGGCGCTGCTTGAACGCTTCGAAAACCTTGTGCTGATCGGTATTGACCGCGACCTGCAGGCGCACGCCATCGCCGGTGAACGCCTGGCGCGCTTCGGTGACCGCTTCGTACCCGTGCACGCCGTCTACGATGAAATTGACCGCGCCATGGAAACCGCCGGCGTGCAGGGAATTGATGGCATCCTGATGGACCTGGGTGTCTCCTCCATGCAGTTGGACGAACGCACCCGCGGCTTCGCCTACTCCTACGACGCGCCCCTGGACATGCGCATGAATTCCGAGGATGAGCTCACCGCCCGCATCGTCGTCAACGAATATAGCGAAGACCAGCTGCGCCGCATTATCCGCAATTGGGGCGAAGAGAAGTTCGCGTCGCGTATCGCCCGCGCTATCTGCACCGCCCGAGCCAACGCGCCGCTGGAAACCACCGGTGAGCTCGTGCGCATTATCCAGAAGGCTGTGCCCGTCGCCGCGCAGCGTACCGGCGGCCACCCCGCCAAGCGCACCTTCCAAGCGTTGCGTATCGAAGTGAACCACGAACTTGAAGCCCTCGAACGCGCCGTACCGGCAGCCCTGGAGGCGCTCAACCTCGGCGGCCGATTCGTCGCCATGAGCTACCACAGCCTCGAAGACAAAATCGTCAAGAGGGCACTGACCGCAGAGGCAACCTCCAAAGCACCCAAGGGCTTCCCGGTAGAGCTTGAAGAACACAAGCCCACCGTAAAAATCATTACCCGCGGCGCCGAACCGCCTACCGACGAGGAAATCGAACAGAACTCCCGCGCCGCCAGCGCCAAGCTGCGCGCCGCCGAGAAGATCCGCATCCCCGCCAAGTAGAAGACAGAAAGCGAAGAAGAGTGAGCACCCAGCACGCATCCCCGCGCCCCACCCGCACCCAGGGCGCCCCGCGGAGTCGACGCGCCGGTTCCTCGCGTCCTGCCGCCGGCACCCCCGGCGCCGTTGGCTCTACCCGTGCATCCTCTACTGGTGGTTCTACTGGGGCGAGCCGCGCCTCCACCCGAGCTCACTCCGGTCGCACCCGTACCGCGCGTCTGGAGCCGGTCACCGCCTCCCAGCCGGTGGTCCGCCCCGTCAGCACCGCCGCATCTCACGGCGGTAAGCGCACCTCAACGAACGCGAGCCGTGTGCCCTCGAGCGTCCGTGCAGCAGCACGCACCGAAGAGACCCGAGAAGAGAAGCCTAAGCAGCGTAACCCGCTGTCCACTGTGCGCCGCCGAGCCCGTAAGCTCAGCCCGCCCACCATGCTCGCTGTTTTTGCGGCAATTCCGCTGACCCTGATTTTTATTCTGCTGCTCAACGTACTGATCGTGACCCGCCAGTACGACATGGTGGATTTGCGCGCGCAGGAGCAGCAGCTTGTGCAAGAAAATCAGGCGCTGCAGCAGGAGATTGGCTTCAAGGAAGCCCCGCAGGATTTGGCGATTCGAGCAAGTACCCTGGGCATGTTTGTGAGCTCTTCGCAGGCGACCCTGAACTTGCAGTCCTCCACGATTGAGGGCACCCCCGCCCCGGCTGCAAGCCCCACCGGTATTGAAGGATCCAAGCAGGAGAACCTGATTTCGCCGCCGGCAGCGGGTTCGGAAGAAAGCTACGCCAAGGGCATTGTGGATGCTGACAAGTCTGTTCAGCAGCGACACAGCCAGGCGAGCGCTACGGCAAAGGCATCTGCAAGCGCCTCGGCAAGCCCCGCGCAGCAGGCTAACCCCGCCCAGCAGGCCAACCCCGCTCAGCAGGCCAACCCCGCACCGGCGAATAGCGCCCCTGCTAGCCCGGTTGCTTCCGCCGCACCGAGCGCCGCTCAGCAGCCCGCAGCTAGCCCCGCGGCAAGCCAGCCCGCACGATAAACAATATTGACCACAGGATGCGTAGCATCACCGATAGACTAGACCAGCGAAAGGACCACCGCATGAGCTCCGACGCGCGTAAGAACGCGAACGAATCGGCATCCGGTCAGCCGGATCTGACCCGCCGTGGCTTCGTCGCAGGCGCCGCAGCCACCTGCGCTCTGGGCGTTATCGGTGCGAATCTGTTTATCCGCCAGGGCTTTGATCCCGGTGCGGTGGCGAATGCGTCCCGTCAGAAGCGTTTGCGCTCCCAGGTGCTGCCTGCTGTGCGCGGTCAGATTCTCGATATCAACGGCAACGTCATGGCGCGTACTGTGCAGCGTTATAACCTGACTGCTGACCAGAGCGCCGTGGCGACCTTCAAACGCTACAACGAGGATCGCACCCAGAAGGTTGAGGTCACCCCCAACCAGCTGGTGTACGAGATGGTCGATATTCTCAAGACCGTTGACCCGGGCATTACCGACGAGTTCATCAAGTCCAAGCTGGACGGCACCTCAAAGTACTCGGTGATCAAAGCAAATATCACCCCGGAAATTTTCAATAAGATTGATGCCCTGGGTGCGCCCTTCATCTACGGTGAGGCGTTCTCTCAGCGCCTGTACCCCAACGGTAGTGTGGGCGGTTCCGTGGTCGGTAAGTACAACATTGTTGAAGAGGCAGACGGCAACGGTACGGGCGGTACGGTGTCCCGTAACTACTCCGTGGGCATTGAGCGTGTCTTTGAGAAGGAGCTTGCCGGTACCCCCGGTGAGCGCACCTACGAGATTAGCGCTGATGGCGTGCGTATCCCCGTAGCGAAGGAAGAGCAGCGCCTGGCGGTGGACGGTAAGAATATTCGCCTAACCATTAACCGTGATGTGCAGTATTTTGCGCAGCAGGTGGTGCGTGCCCGCGCCGAGGAGCTGAAAGCTGAATGGTGTACCGCCATTGTTATGGATGTGCGTGACGGCTCCATTTTGGCTCTTGCTGATTCCTCCACGATGGACCCGGGCGCGGCAACCATTGAGGACGCGGCGGACATGACCCCGCGCGCTATTTCGCAGAGCGTGGAGCCCGGTTCGACCGAGAAGATGCTAACTGCTTCGGCGCTGATTGAGCAGGGCCTGACCACCCCGACGAGCGTGTATGACGTGCCCGCGACCCTCACGATTGACGGCCAGACTTTCAAGGATGCGTTTGAGCACGGGGCGCAGCGGCGTACTTTCTCGGGCATTATTCATGACTCGATGAACACCGGTACGGTGCTGGTCGGTCAGAAGCTCAGCAAGGAAGAGCGCTACAACTGGTTGAAGAAGTACGGCGTCGGCGAGTTTACCGGCATTGAGCTGACCGGTGAGGAGCAGGGTATAATCGCTGATTGGCGTGATTGGGATGGCCGTCAGCAGTACACTGTGCTGTTCGGTCAGGGTGTTGCGCAGACTCCGCTGCAGACCGCCATGATTTTCCAGGCGCTGGGCAATAAGGGCGTTCGTCTGAAGCCGCGCATTGTGGACGCGATCATTGACGCCGACGGTACCGAACATAAGCGTGCCGTAGAGCCTGGCGAACGCATGGTCAGCGAGGAGACTGCCGCTTCCTGCCTGACTCTCATGGAGAATGTGGTGGAGCAAGGCCACGCCCGTCCGGCGAAGGTGACCGGCTACCGCGTGGGCGGTAAGACCGGTACTGCGGAAACTCCGAGTGAGAAGGGCGGCTACGACGGCAACACGACGTCCTTTATTGGTGTGGCGCCGATTGAGAACCCGCAGTTCTTGGTGGCGGTGACCATGCAGCGTCCTGAGGGTAGCGTGGGTGCGAACGGTACGACGGCTGAGTTCTCCAAGATTATGGAGAAGACCCTGCACACCTATAATGTGCCGCGTTCTACCGGTGAACCGGAGTTGATTCCGCTTTTTGCTGAGGATAGCCCCAATAAGACGAGCTAAAGGCGAGCGGGGGAGAGGTTCCCGGTAGCTGATTCGTGATGAAGAAGCCCCGGGACTGAACACCTGTCGAAGCCTAAAGCCCGTAGAATATTGAATGACCCTGTGTGCCTTGAGCGCATTGACCATACAGAGCTCACCGCTTCGGACAGCGGAGAGGAAAGAAGGACGATGGATACCGCATCTCACGCACCCGGCCAGAACCTGCTGGGCGGCGACGCTCAGACTCTGCGCCCGAATTCTGTGCGCCCGGTGAGTTTGGCGCACCTTCGCGAACATCTGCAGGGATTGGGTGCTCAGGTGAGTTCCCAGCTGGCTAGTGGCGTTCAGGGTTCTGAATCCGGTGATTCTGTTGAGGTTACCGGTATTAGCATGGACTCCCGAGGTGTTCGCCCGCAGGACCTGTACGTGGCTCTGCCCGGTGCGAAGGTGCACGGTGCGCAGTTTGCTGAGGCCGCGTTGAATCTGGGTGCTTCCGCTATTTTGACGGATGCTGCCGGTGCGCAGCTGCTGGGTGAGGCGCCGGTGTCTGTCCTGGTGACTGAGAACCTGCGCGAGTATGTCGGTCCGTTGGCTGCGCTGATTTATGGTTCGGCGTCGTTCCCCGCTACCCACCGTTACGCGGTGACCGGCACGAACGGTAAGACCACCTCCACCTATATGCTGGAGTCGGTGTTCCGCACCGGCCTGGGTGTGAAGACCGGTCTGATTGGCACGATTCAGATTCTGATTGATGGTGTGTCGGTTCCTTCGAAGATGACCACCCCGGAGTCTCCTCACGTGCATTCTCTGCTGACGATTATGGGTCAGCATCAGGTGCGTTGCGCCGCAATGGAGGTTTCCTCACACGCGATTGATTACCACCGTGTGGACGGCGTGAAGTACGCGGTTGCTGGCTTCACGAACCTGACTCAGGATCACCTGGATCTGCACGGCACCATGGAGCACTATTTCGACTCGAAGGCTCAGCTGTTCACCCCCGAACGTGCCGAGCTGGCTGTGATTACTGCTGATGACGAGTGGGGCGAGAACATGTTCTCCGCCGCTTGCGAGCAGATGGGTGCGCAGCAGGTGCACCGCCTGGTGACTGCGCGCGGTGCCGGTCTGGCTGAGGTACCCGCAGAGTTTGGTGCCCGCGACTGGGCTGTGGTGAAGGTTCAGCGTGAGGGCCTGGGCCACCGCTTCCACGTGGCTAACGGTGCCGGTGAGAGCGTTGAATGCTACACCGGTCTGCCCGCTGATTTTAACGTTTCGAATGCTGCGCTGGCGGCGCTCATGGCGTACCTGGACACTGACTCCGCTGAGCGTGAGCGTCTGTTGCCCGAGCTGGCGTCCGGTTCGGCTCTGACTCCGGTGGTGCCGGGTCGTATGCAGCTAATTTCTTTGGCTCCGCACGCGATTGTGGACTTTGCCCACAACCCTGACGGCCTGACCCGTGCCCTGGAGGCGATGGATCGCCCCGGCGACGGCAAGGTCATGATTGTTTTCGGTGCGACCGGTGAGCGTGACCAGCTCAAGCGCCCGATTATGGGTGCGATTGCGGCACAGTACGCAGATATTGTGGTTGTGACTGATGACGATCCGCACGGTGAGGCGCCCGAGCCGATTCGTGCCGCCGTTGAGGAGGGCGCGCAGAAGGCTGAGAACCGCCGAGCCACCCAGATCCTGAATATTTCTCCGCGTGCCGCCGCTATTGATGCGGCAATTGCCCTGGCGGGCGAGCATGACGCCATCCTGATTGCTGGCCGCGGCCACGAAACCGAACAGGATGTTGACGGCGTGGATATCGCCCTGGACGACCGCGTTGAAACCGCCCGTGCCCTGCGTGCGCACGGTTTCGAGATCCTGCCTGACTACCAGCGCATGCTCGATGAAAGTGACTCTAAGACCGCTGAAGGTATGGTGAAGAATGATTAAGCTCAGCGCCGCCCAGATTATTGAGGCAACCGGCGGCACCGCTATCGGCCTGGAGGGCCGTGAGGAGCAGGTGTACGCAGACTTCGCCACCACCGACTCCCGCGAGGTGCAGACCGGTACCCTGTTCGTGGCGAAGCCCGGTGCGGTCACTGACGGTCACAGGTTCATCCCCATGGCGTTTGAGCGGGGCGCGACCCTGGCGCTGGTCGAGCGCGAAGTACTCGACGAGCAGGGCGTGCCCTACCCGAGCATCCAGGTGCCCGATGTGGTGCTGGCGATGGGTGATTTGGCGCGCTACTCCATTGAACAGATGCGTGCTCAGGGTGAGCTGACCGTTATCGGTATTACCGGTTCTGCCGGTAAGACCACCACCAAGGACCTTCTTGCCGCCATTTTCACCCCGGAGGGCCCGACCGTTGCACCGGTCGGCTCCTACAACAGTGAGGTGGGCGTGCCCCTGACCGTTTTCCGTGCGGATGAGTCTACCCGCTACCTGGTCATTGAGATGGGGGCCGACCACGTGGGCAACATCGAGTACCTGGCGAATATTGCGCACCCCGATCACGGTGCAATCCTGAAGGTCGGTACCGCGCACGCTGGCGAGTTCGGCGGCGTGGACAATATTGAGCGCACTAAGGGCGAGCTGGCTGAGGGTGTTCAGCCGACCGGTTCCCTGGCTCTGAACGCTGACGATGAGCGCGTGCTACGCATGGCGTCGCGTTCGGTTGCACCCATTACGTACTTCGGCGTGGGCGAGAAGACCGACGCGAACGGCCAGCCCTACGAACGCTACGTGGCGGCGCTGAACCTGCGCACCACCGACGCTGGCTGCCCCGAGTTCACTCTGCGCCTGCCCGACGGTAGCGAGTACGAGATTTCCTCGCAGCTGATCGGTGAGCACCACGTGCACAACCTGCTGGCTGCTGCGACAATCGCCTACAACAGCGGTATTTCCGGTGAGAAGATTGCTCGCGCGCTCAACAAAGCGGCGGCAGCTTCGAAGTGGCGTATGGCGCGCACCGACCGCGCTGACGGCGTGACCGTCATTAACGACGCCTACAACGCGAACCCCGAGTCGATGGCGGCTGCACTGCGCACTCTGGCGCAGCTGGGTCGCACCGTCGACCCGGCGACCGGTCAGCCGCACCGCACCTGGGCTGTTCTGGGTGCCATGCTGGAGCTCGGTGACGCCTCCGTGGAGGAGCACGACCGCATCGGTCGCCTCGTGGTGCGCATGAACATTTCCAAGCTGATTGCTGTGGGCGACGAGACGAAGCCCATCTACAACGCTGCTCATCTGGAAGGCTCCTGGGGTAATGAGGCGACCTGGGTGAAGACCCCGGAAGAGGCAGAGCAGATCCTGCGCGCCGAGGTTCACCCCGGCGACATTGTGCTCTTCAAGTCCTCGAACGGCGCGAAGCTGGGCATTCTGGGTGACCAGGTTGCTTTCGCCGAGTACACCTTCGGCGCTGAGGAAGAGCAGGCACCGACCTGGCTTTCTGCCGGTGACTTTGTTGAAACCACCGATTTGAGCGACCACCTTGCCGCTCACCTGGACGGTACCGCTAATGGCGACCGTACTTCGACCGAACAGACCACGAACGAAGGGTAGCGCTTTATGATTACCGTGCTGATTGCTGGAATCTTCGGATTCCTCATCTCCCTCACCGCGCTGCCGGTGTTCATCAAGAAGATGAAGTCCCTCAAGCTTGGCCAGCTCATCCGTGAGGAAGGCCCGGCGGCCCACCAGCACAAGGCGGGCACCCCCACCATGGCGGGTCTGATTTTCATCCCCGCGGCGATTCTCGCCTACTTCTTGACCCTTGCGGTGAGCGCCCTGTTCTTCGGTACCGCGCCGGTGCCGACCGCTACCGCGTGGCTGACCATCGCCTTCACCCTGGGCATGCTCGGTGTGGGCGCGGCGGACGACATCATGAAGTTCCGCAATAAGGGCAACGAGGGTCTGACCGAGAAGCAGAAGACCATTGGTCTTCTGGGCGTGACCCTGCCCTTCGCATACCTGGCGTTCCAGTTCCCGAACGAGTCGGGTGCTCGCCCGGCGTCGACCGCTATCTCTTTCGTACGTGACCTTCCCATTGACCTGTTCGCGGCGGGCGCGGTCTTCGGTAGCATCCTGCTGGTTGCGTGGATTACCCTCATCTCTCTGTCCGGTACGAACGCGGTGAACTTCACCGATGGTCTGGACGGCCTGGCCGGCGGCATCATGATGACCATCTTCTCCGGCTACCTGACCATCAGCATCTGGCAGTACGTGCACGCCTGCTCCGCTGGCGCTGGCACCGCCTGCTACGATGTGCGCGACCCCGGCTCGCTGGCGCTGATTGCTGCTTCCCTGGTGGGTTCGCTGGCTGGCTTCCTCTGGTGGAACGTGTCGAAGGCACAGATCTTCATGGGCGACTCCGGCTCCCTGGCATTGGGCGGCGCAATGGTTGCTTTCGCGCTGTTCACCCGCACCGAGCTGCTTCTGCTGGTTATCGCTCTGATTCCCGTGCTGGAAGTGTTCTCTGTGATTGTGCAGAAGTTCGTGTTCAAGACCAGCCGTAAGCGTTCGGTGGCAGCGGGGGAGAAGCCCCTACACGCGCACCGTTACTTCCGTATGACCCCCTTCCACCATCACATGGAGAAGGTCGGCGTCAACGGCATGTACTCAATTGATAAGCGAGGCATTGCCCCCGGTACCGTCAGCAGCGGCGAAGTGAACTCCGTGTTCCGCCTCTGGGTTGTTAATGCCCTCTGCGTGCTCGTTGCCCTGGCGCTGTTCTTCGGTGACTGGTTC
This sequence comes from Rothia sp. HMSC068E02, assembly GCF_001813565.1. NCBI lineage: Bacteria > Bacillati > Actinomycetota > Actinomycetes > Micrococcales > Micrococcaceae > Rothia > Rothia sp. HMSC068E02. The sequence continues at coordinate 71,632 of NZ_KV812895.1, forward strand.
TCGCAGACTTCTGGAGTGATTCACTAATGTCAACTATTGAACAGCCGGATACAGCTCGCATTGAAGCGAACGCCGCCGCTATTGCGGTGAACCCGGTGTACGAGAACGAGCGCCTCGCGGAGCTGACTCACTGGGGTGCGCCCTGGGCTAACCTGCGCGTGGTCGTGGTGGGTATGGGCACCAGCGGCGACGCTGTGACCGACGTGCTTGCCCAGCTGGGCGCGAAGATCGTTGTCATCGACGGGGCTGATACCCCGGAGAAGCGTGAACGCATCGACCTGTACGCTAACGCCTACGGCAACGTTGAGGGCCTATTTGGTCCCGAGCACATGCGTGCACTGCCCCTGGTAGACGGTCAGGAACCCGAGCTTGTGGTGACCTCCCCGGGCGTGCGTCCCGACCACCCGGTCATGCTGGACGCTTACGAGCGTCGCATCCAGATTTGGGGCGATGTGGAGCTGGCGTGGCGCCTGAATGAGCGTAGCGACCGCCTGACCCCCAAGTGGCTGTGCCTGACCGGTACGAACGGTAAGACCACCACCGTGGGCATGGTTGATTCCATCCTGAAGGCTGCCGGTAAGAAGGCTATTCAGGTAGGCAACGTGGGCATGCCCATCGTGTACGCCATTGCCGACGATGAGCCCTACGAGTTCTTCGCGGTGGAGCTGTCCAGCTTCCAGCTGCACTGGACCTACTCGATGTCCCCGTACGCTTCGGTGGTTCTGAACATCGCTGAGGATCACGTGGACTGGCACGGCTCGTTCGAGCGTTACAAGGCTGATAAGGCTCGCGTGTACGAGCACACTCAGGTTGCCTGCATCTTCAACACCGACCATGTGGACACCCTGCGCATGGTTGAGAACGCGGACGTTATTGAGGGCGCTCGCGCGATTGGCTTCAGCTCCACTGAGATGCCTGCCGTGTCTATGCTCGGCTTGGCTGAGGACATCATGGTGGACCGCGCCTTCTTGAAGAACCGTTACAACGAGGCGTACGAGCTGGCGGTTCTGGAGGATTTGGCTCCGGCACCCGGTAAGATGCCCGCGAAGCATACCGTGGAGAACGCTCTGGCGGCTGCGGCGCTGTGCCGTGCGGCTGATATTGACCCGAAGGCTGTGGGCGCTGGCCTGCGTTCCTTCAAGACCGGTGCGCACCGCAACCAGCTGGTGGGTTATGCGAACGACATCATGTGGGTGAACGATTCGAAGGCTACGAATCCTCACGCCGCGAATGCGTCGATGAGCGGTTACCCCTCGCTGGTGTGGATTGCCGGTGGTCTGTCGAAGGGCGTTGAGTACGATGAGCTGATTGCTGCTCACGCTCAGCGCCTGAAGGCTGTACTGATTATCGGTACTGATACTGCGGCGTTGAAGTCGGCGTTGGCTAACCACGCTCCGCAGGTTCCGACCTACAATATGACCGCCGCTGTGGCTGATTCTTCGGACGGCATTGCCGTGATGAACGCGGCCGTTGCGAAGGCTGCTGAGCTGGCGCATCCGGGCGATACCGTGCTGATGGCTCCCGCGTCTGCGTCGATGGACCAGTTCAAGAATTATGCGGTGCGCGGTGATGCGTTTGCGAACGCTGTTGCCGCCCAGCTGGCAGACTCTTAGGACGCTACCTGCAGGGGGCGTCTCGGGTGACCGGGGTGCTTTTTGCGGGTTCTTCTCGGGGGTGGGATGGTAATGGTGTCCCACCCCTGAACCTTTTTCGTGTAGTCGCCACGACGAATCCGTGGCAGTTGAGGCCTATAGGAGGGCATGTGAGTACCAGCGCATCTTCGGAGCGTTCGGCTTCTTCGGCGCGTTCGACCGCGAGTGGTCGTTGGGCGTCTTTGCGAGCCGGTTTGGAGGATTTCTCTGCGCCGTTCCGTGCTCGTGCCGATAGGCTGTACCGTCGTGGTTTGAAGGCTGACCTGTGGGATGTGCCGGTGATGCTGCTGATCACCACCTTGGGTCTGGCTATTTTTGGCTGCATTATGGTGCTGTCGGCCTCGAGCGTCACCATGATTTCTCAGGGCCAGTCGCCGTTCTCGCAGGTTTCGTCGCAGGTCATGTTCTTGGTTCTTGGCGTGATTGCGATGGCGGGTATTACGCGCATCCCGGTGGGTGTCTACCACAAGAAGTTTGTGGTGAACGCGATGCTGATTGCCGCGTTGGTCATGCAGCTTGCTGTGGTGGTCGTTGGCGTTGAGGTGAACGGTAACCGTAACTGGTTGAAATTCCCCGGCGGCGTGCAGATTCAGCCGTCGGAGTTTTCGAAGCTGGCGATTATTATGTGGCTGGCATGGGTGTACAGCCGCCACGGCGATATTTCTCGCAGTATTTGGCGTACTCTGTTCCCCTCGATTTATGGTGTGGGTGCCCTGGTGCTGCTGATTATGCTCGGCGGTGATATGGGTACCGCCATGGTGTACGGCTTCATCTTTGTGGGCATGATGTGGCTGGCGGGCGCTTCTCGTAGCTCGCTGCTGAAGATTGGCGGCGCGTTTGCGGCGTTGGCGCTGGTGGGCGTTCTCAGTAGCGCGAACCGTGTGGCTCGTATTTTCGGTGTTTGGGGCTCGTGCACGAACGCTAACTGTGACCAGGCGAATTCTGGTGAGGTGGCGCTGACGACCGGCGGCTTCTTGGGTGTTGGCCTGGGCCAGTCGCGTCAGAAGTACAACTACTTGGCTGAGGCGCATAACGACTATATTTTCGCCATTATTGGTGAGGAGCTGGGCCTGCTGGGTACGCTGGCGGTTCTGCTGCTGTATGCGGGCCTGGTGTATTGTGCGGTGCGTATTATGCTGCGCACTACTGACCCGCTGGTGCGTTTGGCTACGGGCGGCATCATGATTTGGCTGACTTCTCAGGCGATTATCAATATGGGCATGGTGTCCCGTATTTTGCCGGTGATTGGTGTGCCTCTGCCGTTTGTCTCCTATGGTGGTTCGTCGCTGTTGTCTTCGTTGTTTGCGGCGGGTTTGTTGTTGGCGTTTGCGCGGCAGACTCCGTTGCGTGGCGCGACGGCACCGTCGAATATTGAGACTCAGAGCGTGCGTGAGGTTCGTCGTGCGAATGCTGATTGGCAGCGTCGTACGCCGTTGCAGATTGTGCTGAATCAGGAGGAGGCAGCTCGTGCGGCTGCCGGTGGCCACCTGATGAAGGAACATAACCCGTTTGCGCTGATGTTTGGTCCGGAGAGCACGTTGCGCCGCTGGTTGGGTTTTGCGCCGGATCAGCAGCGTGAGTTGGCTCGTATGACTCGTGAGCAGGAGAAGGAGCGTATCCGTCAGGAGAAAGCTCGTATTCGCGAGGAGGAGGCGCAGGTTCGTGAGGAAGCTGCCCGTGTGAAGGCGGAGCAGAAGGCCGCGCAGAAGCAGAAAACGGAAGCACAGAAGCAGAAAACCGAAGCTCAGAAGCAGAAGGCCTCGCAGAAGCCTGCACCGACGAAGGCAGCTCCGAAGAAGGCTTCCGCTCAGCCTCGTACCGGTCAGCAGGCTCGTGTTGCGAGTGGGCAGCCCGCGCAGGGTCGCCCCGCCCAGAAGACGACTGCTCAGAAGCAGACTGCTGCGAAGCCTGCAGGTCAGAAGCCCGCGGCTCCGAAGCATGCTGTACAGCAGCACGCTGCTCAGCCTCGTACCGCTCAGCAGCCCGCCGCGCAGAAGCGAGTGCAGCAGCCTCGCGGTGCCCAGACTCGTGGCGCCCAGCCCCGTAGCGCGCAGCATCGTCCGTCGGGTTCGCTACCTGCGGGTCTGCAGCCGCTGCATCCTGAGGATCGTCAGCGTCGTGCCCAGCGACAGGGTAACCCTCGACAGGGTGCTCAGCGTCAGGTGACGCCGCGACAGGGCGCCCAGGCAAAGGGCGCTCCGAAGAACGGCGCTCAGCAGGCGCAGCGTCCGGCTCAAGGCGCGGCTCGGAACTCGGCTCAGCGCGGCACCCGCAAGCAGAGTTAGCCTCTGCAGGGTGAAAGGCTCGCGGCTGGAGCACGGCTGTTTGGGCTACTATTTGAGCCTCCACTTGCACTGAATAACAGATAACGCCCTCGCCGTTGAGTCCTAGCTCAACGGCGGGGGCGCTCTGTTGAACAGGCGCTATAGCGTAAAATGATGCTGTACCGATGTGTTGGGAGAAAGACCTATGACGAAGAAGGCGCCCTCTATAGTCTTCGCCGGTGGTGGCACCGCCGGTCATATTAATCCGATGCTCGCGATTGCGCGTGCGATTCGTGACCTTGAGCCGAACGCTAAGATCCTGATGCTGGGCACCGCCGACAAGATGGAAGCCGAGCTGGTTCCGGCAGCTGGTTTCGATATTGAGTTCATCCCTCGTGCGGCGTTCCCCCGTAGCATTAACCGTGCCGCTTTCGCTTTCCCCGCTAAGTTCTTTGGTGGCCTGTCGAAGACCCGCCGCATCCTCAAGGATGTAGATGCGGATGTGGTCGTTGGCGTGGGTGGCTATGTGTGCCCGCCGGCGTATTTGTCTGCGTTGAGCGCTAAGATTCCCGTGGTGATTCATGAGGCGAACGCGAAGCCCGGCTTGGCGAACCGCCTGGGCGGTACGTTCGCTAAGTTCACCGGTGTTGCGTTCCCTAACACTCCTTTCCCGCGCGCGACCCTGGTGGGTATGCCGATGAAGGATGAGATTGCCTACCTGAACCGTGAGGCGCACCGTTCGAAGGCTCGCCGTAACCTGGGCCTGGACCCGCAGAAGCCGACCGTTATTGTGACCGGTGGTTCGCTGGGTGCGCAGAGCCTGAACAATGCGGTGGCGGCGTGCCGTGACCACTTTGCGGAATGGGACTTCCAGATTCTGCATATTACCGGTAAGGGTAAGACTGTTCTGGATGAGAACGGTGAGCCGTTGAGCGCGCCGAATTACCGTCAGATTGAGTTCAGCAACGGCATGCAGGATGTGTATGCTGCCGCTGATCTTCTGCTGGTGCGTTCGGGTGCGGCGACCGTCAGTGAGGTTGCCGCTGTGGGTGTTCCCGCGATTTTTGTGCCGCTTCCTATTGGTAATGGTGAGCAGGCTCTGAATGCTCGTTCTCTGGTGGAGTCGTCTGCGGCTCTGCTGGTGAAGGATGCAGAGGTCACCGGTGAGTGGTTCGCCCGTGAGATTCCGGCTCTTATGGCGAATCCGGAGGAGCTGGAGCGCATGGGCGCTGCGGCGTATGAACTTGGTATCCGTGACGCGGCGCGCGTTATGGCTGAAGCAGTATTGAAGGCAGCTGAGAAGTAATGACTGAATTGATGAATCTTGAGATGGTGTTGCCGGCACCGCTGAACCCGCCGTTCCCTGAGCGTGCGAAGATGAGCGAGTTGGGCCGTGTACACTTCATCGGTATTGGTGGCGCGGGTATGAGCGCTATTGCCGCTCTGATGCTGCAGGCTGGCGTGACGGTGAGCGGTTCGGATCGTGCCGAGTCGGCTACTGTTGAGTCTTTGCGTGCTGCGGGTGCTCGTGTGGGTGTTCCTCAGCAGGCTGAGAATATTGTGGATGTTGATACCGTGGTGATTTCTACTGCGATTCGTGAGGATAACCCGGAGCTTGTTGCCGCTCGTGCGCAGGGTCTGCGTGTGCTGCATCGTTCTGAGGCGCTTGCCGCTGTGATGGGTGAGTCTCAGGTGGTTGCTGTTGCCGGTACTCACGGTAAGAGCACGACCAGCTCCATGATTTCTGTGATGTTTGATCAGCTGGGTGCGCAGCCGTCGTTCGCGGTGGGTACTGTAATTGCTGGTCGCGGCATGAACGCTCACTTGGGTGCTCAGGGTCCGGGGTCGATTTTTGTGGCTGAGGCTGATGAGTCGGACGGCTCGTTTGTGCGTTACCGCCCGGCTATTGCTGTGGTGACGAATGTTGAGCCGGACCACCTGGATTTCTATGAGACGGATGAGCGTGTCTTTGAGGCGTTCAACCGTTTTGTGGGTTCGCTGGCACCTAACGGTGTTGTGGTGACCTGTGCTGATGATGCGGGAGCGGCTGATTTGGCGGCTCGTTCTCGTGCGGCGGGTGTGCCTGTAGTGACTTACGGTGAGGCGGCGGATGCTGACTTGCGCATTAGTGAGATTACCAGCGCTGGTTCTTCCTCGTCGTCGCACCTGTCGTGGTCTTTTGAGTGCCGCGGTGTGCGTTATGAGGGTGAGCATGATCTTGCGCTGAAGGTGCCGGGTATTCATAACCAGTTGAACGCTTCGGCTGCTTTTGTGTCGGCGTTGATTTCTGGTTACGAGGCTGCTGATATTGCTCGTGCACTGGCTGAGTTTGTGGGCGCTGACCGCCGCTTCACTCTGCGTGGTGAGGTTGCTGGCGTGAAGGTCTTTGATGATTATGCGCACCACCCGACCGAGGTGTTCCGCGCTCTGGAGACCGGCCGTACCGTGGCTGATGGCCACAACCTGTACGTGATTTTCCAGCCGCATCTGTTCTCTCGTACTCGCGAGTTCGCGAAGGAGTTCGCGCAGGCTCTGTCGATGGCTGACCGTGCTCATGTTCTGGATATTTACCCGGCTCGTGAGCTGCCGATTGAGGGTGTGACCAGTGAGCTGATTACCGGTGCTGGTTTCTCTGAGGTTCGTTACGCTACCGCTGAGGACGCTATTGAGGATATTGTGACGTGCGCTCAGGATGGCGATATTGTGATGACCGTTGGCGCTGGCGATGTGACCGCTTTGGGTGCGCGTCTGCTGGAGTCCCTGGAAATCCGTCACGGTGGCGAGTCGAAGAAGTCGGAGGCTTAGGCTGTGCCGATGAGTTCTGGTCTCTCTTCGGAGGGGCATTCCTCCTCGCGCGCGCCGAAGGCTCCGCGTTCGCGTGCTCGTTTGCGCGCCCAGCAGGTAGCTGAGAATGCGCAGGTTGAGGCTAAGAAATCTGAGTCTGTGCAGGCTGAATCTGCGCAGTCTCAGCTGACTCAGCCGCAGGCCACCCAGCCTCAGGTTGTGAAGAGCGCAGAAGCTACTGGGACTGCAAAGCCCTCGGAAGCTATGAAGTCTGTGGACGCCGTGAAGCCTGTCGAGGTTGCATCCTCGGAGGCTTCTGCTCAGCCTTCTGGTGCGCAGTCTGCCGCTAATCAGCCTTCCGCTACTCAGTCTTCGAGCTCCGTGCGACACATGCCGCGTAAGCCGGTGGTGCATAAGTCGCCCAGTCAGAACGGTGCTGATTCTTCGGCGTCCAAGAGCGCTGCGGCGGTTCATTCTTCAGCACAGTCTTTGAAGGATTCGGTGCGTTCTGCGCTGATGACCGGTCGTACCGTGTCTGAGGTTGAGCATGCGCCCGAGCTGTTTGATGTTGAGGCGTTTGAGGATTCTTCGTCGAAGACTTCATCCGCCAAGGGTGCATCTGCTCAGACTGCATCCTCGCAGTCGGTGAAGAGCGCAGAAAAGGAAGTAGCCGATCAGAAGGCTGCTCAGAAGAGTTCTGATAAGAAGTCTTCTGCCGATTCTGCTGAATCTCGCGAAGAGTCTGCCGCTCAGAAAGCTGAAGAAAGCGCCGATAAGGCGGGGGAGAAGGCTGTTGAAGAGCCTCGTCCCGCGAGCCGTTTTGGTCGTTGGCGTGCCGAGCGTGAGCAGCAGCGTGCAGCGGAGATTGAGAAGGAGCGCGAGCGTGCGAGCCGTCAGGCTCACCGTGAGCGTCTGCGTCAGGATCCGGGTCTGGACGGTCTGCGTGCTGAGGAGCGCCCCCGTAAGGAGCGTGCGCCTCTGACTCGTGCCCGTAAGCTGCTGTACACCGTCTCGGCACTGGCTATTATCGCGGTGCTGTATGTGGTGCTGGTCTTCTTCTCGCCCCTGTTGGCGACTCAGAAGATCACGGTGCGCGGCACGTCCCTGCTGGAAACCACCCAGGTGGAGCAGAAGCTTGAGCCTCTGCGCGGCGTTCCGCTCACTCGCATCGATGAGAAGAAGGTGCGTGAGCTGATCGGGCAGGATAATGTGATTCGTAGCGTGCAGGTGGAGAGCCGTCCGCCGCATGAGCTGGTGGTGACTCTGAAGGAGCGTACCGCGGTTGCGGTTGTGAAGCAGGGCGATACGTACCATACTGTTGATAGTGATGGTGTGAGCCTTCTGGAGTCGGCAACTCAGCCCGATACGTCGGTGCCGCTGGTTCGTTTCAGCGGTGATGACCCGCAGACTTCGGCTGAGTTCCGCACTATTTCTACCGCGCTTTCGGCGATGCCCTCTGAGCTTCTAGCTCAGGTTAAGGAAGCCGGCGCTACGTCAACCTCAAGTATCACTCTAACCTTGAGGGATAATACTACGGTGCAGTGGGGAACCGCTGAAGAGAGTGAGTTGAAGGCTAAGGTCCTGCTCTCCCTGCGCCAGGCTATTGCTAAGCGTGCCCAGGAGGAGACCTCCTCCGAGGCACAGACGCAGAAGGTGACCGTCTATGACGTGTCTGCCCCGCGCGTACCGGTGACCCGTTAGGGGAACCATTCAGGCGCTTTATCCTCCCTTTTTGTGTGAAATCCGCAAAAAGAGGGGGTAATTGCGCTGTGTGACTAGGAACCGACAAAAACAGTTTGGTATCCTAGCAGATAAAGTCATTCTTTAGAGGAAACCTTCAGGCTTAGATTAAGCTGCGGGTCTTCCGAAGCTGGAACACGGAACAATCGAGGAATACATGGACGCTGGAACTCCCCAGAACTACTTGGCAGTCATCAAGGTCGTTGGTATCGGCGGCGGTGGCGTCAACGCAGTCAACCGCATGATTGAGGTTGGTCTGCGCGGCGTTGAGTTCATTGCTATCAACACTGACGCTCAGGCTCTGCTGATGTCCGATGCAGACGTTAAGCTGGACGTTGGTCGTGAGCTGACCCGCGGTCTTGGCGCGGGCGCAAACCCCGAGGTTGGCCGTCAGGCAGCCGAGGATCACGCGCAGGAAATTGAGGAAGTCCTCAAGGGCGCAGACATGGTCTTTGTGACCGCAGGTGAGGGTGGTGGCACCGGTACCGGTGGCGCACCCGTCGTGGCACGTATTGCCCGCTCCCTCGGCGCTCTGACCATTGGTGTGGTGACCCGCCCCTTCACCTTCGAAGGCCGTCGCCGCTCCAACCAGGCTGAGACCGGTATCGCGGCTCTGCGCGATGAGGTTGATACCCTGATCGTTATTCCGAACGACCGACTGCTGTCGATTTCGGACCGTAACGTCTCCATGCTGGACGCATTCAAGTCCGCTGACCAGGTTCTGCTCTCCGGTGTGCAGGGCATTACCGACCTGATCACCACCCCCGGCCTGATCAACCTTGACTTCGCTGACGTTAAGTCCGTCATGCAGGGTGCAGGTTCGGCTCTGATGGGTATCGGTTCGGCATCCGGTGAGGACCGCGCAGTGAAGGCAGCTGAGCTGGCTATCGCTTCGCCGTTGCTGGAAGCATCCATCGACGGTGCGCACGGCGTTCTGCTGTCCATTCAGGGTGGCTCCGACCTGGGTCTGTTCGAGATCAACGAGGCTGCACGCCTGGTTCAGGAAGTTGCTCACCCCGACGCAAACATCATCTTCGGTGCGGTTATTGACGACGCACTGGGCGATGAGGCTCGCGTGACCGTGATTGCTGCTGGCTTCGACGCAGTAAACCCGGAGACCAACTCCAACGCTTCCACTGCTGCAGCTACCCAGGCTCAGCGCACCCAGGCATCCTTCGGCGGTTCCACCGCTCCGGCTGCTAACGGCTACGGCTACAACGCACCCGCTGCTGCTCCGGCTTCCACCGGCGCTGCTGGCTTCGACGTTGACCTTCCCCCGGTTGTAGAGGAAGCTCCGGCTCGCCGCGACACCCTGGATGTCCCTGACTTCCTGAAGTAGTCTGCCCGGCTGTGAACGCATAGGCGTTGCACGGCTGAGAGTCTTATGAAGCTATAGGGGAGCTGAGAAACACGCACATTGTGCTGTTCTCGGCTCCCCTTTGCTATACCCGCCGTTATACCTGCTGACATCTGATGAAGGAATAGAAGATGAGCGATAACCCCAAAACTTCGCTACTTGCCTCTGCCGATACCCGCACCCTGGGTCCCTGGCGTGTGCGGGTGGGTTTCACCTCCCGCGCGGCGGGCAACCTGGGCCTGCATGTGGACGATGAGCTCGGCGGCGGTATGGATGCCTCCCTGGTGCGTACCCTCAACCACCGTGCCGCCCTGGAGGAAGCGCTGGGTACCGAACCGTTCTTCTACCTGAACCAGGTGCACGGCGTGCAGATTGCCTACCCGGAAGACTATGAAGTGGAATCCTACGCACCCGGTGCCCCGCAGGAGCGTACGGTTGAGCGTGCCCGCGCGGTGCTGGAGAACTCCCCGGTCGCCGATGCGGCGATTAGCAGTGAGGGCGTGCCCTTGGCGATTATGGTGGCGGACTGCATTCCCGTGGTGCTGGTGGGTGAGCGGGTCGCGAACTGGCAACCGATCCTGGCGGTGGCTCACGCTGGCCGCCGCGGCCTGCTCGATGGCGTGCTCCAGCAGACCGTGCAGCGGATGCGTCAGCTTGGCGCGGAGAAAATTACCGCCTGGCTGGGTCCGAGCATCTGCGGTAGCTGCTACGAGGTGCCCGAGGCGATGCGCACCGAATCCACCGAGCTGATTCCGCAGGTGCATTCGGTGACCAGCCAGCAGACTCCCGGTCTTGATCTGCCCGCCGGCGCCCGCGCGGTGCTGGAGGAGGCGGGCGTGCGGGTGAGCATGGACTGTGCGCAGTGCACGTTTGAGGAGCCCGAGGTGTATTCGCATCGCGGGTTCACGAACCGCGGTGAGAAGCCGGGCCGTATTGCGGGTCTGGTGTGGATTGAGAAGGTGGCAGAGCCTGCCGCCTAGAGCTGCTAAAGATAGGGCCGCTAAAGAGATAGAGCCGCTGAAGGAGAGAAGATGTCTGAAATGAACGTAGAAGAGAACCTGCACTACACTCCCGAACGTGCCGAGCAGCTGCTGCAGAACTACCGCCGCGTGCTTGAGCGTATCCGCGCCGCGGAGCAGGACCACAGCGCCGTGCGTACCGAGGCGAGCGCCCCGGTGCAGCTGGTGACGGTCACGAAGTTCTTCCCCGCCTCCGACGCGGCGGCACTGCTGGATGGGGGAGTGACCCTCTTCGGCGAGAACCGCGACCAGGAGGCGAGCGCGAAGGCTCGCGAGCTTGCCGCATACTGTGCCCAGCGTGAGGTGCAGCCCCCGCACTGGGCGTTTATTGGCCAGTTGCAGACGAACAAGGCGAAGTCTGTGGTCAAGTACGCCTCCAGCGTGCATTCGGTGGACCGCCCCTCCCTGGCGGATGCGCTGGCGAAGGCGTACGCAAACCAGCTCTCCCGCTTTGAGGCGGGGGAGGCGCCCGCACCCGCGGCGGCGGAGCATGGTGCGCTGACCTGCCTGGTGCAGGTGTCCCTGGCGGAGGTCGCGACCGCTGGCCACGCCGCCGAGGGCGCGCGCGGCGGTACGAGCGCCTCCGAGCTGCTGGAGCTGGTGGAGCGCATCGAGAATCACGAGCACCTGCGCTGCGGTGGCGTGATGGCGGTGGCACCGCTGGGCATGAACCCGGATGCGGCGTTTGAGAAGCTCTATGGTTTGGCCTCGCTGGTGCGTGAGCAGGTGCCGCACGCGACCGAGATTTCCGCCGGCATGAGCGGCGACCTGGAAGCGGCGGTGCGCTGGGGCTCGACCTGCGTGCGCGTGGGTAGCGACATCATGGGTAAGCGCCCGGCGCTCTAGGCCCTTTAGCCGTTAGTCTTTTCAGCTGATGGGTGTCTGCTGGCGGCGGCATAATCATCGGTGCCCTGACCGCCCGCGCGGGGTGGGCGCTGGTAATATATACATGCCGGTGCATGACGTACCGTCACGCGCACACCTTCTGACGAAGCACCACGGCAGACCCTGTACACCACAAGCAAAGAACAGCGAGAGAATCATGGCGAAGCAAAGCCGTCTGGCGGGTTTCCTCGGCCTGGAACGATACCAGGGCGCTGAGACGACGCCGGAAGAATCCCCGCAGGCTGTGCAGGCTGACACCCGCAAGGAGGCGAACGCCTCCGCAGGGCAGGCTGCTACAGTGCAGAAGACCGAGGGCTCTAACCGGCTCTCAGCACTGCCCGGCTCGGCACAGTACAGCAACAGTGCAGTCGAGCCGCAGAGCGAAACCTACCACCCGCAGGACGAACCCGCCTATACTGAACAGGAAGAGTACCTGCAGGCTGATAGCTACGATGACGGTACAGAAACCGAGTATCTGGACGCAGAAGAACCTGCCGACGGACGAGCAACCGTAGATGCAGCGGCACACGCCACCGCTCATACACCTGAAACCACAGCTGACCTGGCCGAAACCGAACAGACCTGGGACGACGCCAGCGCAGACAATTGGGAGGACACCCCGGTGCCGAATACCGAATACACCGAGCAGTACGCCGAGACGTACTCCAACGACGGCTACTACGAAGAGGGCTACGAGCCCGAAGAAACCAACGGATACACCTACGGTTACGAGGAAGAAGAGGACGAATTGCGTCGTATCACCACTATCCACCCCCGCTCCTACAATGACGCAAAGATCATTGGTGAGGCATTCCGAGAGAACATCCCCGTGATTATGAACGTGGAAGAGATGCCCGACGCAGACGCTAAGCGCCTGGTGGACTTCGCCTCCGGTCTGGCATTCGCTCTGGAAGGCCGCATTGAGCGCGTCACCGCTAAGGTGTTCCTGCTGACCCCCTCCAACCTGGAGGTTCTGGGTGTGGCTAACTCTGAGGTTCCCGCCGGCTTCGAGACCGACGGCGAATTCCCCTTCGACCAGGGCTAAGGACTGATAGATGGGTTATATTTTCGCCCTCATTACGATTGTTGTCTACGTTCTCTACATTGCGATGCTTCTGCGCATGCTCTTTGACTGGGTGCGCATGTTCGCTCCGGAATGGCGCCCCAAGGGCATTGTGTTGCTGTTCGCCAGCGGCGTGTACGCGGTGACTGACTGGCCGATGAACCAGCTGCGCCGCCTGATCCCGCCGGTGCGCGTGGGTAACGTTGCGTTGGACACCGGTTTTCTGATTCTGATTGTTCTGCTGTCTTTCCTGCTGAACATCATGACGACGATTACCGCGAAGCTGTCCTAACGTAGCCCCTCCATCGGAGAGATACGAGAACTAGGCATGAGAGCCCCGCTTGCGCTTGGCATCCTGACATGGGATGACGTGCTGGCGGGGTTTTCTGTACCCAATTTCTGGGCCGAGAAGAACCTCCCGCGAGGGGGGAGAGACGAATACAGCCGGCGTCGAATCATGCGAAATGCACCCGCGAGCAGATATCGAGCTTGATTACGGCGGGGATAGGGATAAACGCAGCGCGTGGTGAATCCCACCCTTGCGCCGAGCGAATATTTTACGATTCAACCGACGTATAACCGGGCACAGAAACCAAAGAATAGTAGAATTGGTGCCAACGACTGCATCGCGGCATAACCATGCCCTGAATCATCGGGACCCTAAAATATTGGGGCCACGCCCTATCTGGCTGGTGAATCCGCGGCACTCAACATCACCACCAAACCCCGTAGGGATACCCAGAGGAGAAGCCCATGGCAATCACCCCCGAAGACCTGATCACTAAGAGCTTCAAGATCGTCACCGAAGAGTCCGGTTACGACCGCAACGAGGTCGACGACTTCCTGGACGAGCTCGTTGTCGAACTGCGCGCACTGTACTCCGAGCGTGACGCTCTGGAGCGTCAGGTCGAGCAGCTCTCCGCAAATGCTCCCGATTCCCCCGCAGCGGCTGTGGCACCCGCACAGTCCTCGGCAGCGCCGGCAGCAGCACCTCAGGATGCAGCAGCACTGCTTGCTATGGCACAGAAGGTTCACGACGACTACGTGGCACAGGGCGAGAAGGCTAAGGCTGAACTGATCGAAGAGGCAGAGAAGAAGGCAGACGCTATGGTGAGCGAAGCTCAGCAGCAGCGCGAAGAGGTTCTCTCCCGCCTCACCGACGAGAAGGAAGAGCTGGAGATCGCTGTTGAGGCTCTGCGCGGCTTCGAGAGCCGCTACCGCTCCAAGCTGCTGCAGCACCTGGACGCACAGGTTCAGGAGCTGAAGAACCTCAAGTCCATCGAGGCTTCCGCATAAATCAGCGTGCCTAAATAAGCTAACGACGCTGCTAAGCTAACGACGCTTTGAGGCGTATGCCGCCCGGATTCTTTCTCTTCCACCGCTATTCACCGGGGAAGATCGAGAGAACCGGGCGGTATTCTCATGCCCGCCCGGCACGGCCTAAGAACCCAGCATGCAAAGCGAGGGAGAGCACCCGCCACATCACCACCGAATACTCGATGCACTACCCCGATTTGCTAAGCTAGAGGGGCACTATCGAACGCGAGCGCGCCCTGCCTCCGTACCGTAGGGGCACCAACCGGCACAGACTAGAGGAGAGCTATGACCAACACCCCCAAGACTGCTGAATCCTCAGTCGCACAGGCTAGCGATAACGCCGCTGAAAACACCACCGAAGAAGCTACTGGACACCGCGTGCGCATCCTTTCGGCTCGCTCCGCGGGGATCCTCGCGCTCGTGCTTGCCGCCGTCGTGTTCGCTATCGACCAGGGCACCAAATACCTGGTCGTTACCCAGATGCAGTTGGGGGAGCGTATCACCGTCATTGACGGGCTTCTGTGGTGGTACTCGATCCGTAACTCCGGTGCCGCATTCAGCATGGGGGAGAACGTCACCTGGGTCTTCACCCTCGTCATGATTGCCGCCGCAGCCGTGGTGCTGTACCTGCTGCGTCGCACCCGCGCCCTGTCCTGGACCCTTGCGCTGGGCGGTCTGCTCGGCGGTATCTGCGGCAACCTTTTTGACCGTCTCTTCCGTGAGCCCGGCTTCGGCTCCGGTCACGTGGTTGATTTTATTTCCGTGCCGAACTTCGCGATTTTCAATATTGCAGACTCCGCAATCTGCGTGTGCATGGCGTTCATCGTTCTGCTGAACTTCAAGGGCCTGAACCTCAACGGCACTCGCGTGCAGGTGCCCGCTGACGAAACCCCGGCTGGCGACAAGAGCACCGACGAAAAGAGCGCCAAGTAGCTCCCCGTTCCGGCATACGCGCCGACGGTTACGTTGCCGACACACGTGCCTACTAAGACGTTCTCACACAGACAACCCCTCACACAGACAACCAAAGTAAACACCACCCGAAGGAGAGCCGCATGAGCGAAACCACCAACGCCGCCGAAGATACGGCCCGCATCCGCGCCGAATTCACCGTTGAAGGCGCGCTCGCCGGTATGCGCCTGGACGCAGCGCTCGCCGGTGCCCTCGATGCGCCGCGCACCCGCACCTCCGGGTGGATTCGTGACGGTCACGTGACCGTGACCAACAACGGCAAGTCCGTGAAAATCGGCAAGTCCTACAAGCTGTCCGCAGGGGACGAGGTCGTCGTGGATGCACCCGCACCGCGCGATCTGGCGGACATCCGCCCCGAGAAGGTGGATGGCTTCCGCATCGTGCACCTGGACGAGGACATCGTTGTGGTGGACAAGCCCGCAGGCGTGGCGGCACACCCCTCACCCGGCTGGCACGGTCCCACCGTCATCTCCGCGCTCATGGGCGAGGGCATTTCGGTTGCTACCTCCGGCGCGGCAGAACGCCAGGGCATTGTGCACCGCCTGGACGTGGGCACCAGCGGCCTGATGGTCGTAGCCCGCAGCGAACGCGCCTACACCGAACTCAAGCGAGCCTTCAAGGAACGCACTGTGGACAAGGTCTACCACACCCTCGTGCAGGGCCTGCCCGACCCGCTGCGTGGCACCATCGACGCACCCATCGGCCGCCACCCCGGCAACGAATGGAAGTTCGCCGTGGTCGAAGACGGACGCAACTCCATCACCCACTACGATGTGCTCGAAGCGTTCGGTCCCGCATCCCTGGTGGAGGTACACCTGGAAACCGGACGTACTCACCAGATTCGTGTGCACTTCTCCGCGCTGCGCCACCCCTGCTGCGGCGACCTGACCTACGGCGCCGACCCGCGCTTTAGCGCCGAACTGGGTTTGACCCGCCAGTGGTTGCACGCGCACCGCCTGGGCTTCGATCACCCCGGCACCGGCGAGCGCGTGACCTTCACCAGCGAGTACCCGCTCGACCTGTCCTACGCGCTGACCGCTCTGCGCGAGGGTAAGGTTCAGCTCGGCTAGACAGCTCGGTTCGGCTAGACAGCTCGGTTCGGCTAGACAGCCCAGCTAGGTAGAGCCACCCGCGGGCTGCCGCACACAGCTTCACATTCACCGCCTATCCTCCAGCCCACACCTCCAGGAGATTCCCGTGGCAACCAAAGAATTTACGCACCTGCACGTGCACACCGAGTACTCCATGCTCGACGGTGCCGCGCGCCTGGGTGACCTATTCACCCACGCTAAAGAACTCGGCATGAAGTCCATGGCGACCAGTGACCACGGCTTCCTCTTTGGTGCCTTCGACTTCTGGCGCCAGGCTAAAGCGCACGACATCAAGCCCATCATTGGTGTGGAGGCGTACCTGACCCCCGGCACGCACCGCACCGACCGTTCGCGTGTGCGCTGGGGCGACGGCTCCCGCGACGACGTCTCCGGTGGTGGCGCCTACACCCACATGACCATGTGGGCTGAAACCACTGAGGGCATGCACAACCTGTTCCGTGCCTCCTCGATTGCGTCGCTGGAAGGTCAGCTGTACAAGCCCCGTATGGACCGTGAGGTGCTGCAGACCTACTCGAAGGGCCTGATTGCCACCACCGGCTGCCCCTCCGGTGAGGTTCAGACGCGCCTGCGCCTGGGTCAGTTCGACGAGGCGGTTCAGGCGGCGAGTGAATTCCGCGATATTTTCGGCAAAGATAACTTCTACTGCGAGGTCATGGACCACGGCCTGGACATTGAACGCAACGTCCAGGAGGATCTGCACCGCCTCGCCAAGAAGCTGAACCTGCCCTTCGTCGCCACCAACGACCTGCACTACACCCGCCAGGAAGACCACACCGCCCACGCGGCGCTGCTGTGCGTGCAGTCCGGCTCGACCCTCACCGACCCCAAGCGCTTCAAATTCGACGCGGATAACTTCTACCTGCGCTCGGCAGAAGAAATGTACGCCCTGTTCGGCGACATTCCCGGCGCGTGCGAGAACACCCTCGAAATCGCTGAACGCTGCAACGTGGAGTTCAACACCAAGGCGAACTACATGCCGAACTTCCCCGTGCCCGAGGGTGAAAACGAGGAATCCTGGTTCGTGAAGGAGGTCGAGAAGGGCCTGCACTACCGCTTCCCGCAGGGCGTTCCCGACGCTGTGCGCAAGCAGGCAGAGTACGAGGTGGGGGTTATTACCTCCATGGGCTTCCCCGGCTACTTCCTCGTGGTCGCCGACTTTATCAACTGGGCTAAGCGCAACGGTATTCGCGTGGGCCCCGGCCGTGGCTCCGGTGCAGGCTCCATGGTCGCGTACGCGATGCGTATTACCGACCTGAACCCGCTCGACCACGACCTGATCTTCGAGCGATTCCTCAACCCCGACCGCGTCTCCATGCCCGACTTCGATGTGGACTTCGACGATCGTCGCCGCGGCGAGGTCATCGACTACGTGACCGATAAGTATGGTGAAGAGAAGGTCGCGCAGATCGTCACCTTCGGCACCATTAAGGCGAAGCAGGCGCTCAAGGACGCCTCCCGCGTGATGGATCAGCCGTACTCGGTCGGCGAGCGCCTCACCAAGGCGATGCCGCCGGACGTCATGGGTAAGAACATCGCCCTGGCGAACGTGTACAACGAAGAGGATAAGCGTTACGCCGAGGCGGCAGATTTGCGCGCCCTCATTGAGGACCCGGTCGATAAGATTTACGGCCAGGTGTTCGAGACAGCGAAGGGCCTGGAGGGTCTGAAGCGTCAGTGGGGTGTGCACGCTGCGGGCGTGATTATGTCCAGCAAGAATCTGGTGGATGTGATTCCCGTGATGCGCCGCGAGGCTGACGGCCAGGTCATTACCCAGTTCGATTACCCCACCTGTGAGGGCCTGGGCCTGATCAAAATGGACTTCCTGGGTCTGCGTAACCTCACCATCATCTCCGATGCGGTGGAGAACATTAAGGTCAACCGAGGCATCGACCTGGACCTGGAATCCCTGTCTTTGGACGATCCGGAATCGTACCGTCTGCTGGCGCGCGGTGACACCCTCGGCGTGTTCCAGCTCGATGGCGGCCCGATGCGCTCGCTGCTCAAGCTCATGGAGCCCGAGGAGTTCGAGCACATTTCGGCAGTGTTGGCGCTGTACCGTCCGGGCCCGATGGGCGCGAACTCGCACACCAACTACGCTCTGCGTAAGAACGGTAAGCAGGAGATCGAGCCGATTCACCCCGAGCTGGAAGAACCGCTGAAGGATATTCTGGACACCACCTACGGCCTTATTGTGTATCAGGAGCAGGTTATGGCGATTGCTCAGAAGGTCGCGAACTACACTCTGGGTGAGGCAGACCTGCTGCGCCGTGCGATGGGTAAGAAGAAGAAGGCGGAGCTGGATAAGCAGTACGCTACCTTCCACGACGGCATGATTTCTAACGGCTACTCTGAGGGCGCTATTAAGGCGCTCTGGGATATTCTGCTGCCGTTCTCTGACTACGCGTTCAACAAGGCGCACACGGCTGCGTACGGTCTGGTGTCGTACTGGACGGCGTACCTGAAGGCACATTACCCGCAGGAGTACATGGCTGCGCTGCTGACCAGCGTGGGCGATAACAAGGACAAGCTCGCGCTGTACCTGAACGAGTGCCGCGCCATGGGCATTACCGTGCTCGCACCGGACGTGAACGAGTCCACCCTGACCTTCGCCCCCGTCGGTGACGATATCCGCTTCGGTATGGGCGCGATCCGTAACGTGGGCGCGAACGTAGTCGAAGGCATGATTGCCGCCCGCGAGGAGAAGGGCCGTTACGAGTCCTTCAACGACTTCCTGAAGAAGGTGCCGCTGCAGGTGTGCAATAAGCGCACCATCGAGTCGCTCATTAAGGCGGGCGCTTTCGACGACCTGGGTCACACGCGCCGTTCGCTGTCCCTCATTCACGAGGCGGCAGTGGACGCAGCCGTGGCGGTCAAGCGTAAGGAGGCGGCGGGTCAGTTCGACCTCTTCGGCTCCCTCGGCATGGACGATGCTCTCGGCGACGAGCTGACGGTAACCATCCCCGACGTGCCCGAGTGGGACCGCCGTGAGAAGCTGAACTTTGAGCGTGACATGCTAGGCCTGTACGTTTCGGACCACCCGCTGCGCGGCCTGGAGCGTGCGCTCTCGGATGCCGCAAGCCATTCGGTACACGACATCATCGGTGAAGACTCGCACGTGCGCGACGGCGAAACCGTCACCCTTGCGGGCATGCTCACCGGCGTTTCGCGCCGTATCGCCAAGTCCAGCGGTAACCAGTACGCCTCCGTGGAGCTGGAAGACCCCTCGGGCGCAACCATTACGGTCATGTTCTTCTCCCGCGCCTACGAGACGATGGGCGCCGCCCTGGCGGACGACCTCATCTGCTCGATTCGTGGCCGCGTACAGCGCCGCGACGACGGTAGCGTGAACATGAGCGCGCAGGAACTGCAGATCCTGGAAATCAGCGATGACGGCCGCGCCGCACCCATCACCATCGTGGTACCCGAGTACCTGGTGACCGAGGCGAACCTAAAGGAGCTGAAGGAGACCCTGCGCGACCACAAGGGCACCGCGGATGTGCGCATGCTCGTGCGTACCCGCGATAAGGAGCAGCTGGTGTTGCTGGACCCGAGCGTGCGCGTGGAACCGAACCCGAGCCTCTTCGGTGAAATCAAGACGATTTTCGGTCCGAGCTGCATTCGACGCTAACAACACGCCCCTATGAGGGGAATGACAGGGTGGATTCTGCATAGCAGAGTCCACCCTGAGCGTATATTCACTCACACCATACGGTGTATCCGCTGTATATCACGGTAGAATAGGTATAAATATTCTTGAGCGCTGTATACGCGGGCGCTAGCGCCCAGCCAAGGAGAAACAATGTACTGCCCCTATTGCAAGCACACCGACTCGCGCGTGGTGGATTCCCGCACCACCGATGACGGCGCCGCAATTCGCCGCCGCCGCCAGTGCACCTCCTGCGCTCGCCGCTTCACGACCGTTGAAACCACCACCATTTCGGTGATTAAGCGTTCCGGCGTGACCGAGCCCTTCGACCGTTCGAAGATTGCCGCGGGCGTGCGTAAGGCATGCCAGGGCCGCCCCGTGGGTGAGGACGATTTGGCGAAGCTCGCCCAGGAGGTTGAGGAGCTGATTCGTGCCCGCGGTTTGGCAGAGATTAACGCGCACGAGGTGGGTCTGACCATCCTGGAGCCGCTGTCGAAGCTGGACGCGGTCGCCTACCTGCGTTTTGCGAGCGTGTACCAGGCATTTGAGAACCTTGAAGACTTTGAGGAGGCGATTGCGCGTCTGCGTGAGGACCGCATCGCCCAGTAACTAGCTAGCACAGTAACTGACTAGCACAGCCACTAGCTAACCCAGTAGCTAATGAGCTCGGCCGCCGCTACATGAGCGGCGGCATACAGAAGGGACCGCCTTCCGAATGATTCGGAAGGCGGTCCCTTCGTACGTATGTGAAGCGCTATCCGAGGCGGATAGCAGGAAGCAAACCCTTACGCTTCGCCGCGGCGCTTGCGTTCCTGCAGCATGCCGCCAGCCCACAGTGCCGCACCCACAATACCCGCGTTGTTACGCAGGGCAGCCATGACCATGGGGGTACGAATCTGGTCCTCAAAGTAGGGCATGAACTTCTCCGGGTTCTTGGAGATGCCGCCGCCGATGATGAACAGGTCGGGGGAGAAGAGCATCTGAACGTGCTCGAAGTAGCGGTACAGGCGCTTGCCGTACTTCTTCCAGGACAGCTCGTGCACCTCGCGGGCACGGGCAGAAGCCTGAGACTCGGCGTTGTGGCCGTCGATCTCCAGGTGGCCCAGCTCGGTGTTCGGGATCAGCACGCCGTCGTTGATGAGGGCGGAGCCAATGCCGGTGCCCAGGGTGATGACAGCGATCAGGCCGTCACGGTTACGGCCCTGGCCGTAGGTTGCCTCAGCCAGACCGGCTGCGTCAGCGTCGTTGAGGCCGTAGACGGTGCGGCCGCCCAGAGCCTCGCTCATGACCTGTTCCAGGTCGGTGTTGATCCAGGAGTCGTCCACGTTCGCTGCGGAGAAGACCATGCCGTTCTTCACCACTGCGGGGAAGTCGATGCCGACAGCGGACTCGGGGTCCGGTGCCAGGTCGCGGCCCTGCAGCTCATCCACTACGCGGCGTACAACCTCAGCCACAGCCTCGGGGGTTGCAGGCTTGGGGGTGTCAATGCGGAAACGGTCGGACACGAGGTTACCGGTGCGCAGGTCGACGATACCGCCCTTAATGCCGGTACCTCCAATGTCCACACCAATCTGCAGGTCCTTGGGGGTGGGGGCGGGCAGCTCGTTGATGACGCCGGGTTCTGCGTATTCGCTCATGGTTTTCTCTCTCTTTCGCCCCGCCTACTGCCGTGTAACCTAGGGGAGTGGGCGGGCTTGTCAGTGGGTGAATTGATATAAAAGTGAGGTGCTGGGCTCGTACCTGCACAATACCTGCACAAGTAGGAAACCCAGAGGGCTGCGCTTAGGGCAGGGTCAGGATGTCCGCGCCGTCAGCGGTCACCACGAGGGTGTGCTCGAACTGCGCGGTGCGCTTGCGGTCGCGGGTGACCACAGTCCAGTCGTCGTCCCACAGGTCCCATTCGATGGTGCCGAGGGTCAGCATGGGCTCGATTGTGAAAATCATGCCCTCACGGATCTCAGTGTCGTAGGCGGGTGCCGCATCGTAGTGGGGGATGATGAGGCCCGAGTGGAACTCACGACCCACACCGTGACCGGTGTAGTCGCGAACCACGCCGTAACCGAAACGTGCCGCATACTTCTCAATGACGCGACCAATCACGTTGATCTGGCGGCCCGGCTTCACAGCCTTAATCGCACGGTTCAGGGACTCTTCGGTGCGCTCAACCAGCAGGCGGGACTCTTCGTCCACGTTGCCGATGAGCAGGGTCTTGTTGGTGTCGCCGTGCATGCCGTCCAGGTATGCGGTGACGTCCAGGTTGAGGATGTCGCCGTCCTCCAGCACGGTGGAGTCCGGGATGCCGTGGCAGATGACCTCGTTCAGGGAGGTGCACACGGACTTGGGGTAGCCGCGGTAATCCACGGTGGAGGGGTACGCGCCGTGGTCGCAAATGTATTCGTGGACCAGCACGTCAATCTCGTCGGTGGTGGTGCCGGGCACGCAAATCTTGGATGCTTCAACAATGGCGCCTGCCGCAATCTTGCCGGCTGCGCGAACCCGCTCAACTTCCTCGGGGGTGTACATGTTCGAGTCGTTACCCTCGTTGGCGGTGGGCTTACCCACGTACTCGGGGCGAACAATGTGCGAGGGGACCGGGCGCATGGGGGTGATGCGTCCGGGGGTCAGACAACCCACGGGTGCTCGACCGGGCTCTGCAGGAAGATTGTGCGAAGTATTCGTTTTGGTTGAAGACATAGTTTCATCTTACCGGGCGTGGGCGGGTTGTGTCCCTTGCTCAGGCGCTAAAAAGCGGCGGATACACAAGCCGTACCTTTTTCCCAGATTGTGAATAAAATTTCATGCACGCTAGCGGCAAAACTACGCGGGTGAAAAGCCGGAGTGGAAGGCAGAGGCGGAAGACCGGGGCGGAAGACCGTGGAGGGGAAACGCCGTGAGAAGCTCCACCCGCCTCATTGCCACGAACCTACGCGCGTGAGAAGCTAGAAACACCAACCCCTCACTGTCGAAGGAGAAACCATGAGTGAGAAGAAAAACCACCTGAGCGAAGCCATCGAATCGGCGGTCGAAAAGACCCTGAACTCCGCGACTGAATCCACCAGCCCGCACCCCGAAGAGTACTGGTACAACCTCAAAACCGGCGAGGTTGAACGCGGCCAGCAGAGCGCCGTCACCTCCCTGTGGGGCCCCTTCAAAACCTACGAGGAGGCGGCACACGCCATGGACCGCGCCCGCGAACGCAACGACGCCTGGGAAAAGGACGGCGGCTGGCTCTAAAGAACGAGCACCCTCAGCCTTGCCCAACGCCCTCAGCAACGCTCAAGGCGCACGCCGCCTAACAGACATACAGTCTGAGACGAAAGACCCCCGCACTCGGAGCACCGGATACGGGGGTCTTTCTTCTCAAGCTTTCTTCATAAGCCTTTTCTCAGGCTAAAGCCTACTCAAAAGTGTGCTCAGCCGCCGGGAACTCACCCGAACGAACCTGCTCACGATAAGCACGCGCAGCATCCTCCATGACCTGGCCGACCTGCGCAAACTGCTTCACAAAACGCGGCACGCGACCGGAACGAACACCCATCATGTCCTGCCACACCAGCACCTGACCG
The DNA here is from genome assembly GCF_001813565.1 of Rothia sp. HMSC068E02. Taxonomy (NCBI): domain Bacteria; kingdom Bacillati; phylum Actinomycetota; class Actinomycetes; order Micrococcales; family Micrococcaceae; genus Rothia; species Rothia sp. HMSC068E02. The sequence continues at coordinate 95,009 of NZ_KV812895.1, forward strand.
GTCGTCACATTCGATGCACCAATACCAATAGTCGGCACAGCGCCCACAGCCTCATCCACCAGCTGCGCAGTCTGAGCGGTCACCATCTCCATGAGCACGCAGAAAGCGCCAGCCTCAGCCAGCGCTACCGCATCCTCACGAACACGCTCAGACGCATCACCGCGGCCCTGCACACGGAAACCGCCCAGGGCATGCTCCGACTGCGGGGTGAAACCAACATGCGCCACCACCGGAATACCGGTACGCACCAGGGCACGAACCCACTCAGCCATCGAGGCATCCGCCTCAATTTTGACCGCGTGCGCGCCGCCCTCCTTCATCAGGCGAACAGCGCTCGCCACCGCCTGCTGTGGGGATTGTTCATAGGAACCAAACGGCAGATCAGCGACCACCATGGCGCGGGATGCACCGCGGGAAACCGCCGCAACCAGCGGAATCATCTCATCCAGGGTAATGGTCAGGGTGGACTCGTAGCCGAGCACCACATTCGCCGCTGAATCACCCACCAGCAGCATGTCGACGCCGGCGCGATCAAAAATCTGCGCCGTCAGAGCGTCATAACAGGTCAGCATGGAGAACTTCTGACCGGTCGCCTTAGCCTGAGCCAGGTGAACGGTACGCACCTTCTTGACGGTGTCCAGGTCAAAAGGCTTCGATGCAGAAGCAGTCGCGGGAGCAGCCGCGGAGGTAGCGGCAGGCTGTGCCGCGTAGGGCGAAGAGATCTCGGAAGAACGCTCAGTAGTCATGCTGACTATTCTAACCCTGCACGGCTCCAACCTGGCGTACCGCTCGCCCCGAACCTAGTTCCAGATGAGGTTAATGTAGTAGGTCGGGAACGACGCAGCGGCGTTCTTATTCATCAGCTCCGGAACAGCGGAAGAAGCATCACTAAACTCACGCGGCAAATCGCGCTGAATGAGCGCCTGCTGCACCAGAGCATCCCAGTACAGCTGCATGATCGAATAGGTGCAGACTTCCTTCACGACGTCCTCCGCGTAGGACTCCCACGCCGGGAGCGCCGCATCGTTATCGAAGAAGCCCTCATAGCCCTGGGACAGGCCCGTATCGCAGGCATTCACCGCGTTCTTCGCGTACTGCAGCCAGTAGCTGCGGCTCAACTCATCGGTGGTGTTGAATGTAAACGCCTCATAGTCTGCCTTCAGCAGGGCGTAAGACGCCTGAATAGAACCGGCAAGCGGGGCGTGCGAAGAGAAGACAATAACGTCCAGAAGAGCAGCAATGTACTCCATCTGCACCTTCTCGTACGCAATGCCGGAAGGCTGAACCGGACCAGAATGCATCTGCACCAGCGCCTCCACCGCGTTGATGAAACGCTCAACGTCGGCGGTCGCCTTCACCATCAGATTCAGCAGACGCTGAACACACTGATAATCCTCAGAGATCTGCGAGAACACTCCAAAGGACAGGATGCCACGCTCAGAAGCGGCCGCCGCCAGAATCTGGCTCGTCAACCGCTGGCTCTCCGCCTCCGCCTTCGCCACGCTCAGCAGTAGGGCACCGCAATACGCCAGGGCGCGGCCATCCACCAGCTGAGGCTGCTGCCGATGCAACGGCAGAAGACGCTCATGAATCTGACGGAAAATCGCGCTCTGCGCCAGAGCCTTCTTGCCCAGCTCCTCAGTCTTCAACAGCACGGTATCCGCCGAGAAATCACGGGGCACGAAACGGCGCGCATTCGGCGCAGTAAATGGTGAATAGGGGCGACCCATCAGCGGCTGCAACAGCGACATCGTGGTAAACAGCGAAAAACGAGCCGACACCGGGTACAGCGAATCAGGGTAGTTCGGCGCATCCACCGCGTTCACACGCTCGGTGCACAGCGTCAGCCACGTCTGCTCCACCGCCCGATCAGATCTAACGCCAAGACCCATACCCAGGATGCCCTCGCCGAACGCCTCCGAAGGGAGCTTGCCGGGGTTCATCTGACGCACCTGCATCTGCGCCAACGCCAGCTCCACCGTATAGTTCGCGCGGCGCTTCTTGCCCGCCTCATCAAGGTGCTGGAACGGACGCATACCCGCGATCTTCTGAGCGCGCGCCTGCGTGTGCAGCTCCTTGCTCATCGCGAACTGCTGCGGGTTACGCTGCATCATCTTCGACACATCGTACGCGCTCTTACGGTTCAGCTTCTCACGGCGCTGAGCACCCTCAGCCGACAGCGCATCATACTTGCCGCGGCTTGCGTGAACATACCAGGAACGAATTACCTGAAGCGGCAAGAAGAAGAAAGTGTACTTCCACGACCAGCTAAAAATAATGACCGGAATAGCCGCGCTCGACCCCAAACGACCCGTATAACCGAGCCAAAGAAGCTCTACAAACGCACCCACCACCGCAAAGAGCGCCACGGTGCGAGTCCTAAACGCCACACGGGAGGGGCGGTCCAGCAGATAGGTTGTGCCGCCAGACTTGTTGTTCCTCATGACCAGCGGGCCAAATGCCGCAATCGCCATAATGCACGCCAGGTAAACAACGCAGAAAACAACCGGTGCCGCAATGAGTAGCAGCCACTCTAAACCGGTGGGGTCAGCCGCCACGATGCTGGTCGCCAACGGAAGCTGCGCCAATGGAAACTGCTCCGACGGAAACTGCACAGTCGAGGGAAGAATGGAATGTAGCATACTCCCATTATCGCAAGGCGACCCCGCTCCCCGCCCCGAGAACCGTCATATGCTAGGTATCTGAACCTGCTTGGCATCTGAGTAAAACCCACACCGCAGAAAAAGTGGGGGAGCGCCCCTCCTCGCATCGCCCAGAATCTGATCTACCGAGGCGCACGAGCGAGACACGAGCGAGAATTTACACAAACGAAACCTTCCACCCGCGCGACGCACAGCAGAACCCGATAGGCTAGATAACAACAGGACACACGCCGGGGCAAGGAGGCGCCAGCACCGCTGGTACACAACCCGCCGCAACCCCCTTGGAACCCCAAGGGACATGCAGGGCCTTCCGCAACAGGGTCTTCTTCACCTCGGCAGCAAATTTAGCGCGCCTCCGCCACCCGCAGACGGGTACCACGCGGATGCGCGCCCGCACCGAGAGGGCAACTCATGGACCGCCAACAGGAATTTGTACTGCGCACCATCGAAGAGCGCGACATCCGCTTCATCCGCCTCTGGTTCACCGACGTGGTCGGCACCCTCAAATCCGTTGCGCTCGCACCGGCTGAAGTAGAAAGCGCCTTCGATGAGGGCCTGGGCTTTGACGGCTCCTCGATTGAGGGTTTCTCCCGCATCTACGAATCTGACATGCTGCTGCAGCCGGACCCCTCCACCTTCCAGATCCTGCCCTGGCGCGGCGAGGAAGACTACACCTCCCGCATGTTCTGTGACGTGCTCACCCCCGACGGTGAGATTAGCGCCTCCGACACCCGCGGCGTGCTCAAGCGCGTGCTCAACAAGGCAGCGGAGATGGGCTTCACCTGCTACACCTCGCCCGAAATTGAGTTCTACCTGCTCGAATCCTCCAAGCTCGGCGCCGACGGATTCCCCGTGCCCGTGGATCACGAATCCTACTTCGACCACACCCCCGGCGGCATCGTGCAGGACTTCCGCCGCAAGGCAGTGACCATGCTCGAAGAAGTCGGCATCTCCGTCGAATTCAGCCACCACGAAACCGGCCCCGGACAGAACGAAATCGACCTGCGCCACGCCGACGCCCTGCAGACCGCCGATAACGTCATGACCTTCCGCACCGTCATCAAGGAAGTCGCCTACTCGCTCGGCATGTACGCAACCTTCATGCCCAAGCCCTTCACCAAGTACGCCGGCAGCGGCATGCACACCCACTTCTCCCTCTTCGAAGGCGACACCAACGCATTCTTCGAAGCCGGCGCCGAATACCAGCTGTCCAAGACCGCGCGGCACTTCATCGCCGGTGTGCTCAAGCACGCCCCCGAATTCACCGCGGTCACCAACCAGTTCATCAACTCCTACAAGCGACTCTGGGGCGGCGGCGAGGCACCCTCCTACGTCTCCTGGGGCCACAACAACCGCTCCGCCCTCGTGCGTGTGCCTCTGTACAAGCCGAACAAGATGCAGTCCGCCCGCATCGAGTACCGTGGCCTGGACTCGGCGTCGAACCCGTACCTCGCCTACGCGGTGATTCTTGCAGCAGGCCTGAAGGGCATCGAAAACGAGTACCCGCTCATGCCCGCCGTGACCGAAGACCTCGCCGCCATGACCAACGCCGAACGCCGCGCCATGGGCTACAACCCGCTGCCCGCGTCCCTGCGTGAAGCCATCAATATCACCGAAGAATCCGAGTTCATGGCGGAGGTTCTGGGCGAGCAGGTCTTCGAGCAGTTCCTGCGCAATAAGCGCGCCGACTGGGACCAGTACCAGGCTCAGGTGACCCCCTACGAGCTCAAGCACAACCTCGGAATCCTCTAACGGCTGGATCCTCTCACCTCCTCACAGGATGAGTGAGCGCTGACAGCCTCAGGGCGGTACCCGCTACCGGTAACACGCCGGCGGGTACCGCCCACAGGTGTATCAGCATCGCTTTTTATCCCGCCGAAATTTATACTCTCTACCCACAGTTCTCACGCTATGACTGACAGCTCTCACTACCCGGTCACCGGGCTCATCCGCATTGTTGACCCCGCCAAAGAACCCAAGCCGCTGACCGACATCGCCCCCGATGCGCTCGACGACGAACAGCGCGCCGAAGCCGAACGCAAAGCACAGCTGCGCCTGCACACCCGCATGATTGCCACCGGCTTCCACGACCCGTCCAAGGCAGAACGCTGGCTCAACGCACCCGAACTGAAGCACGTCTCGCAGGATGCGCTCTTTGCCGGGCTGCGCCTCGCACCCTCACCGGATATTGCCCTGCCCGCCCTCGTGCGCCTCATCGAGAAGCACCCGGCGGTCGCCGAACGCGCCAACCGCGGCGAAGAAGAATTCGGCATGTACCGCCTGCTCGGCGCATCCCAGGCGATTGGCGATTTTCTCTACCGCCGCCCCGAACACATTGACCCGCTCTTCGACACGCAGGTGTACCCGGCTGAGAGCGCGCTGATTCGCTCCCAGCACCCGGCGTCGATTCTGCCGGAAACCGACGGGGAATTCCTGACCCCCATCGCACCGCTGGACACCCCCTACCGCCGCGATATCCTCACCGCCCTCGGCGCCGACCCCCACGCAGAGCGTCCGCGCGCTGCCGCCGAACAGACCGGTAAAGACGGCTACGTGACCCTGCGCGTCGCCTACCGCGCCGCCCTGGCGCGCATCGCCCTGATCGACGTGTGCTGTGAAGACCCGGTCGAAATGATGCCCACCATCGGTCGTCACCTCGCCGATTTGGCTGCCGCCGCGCTGGAGGGTGCGCTCGCCATTGCCCGCACCGAAGTGATGGAGGGGCTGGGCCCCGGCCTGGCGGCTCCTCGCCGAGGCGAAGCCGTAGACGCCCTGGACTTGGCAATTATCGGCATGGGCAAGTGCGGTGCCCGCGAGCTGAACTACATCTCTGATGTTGACGTGGTGTACGTGGTTGCGCCCGTGGAACCCGCCGCCGCTGGCGCCGCGCCTCATGCCGGGGCAGAGAGGGAGAGCGCCCCGCTCAAGCTCACCGAGAACGAATGTTCCACCATCGGCACGGAGCTCGTGCACGCCCTCACCCGCGCCATCATGGGCCCCGCACCCGAACCCGCCCTCTGGGAGGTCGACGCGAACCTACGCCCCGAAGGTAAGGACGGCCCGCTCGTTCGCACCGTCGAATCCTACGTTCAGTACTACAAGCGCTGGGCGGAAAACTGGGAGTTCCAGGCGCTGCTCAAGGCGCGCCCCATCGCCGGTTCGGCGCAGCTGGGCGCCCGCTACGCCCGCGCCATTGACCCCTTCGTGTGGGAGTCCGCCGCCCGTGAATCCTTTGTGGAATCCGTGCAGGCGATGCGCGCCCGCGTGACCGACAATATTCCCTCGAACCAGGTGGACCGTCAGATTAAGCTGGGCCCGGGTGGCCTACGCGATATTGAGTTCACCGTGCAGCTGCTGCAGCTCGTGCACGGTCGAACCGACCCCGCAGTGCGCACCAAATCCACCGTGGACTCCCTCGCGGCGCTGACCGCCGTCAGCTACATTAGCCGCACCGACGCCGAAGCGTTCAGCCGCGACTACAAGAAGCTGCGCGTGCTCGAGCACCGCATCCAACTGCAGCAGCTGCGCCGCACCCACCTGATGCCCGAGAAGGATGCCGAACAGCGCGCCCTCGCCCGCTCGATTCTCTCCCCGGAACGCAACGGCACGCTCTCCGCCGAGCAGATGCTCAAGGCATGGCAGAAAATTAAACGGAACGTCCGTTCACTGCACGAGCGGATTTTCTTCCGCCCGCTGCTCGCCGCCGTCTCCACGCTCAGCCGCGACGAAGTGGTGCTCAGCGAACAGGCGGCACAGGACCGCCTTGCAGCCCTCGGCTACCGCGACCCGCGCGGCGCCATGCGCCACATCAAGGCACTCACCACGGGACTTTCCCGCAGTGCAGACATTCAGCGGCACCTCATGCCCGTGCTACTGGGCTGGTTCGCCCGCGGTGTGGACGCGGACGCCGGCCTGCTCGGATTCCGTATCGTCTCCGAATCGCTCGGCAGCACCAGCTGGTACCTGCGCATGCTCCGCGACTCACCCGCAGCCGCCGAACGCCTCAGCCAGCTACTCTCCAGCTCGCGCCCCATGACCGACCTGCTCGAGGACGCATCCGCCTCCATCGCCTGGCTGGACAAGGTCGCCGACCTCAAACCGCTGGGGGAAGAAGCGCTCGCTTCCGAGATTTCCTCCCTGCTGGCACGCCACGCGGACGCCGCCGAGGCGATGCGCGCCGTGCGCTACCTGCGCCGCCGCGAAACCCTGCGCACCGCCATGGGCTGGACCCTGGGCATCGTCGACGTTGAGGACACCTGCGCCGGTCTTGCCGCCATCGACGAGTGCACAATCGGTGCGGCGCTACAGATTGCCCTGCGTGAACTCCAGACGGCACCGGAAGGCGCCGAACCCGCCGAAGCTGAGGAGACAGCGGGGGAGAAGCTACTCACCCGCATCGCCGTCATCGGCATGGGCCGCCTCGGCGGCGCCGAGAACGGCTTCGGCTCCGACGCGGACGTCATGTTCGTCCACGAACCCCTCGACGGGGCCGACGAAGACGCCGCACAGGAACAGGCGGCGCGCATCGTCAACCGCACCCTGGCGCTCCTCAAGCAGCCCGTCAAGCCCCCGATTCGTGCTGAACGCCCCCTCGAAGTGGACGCCGACCTGCGCCCCGAGGGCAAGCAGGGCGCCATCGTGCGCTCGCTGGATTCCTATCGCTCCTACTACGAACGCTGGGCGGAAACCTGGGAGTTCCAGGCGCTCACACGCGCTCGCCCCATCGCGGGCGACGAGGCGCTCGGCGAGGCTTTCGTGGAGCTCATCGACCCGTACCGCTACCCGGCAACTTTCACGCCCGAACAGGTGCAGCAGATTCGCCGCATGAAAGCGCGCGTTGAAAACGAACGCATGCCGCACGGCGCCGACCGCACCCGCCAGCTCAAGCTCGGCCGCGGCGGCCTCTCCGACGTGGAATGGCTGGTCCAGCTCGTACAGCTACGCCACGCGCACGCCGTGCCGGGGTTGCGCACCACCTCCACGCTGAAGGCGCTAAACGCCGCGGTTGAGGCGGGGCTGGTCGCCGCCGCGGACGCTGAAGTCCTCAGCGGCGCCTGGCTACTCGCCACGAAGATTCGCGGCGGCAACGTACTGCGCGGCGTGCGCCAATCCGACACCCTACCCTCGGGACGCGCCGACTTGGAAGCAATCGCCCGCTGGTGCGGATACCCCGCCGGCAGCGCACGCGCCCTCGAAGAGGACTACCTGCGCCAAACCCGCAACGCCCGCAAGGTCTACGAACGCCTCTTCTTCGAAGAGCTCTAAAAAGATTCCAGAAAAACATGATCCCGGCGTATTTGCCGGTGCGGATTTCATAGAGGAGGGGCGGGGAACCAGGTTCCCCACCCCTCCTTTTCGTGTCCTTGCGAAAAATTTTGCGGACGTTCTGCAGACATCGTGGAGGACATCGTGTGCCCGCTGCTGCCCTCACGGGAACAGTAACCACCCCAAAACCCTGAAAATGTGACCGGCACCATGAAAATAAATTTTGCTCGCACTCCTCAAAAACGAAGCAAAACACCCCGTTCTACCCCGGAAACATGCGGAACATAGGGTAATTGGCAAAGGATTTGGCAAACACTCAAAAACCCCGTATAGTATTTACCTGTCAGCACGACGGAGCAAAAAACTCCTCGTCATGATTCAAATTGAATACGCTGATATGCGGTTGTAGCTCAGTTGGTAGAGCACCACCTTGCCAAGGTGGATGTCGCGAGTTCAAGTCTCGTCAACCGCTCGTAAGGACTCCAAGAGTTCGAACGCGTTCCCTCGTGGAGCGTATGCGGTGAGGTGGTCGAGTGGTTAGGCAGCGGCCTGCAAAGCCGTGTACGCGGGTTCGAATCCCGTCCTCACCTCGCAACAAAACAACTGTTTTGTGAGCGCGATTGGCGCAGCGGTAGCGCGCTTCCCTGACACGGAAGAGGTCACTGGTTCGATCCCAGTATCGCGCACAGATAAAGCCCTTAGCTTTCGAGCTAAGGGCTTTTGTGTTTAACTTTTTGGTTTTTTGGGTTTGCGGAGGGATAGAGCCCTCCTTGTTCCTGTGCATGTTCTGGAGGCGGTGCTGCGTATATTTCCTCCGCGCCGTCGCAGGGGACCCGCCCTCGCTTCGCTTCGGGCACCCTGAGGGCGCTTCCGGAAAATACGCTCGCCCCGCTCCGTGTCCCCGATGTCACGACGGAGGGCACCATCCCTCCGCCCCGTAGGTAAAACACTCGAGCCCGGTTCAGTAAGGGCAGGGCTTGTGTGCGCGATACCGGTATAACGAACTTATGGGGGAGGGGCTGTCGCCTTCTCAGCCTTTTGCTGGCTCCGCCAAGCCTGTTTTGTGACGCTCGCCCCGCTCCGTGTCCCCGATGTCACGA
>NZ_KV812895.1:104136-146466 GCF_001813565.1 Rothia sp. HMSC068E02
ACGAACTTATGGGGGAGGGGCTGTCGCCTTCTCAATCTTTTGCTGGCTCCGCCGGGTCTACGTTCGTAGGGCGTGCATCTTACACACTTCCTCCGCGCCGTCGCAGGGGACCCGCCCTCGCTTCGCTTCGGGCACCCTGAGGGCGCATCCGGAAGGTGTAAGTCTGCCGCCGAACCTCTTCAATAGCTCACCGATATGATCAAATGCTTTGCGCACCGCCCCTACCTCCGATACCCTAATGGAGGAAATCTACACTCACAGATACACCGCCGTATCGCAAAGGAAAACCCGTGAAATCCTCCCTCAAAGGGTTTGGCATCTTCTTCGCCGTATGCCTCGCCTTCTCCCTCTGGTACGTCATCCTCGGCGTCGTCATCATCATAGTCATCGTGGGCATTGTCCTGACCATCCGCAAAAACCGGTACTTCACATCCCCCGAATTTCAGACGCACCGCCAACGCACCGCCACACTCGCCAGCGAATACAACGAAATCGCCAGCTACGTACACGACATCTACACGCACGGAATCTACGAACTCGGCACCTCCACCAACGGCATGTACAGCCACCTCGCCACCGTCGAAATTCAACAACCCAAAACCTGGCAGACACTGCTGCAGAAGAAGCCCGAAGAACGCCACCCGCACGTCTACAAGGCCTCCCAACAGGTCGTTCTCGAAGCCGAGCGGGACCCCATCGGCAACCTCACCAAATACTTCCACATCGAAGCCGACCTGCAAACCCTCAAAGACGTACAACGCCTCTCCGACGATATCGCGCGCCTTGAAACCGCAATCGATAACGTGCGACGCCGCGAAGAGGATATGATCGCACACATCAACCCGCCCCAGTTCATCACCAAGCAATACGCCAAGGAGTTCTGGGCCAAACTCAATGTCTGCCACGTGGGGCTGACCGTGCCATACCCCGTCTACCGCTTCGAATACGCCTCACCCGGCGGCAAAGAAAACCGCGCCGTCACCGTCACCCTCGACACCCCAACCCTCGATGCGCTCTCCGAAACCCTAGAACGCAAAATACGCTGGGCATGGCCCGAAGGTGGCAAACGCACCCTCCTGACCGCGCAGCTACGCCAACGCATCAAAGAACGCGACAACTACACCTGCCAAAACCCCGGATGCGGCAACTCTATCATGCGTGAACGAATCCTCATCCTCGAGGTCGTTCACAAGGTCCCGCTATCCGAAGGCGGTAACAACGAGCCCGAAAACCTGCAGACCCTCTGCTGGCGTTGCGTGCGCGGACGGAACCTGCGGCTCGCATAAAGCCGCACCTTCCGAAAGCGACATCAGGGTGCCCGCCCGGGCGCTCTCCGCAGTGAAGCAAGGAAGAGCGGAGCGTCCGGGGGCGGCGGGTTCCCCTGCAGGAGCGAAGGAAGGGAGCGGCGCGAGGTGTCCTAAAGCTCCCGCACAGTGGGCTAGCCAGGGATTTATGTTAAAGCTGAGGTTCAAGGTATGCTTTTCCTCGGCGTCCGGGCGCAGGCCTGCAGGCTCCCGCATCCGCGCCACAAACACATCACCCCACCCGAATAAAGGGCATACCATGTCTACATCTCTGACCCGCCGCAAGCTCGTCGCCGGTGCAGCCTGGGCGGCACCCGTCGTCGCCGCCTCCGCAACCATCCCCTCCTACGCGGCATCCGTCGCCGCAACCAACGACTGCACCCTCGCCGCGCACCCGGCGTACAACATCTCCGGCACCGAAGAAGGCACCAAGACCGTGCAGAGCTTCGCCGTGCCCAACAACGTCCACAAGCTCCGCTTCGAACTGGTCGGCGGCGCAGGTGGCACCAACAACCGCATGACCCCCGCCGGCTCCGGTGCGAAGGTCAGCGGCATCATCCCCGTAACCCCCGGCTCCACCGTACAGATCATCGCCGCGGCAGGCGGTATCGGTGACGGCTCCCTCACCCCCACAGCCGGTGGTGAAGGCTACGGCAACGGCGGCGCCGTACCCGCCTACACTATCCCCGCCACCATCACCGCGCAGGTCGACGCCAAGTACGCGGACCCGGCAAACTCCAAGACCCAGGCGTACGCTGCATCCGGCGGCGGCTCCTCCGCGCTGCTTATTGACGGCGTCGTCGTAGCTGTAGCAGGCGGCGGTGGCGGCGCGGGCATGACCACCTCCGGCGTGTCCTACGCAGACCCCTGGTACTCCAACTTCAACGGCCAGATCGACGCCGGTGTGGCACCCCTCGGCTCAGACGCATCCCCGCAGTTCGACGCAGCGGGTAGCGCCTCCGCAGCGGCAGGCTCCAACGGTACCTCCGGCTACGAAGTCTACAACGCTGAACGCTCCAAGGTCCTGACTTATAACTCCGGTTTCGGTGGCGCAGCGGGCGTTGGCGGTGCCGGTGGCGCGGCGGGCACCCTGCCGGCAAGCGGCCCCATCATCGGCTTTGAAACCACCAACAACCAGGTACTGTTCAGCCAGTTTGTTGCCGGTAACGCGGGCACGAGCGGCTTCGCGGGCAACGGCGGCGATGGTGCGGGCGCGTACTCCTACCAGCTGGATGAGAACCCCGCCAGCGTGCACGAGAAGGGCACCTACGAGGACCGTAGCTGGGACCTGGACATCTACCATGACGAGGGCGCGTACGCGCAGAACTTCAACGGCTACCAGTCCGTGGTGTCCGGTGGTGGCGGTGCAGGCTACGGTGGTGGCGGTTCCGGTGCGGCACAGTCTGTCTCCTCGATTGTGCTGACTCAGAAGTGGCTGAACAGCCCGACTGGCGTGCGTCAGGGTATCGGCTACACGATGCAGGGCGGCGCAGGTGGCGCGGGCGGCTCGTACATTGCACCGTCCGTGAGCGAGGGGGCGATTGTTTCGGCTGAGAACGCGCCGCAGTGGATGCGCGAGCGCGGTAACGGTTCGGTGACGGTAACTTTCTGCGAGGCGGCTGTCTAAACGCTTCTCCCGCTGAGAGGCGGTGTTCGTCCTCGCTCCTACAGGGGCACCCGCCCTCGCAGAGCTCGGGCACCCTGATGTCGCTACGGACGACACCGCCTTTCCGTGCTAGGTTCCCGGCTTAGCTTGCGCTGTGAACGGCAAAGAGCCCCCACACGATTACCTCGTGTGGGGGCTCTTTGCTTGTGCTGCAGGTGCAGCCGTGTTTTCCGGAAGCGCCCTCAGGGTGTCACCCCGGACGCTCTCCGCAGCGAAGCAAGGAGAGGACGGAGCGTCCGGGTGACGGGTGCCCCTGCGTAGGCGCGGAGGAAACATGCGGCGCACCTACACCTGAGTAGGAGCGAGGACGAACACCGCCGTCCGCACAACCGGTAGCCTCACAATCTAACGCTTGATGGCGTCTAGCGCCTCACGCTGAGCCTTCGCAATGCGCTTCTCAGACACCGTGTAGGCGGTACCAAGCTCCTGGGCGAAGAAGCTGACGCGTAGCTCCTCAATCATCCAGTTCACGCGGCGGAGCGCATCCGGAACGATGGTGCCGGCCGGCAGCGACTTGACCGCGTTATCGTAGGAATCCTCAAGATCCTGCACCGTGAGCATCAGCTGGTTGTCGCGGTGTAGGTTCGGGCCGAGCTTCGTCAGGCGCACCTGGGCGGCCTTCAGGTAACGCGGTAGGTGAACCAGCTGGTCGTAGCCGGTCTGCGCCACGAACCCGGGGTAGACGAGGTTCTCCATCTGTGCCTTCACGTCGGAGACGGCGTGCATGGTCGTCAGCGAGGTTGCCTTTTTGATTGCCTTCTTCAGCGCGGTGGCTTCGGAGAGGATTTCGGCGACGAGCTTGGTGACGTCGAAGACCGTCTCGATGAGTTCGGCACGCACGTGCTCGTAGAGTTCGCTGTATTCGGTGTGAGTGAAGATGGGGGTGTGCGGCACGAGGTGGTCGAGTGCCGCGACGGTGCAGTCGCGGATGAGTTCGTCGATGGAGCCGTGCGGGTTCTGCGTGAAGACGATTTTCTCCTTGTGAGAGAGGTGTTCGCTCACGTAGCGTACGGGCGAGGGCACCTGCAGTTGGAGCAGGCGGATGATGCCGCGGCGCTGTGCGTGGAGCTGTTCGGCTTCGGTAGGGAAGATGCGCAGGCCTACGCTGGTTTCTTCGTCGACGAGGGCGGGGTAGCCGTTGACCGCTTGAGTGGCGATGATGCGCTGTACCTTGCGGGGGATTTCTCCGTTGGGGAAGAGGTCGGCGGGGAATTCGGTGAGGCCACTGATTTCGCGTACTCCGCCGGATGCATCCGCGTTGGCAGGGGTACCCGGGCTCTTCGCGCCCTTCTTGGCAGAAGCCGCGGAGCTGCCCGAGCCGCCCGAGTTGCCTGATCCACCCTGCGCGAGCGCAACCATCTTCGCCATGGCCTCATCGGATGCGCCGAGGGAGTCGGCAAGGGCGCCGCGGATTTCCTTGTGTAGCTGTTGCTGCAGGGCTCGCAGGTCTTTGCCCTCACCCAGGATTTTGTTGCGTGCGTTGCGCACCTGGAATCCCATTTTCAGGTGTTCGGGCACGGCGTCCCAGTTGAAGGCTTCGGGCTCGACAACGACGCCGCGCAGGCGGCGTAGTACGAGTGCCAGGGAGGGGATGAGCTCGTCGGTTGCGGGGGAGTAATCCTCCTCCAGGGCGGCGCAGGCGGCGCGTGCCACGTCGGGCGCGGGCACGAAGTTGCGGCGAATCGCCTTGGGCAGCGACTTGATGAGCGCGGTGACGAGTTCGTGGCGCAGGCCGGGAATCTGCCAGCGGAACGGTTCGGGGTTCAGCTGGTTGAGGAACAGGATGGGTACCTGGACTGCTACGCCGTCGCGCTTGGCGGCGTCGGTGCGTGCGCCTCCCACGCCGGCGGTGGGGGCGTATTCGTAGCGCAGGTCGAGGGTCAGTTCGCCGCTGTCGGTGCGCTGCACCCACTGGCGGGGGAACTGCGAGTCGTCGTAGTCGGCGGCTTCCTCATTGATGAGCTTTTCGGGGTTGAAGTCCAGGTAGTTGTCGTCTTCGAGACGTGCCTGCTTCCACCACTTGTCGAAGGCGCGCACGTCGGTCACGTGGGCGGGGATGCGTGCGTCGTAGAAGGCGAAGAGCACGGAGTCGTCCACGCGCAGGTCGCGGCGGCGCAGGCGTGCCTCAAGCTCTTCAACCTCGGCGAGGGCGCGCTGGTTGCGCAGGTAGAACTTGTGCTGGGTGTGCCATTGGCCTTCGACGAGGGCGGACTGGATGAACAGTTCGCGGGCTGCGGCGGCGTCTACGCGGGCGTACTGTACGGGGCGGTCGGCGTAGATGGTCAGACCGAAGAGGGTGCCCTTGGCGTAGGCGACTGCCGCGCCGGAGCTGAGGGACCAGTGCGGTTCGGAGTATTGCACGCTGATGAGGTGCTTGCCGATTTCTTCGATCCACTGCGGGTCGATGGAGGCGTTGGTGCGCGCCCACAGGCGGGAGGTTTCGACGAGTTCGGCGGAGAGCACCCAGTCGGGGCTCTTTTTGAACAGGCCGGAGCCGGGGAAGATCGCGAACTTGGTGCCGCGTGCGCCGAGGTATTCGCGGGGGCCACGGTTGCGTCCCTTGGAGTCCTTTTCGCGTTCTTCCTTGGCGCCCACGTGCGAGAGCAGGCCGGATAGCAGGCTCTTGTGGATGTCGATTTCGTGGGCGGAGGCGTTGATGTCCCTGCCGCCGCTGGCGTGAATGTTGGCGGTGCGTCCCATTTCACGCAGCTGGGCGAAGAGGTCCTGCCATTCGCGGATGCGCAGGTAGTTGATGTATTCGCGGTGGCACATTTTGCGTAGCTGCGAGGAGGACAGCGCCGCCTGCTGCTCGTTGATGTAGTCCCAGAGCAGCAGGAAGGAGGAGAAGTCGGAGGTGTCGTCGACGAAGCGGGCGTGCATCGCGTCGGCTTCTGCGCGCACGTCGGCGGGGCGCTCGCGCGGGTCCTGGATGGTCAGGGCGGCGGCGAGCACCATCATTTCCTTGGCGCAGTTGCGGCGGCCGCCTTCAATGATCATGCGGGCCAGGCGCGGGTCCACGGGGAATGCCGCCATGGCTCGGCCGATGGCGGTGAGGGTTGCGCTATTGCCGCGGCCCTTGCGGGGGCTGCGGGGGCGTTCGGTGAGCGCGCCGAGCTCGCGGAGCAGGTTCACGCCGTCGTTGATAGCGCGGGATGCGGGCGGCTGCACGAACGGGAAGCGGGAGATGTCGCCGGGTTCGCGAACCACGCCGATTGCGATCATCTGTAGGATGACGGCTGCGAGGTTGGTGCGCAGAATTTCGGGGTCGGTGAACTCGGGGCGTGAGTTGAAGTCTTCCTCGGAGTAGAGGCGGATGGCGATGCCGTCGCTGACGCGGCCGCATCGGCCCGAACGCTGGTTGGCGCTGGCCTGCGAGATACGCTCGATGGGCAGACGCTGAACCTTGGTGCGCGCGGAGTAGCGCGAGATGCGGGCGGTGCCGGTGTCGATGACGTACTTGATGCCGGGCACGGTCAGCGAGGTTTCAGCAACGTTCGTGGCGAGCACGATGCGCGGGCGCGATCCGGGGGAGAACACGCGGTGCTGTTCGGCGAGCGAGAGGCGCGCGTACAGGGGCAGCACTTCGTAGTTCAGTCGCGGCGACTTGAGAACCATTGCCTCGATGGCGTCCTTGGCGTCGCGGATTTCGCGCTCGCCGGAGAAGAAGATGAGGATATCTCCGGGTGCCTCCTTGGAGAGCTCCTTGATGGCGTCGAGAATCGCGTCGGTGGGGTCGCGGTCTTCGGCCACTTCCTCGTCATCCAGGTAGAGCTCGTCGCCTTCGAGGGGGCGGTAGCGGATTTCCACGGGGTAGGTTCGGCCGGACACCTCAATGATGGGTGGCGCATCGTCGGGCAGAATCGCTTCGGCGATTTCGCGTTCTTCGGCGCTGAGGTTTTCGTCGACGATGCCCTTGCCCGGCACGTAGCTGGGGGAGAAGTGGCGTGCGAAACGCTCCGGGTCGATGGTCGCGGAGGTGATGATGACCTTCAGATCCGGGCGCTGCGGCAGGATGCGCTTGAGGTAGCCGAGGATGAAGTCAATGTTCAGGCTGCGTTCGTGCGCCTCGTCAATGATGAGGGTGGAGTAGCGGCGCAGCAGCTTGTCGTTCTGAATCTCGGCGAGCAGAATGCCGTCGGTCATGAGCTTGATAGCGCTGTGTTCGCCCACTTCGGAGGTGAATCGCACCTGGTAGCCGACGGTTTCGCCGATTTTCTGGCCGAGTTCTTCGGCGATGCGTTCAGCGACGGAGCGTGCGGCGAGTCGGCGCGGCTGGGTGTGGCCGATGAGGCCCTTCTCTCCCAGGCCCAGGTCGAGGCACATTTTGGGGATCTGGGTGGTCTTACCCGAGCCGGTTTCACCCGCGATGATGACGACCTGGTTGTCGCGGATCGCGTTCATGATGTCTTCGCGGCGTTCGCTGACGGGCAGCTCTTCAGGGTAGGTGATGACCTCGGGAATGAACGGCTCGTAGCGGCGCGGTGCCGGGCGGTTCTGCTGGCTGCTCTTGTTGTCGCCCTGCTGGTTGCCCTGCTTGCGGGCACGGTTGTTGGCGCCTGCGCGTCGATTGGAGCGGGAGGCGTTGGAGTTGCGTTCGGAGGCGCCGCGGGAGGAGTTCTTGCGGTCTGCGTTATTCTTCGGGGTGCTGTTCTTCTGTGCACCCTTTTTTACCGCATTGTTCTCAGTAGTTTTATCTGCGGTTTTTTCGGCGGATCGTACCTTTGCCGCGTGGATTGCGGCGGCCATGCTCGCCATGGTGGGGGCGGTGCGGGGGGCCTTAGAAGTATCTGCGTGTTTCTTCGTGGATTTCTGCTCAGACATATCCTATCCAGTGTACTCGCCTTGCCTGCGGTGGGCTTGGGGTGTGCTTTGTTTGTCATATTTGGGTTTGTTCGCGGGAACCCCGGGGTGGGCGGTGGCGGAATACAGGCCCCAAGAGAGCAGTTAATATACAATAAATGACATCAAATGCTATTAAGAGAGTTAATAATTATTCATCTGAATTTTATGCGCCGTAGATGCGAATTAACTGCGCTTCTTAACTTTCTTTCGATAGTTTCGTTCAACTGCTACAGTGGTGAATAACACAGTAACGAAGGAGTGACTATGCCATCACCAAAGACGTACCCGGCAACACGTGTTGCAGTGTTGGATTGCTACGAAGACGGACAGCACGAAGAAATTCACCACCGCTGCGAAGAACTCTTCCAAGCCCTCGTT
This sequence comes from Rothia sp. HMSC068E02, assembly GCF_001813565.1. Classification (NCBI taxonomy): domain Bacteria; kingdom Bacillati; phylum Actinomycetota; class Actinomycetes; order Micrococcales; family Micrococcaceae; genus Rothia; species Rothia sp. HMSC068E02. Next base: position 112,327 of record NZ_KV812895.1, read on the forward strand.
CACGCGAGTCTGCGCACCCACTTCGACCGCCTCAGCGCCGAAGAAACCCTCTACCTGGTCACCGGCGACGGCGAGCGCGTACAGATTTCCCCCGAAATGTACGGACCCCTCACCTCCGTAGCGCGCGCATTCGCCGACCGTAAGGATGTCTGTGTGGTACGCCAGGACCGCCTCATGACCACGCAGGAGGCGGCAGACTACTTGGGCGTATCCCGCCCGACCGTTGTTCGCCTGCTGGAGCGCGGAGATATTCCGTTTGAGCGCATTAACACGCACCGTCGCGTTGCTTTTGATGACCTCGAACGCTACCGCCTTGAGCACGAATACGTGAACCGCCGCGTTCGCTAAACCCGCATCTGGTCGATTACTTTCTGATCAATCACTCGGGTCAGACAATACGGTTCAGACAGCGCGGTTCTAGAAAGCGCGGTTGAACTGAACAGCGCGGTTGAGAAATAGCAACATCTGCTGAACAATATCGGGGCTAAAACAGCGCGAATCCCCGTGTTCGGCATCCGGAACCAGCACCAAATCGGTAGGCACCTGCCGCGTGCGCAGCGCCTGATACACCCGCACCGATTGCTGGTACGGCACACACGAATCACTAATACCGTGCACGAGCATGAGGGCAGTGGCACCGCCGCTCACTCCCTGTGCAGAGGCACTGTCGACCTTTTCCACTTGTTTCTGGGGGCGTACCACATCAATAGGATGTGCACGCTCCCAGTTCTTTTGGGCACGCTCGATGCAGACACCCGGAACCGCCCGCTCGCCCTTGGAAACGTCGATAGTAGACGCATCTGCGGGCACCGGGTAGGTGCTTCCCAACAGTCGCCATTCGGCGCCATCATCCTCGGGGTGGTCGAGAGCATAGCCAGCCAGGGGACGGTCGGTGAAGATGGTCCTCAAATCGCTGACCCCGTAAAACGAAACCGCCGCCGCCACCTGCGAACTATGGGACGGGTAGGCGCTCGCCGCCCTGCCTTCAAAGTATTCGTCGTGCTCGGGTGCGCTCGCAGGATCCCCACCGCTACCGTCACCGGCGGCGGAATCTCCCGTATGCGCAACCATCATGCTCAGGTGCCCGCCGGCGCTTCCGCCCGCTACCGCGATGCGCTGCGGATCAATACCGAATTCGTGCGCGTTGGCGCGGAAGAAACGCACGGCCTCCTTCACATCGTGCAGGGCACCCGGGAAGAGTGCCTGATGTGAATACCGGTAGTTGATGGATGCGACCGCCCAACCTGCCTGCTGAAAAGCGGCGCGCATGAGCGCCTGCGTATTGGGCTGCTCCCCGCCAGGGGTGCGCAGGATGATGTCGCGTAGGGCCTGGTTGGTGCCGAAGCGCCAGGCGCCACCGTGAACCCACACCAGCAGCGGCGCGGGGGAAGAAGCCTCGACAGTTGAAGCTTCGGCAGTTGAAGAATCGGCAGCGGCGGGGAAGAAATCGTAGGCGAACGCCTCGCGAGTTACCGGTGACTGCGCGCCGTAGTCGGGTAGTGAGTGGGCATCGTAAAAGCCCGCCTCGCGGTAAAAACCGGAGCAGTACTCGGTGCCCTCAACCTTCGGCGCGCCCTCAGTGGTCAGTGCACCCTCTACATTCGGCGTGCCCTCAGTATTCAATGCGCCCTCAACCTTCGGCGCGCTCTCAGAAATCTGCATGAATCAGCACCTCGTTAGGGAACCAGTACGATCTTGCCGCGGGTGCGACCCGTCGCCACCAGTGTGTGAGCCTGCGCAGCCTGCGAAAAATCAAGCACCTGATCCACGTGCACCTTCAACAGGCCCAAGGACATGAGGCGGGCAATCTCCTGCATCTGCGCGCGGTCCGGGTGAACCGTCAGCCACTGCGCCTCGAAGCCGCGCTCACGCGCAACATCCAGCGGGTCGGGGCTGGTCAGCGTGACAATGCGGCCGCCGGGAACCAGCACCTCCAGCGAATCGAGGAAGGTCTGCTGACCGGTGGAATTGAGCACCACATCCATGGTCTGACCCAGTACGGTACGGAAATCCTCGGTGCGGTAATCAATAGGCTGGGCACCCAGCGAGCGCACAAACTCGTGGTTCGCCGCGGAGGCGGTCGCAAAAACCTGAGCGCCAGCCTGCGCCGCCAGCTGAACGGCGAGGTGACCGACGCCTCCGGCACCGGCGTGAATGAGTACGCGCTCGCCTTCCTTCAACCGCGCCACTTCGAAGAGCGCCTGGTATGCGGTCAGTGCCGCCAGGGGAGCGCCACCCAATTGCGCGCAGGGAACATCGGCGGGCACCTTCACCAGCTGATGCGCCGGGGCGAGAACATACTCGGCGTACGCACCGGCGGGGGAGGGAAAAGAAACAAGACCAAATACGCCGTCGCCCACCTTGAAACCCGTGTAGTCGCCGGCGGTAGCAACCACCGTGCCGGCAACATCCCAGCCGGGAACGAAGGGCTTGTACGACGGATCTGCCAGCTGAGCGGCGGGACCCAGACCCTTGCGGGTGGTCAGATCAATCGGGTTGACACCGGCGGCAACCGTCTTGATGAGCACGTGACCGCGCACCGGCGAGGGGATAGGTACGTTTGCTTCGTGCAGAACGCTTTCGTCGCCCCATTCGGTGAGCTGAATCTGGCGCATGGTGGTCATCGGGTTACCTCCGCTGTTGTGGCTTGAAGCCGTGCTGATGTGACGGGTGTGCGCGTTTTCCCATTCTCTCAAGGCTGTTAGCGTTGCCACAACAGGTAGGCGGGTAGTGTCCACCCTCTGAGGTTGAAGCCTGAGGTTGAAGTCTGAGGTTGAAGAGGGAGGTGGCGGGAACGGTCGCCCGGCGCAGGCTTTATGCACAACAGGGTGAGCGGCTCAATAAAGTTGAGTTGTTAAATAAAAAGGAGCCGATACCCGAACAATACGCCTCGGATATCGGCTCCCGTGTTCCCTCTCGAATAAGAACATCGTGCCCCTGAAAGGATTCGAACCTTCGACCCCCAGTACCGGAAACTGGTGCTCTAATCCGCTGAGCTACAGAGGCAACCCACCTATGGTATCAGATAAGCACTAGATAAAGGGTCAGGTACCTGCCAAGGCTTGCTAGAATAGTTTGTTATGACTCCTGAAGAACTCTCCGAAGCCATTGCGCTTGCCCTTGAAGAAACCATTTCCTCCGGCCAGCTGACCCTCGTGGAGGGCGCTGAACTGCCCGCCGTCCGAGTGGAGCGCCCCAAGTCCCGCGAACACGGCGACTGGGCAACCAACGTCGCTCTGCAGCTCGCCAAGAAGGTGGGCAAGAACCCGCGTGAGGCAGCAGCTCTTCTGGCAGAGAAGATTGGTGCCATCCCCGGTGTCGCATCCGTAGATATTGCTGGCCCCGGCTTCCTGAACATCACCCTGGACGCCGCAGCCGCTGGTGAGCTTGCCGCCACCATCGTTGAGGCTGGCGAAGCATACGGCCGCAGCGACAAGTTCGCCGGTAAGACCATTAACCTTGAGTTCGTCTCCGCGAACCCCACCGGCCCCATCCACCTGGGTGGTACCCGCTGGGCTGCCGTCGGTGATGCGCTCGCCCGCGTCCTTGAGGCTGAGGGTGCTAACGTCGTGCGTGAATACTACTTCAACGACCACGGCACCCAGATTGACCGTTTCGTGCGCTCTCTGATTGCCGCTGCCCGCGGCGAGGAGACCCCCGAGGACGGCTACGCTGGAGCGTACATTGTTGACATTAAGGACCAGATTCTGGCTCAGCGCCCCGACGCGCTTGAGGCTGAGAACCCCGAAGAGATTTTCCGCGAAATCGGTACTCACCTGATGTTCGATCAGATCAAGGAGTCCCTGGCGGCATTCGGCACCCACTTCGACGTGTTCTTCCACGAGAACTCCGTGTTCGAAGGCGGCAAGGTGGACGCCCTGCTCGACACCATGCGTGAGAACGGTCAGCTCTTCGAGGCTGACGGCGCATGGTGGATGCGCACCACCGACTACGGCGACGACAAGGACCGCGTGGTCATTAAGTCTGACGGCAACCACGCCTACGTGGCGGGCGATATCGCCTACTACCAGGACAAGATGACCCGCGCAGTAAACCCCGCCGACGTGGCGATTTACATGCTCGGTGCTGACCACAACGGCTACGTGGGCCGTCTGAAGGCTATCGCCCAGATTCTTGGCTACCGCGCCGACCAGATTGAGGTCATGATCGGTCAGCTGGTGAACCTGGTCAAGGACGGCAAGCCCGTCCGCATGTCCAAGCGTGCCGGCACCGTGGTCACCCTCGAGGACCTGGTCGAGGCTGTGGGCGTTGACGCGGCTCGCTACGAGCTGACCCGCTACTCGGTGGACACCCCCATCGACATTGACCTGGGCCTGCTGACTTCCAAGAGCAACGAGAACCCGGTCTACTACGTGCAGTACGCTCACGCACGTACCGCCGCTGTGGCACGTAACGCCGCGGAGGCTGGCGTGAAGGTTGAGGACGGCGTGGACACCTCCCTGCTCGACTCGGCTGCTGACGGCGAGCTGCTGGCTGTACTCGGCCAGTTCCCCGCTGCTGTGCGTGATGCCGCGAAGTTCTACGAGCCGCACCGCGTGAACCGCTACCTGGAGCAGCTCGCTTCGGCGTACCACAGCTGGTACGGTGTCTCCCGCGTCGCCCCCAAGGCGGACGAGGAAGTCACCGACCTGCACCGTACCCGCCTGTTGTTGAACAACGCGGCGCAGCAGGTGCTGGCTAACGGCCTGAACCTGCTGGGTGTGAGCGCACCCGAGCGCATGTAATACTCTCGTTTCAACCCCCGACCCGGTGCTACCGGGGCGGGGGTTGAACGTATGCCGGCAAGATAGCTAAGAAAGAGACACGATGAGCGAAGCCCGCGCCCTCTACGCCCCCGAATGGCTCACCTACCCCGAGCATCCCGAGGCACTGTCCCGCACCATCTGGACCGACTCCTTCACCCGCAATGAGCAGGGCGAGCTCTGCATTGACGGCATGACCGTCAGCGACCTGGTTGATGAGCACGAAACCCCGCAGTACGTCTTCTCCGAGACGACCTTCCGCGCCCGCGCCCGCGCCTACCGCACCGCTTTTGAGCAGGCTTTCGCCGCGCACGGTGCGAAGGTGAGCGTCTACTACGCCGGTAAGTCGTTCCTGTCCACTGCCGTGGCGCGCTGGGCGACCGAGGAAGGCCTGTGCCTGGATACCGCCTCCGGTGGTGAGTTGGCGTTGGCTCTGCGCGCACAGGTGCCCGGTGCGAACATCGCCCTGCACGGTAATAACAAGTCGGAGGCTGAGCTTGCCCGCGCGATCCGTAACGGCCTGGGCCGTGTGGTGGCTGACTCGGTGGATGAGCTCAAGCTCATTGAGTGCGTGTACGCCGAGCTTGCCGCCGAGCGTGTGGCTGAGGGCGAGGAGCCGTACGCCCCGGTTCCGGTGCTGATTCGCATCACCCCCGGCGTGCATGCCTCGACCCACGAATCCATTGCGACCGCGCACGAGGATCAGAAGTTCGGCATGTCCCTGCAGCCCGGCACCGCCGCGCTTGCTGGTCTGGATGAAGAGGAGCTGGAGCACTGGGGTGTTGAGTCTACCGATTCTTACGCGGCTCTGGCTGCCGCGATTCTGAATGCGACCGATTCCCTGGATTTCCGCGGTATTCACTGCCATATTGGTTCGCAGATTTTTGAGGCGGAGGGCTTCGAGCAGGCGGCTACTACCGCCCTGGAGTTCATGAACCGTCTCAACCGTGACCTGGGTGTGACCCTGCCGGAGCTGGACCTGGGTGGTGGCTACGGCATCGGCTACACCGAGGCGGATCACCCCCGCTCCATTACCGAGGTGACCGAGTCGATTGCCGCTTCCGTCGCGGCGACCTGTGAGCGCCTGGGCATGGCGATTCCGCACATGTCGTTCGAGCCGGGCCGTTCCATTTCCGGTCCTTCGGGTGCGACCCTGTACACGGTGGGCACCATTAAGAACGTGAGCATTGAGGACGAGAACGGCGAGATTCGCGTGCGCCGCTACGTTTCGGTGGACGGCGGTATGAGCGATAACGCCCGCCCGGTGCTGTACGAATCGGATTATTCGGTGACCCTGGCGAATCGTGCTCCGGCGGGGGAGCAGGTGCTCTCTCGCGTGGTGGGTAAGCACTGCGAGTCTGGCGATGTGGTGGTTCGTTACTGCTACCTGCCCGCTGACCTGCAGGCTGGCGATATTCTGGCGGTTCCGGCGACCGGCGCGTACTGCTATGTGCTGGGTTCGAACTATAACTTCTTGACTCGCCCGCCGGTGATTGCCACTGCTGAGGGTAAGCCTTCTCGCATGATGATTCGCCGTCAGCGTGAGGAGGATATGTTGGCGCTGGATATGGGGTCGGAAATCTAAGAACCCTGTCTGACATCATGAAAAGCCGTGAAGTTCCCGTTTCTACAATGCGTGCCGTGAGGTGGCGGTTGCGGGCGGGGCTTCACGGTTTTGCGCGTTCACAACATGACAGAAGATAAGGTTCACCTCATAACTGTGAGGGATACCTCATCTCAGAGAGTAAAAGTCGCAGCTTGAGGCTGCTGAGCCGTCCCCGCCTCTTGATAAAGTGGTTGTTGAGTGCGTGCTCTGCGCCGCATCCACACCGTAGCCCGAAGAGATACCGGGGCGAACCCGGAACAGACCGTAGAAAGAGACTATCGTGGCTGAAAAGATCAAAGTAGCACTGCTTGGTGCCGGTAATGTCGGTTCCCAGGCTGCTCGCATCCTGGTAGAGGATAACGCTGTCCTTGAAAAGCGCATTGGCGCGCCCGTGGAGTTGATCGGTATTGCTGTGCGCGATACTAATGCATCCCGCCACTGGAATGCGGACCCCTCGCTGTACACCACCGATGCTGACGCTCTCATCGATGCAGCGGATGTGGTCATCGAGCTGACCGGCGGTATTGAGCCGGCTCGCACTCGCATTCTGCGTGCTCTGAAGGCGGGTAAGTCCGTGGTCTCCGGCAACAAGGCGCTGCTGGCTAAGCACGGCGTGGAACTGCAGGCTGCCGCTGATGAGTCCGGTGCTCAGCTCTCTTACGAGGCTGCTGTTGCGGGTGCTATCCCGATTCTGCGCCCCCTGCGTGACTCCCTGGCTGGTGACCGTGTGACCCGCGTTCTGGGCATCATGAACGGCACCACCAATTACATTCTTGACCAGATGGACACCACCGGCGCATCCTTCTCGGACGCGCTGGCTGAGGCTCAGAAGCTCGGCTACGCGGAGGCTGACCCGACCGCTGACGTTGAGGGCCACGACGCCGCGTCGAAGGCTGCGATTGTTGCTTCTTTGGCGTTCCACTCGACGTTCACTATTGATGACGTGCACACCGAGGGCATTACTTCCATCACCGCTGATGATGTTGCTGCCGCGGATGCTGATGGTTACGTCATCAAGCTGCTGGCTATTTGTGAGCGTGAGGGTGAGAACGGCGCGAACATTCGCGTGAACCCGACCCTGATTCCTCGTCAGCACCCGCTGGCGGGCGTGCACGGTGCGTTCAACGCTGTGTTCGTTGAGGCGGAGAACGCTGGCGAGCTGATGTTCTACGGTCCCGGTGCGGGTGGCGCTCCGACTGCTTCGGCTGTTCTGGGTGACTTCGTGTCCCTGGCTCGTCGTCTGGTGCTGGGTGGTCCCGGTGTTCCGGAGACTTCCCACGCTCAGCTGCACGCAACCGGTCTGGATAACGTGGTGTCTCGCTACTCGGTGGGTGTTTTGGTGGAGGATCGCCTGGGCGTTCTGGCGAATATTACCCGCATCCTGACTGAGCACGGCATTTCTGTTGATTCTCTGCGCCAGTCCGCCCCGAAGGAGGGTGTGGCTCAGATTCGTATGGTCACCCACTCTGCGAAGGACGCAGATTTGCGCCGTGCGATTGCTGTGATTGACGCTCTGGACACTGTGCGTGAGGTGAACTCGGTCATCCGCGTGGAGTCCGAGAAGCACTAGGCACTGAGAAGCACTAGGCGCTTAGCGCTAACTGATGTGCGGCACGCGCCGCTCACTAAACGTGCGATGCTCGCGTGTAGAAGCATCGCTCACGAACGAACCCGCGTACCCGCTACCGCGCCGGACCCATGGGAGGATCGGCGGGCGGGGCGCCAAGATTGAAGGAGAAGCCAATGGCACACGTGTGGCAGGGCGTTATCAATGAGTACCGTGACCGTCTGCCCTTCGCAGACGATGTGAAGGCTGTGACCCTGGGCGAGGGCGGCACCCCGCTGATTCACGCGCCGGCACTGTCTGCTGAGACCGGTAACACCGTTTACCTGAAGTTTGAGGGTATGAACCCGACCGGTTCGTTCAAGGACCGCGGTATGACCAGCGCGATGACCGCCGCTAAGCGTGACGGCGCGAAGGCTGTTGTGTGTGCTTCGACCGGTAACACTTCCGCTTCGGCTGCTGCGTACGCTCTGCAGGCTGGTATGCGCTGTGCGGTGCTGGTTCCGGACGGCAAGATTTCTATGGGTAAGCTGTCTCAGGCTATCGCTCACGGTGCTGACATCATTCAGATTGACGGCAACTTCGATAACTGCCTGGAGATTGCTCGCAAGCTTAGCGAGAACTACCCGGTGTTCCTGGTGAACTCGGTCAACCCTTACCGTATTGAGGGCCAGAAGACCGGTTCGTTTGAGGTTGTTGACACCCTGGGTGACGCTCCCGATTACCACCTGCTGCCGGTTGGCAACGCGGGTAACATCACCGCGTACTGGAAGGGCTACAAGGAGTACTCGGAGCCTTACACCAACCGTGACGGTAAGGTGCTGGAGCCGGTTGCGACCAAGCGTCCGATCATGTGGGGCTTCCAGGCTGCTGGTGCTGCACCGATCGTTGCTGGTCACCCGATTGAGGCTCCTGAGACCATTGCGACCGCGATCCGTATCGGTAACCCCGCGTCGTGGGAGAAGGCTGAAGCTGCTCGTGATGAGTCTGGCGGCGTGATTGAGGCTGTCACCGATGAGGAGATTCTGGAGGCGCACCGCTGGCTGTCTTCCCGCGAGGGTGTCTTCGTGGAGCCGGCTTCGGCTGCCGGTGTTGCGGGTCTGCTGAAGAAGCACCGCGCCGGTGAAGCTCCCGAGGGTAAGACCATCGTCATCACCGTGACCGGTCACGGTCTGAAGGACCCGCAGTGGGCTCTGCAGGCTGTGAACGGCGTGAAGGTTGAGCCGACTAAGGCTCCCTTCGACGTGGTTGCTGTGGCAGATATTCTCGATTTGCACTAGCCTATTCATACTACGTTGTGCACTCCGTCCCGATTTTTCGGGGCGGGGTGCACCTGCATGACAGCCCTTTTTGTATCTTTCACCTATTCACTCATTACGTCACCGATCGCGAGGTTCTTCTCATGTCTTCCCTGCATATTTCTGATATTCCGGTGGGCGCGTCCGTTAAGGTCCGCGTTCCCGCTACGAGCGCTAACCTGGGTCCCGGCTATGACAGCATGGGTTTGGGTCTTGGCTTCTATGATGAGCTGGTTGTTGAGCGTATTGAGTCCGGCCTGGAGTTTGAGCTCAGCGGTGAGGGTAGCGCGGATGTTCCTCGCGACGAGAGCCACCTGGTTTTGCAGGCGATGAAGGCTGGTTTTGCGGCGGCTGGTTTGGATGAACTGCCGCCGGTGAAGCTGATTGCTGATAACAAGATTCCGCATTCTCGCGGTATGGGTTCTTCGGCGTCGGCTATTGTGGCGGGTGTGGCTGCGGCGAGCGGTCTGCTGCCGGAGGAGCACCGTCTGAGCCGTGAGCAGATGCTACAGGTCGCCTCCGATATGGAGGGCCACCCGGATAACGTGGCTCCGGCGATTTACGGCAACCTGTCGGTGTCCTGGGGCGAGATGGGCAACTGGAAGACCTTGATTATTCCGGTGCATCCTGATGTTCACCCTGTGGTGGCTGTGCCCGATTATGAGGTGTCGACGAAGCTTGCTCGTTCGCTGATTCCTGAGGAGATGCCCCACGTTGAGGCGGTGGCGAACTCCGCTCGTGCGGCGTTGCTGGTGCGCACTCTCTCTGATGCTCCCGAGTACCTGATGGATGCGACCGTGGATTACCTGCATCAGGGGTACCGCGTGACCGCGATGGAGCCGTCGGCTGCGCTGGTTGCGTACCTGCGCGGTCAGGGTTTTGCGGCGGTGATTTCTGGTGCTGGCCCGACCGTTTTGATCTTTGCGCGCGGCGATGAGCAGGTGCGACAGGTTCAGGACGCTATTGCCGAGTTTGAGGCGACCCACCCTAGTAGCGTTATTGCGGATCGCCGCCTGAACTGGCGGGTTCTTCCCCTTGAAATTGACACTGAAGGTGTTATAGTTACTCAGTAGGACGTTATTAGTTCGTCCTACGTTGAGGTTCGCCCGTCGTTCAATGTAGACCGTCGATACTATCCTTCGTAACGTACTTCCGTTTCCCCTGATGCCTCAGATGCTTTTTGTGTCTGAGCGGGAACCGGCAAGGTTCGGGGGAGTGCCTTTGGGATTCACGTCTTCTTTATTTCTGACGCATAGGGAAGACTTTTCTGAGGGTTCGGTTTCGCGGCGGGTGCCCTTTCAAAGTGACCAATCCATCCTCTTCATCTCGCGTAGATGGTTTGTATAGATGATGGTTTGGGCTTGCCCACATTTGTGATAGAGCGCCTTATCTTCCGTGTGTGCTCGCTGTGTCTGAATCAGCGGGTACGGTAAGAGACGCGAACCGCCTCCAGCGCGGTTCGAGGGAGTCGAAGGTGCAGACTGCTGTTTTCTTTCGGCAGTGTCTAAACCTTTGACCGCGCTATAGCGCCCGCCCGATCTTTATTCTGAAGATTTTCAGGGCTTATAACCAAAGGAATTGTAGTTGGCAAAGAATATTGTTGTCACCGATGAGTACGGTACGGCAGCTGCCGCACCGGAACTTGCAAACTTGAAGGTCGCGCAGCTGCGTGTCCTCGCCCAGCAGCTTGGTATCCGCGGCTATCTGAAGTTGAAGAAGGCCGAGCTGGTTCAGGCTCTTGAAGAGCATCAGCGTGGTGGCGCCGTAGCCGCTCCTGCTGCGCCCAAGTCTGAGGCACCTAAGTCTGAGGCTGCTGCTGAGTCTGCCCAGACTCCCGCTGCTGAGACGACTGAAGAGTCTAAGCCTCGCCGTACCCGCCGTACTCGCGCCCAGAAGGACGCCGAGGCAAAGGCTGAGAAGACCGAAAACGCTGAGGCTACTGAAGCCCCCGCTGAGGGCGCTGAGAAGGCTGAAAAGTCTGAGAAGCGAACCCGCTCTTCCCGTTACGAGACTCCCGCTCAGAAGCGTGCGCGCGCTCGCCGTGCCGCTGAGGGTGAGGACGCATCGGCTGAGAAGTCCGAGAAGACTGAGAATAACGAGAAGCCGGAGAAGCGTACCCGCCGCACCCGCACCCGTAAGGACGAGAAGCCCGCTGAGCTTCCTCCGCTGGATGTGCGCGCTGAACTGGCTGCTGAGCGTATTGGCGAGCGTGCGGAGCAGGTTGACCTGCCCGGTAACTCTGCTGAGCTGAAGGCTACTACCGCTGACGGCACCGCGAGCCTGGACAGCCTGAACGCTGCCCTGGACATGACTTTTGGCACCCCCGACGGTGAGAAGAGCTCGAAGCGTACCCGCACCCGTGAGCGTCGCCGCGACCAGGATGGTGAGCGTACCGAGCGTCGCACTAAGCGTGACCGTCAGGCTGAGCGTGCAGAGCGCAACACTGAGCGTAGTGAACGTGCCGAGCGTAAGGCTGCTGAGCGTGCAGAACGCGCAGAGCGTGCCGAGCGCACCGAGCGTACTGAGCGCCGTTCCAAGCGCGACCGTCAGGCTGAGCGCACCGAGAAGCAAGCTCGCCGCCGCGAGGAGAACGAGCCTCGCCTGAGCGAAGACGATGTGCTGGCACCGATTTCGGGTGTTCTGGACATTCTCGACAACTACGCTTTCGTGCGTACCACCGGCTACCTGCCCGGCACCAACGACGTGTACGTCTCCCTGGCTCAGGTGAAGAAGTACAACCTGCGTAAGGGCGACCACGTGCTCGGTGCGATTCGCGTGCCGCGTGAGGGTGAGTCGAGCAGCCGCCAGCGTTTCAACGCGCTGGTTCAGGTTGAGGCGATTAACGGTCAGAGCGTTGAGGAAGCAGCGAACCGCCGCGTCTTCTCGAAGCTGACTCCGCTGTACCCCAAGGAGCGTCTGCGCCTGGAGACCACCCCGAAGAAGCTGGGCACCCGCGTGGTGGACCTGGTGTCCCCGATTGGTAAGGGTCAGCGTGGTCTGATTGTGTCCCCGCCGAAGGCGGGTAAGACCCTCATGTTGCAGTCCATTGCGAACGCGATTACCGTGAACAACCCGGACGTGTACCTGATGATGGTCCTGGTGGATGAGCGTCCTGAAGAAGTGACCGATATGCAGCGCACCGTCAAGGGTGAGGTTATCGCCTCGACCTTCGACCGCCCGGCTGAGGATCACACCACTGTGGCTGAGCTGGCTATTGAGCGTGCGAAGCGTATGGTGGAGCTCGGCTACGATGTGGTCGTGCTGCTGGACTCCATGACCCGCCTGGGACGCGCATACAACCTGGCGGCTCCCGCATCCGGTCGTATCCTCTCCGGTGGTGTGGATTCTGCCGCACTGTACCCGCCGAAGAAGTTCTTCGGTGCTGCCCGCAACATTGAAGAGGGCGGCTCGCTGACCATTCTGGCTACCGCCCTGGTTGAGACCGGCTCGAAGATGGATGAAGTGATCTTCGAAGAGTTCAAGGGCACCGGTAACATGGAGCTGCGCCTGTCCCGTCAGCTGGCGGATAAGCGTATCTTCCCGGCGGTTGATATTAATGCTTCTGGTACTCGCCGCGAGGAGAACCTGCTCTCCCCGGATGAGATCAAGATTATGTGGGGTCTGCGCCGTGCCCTGGCGGGTATGGAACCCGAGCAGGCTCTGGGTGTTCTGACCAACCAGCTGCGTAAGACTGAAAGCAACGTGGAGTTCCTTCTGACGGTTCAGAAGAACGGTCTGCGTCTGGTCGACTAAGGCTCGTATCTCACGCGCCCCACCTCCTCATTGTGGGTGGGGCGCGTGAGCCGTTCGTTTTGTGCATCCCCGTTGTGAGGGGTGTGAGATGTCTAGTGCCTGCCCGTGCGGCGTAAAGTGCGGGAGATGGAAGAGAGAACAGAATGTTTGAATCTATTCAGGTTCTGCTGGATGAGCACGCTGACCTGCAGAATCAGCTGGCTGACCCCGCCGTGCAGGCGAATCAGGGTAAGGCACGCCGTGTGGGCCGCCGCTACGCGGAGCTGACCGGTATTGTGACTGCATACAATAAGTACACTTCGCTGAAGGATGACCTTGAGGCTGCTCGCGAGATGGCTGATGAGGATCCGGATTTCGCGGCGGAGATTCCCGGTCTGGAGGAGGAGCTGGAGGTTGCTCAGGAGAAGCTGCGCCGCCTGCTGATTCCGCGTGACCCGGATGATGGCCGTAACGTCATTCTTGAGGTGAAGGCTGGTGCCGGTGGTGACGAGGCGGCTCTGTTCGCTGGTGACCTGCTGCGCATGTACATGCGTTATGCCGAGAACAAGGGCTGGAAGACTGAGATTATTTCTTCGACCAGCACCGATGTTGGCGGTTACAAGGACGCCCAGATTGCTATTAAGGGCTCCTCGAATGAGCCGGCTGAGGGCGTGTGGGCGCACCTGAAGTATGAGGGTGGCGTGCACCGTGTGCAGCGTGTTCCGGCGACTGAGTCTCAGGGCCGTATCCACACCTCCGCTGCCGGTGTTCTGGTGTTCCCCGAGGTGGATGAGCCGGAAGAAATCGAGATTAACCAGAACGACCTGAAGATTGACGTGTACCGTTCTTCGGGCCCCGGTGGCCAGTCGGTGAACACCACCGACTCGGCGGTGCGTATTACCCACCTGCCCACCGGTATTGTCGTGGCGATGCAGAATGAGAAGTCTCAGCTGCAGAACCGTGAAGCTGCAATGCGCGTGCTGCGTGCGCGACTGCTGGCTCACCAGCAGGAGCAGATTGACGCTGAGAACGCGGCGCACCGTGCTTCGCAGGTGCGTACCATGGACCGTTCGGAGCGTATCCGTACCTACAATTTCCCAGAGAACCGCATTGCGGATCACCGTACCGGCTACAAGGCGTACAACCTGGATGCTGTACTGAATGGTGACCTGGAGCCTGTGGTTCAGTCCGCTATTGAGATGGATGAGGCGCACCGCCTCGCTCAGGTGGGCCAGGAACAGAAGTAGTTCTGTGCAGACGTAGGTTCTGTATATAGACTCTTGTCGATTCACTGAATCGACGTGAGATGTTGGTGAGGGGCTCGCCGCTACGGCGGTGGAGCCCCTCACCTGTATGCCGCGATAGGCTTTGAGCCGTTGAGAGATGAAAAGGAGAGCTCATGAAGGTGAATGTGCACGACCCCCGCGGGGAAGAACTCGCGCAGGTACTCACGCGCGCCACCGCGGCACTGGCGCAGGTGCCCAGCCCCCGCGTGGACGCCGAGCTCCTCGCCGCGCACCTGCTCTACGACGGCTCACGCTCACGCCTACAGCACGCCGCGCTCATGGGGGAGCGGCTCACCCCCGCACAGGTCGCAGAGTACGAGGCGCTGGTCGCCCGCCGCGCCTACCGCGAACCGCTGCAGCACATCACCGGCTCCGCTCCCTTCTACCGCCTAGAACTGGCAGTCGGACCGGGCGTGTTCGTACCCCGCCCCGAGACCGAGCTACTCGTCGAAGAAGCCCTCAAGGTGCTGACCGCACGCACCGATTCGACAACCGGTCAGCTGCGCATCGTCGACCTGTGCACCGGCTCCGGGGCTATCGCGGCGGCAATTAAGAGCGAACTGCCGAACGCCCAGGTGTTCGCGGTGGAACTCTCCGAAGACGCCATCCCCTACACCCGTAAGAACCTGGAGCCGCTCGGCGTACACCTGGTTCAGGGGGACGCCCTCACCGCCCTGCCCGAACTTTCCGGAACCTTCGACGCGGTGCTCTCGAACCCTCCGTACATTCCGCCGGCGAACGTACCCGCCGACCCGGAAGCCGCCCTGCACGACCCGGACATGGCTCTGTACGGCGGGGGAGAGGACGGCATGCAGATGCCCTCCGCGATTGCCGCCCGCGCCTTCGAACTTCTTACCCCCGGCGGTCTGTTCATCATGGAGCACGACGACACCCAGGAAGAAGCCGTCGCCGAGCTGTTGGCACGTGTCGGCTTCGAGGACTGCTACCCGGTGCGTGACCTGAATAATCGTCCGCGTCATAGCGTCGGTTATAAACCGCGCCCACTAGAGCCTTTAGACTAGTAAATGCACCACCTAGCCCGTGCCGGGCTGCATGAAGGCAACGCGTCCGCCCCAGTAGTCAGCTCAGTAGCCAGCTCAGAGCCGGCGAAATACGGTGAACCCCCGGAAGAGTGCTTCCACATGGCGCGTTGTGGGTGCCGGTGTCTCGCCGCATCCAGAAAAACATGAGAGAATAAGACCCGTGACTGCAAAGCTGTACCCCGTAACGACTGAAACTGAGACCCGCGAGGCCATTGAAGCTGCCCGCGAGGCGCTGAAGGCGCACGACACGATTGTGATGCCCACCGATACCGTCTACGGTATTGCCGCCGATGCTTTCTCGCATCAGGGCGTTGCCAAGCTGCTGGCAGATAAGGGCCGCGACCGCACCATGCCGCCGCCCGTGCTGATCTTTGATCTTGCTGCGCTCGCTGGCGTGGTCGACGACGTTCCGGACGATATTTACGATCTGGGTGGTCGCTTCTGGCCCGGCGCGCTGACTATCATTCTTCACGCGTACCCGTCGCTGAGCTGGGATTTGGGTGAGACCCGCGGTACTGTTGCCGTGCGTGTTCCCGATGACGAGTTCGCCCTGAAGCTGCTGACTGAGCACGGTCCGCTGGCGGTTTCGAGCGCGAACAAGACCGGTCAGGAAGCCGCACTGGACGCACAGACCGCCATGGATTCTCTGGGCGAGGACGTTGCTGTGGTGATTGACGGTGGCGCTCGTCCTAAGCCGCTTGAGTCTGAGCCGAATGAGGACGGCGTGGTTGTGGTGACTGAGCGTGACCCGGCACCGTCCACGATTCTGGATTGCACTTCCTTCCCCTACGTGGTGGTTCGTGAGGGCGCAATTTCGGTGGAGGAGCTGCGCGAGGTCGTTCCGACCATTCTGACTCGTGCGGAGGCTGACGAGCAGGCGGCTCGTAAGGTTGAGGAAGCTGAGGCTGCTTCTTCCGCGTCGTCTGAGTCGACTCCTTCTGAGCGTGCTCTGGATGAGCAGGCTGACCTGGATGAAGCGTACGAGCAGTGGGACAGCACCCACACTGTGAGCGGTGAGCCTGCTCGTCGCGCTTCGGCACCGGTGGCCGGTTCTGTCGCTGCGTCCCTGCTGGGCGCTACTTCGGCTCTGTCTTCTGCTTTCAGCACTGGCGTGGACCAGGAGCGTTCGCGCGGCTACCGTGACAACACTCCGAAGCCGGTTCGTGCGGATGAGCCGCAGACTCACCCAGTTCCTGCTGATACTGCTCGCGCGCTGGTCTTTGGCGCGTCGAAGATTGAGACTGCCTCTAAGGATGAGGCTAAGTCGGCAGAAGCTAAGACTGAGGCTACCAAGACTGAAGCTGAGGCAAAGGTTGAGTCTGAGGCAAAGACCGAGCAGAAGGACGCCCCGGAGGATCACCTCTAAACCTCTGCGAGTTATAAAGCTCGGAGCATAAAAACGTATAGGGAACCCCCGATATATCGTTCAGATATATCGGGGGTTCCCTTTCGTTATGAGTCCTACAGGTTATGCGCTCCTGGGCTGCGTGCCTCAGGTTGTGCGCTGCTAGGGGCGCACGTACGCTACCTAGTTCTTGTCGAAGCGGCGGTCCTTCTTCTTACCCAGCGCGGTGTGGGCGTTGCGCAGTACTTCACGCACGCGCGGGGTGGGCAGAAGGTTGTTGTCACGTGCCCAGGAGTCGTCGATGCCCTGGCCGAACCACATGACCTCGACCTTACGCACGGATCCTGCGAACTTGTCATTCATCAGCTCGGAGACGGTGTAGCCCGCCTTGACGGCTGCGCGGCAGAGCCACTCGGGCAGGCGGTGCGGGTGGCGGCGACCAGCGTCCACGGATGCGGAGGCAACGGTTGCGCCTTCCCAGGGCTGCAGCACGATGGTGGGTAGCTCGCCGGGGAAGGTGCCGAGCATGACCACGAATTCTGCGAGGGCTTGCACGCTGGAGACCGGGGACTTGCCGGTGCCTGCACCCGCAACGGATGCGAAGGGGGAGGAAGCTATCTTGGCGAAGAGTTCGGTGGTGCGTCGGCCTCGGCCCTGCACGCTGGTTGCGCGAAGGATGCACAGTTCGGGTGCGCAGTCGGGGTGCTCTTCGAGGAAGTAGTCCTGCAGGTCGAGCAGCGCTTCTTCGCCGAGTGCCTTGGAGAAGGAGTAGGCGCTGAACGGGTTGGTCTCTTCGGAATCATCTAGCACGAGGCGCGGGCCCTGTACGGCTGCGGAGGAGAGGTGGATAACGCGGCGCACGCCGGTGCGCTGTGCGGCGATGGCGATTACGGCGGGAAGCAGGGCGTTTGCGCCGACGAGCGGGGGCAGATCCTGCATGTTGGGTGCTGCGAGGCCTGCTGCGTTGACGACGACCTGCGCGCCGGCGAAGGCTTCTGCGAGGGAGTCGATGATGCCTTCAAGCTGGTCTGCTTCGTCGATGATGCTGTCTACGTCGAGGGCTCGGGTTGCGAGTCGAGGTGCCTCAATGGGGTCGACGCTGATACCTTCTGCGTTCAGACGCGCGACGATGGAGGAACCAACGAAGCCGCTGGCGCCAATGACTTTCCACTTGGATTCGGACATCTCTTTTACCTCTCACGAGCCCGCGTACATTGCGGGGAAAAATGGGGTCATTTCAACTTTCCCATATTTGAACAGTTTATGGGGAATTTGTGGGGTTTTATTCGGTCTCTGATCGTTTTTTCGCACGGGGTGCACAGCGCAAACACAGGCTGTGAAGCTGATAGCTTGATGGATACCCAAAAATGGGTGTGCCGGTACGTCCGCTATGCGGATAAATCAACTGAATTCGGTTGTTTATTTGTCATAAAGTGCGTCTTTTGAGGTGATGGTTCACTCTCTAGTGGAGACCGCAGGTAGAATATTTTCTTTGAGTGATATATCCACACGGTTGAATACCGCGGGCGCGAGAAACACCATAAGCGCCCAGCTCGGTATGGGTATATCGCGTACCGGCTGATTCAGGCGCATCGCGCCGCGGAGGGAGAACTTATGGCAGAAAAGTACAGCGACGTGACCGCTTTTGCCCAGCCTTCTTCCGATCAGTCTTCTTCTCATGATTCTTTGAACGAGTATCCCCGCACGGTCGCCGTGGTGGTGACTTATAACCGTGAGGACCTGCTACCGAAGACCCTCGCTGGTATAGCTTCTGGTGAGCGTGTGCCTGCGGCGGTGGTGATTGTTGATAACGCCTCCACGGACGGTACTGCCGAGTATCTGCGCACCCTGGACTATGAGCTGCCGGTGGATTGTATCCGCCTGGAGAGCAATATGGGTGGTGCTGGCGGTTTCGCGGTGGGTATTGATCGCGCTCTGGAACGCCATAACCCGGATCTGGTGTGGGTTATGGACGATGACACCGAGCCGACCGAGAACACTCTGTCGGAGGCGGTTGCCGCCTGGTTGAACTATTCGCCGGTGCCTTCGCAGCGCCCCGCGGTGGTTGCCTCTCGTGTGGTGTGGACGAACGGCGAGGACCACCCGATGAACACTCCGCGCACGATGTTTGCGGCGGGGGAGCAGCGTCATGCTCGTGCGCAGGCGGTGGGTGCCCGTCCGATTCGTAGCGCCTCGTTCGTATCGATTCTGATGGATGCGCAGGCTATTCGCCGTAACGGTGGTTTGCCGATTGCTGAGTTCTTCATCTGGAATGATGACTTCGAGTTTTCGACTCGTCTGATTCATCACCGTGACGGCATTGCGGTGCCTTCTTCGGTGGCTAAGCACCACACGAAGACTTTTGGTACAACGAACGCTGACCCGGGGCCGCGTTTCTATAACGATGTGCGCAATAAGCTGTGGGTCTTTACCCGTTCGCGTACCCTGAACCCGCTGGAGAAGCTGCTCTACGGTGGCTCGTCGGCGCGCCTGTGGATTTCTACTGTTCTGCGTACTGATGACCGCCGCACCTACCTGGGGTATTTCCTCAATGGTGTGCGTGATGGTTTGCGTGCGCCTCGCCCGAATGCTCAGGTGCTTGAGGGCATTTACCCGCTGACTTTCCCCGGCCGCTACGGCGTGCCGGCATCCGCTGAAAGCCCCGCTGATTCTGAGAAGGCGCGTGGTTGCGTGAGCTCTGTACCCGATTTCTCGGTGCTGATGAGCGTGTACGCGAAGGAGAACCCCGCCTATCTGGACCAGGCGTTGGAGTCAAATCTTCTGAACCAGACGGTGCGTCCTTCCGAGCTGGTTTTGGTGAAGGACGGTCCGCTGACCCCCGAGCTGGATGCCGTGGTGGACCGCTGGGTTCAGCGCGCCGAGAACCTGGATTGCCCGCCGATCCAGGCGGTGGAGCTGGCTCAGAATGTTGGTTTGGCGGAGGCACTGAACGCCGGTCTGCAGGCGTGTTCGTATGAGCTGGTGGCTCGTGCTGATTCTGATGATCTGTCTGAGCCGACTCGTTTTGCGCGTCTGATTCCTGCCCTGGTGCAGGGCGGCTACACGGTGCTGGGCTCTGCCATGCTTGAGGTGAATGAGAGCAATACTGCGGTGGAGTCGACCCGCGAGGCGATTGTTGATTCTGCGCGTCTGCTCAGCGCGATGGATTCGCGTAACCCGATTTATCACCCGTCCGTGGCGTTCGTGAAGAGTGCCGTGCAGCAGCTGGGCGGTTACGAGTTCGTGCCCGGCGCTGAGGATTGGTGGCTGTGGATGCGTCTGCGCGATGCCGGCTATCGTCTGGGTAATATCCCTGAGGCTCTGGTGCGTTACCGCGTGGGTGCGGGCGCGTACACGAAGCGCGGGGGAGTGGACGCCTGGTTGCAGGATGTGGCGATTCAGCGTCGACTGTACACCGGTCACGGTATTTCTAAGCTTCAGTGGGCTCAGAATATGGCGGTGCGGAGTGTGTACCGTTTTGTTCCTGAGCAGGCGCGCCGTTCGGCGTTTCGTGCGTTGTCGTCTTTGACGGCTCGTGCTTCTTCTCGTTCTTCTGGTACCGCATCTGAAGGAGGCATGTAGTGGCTCAGTTGAAACCTCACGCTCATGTGGTGATGCAGAAGGCAGCTCAGCGCGGCACGATGGTGACGGAGGGTGACTCTGGCACGATGCTGGTGAACCGCCTGTATGAGCGTAAGCCGTGGTGGCTGATTGCGCAGGCGCTGATTGATTCGAGTGCCTGGGTTCTGGCGGTTTTGTTTGCGTACATGCTCCGCTATAGTGTGCTGCTCAGTAACGGTTCGGTGTTCGATATTATTCACCCGGCGTCGTTGACGATGACCGCTACGTTGGCTGTGGTTCTGCACCTGGTCATTGGTCTGGCGGGCGTGAAGATTTATAACGGCGTGTATTCGTACGGTTCGTTTGACGAGTCGTGGCGTGCCGGCGCGGCTGCTTTGAGCGCGGGTGCGGCGTTGACTGCTTTCTCCTTTGTGGATGAGCTGTTGGGTCTGCCGCATATTCCGCATAGTGTGCCTGCGATTGCGGCGGCATTTAGCCTGATTATGATGGCGGGCGCCCGCATGGCGAAGCGTGTGTACACTGAGCGCGGTGCTGTGCGTGAGCTGACGGGCGAGCCAGTGATTGTGTACGGTGCCGGCTTTATTGGCGGCATGGTCATGGATTCGATGCTGCACGATGAGGAGGCGAAGCTTCGCCCGGTTGCGGTCTTCGATGATGACCAGTTGAAGGCTGGTACGAAGTTCCACGGCATTTCGGTGATTACGACTTACCGTGAGCTGGAGCAGGTGATTCGTGAGTCGGGTACCCGTAAGATTCTGGTGACGATTTCGGATATGTCGGAGGATTACTTCGAGTCCTTCTGCAACCGCATGCGTAAGCTTAAGGTTGAGGTTCAGCGTATTAGTAGCGCGAATGCTCGACTGATGGGCGAGCGTCTGATTACCGCGAGCGATAACGACCTGATGCGCGTGATTCGTGGCGAGATTAACTACGATATTGACCGCGATATTCTGCGTTCGTACCTGCACGGTAAGCGTGTACTGGTTACGGGTGCGGGCGGTTCGATTGGTTCTGAGCTGTGCCGTCAGATTAGCGAGTTTGAGCCGGAGACCCTCATGATGCTTGATCATGATGAGACTCTGCTGATGGAAACGAAGGTTTCGATTACTCACGAGTCGAGCCTGGACGATGACCGCATCATTCTGGCTGATATTCGTGAGGGCGATAACCTGCTGGAGATTTTCCGTGAGCGTCGCCCCGAGGTGGTGTTCCACGCTGCGGCGTTGAAGCATGTGTCGGCGCTGGAGGCGTACCCGCAGGAGGCGTGGAAGACGAACTCCCTGGGCACTTTGAACGTGCTGCGTGCCGCGGAGGCGGTGGGCGTGAAGACCTTCGTGAACGTGTCGACCGATAAGGCTGCGGATCCGAAGACTGCGCTGGGTCAGTCCAAGCGTGTGGCGGAGCGTCTGACTGCGTACTTTGGTGAGAAGACCGGCAACACCTACGTGTCGGTTCGTTTTGGCAACGTGTTTGGTTCGCGCGGTTCGATTAAGCCGCTCTTTACGAAGCAGATCCTCTCGGGTGGTCCGATTACCCTGACGGATAAGCGCGCGACCCGTTACTTCATGCTGATTACCGATGCCTGCTTGCTGGTGATGCTTGCCGGTGCGATTGGTCGCCCGGGTGAGGTCATGGTGCTGGATATGGGTCAGCCGGTCAAGATCCTGGACGTTGCGAAGGCGATGCGCCAGGCGTATGAGCGGTATGACGTGGAGATCAAGGAGATTGGTCTTCGCAAGGGTGAGAAGCTGGATGAGGCTCTCTTCGGCGGTACCGAGAAGCTGGTACCTAGTGAGGAGAACCGGTATATTTCCCGGTCGAGTGCTCCGGCGCTTGACCCTGATGAGCTCGATTATGAGCTGTGGATTCAGAACTATCGGGAGCACAGTGGCTATGAGCGTCATGGCCTGGAGCGTGCCCCTGATCCGCGTACTTTGGCGGATGCGCAGACGTTCTAATCTTTAGGGAATGACATCGGATGCTGCACTTGCGTGGCGGGTGCGGTATCCGGTGTTTTCTCTTTCTCGGGTGTAGAACATTTCAGGACGCAGAATATGCAGAACGTATGGAGAGAATCTGTAATGTTTAGTCCCGGGCTACTGAAGAGTTCTATAGAATACGAAGTAAACACACACACACTACGCACACATCGTCCCTTAGCTGCAATTCTGGAGCTTGCGTCCAGGGGAGCGGCGCCAATGCCTTGGAGCTGGTATGACCTCCTTTTCTGAGCTGTTGAGCATTTTTGCTCTTGCTTTTGTTTTGGGTGCCCTTTTGCCGTTTGCGGTGCGCCCGATTTTGCACCGCTACAACATGGTGGATGTTCCTAATGAGCGTTCTTCGCATACTGCTCCGACCTACCGCGGTATGGGTTTGGCGACTGCGGCTGCGACCTTTGTGGCGTTTGTGGCGGCTACCCTGTTCGGCTGGACGTACCGTTCTGCTGAGTCTTTGCAGCTGGCGGTGACGATTGCCGCGGCGATTCTGTGTGCTCTTGCCCTGGGCTGGCTTGAGGATATTCGCGGCGTGAGCATTGTGCGTCGTGCGGGCCTGCAGCTGGTGATTGGCGTACTGGTGAGCGTGAGCTTTGCGACGGTGCAGGGCACGAACATTCTGCTGCTGATTCTGGGCGCGATTTTTGTTGCCGGCTACATTAACGTGGCGAATTTTATGGACGGCATTAACGGTATTTCTGGTGCTCACGGTCTGGTGGCTGGTTTGGCGTATGCGCTGACCGGTTGGATGGTGAACCTTCCGTGGCTGGCTTTGGCTGGTGTGGCTGTTGCCGGTGCTTTTGCGGCGTTCCTGCCGTGGAATGTGCGCCCTGGTAAGAACGTGTTTTTGGGCGATGCGGGTTCTTATGTTTTGGGCGCGGCGCTGGGCACGTTGGCTGTGGGCGCGTGGTTTGCGGATGTTCCGTTCCTGTTGGCTTTTGCTCCGCTGATGACGTATCTGGCGGACGCGGGTACGACTCTGTTCCGTCGTTTTATGGCGGGGGAGCAGTGGTACAAGCCGCACCGTACTCACACTTATCAGCGTCTGACGGATGTTGGTTTCAGCCACCTTGGTTCGACCGCCGTGGTGACCGGTACGACCATTCTGGTGTGGGTGCTGCTGGCGTTTGCCTCTGATTTGTTTGCTTCGGGCGCCGTGCTGGCGGCTGTTGGTGTGGTTCTTGTGGCTCTTGCCGTGCTGGTGGTGTACCTGCGTATGCCGCAGCTCTTTGGCGGTGAGGCACCTACTTCTGCGATTGACCTGTCGAAGCGCTTTGCGGCGGATTCGAAGGGTTCGGCGCCGAAGGCGAAGTCGGCAACTGCAGAGCCTGCTACCGGCTCTTTGACCTCGGCGACTGGCGTTCCGGCGACTCCTGAGAACGTAGAGCCGACCTCGCTGCATCCGGAGCCGATCATGCCGGATTCCGTGAAAGACCGTGCAGATAGCTCTTCTGCTGCTCGCTCCTCTGTTCAGCCTTCTTCTCATCGCAACCGTGGGGAGAAACACTAATGGCTTCTGAGCAGCCTAAATCTCAGGCTCCTGCAGAGCCTCTCTGGAGGCGCGTGGTGGACGTTCTGTGGTATCCGCCGGCGGAGCGCAAGAAGCAGCAGAAACACCGCCGAGAGCGTGCTCAAGCAGGTTTGAAGGCCTCTTCTTTCGAGAGTCAAGAGCTTTCCTGGAAATTTTTGTTCTACAGGGTATCGGCTTACTCTCTGCTGGCTTGGTTGGGCGGTATGATGAGTGCGTACCTGTTTGCGGGCCCCGTGGGCGCGCTAGGAATAACATTGGGCTTTCTGATAATCTATATATGCTTCACTCTGGGCGTATTGGTTATGTTGGTTGCTCCCATTTTCGACTGGGGTGTACCCAAATCGCTGGTGGTGAGCTACCTCGTGAAGATTGCTCTGCTCGGTCTGGTATTGATGTTTGTGCCGTTCCCCGAGAATCTGAGGCACGGTTGGACTCTCGCAGGCGCATGTACCGGCGTGATTCTGTGGATTGTTATTGAAACAGTTAGCATCGCACGACTGAGAATTTTGTACTTCGACACCGACTCGGAAGACCATGGTCGGTAACACGATCGGTGTTTGAAAGGAAAAACGTTTGGCCGAAGAGAAGAAGTGGTGGGACGGAGATAAAAAGCTCCGCACCACCGGAGAATTGGTGTCTGACGGAGGTCTCTCCGGTGCAGTCATGTCGATTCTCTATCTGATCATCGGTGTAGCAGTGTGGGGAGGCATCGGTTACCTCGGTGACCTGGTCTTCTCCACCACCTGGCTGGTGTGGGTTGGCGTCTTGATTGGCGCTATTGGAGGTTTGACCCTCGTCTTTACCCACATGACCAGGCAGAATAAAGACCGTTAGGTCATTGAACGCGGACCGCCAGGTCACACATTCATCCATGTAGTTAGCATGTCAGTCGTTTATAGGCAGACATGGGCTCTTGATAGCCACTAGTAGCAAGAAAGGACTTGCTTTGATCGAGAACGGGTTGATCCTCGCGGAAGCCTATGTGCCGCCGACCCCCGAAGACATGCATCTGCCACCCTTCTTCACCATTGGTGATTTCGCTTTCGGTAAGCAGAACGTACTGATTCTGCTGTCCGTGGTGATTATCGCGGTCTTCTTCCTCACCGCAGCACGTAAGCGCGCCATGGTTCCCGGCAAGACTCAGTTCATCGCTGAGTCCGGCTACATGTTTGCTCGTAACTCCCTCGGTAAGGAAACCCTGGGCGTACAGCACTACAAGCCGTTCGTGCCGATTCTGTTCGCCTCCTTCTTCTTCGTTCTGGTGAACAACCTCTACGGTTCGATTCCGTTTGTTCAGTTGCCCACCTTCTCGCACCCCGGTAGCGCCTACGCGCTGGCTGGCGTAGCGTACCTGACCTGGGTTGGCGTTGGTATCAAGCGCAAGGGCCTGGGCGGCTTCTTCAAGGACATCACCATGCCCTCGGGTCTGCCGGTGTGGATTTACCCCATCCTGATCCCGATCGAGTTCTTCTCGAACCTGCTGATTCGTCCCGCAACTCACGCGCTACGTCTCTTCGCGACCATGTTCGGTGGTCACCTGGCGCTGATGGTTGCATCCAGCATGGTGACCTACATGGTTGAGACCCTGGGTGGTATCGGCTACCTGGCTGCTATTGCTCCCGGTGCTCTGGGCCTGTTCCTGTACTTCCTGGAATTCATGATTCAGTGCATCCAGGCTTATGTGTTCGCTCTGCTGCTGGCTGTGTACCTGCAGGGCTCGGTTTCCGAGGGACACTAAACTCTCTAGTTTTTTAGGTTTTCGCGTTCGTCATTGGGCGTGAATAAAGCAACCCACACGTTCACTGTGCGGGCTATTAACTCAAATCAAACTCTGTTCGGTCCGGGTATGTTCCCGGTCGAACACTGTTGAAAGGAAAAATAATGGTTGGTTCCATCACTGCGGTTGGCTACGGTCTGGCAGCTATTGGCGGCGGCATCGGCGTGGGTCTGATCTTCGCGGCATACATGACCAGCGTTGCTCGTCAGCCCGAGTCCCAGAAGACCCTGCAGCCCATGCTGTTCCTGGGCTTCGCACTGGTCGAGGCGCTGGCAATTCTGGGCCTGGTTCTCGTCTTCATCAAGTAACCGGCTCTGCCACATCCTAAACGACCCATCCCATAGAACAGGATTCCCTCCATGATTTATCTGGCAAGCGAAGGGGGAGCGGAGGCAACTTCGAACCCCCTGATTCCCGACGTCGGGGAAATTGTCATTACCCTCATCGGATTCCTGATCCTCTACTACATCGTTGCTAAGTACGTTGTCCCGGCGTTCGAGAAGATCTACCAGGACCGTAAGGAAGCAATCGAAGGTGGCCTTGCCAAGGCCGAGAAGGCACAGGCAGAGGCTGCAGCGGCTCGCGATGAGTACACCCAGCAGCTCGAAAGCGCTCGACTGGAGGCTCAGAAGATTCGTGAAGAGGCACGCGCAGAGGGCGAGGCAATCATTGCCGATGCTCGCGAGCGTGCAACCGCTGAGGCTCAGCGCATTAGCGATAATGCAGCAAAGGCTATCGAGGCAGAGCGTGCGGCAGCAGCAGTGTCCCTCCGTTCCGAGGTTGGCACTCTTGCTACGACCCTTGCCGGCAAGATTGTGGGCGAAGCCCTCAACGATGATGAGCGATCGGCCCGTGTGGTAGATCGTTTTCTTGCTGACCTTGAAACCGAGAAGCAGAACGCAGGTGCGGCTCGGTAATGGCAGGAGTATCTACTGAATCACTGAGCAAGGTGGAAGAGGTGCTGGAAGCTCACGCTTCCCTGCAGCCCCTGAACCTGGCGAGCGAGCTTTTCGCTGTGGTTGATGTTCTCGACCACAACGGCACCCTGCGCCGTGCTGTCACCGATTCTTCGCGTGATGCAGCAGCACGTCAGGGTATCGCTAACACCGTCTTCGGCGGCAAGATCTCTTCTCAGGCTATGGCTGTGCTCACCAGTGCGGTGGCTCAGCGCTGGTCCGATGATGCTGATCTGGCGAATGCCCTGGAGCGTGCAGCAGTGCTCGCCGTGACCGCATCGGCTCAGTCTCGCGGTGGCGTGGACGCCCTGGACGAGGTACTCAACGAACTACTCACCTTTGTGCGTACCGTTGATTCCAACGCTCAGGCGCAGGAAGCGCTGTCCGACCATCAGGCAAGCAAAGAAGCAAAGAAGAAGCTCGCCGTGGCGCTCGGTGGCCCCGCCACCACCGCCGAAGGTGTGCTTCTGCTCGAACGAGTTGGCTCCAACCCCCGCGGCCGTCACGCTGCACGGGTAGCCGATGAGTTCGCAGAAATCATCGTCACGCGACAGAACCGTTACATTGCGCGAGTAACTAGCGCGATTGCGCTGTCGCAGGCACAGCTTGAACGTCTCGGTCGCACGCTCAACGCCGTGTACGGCCGTGAGCTGAAGCTCGACGTTTCGGTGGACCCCGCCGTTCTGGGCGGTCTGCGTGTTCAGGTGGGCGACGAGGTGATCGACGGTACCGTCGAGACCCGCATGTCCGACCTGGCTCGTTCCATCGGCTAGCGGCTCAAGCTAGCGACGCTGAACCGTTCGTCGCAACGGTGATTTAGAAGATACCTCGGGTAGCGGGTGCGTGGCAGATGCCTCCTTCGCAGAAGCGGCGGCATTGCCCGCCCGTTCAACCCGAATTGCAAGTTTCGGTTGGTTCCGTTGACGGAACGCAACCACAATGAGAGAGCAGGGACACAAGATGGCCGAACTGACCATCAATGCCGAAGATGTCCGTAATGCGCTGAACGAGTTTGCAGCGTCTTACGAACCCGGCAATGCAGAACGTGTTGAGGTGGGTCGAGTTGTATCGGCCTCCGACGGTATCGCTCGTGTCGAGGGCCTTCCCTCGGTTATGGCGAATGAGCTGCTTCGTTTCGAAGACGGCACCCTCGGCCTCGCACAGAACCTGGATACCCGCAATATTGGTGTGATCGTCCTGGGTGACTTCACCGGTATTGAAGAGGGCCAGGTCGTACACCGCACCGGTGAGGTCCTCTCGGTGCCCGTTGGCGACGCGTACCTCGGTCGCGTTGTTGACCCCCTGGGTAACCCGATCGATGACCTGGGCCCCATTGAGGCTGAAGGTCGCCGCGCACTGGAGCTGCAGGCTCCCGGCGTGACCCAGCGTAAGTCGGTTCACGAGCCGCTGCAGACCGGTCTGAAGGCAATCGACTCGATGATTCCGATTGGTCGCGGTCAGCGTCAGCTGATCATTGGTGACCGCCAGACCGGTAAGACCGCTATTGCGATCGACACCATTCTGAACCAGAAGGACAACTGGGCTTCGGGTGACCCCAACAAGCAGGTTCGATGCATCTACGTGGCTGTTGGCCAGAAGGCATCCACCATTGCAGCTGTCCGCCACACCCTTGAGACTCGCGGCGCGCTGGAGTACACCACCATCGTGGCATCTCCCGCATCCGACGCAGCAGGCTTCAAGTACCTGGCACCCTACACCGGTTCGGCTATCGGCCAGCACTGGATGTACGGTGGCAAGCACGTCCTCATCATCTTCGACGACCTGTCGAAGCAGGCAGAAGCATACCGCGCTGTGTCCCTGCTGCTGCGCCGCCCGCCGGGACGTGAAGCATACCCCGGTGACGTCTTCTACCTGCACTCCCGCCTGCTGGAGCGTTGCGCTAAGCTCTCTGACGACCTGGGCGCAGGCTCGATGACCGGCTTCCCGATCATTGAGACCAAGGCAAACGACGTTTCCGCCTTCATTCCGACCAACGTCATCTCCATTACTGACGGCCAGATCTTCCTGCAGTCCGACCTGTTCAACGCTAACCAGCGTCCGGCAGTCGACGTCGGTATCTCCGTCTCCCGTGTTGGTGGTGCCGCACAGACCAAGGCTATGAAGAAGGTCTCCGGTACCCTGAAGCTGGAGCTGGCACAGTACCGTGCAATGGAAGCGTTCGCAATGTTCGCATCCGACCTGGACGACGCTACCAAGGCACAGCTGACCCGCGGTTCTCGCCTGACCGAGCTGCTGCGTCAGCCGCAGTACACCCCGTACGCAGTTGAAGAGCAGGTTGTCTCCATTTGGGCTGGTACCTCCGGTCACCTCGACGACATTGAGGTTTCCGACGTGCTGCGCTTCGAGGAAGGCTTCATCGAGTACCTGCGTCACAAGACCTCGGTACTGACCGATATCGCTTCCTCCGGCAAGCTTGAGGATGACACCGTTGCAGCTCTGAAGTCCGCAGTTACTGACTTCAAGCAGGGTTTCAAGTCTGAGGGCAGCAGCCACCTCGTCGACGCAGGTCACGAGGAGCACAAGGCAGCTCGCGATAGCGACATCACTCAGGAAACCATCGGTTAGCGATTAGTCCTCGCCTTCTCCCCGCCTCAGCTATGAGGCTGGGGCGGGGCAGAAAGCAAGGAGAAAGGAAGCTCTATGGGAGCCCAGATTAGGGTTTACCGACAGAAGATTGCTTCGACGTCGTCTATGAAGAAGATCTTCAAGGCGATGGAGATGATCGCGACCTCCCGCATTAACAAGGCTCGTAACGCTGCTCAGGCAGCCGGCCCTTACGCGAACGCTCTGACCCGCGTGGTGACTGCGGTTGCGACTCAGCACGGTATTAAGCACCCGCTGATTCACAAGCCGCACGAGTTCGGAACCTACGAACACCGTCGCTCCGCAATCCTGGTTGTTACCAGTGACCGCGGTCTGGCAGGTTCGTACTCCTCCGCTATCCTGCGTCGTACCGAATCTCTGATTGAGAGGCTGCGCTCTAACGGCCAGGAGGTACAGCTGTACCTGGTTGGCCGTAAGGCAAAGGCTTACTTCGAGTTCCGTGAGCGCCCCTACGCCCGTGCGTGGGAGGGGCACACCGATGCACCTCGTGTTGAAACTGCCGTCGAAATTCGTGACGCGCTGCTCGAAGCCTACGACCTGCCCTTCGAAGAGGGCGGCGTGGACGAACTGCACATCGTATACACCGAGTTCAAGTCGATGGTTGTTCAGGAACCCAAGATCCTGCGCCTGCTGCCCATCCACGTGGGTGACGCAAAGGCTATGGGCGAGGAAATCGTTCCCGACCAGGAACTGACCAAGGCTGAGTACGAGCAGGCGGCATCCTTCGAGTTCGAGCCCTCCGCCGAGGAAGTGCTCAACGCGCTGTTGCCGCGCTACATTGCATCGCGTATCTTCTCCTGCCTCCTGCAGGCAGCAGCAAGTGAGCTGGCATCCCGCCAGCGCGCGATGAAGACCGCAGGTGACAACGCTGAGACGCTGATTACCAAGTACACCCGTTTGATGAACAACGCACGTCAGGCGGAAATTACTCAGGAGCTCTCCGAAATCGTGGGCGGCGCAGACGCCCTCGGCTCCTAGTACTTGTACGCCAACGAAGCCATCAACTGTCCAAACTTTCTAAGTAAGTGAGAAATATGACTGCCACCTACAACGAATCGGTCTCCGCACCGACTCAGGGCGCAACGGGTCGTATTGCCCGCGTCATCGGCCCCGTGGTCGACGTCGAGTTCCCCGCCGGTCAGGTCCCCGAGATTTACAACGCTCTGACCACCGAGCTGACCCTCGACGGTCGCACCCGCACCATCACCTTCGAGACCGCACAGCACCTGGGCGACTCGATCGTTCGCGCTATCTCCCTGCAGCAGACTGACGGCCTGGTCCGCGGTCAGGCTGTAGTCGACACCGGCGCACCGATCTCCGTCCCCGTTGGTGACGGCGTGAAGGGCCACATCTTCAACGTTCTCGGTGACGCACTCGACGTGCCGAACTCCGAGATCAAGGCTGACACCTACTGGCCGATCCACCGTGCCGCTCCCGGCTTCGCAGAGCTGGAAGGCTCCACCGAAATGCTGGAGACTGGTATTAAGTCCATCGACCTTCTGACCCCCTACATCAAGGGCGGTAAGATTGGTCTGTTCGGTGGTGCAGGCGTGGGTAAGACCGTGCTGATCCAGGAAATGATTACCCGTGTGGCTCGTAACTTCGGTGGTACCTCCGTGTTCACCGGTGTTGGCGAGCGTACCCGTGAGGGTAACGACCTGTGGGTCGAAATGGAAGAAGCAGGCGTTCTGAAGGACACCGCTCTTGTGTTCGGCCAGATGGATGAGCCCCCGGGAACCCGTCTGCGCGTGGCACTGACCGGTCTGACCATGGCGGAGTACTTCCGCGATGTTCAGAACCAGGACGTGCTGCTGTTCATCGACAACATCTTCCGTTTCACTCAGGCAGGTTCTGAGGTTTCCACCCTGCTGGGCCGCATGCCCTCCGCAGTGGGTTACCAGCCGAACCTGGCGGACGAAATGGGTCTGCTGCAGGAGCGTATTACCTCCACCCGCGGTCACTCCATCACCTCCATGCAGGCAATTTACGTGCCTGCGGATGACTACACCGACCCGGCGCCGGCAACCACCTTCGCGCACCTGGATGCGACCACCGAGCTCTCTCGTGAAATCGCATCGCGCGGTCTGTACCCGGCAATTGACCCGCTGTCCTCCACCTCCCGAATTCTGGACGCACAGTACATCGGTCAGGAGCACTACGACACCGCAATTCGTGTGAAGGCTATTCTGCAGGAAAACAAGGAACTGCAGGACATCATCGCGATTCTGGGTGTGGACGAGCTCTCCGAGGAGCAGAAGATCGTCGTGGCACGTGCACGTCGTATCGAGCAGTTCCTCTCCCAGAACACCTACACTGCAAAGCAGTTCACCGGTGTCGAGGGTTCGACCGTTCCGCTGAAGGACACCATCGAGTCCTTCCAGATGATCTGCAACGGCGATGTCGACCACATCCCCGAGCAGGCGTTCTACAACATTGGTGGTATGGACGACGTTATGCGCCGCTACGAGGAAATCAAGGCACAGACTGGAGCTAAGTAATCATGGCTCTGAAAGTTGAAGTTGTTTCCCGCGAACGCGTCGTGTGGACTGGCGAAGCGAAGTACGTTCGTGCACGCTCCGTCAGCGGTGACCTCGGCATCCTGCCGGGCATGATCCCCACCTGCACGCTGCTGGCACAGGACGGCGAGCTGCTCATTGAACCCGTTGATGGTGAGCCCATTAAGACCATCCTCAACGCAGGTTTCTTGACCGTCTCGAACGATCACGTGACCATCGTTGCAAAGCACGCACAGATCTAAAGCTGGTTCCCCTCAGCGGGAATTAGCCACTGTGTACACCTCGCCGGTGTTCCACCCTGAAAGGGGAGGGGCACCGGCGATTGGTGTATCCGGGGGTAGATTGTTTACGCAGAACGAGAGTGTGCACAGAAAGAACGCGTGCGCCGAAAGAGCGCGGGCAGAAAGATGATGGGCTGAAAAGGGGCGCCTCCCATGGTCGGGAGGCGCCCCTCAAGCTATGTGCAGCTGCTTAGCCTAGAGCCGTTTAGAACAGACGGTCAGCTAGAACAGACGGTCAGCGGAGTCGTCCACGCCGCGCATCGCATCGTAGTCCAGGCTCACGCAGCGGATACCGCGGTCCTCAGCCAGGGTACGTGCCTGCGGCTTAATCGTCTGTGCCGCAAATACGCCGCGCACCGGTGCCAGCAGCGGGTCACGGTTGAGCAACTCCAGGTAACGGGTCAGCTGCTCCACACCGTCAATATCGCCCACACGCTTGAGCTCAACCGCCACGGAGACGCCGTGCGCATCCTTCGCCATGATGTCTACCGGACCGATAGCGGTCGGGTACTCGCGGCGCACCAGCGAATAGCCCTCACCGAGAGTGTGGATCTGCTCTGCGAGCAGACGCTGCAGATCAGCCTCCACACCGTCCTTGATGAGGCCGGGATCAACACCCAGGTCGGTGGCGTGCTCGTGCTCAATCTTGTAGATGCGAATCATGAGGCGGTCATCGCTCTTAGCTGCCTGAACGGTCCACAGCTGCTGAACATCGGACTCTAGGTCCTCACGGATGCTCTGCGGAACGTCCTCACGCTCAGCCACCAGCAGGGAGCAGGGAGGGCTCATCCAGTTCAGAGGCTTGTAGGAACCGCCGTCGGAGTGAATGAGGACGGAGCCGTCATTCTTGACCATCAGCAGGCGGGTAGCGCGGGGCAGGTGGGCGCGGAGGCGGCCCTCATAATCTACGGAGCATTCAGCAATGACAATACGCATCCGTCCACTCTAGCAGGTACGAGTGTTTGGCTCTAGCAGGTGAGGGTATGAGATAGGGAACCTGAGCTTGGTACAGGTCGCGGACGGGGCACAGCAGGGAAGTACGGCACAGAGCGGGGGAGTACCGCCTCAACATGAGTACCACGCCAGTATGTGGAAGAGCGTAGAGCGAACAGCGGCAGGACCGATAGGTAGAGATAGCTGAGCGGCGCGGTAGAATAGGGCTCATGGCACGTAAGAATCATCCCGGCAGGCGAGCATCCGGCACCACCAGCGATAAGTGGCACCGTCAAGCACCCGCAGGGCGTGATATCAGCAGGATCCTCGACCCTGCGCCCCGATTGGAACGTGACCGATACGGTGACTGGCTGGTGCAATACATTCCCGCCGTCAACGCCCAAAAAACCTACACCTGCCCCGAATGCTACCGCCCGATTCCGCCCAGAACAGCGCACCTGGTGGTGTGGCAAGAAAGCCACACGATGGGCCGTAGCCGCGCCATTGACGAGCGCAGGCACTGGCATCAGCATTGCTGGCGCACCCGCCGCAAATAGGCTGAACACTGCACTTGAGGTGCAGCCTAAGACTACATTCTTGACCAAAACCACATTCTCGAATCCATTTCTTGAAGGAACGCAATGAGCAACACCGCCGATATCACCCGCGAGCAGGAATTCGATCCCGCCCGCTACGTCTTCAGCACCGCCGCTGAGCCCACCCCCATTAAGGCACGTACTGTGCTTCCGGCACGCCGCGAGAACTTCACCGTCACCACCGCGGACGGCAAGCGCCTCGTCGGTGAACTCGCCCTGCCCGAAGGCGAAGTCAAGGCAACCCTGGTGACCTTCCACCCGCTGCCCACCCACGGCGGCTACATGGACTCGCACGTGTACAAGAAGGCTTCCTTCCGCCTGCCGGCGCTGTCGAACATCGCGGTGCTGCGTTTCAACACTCGCGGCACCTCCTCGATTCGCGGCACCAGCGAAGGTGTCTTTGACGGCGGCTTTGCCGAGAAGAAGGACTTTGACGCAATCCTGAAGTTTGTACGCGAGCGTGCCCTGCCGAACCCCTGGCTGGTCGGCTGGTCCTTCGGCACCGAGCTGGTGCTCAAGTACGCGCCCGAATACGCGAACGAGTTCACCGGCGCCATTCTGCTCTCCCCGCCGTTGCACCGCGTGCACCCGGCTGAGCTGGACGAGTGGAACAAGATCTCGAACCCGCTGTACGCGCTGGTGCCCGAGCATGACGACTACCTGCAGCCTCCGGCAGCGCGTGAGCGTTTCGCGGCTGTACCGCGTACTCGGG
>NZ_KV812896.1:0-224 GCF_001813565.1 Rothia sp. HMSC068E02
TGAGAAGGCGACAGCCCCTCCCCCATAAGTTCGTTATACCGGTATCGCGCACACAAGCCCTGCCCTTACTGAACCGGGCTCGAGTGTTTTACCTACGGGGCGGAGGGATGGTGCCCTCCGTCGTGACATCGGGGACACGGAGCGGGGCGAGCGTATTTTCCGGAAGCGCCCTCAGGGTGCCCGAAGCGAAGCGAGGGCGGGTCCCCTGCGACGGCGCGGAGGAA